>CAYYDG010000001.1:0-263689 GCA_964470555.1 uncultured Heliomicrobium sp.
CCTCTGTCCGGGACTGCGACTCTGACAGAATTTCAACTAGAATTCGGACAACGTCAATCACCCTCCGCCGAATGTTAAAATCTGATGGAGATAAAAGCCTGTAGAGTTTCCTATTCTGCCCAATATAACTCTGGAACGTAGCGCAAATACCCAAGCTTAAATTATTGCTTTTGACAACAACGCGGGCCTATACTTCGATTGTCGAGCTTTTTTAGCACCTGTAGCAATGCCTAAGCCCCGCACAATCCACATCAAGCAATACAATTCAGGAGGTATCACATTGCATATCATTCCGACCGATGAAGAGGTTGAACTTGCGGCTGACCTTTTGGTCAACAAATATAATGTTTCAGCACAACTACTAGGCCAGCTCTTTGGTACGAACCAACGGGAGCAATCAAACAGCATTATGAAATCACTTGGGGGAACCCAATTATCGAGACTTGATGTCGCCCGTCTTCTGGTTCATCGTAAGGGACCGTCGTTGTTCGCCGGAGGCGAAGAAGTGACGCGCGAACTGCGCATGCAACTTCTAAAAAAGCTCTCGGACAAAGAGATACAAGATTTGTTCGATCGTTATCCGGCAACGAATGGGAAGATTTTGTCTCCATCCTATATGCGAAAACCTCTGGCAGAAAGAAAATGGTATTCTGGCAAAAATTGGGCAAAAGATTTCGTTGCATCTCTTGGCTTCCCTCTCATTTTTGCTGGCGTTATGCAGGCAGAAAAGGTTCCAACCATTTATGAAGTGTCTCCACTAAAAGTTCCTCCCAAGCTGACTGCCTTTCAAGAAGGTTTAAAAATAAAGATGCTCGAAGTTCTTAAGCACGATGGAACTAAGACTCGCTGCATGGTCACTTTGCCAACTGGCGGTGGCAAAACACGTGTTGCAGTTGAAGCTTTTATCGAATGGCTACAACCTCGCTTTGCCGAGGGCCAATATTTGGTTTGGGTGGCTCAAAGCGAAGAATTGTGTGAACAAGCTATTGCTTGTATTGAGCAAATGTGGGGATCACGTGACTTCCCGAGTTCATTGCGTATTTATCGTTTTTTTGGCGGGCGTTCTGTATCTTTAGAGGATTTCCGTATCCGTGGCGGGGTCGTAGTTGCAAGTATTCAGCAACTTTATAGTCGAATTAAAACAAGCGACGAAGCCTTGGAAACGATCCTGAAGAACACCGGAGCAATGATTATTGATGAAGCCCATCGTGCAGTATCGCCGATGTACGACTCCTTACTTAACAAGGCAGAAGAGTTGTGCGGACAAGATCTGTTTCCAATTTGCGGACTCACGGCCACACCTGGCCGGGCCGGGCTAAACCGCGAGGAAGAGACCAACAAGTTGGTAGAGAGATTTCAAATGTACCTTGTCAAACCAGACTTGGGCAAAGAGTATGAAGAAGACCCTGAGCGGTATTTTCGTGAACACGGATTCCTAGCACGTGCGCATCATATTGTGAATCAATTGGGGATGGAGTATGAGCTTACAGATGATGAATTTAATAAAATAGATGGGAGTGGCGACTTACCATTGGGATTCCTGAAGCGCCTTGCCGATGATAATGATAGAAACCTTCATATTGTCAGGAGGCTTCTTAAGTTGCCCGAAAGCACTCCGACCCTTGTTTATGCTTGCACCGTAGAGCACGCCTACTTCCTTTCTGTCATCCTGACAGCACAGGGGCGAAAGTCGGGAGCTGTTTCCGCCGAAACGCCTATGACTCTTAGAAGAGGACTCATACAGGATTTCAAGGAAGGAAAAATTGAGTTCTTGTGTAACTACGGCGTGCTTACTACGGGGTTCGACGCTCCGCAAACCCAGTGCATAGCACTTTGTCGTCCGACAACAAGCGAAGTGCTTTATGAACAAATTATTGGACGAGGTCTGCGCGGCCCAAAATTTGGCGGCACTCCAGAGTGTACGATTATTGATTTTGCCGACAACATACATCGCCTTGGTCGCTCGCTTGCTTACAAACGCTTCGATCATTTATGGAGCGACAGCAAAACTGAATGAGATGAGGCTACTTCTAGCGAATTCGAGAAAGTTGAGGCACTAAAAGCAATACTATCGCAATTACCCTGGCGATTCGGCTAGACAATTACCACTAGTATTTAACAACTACCGCTGTTCGCTTTCATAGCGGCTCAAGTAGAGCATTCCGTCGTAATCCACCAGTCCCATTCTTACGCGTTGCAGCCAGCCGTGACGACCGAGGAGATTGCGATTGAAGCTTCGGTCTTTTGCGAAGTAGATGATCGTATCGAATTCCATCCCGGCCGTTTCAAGTATGACCGGATGACCGTATCCTTCAACAACGCCGCCCGGCGTGGAAAATCCTTGCAGATAGCCAGATTCGATGTCGAGTCCCAACCTTTCGCCAAGTGACCTTCTGAAAAAGCAGTTGCTGCGCCAGTATCAAGGTACGCTTCTGTGGTCAACATTCCGGTGCTCAATTTCAGCGACACAGGAATGGCAATGCCGGGACGCCCCGGATCGTATTGATGGATCGAATCGAAATCGAGTTGGTAAGTCATAAAATGGGAATAAGCCATCCGCTGAGGTAATGTTCTTCTGCTTCAGTTTCGATGTAAGTGACAAAAGGAGATGGGAACCCGGCGAGTCTGGCCTGGTCAATCACTTCGCCTTCGTCAGCGCCGTGTGCCAGCAGATGATCTCCGGCAAGCGCAACGAATTGACCGCGAAACTGATCGCGGTGGTGGCTGATCCATTGTCGTTCTTCATCGAAACTTCTTAATGGAACGAGCCGGATTGGCAAAGCATCGGTCCCATTTTGTTCGGCAGATACGGCTGCACTATGGCTCGGATCGTCTTCCTTTCCATTGCCGAAATGAAGAAAGCCAGCGAGCAAAACTTTTTCTTCTGGCGTCAGCAAAGGGATTCTTTGAACAATTTCTTGGTAAGCAACTGACGGCATATAGCTTCCTTCTTGCCTCCATCAACTGTCAGCGTAAAAAACGATGGCGTTGGTTGATTCACCAATTTCCGGGATGATTTCAGTCGCAGGCCGATGATAGTCGTTTCAAATCATTGCTCAAAAGGCCGTGAAGGTCGGAGTTAAATTCCGACGTTCAAGGCCTTTTGTGTTTGGTTTGCAACCGGCTTACGCCGCCAGTTTTTTGGTTTTGGTTTTTTTGCCCGCCAGAGCGTCGTCAATCATCTGTTCCACTTCTTCGGTGGAAAGTTTGGTGACGTGCGCGATTTCTTTGATGATTAAGTAGCGAGCGCGAGACATGGTTTGTTGTTCTTCGGGCGAAAGCGTTTTCGATTTGCTCAATTTGGCCATCGTTTTGAGCGAATCAGCGACTTCGTAAATTTCTCCGGTCGCCATGCGCTCGGCATTTCGAGCGTTGCGCTTACGATGGTCGGTGGCGACTTCAATATCTTTGCCCAAAAACCGCAACAGTTTGGGAATGTCTTCTTTTTCGATCAGTTTTCGAACACCGACTTCTTCGGCCTTGTTGACCGGAACCATGACGGTGGTTGTTTCCTGATGATCTAAAGGTTTAAGAGCGTATAACTTAACCGTCATATCTCCAACCGATTGTTCAACGACCCCAGCGATACGGCAAATGCCCAATCGCGGATAAATCACTTTGTTACCTTCTCTGAATGCTGCCAATGCCGTTCTCCTTCTAACTTTAAGATGGCGGGGAGTATAGCACAGAAGGGCTTTTTCTGAGCCTTCTTGTGTCAGATTTTCCTTCTTGCTCGGTTTTGAGACTCAAAATTGCGAGCGAAAATCGGTCGGCAATAGTTGGCAGGATTCTAATTGAATGCTTTTCCATCGCTTTTCAGCGACGTTGGCCGATGTTCTGGGTTCCAAATGACCCAATTCCCTTCAGCGTGAACGCGAACACAATCCGACTTTCGTCGCGTATACCCGCGTTGAAGGTGATCGTCTGTACGTTAAAGCTACAGCAGTCCCACGCCCAGCCGGCGCTGGTCGTCAGGTTAATCAGACGGCGTTCACGGGTTCCGCCGTTGAAAAATTTGTCGCGCAGATCGTAACTGATGGTAAAGCCGCCGTAAGGTCCTTTGGCCGGATTGCCGACAAAGGCCGACAAGTCCATCTGGTTGCCGGGCAAAGTCGAAGGGTCGAATTTGAATTGGTCAACGGCGATGCGGCGCGTGTAAAACCACGACTGGCTGATCGAAAAAATGCCTTTGGTCACGCCTGCGCCAACAATGAAATCGCGCAGGTCGTGAAACTTGGTGTCGTAATTCAGCCGCACATCGGCAAAGACGTTTTGAGTCGGGCGAATTCTGGCTCGGACGTTCAATGGCGACATATCACGCCGGATGGCTCCGAAGGCAAAACCCGCCAGCGTATTGATAGGGAAAAACTGATTGCGTTCGCCTTCGCGCAACGCGCCGCCAAAGGTCGGATCGAAAAAGTATTTTTGCGTCAACGTCAGGTTCAGAAACTCGTGCGTTTGCGGAGCCTGCCCTTCGCCCGGCGAGCGTTTGACCAGAAAGCTGTTGCTGATGCCAACAGCGACTTCGTTGGTTTCGGCGACAATGTCGCGTTCGTCCACGCGCAACGTGCGGTCGAATTCGTCAATGCCTTCGATGCGACGGTATTCGATAAACGGTTCGATGATGTGTTTGAACCACGCTTCACCGTCTTTGTGCCGAAAGACTTTGGCCAGCGCCGTCGGGCGCACATCCACGTGAAAATCCGCGTAATTGCGAAACAGGTTTTGCCCAGTCACCTGACGACTGACCGGGTCCAGACTGTCGCTGTAAAACGTCGAACGCAATCCAAGGCTAGGCGTGACTGTGAATCCGGCAAAGGATTTGAGCGGAAAGGTGATGCGCGGCGCAAAATCCAGTCGCTGCACGACGGACGGCGTTTTCAGTCGAAATTGATTGGAAGAGGTTTCGCTGCGACGAACGCCTTCCAGCGCCGAATCGAAGGAAAAGTAAAACGGAATGCGTTCGGAAATCTGCGTTGCGCGTTTGTTGAGTTCGATGCTGGGAAATTTGCGGACTTTGACTATCTGGTCTGAGACGAAATTGCCGTTCTTGTCGAATTCGCCGATGAAGGAGCTTTGTTCGCCGAATTGCGCGTTGAAGCTGAACGAACGCCAGTTTTTATTCACAATAAACAGCGACCGCTCTTCGGGAGAAATCGCGGACAAAATGTTATCGGAAAACACCTGGCGAAACGCGAACGACGACGTGATGTTGACATCGGCAATGGCGACAAAACCGTTTTTGAAATTGTGAACCGCGTCGGCATAAAAGCTGCTGCCGCCTTGATCCACGCCTTTTTCGCCAAACAACCGGTCGAACACCAGAAACGACCCGAAATTGACCTTCGAGGTTTCATTGGTGCGCGCGCGGAAATCGAAACCCATTCCCACGCCTCGTTTGGTGAAGATGTCCGTTCGCAACAGAACATCGGCGCTGCGTCCAAGGGTTTGGTAATAGGCCAGCCCCAAAGTGCGTCCGCGAATCGAGGACGCGCCGGAACTCGGCAGCAGGAAGCCGGACGAGCGATCTTTTTTGCTGATCGAAATCGAGGCGTAAGGCAGATAAAAGACCGGCACGTTTTTGATTCGCAGCAAGGCGTTGTACACCTTCGCCCGATGATCCAACCGCACGCGAGCGCGTTTGGCCGTAAACGACCATTTCGGCACAGCTTCCTGACAAGCGGTCAGCCGCGCATCTTCCAGTGTGTAAGTGTCGAGGTTGATCTTGTCCGCGCGGGTCGCATCCAAAACCAGAGTCGTTTTGTCCGGCGTGGTATTGGTGAAGGCAGTCGGATTGATGATCGTGCCGCGTCTGGTTTTGTAGTTGATTTCAATGCGGTCGGCGACGATGCGTTGCCCTTGCTGTTCAAAATACACATTGCCTTCGGCCAGCAAATCGTCGGTGATCGTGTTGTACGTCGCGCGGTCAGCAATCACCACGACATCGCCGTAAGTAATCTGGGCGTTGCCGGTCATCAACACGATTTCGCCTTTTTCGCCAATGGCTTCCTGATGATCGGAAGTAAACGTCACTTCCTGAGCCTTGCCAGGTTCGAGTTGTGTGGTGATGGTGAGTTGCGTCGGTTTGGTTTGACGATTGGATTGTCGCTGCTGGTCGGCGATTTCAATCGGGTTGGTGACTTTCTTGTCCGGGTCGGTTTGCTGAGCAAAAACCATCGCCGCGCTGAGCGGCCCAATCAGCAAAAAATACACAAGAATTCGTCTGAACTGCGTTTTGGGGAATTGCATCAAAAACGTTTCGGAAAGTCAGGTATCAGGCGACGCGTCGAACGCCGATGGTGGCGGCGAAGATGCGATCATACAATTGATCGGGAACTTCGACGATTTCGGGCGCTTCCAGTGATTTGCGCACACCATTCACCAACCGGCGACAACTGTCGCACACGGCGAAATGTTCGCTGAAGATGGTTTCGTAAGAGCTTTCGATGTTGCCTTCGAAATAATCGGAAATCAGCGCGTCCAGAGTTCGGCAACTGAGCATTTCGCCCGCCGTCGTCGCATTCAGAATGCGTTGCTGAACTCCGGCCAAAGCCGTCACGGAATGTTCATTCGATTCGCGCAACGAATGACAGGCATCCAGCGCTTCGCGCACATCGTTGAAGGTTTGATGACAGGGGCGGCAAGCCAATAAATGTTCGCAGAACGTTCGGCGAACCGGACGCGCCAGGCCACAGTCCAGATAATCGCTGATTGCGTCTTCAAATTGCTGACAATCCATTAGTGATTTTCTCCACTCAAACTTCAGTGAAATCGGAAAAGCGAAGCGGATTGTAGAGGCGCGACTTGGTGATTTCAAGCTGACGTTTTGATAAGGGGGGACGGCTTTTGACACTTCGCAAAGCCGCCTCTATCATCCCGCTTCTTTTATCGCCCCCAACCCAATCTGATCTCAGGAGAATAACCAATGAGCGTTTATGACAGTAATGCATTGCTGAGTTACAAGGCTGCCGCGCGTGAATTCGACGTGCCGGTGGTGTCGCTGGAATTGGCTGTGGCCAACGGATCGCTTCGATCCATAGAACAAGACGGCGCGAAATGGTTGCTGCGCCACAACGTCGAACAATTCGTCAAACGTACGATCAAACAAGGCGCGGGCAATAAAGTCGTCACACGAATCAACCGTTGAAAAGTAGACAGTAGACAGTAGATTTGGGCGGGTGCTTTTGGTTGAGATGGTTATCTACTTTGTTTGAAGCATTCGATTTTGCTTTTTGATAAGCGGCTATTATTTGCTGCTACTGTCTACTGCCTACTGTCTACTGTCTACTTCCCAATGAAAAACCGCATTTCCCAAAAAGCCTCCAGCTTTACCGAATCGGTCATACGCGAAATGACCCGGCAAGCGAATCTGCACGGAGCCGTCAATCTTTCGCAAGGATTCCCGGACTTTCCTGCTCCCGAAGACATCAAACGCGCCGCCTGCGAAGCGATCGAAGCCGACATCAATCAATACGCCATCACCTGGGGAGCGAAACGATTCCGCGACGCGATTGCTGCCAAAACCAAATGGCATCTGGGACTGGATGTTGACCCTGATCGCGAAGTCGTCGTCACTTGCGGTTCGACCGAAGCGATGATCGCCACGATGTTGGCGGTGGTTGATCCCGGCGAAGAAGTGATCGTCTTCGAACCGTATTATGAAAATTACGGCCCGGACGCGATTTTGTCGGGAGCGGTGATGCGTTACGTGACTTTGCACGCGCCGGACGAAACTTCGCCCGTTTGGCACTTTGACAAAGACGAACTGCGCGCTGCTTTCAACGAAAAGACCAAAGCCATCATCATCACCACGCCGCACAACCCAACGGGAAAAGTTTTCACGCGCGAAGAACTGCGCTTCATCGCAGACCTCTGCATCGAACACGACGCGTTGGCGCTGACCGACGAAATTTACGAACACATCTGGTATCCCGACGCGGTCCGAGGAATTGAACACGTAGCAATGGCGACGCTCGACGGCATGCGCGACCGCACGGTGACGATCAACAGCTTGTCGAAAACCTATTCGGTAACCGGATGGCGCGTCGGTTACGCGATTGCCGCGCCTGATCTGATCAATGGCATTCGCCAGGTTCACGACTTTCTGACCGTCGGAGCCGCTGCGCCACTTCAAGAAGCAGGCGTGTACGCCATGAGTTTGCCGCGCGAGTATTACGACCACCTGCAAACTGATTACCAGCGGCGACGCGATTTTCTGCTCGGCGTGTTGGAAGAAGTCGGGTTCAAATGCTTCAAACCAGACGGCGCGTATTACATCATCACGGATATTTCGGACTTCGGTTTTGAGAACGACGTGAAATTCACGCAGCATCTGATCAAAGAAATCGGCGTCGCTGTCGTGCCCGGCAGCAGCTTTTACCGCCATCCCGAACTCGGCGCTCATCAAGTCCGATTCTGTTACTGCAAAAAAGACGAGACGCTGGAAGCCGCAGCAAAACGATTGAGAAAGCTCCGATAACCCCGGCGAAACTTTTGATTCATCACAGACAGCCAAAAAAAAGTAAGACGCGCGAGCTTTTCATCCATATTTTGCAGGCATTTTGCTTGAACCAATCGCCGACCTCGCCTACGATGTGCCCGTCCGAAGATAGCCACAGCCGCAACAAGCCAAACTAACTTCGGACGCTTCACCCACTGGAAATCAGTAAAACAACAACAGATCAAATCCGGCCAACCAGGCTGGGTTCAATAGCGGAGACCGCCGATGACTTCTCCCAATCCCGGCGAAATAACCGAACTGTTGCGCCGCATCGAACAAGGCGATCAGGACGCCTACAACCGGCTTGCGCGTCTGGTTCGCGGCAGCCTGAAGCGAATCGCCGCCAACCGATTGCGCCACGAACGCCCGGAACATTTCTACCAAACCTCCGATCTGGTTCAGGAAGCCCACCTGAGATTGTTCAGAATCAGGAACATTCACTGGGAAGGTCGCCAGCACTTTTTCAAAGTTGCGGCGCTACAGATGCGCCGCATTCTGGTGGAATACGTTCGCCGCCAACGTCCTGAAGACCAGAACAACGCGGCGCTGGACGACATTCCCGGCCTGACCATTCAAACCGATCCCAGCATTCTGAAAGTCAATGACATTCTGAACGATCTGGCGAAGATTGACGCGCGATTGGTCTTGATTGTCGAGCTTCGTTACTTCGGCGGATTCAAAATCGAAGAGATTTCCGAAATCACAGGTATTCCGGTCGGCTCGGTCAAAAGATATTGGGCGACTGCCAAAGCCTTCATCAAGCTGCAACTCGGAATCGCGGAATCACCTGCTGGGCTTCACAACGCGGCCACGCTTTTAGACAGACAAACGCAATGACCAGAGAAACCACAGAAGAAATCACCAATAAACGATGGAAACAGGCGCTGGATTACGTGGATCAGGCGCTGTTGCTGGCGACGACCGAGCGCGAACAGTTTCTGGATTCGCTCGGCCAGCAAGACCCGGAACTGCAACGAACTGTCAGCCAGTTGCTCGCGGCTCAGAGCAGCAATGACGCCCTCCATTTTATGGAATCACCGCCGTGGTCATTCCAGCCGATTGAGTCCAATCCACAGTTGCTGGTCGGCAAACGGTTGGGGGCTTACAAACTGACGCAATATCTGGCCAAAGGTGGCATGGGCATCGTTTATTTGGCAGAACGCGCAGACAAAGCATTTCGCCGCCGCGTTGCCGTCAAAATCATCAACGCCGACACCGGATTGAGCCTTTATCATCGGTTTCGCCGCGAAGTCCAGATTCTGGCCGACCTCAACCATCCGAATCTGGTCTTGCTGTATGACGCAGGGCGAATGGGCGACGGCAGACCGTTTCTGATGATGGAATTGGTCGAAGGCGAAACGCTGCGCGATTGGCTGATTCAGCGCGGCCCAATGACACCGGAGCAAACGGTGGAAGTTATCAAACAAGCCGCCGCCGGGTTGCACGCCGCCCACGAAAAAGGAGTCATCCATCGCGACATCAAACCCGCCAACATCGCGGTCACAGAATCAGGCGACAAGCTGACGGTCAAGGTTCTGGATTTCGGTGTCGCCGCCCGCAAACACCACGACGGCAGCGGAGTCAGCAGCACCAAAGGGGCAATTGGGACTTTGCTGTACATGTCGCCCGAACAACTGCAATCCACCCAAAGCCACGACCTGACTCCGGCATCGGACGTTTACGCGCTGGGGCTGACGGCTTATGAATTGTTGACCGGTCGCCCGGCCAACGATGGAAAATCCCAAGCCGAGATTGTCACCAAACATCTTTATGAAACTCCGCCGGAACCAAGCAAAGCTTGCTCCGACCAAGCCAAAATCAAAATCCCTGCGGCAATTGATGGCGCAGTAATGAAAGCTTTGGCCAAAAATCCTGCCAATCGGTATCAGAGCGTACTGGACTTTGCGGCGGATTTGGAAGCGGCGCTGCATCGCAAACCACCAATTGCCCAACCGGTTGAAACTCCTGAACGAAGAACTGAAAAATTGCCAGCTTCGACATTGCCCAGCGCCGCGCCTGCACAGGTTTCGGTCGAACCTCAAACGCGAAAGTATGCCAAACCATTGACAGCGATTGCCGCCGGAATCGTCATCGTTTCTTCATTAGTTTACTGGCAAAGCGATAAAAGCGAGCCGCCTGCAACTACACCGCAAACGACGCCTTCGCCAGTTTCAACGCGACCACCAGACATACCCAAACTGCTGAAATTACTGTTGACCGTTGACGACACCAGCAGCTTGCCACTGGCGGAAAGCAGCTTTGCGCTTTTCAAAGCTGGAGTCGCTGAAATTCCTGCAACAGTCTCCAGAGAAAACGCACTGATATTGCGTACGGACAAATCCGGAAAAGCTGAAAGCAATTCAATGGAGGTTCAGGAGGGAACTTATCTCTGGAAAGCTGCGCGTGTCGGTTATCAAACACTTACTGGCAAAGTCACGCTCCGCGAAGACCCCGCACGACCTGGAACCGTTAGTTTGATTGTTACCTTGGAACCGAAATAAGCAGTTTTTTTTCGGTTTCGTGAGCCGTTTTCCCTGACCTGTACGCTTTTTAGATCGGTAGAGCTTCTGTCAGCAAAAAACTTTCAAGGAGGAGGAGGAAAATGAAAAAACTGGTATCCGCATTGTTTATCGCCACCGTGTTTCTGACGATTTCTGTGTCCGCTCAATCCGAAGATGTCGCCAAAGACTTGTTTCGTACTCATGTCGCCAACGCCAACAAAGGCAAACCGGGCGTCAAAATACGCATTGAGTTGCTGAGAAATGGCCAGCGCCAGTTCGTCCCGCTCAATACGGAGTTTCGCTCCGGCGACAAGGTGAAACTGCATTTCGAGGCCAACTTCCCGGCTTTCGTCGAAATTTACAATCAAGGATCGTCGGGCAACGTCCAGCGTCTGTTCCCTTTTGAAGGCGCGACATCACGTGTCAAAGTAGTTTCGGCCTACGTCGTGCCGCGCAGCGCGTCCGAATGGTTCGAGTTCGATGCCACACCGGGCACGGAAAAGCTGGCGTTCATTTTTTCGCGCGCCCAAATCGTCGCCAAAAAGAAACCCGGCGCAGTGGTCAATCCCGGCCAAAACGAAGCTGACAAAACGCAACTGGCGCTGAACGAACTGAACAAAAGCGCGCTGGAAGAAGGCCGTGACCTGAACCGCGTCCAGGTTAAAAACGAACATTATGTCTTTGGGAATCCTGAAAAACTCAAGCAAGCCGTCGGCGTGCTGATCACTCTGCAACACCGATGACCGAGCGATAGGCGAGGGACGATTTTCCAAATTGTCCCTCCAGCAACTTGTTGATTGCAGTAACGACTTCACCCCAGAGGTTCACAATGAAAAAGCTGATCTTTTGCATCGCCTTCGCAGCAATGCTGTTTGGGGCATCAAAGCCTACAAACACTATCGCCCAGGCACCTAAACCCAAAGGCCGCGCGTTGCTGGTCGGTATAAATAAGTATGAGCAACCTTACGTGTCGCCAACGCCAGGCTGTGAAGAAGATGTTTCTGAGACGCACGAGTTCATCAAACAAAAATACGGCTTTCAGGAAAACGAGATTCGAGTGCTGACCGGCTCGCAAGCGACCGCCGCCAACATCGTCGCAGTATTTCGTCGCTGGCTGATCGAAGGAACCGAACCGGGCGACCGCGTTTTCTTTCTGTATTCCGGGCACGGTTCGCGCGTCGCCGACGAAGACCGCGACGAAGAAGACGGGTACGACGAAATCCTTGCTCCGTATGATGTGGCGCTGCGGAATGACAAAAAGCTGGTCAACTTTGTCAGCGACGATGAAATCGGAAAGTTGATTGCCCAACTGTCCGGACGTATGGCCGTCTTGGTGTTTGATTCCTGTCATTCGGGTACGATTTCCAGAGGCGGTATCGGCGGCCCTGCGGCTAAAAAATCAGAAGCTCGGTATTTTCCCGACGCCGAAACGCTGGCTAGTTTGCAGTTTCAGACCAAATCGCGCGGAGCGAATGACATTGCCGATTACGTGGTGACAGATGACAAAAAAGCGACGCGCGATTTCAAACTGGTTGATGAAAAAACCGTAGGTCCATCTACTGGCATTGTCGTCTTTTCAGCCGCGCAAGCCGGGCAGGTCGCTTATCCGATGAGAGTCGGCAATGGAGTGCGTGGCGCGTTGTCCTACCTGTTCAACGAATCGCAACGCGGACGCAACCCGTCGTTGCAACAACTGGCTCAGGAAATCACCGCGAACATGGCTGCGCTGCAACGAGCCGCAAAACTAAGCGGCAACCAGGTTCCTTACTTTGAAGTGTTTTCGACAGTTGATTTGCGAGATCAACCTTTGTTTGCGACTCCGCTGGCGATTCCGGCTGTCGCGCTGGCCAATCCGCAATCAACGGTCAAACTCAATTTGCGAACGCTGGAAAATAAAACCCGTTACCGATTCGGAGAAACCGTCAGTTATCAGGTGAAAACAGACACGCTGGGTTATCTGTACCTGCTTGTTTTCAGCGAAGGCGACGTCTCCACCTGCGTCTTCCCGAACCAGAGCATCAGCAATAATCGGCTGGAAGCCGGCAGCCACATCATCACCCGCGATGGCCGTGAAGGATTTCTGGTCGGCGAACCTGCGGGCAAGGACGTTGTCGTCGCCTTGCTTTCGGCAACTCCGCTCAATCTCGGCGGACAGAGAGAGGCTTACAACTGGAGCGAAGTGTTCGGCATTTTGAAAAACCGTCGCTTCACCGAATACATCCGCACCCGCGGCCAATCCGCGCAAAAACCGGCAGAACTGACCAACTGGCAAGCCGCCAGCCTGGTTCTGGAAGCGGTAAAACAATGAAGTACTGAATTGGAAGGTGTTTATGCTTCGTAGCAAACCTGTTTCAATTTTTGCTCGCCTAGCTGAATTTTTAAGTCTGCTTATGCTGTTGCCATCAACTGCTTCGCCTTTGCTGGCTCAACAGCGAGGGCAAACTGCTACCAAGCCTTCTGTGGCCGCCGAACCGCGTATCGCTCTGGTGATTGGCAATGGAGCTTACTCCGATGCGCCGTTGCGCAATCCGGTCAATGATGCCAATGACATCGCCACCACGCTGGAATCGTTGGGGTTCACTGTCCTCAAAGCAACCGACGCCGATCAGAAAACCATGGATGACCTGATCGACGAATTCGGGCGACGGCTTGCGGGCAGCAGCGTGGCGCTCTTCTTTTTCGCCGGGCATGGCGTGCAGGTTCAGGGCGAGAATTATCTGATCCCGATTGGGGCAGCGATTTCTAACGAAACGGAAGTGAAATATGTGGCAGTCAATGCCGGTTTGATTTTGGATCAAATGGGGGAGGATGCGCGGCGGGCAAACATCATCGTTCTGGATGCTTGCCGTAACAATCCCTTTCGCGGATTTCGATCAACCGGCGGCGGTTTGGCGGCGCTTGACCCGCCCGCAGGTTCCTTGGTGGCCTACGCAACTTCTCCCGGCAAAGTCGCCAGTGACGGGAGCGAACGCAATGGACTGTTTACCGGCGAACTGCTGAAACAACTACGCGTGCCGGGTCAGAGTTTGACCGATGTCTTGATGGAAACAGGCAATGCCGTGCGGAAAAAGTCAGGCGGGCAGCAGGTTCCCTGGCAATTGTCTTCTTTGGGGAAACAGGTTTACCTCAACGGAAAGCCTGCCGCTGGCGCGTCGGCCGAACTCACACCTGAACAGGCTTTATGGAACGTCGTGCAATACAGCAACTCCGCGCAGGAGGTTCGCGATTTCCTGCGGCAATACCCGAATAGTCGTTATGCCGAAGCGGCGCAGGCCTTGCTGCGGCGGTTGAGCGTCAATGCCGGCGACACCGACTCCGATGACATTCCCCGCTCAAACTTCCGCGCGATTGAAGCAGGCCCCAAATTGGTGAACGTGCCGGCAAATGCGGGCTGGTTTTCCGTCGGCATGATGCTCGAACAGGGCCGGGAACTTGAAATCAAAGCCTCCGCTGATATTCGCGTGGACGCCAAACGACGCACTGGCCCCGGCGGGCTGCAGAGTTTTGAAGAGAACAGTATCTTGAAAACCTGCCAATTCGGCGCCTTGCTGCTGCGCGTGGGCAATGGTCCGCCCGTCTGCATTCGCGACAGGGGAATATTGGAGATCACACAATCCGGCGAATTGCAATTCGCTATAAATGACAGCAATTTCCGGGACAATAGCGGGACGGTTAGCGTCACAATCACCGTGCGCGGCCTCCCGCAACAAAAATGAAACTTTTGCAAATCCTCTTTGCTAATCGGGTGCGAATACGCCCCGGTTAACTGAAGACCAACCAAACCAAAGGAGCCTACTTTATGTTGAGTCACAAATTCATGCTGCGCGGGCTGACGCTGTCGCTCGTCTTTCTGTTTGCCGCCGCAACGCCACAAGCCCAACAACGCACGATTCGCGTGGCGGTGCTCGATTTCGCCATGCCCAGCCACATCCGGGATTTACATGAAATTGCGCCGAACTTGAATCAGGTTCTCACCAACAAAATCGAGAATGCTTTGAACTCGCTGGGCACCTATCAGTTGGTCGAACGCACGAAAATTGACGCCATTCTCCGCGAACAACAACTCATTCGCAACGGCATCATTGATCCGCAAACCGCCGCAAAACTACAACGGGTGTATGGCGTGGATGCGCTGATTTACGGCAGTGTGGACGATTATCTGATCATGGGAGCGCGCGAAAACCGCCAGTATTCGCTGGATGAGTTGAGCGTCAGAGCCCGCGCCAGTTTCAAGATGGTCAATACGACGACCGGAGCAATCCTGGTCACTGGTGAGGCGGAAGGCATCGGCAGTCCCGCGCCGCCCGAAGCCAATAAAATGCAGGACACCAACAGAAAAGTGGAATTGGGCGCGAAAGCCACAGGTATGCTCTGCCGGATCACGAACAATTGCCCGCGCCCGGTGCAACGCGGCAGCGATACCATGACGCCAAAACGGCAAACCATTGACCGGCGTGAATTGCAGGAAGTCTGCAAATCGCTGAACGACACGGCTGTCGCTGAGATGGTCAGCCAGATTGTCGAAAAGATTCAGACCAAGAAAGCAGACGATGTGAAACAGACACGGACCATCACTAAAGCCTTGAACGGCAAAGTCATCGAAGTAGATGGCGAGACGCTTTACATCACAGGCATTCCTGCCAGCGCCGTACAGGTCGGCGATAAACTCGTGGTCAAGCGGATGACCTTCAACAAAGCGGCGAACACCAGGTATTACAAGGACGTCGGAGAAGTCGAGATTTTTCAGCTACAAAATACGGTCATCGTGGGCAGATTTTCGAGCATTAATCCTGCCATGAAGCCGATGATGAACGATCAAGTCACAAACGAGTAACAGTCCACTGATGGAAAAACCGGGGCGCGGCGCTGACAAAATCACGCCCACCCCTTGTAAGGTGGGAAATCAAAAAATGACCGTTGATTGATGAAGGCGCTCTACTTGATTACTGTGAAACGCCTCCTTGCTTCTCTTCTCTGCTTCCTGAAGCGAAAGGATTCAGCGAGTCGGCTCATGCCTGAAATAGAATTTCTGCTCAAAGCAAGATGCGTTTGGCTCATACCTTCCCTTCCAACCCATTGCCCACAGGCGTGTGAAACCTGAATCAATAATGTGACCGCTTGCGAAAGTCTGGTCTTTCCCGGCAACCCACAATCCACATGCCGATAAAGTTTTCTCCAGTTGAGCCGTTTTCCGAAAAGGTTTCGCTTTACTGGTTGAAAATAATTGATTCGGGTACTTCCCCAGTCTGTAAAACAAATGGTTCCGACTTCTGGTATTGAATCTAAGAGGGCGGCTTGAACAAAAAGGAGATTGCGATGAAACGCACGATGACGATTCGAATCGGTTTTGCATTCTTGCTTGTGATTTTCCTGCTTCTGTCAGCGCCGTGGCCTGGTCAAATGGCTGCGGTTAAAGAAATGGTTTTGCCTTCGGCGGCTCCGCAAGACCAACAGCCTCCGCGTGATACTCAAGGTCCTCTAGTAGCCATCACCACGCCAGCGCGCGACAGTTCACACAATGTGTTTCCAGCTATTTCCGGCACAGTGGAAGACAAGGAACAACCCGGACCAACGCCGCAACAACCCATTCCTCCAAGCGGCGTGGCGCGCGTGCAGGTCGTCATCTATTCCTATGACATTCAGAAGTATTGGAATGGAGCAGGCTGGATCAACACAAACGATCCCCTGGGATTTGCCTTGCCTGCACGTCTGAGCGGCACAACCTGGACTCTGGACGCCGGGCTGCCCTCCGGGGACGCTTTAAATATGGGGAAGTATTTTGTTGCCGCAATCGCCTTCGACAATGCGAATAATCGCGGTGATGGGTATACGGAAATCTTCCTGAGCCGATTCTTTATCACTCTCTGGGACGCCAACCCGACCTTTGCAGATCAACTGGATTTTTCCGACGAGCATCAAACGATTTCCGACGCTTCGTTGGCGCGACTGGCCATGCGACTTCACGGTCAGGCTATAGGGTTACAAGGCTTTGACCCAAGCTACGGTTACCGGCAAGGGGCAGTGGCAGACGGAACGACAAAAATTTTGATACTGGTGGAGGGATACACTCCCGGCCCTCTCAATTTCCAGCGTAAATTGCATGGGATTCGCCCTATTGGTCAAGACTCGCTGACTCATGTCAACGACGGCGCGTCAGCGGAAAACATCCAACCCGTCGCTTCTGTGGGCGACAAATATCTCTGGCTCGCGCTCTATACCACGCCTGACGGGATCGAAAAAAACACCGATTTCTTTACGCCGCAGCGAATCGAATTCACTGCAACAATGAATGGCGGACGCAAACAAGATGCCTCTCTGGCGATGTGGTTCACTCTCCAACCGCCGCCCGTGCTGCTCATTCACGGACTGAATTCGACCGGAGGTGCATGGGATGGAAAAGCCGTAATGAATAAACTACAAGGCGATTTTCTTGATGTATACGTTGCTGACTACGAAAAGACCAATCGGGCACATTTCGCCAACAACCAATATGTGCCATTGACCAATGAACGAGATGGTATCGCAAAAATTCTCACTGCCTTACGAGAGGACGGAATTGCCTGCACTCAGGTGGACGTAGTGGGGCACAGCATGGGCGGGTTGCTGACGCGGCAATATCTCAAAACCCCCAATTACCGAAACAAGCACAATTTCAATCAAGGCTATGTTCGTCGCTTAATTACCATTGGGACGCCGCATCTTGGCAGTGAATTGGCCAATCTGGCGCGCTTTATCACCCTACAATCAACAGGCGAACGGATTCTTGATTTTGCCTCGGTGTTGTTTGGGAACGTACTTCCACAACGCGGCGCCTTGGAAGACTTACAGGTTGGCAGCGCGGCGTTGGCGAACTTGGGACCTACCAAGGTGCGTGGCTTTGCCATAGTTGGCCAATACGATCCGCTAATTGACCTTGTAGACGAAGACTTGAAGCTGGCTTACAACGTTTTCAAATTCATGGGTTTGAAGCTTCCTGAAATTGATGATGCGACGCTCAGTTCATTCTACAAATCGCTGTTTCTCAACAAGGGGTCTGACCTGGTTGTATCCGTTTCGAGTCAGCGCGGCGGCCTGGGGCAGCAGTTCTTCGATATTTTCATGCCTGTTACGCATCTGGGCGAGACAGATTTCGAACCTATTGCCAGAAAAGTTGAAACACTGTTGCGCTCTCCACGCGAAACTTTTGCTGAGGAATTTCCATCACCCTCTGACCATTTTTTCTTTACGCCATCAACTGAGGCAGTGGCTAAACTCGAAACCAAACAATCAGCCAGCAATGAGCCTATGGTCGGTGCATCGTCCGAGCAGCAAACCACACCGCTGCTGGATATTGCCGCCCCCTCCGAAGACTCAGTCTTCTCATTTTTGACTCCAATACCGCTCAGGCTGAACACATTAAACGGCGCGAACGTTCGAGCAGCATTGGTAATGGTGAATCAGGGGGTATTGGTGCTGCCGTCCAGAGGGACAAGCGCTAACCCATCGCCTGTCGAATTATTGGAGGGCAGTGAGCTGACCGCGCCTCTGCTGTTGTTTCCGACCAGCAGCGGCAGAATTCAGGTCAAGGTCTTTGCCCGGGACGATCATGGCAATTTCGGCGAAGTCACCAGAACCATTTTCGTCAGAGGAGACTCGCCTCTGTTGGTCAACCCGCCGCTTATAGAGCTTCCTGCGGGTGAAGCGCAGCAATTAACCGTAATTGCATTCAATCAGGAAGGAACTGTTGACGATATTACAGGCGATGAAACTGGAACTCGTTACGAATCGAGCAATACCAACATCGTCACCGTCAATCAGAAAGGCCTGGTCAAGGCAACAAGTCCGGGAAACGCGAATATTGTTATTCGCAATGGCGAAAGACAAACCTCTGTCTCGGTCACTGTCATCGGCAAGCCGCCTTCATTATTTGAAATTACACCTGACAGGATTGAGGCGGGAACTTCCAGCGCGACGTTGGCCATCAAAGGCTTCAACCTCAAAAGTACGAGCCGTGTCGAATTCTGGCATAACGGTAAGCTTGATCGCGCGTTGACGGCTAGTAACCCCCAGGTTCAAACCAATGAATCGCTCGACACGTTGACAGTCAATTTAAAAATCGCCGCCAACGCCGCCAGCGGACCACGCACGGTTGTCGTGGCGACTCAGGCGGGAACGTCCGATTCCGCGCCTCGCGCCGGCAACGGATTGATGATCGAAGGAAACGAACGACCGCCGCTGCCTGCGCCGAAGATCACGGTGATTGATCCGGCAGCCAAAGAAGCAGGCGGCGCGCAATTCTCGTTGATCGTCAATGGCTCCGGCTTCGTTGCCGCGTCCCAAGTGATGTGGAACGGAGCGCCGCGCGCGACCCTTTACGAATCGCCAACCCGGCTGCGTGCAACGATTCAAGCGGACGATCTTGCCAAACCAGGGACTGCCAGCGTAATGGTCACCAACCCGTCAGACAGCGGCGGCGCGTCAAACGCTGTAACGTTCAACATTCTTCAGCCCAATAATCCTGTCCCCGCGCTAACCCAGGTCTCGCCGAATTCGGCGACAGCCGGTGGCGCAAACTTTACCTTGACGGTTACGGGCAGAAACTTCGTCACTGGCGCCAAAGTGCGATGGAATGGCGCTGATCGAGCGACGAGCTTTATTTCGTCCGGCGAGTTGAAGGCAACCATCCTGGCTTCTGATATTGCATCGCCAAATACCGCCAGCGTCTCAGTCTTCAACCCAACGCCCGGCGGCGGCGTATCCAACAGCGCGAGCTTCACCATCCTTCCGCCTGATAATCCCATTCCAGCGATCACACAACTTTCACCAAGTTCGGTTATGGCAGGAAACACTGGCTTCACATTGACAATCACAGGCAGAAACTTCGTCAATGCAGCAAAAGTACGCTGGAATGGCGTTGAAAAAACAACCAATTTTGTTTCCGCAACAGAGCTGAAAGCAGCCATCTCTGCCGCTGACATCGTGACGCCCGGTGTGGCCAGCATCACGGTTTTGAACCCTGCTCCTGGTGGCGGGGCTTCCAACGCGCTGCCACTCACTATCAATCAATCAACTGCCGGCGGGGATTCTGAGTTGGAGCCAAATGAAACTTCCGCGCAGGCGACCCCGCTTTCACTGCCCGGCAAACGCATTGGCAGCGTGGCGGTTGGTGATGCCGCTTATTGGGCGGTGAACTATCAGGACGGAACCAGAGATGGACTCGAAGATTTCTTTGCGTTGACCGTGACGCAAAATTCCGTTGTCGAATTGAGGCTGACCGCAGCGAATGCAGCAGCAGATTTGGACCTGTTCCTGTTCAAAGAGGAAAACCAGTCGCTTAGTTATCTCGGTTATTCGCTGGCCGGTCCAGGCGCGGAGGAACGGATCGTCACGTCATCGGCGCTCGCGCCAGGCCGCTATCTGGTGGCTGTCTCCGCCTTCAGTGGTTCATCAAGCTATACACTAGCGGCATCTATGCCTGATTCAAGGCTCTTGTCGCTGAATTTCAACAATACATTGACCGGCGCGGAAGGAGAGTCGCCCTTGTTATCAACCGGTGTCAATTTCAGCCAGGGCATACGCGGAGCAGGATTATCACTGCCGACAGGCAATCAACTCTTTTATGCCAGCGCTGGCAACATCAATTCAGCCGAAGGTACGATTGAGTTGTGGATCAAACCGAACTGGAATGGCAACGATTCGAAGCACCATTACATTTTGCAACACGGGAACGCGGGTGGTTTGCTGATCGGTAAGGACAGTGCCAACAACTTGCGCCTGATCTTGAACCGCTATGGGGCGGTGGGCGGCGCGGAACTGGACACTGGGGTCAATGTCGCTGACTGGCAAGCCAATCAATGGCAGCACATTTCTTTCACTTGGAGCAGTAGCCAGAAAGCCATCAGAATCTATGTCAACGGAGTGTTGAGAGCGAGTCGCTCCTTTAATCAAACGCTGCCAACCATCAATAGTGACCGGATACAGATCGGGGGTGATGGCAACAGCGGTTTCCTGGAATCTGTCATTGATGAAATGGGGATTTACAACGTCGCTCTGTCAGCCAATCAAATCATGGCCCGCTCTCAAACACCATGAAATTTCTCGCCAACTGAGGTTCAGGTAGCAATTGAATGCTTGCCAGACAATCACTACCTGACAAACTTGTCAGGATTAAACCCAGATGCTAGTATCCCCCTTCATTTCAGAACATATAGCGTGGTAGCAACAGTGAAGATCACTTCCCAAGAAGAATACGGGCTGCGCTGCATTTTGCAGTTGGCGCGCGAACAGCAGAGCAACACCGACTCCAATCTGGAGCCGGGCGCGATGTTTGTCCGCGATATTGCCGACCGCGAAGGTTTGTCCATCGCCTACGTCGAAAAAATCTTGTGGACGCTCAGCCGCAGCGGCATCGTCGAAAGCGTTCGCGGGCCGAAAGGCGGTTACAGGTTGACGCGGCCAAGCTCGGACATTTCGCTTGGCGAGGTAATGCGTGTGCTGGGTGGCATTCCTTCCGAACAGGAAATCTGTTCACAGTTCACCGGCAATCAAGACACTTGCGTGCATCACGACGATTGTGGGCTTCGACCGGTTTGGACCAGCATTACGGATTTCGTCAACAGCGTTTTTGACAAAGTTCCGGTCTCGGCGTTGCTGACCGGAGCCATTGACGTGAAGTTCGTGCAGATCACCAGCAAAAACGGCAGCCGATTGCCAGCGACGAAGGCTGCCCTGGCCGGAAGTTAAGCGATCAAAAAATTTGCACTTGTACCTGACATTTTTGTCAACTAAGAGGAAAGATAAAGATGAGCACAGCGGCGGTAGAGGCACTTGCCAATCGAGAATACAAATACGGATTCGTCACCGACATCGAAGCTGAAACCATTCCGCGCGGATTGAATGAAGATATCGTCCGCACGATTTCCGCCAAAAAAAATGAGCCGGAGTGGTTGCTGGAATGGCGGCTGAAGGCCTTTCGTCACTGGTTGACGATGACCGAACCGGAATGGGCGAACGTCAATTACCCGAAAATTGATTATCAGGACATCATTTATTACTCCGCGCCGAAGCCGAAAAAGAAGCTGGAGAGCCTGGATGAAGTTGATCCGGAGTTGCTCGACACCTTTGAAAAGCTCGGCATACCGCTTCACGAGCAGAAGCTGCTGGCCAACGTAGCCGTAGACGCAATCTTCGACAGCGTCTCAGTCGCCACAACCTTCAAGGAAAAGCTGGCGAAGGAGGGAGTCATCTTCTGCTCGTTTTCGGAAGCGGTTCACGAATACCCTGAACTGATCAAAAAGTATCTGGGTTCAGTGGTTCCCTACACCGACAACTTTTTCGCGGCGTTGAATTCGGCGGTCTTTTCGGACGGTTCGTTCTGTTTCATTCCCAAAGGCGTCCGTTCGCCGATGGAATTGTCGTCGTATTTCCGCATCAACAATTCCGAATCCGGCCAGTTTGAACGCACGTTGATCGTTGCCGAAGAAAGCAGCTACGTTTCGTATCTGGAAGGTTGCACCGCGCCGAAGTTCGACAAGAATCAGTTGCACGCGGCGGTCGTCGAACTGGTCGCGTTGGACAACGCCGAAATCAAATATTCAACCGTGCAAAACTGGTACGCGGGCGACGAAGAAGGCAAAGGCGGCATTTATAACTTCGTCACCAAACGCGGCGCGTGTCGCGGCGTCAATTCCAAGATTTCGTGGACGCAAGTCGAAACCGGTTCAGCCATCACCTGGAAATATCCGAGCTGCATTTTGCAGGGCGATAATTCCATCGGCGAGTTTTATTCGGTTGCACTGACCAACCATCGCCAACAAGCCGACACCGGAACAAAGATGATTCACATCGGCAAAAACACGCGCAGCCGGATTGTCAGCAAGGGCATTTCCGCTGGACGCTCGAACAACAGCTATCGCGGCCTGGTCAAGATTTTGCCGAAAGCCGAAAACGCGCGGAACTATTCGCAATGCGACAGCTTGCTGATTGGCCGCGAATGCGGCGCGAATACTTTTCCTTATCTGGAAGTCGGCAACAATACCGCCAAGATCGAACACGAAGCTTCGACTTCAAAAATCAGCGAAGAGCAGATTTTCTATTTCAACCAGCGCGGCATTTCCACCGAAGACGCCGTTTCGATGATTATCAACGGTTTCTGCAAGGAGGTTTTCCGCGAATTGCCGATGGAATTCGCCGTCGAAGCGACGCGTTTGTTGGGATTGAAGCTGGAAGGCAGCGTCGGGTAATCACATTCAAAGGGGAGCATCAAACGATGACGGACAAACTCATCAAAATCGAAGCTGAATTGCCGCCGGTTCCGACTCCGGCGGGCAATTACGTTCACGCGGTTCGCACTGGAAATTTGTTGTTTCTGGCGGGCAAAGGCCCGACGGCCACGGGCAAGGTCGGAATCGAATTTACCAAAGATCAGGCGTACCAATTCGCGCGCGAAACCGGGTTGATTTTGCTGGCGGTGATGAAGCAGGAACTCGGCACGCTGAAAAAAGTGAAGCGCGTGGTCAAAGTTTTGGGAATGGTCAATGCCGTGCCCGAATTCGGCGAGCATCCGGCGGTGATCAATGGCTGTTCGGATTTGTTTGTCGAAGTGTTTGGCGAAGCCGGACGGCACGCGCGCTCGGCGGTGGGAATGGGTTCGTTGCCGCACAACATCCCGGTGGAAATCGAAGCAATCGTGGAAGTGGAGGATTAAGCGTGGACGCTTCAAGGCATTTTCTGGATCAGTCGCGTTGGTATTTTTCCTCGTACTATCTGCCGAGGATTGAACGCTGCTTGTCCCAACTGACCGATGAAGATGTCTGGCAGCGCGCGAACGACGCCTCCAACAGCATAGGCAATTTGATCCTGCATCTTTCCGGCAACGTTCAGCAATGGATCGTCGGCGGCGTGGGCAATCTGCCTTATCACCGCGACCGCGAGCATGAGTTTGGTGAACGCGGCGGTTTTACGCGGGCGGAGTTGTTGGAACGGTTGAAAGAAACTCTGGCGAAAGCGGATCAAGTGCTGGCCAATGTTGATCCAAACAGCTTGCTGGAACGCAAAGAGATTCAAGGAAACGATGTGACGGTGCTGCAGGCGATTTTGCGCATCGTGCAGCATTTCGGGCTGCACACGGGGCAAATCATGTTGTTGACCAAACAACACACCGGCCAAGATTTGAAGTTGTCTTAATTGAGAAACTCGCACAGGAGCGGGAGGGAGAAGATCAGTGTTAGAGATTCGGAACTTACACGCCACGATTGATGGCAAAGAGATTTTGAACGGGCTGAACCTGACGGTCAAAGCCGGAGAGATTCACGCGATTATGGGTCCGAACGGTTCCGGCAAAAGCACGCTGGCCAAAGTTCTGGCCGGGCATCCTAGCTACGAAGTGACCGGCGGCGAAGTCATTTATCAAGGCAAAAACCTGCTGGAACTGGAACCGGACGAACGCGCCCGCGAAGGCGTCTTTCTGGCGTTTCAATACCCGATTGAAATTCCGGGCGTCAGCAACGCCAACTTTTTGCGAATGGCCTACAACGAAAAAGCCAAACACGAAGGCAAAGACGAACTTGATCCATTGGAATTCGACGATTTGATTCAAGAGAAAATCAAAATCGTCGAAATGGACAAGAGCTTCATCAACCGTTCGGTCAACGAAGGTTTTTCGGGCGGCGAAAAGAAACGCAACGAGATTCTGCAAATGGCCGTGCTGGAACCGAAGCTGGCCGTGTTGGACGAAACCGATTCCGGTTTGGACATTGACGCGCTGCGCATTGTCGCGGGCGGCGTCAACAAACTGGCCAACAAGGACAACGCCATCATTCTGGTGACGCATTACCAGCGCTTGCTGGATTACATCGAACCGGATGTGGTTCACGTGTTGTACAAAGGCCAGATCGTCAAATCCGGCGGCAAGGACTTGGCGCTGGAACTGGAAAAGAAAGGTTACGATTGGATCAAGACCGCCAGCGCGGCAGCGTAAGGAAGGTTGATTATGCAAGTAGTGTCCATCAGTGAAGCCCAATCTGATTTGGCAAGGTTGCTGACTCAGACGGCTACGTCTCACGAACCAATTCAAATAACTGGCGGAAACGATCAGGCGGTGCTGATTGCTGAATCAGACTGGCGTTCGATTCAAGAAACTCTTTACCTGTTGTCAGTTCCAGGAATGCGCGAATCAATCCGCGAAGGAATGAACACACCACTGGCTGAATGCTCCAAGGAGTTGGACTGGTGAGTTGGGAGTTGGTCTTCACAAAAGAAGCCCAAAAGGATGCGCGCAAACTCGGCGATGCCGGATTGAAACGCAAAGCTGAAGAACTGCTCGCAGTTTTACGCAACAATCCTTTTCAAAATCCGCCGCCTTACGAAAAGTCATTGGGCGATTTGGCTGGCGCGTATTCACGGCGAATCAACATATAACACAGACTGGTTTACGAAGTTTTTGAGACGGAAAAGATTGTCAAAGTTTTGCGGATGTGGACGCATTACGAGTAGGTTGAATTGATTTATGGCTCAAGCAGCGAAAGAGAAGGAAAACTATTTTTTGGCTTACAAACTGTTCGCCAAGACGCGCGAAGGCAAAGACCCTGCCTGGCTGGAAAATTTGCGTGAAAGAGCGGCGAGCAGTTTTGAAGCGTTGGATTTTCCGACCACGCGCGTCGAGGAGTGGAAATACACGAACATCGCGCCGGTTCTGAAAACAGCGTTTCGGCAGATGTTCGACATGGGCGTTCACGATGTGACGGTCGAACGCATCGAACCGTTTTTGTGCGCCGAAGCGAGGGGCAGTCGGCTGGTTTTCATCAACGGATTGTTTTCGCGGCGGTTGTCGGATTTGTCCGAATTGCCGGAATCGGCAGCGGTCAGCAATCTGTCGGAAGTTCCGGCGGAGTTTGCCAAAGTCGTCAGCGATCATCTGGGGGTTTATGCCGATTACAGGGATCAGGCGTTCACGGCGCTGAACACTTCGGCGTTGGGCGATGGCGCGTTCGTTCACATTCCCGAAGGGAAGGTGATTGAAAAGCCTATTCACCTGCTCTTCGTTTCCACAGCTTCCGAACCGACAGTTTCGCATCCGCGTGTACTGATAGTTGCGGGCGAGGCTTCGATGGCGACGGTGATCGAAAGTTATGTTTCGCTGGGCGAAGACACATACTTCACCAATGCCGTCACAGAAGTCTTCGCCGCGCCGGGCGCGAAACTCGATCATTACCGGTTGCAGGAAGAAAGCGAGCAGGCGTTTCACATTGCCACCACCCAAGTCCATCAGGAACGTGGCAGCAATTACACGTCATACTCCATTTCGCTCGGCGGAGAAATCGCCCGCCACAATCTGAACGTCGCGCTGACCGATGAAGCCATCGAAACGACGATTGACGGTTTGTACGTCGTCACCGGCAACCAACACACCGACAATCACACTGTGATTGACCATCAAAAACCGCATTGCGCCAGCCATCAACTTTACAAAGGCATTCTGGACGGACGCTCGCGGGCGGTCTTCAACGGCAAGGTCTTCGTCCGCGAAGGCGCGTTGCTGACCGACGCGCGACAGCTCAACAAAAACCTGCTGCTTTCGCCCGAAGCGCACGTTGACACCAAGCCGGAACTGGAAATTTTCGCCGACGACGTGAAGTGTTCGCACGGCGCGACCGTCGGCCAGTTGGAAGACGAGGAATTGTTTTACCTGGCTTCGCGCGGGCTGTCGCCGGAACGTGCGCGCGCTTTGCTGACCTACGGCTTTGCCGAAGACGTGATCAGCAAGATCAAGTTGAAATCAGTCCGCGAACAACTGGACAAAATCGTGCTGGAGAAATTGCACCAAAGTTTGGAGGTTGAATAAATGCAAGCCGTCATGGAGCGCGAGGGCGCTCAACAAAATAAAAGCAGTTTTGACGTGGAACAGATTCGCCGCGACTTTGCGATTTTGAACGAAACCGTTCACGGGCGTCCGCTGGTGTATCTGGACAGCGCCGCGACTTCGCAAAAACCGAAGATGGTGATTGACGCGCTGAAGCTGTATTACGAAGCGCAAAATTCCAACGTGCATCGCGGCGTGCATTTCCTGAGCCAACTGGCGACGCGCGAATACGAAGACGCACGAGTCAAAATCCAGCGATTCATCAACGCCGCCGATTCGCACGAAATCATTTACACCAGCGGCACAACGGCCAGCATCAATCTGGTTGCGCTCAGTTACGGCCGCAAATTCGTTCACGCCGGAGACGAAATCATCATCTCGGCGATGGAACATCACTCGAACATCGTGCCGTGGCAGATGTTGTGCGAACAGACCGGCGCGCAGCTTCGCGTCATTCCGATCAACGACGCGGGCGAATTGTTGCTGGACGAATTTGCCGCAATGCTCAATTCCAAAGTGAAGTTGGTTGCGGTCAATCACATTTCCAATGCGCTCGGCACGATCAACCCGGCCAAACGCATCATCGAACTGGCACACAGCCACGACATTCCTGTGCTGATTGACGGCGCGCAAGCTGCGCCGCATCTGAAAGTGGATGTGCGCGAACTGGATTGTGACTTTTATGCCTTTTCCGGTCACAAGCTGTGCGGTCCGACGGGCATTGGCGTTTTGTACGGCAAAAGCCATTGGCTGGAAGCGATGCCTCCCGTGTTTGGCGGCGGCGATATGATCGCTTCGGTCAGCTTTGAAAAGACGACTTACAATTCCCTGCCCTACAAATTTGAAGCGGGCACGCCGAACATCGCCGATGCAATTGGATTGGGCGTGGCGATTGATTATTTGAACAGCATTGGCCTCGACAAAATTGCCGCTTACGAACACGAACTGCTGGATTACGCGACGGAAACCATCGGCGCGATTCCCGGCGTGACGATCATCGGCACGGCGCGCGAAAAGGCGAGCGTGCTTTCGTTCACCATTGACGGCATTCATCCGCACGACATCGGCACGATTCTGGATCAGGAAGGCATTGCCGTCCGCGCCGGTCACCATTGCGCGCAGCCTGTGATGAAACGCTTCGGCGTTCCGGCCACGGCGCGCGCGTCGTTTGCGTTTTACAACACCAAAGAAGAAATTGACGCGCTGGCCGAAGGCATTCAGAAAACGATCGAGGTCTTCTCATAGTGAAGTTGCAACGGTATTTGTCCATCTTCGCCTTGTGCTTTTGTTTTGCTGCTTGCAGTTTGCCAAGCAATGCAGAGGTGAAGAAAGAATTTGCCGCACGGTATCCCAACACTGAGGTCACTCACGTTGAGCTAATTTTTGAAGGGAAAAACACTGCTTTGTACTTGGTTAGCTTCAAGGAAAAATCCAGCCAAGAAACTCACAAGCAAGACTTCGGTATGCGTTACATAAATGGGAAGTGGCAATGGTGCGATGATCAAACAGATCGAAAGTGTAAACAGTAAGCCATGTCAGCAATAAACGAACTCTACCAACAGGTCATTCTCGACCATAACAAAAAGCCTCGGAACTTCCGCGTGCTGGAAACGGCCAACCGCCAGCAGGAAGGTTACAACCCGCTGTGCGGCGATCAATTGACGTTGTATTTAGAAATGGAAGGTGAGGCGATTAAAGACGTCGCCTTTCAAGGGCAGGGCTGTGCGATTTCCAAAGCCTCGGCTTCGATGATGACCGCCGCCATCAAAGGCAAAACGAAAGAAGAAGCCGAAACGATGTTCGACGAATTTCACCGGATGGTGAAAGGCGAACTCGACCCCGAAGCCACTGAGCACCACCTGGGGCGGTTGACGATTCTCTCTGGCGTGCGCGAATTCCCTGCACGAGTCAAATGCGCCAGTTTGTCGTGGCATACGCTGAAAGCCGCACTGGAAGGCAAAGACGAACCCATTTCCACTGAACAGCCAGACGACGGCACATAAGCCAAATCGAAGCAAAACCTGAAACAGGATGGACACGATTTTTTTCAGGATTCACAAGATTCAGCATCGGCTGAATCGGTTTGAAAATTGAAGGTCTTGTAAATCCTGTCGAAAATCTTATCCATCCTGTTTTGATCGCCGTGTCTGAATGTAGCTTGTCCTGACTCAGTTGTCAGTCAAACTCAGATGGCCGTAGCGCCGCCGTCAATGACAAACACCTGACCGGTGACAAATGACGATTCTCCCGAAGCCAGATACAACGCCATGCCGCCGACTTCGTCCGGTGAACCGACGCGCGGAATGGGCTGCGTCGCTTCCAACTTTTTGACGTAAGCTTCGTTTTTCCAGAAATACTCGCTGAAATCGGTTTCGATCAATCCGGGCGCAATCGTGTTGACGCGAACGTTGTGTTTGCCGAATTCCATTGCCCAGTTGCGCGTCATCATAATCAGCGCAGCTTTGGTGGCGCTGTACAACAAACCGCCCATTTGCGGGCGCAATCCGGCAATCGAAGCGATGTTGATAATCGAACCGCCCGATCCGCGTTCGATCATTTTCGGAACGACGTGGCGAATCAATCGCAACGAAGACAGCACATTGACTTCGAACATCTTGGCGAACATTTCGTCTGTGACGTTGAGCGCGGGTCCCTGCCCGATGTTGGTGGCGCTGTTGTTGACCAGAACGTCCGCCGGACCAAACAGCTTTTCGGTTTCGGCGACCAGATTGGCCAGGTCTTCGGCGCGTCCGACGTGACAAACCACTGGCGCGATTTTGCCGGGCAGCGACGAAAATTCCTGTGCCGTCGCTTCCAGATTTTCCAATTTGCGACTGGCAATGACGACGTTGGCTCCGGCTTCGGCCAGCCGTTTGGTGATGGCTTTGCCAATGCCGCGTCCTCCGCCAGTAACGATGGCGACCTTGCCTTGCAGGCTTGAACTCATGTTGATTGCTCCTTGTCTTGGTGTGATGTGAACGCCGCGTATCTTATGCGCTGACCGCACGAGATGAAAAGACGTTTTCGGCTTTTGGCGATGCGTGTTCAGCCACTGCATTTGCTGCGCCAAAAGCCGAAAACGACGCCAAAGGCAGTCGAACCGGCATTGCACTATGGTTCGCTTGCAGCATAAAAATGCTCGTATTATAGTGCGTGTCAGCTTATCTTCATCGTTTTTCACCCAATCAGGAGTTCCATTATGAGCGCCGAAACGCATGGCGAAGTCGGGATTGCCGTCACCGAACAGGCTTGGGAATCCATTGCCGGAGCATACGATTTGCAGGTTCACGTCGCGCCCGATGTGATCGAACGACGCATTGACGATCTGGATTTGGCCAAAGAATTTCTCGCCCACGGATTGAAAGGCTTCGTCCTGAAATCGCACTACATCCCCACGGCTGAACGCGCTTCGGTGGTGACGAAAGCCGTGCCGGGCATCGAAGCTTACGGCGCCATCACGCTCAATCACAGCGTGGGCGGATTGAACCCCGTTGCCGTCGAAATCGCCGGGCGGTCGGGCAACAAAATCGTCTGGTTTCCCACAGTGGACGCCGCCAACGAAACCGCAGGGCGTTTGGACGGCCCGAACGTCAAGCTTCCTTTTTGGGCGAAGATTCAACGCGAAATCGCAGCCGCCGGAATTACGCGACCTCCGATGACTGTGCTGAACGAAGCGGGAACGATTTCGGAAGATGCGCGGCAGTGTCTGGAATTGATCGCCAAACACGACATGATTTTGGCGACAGGGCATCTGGGACGCCACGAAATCTTTCCGTTGGTGACGGCGGCCAAAGCCTGCGGCGTCAAACGCATCATCGTCACGCACGCCGAATTCCCATCGCAGAATCTGAGCGCAGAAGAACAAATCGCCCTGGCTGATCTGGGCGCGGTGATCGAACACTGCTTCACGACCTATCACACCAACAAAGCGACTTGGGAAACGGTTTTTGCCAACATCCGCGCGGTCGGCGTCGAACGCTCGATGCTGGCGACCGACCTGGGCCAAAAAACCAATCCGCCCGTTGCAGAAGGCTTCGCGGCTTTTGCCCAACGGTTATTGAACGCGGGGTTCTCGGCGACGGAAATCAATCGAATGGCGGCGACCAATCCTGCCGCGCTGGTTCACTGAACAACTGAACGAAGGTTATGGAACAAGATTTTTCAAAAGAACGCTTGCTGGTGGTCAGCGCTCACGCGGCTGATTTTGTCTGGCGCGCGGGCGGCGCAATTGCGCTTTACGCCGCGCGCGGCGCGCGCGTGCGCGTGTTGTGTTTGTCTTATGGCGAACGCGGCGAATCGCAGGGACTTTGGAAAAAAGAGGGCATGACGATTGAAAGCGTCAAGGAAATTCGCCACGCCGAAGCGACCAAAGCGGCAGAAACATTGGGCGCGGAAATTCGCTGCTTCGACGCGGGCGATTATCCGCTGGGCGTGACACCGCAACTGACCGAAGAACTGGTGCAGGAATTTCGCAGCTTTCAACCGACTTGCGTGATGACGCATACGCCGGTTGATCCCTACAACGGCGACCACGAAGCGACTTCCAAGCTGACTATGAACGCGCGCGTCTACGCCCAGGCGATGGGTTATCCCAGTTCGCACAAACATCTGGGCGCGCCGCCGGTTTTTTACTTTGAACCGCACCAGACCGAAATGTGCCAGTTCAAACCGGACGTGATTCTGGACATCACTCCTGTCTTTGAAACCAAAGTCGCCGCGATGCACTGCATGGATGCGCAAACGCATTTGTGGAATTACTACACCGACGTGGCCAAACGGCGCGGCACGCAAGGCGGGCGCAATTCCGGCAATCCGGCGATTGTCTATGCCGAAGCCTTTCAGCGCGTCTATCCGCAAGTCACTCAAGAGGCGTTGTCATGAAAAAACACGTCGTCGTCAAAAACATCCGTCGCGCAGACGCCGAAATCATCAAGACGCTTGGCGAACAAGGCTCCGCGACCGTCAGCGAAGCGCAAGGCCGCACGGGATTGCTCAATCCTTACCTGCGACCGATTTATCCAACGGCGCGCGTTGCCGGTTCTGCGGTGACTGTGTCGTGCCAACCCGGCGACAACCTGATGATTCACGCCGCGATTGAAGTTTGTCAGCCGGGCGATGTGCTGGTGGTGACGACGACTTCGGAATCTACCGACGGAATGTTCGGCGAATTGCTGGCGACTTCGTGCCAGGCACACGGCATTCGCGGATTGGTGATTGATGCGGGCGTGCGCGATCTCGCCGACCTGACCGCGATGAACTTTCCCGTCTGGGCAAAAGCTATCTCGTCGCAAGGCACAGTCAAAGCCACTCCGGGTTCGGTCAACATTGAAGTCGTTTGCGCCAGCGCGATTGTTCGCCCAGGCGATGTCATCGTCGGTGACCAGGATGGCGTGGTCGTCGTCAAACGAGAAGACGCCGCCGAAGTCGTCGCGCTCGGTCAACAGCGCGTAGAGAAAGAACAGAAAAGCCGAGAGCGATTGAAAGCTGGAGAACTCGGCGTGGACTTTTACGGTTTGCGCGCCAAATTGAAGGAACTCGGCGTTGAATACATTGACGAACAGTAAGCCAAACCGAGCGACTGGAAATCTACAATGAAGTTGCCGCTTAAAAACAAATTGCTTCTTGCGCTGGCCATCGCCGTTGTTTGCGCCATCAACGCTCAGTCGAAAGTGACGCGCGTCGTCATCGAACAGAAACAATCGCCCGCTTACGACGGCAAATCATTCGGCAACGCCGGTCAATACGAAATCCTGACCGGTAAAGCCTACGGCGAGCTTGATCCCAAGAGCGCGCGCAACACGATCATCACCGACATTCAATTCGCTCCGCGCAATGCACGCGGGATGGTCGAATACGTGGCGACCTTTACGCTGGTGAAACCGGTTGATCCGGCCAAATACAACGGCGTGTTGCTGTATGCCGTGCCGAATCGCGGCAATCGAATTTCGGTGCAGGCATTTGGCGTTTCGGGCGGAGCAGGTGAATCAGGCGACGAATTCTTTTTGAAGCGCGGTTTCATGATTTTGCACAGCGGTTGGCAAGGCGATTTGGCGGCTCGCCCAAATGCCGAAACGATTTCAGTTCCAATTGCCAAAAATCCTGACGGTTCCAGCATCACAGGGCTGGCGTTGGCGCGGTTCAGCAACATGCCCGCCGCAACCATTACCTTGCCGTTGCCGCCTGCGCACCAAACAGCGAGTCTCGATACCGCTCAGGCCACGCTCACCAAACGAACCTCTGAAGAAGGCGCAATCATCTCGATTGCAAGTTCAGAATGGGCTTTCGGCGATTGCAGCCAAACCGCATTTCCCGGCGCGCCTGACGCGAACAAGATTTGTTTGAAAGGCGGTTTCGATCCGGCGTATCTGTACGAACTGCGTTACACGGCCAAAGACCCACTGGTGCTGGGAATTGGTTTTGCGGCAACGCGAGACATCAACGCTTTCTTCCGCCACGCCGCGCAAAACGAAGGCAATCCCGTTGCCAACGGAATCAAACACGTCATCGCCCAGGGCATTTCGCAATCCGGCAATTTCATCAAAACTTTCATTCATCTTGGCTTCAATCAGGACGAGCAAAACCGCATAGTCTGGGATGGCGCGAACGCTCACATCGCCGGACGACAATTGGCGATGAACATTCGCTTCGCTTATCCGGGCGGAGCCGCCAATTTGTATGAAGCGGGCAGCGAACCTCCGTTGTGGTGGGGCGATTACGAAGACAAAACGCGCGGGCGCAAATCGGCGAGCATGCTGGATCGTTGCCGCGCGACGAAAACCTGTCCGAAGATTTTTGAAACCTTCGGTTCTGCCGAATTCTGGGGTTTGCGAATGTCGCCGAATCTGCTGGGGCCGAATGCCGAAACAGACATTCCACTGCCCGCGAATGTGCGGCGATATTACTTTCCCGGCACGACTCACGGCGGAGGACGCGGCGGTTTCAGCGCGGAAGTTCCAGCCGCGCAAGGCGCGTGCGCTTTGCCTGCCAACGTGAATCCGCAAGCTGAACAAATGCGCGCCTTGATTCTGGCCTTGACCGATTGGGTGACGAAAAACACAGAGCCTCCGGCCAGCGTTTATCCGCGCCTGGATCGCGGCGAACTGGTTCGCCCGGATCACACGGCCATGGGCTTTCCGCTGATTCCCGGCGCGCCATTGCCAAACAACTTGTTCAATCCGCTGCTGGATTACGATTTCGGAGCGGACTTCAAATACTCCGACCTGTCAGGAGTGATGACCATCGTTCCGCCCGTCATCAAACGAACGCTGCCAAGCCTGGTTCCCAGGGTAAATGCCGACGGTAACGAAACCAGCGGCATCGCTTCGCCGCTGTTGCAAACGCCGCTTGGAACATATCTGGGCTGGAACGTCACGCGCAGCGGCTTTTACAAAGATCGTATCTGTGGCTTTGCGGGCGGCTTCATTCCATTCGCCAAAACCAAAGCCGAACGATTTGAAAAAGGCGACCCGCGTTTGTCGCTGGAAGAACGCTACAAAGATCACGCGGGTTATGTCGCCGCAGTGAAAAAGGCTGTGGAGAGTTTGCTGGCGCAACGCTTCCTGCTGACCGAAGACGCGGCGCGTTTGATTCAACAGGCTGAAGCCAGCAACGTTTTGCGTTGAGGTGAAAACAAAATGCGCCGCGACACATTGGCCATTGGCTGTGCGGCAGGCTTCGGCGGAGATCGAACCGATGCCGCCGCGCCGATTGTAGAAACGCTGATTGCTGGCGGCGGAGCGGGCGTATTGATCTTTGAAATGCTGGCGGAACGCACACTGGCGTTGGCGCAATTGGAACGGCGGAAAAACTCTGAACTTGGATACGCGCCACTGCTGGAACCGATGGTGCGGCCTGTGTTGGGACGTTGCATTGAACACGGCATTCCGATTGTCAGCAACTTCGGCGCGGCCAACCCGCAAGCTGCTGCACAGTTGATTCAGCGCATCGCCAACGAACAAGGTCTCAAGAACATTCGCATCGCCGTGATCGAAGGTGACGATTTATCCGATGCGCGTGGGCGCGAATTGCTGCGCACTTACCTGAACTCCGCCGATGCCGAACGCGAAATCGTCAGCGCGAATGTGTATCTGGGCGCGGAGGCGATTGCCGATGCCTTGCGTTCAGACGCGCAAGTCGTCGTCACCGGTCGCGTCGCCGATCCTTCGCTGGCGGTTGGCCCGGCGATGGCGCATTTCAATTGGCGCGCAGACGAATGGGACAAACTCGGACGCGCAACGATGGCCGGGCATTTGTTGGAATGCGGCGCGCAGGTCACCGGCGGTTATTTTGCCGATCCCGGTTTCAAAGACGTGCCGGAGCTTCACAACGTCGGTTTTCCGATTGCCGTAATTGAAGCGGACGGTTCTTTTGTCATTGCCAAAGCCGAGGCGACGGGCGGCGTAGTCAATGCGCTCACAGTCAAAGAACAACTGCTTTATGAATTGCATGATCCGTCAGCGTATATGACGCCGGACGTTGTTGCAGACATTTCCGATGCCGAGGTCGAAGTCGTTGGCGAAAATCGTGTCGCTGTCACCGGCATACGCGGGCACAAACGGCCTGACACATTGAAAACGACGGTTTGTTTTGCGGGCGGCTGGCTGGGCGAAGCGGAAATTTCTTATGCCGGACCAAACGCCGAAGCGCGCGCGAGATTGGCGGCGGAAATCATTCGACGACGAATCGGCGATGAATTGAAACTGCGGTTTGATTTGATCGGTTCGTTGAGCGTCTTTGCCGACGACGGCGGCTACGCCATGGCGGACTTTCTGCCAACCGACGCCCGCGATGTGCGGTTGCGCGTGGCGGGAGTTCACGACGACCGCGCCGCCATCGAACGACTGACGCGCGAAGTCACGGCTCTTTACACCTGCGGCCCGGCTGGCGGCGGCGGCGTTCGCACGACGATTACGCAACGACTCAATTCTGTTTCGTGCTTCATTCCGCGCGAACTCGTTTCTGCGACAGTTACTTTTCTCGATTGATGACATACGCAACGCGACAAGTTGAATTGCATCGTCTCGCCCACAGCCGCACGGGCGACAAAGGCGGCACGGCAAACATCAGCGTGATCGCTTACCAAGCGGAATGGTTTCCTTTGCTGGTGGAACAGGTCACAGAAGAAGCTGTTTACGAACTGTTTCGCCATCGCCAACCAACGGCAGTGCGCCGATACGTGTTGCCGAAATTGGGCGCGATGAATTTCGTGCTGGAAAATGTTTTGGACGGCGGCGTCAACGATTCGCTCAATCTGGACACTCACGGCAAAACGCTTTCGTTTTTGTTGCTGAGTTTGAAAATCGAAGTCCCGGCGGAACCATCCACGCGATTCGACGCCGAAGGAGTCGCGGAATGATTGCGTTGTTGGGCTTGCTGACCATCATCGCGCTGGCGGCGGCCATTCTCAGCAAAAAGCTTTCGCCCCTGGTGGCGTTGATTGCGATTCCGATTATCGCCGCGCTGATTGGCGGCTTCGGGCTGAAAACCGGCGGCTTCATCATCAAAGGTATTCAAGGCATTGCGCCCGTTGCGGCGATGTTCATTTTCGCCATTTTGTATTTCGGCGTGATGTCCGATGCCGGAATGCTCGATCCGATCATTGACCGCATTTTGCGCGCGGTGGGCAATCGTCCGGCGCGAGTGGTGCTGGGAACGGCATTGCTCGCGGCAATCGTTCATCTGGACGGTTCGGGCGCGGTGACGTTTTTGGTCACGGTTCCAGCGTTGTTGCCGCTGTATGACCGTTTGCAAATGGACAGGCGCGTGTTGGCTTGCGCGGTGGCGATGGCGGCGGGCGTCAACAATATGCTGCCGTGGAGTGGGCCGACGTTGCGCGCGGCTGCAGCGTTGAAAATGCCGGTCACCGAAATTTTCAATCCGCTTATCAAGGTGCAACTGGTCGGTCTGGCGTTTGTCTTCGCCTCGGCCTGGTGGCTGGGCAAACGCGAGGAAAAACGATTGAAGCTGGTCGGAGCAGTTCAGAAAGGTCTTGAACAGTCAGGGCAAGTCAGACGAACCTTGTCCGAAGCGGAAGTGGCGCTGCGACGCCCGCACAATTTCTGGCCAAACGTGTTGCTGACGGTTGTATTGATGGCTGCGATGGTCAGCGGCAAAGCAGAACCGGCAGTCGTGTTCATGCTGGGTACGGTGCTGGCGCTGACGCTGAATTACCGCGACCTGAAAATGCAACGCGAACGGGTGGATGCGCATGCCAAAGCCGCGTTGATGATGGCCAGCGTATTGCTGGCGGCAGGCGCATTCACTGGAATCATGAAAGAATCCGGCATGTTGACCGCAATGGCGCAAACCGCTGTCGCGCACATTCCCGCCGGGCAAGCCGAACACATTCCATTCGCGTTGGGAATGATTTCCATGCCGTTGAGTTTCTTGTTCGACCCGGATTCGTTTTACTTCGGCGTGTTACCCGTCGTTGCCGAAGCTTCAAAGCTGTTGGGAGTCGCGCCTGTGCAAATTGCGCAGGCGGCACTGCTCGGACAAATGACCACAGGCTTTCCGGTCAGCCCTCTAACGCCGTCAACGTTTTTGCTGATTGGCTTGGCGGAACTTGATTTGGGCGAGCACCAGAAATTTACCGCTCCGTTTTTATTTGGCGCGTCGGTTGTGATGACCTGCGCCTGTTTGTTGTTCGGGCTTTTCAAACTGTAATGAAATCAGAACAAGAAACGTCCAGACATCCTTTTTTGACAGGAAGAAGATTTGCGGCAGGATTTACGAGATCATCAATTCCCAAAAGGCTTTTGTCAGTTTTGAATCCTGCTCATCCTGCAAAAAAATCATGTCAATCCTGTTTCAAAGTTTTCTGGCTTGATTTGGAGGTTTTTTGTTATGGGAAACATCGTAGCGGCAATGTCCACGTGTCACGCGCCGCAATTGTTCACTTATCCGCCGGACGAAGATCACGCGCAGCTCGACGCTTCGATTGCCGGAATGCGCGAACTGGGCAAGCTGCTGGACGAAACCAAGCCGGATGTCATTTTGTTTCTGGGCAGCGACCATCTGGAAACCTTCGCCATCAACTGCGTGCCGACCTTTGCGATTGTGGCGGGCAATCGCGCCAATGCCGAATTCGCCGGGCGCAAATATGATTTGCCGATTCATAGGGATTACGCCGAAGCCTTGCTGCACGAATTGGTCAACGCCGGATTCGATCTGGCTTATTCCGAAGACGCAACGCTCGGCCACACCTTCGCCGTGCCGTTTGAATTCGTCATCGGCGGCAGGGCTATTCCGGTCGTGCCGATTCACGTCAATGTTTATATGCCTCCGCTGCCTACGCCGAAACGCTGCGCAGCTTTCGGACGAGCGATTGCCGAAATTGTCGCTTCGCGCAATGAACGAGTCGCCATCATCGCCAGCGGCGGCATGTCGCATTACCCCGGCACCTGGAAATATCCGCATCCCGAATTCGATTTCGACAAATGGATGATTTCGGAGCTTGAACACAGCAGGGGCGAAAGCCTGCTGAACCTGACTTCCGAACAACTGGACGAAGTCGGCAACACCGAATTGTTGCCGTGGGCAGTATTGCTGGGCGCAATCGGCGATGTGCCCGGCGAGTTGGTGCAATACACGCCGACCTGGCATCACGGCCACGCGATGATACGCTTTTTGCCGCAACGCGAACGCCCCGCGCCGCTCGAAGCCGCACCACCCGCCTATGTCTTCAAAAACGAAGGCGGCTTCAGGTTTTACGCGCATCCGCCCGCCGAAGCTTATCACCTGAACAAACTGCTGTTCGATATGCGTCTGGATTCGACGCTGCGCCGCCGTTTGCTGACCGATCTGGAAGGCGTGGCGGCGGAATACCAGCTTCCCACAGAACATTTTGACGCCGCGCGCGCATTGGCCGAAGTCGGCAACAGCACAAAAGTCAGCGACAACGCCGGACGCATAGTCGCCGCCGGAGCGCATCCGCTGCACGCGCTGATGACGTTGCACGCCGTTCACGGCGAAATGAAACGATTGCAACGAGAACTGGCGGAGGAGCGATGAACAAAGTCGCCGTCGTCACCGGAGCCGCGCGCGGCATAGGGCTGGCCATTGCGGAAAAGTTTCTGGAAACGGGTTATCGCGTTGCATTGTTGGACAGAGACGAAACGACGCTGGCGCAAACAGCGGAAGCCTTGTGCGAAAAACCGGAAGCCCTGGCCGTTTTGTGCGATGTTTCTGATCCGCTGCAAGTTCAGGTTTCGATTGCCCGCGTCGTTGACCAGTTTGGACGGATTGATGCGCTGGTCAACAACGCCGGCGTCGCCGTTTTCAAACCGGCGCAGGAAGTCACGTTTGAAGACTGGTCGTGGGTGATGGCCACGAACCTGAACGGTCCGTTTCTCTGCACGCAAGCCTGCGCGCCCGTCATGATCGAAACCGCCGCTGGCGGCAGCGTCGTCAACATCGCTTCGATTTCCGGCGTGCGCGCCAGCACATTGCGCATCGCGTATGGAACCAGCAAAGCCGCGCTGATGCATCTGACCAAACAGCAGGCCGTCGAATACGGCAATCTGGGAATTCGCGTCAATTGCATCGCGCCCGGCCCGGTCGAAACGGCTATGGCTGCGCAAGTTCATTCGGCGGACATTCGCACCAGTTACCGCGACGCCATTCCGCTCGGGCGTTATGGAACAGCGCGCGAAATCGCTGAAGCCGTCGCTTTTTTGTGCAGCGATGCGGCCAGCTTCATCAATGGACAGATTCTGGCCGTGGATGGCGGTTTTGACGCGGCGGGCGTGGGCTTGCCCAGCTTGAGAAATCAGACTTAACCAGGAGAAAAAAGAATGAGCCGATTGAAAGATCGAATCGCCGTTGTTTCAGGCGCGGCTGCGGGAATCGGAAAAGCCATTGCCGTGCGTCTGGCTGCCGAAGGCGCGACGGTGGAAATCCTCGACATCAAAGACGCTGCGGAAACCGTCGCCGAAATTCGCGCTGCTGGCGGGCAAGCCAATGCCGAAATCTGCGATGTGACAAGCGAAGAACAAATTGCCAAAGCCGTTGCCGCCATTGCTGCACGGCACGATCACGTAGACATTCTGGTCAACAACGCGGGCATTCTGTCCGGCAAAACGCCCTGGCACGAATTGAGCTACGACGAAGTCAATCGTTTTGTGCAGGTCAATTACATTGGCTACTTTCTGGTGTCGAAAGCGATTTATCCGCTGCTGAAAAAGAGCGAGCACGGGCGGTTGATCAACGTCGCTTCGCGGACGTACTTCTTGGCCAATCCGGGGCAGATGGCTTACGTCGCCGCCAAAGGCGCAGTCATGGGAATGACGCGCGTGATGGCCAAGGAAATGGGCGACGACAACATCTGCGTCAACGCCGTCGCGCCCGGCATGATCGCCACCGAAGGTACAATGGCGCATTCAACCGAAGAGGCATTCAACCGCGTGATGCAAAATCAAGCCATCAAAAAACGCGGACGTCCGGAACATCTGGCCGGACTGATCGCCTTTCTGGCCAGCGACGACGCCGAACTGATCACAGGACAAATGATCCTGTGCGACGGCGGCGGTTATCTGCACTGATTTACCGTACCTTCACCAATCAGAGAGGAATTTATGAAACACAAAAACCTGTTCACAGCTTTTTTTGCCGCACTTGTTTTTGCGGCGTTGTCGGTTACCGCGATGGCGCAAGCGCCGAATGCGCCGCCGCAAATCACTTCGCCGGAAGTGCATGCGGATCGCAAAATCACGTTCCGCTTGCTCGCGCCAAAAGCGGAAAGCGTTCGTCTGTCGGGCGGCGACATTCCAGGCATGGGGCCGGGCAAGGACATGACCAAAGACGACAAGGGCGTTTGGGAAATCACCATTGGCCCGATTGATCCCGGAACCTATCGCTACAATTTCAATCTGAGCGGCGTATCGGTGATTGATCCGCGCAATCCTTCGGTCAGCGAATCCAACAACAACGTCTGGAGCATGGTTCACGTTGCCGGCTCGGAATTTCAGGACACGAAAAATGTTCCGCGCGGAGCCGTCAGCGCAGTCACTTATTATTCAACCGCGCTTGGCAAATTCCGCCGCATGCACGTTTACACGCCGCCCGGTTATGAATTGGGCAAAGGCAAATTCCCTGTTTTTTACCTGCTGCACGGCGCGGGCGATTGCGACGATTCGTGGTCTTCGGTGGGTCGCGCGGGCTTCATCGTGGACAACCTGATCGCCGCCGGCAAAGCCAAACCGATGGTGATTGTCATGCCCGCCGGACACACCAGCCAGAACATGCGCTTCACGCCACCGCCAGCAAACAGCAGCGGTAGTGGGGGCGCGCCGCCGCCCGATGATTTTGTGCGGGATTTCGTTACGGACATCATGCCCTATGTCGAAAAGAACTATCGTGTGCTGACAGATCGCAACAATCGCGCGATTGCCGGGCTTTCGATGGGCGGCAACCACACGTTGAACATTGCGCTGCCGCATCTGGAAAAATTCGCCTACGTCGGCGTTTACAGTTCCGGTTTGCTCAGCGCCTTTATGCGCGCGCCGCAACCCGGCGCTCCGCGTCCCGCAGCCAGTGCCGTTCCGGCGATCTCTCCGGCGGGCGAAGCCTGGATCAAACAACATCAGGCCAAACTCGACGATCCGAATCTGAAAAAAGGTTTGAAGCTGCTCTGGTTCGCCACTGGCAAAGACGACTTTCTGCTGGGAATGACCAAAGGTACGCTCGACCTGCTGAAAAAACATGGCTTCAATCCGATTTACGAAGAAACAGCGGGCGGCCATACCTGGATCAACTGGCGCAATTACCTGACTGACTTTGCGCCAAAGCTGTTCAAGTAAATCGCTGCCTGTTGCAAACAAGGCCGTTTCCAACGACGTGAGATGAACGCAAAACTGGCTCTCGGATTCATAGGCTTTGGCGAAGCCGGCTATCACCTGGCCAAAGGTTTGCGCGAGGCTGGACTGGCGCGCGTTTGCGCTTTCGACATTAACGCGCGCACGCCCGGTCGCGGCGAAAAGATTCGACAACGCGCCGTCGAAACCGACGTTCGTTTGTGCGAATCGAACGCCGAGCTTGCCGCCGAATGCAATGTGTTGCTGTCCACAGTGACGGCTGGTTCCGCGCGCGAAGCCGCCGAACAGAACGCGCAGCATCTGACCACCAAACATCTTTACGCCGATCTCAATTCGGTTTCGCCTGATCTGAAACGCGCCATCGGACAATTGATCGAATCGCGCGGCGCGCGTTTTGTCGAAGCGGCGATCATGTCGCCCGTGCCGCCACATCTGCATCGCGTGCCGATTTTTCTGGGAGGAACGCATGCGCAAAGTCTGGTTGACGCGCTTGCGCCATACGGGATGAATCTGGAAATCATCTCCGAACAAATCGGAGCGGCTTCTGCAACCAAGATGTGCCGCAGCATCATCGTCAAAGGCCTGGAAGCCTTGCTGCTGGAATGCGTGTTGGGCGCTGTTCCTTACGGTGCGGACGAGCGCGTCTTTGCCACTTTGGAAGAAACCATGCCGGGAATGAACTGGAAAAAGTTGGCGAGTTACATGGTTGGCCGAGTCATAGAACACGGCGAACGCCGCGCCCGCGAATTGGAAGAAGTCGCCGCCACGTTGCGCGCCATAGGCGTCGAACCGGTCATGACCGAAGCCATAGTCAAACGGCAGGATTGGGGAGCGAGTTTGAACCTGCTGCCGCAATTCGGCGGCAAAGCTCCCAACGATTACCGTGCAGTGGTGCAGGCGATTGCGGAAACAACCTCCGCAGATCAGTAGTTCTTCGCGTCATTCGTCAAAAGGCAGCCCTACATAATTTTCCGCCAACGCCATCGCCGCCGCGCGCGAATGTGTGACGTATTCCAATTCGGCGAGCTGCAACCGTTGATGAAACGGCGTCGCGTCAGGAAACCGATGCAGAAGTTGCGTCATCCACCACGAAAAATGCTCTGCGCGCCAAACCCGTTTCAGACAAACGACAGAGTATAGATCGAGCCGTTTCGTCTTCCCTGTTTGATAAAATTCCGCCAGCGCCAGCGACAAAATGCGAACATCCGCCGCCGCCAGATTCAAACCTTTTGCGCCGGTCGGCGGAACGATGTGCGCCGCGTCGCCCGCCAAAAACAACCTGCCGCATTGCATGGGTTCGGCCACAAAGCTGCGCATAGGCGTAATGCCTTTTTGCAGGATCGCGCCTTGCTTCAACATCAAATCGCCAGCGTCCAGCCGCAATGCCAATTCCTGCCAGATGCGGTCGTCAGGCCAATTGGCCAGATCGTCGTCCGGCGCGCATTGCAAATACAGCCGAGTGATTTCCGGCGCGCGCATGCTGAACAGCGCAAAGCCGCGTTCGTGATGGCAATAAATCAATTCCGAAGACGGCGGTTTGGATTGCGCCAAAATGCCGAGCAACCGAACGGATACGCGCGCTCGAAAATTTGCAGATGATTCGCCGGAATGGCCGGACGACAAACGCCGTGGAATCCATCGCAACCCGCAATGAAGTCGCATTCGATTCGCCGCATTTCGCCTTGCCAGCGAAAACGAATTTCAGGCGCGTTTGTCTGAAATTCGTGAATGCTCACGTCCTCGACTTCAAAATACAGCGGCGCTGCGGCATCAAGACGCGCGCGAATCAAATCCTTCACCACTTCGGTTTGCCCGTAAACAGTGATCGCGCGTCCGCCGGTCAGCTCTTGAAAATTTATGCGATGTCGTCGCCCGTTGAAGCTGAGTTCTATGCCATGGTGAACCAGGCCTTGCTGCCGCAATCGTTCGCCAATGCCAGATTCGTTCAGTATGTCCACCGTTCCCTGTTCCAACACTCCGGCGCGAATGCGGCTTTCAACATACTCACGGCTGCGGGTTTCGATGATTATTGATTCGACGCCCTGCCGCCGCAGCAAATGCGCCAGCAACAATCCGGCTGGGCCTGCGCCGACAATTCCGACTTGCGTTCGCATCACTATGCTCCCCTGGTTCAGCCCCACACTTCGCGCGCGACTTCAACTGACAACCGCAGTTTCGCTTCCTGGTCGGCTTCTGTCAGCAGATTGCCTTCCAGCGTTGAAGCGAATCCGCATTGCGGGCTGAGCGCCAATCGTTCCAGCGGAACGTAATTGGTCGCCTCAGCGATTCGCTGTTTCAGTTCGGCGCTGCTTTCGAGCGCGGCGTGTTTGGAGCTAATCAGTCCCAACACGATTGTGCGGTCGTCTGGAACTTCCGTCAGCGGCTCAAACCCGCCCGAACGCGCGTCGTCGAATTCCAGCAGAAAGCGATTGAATTTCGTTTTGCTGAAAACTTTGGTGATCGGGCCGTAATCGCCTTCAGCATAAAACTTGCTCTGATTGTTGCCGCGACACAGATGCAGCCCAAACGTGATGCCCAAGTGATCGCCAACAATCGCGTTGTCCATTTCGATGGCCAGATCGAGCAACCGATCCGGGTCGTTGCCGCGCTGGCGATAACCTTCGCGCAATTTCGGATCGAGCAGCGCGGTGTATTGCGGCGAATCAATCTGAATGTAGCTGCAACCAAGACGAATCAGTTCGGCCACTTCGCCGCGCAAAATGTCCACCAGATCGGCCAGGTAAGCATCCACCGTCGAATAAGCGCCTTTGGATTTTTCGGCGTCGTAATACGCGGCGGCCTGTTGTGCGCTGACCAGCGTGACTTTGGCCGGTACGCTGGCTTTGGCGCGGACATAAGTGAATTCTTCGGCGCACAGATGCCGTTTGCGTCGGAGCTTTGAGACAACAACAGGCCGTTGCAGCACCAGTTCTTCGCCGCTTTCGTCGCGGAACGGAATCGCCCAGCCGCCGTATTTGTCGAAGCCTTCTACAGCGTCAATCAAATGGCCGTAAAAAGCGTAACGCCGCATTTCGCCGTCGGTGATGACTGCAAGACCGGCGCGTTCTTGCGCGGCGATGGCTTCGTCAACGGCTCGGTCTTCGATTTGTTTGAACGCCTGATCGGAAAGTTTGCCTGCTTCGTAATCGGCGCGGGCTTCTTTCAAATACGCTGGGCGCAGCAAACTGCCGACAACATCGGTGCGAAAATCATTGGACACGGATCGAGCCTCCTTATTTCACTTCGTAAAAATCCAACAAGACTTCTTCTTTGGCGCGCACGCCGGAACAGACGCAAACAATGCGATTGAGCCAGTCGTATTTGGCATTGCCCGTTTCAAAACTCGGCGTGGCGCGAAAGTAATACTTCGACGGATCAACCTGTTCGCCGCGCGCGATGGCTGCCAACACTTCGGGCGGACCGTGGCGCACGCCTACATTGCGCGTGTAAATCAACGCGCCGTCATCGGTCTTCAAGGTATATCGCGCTTCCAACAAGGCCACGCCGTCGCCAGTGACAATCTGCCAATCCGCGCCTCCGGGAACGATTTCTCCGCGCAGTCGCTGGCCTTCAAAGCGCCCGCCTGTAATCGGAATGACGCGGCGTTCGCCTGTCAGCGTTTTGCCGATCAATTGCGGCGCAGCGACCTTGACCGCTACGTGACAAAGCAATTCGAGTTTCGGAATCGTTGGCGTGAGTTCCATTTTCAATCCTTGTTGATGACAGCCATGATTTCGCATTGCACCAGCGCCGCGCCGGGCAAATCCGCATTGACCAGACTGTGCCGCGCCGGACGCGAATGCTCATCGGGAAACATCGCCAACCATTCTTTGTTGACGTGCGGGCGCAGCGATTTGTCTTTTACCCAGACGATCATTTTGATTATGTCTTCGGGCGAACCGTCCGCTGCCGCCAGAATCAGCCGCAGGTTGGAAAACATCAGCGCGCATTGTGTTTCGATGTCGGGCGGAATCGTCCCCGTCGCCGGGTCTTTGCCGAACACGCCGCTCGTCACCAGAAACGGGCCAATCTGTGAAGCCACTGGAATCGGGTTTTCGTGCTGCAAGCCTGGAATTTCAATGCTGCGTCGTTTGTTCATGCTGTTGCCTGCTTTTACTGGCAAACGAAGTTCTCTGCTTTGGCGATGTCGCCGCTGCCTTTGTATTTGGCGGTTTGCGGATAAGGGCAATGCGGGCGAGTCATGACGGTCGTTCCCTGTTGAACGCGCGCTCCGGCAATCGCAGCGGGCGCAACGCCTTTTTCCACCCACTCGACCAGCGGCGTGAACCAATCTGCGCGGTCGCAACCGACGCCGCCTGCGCAATGAAATACGCCGGGCAGCATGTATAGCTTGTAAAACTCCTGTGTCTGCCGCCTGCCCATCTTTTTCAAAACCGATTCGTAGTAATCCACCGAAGCTTGCGGATTGACCAGCGCATCAGCCCAGCCGTGATATTGAATGATTTTGCCGCCGCGTTTTTTCAACCGCGTCAGATCAGGATTTGTCGCGTCAATCATTTTGGAAATAGCCGCAAGCTTCGCCGGGTCGGTGTCGAAGTTGAACGATTTGTAACTCCAATCCGCTCCCAACGGAGGCCGCGTCATATATCGCATGAAGGTTTCGCCGAACGCCAAGCCCGCGCCCGGCTCTGCGCCTATGCTGCCTATCCAGGCGCTGCGCCCGTTTGGCGGAGCGATTTCCGCTCCGAGCGGCTGTCCGGGATAAAGCAATTTGCCTTTCGACGTTCGCACTCCGCCGTAGACCTTTTTCAATCCCGCAATCTGTCCAGCCGTAAAACAATCCTTGCCGTCAACATCACCCGCGCATTTCGGCAAATCCACCGCCGGATCGAAATTGCATCGGCGCGGATCGGCGATCAAATTGTCTTGAACGCCATCCGCTCCGTCGCATTTTTTGTACACCGCAGCGGCCAGCAACGGCAGTTTTTCGACGGCCAGTCTGCCCGGCTCGGCTGTAACAGCTTGCGCGTTCCAGATGCCGCGCATCTGTTCGTGCGAAATTTTCAGCACTGGCGCGCCGATGACGTACCCATCGAAATCTTCCGGGTAACGTTGCGCTTCCATCAAACCCTGTCGCCCGCCGGTGGAACAACCAACCCAGTAAGAGTATTTCGGATCGCTGCCGTAATACGATTTGACGATTTGTTTGGCCAAAACTGCGGTGTTGTGAACCGCCAGATAAGCGTAATCCAGAACTTTGCGGTCTGCGTGCGGATTGTTCGGGACGGGATTGGCAAAAGTCGCCAGCGGTTCTTTGGCGGCGTCGTGGCCGGTGTCGGTCGAAGCCGTCGCGTAACCTTTCTGCAAGCCAATGTTCATAGGGCCATGGCTGATTTGTCCGGCGTACCCGCCGCCGCCAACCATATAAAACCGGTTGTTCCAGTTGGCCGGCAATTTGACGGCGAATCTGGCTTCGGGAGCGATGACGCCGCGCACATCGCAATGTTCAGGAGCTTGTTGCGTTGCAGCAACCAGCGTCGCCGAATCAATTCTGACTTCCGCGCCGAACGAAGCAGAAGCCAGCGCCGCACATTTCGCGCCATCGGCAAATACAGCGGCGGCGCTCAACATCAACAAGCCAAGAACAAAAACAAGATTTGTCATTCGCGTTTTCATCGGTTCATCGCTCCTTTATTGATTCAGCCCAAACAATCGCATCGCGTTTTCTTTCAGGATCAACGGACGCACTTCGTCTTTGACGGCGATTTTCTCGAAATCGGCCAACCAGCGATCCGGCGCAATCAGCGGATAATCCGACCCGAACAGCACTTTGTGTTTGAGCAAGGTGTTGGCGTATTGCACCAGCGTCGGCGAAAAATACTTCGGCGACCATCCCGACAGATCAATGTAAACCTGCGGTTTGTGCAGACAGATGGAAATGGCTTCGTCCTGCCAGGGAAAAGACGGATGAGCCATGATGATCGGCATATCGGGGAAATCCACGGCGACATCGTCAATGTCCATCGGGTTGCCGTATTTCAACCGCACGCCGCCACCGCCGGGCATTCCAGTGCCGATGCCGCTGTGGCCGGTGTGAAAGATGACCGGCAATTTCGCTTCGTTGAGAACTTCGTAAAACGGATACACCTTCGGTTCATTGGCGTGAAATTGCTGCAATGGCGGATGCAGTTTGAACCCGCGAATGCCGCCTGCGGCAATCAGACGTTTCGCTTCGTCAACAGCCTCTTTGCCTCGCGTAGGGTCAACGCTGGCAAAGGCGAACATGATGTCGGCATTTTCAGCGGCAAAGGCGGCGATTTCGTCGTTCGGAATCGGCGGACGCCCGGTCAGCCGTTCATCCACAGTGAAGACGACACAACCGATTTTGCGTTCGCGGTAATAAGCCGCCAGTTCATGACGATTGCGCCCCACGCCGGATTTGCCGAAGTATTTTTGCGCGGCGGCGTTGGCTTCGTTGTCTTCGATTTCGGTTTCCAGATGAACGTGTACGTCAATCGCCACCAGATCATTGATGTTCATATTCGGTTTCCTTTCATCACAGGTTGCCGTGCATCTGAGCGTAATGAGCGCGATAAGGTTTCCACGTCGCATAAAACAGCACGGCTGACAACAGCGACGCCGGCGCTACGGTCAGAATCAGCGACCAGCCGATCATTTGCGGATTGCGAAAGACATAATCGTTCAGCAAGCCCGGCAACAGCGGCCCCAACATCAATCCGATCAGATTGAGCGTGAAGACCTGCAAAGCGCCAATCTGCCCGCGCACCTGATTTGGCAGAATCAATTGCAGCGATGCGTAAGTGCTGCCAATCGGCATTGCCAGAAAGAAAAAGGACGGAAGCAGCAACGCCAGTTGCAGATTCAAATTGGTCGCCGCCAGAGCCACGCTGAAAAAGATGGCTGCGCAAGCGGTGGCCACAACGCCCACGCGCAACGGGGCATCGGTTTTGCCATGACGTTGCCAACGGTCGCAAAGCAGACCGCCGAAATACGCGCCCAGCAAGCCTGTGACGACGGTCATCAATCCGAGCGTCATTCCCGCCTTCGGGCGTGGCCAACCATGCACGCGAATGAAATACGACACCAGCCACGCCTGTTGCGCGTAATTGCACATCGCCTGAAACGCGAACGCCAGACAAATGCCGACCACCGATTGCCAGCGCAACCTGACCTGTTCAAAAACTTCCGCCAGACTGAGATTGCTCGCTTTGCCGCCCAGCAGATGTTTCCGCTCCGGCTCCTTGATCGTAAAAACCAGCAACGACGCCAGCAGACCGGGCAATCCGACAATCAAAAAGGTCAATCGCCACGAACCGACGGCGCCGATCACCAGTCCGCCGATAATCAACGCCAGTCCGGGGCCGAAGAAAATGCCCATCGAAAAAATGCTGAGCGCCGTGGCCAGCCGCTCCCTTGGGAAATAATCGGACAACAACGAAAACGCCGCTGGCGAAAGAGTCGCTTCGCCGACGCCGACACCCATACGCGCAGCAGCCAAAGTCCAGAATCCGCGCGCCCCAGCGCACAAAGCCGTCATCAAACTCCAGCAAAAAATCCCCGCCGCCACCAGCGAACGCCTATTGCCGCGATCCACAATCCGCCCCATCGGCAATCCGAACAAAGTGTAAAAGATGCCGAAGGCCACGCCTTGTAACGCGCCGATTTGCGTGTCGTTGATGCCCAAATCCTGCTTGATGGGATCAACCAGCAACCCCAGAATTTGCCGATCAATGAACGACAGCGTATTGCACAACATCAGCACAACGGCCACATACCAGGCGTAACGCATTGATTGTGTTTTCGGCGCGATTGGTTCAGTGAGAGTTTGATTCATGACGGGGAATTTCCTGTTTCTTTAACTGTCCTCTCGCCCAAGCTCATAAAAGAAATTTGATTGTCACGCGACGTTTGTCGGGATCAGTAACGCCGTCGCAAGGTTCAGGCTCGGTTTTCGCGCTGACATTCACCGCCGCCGCAGACAAACCGAGTCCAACTAAAATCTCGCCGACTTTTTCGGCGCGTTTGGCAGCGATGGTTTCCGTTTCGATTAACTTCCTGCCGTTCGACAACCACGTCGTCGCGCGATAACCCTGCACTTCGATCTTTGCAGCCTTGATGGTTTGGGCCACGCGCGCGGCTTCACTGACGATGCGCGTTGTGTGAAAGGTCAGATAGTCGCTGTCGAAATCGAACGGAACGGTGAATTCCCGCTGCGAAAAATCAGTTCCCGGTTTTCGCAGGTCTTCGTTGAAGCGGCGCGCAGGTTCGGCAGGCGCATCCATTCCCTCTTCGGAGGGCAGCAAAGTGTTGCAGGCGCGATTGAGTTCCGGCAGAGCCGAAACTCGCAATGGTCTGAGCGGAATGCCTCCGCACACGCGCGGTTCATTCGTCACGGTTCCTTCAACCAGAACTTCGTGATTCAACTGCGGCGGATAAAACTCAGACGCGACGCTGCCCTGCAATCCCAGGAAATACAGTTCGCCTTCGTATTCGGCCAGCCAGCAAGGCAATGTTTTGGTGTCGCGCACAATCGGACAGGCGACGAAATTTCGCCGATTCGCTGGCGGCCTTTCAGCGCGTTGCGCAATCGTCCCTCCATAAAAAAGCTGGCCGGCAACTACGGTTAAAACAAGCAAGGCTTTCCGCATGAAACTCTCCTACAAGACGCTCAGGAAATTGATCAAATCCACTTTCTCCTGCTCGCTCAATTTCATGTCAAAACGGCGATCATAAAAATCCACCAGTTCGCGCAGGTTCTTTGCCGAGCCGTTTGAAAAGTACGGCGCGCGAGCCGCCAATCCGCGAAGCTGGCCCATGACGATGGAACCAATGTCTGCGCATTTGCCTGTAATCAAGGCGCGTCCGGGATCATTCGTATAAATCACGCGGCCAAGATAAGGATGCGGCGGCGCGTTTTTGTCACAAGTGAGTTTGAACACCGGCAGTTCGGCTTTGTCGCTGAACACAGGTGGTTCAGTCCACGTGGGATAATTCACCGTGCCGACATCCACCCAACCCGGCGCCAGGTCCTGTCCGGTCATTTGCGTGTTGTGGCACGTAGCGCAAGAACGTTTGATCGGGTTGCCAAGCCCCACGGAATTGATGTGCGCCGCGTCACGAATCCAGAATTGGCGGAACATGAACACGTCATTGCCGCGCGCCACCGAAGCGCGAAATTCACGCTGAGCTTCAGTCAGTTCTTTCGCCATAGCGGCAGGATTCTTCCAGGCATCGAACAAACGAAAGACCGGATCGCGATTGTTGTTGGCCAGCACATGAACTTTTCCATCAGCCATCGCGCGCGGCCCCAATCCCAATGGGCCTCCCGGTTCAACCAGACTGCCGCCCCAACGATCATGGCTTTGCGCCATATATATCTGCTGTTCAAAGGCGATGATTTGTTCCAAAGCTTCGCGTCGCAGCGAACCTTGCCGGCCTTCCTGGTGATCGCGGTAAGCGCCATTGGCTTGCTGGCGCAAGGTCAGATGGCGCGCGTCAGCCATCATGTTCATGCTGGCCGGTTTGCCCGTTTCAGGATCAATCGCCATCAGCGTGCCGGTTTTGATGTTGAACACATCGTCAGGCGACAAAACGTATTTCAAATTCGCCGATGGACGCGGACGCCGAAAGACTGAAACCGTAGGATTCGCGCCTTTCAAACCATAGGTATCGTCAAGATTGACGCCCGTGGGATCGCGCACGACTTCTATGGTGAATTCCGGCGTGATGTTTTTCCCGGCTGGCGGCCACGGCAACCCTACGCGAAAGAGTCCGCGATTGAGCAGCAATGAATGCGAACTTTCCAGCGCTTGCGGCAACTTTGGATTATTCGACCCATCCACCGGGGCAAAGATCGGGTCTTCGCCTTTGGTCACGCGCCAGCGTTCGCGTATGGCTTCGACCGAAACGCTCATTGCGTTGGCGGGTTGATGACAGGTCACGCAACCGCGCGGATTGAGTCCCTGCTGCTCAAAGAAACCATGACCCTTCATCTGGATCGGGCCGCTTGTATTCAAAACGCCCAGCTTGCCGTGTTGATTGCTGAAATACATTTCGGCAGGCAACGCGCCTTCCGCGCCCGCTTCGATCCAGCGCAAAGGTTCAGACTGAAGCCCTGCTGCGTCATCGAACAGTCCAACCAGGCAAACCACGCCGAGCAGGCCGACCAGCAAGGTCAGTCGCGCGAACGATTGGCATTTCCGAAATCTGCTGGATATGGTCAATACGACAGTCTCCGATTTTCAATTTGTTTATCTGGCATTCAGTTCTTCCCGGCTGAAACCCGCAATTTGTTTATATCGGTTTGCAATCTCTTCCAACTCCGTCTGCGAAATAACGTCGTGCAGGTTAGTGAACCCGTTGGGCGCGCGATCTTCTACCAGTTGCATGACCTGCTCCGGCCCTTGCTGGCGATTGGAAAGCACAATGCGCGCCGTCGGTTGCAATCGCGCCTCTTCGTAACGTTGCAATGCGCTGACCACGTCCGGTTCAGTCGTCAATGCTTCGACCAATGCTGGAGCGTCCAGAATCGCCTGCGACGCGCCGTTCGAACCAATCGGGTACATGGGATGCGCCGCATCGCCGAGCAATGTGACGCGCCCGAAACTCCAACGTTCGACGGGATCGCGGTCAATCATGGGGAATTCGTAAATCGCCGCCGCGCCTTCGATCAACGCCGGAACATCAAATTTGAAATCGGGCCAATCAAAATGCCAATCTGCAAAGGCTGGCAGCACGACCTCCTTGCCAACCCGCCTGTTCCAGTCGCGCGGCGTTCCAGCATAATCATCGCCAACGTAAACATCGGCCACCCAGTTCACCAGCGAACGTCCGCGTTCGGCTGTTTGCGGGCAAATCGGATAAGCGACGAATTTGCGATTGGCGTATCCGGCCATGAACATCGAACGTCCCGTCAGATACGGTTCGCTTTCAGTGACGCCACGCCACAATACCTTGCCTGAAAATTTCGGTTCGCGTTCGTTGGGATAAAACTGTTTGCGCACGCGGGAATGAATGCCATCCGCGCCGACAAGCGCATCGCCGGTTTCGACCGCGACGATTTCTCCGTTTGCGCGATTGATGAACTTGGCTTCGACCTGATTGCCATGTTCGGCAAACGATTCCAGATGGCAACCTGTGCGAACTGCCGCCGCTCCCAGCCTCTCGCGCACGGTTTCGAGCAACAACATCTGCAACAGTCCGCGATGAATGGAGTATTGCGGCCATTGATAACCCGCCGCCAAACCGCGAGCTTCACGCCAGATCAACTGGCCGAATTTGTTGAAGTAAATCAGCTCCGCCGTGGCGATTCCCGTTTCCGCCAGTTTTTCATCCAACCCCAACGCCGTCAGAACACGCACCGAATGCGGCAGCAGGTTGATGCCCACTCCCAGAGGGCGAATTTCTTCTGTGGATTCAAAAACGCGAGCTTCAATCCCGGCGCGCTCCAAACAAAGCGCCGTAACCAAACCGCCGATGCCGCCCCCCGCAATCAGAACTTTCATGCCGTTTTTTCCACCTGGGTATTCGAATGTGTCGGAATTTTTGTGAATCTGGTCGTCAGTGGCGGGAAATATACTGCGAACTCCGTTTCAGCAACAAGCGCTACATAATGCAGTTGCAGGAAAATTCGTTGACGCTGCACGATGGCGAAATATAATGCGTTCACCAATGAAAGAGACCAAAACTGCTCATCTGCTGCTCGCCGGAATAGGCTCCCGGGTGCGCTCGCTGCGTCAGGAGCGCGAACTGACCGTGCGCGAATTGGCCGCCCGCGCCGACCTTTCGCAACGTTTCATCAATCAGATAGAAGCCGGCGACGCCAATGTTTCCATCGCCAAGCTGGACCAGATCGCCCAGGCATTGGGCTGCGCGGCGACCGACCTGATTGCGCCTGCCGAATCCGACCGTTCCGTGCGCACTCGCGCCTGGCGTTTGCTCAGCCAATGCACCGACAAGGATTGGCAGGCCCTGCACGATTGGTTGGAACAACGCAACGGAATCAAATTCGACAGGCAGTTCATCGCCCTGATCGGATTGCGCGGTTCGGGCAAATCCACCGTCGGTCCATTGCTGGCCAAACGGCTGAAAACGGAATTCATCGAACTCGATCTTTGGGTGGAGGAAACCGCCGGTTTGTCGCTGGCGCAAATTTTTACTACGCACGGAGAATCGTATTACCAGCAACTGGAACGAAAGGCATTGGCCAGATTGTTCGCCACATCCACGGGCTGCGTCTTTGCGGTGGGAGGTTCGATTGTTGACGACGCCACAAGCTGGAACCAGATCAAACAGCGTTGCTTTACGGTTTGGCTGCACGCAACGCCGCAGGAATTCATGAAGCGAATGGTCAAGGCCGGAGAAACCCGATTGACGCAACGTCCAACCGTCGTTTCGGATTTGAAGGCCTTGCTGGCGCGACGCGAACCGCGTTATGCCGAATCCGGCGTGACCATCAAGACTACCGGAAAGTCGCCTGCCAAAGTGGTCGCCGCCATATTGGCAGCGCTGGAAGAAAGTCGAAAACGGTAACGTTTGCGCTTCAATCATCGAGTGTGATGATTGCCTGCCCTGCTGAATCATACAGTCTAGCGACTGTTAGTGAACGACTGTCCAGCACTGCGCGTTGATTGATGTAGCCTTTATCCGTGATTTCTCCGGCGTCAATTTGCGGCGGTTCTTCCATCAACAACGCGCGCGTCGCAAACGTCGAACTGCCGCCGCCTTCCGCCTTCAACGTCCGCATTCCCTGACGAACCACATCGCGCACACGCTGATCGGCGAGAAATAAAGGCAACGGAGCATCCGTAGGAAAATCAGGGCACAGGCTGCGGCATCCAACCAAGCTGGGAAAAATCAGAAAGCCGATTTCATCACGGTCCTGCCCGGCAATCACAATGTCCTGAGCGACCGGCGACAAGGCCGAAATCGCGCGCGGACGCAAAGCTCCCACATGCACCCAGGTTCCGCTCGTCAGTTTGAAATCTTCGGCAATTCTTCCGGCAAACTCTATTCCCAATGCCGCATCGTCAGGATTCACAAACCGCGCGGCGTCTCCCATACGATAAAAACCTTCGTCGTCAAAAGCCGCTGCTGTCAGATCCTCGCGCTTCCAGTAACCGGGTGTGACATTGTCGCCTTTCACTCGTAATTCGTATTTGTCGCTTCCCGCAACAGGAACCATTTTGAGCGAAACGCCCGGAACCGGCAGCCCTATGGCGGCGGCGCGAGCGACTGGAAAATGCACGAGCGTGACGCCCGGAGCCGTCTCCGTCGCGCCGTAACCCGACGTGAAGTGAATGCCTTTGCCCAATTCAGATTCGGCGACACGCGCCAGCCCTTCGCCAACATGCGCAGGCAAGGCCGCGCCGGAGTATTGCAGAACTTTGAGCCGGGAGAAAAAATTGGCGCGCAATGCCGCGTCCTTTTCCAGATAAGGCAGCAAGGCTGCATAACCGCGCGGCACGTTGTAATACAACGTCGGCGCGATTTCGCGCAGATTCCGCACGGTCTTTTCGATCAATTCCGGCGCGGGTTTTCCTTCGTCAATGTACAGCGATCCGCCATTGGCCAACGCCACTCCGAAATTATTGTTGCCGCCCGCCGTGTGGTTCCAGGGAAGCCAATCCACCAACACCGGAGGAGCTTCCTGCAAAAATGGCCAGGTTTGCCGCAACGCCTGTTGGCTGGAACAAAGCATGCGCTGGGTGTTGATCACCGCCTTGGGTTCGCCGGTAGACCCTGAAGTCAGCAGAAACTTGGCAATCGTATCCGGCGTCAGCGCAGCAAACGCGCGCGCGACGGCTGCTTCATCCCGGCGTTCAAGCAAAGCGGCAAAATTTGTCGTCGCTCTCGGCGCGTTGATTTCATTCCTGACGACAACTAATTCGAATGCGAAATCGTCGAGCGCCGCCAATGCTTGAGCGTAGCGTTGCCCGTCATCCACCAAAACCATCCCCGGCGTGAGCAATGAAAAAACCGCGCGCAGTTTCTTGAAATCGCGCGACATCAACGAATAGGCAGCCGAAACCGGAACAACCGGAACGCCAATATGCATGGCCGCCAATGCCAACAACGCATGTTCGATGGAATTTTCAGACAGGATGGCCACAGGCCGTTGCGCCGAAAAGCCGCGTTGCATCAACGCCGTCGCCAAAACCTGAACTCGGCGCAGCGCATCGGCATAACTTATCGTGCGCCATTCGTCCCCGGCGCGTTGAGCCAGATAAATCTGTTGCGGGCGTTCAATCGCCCATCGTTCCAGATATTCGCCCAGACAGCGGGCATACGGTTGCAATACTTCAGGCGAGCGCAAAACCAGCGTGCCGCCATCGCTGCGTTCGACCTCAACGCGCGCTGGCAAAAAATTCACCGTGATGAAGTTGGGCATGATGAAACAGTTTCCCCATCTTCGCTCGGTCAGTGTCACAACCGGCGGTTGTCTCTGTACCAGGGAAATTTGAAGCGCATGAGATTGGCCATGCTGCGCGTTGGGTTCAACCCTGAACGCACCAACGCTCTCAACACGCGATTGGAGATTTTGCTTTCCAGGTTTCGCGCCAGAAACCTATCCAGCGCGTCTTCGGCAACCAACCAGGCTGTGCCAACAGTCGGTGTCACAACCAGGTCTTCAAAGGCCATCGGGTGACGGCTTTTCTCGCGCGGTTTCATCCCGACGTTGCCAATCGAAGCTTCGCTCAGAGGGCCGAGTTCAAAATTCACACTGAACATGGCGGCAAATCCCATGGCCTTGAAGCGCGATTTGAAATACTCCTTGCGCATGGCGAATTCCTGCATGCGGCCTTGGGGTTCGTTGTGAATTTGTATGCGGCCACTAACGGCGCCCTGCATCGGGTGGCCAATGTAATTGGTCAGGAAATTGTCGCCGTCATCCCATCCGCGAAGACTTTTGACCGAACGGAAATAATCCTTGAAAAAAGGCCCGCCGAGTTCTGCGCGAACCTGCGGTTCAGTGGCAATGCGAAACCCTTGCAGAAAGCTATTGAACAGGAACGCTTGTTTGAGCGCGGAATTCCAGTCAAACCCTCTCTGGGATTCAGGCTGTGGATTGGAAGACGCATCGGACGGGTTCGGCAGAACAAGCGGCCTGGGTTTGGAATCTGCCAGATCATTCATCTCTTCGGAAGTTCCAGCCGAGAGCGACGACTCTGTCAACGTCCCTTTCGACAAATCCTTAAAACGTTCTCCCAAAATCAATGGAAGAGTTATCCTCGGCTTCAACAAATCATCGGCAGGCGGCATTGGGCCAAGGGCTGACCGAACGCCGAGCGATAAATGAGGTGGCGTTTGCGCGAAAACAGTCAATGACAAACAACCGGCAACCAACAACACAAGCCAGATACCCGACAAATATGAAACGAAATTCGACTTTCCGTGTATTCGCATTTTTCTTTAGTACCCTCCTTTTCGAGCGCGCACATTTCACAGTCAAGTTGGATATTTTTGGGCGCTTTCGCATTACTTTCTTTTCCGGTTGAGTGTCGGAGTTTATAATCGAATCCCGCTGCGTTAATTGCGCGGCGGAATCCGGTGAAGCCACCGGAGCCAATCAACCTGACAAATTCAAGTATACCTTATGAAATCGCTTCAACCTGTCAAACTTTTCCTGCTCGCCATTCTGGCGTGTTTCTGCCTGTCGCAGGGAGAGTTGAATCAACCGGAAGCAAAGGTTTCTCTTCAAAGCAACGAACCAGCATTCGACAGCCTGCAATGGTTGTCGAGGAACGAACAGGTGACTTCGGCTCACCTCGACAACGACCATATTCTGGATCGCGTTGTCGGGCGTATCGAAGGCAACAGCTTCAGAACGGAAGTGTTTCTCAGCAACAGCAATGGTTCCACCTTGCTGCACACCCCGCTCTCTTTTCCTGCGGCTGAAATCAAGGTCTACGACATTGACAACGACAATGACAACGATCTGGTTGTGCAGGAAATCGGCAGGCCCGGCATCTTGAATGCCTGGCTGGGCGATGGGCAGGGGCAATTCGTTCGCAGCACCTGTTTGTTGCAATCGTTGCCATCGCAGTCGGAAACGAAATTGAAAAGTGGCGCAATCGCCGTCGCTGCTTTGTCGTCGCACGTACTGCTGGCGTTTGAGAAAACCACCGCCGGGTTCTCCTTTCCCAATTCCAGGGCACGCGATGCCATTGGCAACGCGCATTGCCCGATCATTTCCTCCACTGACCGTTCTCCTTCCATTTCGCGTGGGCCACCTGCCCGGTTCGTGTAATTCCTATTTAGCGAAGTTCCCTTACTCGAAGGTTCTGTGTGCAACCGGCCGCAACGACGCGTCGCTCGATTGAACGCTGACGCCTGCGCATTCCTGCGTTCGCGCCGTTCGTCAGCAATCGCCTGGTGAAGTGTTGCGCGCGTGACCTGTCATTCGGGCGAGCCGCAGGCAACGTTGGCCTGATTGTCGCCGTGCGCTGTGACGATGGCGTTTGGCGTCAAGCCGGAAGTGCGTTCTGCCAAAGGCCGCTCTCCATCACCAGACTGCCGCGTCTGGCAGGAGTTCTTGAATTACCATGACTGACAAGAATTTTTTCGTTTGTTTCATGATCCTTTTCGCGGGCTTTTTCGCGCCGTCCCAGGCTCAATCATCCACGCCGCAAACGGACTCGCGCGCTACGCCCACCCCTACGCCTGTCGCCGCACAGCAGCCCCCGCCTGCAGATGAATTGGATGCGCTTGCTGGCTCGGCGCATTCCATAACACGCATCCAACCTCCGCTCAGACTGCCCGAACCGATGGTGTTCGATCTGGTGCGTCCCTTGAACGCGCAAAAAGGCGAACTGGAAATCAATTCGCTGTTCCTGGCCCCGTTACGTGGCGCAGGCCAAAAAACCGAATGGGCGCCAGAAATCGAATACGCTTTTCGCGACCGATACGCCATTGAGTTTGAAGTCCCATTCGAGAATCAGCATTTCGGCGCGTATAAAGTCGCCTTGCAGGGAACCCTCAAAAACGAAAGCGCGCAGTTCGTGCATGGCTGGCAGTGGATTGGCCGTTATAACCGGCTTGATCGAAGCAAGGTTTTCGACGGGCTTTATCTGGCCGGTTATCAACTCAGTCCATCTGTGAGTGTCTTCAGCATGACGGGCGCTCGCTTCACTCGCGCACGGCGTCATACTCGCGCGCAGGGATTATTCAATCCGAGCGTGTTTTACAACGCAGGAGCGAGGCTGACGCTGGGAATGGAAACCAATCTGGTGCTGGGCAAACGAGAGGAACGCCAGCAACTTTTCATGCCTCAGGTACAGGTGACGCTGACCAGGCGTTACTCTTTTCAACTTGGAGTTGGAACGGCACGGCACGGCACAGAACCCGCCAAACCAGTCATGGGCTTTCGCCTGATCGTTACATTGAACGGTGGCAATGCCCATTGAACTTTTTACGTCACTGTCGTTGAGCTGACGGCAAGGCTGCAAAACGAAAAATGGGCATCATTTCGATGCCCATTTTACGTTGGATTCCATCGCGATTTTCAGGCGAGTCCGACCGGTAGAACAAGTTGGTAACCTTTCTGACCGGTCACAAGCAAACGCAAACCGTTACAACAACAGCACGGGCAACGCGAAGATTTCCATCGCCGCAATTCGCGTTTACCGCTCCAGTGTGGATGGAACACTCGACAGTCAATCATCGAATGCGGCACTGGCGTTTGTATTGCAACGGAGTCATTTGAATCAGGCTACGAAATACCAGCCCGAAATAACTCTGGTCACAAAAGCCTACGGCTTGGCTGACTTCGGAAACGGACAAGTCCGTCGTCGCCAGTAAATGCTCTGCCTTGGCGACCCGGAAATGATTCAGATAGTTGACAAAGGATTGTCCGGTAACCTGTTTGAAAAGCCGCATGAAATGCGACTCACTCAAATTCAGAACCTCCGCCGCCGCAGCCACTGAAACCTGTTCCCGGTAATGCGTTTCCAGAAAATCAAAGAGTGGAGACAGTTGCTCGATCGCCCGCTGCTTTCGGTTGAAGGTTTCTACCGTTCCCTGATGATCGGCGTAATGATTGACCAGCAGGATGAGGATCATTTTCAGATACGTTTTGATGGTGAGACGTGCGCGCGCCGTGTCAGCGGGTATTTCCGCGTGCGCGCGTTTGATCAGATCGAAAATTTGCGCCGGAATTCCTGTCTTTCCCGCGATGAGGTGGGGAAAGTTGGCATCCTGCATGAGGAAAGGCGCCAGATATTCGACGGCATCGCCTGTGGCGTCGGATGCGCGAATCAAATCCGGCAAAAAGTAGAGGGTTGCCGCTTTGACCTGGCTGGCGCTCTTCTTCTTTTCAGGCCATTGCATTGTGTGATAGTGCGTGCTGCTGATGACGGCCAAGTCGCCGCTGCGCATTTGAAATTCGCGATCCTGAATCCGGCAGATCAGTTCGCCAGCTTGCAGGTAGAAAACTTCAAAATAATCGTGGCGATTCATCCTGATGTGATGGCGTTTATCCCACACGTAAAAACGCACGTCCATTGGAAACGCGGGATCGAACGGCCAGACGTGTATCCCTTCCGCATTGATCTGCGGATCAATCAGAGAAAAGGCGTTTTCCCAATTCAGTTTTGCCATAACGCGCGAATGCTATTTCGTCATTGCAGGCTTTTCAAATGATATTATCTTCAGAATATTTGATGTGATCTTTATAGCCCCATGCATTGTCCTGTAGTAAATTCTCAGCCAATCAGAGAGTTTTAGAATTTGGCCTTTACACCGAGCAGGCGGGATTGTCACAAAATGTAAGGCGATGCCGCACCCATAATCACATTGGATGACTTGGAGCATTTTCGATGAAGATCAGAACAGCCCATTTTCTGATAGCGGTTTTCAGGCGAGTCCGTTCTGTAGAACAGGTTAATAACCTGTTCTACAGAACGGCTGATCATCCGGAAAAGTCGCATTCACCAGCAAACCGATATAAACGCAGCCTTGCACTGCTGGCAGGCGCAATGTTCCTACTGCCCTATCTCGCAACCATCAATGCTCAACAGACTCCATCTGGCGGATTATCAAAGGAAGGCGTTGAATATTTCGAGCAGAAGATTCGCCCTGTGCTCGCCAACCATTGCTATCAATGTCACGGCGCGCAGGCGAAAAATCCAGCGGGCGGATTGCGGCTCGACACCCGCGCCGGGATGCTGAAAGGCGGCGCTTCCGGCGAAGCGGCTGTCGTGCCGGGTACACCGGAAAAGAGTCTGCTTCTCAAAGCCATTCGTTACGCTGACCCGAAATTGCAGATGCCGATGAGCGGACAATTGCCCGAAAACGTGATCCGCGATTTCGAGACCTGGATCAAAATGGGAGCGCCTGATCCACGCGACGAAGAAAGCAAAGCCGTCGTAACGGTGCAGCCCTACGATTTCAATGAAGCCCGCCAGTTCTGGTCGTTTCAGCCGCTCAAAGCCGTGACGATTCCCGCCGTCAAAAATCCCGCGTGGGCAAAATCGCCGATAGACAATTTCATCCTCGCCAAACTCGAAGCCAGACAACTCGCGCCCGTTGCCGATGCCGACAAACTGACATTGCTGCGGCGCGCGACATTCGATTTGACAGGCTTGCCGCCGACGCCACGCGAAGTCGAAGACTTCCTCAACGACCATGCGCCGGGGGCGTTTGCGAAAGTGGTGGATCGGCTGTTGGCGAGTACGGCCTACGGCGAACGATGGGGGCGGCATTGGCTCGATCTCGTGCGTTATGCCGACACCGCCGGGTGTAATTCGGACTTTCCTGTGCCGACCGCATACAAATATCGCAACTACGTGATTGACGCTTTCAATCGCGACAAACCCTACGATCAGTTCATTCGGGAACAGCTTGCCGGCGATTTGTTGCCCGCTGCCTCATCGTCAGAAAAAAACGAAAAGATTATTGCAACAGGATACATCGCCAATTCGCGGCGGTTCGGTTCGCGCGACGTGGACGATAATCTGATGATTGACGACACGATTGACAATCTGGGCAAGGCCTTTCTCGGCCTCAGCATCAACTGTGCGCGTTGCCACGATCACAAATTCGACCCGATTCCGCAGAAGGACTATTACGCGCTCTACGGCATTTTCAAAAGCACGCGTTACGCTTTTCCCGGCACCGAAATTTATCGCCATCCGCACAGCCTGATTCCACTGGCCCAAGGCGCGCCCGCCGAGCAATTGGAGAAGTACCAAAATGAAGTGCGCGACCTGGATTTGAAGATTGAAGCGTTGCAAGTCGAACGCGGCTTCGTGCGCGGGCGTCAACGCGAGAAAGAAACCGCCGCGGAAGTGCTGGCGCAAAAGGCCGGCAAAACCGTCAAGACCGATCAACTGGGCCGCATCATCGCCGACGGCAAATTGATTGAGGAAGACCACGACGACCGCAACCGGTACACGGGCGAAGCCTCGACGCGCACAGTCGAAGAAATCGAAGCGGAGTTGAGCAAAGTCAGACTGCGTCTGTCCGAGTTGCTGAACCCGCCGAACGTCGAACGCGCTTATGCTGTTTCCGAAGGCCAGGGCGCCGACGCGCGACTGCATCGCAAAGGCGATTTGAAAAACCTCGGTGACGTTGTGCCGCGCGGCTTTCTGCAAATCCTCGGCGGCGCGCGTTTACCGGCTGCTCACCAGGGCAGCGGACGTTTGGATTTGGCCACCTGGATTGCCGACGCCAACAATCCGCTGACCGCACGAGTGATTGTCAATCGCATCTGGCTGCATCATTTCGGAAAAGGCATCGTGCCGACGCCGAATGATTTCGGCGTGCGCGGTTTAGCGCCGACGCATCCTGAATTGCTCGATTATCTAGCGACGCAATTTATTGCCGACGGCTGGTCGTTCAAGAAAATGCACCGGCGTTTGATGCTGTCGCACGCATATCAATTGAGCGGAGACAACCACGCGGCGAATGCGGCGATTGATACGAACAATACCTGGCTCTGGCGCTTCAATCGGCGACGGCTCGACGCCGAGGAAATCCGGGATGCAATGCTGGCGGTCAGTGGCGCGCTGGATCGCACGATCAATGGCGCACATCCGTTCCCGCCGGAGCGCGACTGGCGTTATTCGCAGCACAATCCCTTTGTTGCCACCTATGAACACAATGGACGCGGCGTGTACCTGATGCAGCAGCGCATCCGCGCACATCCGCAGCTTTCGATTTTCGACGGAGCCGACACCAACGCGGCGATAGGCGAGCGCGTGCCGAGTACAACGCCGCTGCAGGCCCTGTTTATGATGAACGATCCGTTCGTTCACAAACAGGCGGATCTGTTCGCCGTGCGCGTCGGAATGGCTTATGCCGACGACGCCAAACGCATTGAATACGCTTATCGCCTCGCGTTTGGGCGCAAACCAACTGCAGCAGAACTCGCCAACGGCCTGGCCTATTTGCGCGACGTTCGCGCGGACCTGACTGAAATCAACACGCCAGACGAAGCGCAGACACGCGCCGCGCTGGCGAGCTATCTGCGTGTGCTGATGAGCAGCAGTGAGTTTATCTTTGTAGATTGAAGGAATAGCAACGCGGATGACGCGGATGGTGAGGATCAGGGCGGATCAGACTTTTCAAGCTTGGACATGAGGAGAGGAAATGGAAAGTAATCAGGCGAAAAGTGAGTTGCTGCATGCTGCGTTGACGGATCAGATTATCAAGGCGTTTTACAATGTCTATAACTCGTTAGGTTACGGATTTCTGGAGAAAGTTTATGAGAATGCGCTGGCTTTTGAACTGCGCGAAATGGGGCTATCAGTTGAATGCCAGAAGCCGCTGAAGGTGGCTTACCGCAATCAGATTGTCGGCGAATATTTCGCCGACCTGGTCGTAGAGGGAAAGGTCATTATCGAGTTGAAGGCGATGGAAACAATTCATGAAGCACACCTGCGCCAACTGCAAAATTATCTGAAAGCTACGGAAATCGAGGTCGGATTATTACTAAATTTCGGGCGCAAGCCTGAATTTAAGCGCCGCGTCTTCCAGCAACCACTTAAGGAATAGCGAACCTCAACAAACTTCGCACTTATCCGTACAAATCCTTTTTATCCGCGTCATCCGCGTTGCTATTCAACCTTATGAACCCAAAACCATCTCGTCGCCAAATGATTCATTCGCTGCTGAGCGGATCATTGCTGATGCCCGGCCTCTTGAGTGATCTGCTTGCCGCCGCAAATCCGCAATCCGAAAATCCGCTCGCTCCCAAGCCGCCGCATTTCCCCGGCAAGGCCAAACGTGTGATTTTCCTGTTTTCGACGGGCGGCGTTTCGCAAGTGGACACCTTCGATCCGAAACCGAAGCTGGTCACGATGGCCGAGCGCAAAGGTCTGGGCGCGATCAATCGTCCGCTGCTGCGCCCGTTGTGGGACTTCAAACCGAACAAGCAATGCGGCACGGAGGTCAGCGATTTGTTTCCGCATCTGCGCGAGATGATGCACGAGGTGTGTTTGATTCGTTCGATGAAATGCGATCACAACGAACATTTTCAGGCGACACTGGCAATGCATAGCGGATCAGTCACCTTCAAACGTCCGAGCATCGGTTCGTGGGTGAGTTACGGCCTTGGGACGGAAAATCAAAACCTGCCGTCCTTCATCGTGCTTGCGCCTTATTTGCCTTATGCAGGCAGCCAGGTGTGGGATGCTGATTTCCTGCCCGCTGTGCATCAGGGCACGCGCGTGATTCCTGCCGCCGAGCCTGTGCAAAACCTCGTGCGCCGCTCGCCTTCCGAACAGATTCAGCAACGCGAACTGGGTTTGCTCGACGAATTGAATCGCCAACATCTGCACACACGCGAGACAGAATCCGTGCTGGCTGCGCGCCTCAAATCCTTCGAGACCGCGTTCGGCATGCAGCGCGAGATGCCGGAGGCGCTGGATTTGTCGAAAGAAACCGACGCCACATTGAAACTCTACGGACTGGCGCGCGGCAGCGCGCAGGGCTTTGCCTGGCAATGTCTGGTCGCGCGGCGGTTGGCCGAACGAGGCGTGCGCTTCATCGAACTGATTGACACTGGTTCTTCGAACAATTGGGACGGACACGGCAATCTGAAGGGCTACGAAAAACTCGCGCACAACATTGATCAGCCGATTGCCGGTTTGCTGCGCGATCTGAAATCACGCGGCATGCTCGATGACACGCTGGTCGTTTGGACGACGGAATACGGACGCACGCCGTGGATAGACCAACCGGATGGGCGGGGGCATCACAACTTCGTCTTTTCGTCGTGGATGGCGGGCGGCGGCGTCAAACCCGGCATCGTCTACGGCCAATCGGATGAATTCGGCGATCAGGTGGCCGAAAACGAAGTCCACGTCCACGATTTCCACGCGACGATTTTGCACCTGCTCGGCTTCGATCACACGCGGCTGACGTATCGGCATGGCGGACGCGATTATCGTCTGACCGACGTGCATGGGAACGTCGTCAAAGGCTTGCTGGCATGAAAGAAAAATACATGAGGAATTTACGCTTTGCTGTGGTGGGAACTGGTTTCTGGGCGCGCTATCAATTGGCGGGATGGCGTGAACTGCCGGGCGTGGAGTGCGTCGCGCTCTGCAACCGACATCCCGGAAGAGCCGAAGAACTGGCGCGGGAATTCGGCGTGCCTGCCGTTTATGACAACCCGCAAGAGATGTTGGAGCGTGAACGACTGGACTTTCTGGACATCATCACCGATGTCAAAACGCACGCGCCAATGGTGCGTCTGGCTGCGTCGCGCGGATTGCCCGTCATCTGTCAAAAACCGATGGCTTCCACACTGGCCGAGGCCGTCGAGATGGTGCGTGTGTGCCGTGAGTCGAACACTCCTTTTTATGTGCATGAAAACTGGCGCTGGCAAACGCCGCTGCGCCAATTGAAACACCATCTGGCAAGCGGCGTCATCGGCCAGCCCTTTCGCGCGCGCATCCATTTCTGTTCCAGCTTTCCGGTTTTCGACAATCAACCATTTCTGAAAGAACTGGAGCAGTTCATTCTGACCGACATCGGCAGCCACATTCTCGACACGGCGCGCTTTTTGTTTGGCGAAGCGACTACCTTGTATTGCCGGACACATCGCATTCACAAGGAAATCAAAGGCGAAGATGTAGCGACCGTCATGATGACGATGGGCAACGGCATGACGGTCATTTGCGAGATGAGTTATGCCAGCCGCACCGAGCACGAACGCTTTCCCGAAACTTATGTCGTCATCGAAGGCGAAAAAGGCTCGCTCGAACTGGGGCCGGATTACCGCATCTGTCTGACGACGGAAGCTGGTTCGTGCGTCAAACGCTATCCGCCACCGCGTTTCAATTGGGTGAACCCTGCTTATGAACTGGTGCAGGCCAGCATCGTCCCGTGCAATGCCAACCTGCTGGCGGCGCTGCGCGGCGAAACGCAGGCGGAAACCACGGGCGCGGATAACCTGCGAACCGTGCAGCTTATTTTTGCTTCCTACGAATCGGCTCGCAGCGGCAACGTGATCAGACTGCTTGATGACGACCTGATTAGTCGCTCGAAGTGAAATCAAGTGGAGCAGGTTAGTAACCTGCTCCACCAATGGAAGGCTCAACCCGATGAAACAAACTCTTTCCTTGCTCGCACTGTTCCTGCTCAGTGCCGGTGTCATTCACGCGCAAAACTGGCCGCAGTTTCGCGGGCCGAATACACAAGGGCATTCCACCGAAACCAACCTTCCGCTGAAATGGAGCGCGACCGAAAACATCGCGTGGAAAACCGCACTGCCGGGCGAATCGTGGTCGTCGCCCATCGTCTGGGGCAATCACGTGTTCGTCACCACAGCGACGGATGGTGGCGTAACTTGTCGTGTCATCGCGCTGGATCGCAAGACGGGCAAGATCGTTTGGAACACTGAAGTATTCAAACAAACCATTCGGCGAAAGGAAGGCCGCAACAGTTACGCCACGCCGACGCCTGCGACCGATGGCAGATTGGTCTATGTCTGTTTCGGTGACGGCAGTTATGCGGCGCTGGATTTCAAAGGCCGCGTCGTCTGGACGAACCGCGATTATCCGTTTTACGGCCAGCATGGACTGGGCACGGCCCTGTTGCTGCACGACGGTTTGCTGATCATGGCGCGCGACGGCAGCAGCGATGGCGAAGATAAAAAAATCGGCTGGCAAATCCCCTGGGACAAATCTTATGTCGTTGCTCTCGATGCGAAGACGGGCAAACAACGCTGGAAGGCTTTGCGCGGACTGTCGCGCATTTCGCACGGCACGCCCGCCATCTGGAAAGCGCCCGATGGTCGCGCGCAGGTCATCAGCGAAGCGGGTGACGTGTTGCAGGGCTTCGATCTGAAAACCGGCGCGCGGTTGTGGACGAGCGAAGTCATCGGCGAAGGCAAAGTGCCGTCTTTAGTGCTGGGCGAGGGCGTGCTTGGCGACGGAATGGCGTTCACGGCAGGCGGCTGGGGCGGCAAGGAATCCATCAAGGCTTTCCGCCTTGGCGGCGCAGGCGAACTGAAAGAATCCAACCTCGTCTGGGAACAAAAGAAAGGCATGCCCAAAGTGCCTTCGATGATCTATGTCAAACCTTATCTGTTCGCCATCACCGACGGAGGCGTGGCGACTTGCATGAATTCGGGGACTGGCGAATTGCTCTGGCAACAGCGTGTGGGCGGCAATTTCTCGGCGTCGCCTGTGGCCGCCGAGGGACGCATCTATTTCGTCGGCGACAACGGCGAAACGACGGTCATCAAGGCCGGCGCGACATTCGAAGTGCTGGCGAAAAATTCACTGGATGAAACGGTGCAGGCTTCGCCTGCCATTTCGCAGGGGCAGATCTTCATCCGCACTGAGCGGCATCTGTTCGCCATCGGCAGAAAATGAGCATCATTTCGGCGAATGGATTGATCTGGCCGGGACGTATGCCCCTGACCGCAAGAAACGTGTACTTCGATAGGATTATCATAAAAATTGCCGGGATAATTATAGATAACCTTGGCCAACCTCCTTATGCTACGCCAGCATTTATTCTTCTTCGTGGGATGGCCCGGCGAGTACGACATCGGCTATCCCTTATTTCAGTGATCGAATTTTAGCAAATCAATAAGAACTGCGTTCGTCTGCGCGACACGATGGATGGTTGGACGCTTGTTTTTGAATCAAGCCGTCCAGCCTGAAAGGCGGAGCTTTGTCCGCAGAACGATCAAGGCGTCAGTTGCTGCCTTCAACTCCCAATGCGAGTGGCGGGCCTCTTTCAATTCTGGCGATGGCAAATCACAGGCTGTCCAACTTGAAGAGCTTCGTTTCAGCGCTTGTTTTGGCGCTGAGCGGCGCGCCTGTCTGTCTGGCAACGCCCTCGCAGTCCGGCGATGTTTCGCTCAAGACCAGTGTCATCAATGGCAAGGCTCCAACCGGACTCACAATTGAAAAGCTGATTGACGAGGGCCGTCTGCAGGAAGCACGCGTGAAGTTGCGCAAACAAATTGCCAAAGAGGGTGAACACCCGCGTCTGTTGCTGTTCGAAGCCATGATCCTGTACCGGGAAAACCGCTTCCAGGATTCTCTTCAAAAATTGGAGCGCGTCCTCAGTCTGAATGACAACGATCCGGATGCTTACAAGCTCATCGGATTGAACCTGGTTGCCGGAGGAAGAAGTGATCTGGCCCAATCTTATTTTGAGAAAGCGGTCGAACTGGGGCCGCGCGATTTCATGGCTCGATATTATCTCTGCCTTTATCAGTTGACCGACGGACAGCGCGTTGCGGCTGAAATGACTTGCCGGATAACGACACAACTCAATCCCAAATACCTGGATGGATTTCTCGCGCTGGGTGTGGCGCTGGAACAATCGAAAATGGAACAAGAGGCCATCCGGACCTACCTGCAAGCCTGCGAACTCGCGGAAGAACAAGGTTCGAAGACGGAAACGCCGTTTCTCTATCTGGCGCGACTGTTGATTTCGTTGCAGCAGTTTGAGCAGAGCCTGCCGCCGCTGAAAAAAGCTCTGGCGATCAATCCGAAATCGCCGGAGGTACGCACAGCGATCGGGCAGACGCTGGGCCGTCTGGGGCAATACGAACAGGCAATTCAGTCATTGCAGGAAGCCGTCAGGCTGGCGCCGAACGAAAAGACTCCGCATTACCTGATGGTGGGCATTTATCAAAAGCTGGGCAAGCCAGAAGACGCGCGACGGGAAATGCAAATTTTCCGCTCGCTCGAAGAAAAGGAAAAACAGAAATAACGAGCTTTTGCCGGGATGGACTTTTCGCAAATACGGGATCGGTCTGATTGCACGGGCCTGTCTAACTTTTACTTCATCACTCATTGGAGGAAACACAAATGAACATCAGCAGATGGCGCTTTGCGATACTGACGCTCGGTTTGTTGACGCTCGTTGGAGGAACGGCACTGGCGCAGGTTTCGGGGCGCATCACTGGAACAGTGGTTGATCCTTCGGGCAATGTCGTTAACAAAGCTTCGATCACCTTGACTAATGTTCGCACGGGCACGGTAACGATCGCGACCACCAACGAATCGGGAGCCTTTGTTTTCCCGACCGTGCAGCCAAGCAGTTACACCGTCCAGGTGAAAGCGCAAGGCTACAGCACGCTGGAGCAGACCGGCTTGATCCTGAGCGCGAATCAGACGCTGGCGCTCGGCGATTTGCAGTTGGCCGTGGGCAACGTGACCGACACGGTGACGGTGACTGCGGGCGCATCTGTGGAACTCGATACCTCAGGGCAAAACGCGCTGGTCACTGACAAACAGCTTGGCGGGTTGATGTCGCGGGGACGCGACATTGTCTCGCTGACCACCGTCCTGCCCGGCGTTTCGCAAAATGCGGGCGCGGGCGGTTCGCTCGGCGGCAACTGGGGCACGGAAACCGCGAACATGCAGGGGCTGCGCAAAAACTGGAATAACTTTCAGCTCGACGGCCAACCCGGCAACGATATTGATGCGATGTCCTTCTTCACGATTTCCGTCAGCATGGATGCCGTGCAGGAAGTGAGCGTCAAATCGAATTCCTATCTGGCCGAAGACGGTCGTCTGCCCGGCGTGAGCGTGAACATCGTTTCCAAAGGCGGCACCAAGGAATTTCACGGCAGCGCTTATTGGTTCAAGCGCCACGAATCGTTCAACGCGAACAATTTTTTCAACAACCGGCTGGGACTGGCGCGCCCGCTGACACGCTTCAACACGCTGGGTGGAACGTTGGGCGGCCCGGTTTACATCCCTGGAAAATTCAATAAGGACAAAGACAAGCTGTTTTTCTTCGTCAGCCGTGAAGACTGGCGCATCAAACTCCCTGGACCAATCTATCAATCCACGCTGCCGACCGACCTGGAACGCAAAGGCGATTTTTCGAAGAGCTTCGATCAGAACGGCGCGTTGATTGTGGTGCGCGACCCATTGACCGGCCAGCCTTTTCCCGGCAACGTCATCCCTGCGGCCCGAATCAACACGCTGGGGCAACGATTGTTGTCTGTTCTTCCCAATCCCAATCTGTTCGATACCAATATCACACGCGGCGCGTTCAATTACCGCGCGCTGGAAACCATCAACCAGCCGAAGGAACAGACCCAACTGAAATTCGATTGGGTTCCCACCGAGAAGGATCGCATTTCATTCCGTCCGCGCTGGTGGAACTCCGATCTGCAGGGGCAGTCTCAATCAACGGCTTTCTCGGCGAATTATTTTTTGCAGCCTCACCATTACGAATACGTTTACAACGCCTATGCTGGCAGTTACAGCCGGACGTTTTCGCCGACGCTGGTGAATGAGATTGACATCGGTTACAGCCAGGCCAGAGAACTGGGGACGCTGCGAGATGGCTTTAATCTGGACAATTCCCGGCGTGATAAGTACGGCCTGCAAAACCTGGGTCAGCTTTTCCCCAGCGCGAACCCGCTCAAGCTCATTCCGCAAATGCAATTTGGCGGGCTTCCGAACTCACCTTCGGTGAACTTCGACCCGCGTACACCGATCAGCGCCGCCGATGAACGGCTGTGGATTTCAAACAATCTGAGCTGGGTCAGGAACAACCACACGTTCAAGTTCGGCTTTTTCTATGAACGAAACAATGCCAGCGAAGGTCCTCGTTCCGCTGCGACGGGGCGTCACATGGGAACTTTCAATTTCTCACGGGACGGAAATAATCCATTCGACAGCAACCATCCTTTTGCCAACGCGCTGCTGGGCAACTTCGTCAGTTACGCTGAATCGAGCGGCTCTTCGCTGGGACGCGCCAAGATTTACACGGCGGAATGGTACGCGCAGGATTCCTGGAAGATCACCCCGCGCTTGAATCTCGATCTGGGCGTGCGCTTCTATTCGTTTATTCCGTGGCGGCTGCGCGATGGTGAAGGCTCGGCGCTGGCGCTGAGTCGTTACGACCGCAGCAAAGCGCCGCTGCTTTATGTTCCGGCGATTGACGGCAATGGCCGGCGCGTGGCGCAGAATCCTATTACCAAACAATTCGCTCCGACCCCGTTGATTGGCGCGATCGTCCCGAATTCCGGCACGCGGTTGAACGGCGTGGTGGTCGGCAACGATCCGAGCTATCCCGATGGTTACCGCGAGCGTCCGCCCGTGCAGGTTGCTCCGCGCGTGGGTTTTGCCTACGACGTGTTTGGCAACGGCAAGACGGCCTTGCGGGGTGGTTTTTCCGTGACGAAGCAGACGGTCTTCTCGTCGCAACAATCCATGTGGACGACAACGACTTCGCCGCCGATTCTGGAAAGTCCGAGCATCTTTTACGGCAACATTGACACGTTCCTGAACGCCGGTCAGGTACTGTTCCCGACCGATGCACAGTCCTTCGATCCGAAGTTCGATAATGTTCCGACCGTGTACCGTTGGTCGCTCGGCGTGCAACGCGACATCGGCTTGGGAACCGTCGTCGAAGTGGATTATGTCGGCAGCACCAGCCGTCACCTGCGCCAGAGTCGAGCCATCAACACGCTGGCTCCGGGCGTACGTTTTCTGCCCAGCAGTCAAGACCCGACGACGAATCGTCCGCTGCCGGATAACTTTCTGCGGCCTTATCCCGGATTCGCGGGCATCGGCTATATCGAAGACTCCGGCTATGCGAATTACAACGCCTTGCAAGTGGCGGTCAATCGCCGCTATGCCAAGGGGCTGCAATACGGAATCGCCTACACCTGGTCGAAAGCCATGGGCATCAGCGACAATGACGGCGGCGGGTTGCCGATCTATCGGGATTACCGCACTTACCTGTACGGCAAACTCGGCTACGATCAAACGCACGTTTTCGTAGCGAATTATCTCTATTCGCTGCCGAACCCGGATGTCTTCAAAGGCAACTTTTTGACTCGTGGCATCTTCCACAACTGGGAGATTGCCGGGATCACGACTTTTTCGAGCGGCTTCGTCCAGGGCGTCAACTTCAGCCGCACGGATGGCGTGGATCGGCATGGCGGTGGTGACGCGCCGCGTCTGATCCTGACCGGCAAACCGACGCTGGATCGCGGCGAACGCAGCTTCTCCCGGTGGTTCAATACCGCTGCTTTTGCGGCGCCGGGCGTCGGGGATTTCGGCAACGCGCCGCGCGATGTTTTCCGCGGGCCGGGCATCAACAACTCGGACTTCACGTTGTTCAAGAACTTTCCGATTCGGGAAAAAGCGCGGCTCCAGTTCCGCGTAGAAATGTACAACGTGTTCAACCACACACAGTGGGCAGGCGTGGACAACAATGCGCGCTTCGATGCGGCAGGCAATCAGGTCAATGGCCAGTTCGGTCAGGTGACCTCGGCACGCCTGGAGCGGCAGTTGCAATTCGCGTTGCGGTTCGAGTTCTAAAAACAGTGGAGCAGGTTATTAACCTGCTCCACCACACGCATTCGGACACTAGGCGAGTTCTAAAGAACCGGTGGAGCAGGTTAATAACCTGCTCCACCACATGCATCTCTGAAACCATCCATCCTGAGTCCGAACAGGGCTCAGGATTTTTCTCACTTCATTGACCTGTTCTTGCGGAGGAAAATTGAGACTTGCGGTTGTGATTATCTGGCTGTCGTTGCTGCACGGTTCGATTCAGGCCGCGCCGCAGGCGGATGCGTCCCGAACGCATTTCAACCGGGGCGTCGAGTTGCAGCAGAAAGGCGACCTGGAAGGCGCTCGGCAGGCGTATGAAGAGGCGCTGAAACTGTCCCCGCGCCGCGTGGACGCGCTGGCGAACCTGGGTCTGGTGTATCTGAATCTGGGGCGGAACGACAAGGCGATCGAGACGTTGAGCAAGGCGCTCGCGCTCAAACCGGAACTGACATCCGTTCGCATGTTTCTCGGCCTGGCCCGGTTTCGCGCAGGACAATTTGAAGCTGCGCGTCAGGAACTGGTCAAAGCGCTGGAAGCACAGCCCGGTCATCCACAGGCGCTTCATTTGCTGGGATTGTGCCTGTTGAAACTCGATCTGATAGAGGACGGCGCTCTGGCGCTGGAAGCGGCCTTGCAGGCGAACCCGAACAATGTCGAAGCGGCGTACACGCTGGCGACGGCATACATCGGCATCGGGGAGATCGAAAAAGCGGAAGCTCTGCTGGAAGGCGCACTGCGCGGGCAACACAGCGCCGAAGTTTATCTGGTGCGAGGTTCGCTGCTGAACGCAAAGCGAAACGCAAAGGATGCGATACAGGAACTGATAAAGGCGAAGCAATTGAATGAGAAGCTGCCGACTTTGCGCACACAGATGGGCTACGCGTACCTGCTTTTGCTGGAGTATGAAAAGGCTGCCGGAGAACTTCGAACCGCGCTGGCGCAAAACCCCGCCGACTTTCATGCCAATGCGTATCTCGCCTGGTTATTCATTCAGGAAAAACGCTACCCGGAAGCTGCGGAACGGCTGGCGGCAGGGCTGCGTCAGAAGCCGGACAACGCCACGATGCTTTACCAACTGGGACACATTCAACAGATCAACGGGCAAATTGATTTGGCATTAACGACATTGGAACGCGCCGTCAGACTGCGCCCCGAATATCTTTCCGCTCATGTCCTTTTGGCGAGAATCTACAGCAAGCTGAAACGAACCGATGATTTTGCCAGGGAACAAATCATCATCCGCCAACTGACCGAAAAAGAGCAGGAACGAAATCTTGGCACGCAGGAAAGCTACGTGGAGCAGGAAAACACGCTTCCCAAATTTATCGAAGGGCTGTCCGTCAAGCCGACTTCCACGAAGAAAGTCCCGCAATAAACAAGAGAGGAAACTGATGAACTCATGCAGACAACCCCGAATCATTTTTGCATTCGCGCTCGCGCTCAGTGCGCTGTGCTTCGCTTCGGCGACACGCAGCGCCGGCGTTCAATCCGTCACGACTGCACCGCAATGGCAGGAAGTCGAATTGACGTTCACCGCCGCGCGGGAAACAGCCAATCCCTACACCGAGGTGGAAGCCTGGGTGGAGTTCATTCACGAAGACGGGGCGAAAATTCGTCGCCCGATCTTCTGGGACGGAGGCCGCACATTTCGCGCGCGTTTTGCTTCGACCAAAGCCTCAGGCGTCTGGCGCTGGACGGCTTCGGATCGCAATGGTGATCCGGGTATTCAAGGAAAAGCGGGAACGCTTCAGTCCTCGGCGAATGATGCCGCTGCGCAAACAATCTTCACCCGGCAGGGCTTCTGGAAAATCCCGCCGGGCGGACGCAATCTAATTCATGCCGACGGCACGGCGCGGTTGCTTTGCGCCGATACGCCGTGGGCCTTGCCGTGGCGCGCGACCATTGAGCAGGCGCGGGTTTACGCCCGCGACCGCAGCGCGAAGGGCTTCAACGCCGCGCTGTTGATGACCGTGCAGCCGGATATGAAAGCCGTCGGGCCGCGTTCGCGCACCGAAGACCTGGGATTCGATGTCGGGTTTGAAGACCTTCCGAAAGGCACGCTGCGGCAATTGAATCCGGCGTATTTCCAGACCTTCGACAAGCTGGTGGATGTGCTGGTGGCGCACGGCATCGCTCCCGTCTATCAGCCGGTGTTTCACGGTTACGGATGGAAGGGCCGCAGCGTCGCCGGAGTCGTCGCCAGCGCGGAAGATTATGCGCGTTACTGCAAATATCTGGTGGCGCGTTACGGCGCGCGCCCGGCCATCTGGCTGGTGGGCGGGGACAATCCGGCAACGGCGAATTCGATTGTCGAGCAGTTGGATCGCGCTGGAAACACCATTGAGGAATGGGACGCTTATCAGCAGCCAACGGGCATTCATTACGCCCCGCATTCGCTGAACCGGACGCATCAGGACAAGGCCTGGCTCGATTTCCAGTGGTGCCAGACGGGGCACAATGGCGAGCACGTGCCCGAGCGTGTGGCCGACATGTGGCGCAACACGCCGCTGAAAGCCGTCGCCAACGGCGAGCCAACCTACGAAAACATCGGGCGCACCGGTCGCGGCGCAGGCTGGTGGCAGGGACACGAAGCCTGGTCGAACCTGACGGCAGGCGGCACGATGGGTTTGGTTTATGGCGCGGGCAGTTTGTGGCAATGGCGTTTGCACGCAAAAGAACCGGATCACGCCGATTGGTGTACTGCGCCCAATGCTGGCTGGCGCGAGGCACTGGATTTTGAAGGTTCGCGTTATCCGGGCATCGCGGCCAAAATCCTTGACGGACTGCCGCTGGCGGGCATGGAGCCGAACTGGACTTATACCTACGGTCGCCGCGGGCTGGCCGTGCCCGGCAAACTTTTTGTGCTGTATCTGCCCGAAGGCGGCTCAACAGCGATCCTCTCGCACGACGTGCCCCGCCAGTATCGCATCTATGATCCGCGCACCGGGAAGGTTGTTGGAGAAGGTCGTCTGCCGGATCAGGTTCCAGCGCCAATTGAAAGCGGTGCGAGCGGAGAACCGCGCGTGGTGGTCTTTCGGTGATGGGCGATCGAGCTTTTCGATCCTCAATTCAATCGCAATCAGGTTTACGCGCAAACAATCTCAGTGCAATCGGCAGATGGTAGGATCATCATAAATTAGCGCATCATCCTTACAGATTTGCCGGGCGGCCTAAAATATAATTGCGCGCGTCTGTATAACTCCTATTCCTGAGAACAATCTTCATGGCTGCTGATCGGATCATTGCGACTTACCGCATCGAGACCGCGCATCCGTTGGAATTCGCCGCCGAAGTGATGGCGGGCGAACAATCATGCGGGACGTTCGTGCGCGTGCCGGGCGAAACCGACGAATTGCGCGCGAATCACGCCGCGCGCGTAGAACGCATCACCGAACTCGAAACGGTGAACGAACCTTCGCTGCCGCATTCCAAACCGCCCAAAAATCATGACGGCAAATTCAAACGCGCTGAAGTCGCGTTGTCCTTTCCGCTGGCGAATATGGGCGCGTCGCTGCCGAATCTGCTGGCGACAGTCTGCGGCAATCTGTATGAACTGCGCGAATTTTCGGGGTTGAAACTGATTGACCTCGAACTGCCGCGCGCCTTTGCGAACAAGTATCCGGGGCCGCAATTCGGCGTCGCAGGCACGCGCCGACTGACGGGCGTTACAGGCCGTCCGATCATCGGCACGATCATCAAACCCAGCGTCGGCTTGTCTCCCGCGCAAACCGCCGAACTGGTCAGCACGCTGATCGAAGCGGGGCTGGATTTCATCAAGGATGACGAATTGATGGCGAATCCGCCGCATTCGCCGTTCAGCGCACGCTTTGCCGCCGTCAGCCGCGTCATCAACGAATACGCCGACCGCACGGGCAAAAAGCCGATGTACGCCGTCAACATCACCGATGAAATAGACGAGATGTTGCGTCATCACGATGAAGTGCTCGCGGGCGGCGGGACCTGCGTGATGGTCAGTTTGAATCACACTGGGGCGCCCGCCGTCGCGCATCTGCGCAGGCATTCGCAACTGCCGATTCACGGCCATCGCAACGGCTGGGGGATGTTGACGCGCGAACCTTACCTCGGCATAGAGTATCCCGCGTATCAGAAAATCTGGCGGCTGGCGGGCGTGGATCATCTGCACTGCAACGGCTTGCGCAACAAATTCTGGGAGCCGGACGAATCGGTCATTCGTTCAGCGCAGGCGCTGCTGACACCGCTGTACGAAGACAAACCGTATCTGGCGATGCCCGTCATCGCGTCGGCGCAATGGGCGGGGCAGGCGGTGGACACATACAGAGAAGTCGGCTGCGCGGATTTGCTGTATGTCTGCGGCGGCGGCATCGTCGCGCATCCCGACGGCATCGCAGCGGGCGTGTTAAGCGTGCAGCAAGCATGGGAAGCAGCAATGCAGGGAATTCCGTTGGAGCAATACGCCGCAACGCATGCGGAATTACGACGTGCTATAGAAAAATTCGGTCAATCGTGAGGAACCACATGAAATCCGTCCTTTTGTGTTTGCTTTTGTTATGCACCAGTGTCTTCGTCAACGCACAAACCAAGCTGCTCAAAGTCAGCGACAATCATCGTTTCCTCGTCACCGCCGATGGCAAGCCGTTTTTCTGGCTTGGCGACACGGCGTGGGAACTCTTTCATCGCCTCAACCGCGAAGAAGCGGATCGTTATCTGAAAAATCGCGCTGACAAAGGCTTCACCGTGATTCAAGCCGTCGCGCTGGCGGAACTCGATGGTTTGAACGATCCGAACCCGTATGGACATCGCCCGCTGCTCAATAACGATCCGACCACGCCAGACGTGAAAGACGGTGCGAACAACGATTATTGGGATCATGTGGATTACATCGTCAAAAAGGCGAACGCATTGGGCTTGTACATCGGCTTCCTGCCGACCTGGGGCGACAAGTACAACAAGAAATGGGGCGTGGGGCCGGAGATTTTCACGCCAAATAATGCCGAAGTTTACGGCGAATGGCTGGGCAAGCGGTACAAAGACGCGACGAACATCGTATGGATTCTCGGCGGAGACCGTCCGCTCGAAACGGAAGCCCATAAAGAAGTGAATCGCGCGATGGCACGCGGCCTGCGCAAAGGCGACGGCGGCGCGCATCTGCTGACGTTTCATCCGACGGGCGGCAATAGTTCGTCGCAGCATTTGCACAACGACGAATGGCTCAGCTTCAATATGCGGCAAAACGGGCATGTCGCTGAATTCACCGGACGTTACGACAAAACGCGCGAAGATTACGACCGCACGCCGACCAAACCGGTGCTGGACGGCGAGCCGATTTACGAAGATCATCCGGTTTCGTTCAAGGCCAAAGAGCTTGGTCATTCCGTTGCGACCGATGTGCGGCGGCCTTTGTACTGGAATTTGTTTACAGGCGCGTTCGGCCATACTTACGGCCATCATTCGGTCTGGCAAATGTGGCAGCCCGGTCGCAATCCAATCAACAATCCGCTGATGAGTTGGGCAGAAGCATTGGATCAACCCGGCGCAGGGCAGATGCAACACGGTCGCCGCCTGATCGAATCACGGCCTTTCCTGACGCGCATTCCCGACGATTCACTGCTTGTGACGCACAAACCGGACAAAGCCGAAATTCCCACCGCAATTCCGGGCGCGGGTTTGAAACGATTCGTGGCGACGCGCGACAGCGACGGCAGCTACGCGATGATCTACGCGCCGACCGGACGCAAATTCAAAGTCAATTTGACGAAGCTCAGCGGCGAGAAACTGCGCGGCTGGTGGTTCAATCCGCGCGACGGCAAAGTGACGCTGATTGGCGAATGGGCAAAGACGAATGAACGTGAATTCATGACGCCGACGCCGGGCGAGGATTTGGATTGGGTGCTGGTCATTGACGATGTGAAGAAAAAATACGCTGCGCCGGGAGTTGTGAAATAAACGATGCGCGAATTGCTGCTGACGTTTTACGGCGATGATTTCACCGGTTCCGCTGATGCGATGGAATCGCTCTCGCTCAACGGCGTGCGCAGCGTGTTGTTTCTGTCGCCGCCGACGCCCGAACTGTTGCAGGCAAAATTCCCTGACATTGAAGCCGTCGGCGTCGCGGGCGCAAGCCGGGCGATGACTCCGGCGCAGATGGAAGCCACCTTGCCCGCGATCTTTACGGCATTGCGGCAACTCAACGCACGATTGTTCCATTACAAAGTTTGTTCGACCTTCGATTCTTCACCCAACATTGGCAGCATCGGCAAAGCGTTTGAAATCGGGCAGCGCATCTTTCATTCGTCCTTCGTGCCGCTGCTGGTCGGCGCGCCCGTGCTGAAACGCTACTGTGTGTTTGGCAATTTGTTTGCGACGGTTGGGGACGAAACATTCCGGCTGGATCGGCATCCGATGATGGCGCGGCATGCGGTGACGCCGATGGATGAAGGCGATCTGCGCTTGCACCTGGCGAAACAGACTGGCGCGACGATGGCGCTCTTTGATCTGTTGCACCTGAGCGGAACGACGGAACAGGTCAACGAGCGATTCGCCGCGCTGCGGAATGAAACGCCGGACATCGTGCTGTTCGATACGCTGGATGAAGCGCGACTGACGACTGCCGGGCGATTGATCTGGGAATCGGACGCGCGCTTTGTGATCGGCTCTTCTGGCGTGGGGTACGCACTGACCAGCCACTGGCAACGGCCTCGCGTGGACTACCCCTCAGCGGGCGCAGTCGAACAGTTGATCGTAATGTCTGGCAGTTGTTCGGCGGCGACGGCGGCGCAGATTGAATGGGCGGAAGCGAACGGATACGCCGGTTTGCGGCTTGATGCCGAACTGCTGACGGATGAAACGACAGCGGACGCGGAACGTGCGCGTTTGCGACAAGCGGCGTTGGAAATTCTGAACAAAGGGCAAAGCGTCGTGCTGTACTCCGCACGCGGCCCGCACGATCCGGTGATGCAGGCAAGCAATGAACGCTTGCGACAACGCGGCGTGGATGAATTGACGGTGCGGGAACGGCTCGGCCAGCAACAGGGCATTTTGTTGCGCGAACTGTTGCTCGCCAGCGGCGTGCGGCGCGTTTGCGTCGCGGGCGGCGATACGTCCAGCCACGCGATCAGCCAGCTTGGAATTTATGCGCTGGAATTGCTGACGCCTATGGTTCCGGGCCAACCGCTGAATCGCGCTTATGCCGATGATGCCCGGCTTGACGGCCTGGAAATCGCACTGAAAGGCGGGCAGCACGGACGCGCTGATCATTTTGAAAGCATCCGGCGCGGCGCACTTCAATAACAATTTCAATCACAACAGCAATTATTTTTGACCTGAGAGGAATCCAGCATGACAACCATTGCCTTATTCGGCGCAGGCGGCAAAATGGGATGCCGCATCACCGACAATTTGAAAGATTCCGACTACCGGATGGCCTATATCGAAATCAGCCCGGCAGGCATTGAAAACCTGCGGCAGCGCGGCCTCGCGCCGACACCGCAGGATGAAGCGCTCGCCGTCGCCGACGTGGCGATTCTGGCGTTGCCGGACAATCTGATCGAGCGCATTTCGGCGCAGATCATTCCGCAATTGAAAGCGGGCGCGCTGGTAATTTGCCTGGATCCCGCCGCGCCGCTGGCAGGCAAAGTGCAACACCGCGACGATCTGGCGTACTTTGTCACGCATCCGTGCCATCCGTCGGTGTTCAGTTACGACGTGACGCCGGAACAGCGGCGCGATTTCTTCGGCGGCATCAAATCGCCGCAAGCCATTGTCAACGCCCTGATGCACGGTACGGATGCCGATTACGAACGCGGTGAAGCGATTGCGAAATTGATGTACGGCCCCGTCACACGCTCGCATCGCGTGACGGTCGAACAGATGGCGATTCTGGAACCCGCACTTTCGGAAACGACAGGCATCACCTGCATCAAGATCATCCGCGAAGCGATGGACGAAGCGATTCGGCGCGGCGTCCCGCACGATGCCGCGCGCGATTTCATTCTGGGTCACATCAACATCGAACTGGCGATTCTGTTCGACGAAATTCCGGTGCAGTTTTCGGATGGCGCGAAAAAGGCTATGGAACGCGCGCGCGCGCAACTGATCCAGCCGGATTGGAAAAACATCTTTGAGCCGGAAAACATTCGCGCCTGCCTGGAAGAAATCACGCGCGCGCCGGAAACGAGGTCATAGAAATTACGAAACACACGGAAGGAAAACTTATGAAGCGATTGATTGCGGTTGGTTTGCTGGTATGCGCGATGTTGCTTGGATCGTGCAATTCCGACAATGCCCCGAAGCAGCCAACCATCGGCGTGTCGTTCGAGACGCTGCAAACCGAATACTGGGTTGCAGGGTTCGAGGCGATCAAGGCCGAATTGAAAAAGCGCGACGTAGCCATGCTCGAAGCCATTGCCGACGGAGACGCCAATCGGCAGTTCGAGCAGGTCAACAACTTCATCGCGCGCGGCGTGGACGGCATCATCATCGCGCCCAAAGACGCCAAGACCGTCATCCCGATGATTAAGGCAGCCAATGCCGCGAACATTCCCATTGTGTTGTACAACCGCCCGGCGGATAAGACCGATGCCAAATCCGTCGCGGTTGTCGCCGACAACTTCGCCATCACCAAAGCCACCGTCGAGTATATGTGCGAGCAGGCGAAGAAATCGGGCAGGAAATACAAAGCCCTGTTGTTGATGGGCGATCTCGGTGACATCAATGCCATCGGTCGGCGCGATGGTTTTGAAGAAGCCGTGAAAGGTTACAGCGACATCATCGAAGTCGTCGCTCGCGTGCCCACCGAATGGAATCAGGAGAAAGCGCAGGCGGGCGTGACCAACGCCTTGCAGGCCCATCCCGACATCAACTTCATTTTCACCTCGTCGGATTTTCTGTTTCCTTCGATCATTTCGGCGCTCAAGAATGCGGGCAAGTACAAGAAGATCGGCGAAGACGGTCACGTCCTGATGGGCGGCTTTGACGGCGACGCGACTGCGTATCAAATGATGAAAGACGGTTATCTGGACGCGGACGGCGTGCAGAACGTCTATTTCGAAAGCGAAGCCGCCGTGCAGGCCGTGCTCGATCTGAAAGCCGGAAAACCTGTGGCCGAAGTGATCCGCGATCCGGGCTTCGTCATTCATCAAGGCAACCTGAACGAAATGTCCGCCAAGATGTGGGGCGCACAAGTGAAGAAATAAAGATGCATCGGTGGAGCAGGTTACTAACCTGCTCCATAACACGAAATGGAAGACACTTCAAAAATTGAGACCATCAATGCAGGCGTATCGGAACCCCGCAGCCTCCTGCGACAACGTGTCAGCGGGTTGTTGTCGGCGGATTATCAAGTCCTGGCTTTGTGCCTGCTCTGGTTTCTCGCAGCAATTCCATTGACGCCCGGCCTTACGTCGTCAAACAACATCAGCAATCTCTTTTCCAACCTGCTGCCCTTGCTGATTCTGGCTACCGGGCAAACGATTGTGCTGATTGCGGGCGGGATTGATCTGTCGGTGACTTCAGTGATGGCGCTGACGAGTGTGACCGGCGCGCTGGTCATGAGCGGCGATCAGGGCCTGCTGGGCGGCAGCGCATGGGCTGTGTCCGCGGGCGTGGCCGCGATGTTGCTGACGGGCGCGTTGATCGGATGGTTGAATGGCGCGGCGATTACGCGATTGGGGATGCCGCCGTTCATCGTCACGCTGACGACGATGATGTTTTTCAGCGGTCTGGCGATCTGGCTGACGAAATCCAAAACGATCTACAACCTGCCGCCGGCGTTCATCGCCATCGGCAAAGGCTCGTTCTTTTTTCTGCCGTATGCCTTGCTGGTGACGGCGCTGCTGGTGGTTGCGGCGCACGTGCTGCTCAGTCGCAGTCTGGCCGGACGCTGGCTGTATGCCTGCGGGCACAACGTGCAAACGGCGGGAATTTCCGGCGTGCCGGTGGGCCAGACCATCACGCGGGCTTACGTCAGCAGCGGCGTTTGTGCGGCGGTCGCGGCGGTGCTGTATACGGGGCGACTGGAAACCGGTTCGCCCGTGCTGGGGCAGCGTTTGCTGCTGGATGTGATCGGCGCGGCGGTGATCGGCGGCGCGAGCCTGTTCGGCGGACGCGGCAAAGTCGTCTGGACGATTTACGGCGTGCTGTTTCTGACGCTGATTGACAACACGCTGAATCTGGCCGGGCATTCTCATTTCACGATCATGATGGTCAAAGGGGGCGTGATTCTGCTGGCCGCGCTGCTGGATGTGTTGCGGCGGCGATGACCTGCGAGACAACGATGAAGCTCTTGCTGGAGTGTTCAAAAATCGGGAAAAGCTATTTCGGCGTGCCGGTGCTCCGCGGCGTCAACTTATCGCTTGGCACGGGAAGCGTGCTTGGGCTGGTCGGTGAAAACGGCGCGGGCAAATCCACGTTGATGAACATCCTCGGCGGCGTGACGCAACCGGATGCCGGGCGCATGCAGTTTGACGGCGTAACTTACGCGCCCCAAACGCCCGCCGAAGCCACGCGGCGCGGCGTAGCCTTCGTGCATCAGGAACTGAACCTGTTCACCAACCTCAGCATTGCCGAAAACCTCTTTATCCCGTCCTTTCCGAAAAACAGATTCGGGTTCATTGACCGCCGGTTGATGCGAACGAAGACGGCGGAAATGCTGCGCGCGGTCAACCTGGACGTTCCGCCCGACACGCTGGTGGAACGGCTCTCACCCGGCGAGCGGCAACTGGTGGAAATCGCCCGCGCGCTCGGCCAGGACGCAAAGCTGATTATCTTTGACGAACCGACGACGTCGCTGACCAGCCGCGAAACCGACCGCCTGTTTACGCTGATCGAACGGTTGCGCGCGCAGGGCATCGCTATGATTTACATCTCGCACGTGCTGCCGGATGTCTTTCGCCTGTGCGACGAAATGATTGTGCTGCGCGATGGCGAGGTGGTCGGGACAGGCCGGAAAGACGAGTTCACGACGGAGCGATTGATTACGTTGATGGTGGGACGCAGCCTCGATCAGCTTTACCCTGAACGCGACGCAACGCCCGCAACGGAAACCGTGATGCGCGTCGCAAGCCTTTCCCAACCGGGCGTGATTGAAGAGATCGGCTTTGAGCTGCGGCGCGGCGAAATCCTGGGCATTGCCGGATTGATGGGCGCGGGGCGCACGGAACTGGCGCGCATCCTGTTCGGCCTGGATCCCTGTGCCAGCGGCAGCGTCATTCTCAACGGCGAAGAGATCAGCGCGCTTTCCACACGCGAACGCATTGCGCGCGGCCTCGCGTTTCTGACCGAGAACCGCCGCGAAGAAGGCTTGCTGATGGATGCCGCCATCAGCGACAACCTGGCACTCACAGCCCTGCCGCAATTCACTTCCAACGCATTGATTGATCAGCCGCGCCTGAGCGCAGCCGTCAATCAAATGGCGGCGTCCGTGCAAATCAGAGGCGGCGGGCAATACAGCCAGCCGGTCAAAACCCTGAGCGGCGGCAATCAGCAAAAAGTCGTGCTGGGCAAATGGCTGTTGCGGAATCCCGCCGTGCTGATACTGGATGAACCGACGCGCGGCGTGGATGTCGGCGCGCGTTCGGAAATTTACCGCATCATTCAACAACTGGCCGCGAAGGGCGCGGGCATTCTGTTCATTTCGTCGGAGATTGAAGAGTTGATTGGCGTGTGCGACCGCGTGCTGGTGATGCAGCGCGGCGCGGTGACAGCCTGTTTTGACCGCTACGAATTCGACCGCGAACGAATTCTAGGCGCGGCCTTGCCCGCAGGGGAGGAATCGTGATGAACAACATCGTCGCCCGACTTTCACAGGGTTCGCTGCGGCACGCTTCAACGTTGATTTTTCTGGCTGTCCTGGCGGCGTTCAGTCTGCTGTCGCCGCGTTTTCTGGCCGCGAACAACTTCGTCAACATTCTGATCCAGTCTGCTTCGACGGTCATCGTCGCCACGGGCCTGACCTTTGTGCTGTTGACCGCCGGAATTGATTTGTCGGTCGGATCGGTGATGTTCGTTTCCGCCGCCGTGGCCGGAAAGATGGCGCTGGCCGGGCAGCCGCTGTGGCTGGCCGCGCTGGTCATTTTGCTGGCGGGCGTGCTTTATGGCGCATTCAATGCGCTGTGCATCACGTGGCTGCGCATCATTCCCTTCATTGTCACGCTGGCCACGCTCTATTTCGGGCGCGGGTTCGGATTGTGGCTGACCGAAACGCGGGCGATGAATTTGCCGGAATCGGTTTTACGCATCGGCGCGGCTCGCATCGCGGGCATTCCGTTTCCGGTGTTGATGATGGCGCTCGTGGTGGTTGTGGCGCATCTGGCGCTGACGCGCACAACGTTCGGCAGACAGATTTACGCGATGGGCAACGATGCCGACGCCGCGCGCAAAGCAGGCATTCGCACCGAACGCATTCAATTCGCCGTGTACATCATCAGCGGATTCTGTGCGGCGCTCAGCGGACTGGTTGCCGTCGTGCAGGTCGGCGCGGTTTCGCCGTCTTTCGGCAATCAGCGCGAGTTCGCCGCCATCGCTGCCGCCGTGTTGGGCGGCGCCAGCCTGTTCGGCGGCAGAGGCGCGGTGTTGCCGGGGACATTGCTCGGCGCACTGTTGATTCAGACCATCGAAAACGGCCTGGTCATCGCCAACGCTGACCCGTACCTCTATCCGCTGGTGATGAGCGCCATCATCTTTCTGGCCGTGCTGCTCGACAGCCTGCGCAATCGGCAACTGCGGCGCTCGCAGCGTCGCCATATTCGCCCTCTGCCCGAATGAAGTATGGATAAGACAACCAACAACGATAGTCGGGAACTGTGCGCCGGGCCGTTGCGAATGCGGTTTGAAAACGGCGATCTGCGGTACATCAAGTGGGGCGAGCGCGAAATCCTGCGCCGCGTTTACGCCGCCGTCCGTGATCGCAACTGGGACACGATTCCCGCGCAAATCTCCAATCTCCAATTTTCCATCCAGGAAGATTCCTTTCACATCAGCTACGACGCCACACACCGCGAGCGCGAGATTGATTTTGTCTGGCGCGGAGAAATTACAGGTGATGATGCGGGCACGATTCGCTTCATCTTCGACGGCGAAGCGCGTTCGACCTTCCTGCGCAATCGCATAGGCTTTTGCGTGCTGCATCCGGCGGAACTGGCCGGGCAGCCTTGCCGCGCGCGTTACGCGAACGGTTCGGAATACACAACGATGTTTCCTGAACTTGTCGCGGCGGAACAGCCCGTTAGAGCATTGCACGACCTCAGCGCCATCACGCACGAAGTCGCGCCGGGCCTTTGGGCGGAAGTCACGTTCAGCGGCGACCTGTTCGAAATGGAAGACCAGCGCAACTGGATTGACGCAAGTTACAAAACCTTTTGCACGCCGCTGCGGCTGCCGTTTCCGCTCGAAATCGCCGCCGGAACGCGCATCAGGCAGTCCGTTGAATTGCGCTTGTACGGGAGCTCATCAACCGTCCCGGCGCAAGTCACACAGGCACGGCAAAGCATTTTGCTTTCGCGCACGGAACAACGATTTGCGTTGCCGCCGCTCGGTTTCGGACTGGGGCCGCATCCGCTGTCCGCGCGAGAAATCGAACATCTCGCCAAGCTCAAGCCTGCCCACTTGCGCGCAGACGTGAAGCTGGCGGAAGCATCAGTTGACGAGCTTCTCGTGCGCGCCCACCTGACTTCACAGCAACTCAATGCGCCGCTCGAAATGGCGCTGTTTCTCAGCGAGGACGCCGAAACCGAATTGCAAACGCTGGTGAAATGGTTGCGGCAACAGCAGCCGCGCGTGGCGCGCTGGTTGATTTTTGACACGGGCGCGAAATCCAGTTCAGCGCGGTCGTTGGAGCTTGCGCGACAAACATTGCGCGAATTTGGCGCGCCCATCGGCGGCGGTACGAACGCGGATTTTTATCAGCTCAATCAATTCCGTCCGCCCGCCGACCTGATGGATTTCGTCGCGTTCTCGATGAACCCGCAGATGCACGCCTTCGACGACACTTCGCTGGTCGAAACACTGACGGTCATCCCGGAACCCGTGCGCAGCGCCCGGCGCTATTTCGATCATCTGCCCGTCGTTATTTCACCCGTCACACTAAAGCCACGCTTCAATGCTGTGGCGACCGGCGCAACCGCAGAGGCCGCAGGCGCGCTTCCGGCCAATGTGGATGTGCGGCAGATGTCATTATTCGGCGCGGCCTGGACGCTCGGCGCGATCAAACAACTGGCGGAAAGCGAAGCCACGAGCGTCACCTGTTTTGAAACGACGGGTTGGCGCGGCGTGATGGAAACGGAGACCGGCTCACCACTGCCGCAGCAATTTCCTTCATTACCTGGGACAGTTTTTCCGCTCTATCACGTGCTGGCGGATGTGGCTGAGTTTGCAGGCGGTGAGATGATCGGCGTGCAATCCGGCGATCCGCTCAAGGTGGAAGCAATGCTGATCGAGCGCGGCGAACGGCAATCCTTATTGCTGGCGAATCTGACCCCGGAGACGCAAACTGCAACGATGGACGGTATCAATCAAGCTTCGAAGCTACGCTGCTTGCATGGACAGAACGCTGAAGCTGCGATGTGTGAGCCGGAAACATTTCGCAGGCAATTCGACACGACCCGTCTCTGCTCCGGCAAAATCGAGTTGTCGCCTTTTGAAATCGTTCGACTGGATTGGTGATTTAGCTCGATCTTGTATGCCCTAAATCAATAATGTCCGCAGGTGTGTCCGCAAAACAAAACGGGCATCACGAAGATGCCCGTAAGTGATTGAATTGAAAAATCGGGGCGGCGGGATTCGAACTCACGGCCTCTTGCACCCCAAGCAAGCTCTACCGCTTTTTCCGACTTTTTCGGGCTGTTTCTGATTGTTTCCGGTATTGGAAAATAAAGACTTATGGGATTATTGCCTGCCCTGATTGTTTCTGTCTAGCCCTCTTATCCTCGTCAATGTGTCCGCACAATGTGTCCGCAACCCAACACCATACGCATCATTAGACTTTCAGCTTATCAAACGAATCCTGCAAAGAAAAGATTGTATGAAAACTTCGCTTCCGGTTTATCCGACTTCGGTGTATTGATTGATTTGGAGGTCGATGAAAATCGAGGTGTAAAAAAGTGAAAACAATAAAGATTGATCCGTTGACCCGAACCAATTCGGATGGAAAGCCTTATCAACGCACCCCGCAGGTCGAGTCCCAGATCGTCGAAGCTCTGGCGCTTGATGAATCCGAACTGGCTGAAAGGCTCGACATCCGGGACTTCAGAACCGAAGGGTATTTTCGAGAGGAATGCCTAGTTTACCTGATTCGCCGGTGTCATCAGGAAAACCGTAAGGATCAGGTCAACAAATTGACGGAAAAATTGATTCAAAGATGTGCGAGGCACATCAACGACCGTGTGAGTTTTTCGCTCGATCCGATTTACGTTGACGATTGCTTCCGTGAGGTGATCGCGGCGGCGTTTGGGCAGATTCTTGATCTCGATTCGAATCAGGGGGACTTTGCTCAGGTCAGGTTCTGGCTTTGGCTTGATCGTATCGCGTCAAACGTTATGGGCCGCTATTGGAAACAACAGCGCGAAGACTGGGCGACTGACTCAATTGATTGCGACGAAGATGAGGATGAAGGGAGAAGCCGGGCGTTGCGTCAGAAGTTAGAAGAGGTTGTGAGCCAATCGACATCTCCTGACTGGAATTCCGTGACAGCGGAAACGCTCCGGCTACTCAGTCCGAACGAGCGGCAAGCATTCCTGCTGCGGCATTACGTCGAATGGGAGATTGAGAATCAAAATCCTGAGATCATGACCATCAGCAGGTATTTCAACAGGTCATCCCGCACAATTCGATATTGGCTGACAAGTGCAGAGAATAAATTGCAGAACTGGAACGGAGGTCAGCGATGAAAAACACAAAGGAGAATATCTTATTGGATGACGTTCTGGATTATTACCTGACCGCAACTGAAGAAAATGGCAGAGACGTTCTTGAGGAGGTCGTCAGGCTTTATCCTCAATATGAATTAGATCTGCGAGAGTTTGCCGCCCATCAGAAAATCTTTGGGCGGATTCCACCGCGCGAATATACGGCTGAAGAGGATGAGTTGCTGACGATGCGCGCTGTGAGCGTTGTTCAGAATCTGCTATATCAGCAGCGTCAGGAAAAAGCATTAGACGCAACGATCGAAGAAGGCTTCACCGGATTGCGAGATGAAATCGAAAAACGCTACGCATCCGCCGAAGAGTTCTACGAAAAGACTTGGTTAAGCGAGGGGATCATCTGGACACTCGACGATCGACAGGTGGATTTTGCGTCCATTCCACAAAAGGCCATCGAAAACATCGCCAAGGCTTTGGGAAGAGTTGCCGCCATCATTTCCGCGTACTTGCAAGGTGCGATGCGTATGGAGCCGTCCCACTACAAGGCGGAAAAGGCGCCAGAGGTATCCCACCTTTGCCATTTCTCCGAACTGGTCAGGCTAGACCCGGATCTTAGTGAAGAACGGAAAGAGTTCTGGGTGTCGTTGTCGGAAAAGCAGAAGGGAGATGGGCGAGAGTGAGCGATTGGGAGCGGGTGAGACAATTGGCGAGAGAGTTTCACGTCGAGGTATGTAATCACGGCGATGATAAGTGTGCCGTCGGAGCCTCTGCCGAAGTGCTGCTGTCAAAAGCCCTGCTGATGATGGAAATCAGAGTGAAGGGCTATCCCCCAAAGCACCCGCAGTTGCGCGGCGCGCTTGCCAGGTTCGAGCGCAACACGATTTTATTCGACAACAGTATTGACAGGTGGTTGACGCTATATCACCAAGCGCACGAGTTCGCACACATTCGGCTTGGGCACGGAGGAAGAGACTGTTCGTCCACGGATATTGACTGCGAAGCGGCGGAAGACAGGCTGCCGCTGGGCGTGCATCGGGTTGAAGGGTATAGCCCGCACGAACGGCTTGAATGCGAGGCCAATGTTTTCGCCCGCGAATTCCTGCTGCCTTGTGATGTCCTGCGGCGACGGTTTGTTGATGACGGTCTAAACGCACAGCAGATTGCTAACGAGATTGGCGTTTCGATCGAGATGGTCATTCATCAGCTTGCCCGCGCCTTGCTTACGCCATCGGGCAACCCTGAAAACAGGAAGACAGCATCTGGTTCCCTGACGCTGGATGAAAGCCAGCGGAATGCCGCCGAGGCAACCGAGGGGCCGCTACTGATTGATGCCGGGCCAGGAACGGGCAAGACGCGCACGCTTGTTGGGCGCGTCCTTTACCTGCTCAAAAACAACATCTCTCCTGAAAGTATTCTGGTCCTGACTTTTTCCAACAAAGCTGCCGAAGAATTACGTGACCGTGTCGGGCTGGTGGCTCTGAATGCCGCACAGTTGATCAGAGTTGAGACGTTCCACTCTTTCGGTCTGGAGTTGCTTAGAAAGTACGGCGCCAAGATCGGCCTTCCCGCAGATCCTGCCATTCTTGATCCGGTAGATGCGTTGTTCCTGCTCGAAAAGCATCTGCCTCAGCTTAACCTCGATTATTACCAGAACCTGTATGAGCCGACACTGTACCTAAACGATATCCTCAAGGCTATTTCGCGGGCGAAGGACGAAAACATCAGCCCAGAACACTTTCGTAAATTGGCAGAGGGGATGCTGGCGGCTGCTACATCTCCTGATCAGACAACGGCGGCTGAGAAAGCACTCGAAGTGGCGCACTGCTACGGCATTTATCAAGAGCATCTACGAAGCGCCGGGCTGCTCGACTTCGGCGATTTGATCTGCCGTTCAATCGAATTGCTGCAGAAACATACGGCAGTCAGAGAAGAAGTGCGCCGAAATTACCGGCATGTGCTGGTTGATGAGTACCAGGATGTCAATCGTGCGAGCGGACTGTTGCTCAGAGAGGTCGCGGGCGATGGCCGAGGATTGTGGGCCGTTGGCGATCTTCGGCAGTCAATACACCGCTGGCGCGGGGCAACCACCGCGAATATGCGAAAGTTTGCTGACGATTATCCTGCCGCTGGAGAGCGGATGTCGCTTGAGGGCAACTACCGCTCGCAGCCTCCTGTCGTTGACGTCTTTTCAGAGCTTGTTCCGCACATGAGCGCCGCGAAAGGGGTGAGTTTTACCCAGTGGCAGAAACACCGGACTGATGAAGGTGGAGTAGTGAAGTATGAAATCGCGGCCAGTATTAGTGCGGAGGCACGCGGGATCGCGCGCGAAATTGAACAAAACTATCAGGCGGGCATTCTTTATCGAGAGCAGGCGGTGATCTGCCGCTCACACACGTCATTGGCGCGAATCGCCGGGCTTCTTGAGCGTGAAGGTATACCCGTGTTTTACCTCGGCGACTTGTTTGAGCGACCGGAAGTGCGGGACATGCTCTCATTGCTCTCGTTCGCCTGTCAGCCGGATGGGCGCGGGCTGGTGCGTGTCGCGCGTTTTCGGGAATACAACATTTCACTGGCTGATGTTCTGTTACTGCTGAAGCTGGCGAAGGAAAAGAGCAAGCCCTTTCCCACGGCGCTCCGTCTGGCGGAAACAGAAGAAGGGATTTCGCCGGACGGCAAAGAAAAGATGGCGTTGTTGTCACGACAGCTTGATGGTTTGTGTCACGGACGGTCAGCGTGGAAATTGCTGACACGGTACTTATTCGTTTCGTCCAACTATCTACGTCTGATTCCTGATGGTGAGTCTGTCATAGGACAACAAAAGCGTCTTGCGCTTTATCAATTATTGCAATTTGCATATAGCCAGCTTGGGCGAGCCGTCGAAGATGGCGTTGATCCCAAGCTGGATTTGCTGCGGTACATCAGGCGGCTGGAAGTCTACGGCGAAGAAAAACAACTACGGCAAATCCCGGCGTGGGCTGAAGGGATTGATGCTGTGAGAGTGATGACCATTCACGCGAGTAAAGGACTCGAATTCAGAGCAGTCTTTCTGCCCGTGCTAGCGAAGACTTACCACCCGGCGAAAAAAGGGATTCAGCACTGCCCTCCGCCGACAGGGATGCTGAACGATAGTGTTGATGACTGGCATCTGGAAGAAGAGGAATGCCTGTTCTTCGTCGCTATGTCGCGAGCGCGGGATTATCTTTGCCTGTCCCGCGCATTGCGTTATGGTCAGGTCAACAGAGGCCCTTCGGATCTTCTCCCCTTGATCGCGAGAAAGCTTCCGCGCGCCGTCGAGGGACGGGCAAGCTGGGCGATCAGCAAGGCGACTGATGAAGACGGCAAAGACAGGACTGACGGTAAAGCGATTGGCGAAAAGCAGGCTTTTGATGTTCAACAACTCGAAGTGTATTTGAAATGTCCGCGCAGGTATTACTACGAGTTTGAGCTGCATCTCGCGGGGCGGCGCGATGACTCAGCATACCTTCAGTTTCATCGCTGTGTTTACGAAGTTCTGCGCCGGGAGCAGGGCGAGCAGGAAGCTGGAGGCCTGAACAATGAGGAGATCGCCCGCGCCTACTTGGCCGAGGTTTGGCAGACGCAGGGACCTGTCGGCCATCCCTATGAAACCATTTACCGCGATAAAGCCTACGAGATGGTGATGAATGCATTTCGCCGCCAGCGGCTTCCAGGAGCGCATGCCGCACAGACCGAGCATGAAATCAGCTTGAATAACGGTCTCATAAGATTGAAGTTTGATTATGCGGAACTGATTGGGAACGGCTCTGATACGGAACTGGTGGTGCGGCGTCTCCGCACTGGCAGACCAACGAAAAGCGAAGCTGACAAACCGATCTATGGTTTGTACCAAACCACCGCGCAACAGGCTTACCCAAACGCGCGAAGGCGAGTGCAAATTCTCTACCTCTCGACTGATGAAATGAAGGAAGTGGAACTGACGAAACAGCAACTCGACAACCGCTTGAAAAAGTACGACGACGCGATGGCCGCGATCCTGCGGGGTAATTATGATCCGGCTCCGGATGACCGGGAATGCCCGCGCTGCCCGCACTATTTCATTTGCCCTCTGGCTGAAGACGGTCGGGGCTGGCCGATAGCTTGATCTTCAGCGTACTGCTTCCGCCCTCCTGAATCCCACTCAACAAAATCCCAGAAATCTATTTCCGGTTTGGATGCCCCACAACTATTTATGTGATCGAAGGCGAAGCGATTTGCCTCTCGCGTCTGTGGAGGACGTGCTTTGTCTAGGTGTGAATTCCGCGCTCATCGAGCGTGCTTAACCGAGGTTGTAAAGATGTCTGAAAGAGAAAATATTGAACTGTTCCTTCAAGGAGAAGGGATCGCTGAAATTCTGCTGGTTCAAGTGCCACACGATTGCACAGTGCGCGAGATTATCGAGAAGGCGAAAGCTGAGGCGAAAAACTTACAGCACGACGGTAGTGAAATGGCGCTTTTGTTCGAAGACTCCGATGACGAAATGAATCCTGACTCCAGGTTGAACGAGGCCGGCATCAAGCACCGTCACCGCGTTCATTGTCACCGCTGTCGCCGCATCGAGGTCACAGTGAACTACAACGGCCAGAGCCAGGCTCGCAAATTCTCTCCGGCCAGAACAATCGCCAGGGTCAAGCGTTGGGCCGACGACCAGTTCGGTCTGAAAGGTGTTGATGCTACCGAACACGCGCTCCAACTCTGTGGTACGGACACCCGCCCTGACGAAGATGTTCACATCGGCGCGCTTGTCCGTTACCCGGATTGCAAGCTGTGTTTTGATCTTGTGCCGAAAAAGCGTGTGGAGGGCTGAGGTTGATGGAAGCGACCGGTCCTGATGAGCGAGTCTTTCGTGCGCATCTCGAAAAGGGATCATTTCAGAGCGGAGTTGACCGAGGCCGATGGTGGTTGGTTTCGGTCAACTGGCCGCACTCAGTGATCGCGGTCAGCGCCGCCGAGCGTGACAACGCGCCCACCGAGTATGCCTTCCGTTTTGAACTCGCCAATTACCCGGCGGTGCCGCCTACGGCGCAGCCTTGGGATTCTGACCTGAACGGCATGCTGGTTCGGCAGCGCTGGCCGGGTGGAAGAGGAAGAATCCCGCTGGCCTTCAACCCCGACTGGAAAAACGGACAGTGCCTCTATCTGCCCTGCGACCGTTACTCGATTGAAGGACACGATGGTTGGCGCAATCAGCACCCGGAGATGATCTGGAATCCGGTAGGTGACATTACACAGTATCTGAGAATTATTCATGACCTTCTCAATTCGGAAGATTATTCGGGCCTTCGCGGCTCCTGAGTATCGGCTGAGCTGTTCATCGCGTCTTTGGCGCGATGGTTTTGAAGAATTGCGGCGGCGCACCGAAGGCACTCACGAAAGTGGAGCATTTTTACTTGGTGACCGTGACGGTGAGCGACGGAGGGTTACCAGGTTTGTGTATTACGACGATCTTGATCCTCATTCGCTGGAGACTGGAATTGTGGTGTTTGATGGCGCCGGTTATGGCCCGCTTTGGCAGATCTGCCGAGAGACGGGATTGACTGTGGTGGCAGATGTTCACGTTCACCGCGGTTCGCCCTACCAGAGCCGATCTGACAGAGAAAATCCGATGATCGCTCTGCCCGGCCACATAGCTTTGATCGTGCCTGATTTTGCTGAACGGCTGGTCGGGGCTGATGAGTTGGGGATTTATGAATATAAGGGAGAACATCAGTGGACTGATCGCAGTGGGAAGAGAGCCGACAAATTTTTCTACGTCGGATTCTGGGGATGAACAAATGAATGTTGAACTGATCGGGAACGAGATCAATCGCACAGTCAAGCTGGCAATGGACAGCGGAGAAGCCACTTCACCGGAGGAGGCGCGCCGAATATTTGAACGGTATCGTCTTTGTCTCAACGTCGGCTCGGATGTCGCTAAATCTCCAACGTTGCAGGCTTGTTTGTTGACGGCGGTAAACACGGGCCGCCGATGTTTCCTTGGTGGCGTTGAAGTGGTTGGCTGCCCAGACGCTGATCTCCTGATTCGATGGCGCGATTGTCACACACTGTCGGAAGCCGTCGTGGATTTACAGGGTAGATTAGTTCAGCAAACGCCGAGCAATGTTCCGCAGATTGTCATCGGTGATACTGACAATTTGGACGGCGAGAGTGAGTTTGCTGTTAGGGCGACCTTCGACGGATGGCTGGGCGGCGTGACCCCGCTTGATGAATTGAAAAGGTTGAATGAGCGTCATGAGTTTACCCCATCGGGCGTGCTGGCAGGCGCACTTGCGGTGTCGGAAGCTTTCCAGTTTATTCGTGGTCGAAACGCGCAGGCGGGACGCAGAAGTGTTGGGCTATCGTTGTGGCAGCCTGACTCAGCCACAGATTGGTTTGATAACCAAGATGTCGGGCCGAAGCTGGAATGGCTGCCTGCACGTTTATGGCTGATCGGACTCGGCCATCTGGGACAAGCGCATTTGTGGACTCTGGGATTTCTGCCTTACATCGAGCCAAGCGACGTGCAACTTATTTTGCAGGATTTCGATACCCTCGTTCCAGCCAATGACAGCACATCGCCGTTGACTGACTACAGTCAGATTGATAGAAAGAAGACCCGCGCGATGGCTGAATGGGCTGAGCAGCGCGGTTTTACAACGAGAATCGTCGAGCGCCGCTTTGCCTCCAATTTCCAGATTGAACCTGAAGAACCACAGGTCGCGCTTTGTGGGGTAGATAACGCCGCAGCGCGTGCCGCATTGGAAGATGCCGGATTCGCCCAGATTATCGAAGCCGGGCTGGGGCGTGGAAATGAAGAGTACCTAGCTTTCCAGATGCACTGTTTCCCAGCCTGCAAATCTGCGCGACACAGGTGGGGGGCGAACAGCAGCGGTTTGATTGCCCCATCATCATTGATTGGAAACCCGGCATATCAGTCTCTTGCGACGAGCGGATTGGATCGGTGTGGACTGACGATGCTTGCCAATCGCGCTGTCGGCGCCTCTTTTGTCGGTACGGTTACTTCCACCATTGTGATAGCCGAGTTGCTTAGAATGACGATGGGCGGGCCGCGCTATGAAGTGATTGATGGGAGCTTGCGTTCACCTGACCGCCTCAATGTGATAGCTAGCAAACCATCGGATTTACCCTTCAACCCCGGAGTCGCTAGAGCAAGAGACGATTCAGTCAAGGAGAACTTGGCAGCCTGACGAGCAGGCTGTCTTAAAAGTGAGGAGTAGAAATGGCAAATCACCGAGAACATTTGATCGCAGGAGCGGCGGCAGGCTTTGGAATATGCCTTCTGACTGCTGTTGCGGCGGGGCGAAAGATTTCAATATCTGAGTTGATCGGGGCCGTAGTTTCTGGGATGACCTTCTCGAAGCTGCCGGACATACTGGAACCGGCGATTCATCCCAATCACCGCTCGACTTTCCACAGTCTGGGTTTTATCGGAGCGGCTGCGCCGCCAGCTTGGAAATGGTCGGAGGAGAAGATGCAAGAGCATCGGCGTCTCGCGGAAATGAGCCGAATACAAGCTGATGCCGCAACCAGCCAACAGGAACGTAATCGCTGGCAAATGATTGCTCTGGCGCACGATCTGGCGGCGGGCTTCTTCGTAGGCATCGTTCCGGGATACGTTTCTCACCTTCTCGCTGACTCGCTTACTCCCAAGGGCCTACCGATACTTTAGTGGCCAGCCAATTTCAATGCCGCCCTACTACCACTAAATTAAATTTCAAGCTCAATCCCATTAGGCCGACCTATCAGAAAAACCTGTTCGTTACCTTTCCTGACAGCCCTGCTTGTTTGTGATCTGCTCTGATAGTCCCAAGCAGCCAGTGGTAAAAGCATAGCCTGCACTGTCAGGTGCATCCCTCCTCAATGTTCCAAATCTATCTGCCCGCTGTCTGCGCAAATTGCATGACTGAAAAGAGAGCTGCTTGCAATGCGCAGTCAATCAAAGAGGCAGATATGAAAACGCGAACGGGTTATACCTACTACGATGAAAAGCGCAAAAGTTGGGTCGCTCGATTTGCGCCTATTGATCCGGCCACAGGTAAGCGCCAAAACCTGAAACGCTACGCTGACACAAAAGCTGAAGCTGCACGGAAGCTGCGGAAGATGGTTGACGAGTACGAGCAAAAAGGCAAAGTGTCGGTTGAGCCGGGCAAAATGACGTTTGCTGAATTGGCCGAACGGTTCAAGAAGGATCGTCTGATCCCGGCTCAATATGCCGGTGAAAAGAAGGTTGCCGGAAGAAGAGAGTTGAGCGCGCCAAAGGCTTTTCTGAAAGCGCTGACGGAACATTTTGGACGCCGAAAATTGGCCGACATCAAGCACTCCGATATTGAGCAGTACAAGCTGAAGCGGCTTCAGACGAAAACCTATGCCGAGCGTGAACGCACGATTGCCGCCGTGAATCGTGAGTTGGAGTTTTTTCGTACGGTACTCAATTACGCCGTTGCCAACAAATTGCTCAGCGAGAACCCATTTAACATCAAGTCTGGCAGGCCGCTGATCGAAAAAGCCGCCGAAAACAAACGCGAGCGTGTGCCGGGCTTCGGCGAAGAGTTGGCGTTGCTCTCCGCTTGCACCGGAGATCGTGCTCATCTGAAGCCGATTTTGATCGTGGCCGCGGATACAGGGCTTCGCATGAATGAACTGCTGACGCTGGGCTGGGCCGATACAAACTTCGAGCAAAAGCAAATTAAGGTGAGAGCGTTCAACGCCAAGACAAATCGCGCGCGGTCTGTTCCGATGACCACACGAGTCTTAGCGACACTGATTGAACTGCGAAGTAGCAATGAGGAAGGCGATCTGGTCTTCGGCGGCTTGAAAGAAGTGAAACGTTCATTCAAAACCGCCTGCAAGCTGGCAGGTGTCAAAGACCTCAACAAGCACGATTTCCGGCATGCTTTCGTAACGCGGGCAATCCTCGCCGGAGTTCCGCCAGCAGTTGCGCTGCAAGCCAGCGGTCACGCATCCGAAGAATGGAAGCGATATTTGAACGTCACGCCAGAGACATTGAAAGGCTTGTTCGCGCCACTTCCTGGGCAAGACGCCGAGGTGGTCAAGCAGTATGGCTTGGAAATCTTACGTGGGTTGCGTGATGCCTTGAAAATTGATGACCTGCTTACGCTGCTTGCGGTTCCTGGCCGTTGATGTGTACGTCTGATTTATTGCGTCCAGTCAGGCATCCCGCCTTTACCCATTCCAACAGCCACTCGCCAAGAATGACACGATAGGTTCCGTTACCGCTGGCTTTGAGATGGCCGCTCAGCACGGCGCGGCAGATGGTGTCATAGCTGGATTTGGTCAGGACAACCGCATCATCGTAAGTGTAGACAGCGGTCGTATGAATGGGCTCATTGATCAGTGCATCATGTTTCTCTAGCAGCTTTTCAGATTTCTTGGTCATAATGCCGAATGGATTTGAGTTCAGTATCTGAGGGTCATCGCCAACTCAGTGCGCCGCGCCAGATCACGGCTCAGGGTGCTGACGATCTGCGCCATCTGGTCGAGCCGGACGGCTTTCATCCCGGAAGATTGCATGATCTGCGCCGCTTTCAATGCCCCGCTCAAATTGACCTGATTTGCATCGAGGTTGAGTTGGTAAGCCTGCGTGACGCCCTGTACCTGTTTGCGGTAGGCACTTTCGACGCCGCCTGCGGCCAGGTCACGATTGATCCGCGCTGCGGCGTTGTTCGCTGCCGCCTGTTGACTGGCAATTCCCGTTGCTCGCTCGGCGTAAATGTCAGCAGCGTATTCACGCATCTTCGTCGTGGATTCGACGTTCTCGCTCTGGCTGTTTCCGGCGATACGCACGGAGCCAACTCTAGCGTCCGTAGTTGTGTTGTTGATGGAAATGTCCGCGACTCCTCTGGCTCCGCTGGTGATAATTTTGGTTCCCTCTTCCGCCGCCGGCAGCAAGGGCGCGCTGGCGCCGCCAAGTCTGGCAAAGCCGCCTGCAAGGTGGTCTGTCATATCAAGAGTGCGGTTGGCGAGAGTGCTGATGTTTTGTTGTCCCTGTGTAATTCTCAGGTCACGTTCTTCCCGGCTCGCCTGAATGTCCGCTTGACGCTGGCCGAAGCTGCGGTCAGCGAGAATGCCGACGACCTGCTGTTGGCGGCTCTGCTCAATCAATCCGGTGGTTGCCTGCCGTTGCGCCTCGTTCATTTGCAACGCCATTGCGTAGCCTCCCGCAATTGCACCGAGAGATTGAACACGGCTGGCAGAAGCCGATTGCAGGCCGAGAATCTTATGGGCGCGACTCTGCAGGTCGCTCGCTTCTCTCGCCGCCATCGCACGGGTGATTTCTGCCTGCGCTTGTCCTTCAATCCGCGTTTCGCTGGCTTGCCGCTGCAATGCCGAGCCGAAGGTGATGCCGGCGATTTCGATACCGGTTGCTGTCAGCGCGCCCATCCATCCCGCCGCTGTCGCCGAGACGGCTTCAAAGATTTGTCCGAAGGCGAGCTTGTAACTGATGTATGGCGAAGCCAGCAGCAACAGCGCGCTGACGATCATTAGCACGATCAACACGACGCAGGCGGCGGTTGCCGGGCCGACCATATTCGGATCGCCCGTGATCGAGCCATCGGCAGCGAGCGCAAAGATCTGGCTTTCCGGTTTGATAATGGTCAGCGCCATATTGCCGACCTGATAGACGATGTAACCGATGACGTGACTGACCAGCGGCGTGACCATCGTGAAGACCGCCGCGCTCCACACAAAGGGCCAGGAGATGCGCTGTGCCAGCCCGCGATCAATCGCCAGCGCAATGGCAAATGGGGCGAAGAGGCGCAGGGCAATCAAAATCAGTGCGCTGAGCAACGCAAGAAAGACACTTGAGAATTGCAGAATCGCGCGGCCAATCGTGACGCCGATGAAAATATTGGGCAGGCTCCACGCCGACGGATTGCTGGCGGCATTGGCGATATTTCGCAGGTTGACATCATCGGTCGTCAGCGCGGCGATGGCGTCGCTCGTACTGGTCGCTTTGACCAGAAACATCCCTTCGGTGAACTTGTCGTAGTTCGTATTGAATTCAAGCTCCGCATCCCACAGCACTTTTCTGAACTCCGTGACGTTCACAATGTCATAGCCGATCTGACTCCACGTATTGATGATCGTGCGCCCCGTTCCGAACAACGTGAAGACAATCGCCAGCCGGAAGCACCACCAGAACAAATCCTTCGTCGCACCGTCATTCTCACGAAACAGGCGCGCAAACGAAAACAGCATGACGATAACCGCAATCCAGAACGCCAGGTTCTCAAGCCCCTTGACCAGCGGACTTTCAATCGCTTCCTGAACGCGCGGAATCAGATTGCCGGCGACGATGACCAATTCCGTGAGCGCATCAGCGCCCGCGACACCGCCGCTATTGGTGGGGGCTGGTGATGGCGAGGGGGATTGCGCCATCACCAGGGGGACACAAAAACAAAGCATGAACAAACTGATCGCCGCCAACCGTGCAGCCAGACCGCGTTTTGTCTTTTCAGTTCCCATCATTCGCCTGCTCCAGTTTCTCTCGCAGTTCCTGCGTGGCGGTAGTAATACCTTTCCAGGCGCGGCTCATACTGCGGATCGTCCGCCCGAAGTGGATGCGCTGCATTTCGACCTGGTAGATCGCTTCGGCGCGTTTGGCTTTTAGGTCGTTCAAGCGGCTGACTTCGGCCTGCGCCTGGGTCATCTTTTCTTCCAGCTTGGCGATCTCGAACGAAAGTCGCTCAAGGTCGCGATCCTTCTCGGTGCAGTCATCGCAGTTCTTCAATCGCTCAAGCTCTTCCTTTTTGCCTTCCAGATAGACCTGCATCTGTGCGGCTTTGTCGGCAGCAATCTGATGATCGTATTCCAGCCGCTCGAACTGGTTGTCCATCTTCTTCAATCGTTCGAGTTCCGACTCGGTATCCTGCGCGGTGCGCCCGATGCCATAGCGCAGATACTCTTCAAAATCGCGCTTGTCCGCTTCGGGATCAAAAATGCCATTGCGCAGGCGCTGCGCCATATTCGCAATCGCGCGAATGTTGCCAGTGATGAGATTGGTGAGTTGGTTCTTGATGCGAAATGACAGGCGAATGATCTGTCCCCAGTTGCTCATCAGCGAACGCAGGCGTTTGTCCTGTGCGAGCAGTTCATCGGCGGTTTTGAGAATGCCTTTCAGATTTGTGAGTTGCCCGACGGCGTTCTCATACATCCGCGTGTACTGGTTGATCGTCTCCAGCCAGCGGTTGAGTTCCTGCACTTGCTTTCGTAACTGAAGGCCGTAGTTCGTCGGATCAAAGACCGTCCACTGCGCCTGTGCTGGAACTGGCATCAGCAAAACAGCGATGAGTACGCCGATGATGATCGGCCTGAAAATACTTTCCTGGTTCATCTCTCCCTCCTTCTCCTTCAATCAAGCAATTGTTCATCAATCGTCACGAGTCCTGCGCCGGTCAGTCCCTGCGGATAGCTTGCGGCCAGCCAGGCGATCACTTGCGCCAGCGACCATTCCGGCCTGAGCGTCTGTACGCGGGCGCGGGCATTGCGTTCGTCGGGATTGGTCGTGAATGTCCACAACTCCGTCGGTGAAAGATCGCACTGCACCATCTGCACGATCTTGTCTTCACCGGAACCAACCACCAGCAGAAATTGCGCGTGCGACCCGGGGACGTTGTGGATGACGCTGATGGCGGCAGCGGCCTGCAACGACAAACCGCAATCCTCGACCAGTCTTGTGTAGTCGCCTATCTGCTTGCCGATGATTCTGACGCCAGCGGTTTTGGCCATGTCCGGCAGGCTGGATAAATCTTCGTAAGCCTGCGTCGCCAACATCGTCACGACGTTCTCCTTGCCGCCCGTGCGCGCGCCGCGTTTGATGACATCGAGGATGCGCGGATACTTCTCCCTGATCTTCCAGACCTCATCAAAGACCAGCAGCGTCGGCGAGCGCGTGCCATCATCATTCAATCTGCCGATAGCACGCAGCACACGAGCCGCAGCGCGATACGCCAGCGATTCGCGCACCCGCTCTGGGAACTTCTCCAGACTGTCGAGTTCGTAAACATCAAACGGTGAGCTTCCAGCGAAGTCAGGATGCGTCGGCGCATCGAGGAAGCTGTGGCCGCAAAACTGGCCGAGCGCAAGTTTCAGTTCCTCGGCGCGATTCGCGGCGGCTCCCTTGAAAGGCCAAGTACTCAGGCCATCCACCAGATGCGAGAGCAGCGGTTCGTGCTTCGGCCCGCCTGGACGATTGCGCGGAACTTCATTGCGATAGACTTCATTGACCAGTGTCGTCAGGATGTCTTCGGCAAGTGCATCACGAGCCGGAACGCGGGCGAGCTGCAACAGATCGCCGACAACAAAGCCAACCTGCACCTCATCGGGCAACTCGCCGCGTTCCAGCCCGTCGTAATCCCAAAGGTTGATCGTTCTGTCCGTACCGACTTCAAAGCGCAGATGACGCCCGCCGAGAACATCTACGAGTGGCGCGAGCGATTCGCCGAAATCAACCGCCCTAACCGAGGCGTTTGATTTGCAGGCCAGCACGTCGCAGATCATCCGCGCCAGCAGCACGCTCTTGCCGCCGCGCGGCGCCGCCAGCGCGAGCGCCAGCGGCGAAGGGATCAATTGCCGATCAAAAAGGTCAAAGCCAATCAGTTTTCCGGTGGGCAAAGAAAACAATGTGTGCGGGCGAGGCGCGCCTGCCCATTCGGACTCGGTAGGAATCAGTGGCGCGAGCGAATGAGCCGTCTCGGTGACTTCTCGCCCAGTCCTGCGCGTATCCGTTTCGCCGACCAGCGCCTTTTGATAAAGCACCCGCAGCGCGTGCGGCTCTTCGCGGTCAGCATCCGCGCCAGAGATTTTGCGAATCTCTGAAATGACCTGCTCACAGTTGCGGTCAAGCTCTTTGAGTGAGGCGGCGAGTTCGGCGCGTGTGCGCGCTGGGTGGCCGTAAACCACGACCGAAAGTCGCACCTGTGCCAGCGCCGCGCGACCGCCTGCGAGGTCGTGGCGTAGATGCGCAAGGTCTTCCAGCGCGACACGCGCTTCGGGGGATAACTTGTATTTCCCGGTCAGGCTGTTGGCCGAGCGCCCAACCTGGCCAATACGACGGTCGAGATGTTTGATGCCCTGCCGCTGATCGGGATAGACGAACTCGCTGATGATGGTGTGCCGGAAATTGAGCGATCCGTTGACGCTGAGCAGTCGTAGCGCATCTGCGGTGATTGTGGGCTGCGGCGGAGTGAACAACGAAATCAACGCTGCCGGACACGCGCCGTGCATCACATAATGCCCATTCGCCTCAATCGTCTCGCCGCACAGATAATCACGCAGATCAGTCCCGTCATTTGAGAGTGCGGGAACCGAAGCCGCGTTCTGCCGATGGCCGAGAAAGACCGCCGCCCAGAGTTCGTCGCGGGTGAATGGAGTCAGCGTCAGCGGACACTCCCGCTCAATGAGTCGAAAGGTCTTTTCCGCTTCTTCAAAAGCTTCCTGTTCTTCGCTAACGATGCGACGAATGATCTGCTCGGACGAAGCAGCCTGCCAGCTTCTCGCCAGCGCAAAAGGCAGCCTGGTCAGGCCGCCCCGGTTGATCTCGCGTTTGAGCGTGGGAAGAAACTGGTCTTCGGCTCGGCGATGCGGATTCGGCACTCTCACCCAGCAGGTCAGCACGGTTTGCCGGAACAGTCCCAACGCCGCCATCCCTGCGTAATGCTGAATCCCGCCGGCGTGCAGCAATGAGGCTTCACGATGAATTCCCGATACTTCACGCGCATCGTCGTGTCTGAAAAGCGCGTAACCGGGATCAACGCCTGCCGATAAGCGGAACTGAATGATCGTTCCGACAGGTTTGCGCGCGGCCAGCATGCGCGCCAGCGCATCGCAGCGGTTTTCAACCACCAGGTCGTCACTGAAGACGGATGGAGAAAGCTCAACATGGAAAGCGCGCGTGAATGATCCGTCGGCGTGGCGCAGCGCGTCGCGGTAGAGGCCGACGATAGAACTATTGCGAATACGCCCCGGCGTGCGTTCGGTTGAAAAATATGCTTCGTCATTCGATGACGCGTCCTCCAGACCATTGGGGACGTATCGCAAAGTTGACCGGTCGCGCCGCGCGGCGAGAAACGCAGGGACGAGTTTGATTGTCAGTCCCGCGCCGATGCCGAGCGCTGCGGCGCAACTCGCGGTCAAAGTAATTGCATTGGCGTCCATTATTCCTTCTCCTCTGGCTTGAGCCAGTCACGTTCGGTATCGCCGGGCAGTCTTCTGCGACTCACTGCCCCTTGCAGCGCGGCCCGAATGAAGTGGCGCAACCACGCCGGACGACTCTTGCGGCGAATGATGTTCAGGGTGAAGATCGTCAGTCCGGTCGCCACGATCCAGCCCAGAATCTCAAGCGGGACATTTCCGATCTTCACCCCGAATACAAATGGAATCGCATAACCGAGAATTGCGGCGACGATCACGAAGCCCCAGTCTTCATCGGTGATGCCGAAGCGCAGCACCGGCAGATAGATTTGCGATCTGATGGGTCTTGCCTGCATAGCGTCCTCAGTTCCCAAAACCGGTATCGAGGTTGACCGCGTTCCCCTGCGAGATTGAATAGACCAGCGCCACAATCCCGCCGAAGGCGAAACACCCGATGGCGGCGATGAACTGCTTGGCGGAAGGTTTGTCCGTGCCGAAATTGACCACGCCCCAGCCGACGAAGACGACACCCATCAGGAAAAGCAGGTTGCGCCCCCACTTGATCGCTTCGCGGATCGCATTGCCCACCTGCTGATCGCTGCCGAAGATGTTGCCGCCGGGTGTTTGCGCGAACGCCTGACCAGATAAGGTTGCGAGCGCCAGCAGTGCAGTCAGCAACATCACCAGGGCGGGTTCGAGTAGCATCACGATGCGGGCGAGCGCCGTCAGCCTCAGCCCGCAGGCCAGGCTCAGCCGCTGATAATCAGAAAGGTTTCTCATCACGCTTACCTCGTTTTGTCTGTAGATGAAGGTGAAGGCGCACGAAGCCGCCCATTCGGGCAGTCTGGTGACTTACTACATCTTTGTTACCCGAAGTCACGGCTCCGTGCGGTTATGGGGCTTGCCTGGCCAGGCTCTCCACGTTTGCAACGCTTTGCCATAGAGCAATCACCGCGCCAAAGCCTCGAGCCGTTTCGGTATCGCTGTTGCTGATTGCTTCTTCCGCTTTCGATGAAATCCAGGAGGAGAAATCAGAAATGAAGAATCGGCTTGTGAAGCGGGTTTATAAAATGTTGGTGAAATGCAGCGTCTGGTGGATGCTGATCTGGTGGGTTGCAATTCCGGCTCAGGCGCAGACGAAACCAGTTGAGGAGGATATAGCCGCTCGTGCGCGTCCATACGAACAGTTCATTGTCACGGCAGCGGCAAAGCACGAGGCTGATCCATTTCTGCTGTATGTCGTGGGCTGGCTGGAAACCCGCTTCAATCCCGCCGCCATCAGCAAACGCGGCGCGCGCGGGATGATGCAGTTTATGCCTGCCACGGCCGCACGCTATGGTCTCAGCAATCCGCACAATCCACAGGCTGCGATTGATGCAGCGGCGCGTTATCTGCGCGATCTGGCAATTCGCTTTGAGCAACGCGTTGATCTGATGCTGGCAGCGTATAACGCCGGCGAAGCAACCGTAGAAGCCTATCTGAAAGGGCGCACGATGGTCGTTGGCAACCGAACCATCAATCCGAAAGGCATCATCACAGGCGGCGTTCCGCCTTACCGCGAAACCCGGCTCTATGTCGCGCGAGGGGTGGCGCTGCTGAAAACGATGCGCTCCAATTCGTCATCCTTCACGCAGCAGGTTGGCTCAAAAATGAAAAGTGACTCCAGCCAGGAAGAAAGGGGTGAACCGGCGCAAGGCCTTGTTCGCAACAGCATTCGCGCAATTGGTCATTCAGAACCAGACAACGCGCAATTTCAGATTCGACCGAATGTTCACAGGCGTTCGATTTATTTTGGAAGAGGGCGCGAAGAAGAGTGATCACCCGCGGTTGACAAGGTGGGGAAACTGGATTTCACCAGACCCGTGTCAAAATCGCCCTGCAAAAATCCAGACTCATCTTTGCAATCACAATCCCTGCTCCTGCCTGAAAACCCTCCAACCCTGAAAAGGCCCTGATTCACAGGCGATGAGCTTGTGGCATTCAAATTGAAGTACCCCCGGCGTTCCGATTGAGAAGCTCTGCTCGGAGCTTCTCCCATTTCACATTCATAAAAGAAGAGGGCGACGATGACAAACACAAGTCTGCCACAAGTCGAAGATGGCCTTTGGCCGGCAACTCCGCTCGATGAGAGAAAAGACAAATTGCCAACGACCGTAACACCACCACCGGATGCTGAGCCGCGCTTGATTGTCTACCGCGATCCGGCGGATGTGCGCACCAGCTTTCAACTGCTCACGACGCTGCTCATCGTTCTTTGCCTGCTGATGCTGAGTGCGCTCGGCAATGCGTACCAGTACTGGCGGCGGCCTGACCGTATTGTCGTGGACCGTTCCAGCGGGCAGGTGCTGATGATTAATGACCGGCAGTACGGTGAAACGAATGCAGTAAAGATGATGCCAGATCAGCCAAGCGAGGCGGACAAAAAATATCTGGTGAGCGAGTACGTCCGGTTGCTATATGCGGTCAATCCGGCGACGCGCGCGGCTGACTTGAAAGCGGCACTGGAAATGATGGTTCCGCAATCGGCAGCGAGATTCGCTGCTTATCTGAAAGATCATCACATCCTGGAACAGCAGCGCGCTGAATCCTGGCAGGCGGTCTGGACTCCGCAGGATACGAGCGTTGACCGGCTTGACCCTTACACCCTGCGCGTAATCGGCAAACAGGAAATCACCAGAGTCATCAACAACGCAGTCGTCCGCGAAACGAAGCAACTGCAACTGACCATCAAGCTCGTCGCTGATCCCGCCGGGCGCAACGACGCCAATCGCAGAATGGGCTTTCTGGTCGCCGCGATTGATTACAAAGAACTCGGTTCCTCGTGAAGCGAGAACGCCGAAAGGAGAACACCAATGAAACGATGGCTGAATTCAGGCTGCTTTTTCGTGGCGCTTGCTCTGGCGATGTCACAAACGTTTGCGCCAGCCGCGGCGCAAACGAAGAAAGCGAAAAAGCCTCAACAGGAAAAACCCATGCCAGCGCCTCTGCCGCCGGTGCTGGTCGTCAACAACCCGGCGCCGCAGTATCTGTCAGGAGAAGTCAGCGTGGCGGTGCGCGGCAATGAAAACCCGATCATTCGTCTGGGCCTCGCGCAAAACGGCGTGGCGCTCGTCGAATTCCCGGCGAGTGATCGGTTCTTTGCGATCAATCCGGGCAATACGGACCTCGTGACAATTGAAGATTCGCCGACCAAAGAGACCGACCGCTTTTTCGTGATGCGGCCAAGCGGTGGTTTTGCGCCTGCACCGGAAGGAACGAAAGCGACATCGCCCGCGACCTCGATCATCGTGCAGATGAATTCGGGAATGGTGGTGACCTTTCTGATCTATCCGACCCGCGACATCGAACGCAACGCGCATCGTTGCGTCGTGATGTATGACCCGAAGGCCATCACCGATGCGCGCCGCACCGCGGGACTGGCAATCAACCTCGACAGAAAAGAAGAGGCATTGATCGGCAAGCAGCAGGCATCATCAATCAGACCTATTTCGCCACCGCCTGGCCTTCCTGAGAAAGCCGCAGCACCACCACAAACCCCACCTGCGAAGACAGACGACGCGGCGAAAGAGAAAGCCGCTCCCAAACCGACGCTCATTGATTACCCGGTCGTCGAAGGTAAGGAGCAGTGGAGCAAATCTCTTCACGGTCTGAAGATCGCCAGACAAACGCGCATCATTGACGCAAAACAGCGCCAGGTGCTGGTGACGGTGCGCAACACGCTTTCATCCCCGGTCAAGATCGTCTCCGGTCATCCTGAGTTGCAAATTCAGACACTCGATGAAAAAGGCCGAGTCCTTCAGGTCGAGCCGGTTGCCAACCTGAAAATCGAAAGTTCAACATCTGACGGAATGGTCGCGGCCAAACAGACCGCGCGCTATCTGCTCACGTATGAAGCGCCGGTGTTGGGCGCAAAGCAAAGGCTCAGCGTGGCCGTTGCGCAGGTTAATGCAGCGGATGAGCCGGTGACACTGGAACTGACGGCGGGAACACGATAGAGGAGAACATCAATGAACGAGAATCAATCCGAATTGCGAAGTGCGGAAGAAACACAGGTCAGGCTTTCCGACCTGGAAGAAGGCGTCAGGTTGCCGGATGAAAAGCCCCGGCGAAATCGTCGCAGAAAAGTTTTGTTGATGCTGCTTGCGCTCCTGCTGCTCGTGGTTGTGACCGCCATTGGAGGCTGGTTCCTGCTGCGCGGCGAAAGAGTTGATCTCAAAGCGAACAAGAAACTGCCAGAGAAAATTGCGAGCGGCAAAGACATCAAACAAGCCGCGTTCGATTCAATCAGTGGTTCTCTCACGCCATTGAAGGCGGGCGATACTGATCCAGCGAAGGAACCGTCAGTTGCTGTCGCGTCAGAACAGATGACTGCCGCACCAGCGATCAACAAAGATGAAAAGGTTTCTGTGCCGGTGCAGCCTGGAATTGCAACTACGCTCGCCGCTCCGCCGGAAGCATTGGCAGCCGGGGCCGCCGCATCCGGTTCCGCACAGCAACGTGGCAGTGAGCTTTCAGATAAAAGAGCTTTGGGCATTTCTGCCGCATCGGCGAATGTCTCAGCGACAAAGTCCAGTGCTACACAATCAGTTCGTTTCGCGTCTGCGCCACAGAAGGCCGCGAGCGTGCCGAACGCCTCTGATTCGCCAGTCAGAGCAAACATTGCAGACAGGACAGATCAACCCGATCAAAACAGTTCCTCATCACGCCTGACCAGGCGAACCGCCGCGCCAAATTTCGGCGCAATGCTGCCCGTGCGATTGATGGGCGTGCTTTACACGTTGCGCCAGGGATCGCTCGCGCGTTTGGAACTTGTGCGTGATCTCAAGGCGGGAAGCTGGCAGCTTCGTCGCGGCACCGTCTTCATCGGTCATACGCTTGGCGGAGAGCTTGATCGCGCCTATCTGCAAATCAAAGGCTTCATTGATCCTGACACCCAAACGTTCACGAAACTCGAAGGCGAAGTGCTGGGCAACGATGGCGGCGCGGGCTTGCGCGGCAAACAGCGGCGCATCTCGCCTGCCTGGGTCAGAGTCCTTGACCGTGCAGCAGAAGCCGGAGTGCAGATTGCGACGGGCGTCCTCAATCGGCGCAGTTCGTCGGTCGTCATTGCTGCCGATCCTTATGGAACGTATCGGTCGGCGTCCAGCGCGGACGGCCCGCGCTCCGATCAGAACAAAACTTTTGTCGAAGTTCCGGCGGGAACGACCGGTTTCGTAATGGTGACAACCCTGCCGGAGGCGACTTCAGACTCACATTTGGCCAAAGCAGGCTCGCAGGCAGAGAGCCTGACCGATGAAGAACTCGCCCGATTGATGGCGGAAGCCGATCCGGCGCGCATTCGCGCCGCGTTGCCGAGAATGAACCCTGAGTTGCAGCGCGTGGCGCAGATGGTTCTCAAGGAAATTGAGGCGGAGAAGCCTTGAAGTGCAACAAAACAATCCCGGCCTTCCGATCATCAATCCGCGCAAACTGTTGGACGAATGCGGCGAGCAGGCATTGGCCGATCTGCTGCGCGGCACGGGGTACGTCATTCAGCGCGGGATGCTGCGCGATCTGTGCCACGTGCTGCGCAGCGGTTTGCCCTGGCTGATCGAAGGCCCGCGCGGCGGCGGCAAGACGGCGCTGGCCGAAGCTCTCGCCGAAGCCTGCAACCTGCCAATGTTTTATTTGCAAGGAATGGAAGGTCTCACGCTCGCCGATGTCTTGTACGACTGGGATCGTGAAGCGCAGACGCAATGGGTGCGACAAGCCATAGCGATGGGAAGCGGCCTTGAAGAAGCCCGCGCCAGCCAATGGACGCGCGAGTTCCTGTTGCTCGGCGAAGCGCTGGCCGCCTACGAGACGGCGGCAGAGCAGGATGCCGTTCCGATTCTGATCTGCGATGAATTCGACAAGGTCAGCGAGAAGATTGAGGACATGCTGTTGCAGCTTTTCGCGCGTGGGTACGCGCACATCCCGCGCTTCGGCGAAATCGGCGTGCGCGATCAATCAGGCAAGTCGGCGCACTGGCCGGTCGTGATTCTGCTCTCGAACGATCAACGCCACGATCTGTCATCGCCCATGCGTTCACGCTGCCTGTATTCGTGGCTTCCGCCGCCCGCGCCGCGCGAGGAAGTGCGAATTCTGAAAGCACGCTGCCCGCAGGCGTCGCGCCTGCTGCTGGGAAAAATGGTCAGGCTGATCAACGCAGTCCGCGGCCTGCCGGGAATCACAGACAGGCCGGGACTTCGCGAATCCATCTCCCTGCTGCGCGCGCTAACAGACGAAGGGCGCGATGATTTATGCATTGATGAGATTGAGCAGCATCTCTGCTTTCTCGCTCGTCGTCGGCTCGATCTGGAGAACCTGCGCAAGTCGCTGGCACGAGTTGAAGTGATGATGAACGCACAGAATGACGAGATTGACGGCTGGCTTGACGAGCTTGAGGAGGTCGCACAATGAAAAGTGAGAAGAAGAGGTGGTGTCCGTCGCCGCCATTGATTGTCGTGCTGACGGCCGTGATTGTGGTTGCCGGAATCCTCTTGGCCGGATGGCTCAACGCGCGCCGTTACCGGGTGAAGGCACGAGTCGAGATTGGTGAACCGGCAATCGAAATGCAACCTGTGCGGTCAACCATCGCTGGAAGCTCGATCAGTTTGCCCGATGGAGAGGTCGCTAAAACTGCTGTCCGAGTGCGGGAAGTAACCGGATTGCTGATGGGACTGGCGACGCTCGCCGTCACGGAACAAATGAGCAACCGGTCGCCAGCGAATGCGAATGCGCTGGTTGGATTGATGGTGAAGCGCCATCTCCTGCCTCCAGGTATCCGCCAGACCCCAGGCGAAGGCGTGCTGATTTCCGACAGCTCGACGATTTATGCGCGCTACCGTTCGGCTCCGCTGGGGATCGAAATCGTTTCCATCGGCGGCGAGCGCACAGATGGGCCGACAATAATCATGCGGCTGGCAGCAGGCAGTGACGACGATTCCGGCGCGGTACTGCTGATCGCCAGGAAATCCGAAGCGCCAATCCCCGCGCCGTTTGCGCCAGTCTCGCAAATCATTGCAATGGGCTGGAACGTCGAGCCGCTGCGAGAAAGATCATTCACGCCGGAAGAAATCGAGCAACTTAATGCCTGGACGCGGCAGTATGCAGCGACGGGTAAATAGCTCGTACTCAACTGAAGGATGAATGCGACGGGAACAACTACTCTCACAAGGCTGAACCGATACCGGCAGTGGTGGCGGGAGCAGCCGAAATCGCTCTCGCAGCTTTGCCAGCAGATTGATGCCGAATATCACATCCCGCGCCCGGCAGCCGCTCAGCATCTGCCTGCGTACCAGGCCGCGCTGAACCTGCTCGGAGACTGCGGTCAGGCGGTGCTGCTCGTCGTTGCAGGGTTCCTCTCCGCCTGGCTTTTTCTTCAGGCGTCTCACTGGCTCGCCCTGCGAATTGAGATCGAGATTGCCGCGCACTGCCTCGGCATCACGGCGGTGCTGATCTCGTGGGTCGAGGCCGCGCAACTCTGGCTGCCCTACTACCAGTATGAACAGCGGGTGACTTACGGTTCCGCCCGGTGGGCCGATGCGCGTGAGCTGCGAGATTTGAAGCTGGCGCTCAAAAAAGACGAACCGCTGCCGCCCTTCACGCTGCTGCTCGGCGGTCTGGGATGGAAACACAGCGTCGTGCTGGGGCCGGAGCATTCAACCTGCCATCTGGCGATGTTCGGGCCGCCGCGCTCAGGGAAATCATCAACGTTCTTTATCACGTGGCAGCGGGCGTGGGCGGGGACAGGTTCCGTCATCGTGCTTGACCCGAAGGGCGAACTTTATGACCAGACGGCGTACCTGTTCCGCAACGTCTATCGGATTGACCTGCAAACGCCCGAGCGTTCCGACCGCTGGAACTTTCTGCCCGACTGCGGCGGCAATGCGGAGTTCGCGCACAAAGTTGCCACGATGATTCTGGATTCGGAACAGAGCCGCCGCTCAACCGCCGACCCATTCTGGAAGGAAGCTGAGAAAGCTGCGCTGACGGCCATCCTGCTGCAATTAAATCAACTCCATCCGCGTCCGGCGCCGCATATGATTCAGGAATTGATTTCGACTCTCAGCTTGCAGCAACTCAACGATCTGATGATGAAATCGGCTGACCCGAAAGTGCCGCTTTACTGGGGTATGTTCAGCAAGGTCGAGCCGAAGCTTCAGGCCGGAGTACTGATCGGTCTCGGTGTCGCGTGCGCCGATTTCTCGACGCCGAATATGATGGCGATTGCTTCGCCGATCACGAACCCGATGGCCTCGCGCGGCGTGCGGTTTGTGAACTTCAGCGAGCTTCGGCAAGCGAACACCGCAGTTTTTATGATCGTTCCCGAAGGCGACGCCGAACGCTACAAGCGCGTGCTGTCCACTTTCTTCGGCCTCGCCAACGACTGCCTGCGCAACGGCGCGATCAGTGAGGACTCGGCTCCCGTCCTCTTCAATCTCGACGAGATTGGCAACATTCATATCCCCGACTTGCCTGCGGCGCTCGGCGTTGGACGTGGCAGGCGAATGACATATGCGCTCGGCTATCAAAACATCGCGCAGCTTTATCACCAATACGGCATGGACGGCGGGGACGCGGTACTCGGTTCGGTTGGCGCAATGGTCTTTCTGCCCGGCGTGGATCAACGCACCGCGGAATATGCGTCAAAGAGGTTGGGAACAACGACTGTGTTGCAGGCCAGTTCGGTGGATGTCCACGACGGCAACAAACTCGATCAGGAACGCAGCACCGAAGTCGGGCGCGCGCTGATGGACGCCGGCGAAATCCGGCAGATGACCAAATACAAACAGGCTGTGGCAATCATCAGCAACGCGCCGCCCGTGCGCCTGACTTTTCCCAAATTGGCAAAGGCGGATCACCCGCCACTTTCCGAGCGAGAGCGGCAATTTCAACCTGGCAAAGAACCGAAAGTTCTATCGCCAGAAATCACGGCGGCGGGCGCGCAGGCTGATGACTTCCTGACACCGAATCTGGCTCCCCAGGCTCAAGCAAACGGCAAGACGGCTGACGAAGCTGAAGCGGCGAAGAATCAGTGGGCACAGGCAATGGTCACTGCTTCTGCCCGACACCCGGAAAACTTCGAGCCGGAATACGACCCGGACACGCTGGATGAAGACAGTCTCCCGCTGTTTGATTTTGGCGGGCGAAACTTGTGAGGTTGAAAGGATGAGGAAAACGAAGACACGAGCGGGTTTCAGTAAGCTGAAAATCACCTGGCTGATGCTGGCGTTGGCCGGAATGCTGGCCGTTGGCAGTTACGGCTGGCACGTCTATTCGCTGTTCCGCGACTGGCAGATGAATATGCCGCAGCCGCAGCTTGAAAAGCTCACCAATGACCTGCGCCTCTACCACACCAGAACAGGGCAATTTCCCGCTGTTTTTACCGAAATCAACGAACTGCTCTGGCACACGAAGCCAGCGCCGGATTACGGCAGCGATGGCAGGCAGGCGCGGACGAAGAACTACTACTATTTCTACACACGAGTGAATGAACAAACCTGCGCGATTTGGGCGCTGCCCACGGGTCCACGGCGGCAATACGCGTCGTCATTCTTCATCGTGCTGACTCCGGAATGGCTGCGGAGCTGGAAGGGCAAAGCGATTGAGGATGACGTGATCAACAGGTTGCCCGCGATTCCAAAACCAGACCAACTGGCCGCGCTGATGATGCAGGAAATGCCGTCGCGGGTTTTCAATCAGCAAAATGAAAAAGGGAGTTCACGATGAGCGCCGCACTGACTCTGGCAGAGCTTGAATTGAATGATCCACGCACTCGCACAAGTCGAAGTCAGCGGCGTTTTCTGTGTCCCTTTTGTGGGGCCGACAAACCACGCGACGCCGCGCATCGTTCGCTCAGCTTGAATGCACAGACAGGCAGATGGATTTGTCACCGCTGTGGTGAGCGAGGCCTGCTAACCGAGTTCAGCGCGACCTCGCAGAACCGGGCGGCACAACTCGCCGCGATGATTGGTCTGTACCACAATACCAGCAGGTTTTCTGAAAACAGCTTTGACTGGAAAAAAGCCTGGGAGAAATCTGCCAATCTGTCCTACTCTCCTGGCTCTGCTTACCTCCAGCAACGCGGTGTTCCGGCGGCGTTGGCGCGGTTTGCTGGGGCGCGCTATTCGCCGCGCTGGTACCGGCGACCGGCGGTATTATTTCCGATCCACGATCAGTCTGGAAACCTTGTCGCTGTCAGCGGGCGATTTATCAGCGAGCGGAATGCGTTGAAAACAATGACGGGCGGGACCAAAAGCCTTGGAGTCTTCTCAACCCCGGGAGCTTTGAAGTCGAGAGTCATTGCTGTCGTGGAAGGTCCAATGGATGGGCTTTCGCTGGCGTTTTGTCATCTGCCGGCTGTGGCGATGATGGGAACAAGCTGGCCTGACTGGCTGCCGGAAGTAATCGCCGGTAAGCATGTATTGATTGCTACCGATGCAGACACCGCCGGTGACGAAGTCGCCGGACGATTGGTCGAAACACTCTCTGCTGATACTCCACACCTGATGCGACTCCGACCACCCATCAGCAAAGACTGGAACGATGTGTTAAGACAGCTTGGCCGGAAGCAGGCGCAGGACTTTATCAGGAAGCACATCGCCGAAGTCTTCGTAACTGTTCAGCCAGTGAGTGAAAAAGATGTGTGCGTGCTGTTGCAAGGTCAGGCAGAGGCCAACCAGTCTTTGATCGCAGCGGCCTCCCAGTCGGCATAATCATCTGCGTTGTTAAAGAATCTGTCCCAGGCCTGATTCACCAGATGCGCAGGCGATTCAACTGACGATTCGTCCCCGGCCAGATCGTCAAACTGGTATGGAGCCGCTTCTGTCAGCATATCGTCAATGGTTTGCTGAATCGCTGGCAGGAACTGCGGCTCAAAAAAGCCGGAATAGTCTTCACTCACTCCCATCCCGCTGGCAATTGTCTGCCACGAATCTTCCAAAGCGGTTGCCACTTCAGTAAGTCCCATCCGCCGCGCCCGGTCTGTGATCAGACGGATGCGCAGCCACGTAACCGGATGTGTGCGTCCAACCAGGTCATCAAGCCTGACGTGATATTCCTCGCGGCTTCGCATCCTGAAGTACATCGAGAAGGAATAAGCATAGGCTGGCCCGCCAATCACAAAGCCGACCGCATCGCAGAAAATCTCCTGCGTCCATTCAAACCACGTTTCCACGATGGCGTTCCGCTGCTCCAGTTCAAGCGGTGAAGCAGAGCCACCCTGCTGCTTTCCCGGCTCAAGAAAGTCGGCGATCTGCTTCTGCAAGTCGGTGATCAGGTCTTCCATCTCCTGTTTGTGACAGGCAAAAAGCAGATGGCCGAATTCGTGAAAGAATAGCGGCAGGTATAGCAAACGGCGCTGCGCCGACGGCGGCATAAAATAAATGGTCGGGAACCGCGGATCGGGCCACGAGGCGAAATCTCCATCGCTCATCGCCACCGGGATGGCGCTGGTTTTTGAGTGAACTGCGTGCAACCACGAGAGAAGCTTCAGGCACAGACGGTCGGACGGCTGAACGCGAATGACCGGGCTGATCAGAAAGCGATTAAAGAGTTGCAGGTATCTCGTGACCACCTGTGTGTTGCTCAAGATGTCGGGCAGAATGCTGTCCTGCTGCCGGTCGAGATCGCGGAGATTTTCTTCGATGAGCTGATTGAACGTGTCGAGGCGAACGATCAGCCAGTCATAAAAACTCTGCATTTCCTGCGGCAAAGCACCGGCTGCCTGTTGCACCGGTTCCCGCATCCGTTCGAGGTCGCGCAGCAGGTCCTGATTGTTATGACGTAATAACTCGCGCAACTTTAGAATTCTCCCAGCACTTGTTCGGTGTCCGTGTGAATGTGCTCTTCGATCAGCACGCGCAGTTCATTCAGGCATTCCAGCAGCGGTTCCCGGTCTTCCGTTTTGTGGGAGTCGAGCAACTGGCGGACGCGATTGAACGTGTCGCGGAAAAGCGCGGAGTGAAACCACTGAGGACTGCGCCGCGCCGTCGCAAAGCTGCGAGCCAGCTCGCGGAGCCGCGGATCGGCGCCGAGAACTGGACTGGCCGCACTGCCTTCGACTTCGCTGATGATTGGTTCCAGTTCTGCCAGAAATGAGCGCAGCGTGGCGCGTGCTTCTTCCGCCCGCGCGTGCCGCGCCGTATCTACGATTCCCGCCTGTGCCAGCTTGAGATGGATTGAGAGCGCATTGATCGCCGTCAGTAAATCCTGGCTGTGCTGAAAACTTTGAACTGCCACCCATTGTACGCTCATGATGTTGTCTCCTTTCCCAATTCTTTCTCTCAATGCCTAAAGGCAATCTCCAGGCCACGGCTCAACTACGCAGCCGTTTTAATCGTTTCACCAGCGTTTGCCACTCCTGATCCGTCAGATTCATTTCCTGCGCCTGCCGCATGAATTGCCGGGCCGAAGGGCTGGTCAACATCTCCCTGACATTGGTCGGAACCTTTCCCGTTAGCGCCAACAACTCATCCGCAGGGACACTCAGTACCCCGCAAATTTTGACAATCGTATCTGCCGCTGGTGGCGGCAGCCTGTCATTTTCCACTTTGCTGATGTAGGAGAAATCCACGCCAACCTGCTCGGCCAGGTCGCGCTGGCTCAGCCCCGCAGAACGCCGCAATTCCTGTAGTTTTTGCCCGAATGTCTTGTCCATATTTCTCTCCGCTTCGGTCTGAAGTGTAGCAAATGTTGAGTTGATACTCAACGCTAAGTGATTTTCCGGGCTGCCGCCTCATGCCATCAATAATCGCGCGGTGGGCAGAGCAGGTATTCGTCACGCTGTGAAGATCCCGGCTGGGCGAAAGCACATTCACCACTGATTGGGAAACAGTTATGACTGCTACGAATATCTTCTCTGCAACTGCACCCGCTGCCGATTTTTTATTCGCGCCTGACGAAACGCTGGTTTTACTTGGAGGAGCAGCCAGTCGCTTTGCGCACAATGTCGCGGCCATCAGACTGCTCAAACATCTCGAAGCCGAAAATCGTCCGGCAGGCGCGCTCGCCGGTAATGAACAACGCATCCTTTCGCATTATTCCGGCTGGGGCGATACCGAAGTTCTCAACCGAGCCTTCCCACGCGGCGCGTATTCGTGGGCTGAGCCGTGCGATGAACTCAAGGGATTGCTGACAGAAAAAGAAACCGAATCGCTGCGTGCCAGCACGCTCAATGCCCATTACACGCGACTGGATGTCATCCGCGCCATCTACGCAGCAATTGAGCATATCGGGTTGGCGGCGTGGGGAAAGCTCCGTGTGCTGGAACCGTCGGCGGGCGTTGGACATTTTCTCGGCGCGATGCCCGCGTCGCTGGCGATTGACACAGAACGTGCTGCGGTCGAGCTTGATTCAATCACGGCGCGAATACTGGAACGGCTCTATCCCGCAACGCGCGTCTTTGCCTGTGGATTGGAAACGGCGCAACTGCCGAGGGATTACTTCGATCTGATCATCTCGAATGTGCCGTTCGGCGATTACGCGATTCACGATCCGGCGATCAAAGACAAGCGATTGCGGGAATGTGTTCACGATTACTTCTTCGTCAAAAGCCTGTCCTTGCTCAAGCCCGGCGGAGTTCTCGCCTTCATCACCTCACGCTACACGCTTGATAAAAAGAAAAGCGCCGTGCGTCGGCATCTCGCACAGCAGGCCGAACTGCTCGCGGCAGTGCGGCTGCCAAGTGATACATTCAAACGAAACGCCGGAACTGAGGTAGTCACGGATGTCATCATTCTGCGAAAGCGTGCGACGTCCATCAGCGTTGACGAAACCAGCTTTCTGGCTTGGGTTGAAGCGGAGATGCTGCGTTTGCGGGATGAACATGGTGCTGAAGCTGAGATGCCGGTCAATCGTCTCTTTGCCGCAAGACCTGATCTGGCGCTGGGCGAAATGAAGCTGGAACGGGGGATGTATGCGCGCGCCGATCTTGGCGTCATTGCCGCGCACAATGATCTTGCCGAAGAGCTTCGGAAAAAGTTGATCGTTCAATTTCCTGCTAATCCGCTGCCTGCTCCGACAGCCACGTCTCCTATCGCAGTTCAAACTCCTCAATTGTTGTCAACGAAAGAGAGCGAGGAAACTGAAGAAGGACTGATTGAGGATCAACGGAATGCTACTGTTCGCGCGCGCGCCAGTGCCTTGCTTGAACTTTATCTTCAGGCCAAGCAGGTGATTCGGTTGCAACTTGATGACGCTGACGATGAGGCGCTGGCTGAGGCACAGCGCGAATTAAACTGGCGGTATGATCGCGTTCGCAGTCGCCACGGCGCGATCAATCATCCGCGCACGACACGCGGCCTTGATACGAAAAATCCGGTCCTGCCATTTCTGCGCGCCTTGGAAGAACCCATCCCAAACGGCGGCTGGCGCAAGGCTCCGTTCTTTCACACGCGCACGATTCGCCCTCACAGACAGGGCACAACGGCGGACAGCCCGAAAGACGCCCTGCTGCAATGCCTGAATGAACTCGGTTATGTTGATCCTGGCTTTATCGCAGGCAGGTGCGGGCTGCCGCGCGCGGAAGCCATTGCCGCCCTCGAAGGATTGATTTACGAAACACACGACGGGCATTACGTCACGGCGGAGGAATATCTGTCGGGCAATGTCCAGCTGAAGCTTCGAGAAGCAGAAGCCGCAGCGAAATTGAACTCGACTTTTGCAAAGAATGTTGAGGCGCTCAAGTCTGTCGTGCCTCCGGCGCTTGGGCAGGAAGAGATCACTGCGCGGCTCGGCTCCGGCTGGATTCAGCCGGATGTCATCACCGAATTCATCCGCGAATTGCTGCCGGGCTACAAAGGCCAGGCGCAGTATCACGAACAACTCGGCGCGTGGACAATCGCCAATGCTGATCATTACACCCTGCAATCCGTCGAAGCCACGCAGACATGGGGGACAGGCAGGCGCAATGCCGTGCAGCTCATTGATGACGGGCTGAACCTGCGGCAGCCGACGGTCTACGACCTGATTCTGGTCAATGGCAAAGAGCAGACCGTTGTCAACGACACCGAAACGACCAGCGCGCAGGCCAAACTAACCGAAATCCGGCAGCGATTTGCCGGTTGGATATGGGCGGACGCAAAGCGGGCCAAACGACTGATCGAGATTTATAACGAGCGGTACAACGGACTGCGCGAGCGGCGCTACGACGGATCGCATCTGCAATTTCCCGGCATGAGCCGAAGCTTTGAGCCACGCCCGCATCAGAAAGACGGCGTGTGGCGCATCCTGCAATCACGCGCGACGTTGCTCGGCCATTGCGTCGGTTCGGGCAAAACGGCGCTCTCGATCATCGCCGCGCGCGAACTCAAACGTCTCGGTCTTGCCCGCAAGGCTCTTGTCACCGTGCCGAACCATCTACTGGTAACGCAATGGCAACGCGAAGCCCTGCGACTTTATCCCGATCTGAAAATTCTCGCGCCGGGCAAAGCCGACCTCAGCCGTGCGCAGCGTGGCGAACTGATGTCGCGTATCGCCACCGGCGACTGGGATTTGATTCTCATTCCGCATTCGAGCTTCACGATGCTGCCGGTGCGTCAGGCAACCATCGCCCGCTTCATTGAACGCGAAGTGGATCAGTTGCGCGCTTATCTGGAAGAGCTTCAGACGAGCGACAAGGATGAAGTTACAAAGAAGAGCGTGAAGGAAATCGAACGCGCCATTCGACGGCTTGAGGCGAGACTGCTCAACACGCAATCGGCCATTGCGCGCAGTTCAGAAGCCACCATCTGCTGGGAAGAACTCGACGTGGACGCGCTGTTCGTGGATGAGGCGCACTACTTCAAAAATTTGTACTGCCCGACAAAGATGACGCGCGTCGCCGGAATGCCCAACGCCGAATCGCAACGCGCCTTCGATATGTTCACCAAAGTCCGCTCAGTGCTTGAGAGCGGCGGGCGCGTTATCTTCGCCACCGGCACGCCAATCTCCAACTCCATCGCCGAATGCTATGTGATGATGAAATACCTTCAGCTTGAACTGCTGGAAGAACTGGGATTGCAACACTTCGACGCCTGGGCGCAGATGTTCACCGACACCAGCCAGTCGGTTGAGATGAAACCGGATGGCAGCGGCTTTCGCGTTCACACCAGATTCAACCGCTTCACCAACCTGCCGGAACTGGCAGCGATCTGGCGGCAGGTGCTGGATGTCAAAACGGCGGAGCAGCTTCAGCTTCCGCGCCCGCGCATTCACGGCGGCAGCGCGCAGGTGATCAAAAGCCCGAAAAGTCCCACGCTCGACCGGATCATTCAATCGCTCGCCAAACGCGCCGAAGCGATCAGCAAGCGTTGGGTCAGTCCTGAAGAAGACAACATGCTGCGGATTACGACAGAGGGTCGTAAAGCCGCGCTCGATCCGCGCCTGGTTGATCCGGCAGCGCCTGCCGATCCTGACGGCAAAATCAGTCAGGTGGTCAGAAATCTCGTGCGCTTCTATCACGAGTCACAAGAAACCTGCGGTGCGCAGGTGGTCTTCATAGATACGAATTGTCCAAAGAGCACGGCTGCCTGAAGGTGTTATTACCTTTCAGCCTGATGCAGATAAATTACTTATGCTCGCGCTTTTTGATCTCCTCGAACGCTTCCGCCACTCTGGCTCGCTGGCGGTCTTTGAGTTCCGGGTAACGTTGTAACCATTGATTGAGTGCCTCTTCCGAACTGAAGAGGTTGATGACCCCTCAGCCACCGCCCATAAACAGCATCGCCGATTTCGGCTCGACTTTGCGCAGCTTTCCTTTGTCAAACTCCACGCGAATGCGAGCGGTGCTTTCTGGCGATGAATCTTCGATGATGACTTTTTCTTTTGCGTATTTGTTGCTGACCAGCAACAGACCGTCAACCGCTCAGTTGACGCTCGTATTACGACCTGACGAAACCGTCATCCTGTGAAAGACAAAGTCCAGCCGCGGCTGCCAGTTCAGATAACGCGACGCCGCTAACGCATAGCCTGCGCCACCGACAACTTCGTCACGCTTCAGAATCTGATACCGTTCGAGCATCACCAGACCACGCTTCACATCGTTCTGAGAGAGGCCAACAGCTTTGGTGATCTCCGCAAGTGTCGGCGTTGGTTGCTGCTCGCGCGCGGCATTGCTGATAACGCGAGCAATCAATTTCTCGTCCGGCGTCAGGACGAGCGTCTCCCAACCCCAGCGCCGGATGATGACATGCAGTTCGGGGCGCTGTTTGATGTACTGGCCGATGCGAAAGCGCGTTTCATCCGATGAGCGCAAGCCCACAACAGCCATCGCCTGATCCACGCTCATGACGCTGTGGTCTTTGCCCCAGACGCCCTGCAGATATTCTATGACTTTCTTTTCCTGTGGACTCAATTCGACATCGCTTGCAGCGGCTTGGGTTGATTGCCGCTCAGTCTGAGCTTTGGCAACTGGAAGCGGCGCTGTTAGCAAAACCAAGCAACATATCGCCAGCATCCAGCGCCAAGCGACCACGAACGCACAGCGGTTGCCAGGGTGAAAAACAGAGTCAATCATTGCAATGTTCCTTTCTTTGGGTGTGACTCACTTCAGTGAGCGGCGAGCAGTGATTCAATCTCGCGTTCCAGTTCTTTTCGCTCAGGCAGCTTGCCGGTGAATTTTCTGTGAATCTTGAAGTCCTTGTCGAGGATATAGGTCGTCGGAAAACCGAGCACGCCGTACTTCTCGACAACCTCATCATCGCCAATGAGGGTCGCATAGGCGATCTTGTGCTTGTCACGATAAGGCTTGATGTCCTCAGTCCAGCCCGATTGCACGGCAATCCCAACTACCTTGACGCCGCGACCGGCATACTTCGCGTGAAGCGCATTGAAGGTGGGAAGCTCCGCCAGACAAGGGCCGCACCACGTCGCCCAGAAATCCAGCACGACGACGCTGCCTTTCAAATCCGCCGAACTGATCTGCTTTCCGTCAAGGTCAGGGAGCTTGAATTCAGCCGCCGGTTGAGCGGCTTCTTTTACTTTTCCAGCCTTGAAGCCCGTGCTGTTGATGACCTCGCGCAGTTTTGCGACGGTGATTTTCTGATCGTCGTACTTAATCCAGGCCTCAGCTTTCGGATAGCTCACCTTCGCATCAATGACGCCAGCGGTTTCCTTCAAAGCCTGCTCGACCGAGCGGGCGCAGCCGTCTCAGGTCATCCCATCAACGATGAAGGTGATGGTTTTCTCTTCGGCTCGCGCTTTGAATGCGTCAAACGCCATCAGCGGCGCAGCCAGCAGGAGCTTCGTACAATCTCTTCTACGCATTTTCTGCCGCTCCTTTCGCAACCAGTTGTTGCGCGGTTTTATTGACTTCGCCCAGACAGCATGCGCCCGACGGATTGCGAATCTCACAAGCGCAAATCTTCTCTTTGATGAACTGCCCGATTTGAGCCGGAATCTTTGTCTGTCCGACCTGCGCCAGTTCCTTGCGGATGTCGCCCTCTGTAAAGCCGAAGCAGTAGCAGAGCGGGCGTGTGTCTCCGTTCACTTTTGCCGTGATGAGTTCGCGCACGTCGTTGACGGTGAACACGGCCCCGCCTGCGCCGTAGTACACAACGGCGCAGGCCGGAGCAGGACAAAACCGGTAATCATCATCGCCCACCCGCGAAAGCAGTTTGCTCTTTACGTGATGAAGAACCGTCCGCCGGTCAATGCTTCGCCCCTTCGTACCGCATTGAGCGCAAAGAGAGGCGCTTTCAGATTGTGATTGTTTTGGAACGCTACAACAGTCACCCATAGTTTTACTTTGCCTTGTACCCTGTTGAGTTAACCGCGCTTTTTATCTTGTCAAGATTCGTTTGTGCTGGGTCATACTGAATGCGGGCGGTGCCTTGCTTAAAGCTCACTTCAGCAGAGCGAACACCCGGAGTTTTATCCAGAGCCGCTTTAATCGGCACTTCGCAGCTTTCGCACGTCATCCCCTCAACTGCAACCGTTACAGTCTCAAGCAAGCCTGATTGAGCAGAAGCGCCGGGCGCAGTTTGCTGCTGACGCGCAACCGCCGTCGCAATGTAACCTATGTAGTAGGGAGAAAGCGCAAAAGCTGTGACCACAAACAACGCCACCCAGAGAGCCGCGCGGTTTACTTTACTTACTGGCTTTGTGGCGCACGCTGCGCCGGGCGCGCATTCTTCACGCCGGAAATAGACGCGATAGAAACCAAAGGCTAAAGCGAGAACTGCGACTGCCAGAAGGTACGAGCGCAGTGATTGAAACACAGAGGCCGCGCTAAACGCCCCAAGACCAAGAAGAGCGAACAGAACAGGCCCGATGCAGCAAAGAGCCGCGCCGAAGGCCGCCGCCATCGCTCCGCCGAGAGCAAGTTTTTCCGACTTCATTGTTTCACTTCCTTTTTCGTCTGAGCGCGGGAGAGGTTGACCAGCACAGGGCATTGAGCCTTGCTGCCGCGCTCTTCAAGTTCTTTTTCACACGCAGCCAGATGCTGCGCGAGCGTGCGGCGAAATTCGCGCATCATCCGCATCCGCTCATCCAGTTCTGTGAGTTTGCCGCGCAGGAGATCGCGCACGCGCTGACATTCCTGCGTACCGCCAGTGGTCAGAAGCTCGCTAATCTCATCCAGTGAAAAACCAAGCTCCTGAGCCTGCTTGATAAATCTGACGCGCTCGACTGTCTCAGGTGCAAAAAGTCGAAATCCTCCTCCTGACCTGATGGCGCGCGGCAAAAGCCTGCGCCGTTCGTAAAAACGCACGGTGTTTACACTCACGCCAGAGCGAGTTGCCACCTCTCCAATACGGAGTTCTGCCGAATTCATAGCAGGATTTTACACTCTGGACATGGCTCCAGAGTCAAGCCCGAAGATTCATTCAGCAACAAGGCGGGACTTCCAGAAATATTGTCACTGTGACAACGAAGAAAAATAAGCAAGCGGTCAGCGGTTCTTTGAAGCACTGAGGAATCACACGCTATGACTGAATCTGCCTGCACTCTTGTCATGGATGAGAATCCACCACCGGCATTTGAATCAGTTGAAGAAACCAAAGAGGAGCGTGAGGCTCGGCTCTCGGTTTATCACGAGATCAAGCGCCAACTCATCGCTCAGGGAATCCCGGAAAACGAAATCGCCTTCGTTCACGATTACGACGGACCAGCGGCGCAGGCTGAATTGAGCCGCAAGGTCAATGCCGGAGAGATTCGCATCGTCCTTGCCTCGACGGCAAAGCTCGGCGTTGGTGCAAACATCCAAGAGCGTTTGTATGCGCTGCATCATCTGGACGCGCCGTGGCGACCGGCGGACATTGAGCAGCGCGAAGGGCGGATTCTGCGCCAGGGCAATCTCTATCCCGAAGTCCACATCTGCCAGTATGTGACCGAAGGCTCATTCGACGCCTACTCCTGGCAAATCCTCGAAAACAAGTCCCGCTTCATCGCGCAAATTATGAAAGGCGAAGTGACGGCCCGTACCGCCGAAGATATGGATCAGGCCGTGCTGACCGCTTCGCAGATCAAGGCCATCGCCAGTGGAAATCCGCTTGTATTGGAAAAGGTCGGGCTGGAAGCCGAATTGATCCGGCTCGAACGGCTGTATTCCACGTGGTTCGCCGGGCGAAACCGATTGCGATGTGATCTCACCAGTTTGCCGGATCGAATCAAAGAGGCCGAAGCTGACTTGCGCGCGCACGAAACGGCCATCGCCGTGCGCGACCAGCATCAGCCCGTCAGTGATGACTCAGGCAAGCGGGCGTTTTCCATTGCTCTGCGCCGCAGCGTCACCGAAGAAGACTTGATCCGGTACAACGAACGCGAGTTGGCCGGAAATCAGATTCGCCAGCTTGCTGCCGTCGTCGAACGCAGAGCCGCGGCCTCCGGCTCCATCAGGGTGATGCTGGGCGAATACTGCGGCTTTGAGCTTCAGGCTTCAGCCGACCGGCCCACAAGCATAAGCGGAACAGGTGTTGATTTGTTCGGAGAAGTCAGGCTTTACCTGAAGCTGACAGACAGTCACATCGGTTACGTCTTCAATCTGACGGACAGCGACGCGGGCATCATCCAGAGCATGGATGCACGCCTGCGGAATCTGGAAAAGCGGCGCGATGAATCTGACGAGTCATTTCGCCGCCTGACTGACCAGTTGGCGAAAGTTGAAGCGGAACTGGCGAAGGGATGGGAACACGCGGCCAGATACCAGGAACTGCGCGCGCGGCTGGAAATTCTCAACGCCTCAATGAACATCGAAGGGCTGGCGACTGACAATTCCCTGGCTCAAATCGAACTTTCAGCAGAAGCATTCCAGCCGACAACGCAGGCGATCAGCGAGATACCGATTCCGCCTTCCCAGGTTGAACCGAGCGTAATCGCCTCAGCCTCCATTTCTGAATTGCAGATATCCGAAGCTCAGATTGAGACGCCCAATCCAATCGCGACAGGCGCAACTGCTGAGGCAATCCCGGCCACCGAAGCAGTCCAGCCACACACCACAAAAGTCCGGGATCAGCTATTAGCCGAACGCGAACGAACTGAAAAGCGGAAACGTTCGAGCATCAAAGCACTATCGCCGGTGACCGCACAAATGAGCTTCGACTGGGCTTGAGCTACGACCAAAAAGAAGAGCGGTCAGCAAAGTCGTGTCTTTCGGAAAGGACATGATGATGAACCAAAAGCCCAGACCAACAAAACCTCCTGATCCGGCTGAGTTGCAATTGCTGGTCAGAGAAATCACCCGGTATTGGAAAGCGATTGCGCGCAGGCACTTTGCTGCTCACCCGCCGAAGGATCAAAGCACGTTCGAGCAACTTTGGCCCAAGGTCCTCGACAACTTCTTTCTGGCCGAAACCCTGCGCGTGGCAAAAACACTACGCCCATTGTTCGAGGGGCGGCAGAACTGATCCCTTCACTCGTCTGGAGTAATTTGCTATGACCAATCAAACCAACATCAACGAGCCGCTCGGCAAGTTGCGAGCGATTGAGTCCCAGCTTTGCACGTCGCTGGTTGAACGCGAGGAAGTTGTACGCGCGGCATTGCTCGCGTTGCTTTGCAAAGAGAATCTGGTGGTGGTCGGCCCGCCGGGAACGGCGAAGTCGCAACTCATCACGCAGCTTGCCCGGCGCGTGGGCGACGCTTCCGGCAATGGGCTGCGGTGCTTCGTTTACCTGCTCACGAAGTTCACCACGCCGGAAGAACTCTTCGGGCCGGTTTCCATCAGCGGGCTGAAGGAGGATGACTACCGCCGCATTACTATCGGAAAACTGCCCGAAGCGGAACTCGCCTTTCTCGACGAAATCTTCAAAGCATCTTCGGCGATTCTCAACAACCTGTTGCGCCTGATGAACGAAAGCGAGTTCGAGAACGGCAGGCAGACGATGCAGGTTCCACTGATCTCGCTGTTCGGCGCGTCGAACGAACTGCCGCAGGACGCGGAGCTTGAAGCGTTGTTTGACCGTTTCCTGCTGCGGCTGACGGTGGATTACGTGAGCGAAAGCGGATTCACAAAGCTTCAGCATTTACTCACCAATCATCAGGCAGTTGCTCCGCCGCAAACGATCAGCCAGTCCGAACTCGCCGCGTTGCAGCAGTCGGCTGCGACGGTTCAACTTCCGTCATCGGTCATTGATGCGATTACACAACTGCGCCGGGATCTCATCGGCAAAGGCATTCGCCTGAGCGACCGGCGCTGGGGCAAAACGCACGGCGTGTTGCGGGCACACGCATTGCTCGAAGGGCGCGCCGCGATTGAAGAAGATGATCTCATAGTACTTAAACACGTGCTCTGGTCAGCGCCCGATCAGCAGGCAGAAGTCAGCCGAATGTGCGCTCGTATCGGAAATCCAATCAATGGCAAAGCCACGGAACTGACCGATCAGGCGGCCTCCGTATTTGACACGACGATTCTCGCTCACCAGCAGGGGCGGGATACGCAGGAGAAAGTCGCCATCGTCGCCGAAGGGATAGACAAGTTCAAAAACATTCACGTCACGCTGACGCAGCTTCAGGAGCAAGCCTCAGCGCAGGGACGACCGACCGACAAGATTGAGAAGGCGATCAGTTCGGTGCTGGTAATGCGCGAAAAAGTCGGCGCGCTCATCCTCGGCGCGATGTGATTGTTTGAGGAAAAGGACAAAGAGGTTGAAGACTATGCCGGAATCAAACGCACAAGAGTTGATCTCAACCGACGCGATCAAAGACGGGACGCAGGCGCTGCATCACGATGCCTGGGACGTGCAGGAGTTCAATCGCGCGACTGAGACCTGGGAACGGCTGGCCGGAACAATGACCACCGCCAGCGAAAGCCTCAATACTGCGCCTGCACTAATCCGCGACCTGTTTTGGGGCTTTCACAAACGCGCGCCACGCATCAACAATCAGGCGCGACTCAAAACCGCTTATGAAATCAATCGCCAGATTGTTGAAGAGGTGATGCAGACGAGCGAATGGCGGCAATTACGCGAAAGTGGCTCGGTCAGTGATGCGATGCTCAGCGCCATTGCCACCATTGGCGCGAGCGAGCAGGCGCTCAAGGCCCTCGATCCGAAAGAATGCAAACAGATCAACCAGCTTGCTGCGGCCACCGAAGCCGCCGAGAAGCTTTTCCGGCAGGCCAAAGCACTGAACGAACTCTCCGGTCAGGCAACTCCTGAACAGGCACAGGAACTGCGCGCACAAGCCGAGAAAGCACGGACGAGCGCAAAGTGCAAAGAACGCATCGCGGCGCGGCTTGCACAGCAACTGGCAGCAGGAAGCGAAGAGCGGCTGAGCGCCATCCGGCAAGCCGCCAGACGAGGAATGTCTGAAGCCCTTGTTGAAGCCGAAGCCACGCAGAACGCGCTGGCGGCGTTTGGCGGCGGCTATTCAAGGAGTGGCGGCGAGGGCGACGGCCACCGCGAATTGAATGCGCAGGAAAAATTTGCGCTCGCCGAGCGTGTGCTGCGTTCGCCGAAGCTCCGCGCGATTGCCGAAATGAGCGGCCGCTTCAAACGGATTGCGCTGAGCGTGCAAAAGTCGAAGGTGGATTACCCGCCCAGTCAGATCACTTCCATCACTATCGGTGCTGACCTCGCGCACGTCCTGCCCGGCGAACTCGCGTTGCTGGCTGACCCGGTAACGGAAGACCTCTTCTATCTGAAGTTCGCCGAGCGCCGGTTGTTGCAGTACGAACTGATCGGGCATGAACCGGAAGGACGCGGCCCGCTCATCCTGGCCGTGGATGAGTCCGGCTCGATGAAAGACCATTGCGGCCCAATGACGAAAGAGGTTTGGAGCAAAGCTGTGATGCTGGCGCTTCAGTCCATCGCGCGCAGGCAGAAGCGCGACTTCGCCGTCATTCATTTTTCCGGCACGGGCAATCTGCGCGTTGACTTGTTCCCGAAAGGCAACAGCACACCGGATGAGGTGATCGCCTGCGCCGAGCATTTTTTCAATCGCGGCACTGTCTTTGAGGAATGGATGGAGAAGGCGCTGGAACTGGTGGATGAGTCAGCCTTTGAAAAGGCCGATGTGATTTGCGTCAGCGACGGCCTGACCGAAATCGAATCGGCTGTGCAAGAAGAATGGCAGAAAAGGAGAGCGGTTCGCGGGATGCGTTCATACAGCGTTCTTGTCGGCACGACGCAAGGCGAAGACCTGCTGCACGCAATCAGTGATGCGGTCTTCGTTCTGGATGATCTGGCCGATGATCTGCCCGCGCTCAACACGATCTTCTCGGTTTAGGAGGCCGTAACCATGTCGCAAACCAACGCTTTCACTGACCTCAAAGCGGTCGAATCTTCCACGGAACAGATTCCCATCGTCGGGCACACGGTGCTGTGGCGTTTGCACGGTTTGCGCGTGCAGCACATTGCGCTCCGGGATGCGCTTGACCGTGCGGGCTTCCTCGAATTTCTGCCCGATCCGCCGACGCCGCGCAAAGCTTTGCGCCGCGCGCTCGAAGCCTGGGTTGCCGCCCGCGCGCAACAGGCGCAGGCAACGCGCACACTGCAAAAACATACCCAGGCTGACGAAGAGCAGCGTACGCTTATCCGCGTCATTAACCGCGCGGGCAGCGATCATCTCGTCTTCGCCCTCGTAACCGAAGACATTGATTTCAAGGCGCTGGGCCTGGGGTATGCGACCGACTTGCGGATTCTGCTGGAAAAGAAGACCGGTCAGATGATTTGCTCGACCAGCGCGAGCGGGCGCATTGATGCCTGGCACGAAAGCCAGCAGGTCGCGGCTGAATTGCAACCCTACTGGCAGGAGTTCAAAGACCTGCACATCGCCGGAGACCTGTCAGAGATGACGCGCCGGATTATTGACTCGCTTCAGGCGACGGCGTTGCGGCGAAACGGCGGTGTCTACTTCATTCCGAAAGGAAACCGCGAAAAGCTGTTCCGCCTGCGCGAAGTGATTGCTGATTTGCCGCACGGCGACGATCAGCCGTTCGTCTGTGCGTTCGGCGTGCCTGACCTTCAGGAAACCAAAGCCCAGATGGTGCAGGCCATCCACGCCGGAATGCTGGACGAAATTGCCGGGCTGCGCGCGGATCTGCGCCGCCTTACCGAAGACGGAACGAACGTGCGGGAAGACACGGTGATCTGCCGTCTGGCCACTTACCAGAGCATCCGGTCGAAAGCGCAGGTGTACGCCGATCTGCTGGGGCTGCGGCAGGATGCGATTCACTCAGAAATCGGCGAGCTTGAGGCGCAGGCGCGCAGGCTGTTGCTGCACGACGCGCAACCCGCGAAGGCAAAGTCGCAGAAATCAGTGAAGCCGGAAACAGCCCAGGAGAAGAGCAAGCCTGCACGTCACACCGAAATCGCTGATGAAATCGAAAGGCTGCCATTGCTTTACCTCAACGGCACAGGTCATCCCTCTTTAATTCCTGCTGCCTCACAGACCGCTGGTGATTGACTTTTAATCACGCTCAGAAAAACAGCGGCGAACATTCCTGTGACTTTCAATCCTTCATCCTGAAACGAGGTGAAACCGTGATGCAATTCGTCACTGACCAGCGAACGTTGCTCAAAGAGTTGAACTTTCTGCAGGGCGTGATCGAGAAGCGGGCGACAATTCCCGTTCTCGGCCACCTGCTGATTGAAGCCGAAAGCAATCGCCTGCGCTTGCAGGCAACCGACCTCGACCTGTCGTTGACGACCGCCTGTGAAGCGGCGGTGGCGGGCAAAGGCTCATTGTGCGTCCCGGCAAAAAAACTGCACGAGATTGTCAAATCGTTGCCGCCGGCAAAGGTCATCTTCAAGGTGGAGGAAAACTGTGTTCTCCATCTGACCTGCGAACGCGCGCGCTTCAAGCTGAATGGAATCGGGCGCGACCAGTTTCCCGATGTCCCGACAGCGCCAGCGATGGCCGCTCAACTGCCTGCCGCGCAATTGCGGCAGATCATCGCGCGCACCTTGTTTGCCGCCGCCGATCAGGATTCGCGCTACAGCATCAATGGCGTCAAACTCGAACTCGCCGACAGCCACCTGCGCATGGTCGCTACCGATGGTCATCGCCTGTCGCTCGTGGAAGTGAACGGAGTCTTCGGTAAGGAACTGGCGATTGACGCGATCATTCCCAGGAAGGCCGTCGGCGAATTGGCGCGAATTGCGATTGATGCGGACGGGGAGATCGGCTTTGCCGTGACAGAGAATCACGTTTTCTTCGAGGCCGGCCAGCGCCGGATGGCCGCGCGCCGCCTCGCTCAGAACTTCCCGAATTACGAACTCGTCCTGCCGAAAGAGAACACGCGCCATCTGGAACTCGACACGAATGAAACGGCAGCGGCGCTCAGGCGCGTGGCATTAATGGCCGACAATCGCACGCACGGCATCAGCCTCGGAATCAAAACCGGGCAATTGACGCTGAGCTCACAGGCGAGCGATGCGGGCGAGGCCGGTGAAATGCTCGAAGCTGGCTACGACGGCGAAGAGGTCAATACCGCCTGTAGCGCAACCTACTTGCAGGATTTCCTGAGCGTCGCGGGAAGCGACCGTGTGCGGCTCGAACTCAAGGATGCCAACACACAGTTCTGTCTGCGGCCCGTTGAAGCAGGCGGCATCAATTTCACTTACGTTCTGATGCCGATCCGAATGTGAGTTGCTGAGAACATCACGGCTGGCAATCACAGGAAATGAGAGGTGAGCGCATGAATGTTTTGGAAACCTGGAACACATCGAACGTCGGCGCGCTGATCGTCAACAGAAAGACTCTCGCTGAAGCTTGTGACAAAGCGCGCTCGGTTTCGCGCGGGCTTCATCAGATCGAAAATCTCTCCGATCTGGATTGGGAAGAGTTGAACGCGCTTTGTCGAGCCAGTCAGCAGACCGAGATGCTGTTGCAGGAAATGCTGAACGCGGGCGAAGAGGCAATCAGCCTGGCGTTCTGAACCGATGAACAAAGTCATGAAAACCCAATCCTCTGACAACCAGATCGTCATTTCTGTCGCGCTTTGCCATTTCTATCCGCATCCGCACAACCCGCGCGGCGTGGTCAATCCGGTCAGCGTTCAGGAGTTGGCCGACTCGATCAAAGAGAAAGGCATCCTGGAGCCGCTCATCGTTGTGCGACACCCGGAAAAGCCGGATGGCTTTCTGGTTGTTGCCGGGCATCGTCGCAGAGCAGCGGCGGAACTGGCTGGCCTCGCTGAAGCATCGGTGATCGTGCGGGATTACTCGCCCGTCGAGCAGGAAGAGGTGATGCTCGCGGAGAACATCCAGCGCGAAGAGCTTTCGCCATTGCAGGAGGCGAAGGCGTACCAGCGGCTCGTTGCCGGTGGGCAAACGCAGATGAATGTGGCGCGCAAACTCGGCATCAATGCGGCGCGCATTCAGTCGCGGCTGGTGATTCTCAAACTGCCGCTCTCGGTGCAACGATTGTTCGACAGCAACGAGCTGCCAATCACGCTTGCGCCCTTGCTCATCCGAATCACGGATATTGATCGGCAGGAGCGGCTTGCCAATCTCGTCGCTTCCCGTCGGCTGACTGTTCCCAAACTCAAGGAGATGGTTGACCGGATCGTCGAAGCCGAACAGACCGATTCAACCGTAGACAAAGAGCGCCGTCGGAAACGGAAGGAGAAAAGCGCTAACGAGGTTGATTGCCAGACTGGCGTTTACACACGCGCTGATGCGCTGGCAGATCTGTCAGCTCGCAATGGAAACGCGCTCCGTTTTTCTGATCTGCTCAAAGCATTCGACGGGGTCTGCCAAAACTGTGGAATGGGAAACTTCGCGGACATCTGTGCCGCCTGCCCGCTGCCGCAATTCATCAACCATCTGGTGAGGAACGAAACCGATGCGCCACACGAGCTACAGAGAAAAGTGGTGGACGCGGCAGCGCGTGCTTGATGGATTGCGCCGCTTCTATCGTGACTTCGGATGTGCGCCGACTTCCACCGCGGCGTATCAGGAACGCCAGCAGTTCACCGGCAAAAGCAGTACTGGCGTCGGCAATCTGTACCCATCGTCTTATGGCGTGCTGAAGTATTTTGCCAGCTTTCGTGAAGCGTGGAAGGCGATTGGCATTGAGACAGACCGCGCGTGGGAAGCGTGGTCGCCGGAAGAAGATTGGTTTCTCACCGAAGGCGCGGGGATTCTCTCGCGCAAGGAGTTGGCCGAAACGCTAAACCGCACACCCAACGCAGTGCATCGGCGACTCTACGATCTCGGCATTCACACCTACAGGGCGCGTGGCTGGACGCTTCACCGCGTGATGCGTGTCACGCAAGTTCCCGACCACATCCTCAGAAAGTACGCGGATCGCGGCGACCTGCCTTATCTGCGAGGCTCGAAGTGCATCTACGTTGATCCCGCCGACCTGCTCATCATCGAGGAGATTGACTGGGAACATCCGCCTGCAGAACTTGCCGAAGCCGTGCGACATTCATTGATGACGCGGCTGGTGAAGATTCTGAGCAAACAGGACTGGCGTGCCGGACGCCCGTATCAGCCACATCCGAAGAGGGCGACCAAACGACGATGGAGCAAGCGCGTTAATTCTTCCACGTCCAAACCTGTCGAGATTATCGCTGGCGATTGGGTGCGGGTCAGACAGAAAGTCCCGTCTCGGCCCAGCGTCAAAGGATTGGTTGGCCGCGTCCACGTCGTTTACTGGTCAGGCAACCGGCAGCAAGCGGGCACGGCGCGCACGGCTGCCGAAGCCTGCTGGATGGCGCGCGTCGAATTCAAAAAAGACGCCGCCGGGAAGCGTCTCAACCGCACACTGCCACTTACGGCGCTCGAAAAGGTCGGTATGCCGAACGAGCCTGATTGATCGTTAGCGTCTCACCATCCGGCGCCTCAAAAGCAAGGCGGTAAGCAGGTCGTGGCTCCCGTCATCCTGGAGAAGAAGTTATGGCGAACAACTACACGCTGTTCAGCGAAGTCATCCGTCGGCTAAACGAAGAGGAGCGCGTCTGGTGTGAGAACCGTCTGCGGCGCCTCGAACAGATATTGCCGAACTTTGATGAAAACAGCCTTGACGAAGATGGAGAACACTGTGCGCCGGAGGATGAACCTTACCTGAATGGCGCAGGCGATCTGGGATTTCAGTGGAAACTCACTTCCGAGTCGAATGAGCACGAACTGTGGATGTATGCCGAAGAGAGTTGTGACCTCGAACACGTTGCGCTCTTTGTTCAGGAATTCCTCGCCCGGTTTCGCCCAAACGAGTATTTCACGCTGACCTGGGCGGAGACGTGCTCCAGGCCGCGCATCAGCGAATTCTCCGGCGGAGCGATATTTGTTACCGCCGAGGACATCGAATGGCACGGAGCCACCGCCTGGATTTGCCGGAAGGTTGCGGAGTTCGCGCAACAAGGGAAATTTGTGGAGTCGCCCTATGTCGCAGATCAGAACTGAATTTGGATTTGAGCGCACGGCCTGCGCCTGTTCGGAATGCGCCATCAACTGTCGCTTCATCCCGGGGTATCTGATTCCGGCTGACCTTGATCGGATTGCCGGGCATCTCGGCAGCGAAAACCTGATCGAGTTTGCGCTGGAAAACCTGCTGGCAAGCCCTGGCGCGACTGTTCTTGATCAAGGTCAGATGCGGCAGATTCCGACGCTCGTGCCGGCCCGCAGGAACGATGGCGCGTGCAAATTTCTCGATGCGAACAACCGCTGCACGATTCACGAAGTGTCGCCGTTCGGCTGCGCGTTCTTTGACGCCCACCAAAGCAAAACAGAATCGGATTACCGGAGCGGTTCCGGCTTGGTTCAGATTGACCGGGCGTGGGACGCAAATCATCTGTACGCACGGCTCTGGCTGCTTCTCGAAGCGCTCGGCAAGGTTGGTCCGTCGCCGGTTGCCTCCCGCGCTCGGTTACAGCAGGCACTTGCAGCAAGGAAGGAGATGAATAGCGATGAGTGATGAAACCAAAGACAAGCCCGTCAACAGCGCGCAGCCCAACCAGAGCGAGCCATACGAATGGGAGAGATGTACGGTCCGGCTCTCGATCACCTTCTTTCCCGATGACGGCAATGAAGGCGGCAGGCAGGTCGTGCTGGGCTGCAACACGCACAATGATCCGCCATTGATCGAACCGGTACGGGAAACGGAGTTGGGAATGCTGCCGTCAATCGTTACCGATTTGCTCGCCAGGCTGAAACAACGACTTCCGCAACAGGCCGAGATTGCCGAGGCCAAAAGGCAAGCCGAGATCGCGTCGGCGGAAAAGGCCAAACTTCAGCGGCAAAAGACGGAAGAAAAGATCAAAGCCGCGCAACGGAAGCACCAGGCGAAAAATGACGACAAGCCTCAACCTTCCCAGCCAGCGGCAGAGGAAATCGTCCGAACTGACACTTTGGCTGATGGCAGCGATTCATTGCCGGATGAAATCAGCAATGTGTCCGAACTGGTCAACGGCAAACAACAATCACTCTTCGGGTGAAGGAGAGCAAGCTATGGCACTCATCAAAATCAGCACTGATGGCACTGAGTTTGAACTCAAAGATGACATCGCGCGCGACGATCAGCGATTGCGGGAGGCGTTGACGCCGTTTTATCCCGAAATGGCGAACGCCGAAATCGTGCGATCAGAGCAGGATGGCAGGCTCATCGTGACAATGGCGAAGCGCGCGGGAACGAAGGGGTTCAGCAAGGCCGATGTTCTCACCGTGCTGCGAAATGCAACGGAAACGGTCAATCCCGCGGTGTTGATACAGGACAAGCTGCGGCGGATGGAAGAACGAGGAGAACTCAATGTGCATAAGCTGATGCGGCTGCAGCCGGAGATTCGCCGGGCGATGAATGACGGGCAGAAACAGATTGAAGAGGTGAAGGCGTCGCTCAAACTGCTTGGCGAAGGACGGTCGGTCGCCGCGAGATCAATTCCGGTCGGATTTTGATGCAGTATGAATCCCGCTCTTGCCATTGAATATCTGACCTGCCGATTCATCAGCCCGCAGCAAGCCGTCAACCGACTCGGCGATCTGGACGAAGCGGCAGCGCTGCTCAAAATCTATCACCGTTTCTTCCCTAAAGAATTTGCCGCGAGCAACCGCAGGGTAATTGCAAGAGCCGGTGATTTGCAGGCGACACTGGTGGATTGCCTTGAACTGGTGAGCAAACATCTGTTCGAGATTCCCGATTACTGTTTTGACGGATGGCAGAATGAAGATTTGCCGCTCAGCTACATTCCGATTGAACCGATCTTCGGCGAATGGTGGAACGACGACATCGAAGAGTTGATGCCGCTCTGGCAAGTGTTGCTCATCCTGATCGGAGCGTGGGAGCCGGGCGATACTGAAAACGAAATCTTCAGGACGGCGGCCAATGCGCAACAGCAATGGCAGGACAAGATGATTGATTGTGACCGGCTGGCTCGCCTCTGCCGCCGCGTCAGCGAGCCATTGTGCTGGCTCAATCTGGCGCTGCTCACGCTTGACCATAATACCGGCAATCCCTGGCTCGACGCTTCTTACGAATGTCCGATCACGGGCGTTGAGTGGACGACGCGCAACGTGCGGTGCTTGAGAAAAAATTGGCTGGAAGCACAGCAGGCGTGCCAACAGATCGCGCAACTCGATGCATGGCTCGGCAGGGATGTGGCTCATCTTCAGCAATTTCTCGATTTGTGGATGCAGGCGTTGACGCTACGACAAAGAAATAAAGGTTACTGATTCAGGCTTTACCAGTCTGTTTTCCCTGAACACTTCGGCACGAAATATGTTTCATCTTAGGACCAGTGTTTCGCACCTGGTCATTCAATTCAATGGCTGGAGTTGAAAACAAATAATGCATGGGCCAGTGCAGCCGTCCTGATTATTGACAGAAAAATCAGGGAACTTCCGGCAAAGGTCTTGCGTTACGATTCTCACATTTGATAATAAATGACTGAATCAGTCAGTTATTTTAGTGAGATTATGGCGCGAACTCATTCAACCGATTTGCTGGAAAGATTGTTACAGGCATCCATGCGCGTCTTTGCGCAAAAAGGTCTCAGTCGCGCCCGCATGTCAGATGTGGCGGCAGAGATGGGTGTCGCGCAGGGTTCTCTCTACAACTACGTCGAGAGCAAGGAGGCGCTTTTTTACCTGCTGGTGGATCAGGGGGGACGCCAGGAGCCTGCGACTTTACCCGCCAGGTTGCCGCTTCGCACGCCGACGCGCAAGCAATTGCTCAAGCGCATTGAGGAACAGATTGAAAACACCTTCGTCCTTGCAAAACTGGACACCGCCCTTAAACGGCGGCAGGTTGCAGATGTCGGCGCCGAACTGGAAGAGATTGTGCGGGAACTTTATCAGCGGATTTACGATACGCGCGAACCGGCTACTGTGCTGGAGCGATCTGCCATTGACCAGCCAGATTTGTTCATTCTCTTTTTTGTCCGCACACGGCGTCAACTGCTGGAACGGCTGACCCGATACATCAAGCAGCGCAGCGGCAGCGGTCATTTTCAGCCCGTTCGTGACCCGGCGGTGGCTGCGCGCTACCTGCTGGAAACAGTCACATTTTTTGCGCGTCACCGATACAGTGATCCCGATTTGCAACCGGGCGATGACGAAACGGTGCGCGAGACGGTGGTGCAATTGATTGTCAGGAGCTTTATCCAAGTGAAATTACCAACCCGCCCGCGCGGAGGCAGGACTCGTCCTTGAAATGGGGTGTCACTGCGTCACACAAAATTCCAAGTAAAGGAAAGCCTGCAAATGAAATTACGATACTTTTATCCGCTGATTGGTTTCGTCGTGCAAACGATGGTGGCCGCATACTGTTTTGTCATTCCTAAAAGCTGTATTGCCGGGGTCAATGCTCTGACCATTGGGTTTGCCGTAACAGTTGCCGGCGCTTGTCTGACTTATTATTTGGGGATTCGCGCGGTGCTGCGCCCGCCTCACACCTGAACCAGAGCGCCAGGCGCTGGACGCGCTACCAAACAATCACACGAAACAATAAAGGAGGCCTGAACGATGCGCCGACCAGAATTCATTGCCAGACAATCCGCCTGTCCTTCCGGCTTTTTCGGACATGTGCTGGCGCGCGTGATGGCTGTCGAAACAGCGCCGGAGAATGACATCACGCTGGATTTGCTGGAACTCGTACCAAAGGATGCAGTGCTGGAAATCGGCTTTGGTCACGGCCACACGATTGCTCGCGCGGCAGAACGAGCCAATCAGGGCCTGGTGGCGGGAGTGGACGTGTCGGCGGTGATGCTGCGGATGGCGGCGCGCTATAACCGCCGTTTGCTGCGCGGTGGCCAGGCAGATTTGAGGCTGGCGGACGCCGCCTCTTTGCCTTACCACGATGCGCATTTCGACAAGGTCTACTCAGTTCACACCATTTATTTCTGGCCTGATCCGTTGCGGTCGTTGCGGGAGATTCGCCGTGTGCTGCGAGTCGGCGGGCGCTTCGTGCTGGGATTTCGCTATGACGAAGAAGCGCTTCAGAACTTTCCTGCTCCGATCTATGCATTGCGGCGACCTGATGAGGTCAGACGCCTGCTGTGGGAGAGCGGCTTTGAATGTCTGCGGATTGAAGAACGACAGACAGGAGCGCGAACGTTGTACTGGGCGATTGCCGTTCGTCCACAAGAGATCTGTCAGGACTGAACTGAAAACCGGCGCGGAACTGTGCCCGCTGCCGCAGAAACCCCGCCGACCGTGAAACTACGGCCTCTTCGCGTCGCCGAGTCAATGCGGCTTGATGCTCTGTCAGCGTTTTTTCGCGCCGCCGATTGCATACCAGGCTCCGGCCCACGGCCAGAGTCTTGCGCCTGCCCATTCAGTTAATGAACGCCACCGCAGCGCATCTCGAACATTGAGAGGCGGCCAGAAAATTGCGCGGCCCAGTCGCCGCGCCTGACAGCCGCCTTCGGTGAGCAGGGCGAACAGGTCATCAGGTTTGTGCCACGATGCACTGATGAATGATCCCAAGCCGAAGGCTGCTTTGATCCGCCGCCACCATTGCCAGGGGGAATATGGATTCCATCATTGCCTACCGAATATAGACAGACTCGTCGTTCTGAAGAAAAATTCATCCGACGTTCATCTGGCTTTAATGTTCACCCGCTAACCTGCCGGAGGTCACATTCACCATGCGTATATTGCTGATCGAGGACGAAGAGAAAGTTTCCCGCTTGATCGTCAGAGGATTGACGGCGGAACGCTTTGCCGTGGATGTCGCTGCCAATGGCAGCAACGGGCTGGAACTGGCGCAGACTTATACATACGACCTCATCATTCTTGATTTGATGCTGCCGGGTCTGAGCGGCACGGAGGTGTTGCGGCACGTGCGGTTAGGCGACGCGCACGTTCCCGTGCTGGTACTGACGGCGCGCGATGCGCTCAGCGACAAGGTGACGCATTTTGAACTGGGTGCGGATGATTACCTGACGAAGCCGTTCGCCTTTGCCGAATTGCTGGTGCGCGTCAAAGCCTTATTGCGGCGCGGTGCTGCCCAAATGAGCGGGCGCGCGCATGTGCTGCGCGTTGCCGATCTCGAACTGGATCGCTTGTCGCAACAGGTGAAGCGAGCCGGACGGAAAATCGAATTGACGAGCAAGGAATACGCGCTGCTGGAATACCTGATGAGCAATGCGGGCCGCGTCCTTTCACGCACCATGATTATTGAACACGTTTGGGATCAGAGCTTCGATGGCGCGACGAACATCGTAGATGTGTACGTGCGCCACTTGCGCGCCAAAGTGGACGAAGCGCACGAACGCAAACTGCTGCGCACGGTACGCGGCGTCGGTTATGCCATCAGCGACGAGGAGGAAACATGAACGTGCGTTCGCTGCGCTTCCGGCTGACGGCGTGGTACGCCGGGTTGCTCGCGCTGGTGTTGCTGCTTTTCGGCGGCGCGACGTGGTTCGGACTGGCGCGTTACCTGCACCGGTCGCTGAGCGATTCACTCGTCCGGCAGGCGCGCCAGATTGGCGAAGATTTTCTGATAGACGTGCGAACGAGCGGCGAACGCTATGTGATTGACGAAATCAATGAGCATTACGCGCCAGAGCAGAACGACCATTTTGTACGGGTGACACGCGCTGACGGCAGCGCCCTGTATGTTTCAGGCACACCGCGCGGCAAGGGCTTCGACCCGGCGCAGATTTCCGCCGCACCGCTGTCATCCGCAGAAGCAGCCACACGCGAAGAACATTTGCCGGGTGGCGGTGAGTTGCTTATACACAGTTTGCCGTTCACCGCGCGCGATGGCAGCCGCTTTGTGATCGAGAGTGGCGCCCTGTATGACTCCATTGAAAACGTGTTGCGCGGGTTGTTGTTGACGCTGGCGATTGCGCTGCCGGTGATGATCGGCATTGCGGTCGCGGGCGGTTACTGGATGATGAGGCGCGCGTTGCAGCCGTTGGATGAAATCGCGGGTGGGGCGGAACAAATCACCTCGCGCAATTTGAGTGAACGGTTGCCGGTAACGCATTCGGGCGATGAGTTGGAGCGACTGGCGCTGGCGCTCAACCGGATGATCGCGCGGCTGGACGAGTCGTTCCAATATATCCGGCGTTTCACCGCCGACGCCTCGCACGAATTGCGCACGCCGCTGACCGTGTTGCGCGGCGAACTCGAAGCCATTGCGCAACGTCCGCGTCTGGATGATGACACCCGTGACACGATTGGCAGTTCGCTTGAAGAGACCGAACGATTGTCACGCATTGTCGAAAGCCTGCTGGCGATTTCGCACCTTGATGCGGGCGAAGCGCAGATGGCGCGCGTCAGCTTCGACCTGGCCGAACTAACCAGCACAACCGTAGAGCAGATGCGCTTGCTGGCGGAAGACCGCAACATCGCGCTCAGTTGCAAAACCGACAGTGGTCTCACGATTCAAGGCGATCAGGCGCGCATCAAACAAGTCGTCGTCAATCTGGTAGACAACGCAATCAAGTACACGCCGGATGGCGGCGCGGTCAAAGTCAGTGTCGGCGCTGAAAACCGGCACGCCGTGCTGCGAGTTGAAGACAGCGGTTTGGGCATTCCGGTGGATGCGCTGCCGCATTTGTTCGAGCGGTTTTACCGCGTGGACAAGGCGCGTTCGCGGCAAATGGGCGGCACAGGTTTGGGATTGGCGATTGTGAAATCCATCGTGACGGCGCACGGCGGAGAGGTCACGGTTGAGAGCGTCGAAGGCCGAGGGAGCTGCTTCCGCGTGGAATTGCCGCTGCCTGGCGAAAGGCAGCAATGAGGTTTTTATGAAAAGCTATCGCAATACATGGCTGAGTTTTGTTTTTGCGGTTATAGGCGCGGCTGCGAGTTTCGGACAAGTGCAATCACCGGCTCCGCCAGCGCCTGCCATCAAGCTGAACACGGACATCGTGAATCTCCGCGTAACGGTGACGGATCGCCGGAATGTGGCAGTCACGGGATTGGAGCCGCAGCATTTTCAGGTGTACGAGAACAATGTGCAGCAGCAAATTGAATACTTCCTATGTGAAGACGAGCCGCTGAGCATCGGGATTATCTTTGACTTGTCGGGAAGCATGAAAAAGAAGCTTCCGAACTCTCGTGAAGCGGTGAAAACCTTTATGCAGACATCCCATCAGGATGATGACTTCTTCCTGTTGGGCTTTAACCGGCAATGCGACCTGATGGCGGATTTTGCGGATGCGGATTCGATTACAAGCAGGCTTGAGGCAACCAAAGCCGAAGGGAGGACGGCGCTGTATGATGCTGTATATCTGGGAATCGAGAAACTCCGCTCAGGTCGCCACGCCAAACGCGCCCTGCTGATCGTTTCCGACGGAGCAGATAACGCTTCACGATTCAGCAAGGGCGATCTGTACCGACTGCTCAGAGAGGAAAATATTCTGATCTATTGCATTGGTTATGAAATATGGGCTGGAGGTGACGATGACTGGGGGCGTAGCACATTGGAGGACCTCGCCAGAAAGACGGGAGGGGCGGCGTTTTTCCCAGACTCGGCAACCGAATTGGAAGAGGCGGTATCAACTATTGCGCTGGAGCTACGCCGTCAGTACAGCCTTGCGTACACAGCTCGTGCGGGCGAGCGGGAGAGGCAATGGCGGAAGATCAAGGTCCGCGTGAGTCCGCCGACCGAGGGATTGAAACTGCGTGTCCGCACGCGAGAAGGATATTACGCAATGATTGGCACTGACCAATGAACCAAAGAGAACCATTCAGAAAGAGGAAACCGTGAACAAGATCACGAGACGTGAAGCAATGGAAACGCTCTTCACCAGCGGCGCAGGGCTGGCGCTGGCAACGCCGATCACGGCTGAAGCGCAGACGGCGGTTCTCGCCGCAGCGCGAGCATTCGGCGGACAGCATCAGCCGAAGCCGCTGTCGTTCGATCCGGCAAAGCTGAAAGGGTTGTCGGAAAAGCTGATCCGCTCGCACCACGAAAACAACTACACCGGCGCGGTCAAGGCGCTCAACGCCGTCGAGCAGCGACTGGCCGCCATGCTCAACGACAAAGACCTGCCCGCCTACATTTACGGCGACCTCAAGCGCGAAGAACTCGCGCGTACTGGCTCCGTCGTATTGCACGAAATCTATTTCGGCAATCTCGGCGGCGACGGCAAAGCCGCAGGCGATGTCCTCAATGCGATCAAACAGCACTGAGGCAGCTATGAGCAATGGGAAGCCGAATTCAAACGCGCGGGCAATGCGCTCGGTGGCGGTTCGGGTTGGGTGGTTTTCGCACACAATTTTCAGACGGGCGAACTGCACAATTACTGGGCGTGGGATCACATGCACAACGCGCCGTTTTCGTGTCCGCTGCTGGCGCTCGATATGTATGAGCATTCGTATCACATGGATTACGGCGCGGCGGCAGCAAAATACGTGGACGCTTTTATGACGAACGTGCATTGGGAAGAAGTGAATCGCCGCTTCACAGTTGCGCAAAAAGCAGCGGCAGCGCTGCGAGGGTAAAAGACCGAATGAGGGGGAATCGCATCACTGCCGTGTCGCTGCTGATCGCCCTGGCTGTTGCGCTCTGGCCTGTCCGCGCCGGCGGGCAGAATGGCGCGTCGTTCACCGTCGGGCGGATGACGGGCAAGATCACGCTCGACGGTGTGTTGGATGAATCCGACTGGACGCAGGCTGCGACGCTCGGCGACATCCGCCAACGCGAGCCGCAGCCGGGCGTTGCCGCCACCGAGCGCACCGAAGTGAAGTTGCTGGTGGACGGTGACAACCTTTACATCGGCGTGCTGTGTTACGACTCCGAGCCGGAGAAAATCGTCGGCACGCAGATGCGTCGCGATGCGTTGTTGCAACCCGACGACCGGATTCAAATCCTGCTTGATCCGTTTCACGACCGGCGCAATGCGTTTTATTTCGCCACCAATCCGGCGGGCGCGTTGGTGGACGGGCTGATTATCGAAAACTCGCAAAGCATCAATTACGACTGGAATGCGATTTGGGATGTGCGTGTGAAGCGATTTGACCAGGGCTGGTGCGCCGAATTCGCCATTCCGTTCAAGAGCCTCAGCTTTACGCCTGGGCAGGCGGTGTGGGGCTTCAACTTTTCGCGCTACATCATTCGCAAGCTCGAAGAAGACCGCTGGGCCGCGCCGCGCTTGGACGTGCAATTCACCCAGGTGTCGGAAGCGGGCGAACTCACGGGCTTTGCCGAAGCGGAGCAAGGGCGCGGGCTGGATGTACGCCCCTTCGCGTTGGGGCGCTGGGTGCGCGAGCAAAACGGCAACACTCGTTTTGAAGGCGATGCGGGCGCGGATGTCTTTTACAACATCACGCCGGGCTTGCGGCTGACGACGACGATCAATACCGACTTTGCCGAAACCGAAGTGGATGATCGGCAAATCAACCTGACGCGCTTCCCGTTGTTCTTTCCTGAGAAGCGCGCGTTCTTTTTGGAAAACGCGGGGGCCTTCACTTTCGGGCGCACGGCGGGCAGCACCAGTGAAATGTTGCCGTTTTTCAGCCGCCGCATCGGATTGCTCGGTGGGCGCGAAGTGCCAATTCTGGCCGGGACGAAACTGACGGGCAAAGTGGGCAAGTACGATCTGGGCGTGCTGGCCGTGCGCACGCGCGAGACGAGCTTCAGCGATGCGAATGGCAAACAGACGATTGAAGGCAAAACTTTTTTTGTCGGGCGCGTCAAACGCAATCTCTTCAAGCAATCTTACTTTGGCGGCATGTATACCGAAGGCGATCCGGGCAGCGCGACGAGCAGCCGCACGCTGGGCGCGGATTTGCGGCTGGCGACCGCAAACCTGCTCGGCAGCCAGCGCAATTTCTCGGTAGACCTTTTCGCCAGCCAGACGCGCAAGACGGGCGTCAGCGGCGATGCGTCGGCGTATGGCGTGTTTGTCAATTATCCGAATGACCGTTGGGATGCTTTTGTGGAATGGCGGCACATCGGGCGCGCTTACAACCCGGCGCTCGGTTTCGTCGCGCGTCGCGCGGTGGATAAGCTTTACGTCGGCGCGGTGTATAAGCCGCGCCCGAAACATTTTCTCAACGTGCGGCAGATGTTTAACGAGATGTTCTACACCGAATACCGCCGCAACGATCAGGCGCCGGGCGTCAGCACGCTGGAAACCCGGCGGTTTTTCACCGCGCCGATCAACTGGCGTTTCAATTCGGGCGACCGCGTGGAATTCAACTGGGTGCCGACATTCGAGCGGCTCTATCAACCGTTCGAGATTGCCGATGGCGTGAAGCTGCCGGCGGGCGGTTATCGCTTCACGCGGTGGCGCGCGGAGTTCAACACGGCGACCAAACGCAAATGGGAAGCAGGCGCGACGTGGTGGTTCGGCACGTTCTTTTCGGGCCACTCCGATCAAATCGAGACCGAGCTGATTTACAAAATCGCGCCGCGCTTCCGCGTCGCTTTCCAGACCGACCAGACGTTCGCGCGCTTGAAAGAAGGCAGCTTTGTGGCGCGCATTTTCGCCACGCGCGTGGATTACGCTTTCTCGCCGTTCCTGACCGTCTCGAATCTGGTCCAGTTCGACAACGAATCGCGCAACCTGGGCTGGCAAAGCCGCGTGCGCTGGATTCCGCGCCCGGGCAATGACCTGTTCGTCGTTTTCAATCAGGGCTGGGAGCAACGACAGCTCGGCGGATTCAACTTTCGCACGGCGGGCACGCGGCTGACGGGCAAGTTGCAATACACGTTTCGTTTCTAAACACCAAACCGATTCTCGAAGGAGTTCATGTTGCGACCAGTTATGTCATTGCGTTTATTCATCGGCGTACTGCTTTTGTCCGTCGTTGCGTTTGGGCAAGAGACAAAAGCGCCTGCCACCAACGAGTCTACGCCGACCATCCTTTTCGTCTGCGAACACGGCGCGGCCAAAAGCGTGATCGCCGCCGCCTACTTCGACAAGCTGGCGAAAGAACGCGGGTTGAAACATCGCGCTGTCTTTCGCGGCACCAGTCCTGACCCTGCGCTTGCGCCCGCAGCAGTCAAGGGACTCAAAGACGACGGCCTTGACACAAAAGGCTGGAAGCCATCGATCCTCACGAAACAGGAAATGAAAGATGCTTCAGCAATTGTCACGCTGGGTTGCGCTTTGCCGGAAAAAGATGCGGTAGCCGGGAAAGTGTCCGAATGGAACGAAACGCCTTCGGTCAGCCAGAACTATGCAGGCGCGCGGGATTACATCTTGAAAAAAGTGCAGGGGCTGATAGACGAATTGGCAAAGCAATAAGAGCAACCGACGAAAAGGCAAAAGTCTAAGCCTTGATGGCACGCACCGCGATTCTGAACGGAAATTCATCAGGCGTTCATTTGTCTTTAATCCCCTGCTGATAACCTTTGCCAGTTCACGGAGGGAAAGCAATGAAAACGCGGGTTATTCTCTTGTGGTTGCTGTTGAGCATTCCAAGCCACGCGCAGCAGCCGGAACCGGCAAGCATCAACGCCTTGGAGCAGAAACTTGCGCAGGCGGAGCGCCAGCTTGCGCAGTTGAATGATGCAGTTCATGCGCTGCGCGCGGAATTGGCGCTCATCAAAGGCGGGCGCGCCAACACGCCGCAACCCGTTCCCGCTGCGCTCGCGCCGCAAACCGCCTCCGCGGAAAACGCGCAGCGTGAATTCGCAGAGCGGCTGCTCGCACCGGGGATGGGCGCGAGCGAGCGTGAAGCGACGTTGCAGGCAAAGCCCGAAATCTTCATCCAATCGCGCTATGCGGCGCTGCCGATTCGCAATGCGAACGGAGAGTTCAATCCGAACTTTTCTATGGAACGCATCGAAACGCGCTGGTCGGGCAAGGTCGCCGCACGCATCGGCGCGGGACTGGAGATTCAATATCACCCGGCGTTGGATGGCAGTTCGGAAGAAATGGTCAACGATGCCTTTGTCGAATATTACCTGAACGATCATGCCACGGTGCGCGTAGGGCAGTTCATCAAACCCTTCGGCTTCGACATTCAGCAATCTTCCGCCGAGCGCGAATCGCCCGAACGCGGTATCTTCGCGGGTTATTTTTTCCCTGGGCAGCGCGACAAGGGCGTGATGCTTTCCGGCGATTTGAATTTCACGTCGTTGAAAAACGTGCAGTACTTCGCCGGCGTATTCAATGGGAATCGTTTTTTCGCCGACAGCAACCGGCAGGCGAATTACGTGCTGCGCGTGCGCAAACGCTTTGACCGTCCACAACTCGCCGTCGGCGTGTCGGCGCAGCGCGGCAAACAGATTCTTCCGCCGGGCGTGCGGGGCAATAACGATGAAAACCTGATTGGGATGGACGTGCAATACATGCGCGGGCGCTTCGGCTTGCGTGGCGAGTGGATGGCAGGCAATACGCCTTCGACGCTGCTCGGCATCCAGCCGGAATTCGCCGATGCTTTTCGTCCGGGCGCGAAGTCGGCTGCCGGGGCTTTGTTCGCCACCTGGCGGTTGACGAACCGAGACCACGTTTATGCGCGCTACGATCAGTTCAACCGCGATCCGGTCAAGGGTTACAACGTGCGCGCGTTCAATTTCGGCTATCTGCGCTATCTCGGCGAGATGACGCGCATCGGGATTGATTACCAATTCAAGAACCGGCCCTCGTTCAATGACGATGCCTTGAACGGACGGCTGCACATCAATTGGAGCATCGAATTTTAGGCAGGAGGCTGATTATGAAACGCATTCGTTTTTTTATTTTCGCGACTCTGCTGATGTTGCTGCCTGCATTGCCCGGATTTACACAGAACGGCCAGGGGGTCGAGGGACGCGCTGGCGCGAATCGGGCTTTCATCACCAATTTCGGCGGCGACGGCATTTCAGTGATTGATCTGGAAAGCAGGCGACTCATCACTCATATCAAAACCGGTTCACTCCCACACGGCGTCGCCATCGCTCCTGACGGCAAAGCCGTCTACGTCTCAAACGAAGGGGATGGGACGTTGAGCTTCATTGATCCCCTCAGAAACGCGGTGACGGCGACCATCCCGGTTGGCAGGAAACCCAATCAGCTTGAAGTAAGCGCGGACGGAAAATACGTCTTCGTCACGCTCAACGGTGACGACGGCCTGGCAGTGGTGGAGGCGGCGACCCGGAAGGTGCTGAAGACCGTGCCGGTCGGACGCGCGCCACACATTGCGCTGCGCAGTCCCGACGGCAAGGTGATTTACGTCACTCTCGAAGGCGATATGAAAGTGGTCGCCGTTGACGCGGCAAGTTTCGCGATCATCGGCAACATTCCAGTCCTCGCTTTTCCGCGCGTGCCCGCGCTGACGCCTGATGGCAAGCGGCTTTACCAGACGATCCGCTGGCTCAATGGCGCGCTGGTGATTGACGCCGCGAAAAATCGGGTGGTGGATCGGATCGCTCTATGCGAACCCAAATATGCGGATGAAGGGAAAGATGCGCACGGGCTGGCCGTTACGCCGGATGGCAAACAACTCTGGCTCTCTACGCAGACAACTGATGACGTGACGATCCTCGATACGCGCGATCACAAGATACTGGGGCGCGTGACGGTCGGGCGCGATCCGAACTGGATCGGTCTGACAGCGGACGGAAAGCTGGCCGTCGTCAGCAACACCGGCTCGAATGACGTCAGCCTGATTGACGTTTCGCAGCAAAAGGAGATCACCCGCATCAAGGTGGGCGCTGCTCCAAAACGCCTGGCGGTGGGGCGCGTCTTCATCGAACAGGCAACCAGGTAGAAACCGTCTGAATGGCGACATCAGACAAGACACAATGTTCGACAACATGTGAGGTAACATTATGAGATTTCAGATTTTCGCAGTTTGCATAACGTTAATGATCGTGACCACGTCTGTCCTTGCGCAGACGAAGCTCAATTTCAACAAGGACAAGGCCGGAGCGCCGCCGAGCGATTTCACGACCGCCTTGACCGGCCAGGGCAAGGCAGGAGTCTGGACGGTGATCAAAGACGATGCTTCGCCCGCGCAGGGCAACGTGCTGGCACAGACCGACGCCGACGCGACGAGCTATCGCTTCCCGGTCTGCGTTTACGACAAGCTCACGGCGAAAGACGCGGACATCAGCGTGAAGTTCAAGCCCATCTCCGGCCAGAAAGATCAAGCGGCGGGCCTCGTCTGGCGGTATCGGGACAAGGACAACTATTACATCGTGCGCGCCAATGCGAACGAAAACAACGTCGTACTCTATAAGATACAGAACGGCAAGCGCGAAGACCTGCCGCTCAAAGGCGAGGGCCGCACCTACGGCAAGAAGGCTCCGGTACCGAAGAATCAATGGAGCGATCTGCGCGTGACAGCGAAAGGCAATCTCTTCACCGTTTACCTGAACGGCGAGAAGCTCTACGAAGTCGAAGATGCAACTTTCACGGAGGCCGGCAAAGTCGGCTTGTGGACGAAGGCAGATTCGGTGACTTACTTCGACGATCTGGAGGTGAAGACAAAGTGAACCGAAGGAAGAAACTCGCAGTCCTCGCGTTGCTGCTCGCCGCCGCTGCGCTCGCGGCCTGCGGCGGGCAGCCGAACGATTCAACCGGCGCGGCGAATGAGGTCACAGTCTATGTTTCCACCGACCGCGTCTTTTCCGAGCCGATTCTGAAAGCTTACGAGCAGAAGAGCGGGGTGAAAGTGAAGGCGGTTTACGACACGGAAGAGACCAAGAGTACGGGCCTGGCCAACAAGTTGCTGGCCGAAAAGAACAATCCGCAAGCCGACGTTTTCTGGTCGAACGAGCCGGTTCGCACTCTGGTTCTGAAATCGCGGGGCGTGCTGGCGTCTTACAAATCGCTCAATGCCGACGGCATTCCGGCGACGTTCAAAGACCCGGAAGGCTACTGGACGGGCTTTTCGGCGCGCATCCGTGTGATCGTTTACAACACCAAACTCGTCAAGCCTGAAGAAGCGCCGAAGTCAATTTACGATCTGACCGACCCGAAATGGAAAGGCCAGATTGCGATTGCCGACCCGCGTTTCGGTTCGACTTCGTTTCACGTCGCGGCGCTTTATGCCGAACTCGGCGACGAACAGGCCGATGAATTCTTTCGCAAGCTCAAAGTCAACGGCGTGAAGATCGTGCCCGGCAATTCGGTGGTGCGCGACCTGGTCGTGAAAGGCGAAGTGAAGATGGGCTTGACCGACACCGATGATGTCAACGTCGCGCTCGAAGACAAACAACCCGTGGCGATGGTCTTGCCTGACCGTGATAGCATCGGCGCGGCGTTGATGCCGAACATGGTTTCGCTGATTGCGGGCGCGCCGAACAACGAAGCGGGCAAAAAGTTGATTGATTATCTGCTTTCGGCGGAAGTCGAGCGCGCGCTGGCGCAATCGGAAGCCGTACAGATTCCGCTGCACAGCGGCGTCGAAGGGCCGAAGAACATTCCGCCGCTCAACGCTTTCAAACCGATGACGCTCGATTACGGCAAGGCGGCGAGCCGTGTGGAAGACGTGGTGAAACGGCTGCAACCGCTGCTTGATTTATAACGATGAATTCGGCGCTGAACCACAAACGATTCCGGCCCAGGCCATTGCACACTGCCGCTTGCTGGCTTGGCATCGTGTTGTTTTTCGCGCTCTGTGCGTCGCCCGCCATTTCCATGTTTGGACTTTCGTTCATCAGCGACGACGGCGGTTTGAGTTTCGCCCACTACCGGCGCTTGCTGGCGGAGCCACGCCAACAATCCTTGTTGCTCAACAGCGTGCTGCTTGGCACGGGCGCGTCCACGCTGGCAATTTTGCTGGGAGCGCCGCTCGGACTGTTGCTGGGGCGTTCGGACGTGCGCGGCAAAACGTGGTGGCGGCTGGCGTTGGTCGTGCCGCTGGTCGTGCCACCTTACGTGCTGGCGTTGGCGTGGACGCAGTGGGCGGGCGCAACGGGCTTGCCCGCCGAATGGACGTACAGTTTGACGAGCGCCGTTTGCATTCTCGGTTTGAGCTTTTACCCGTTGGTGATGCTGGCGACCGAAGCCGCCGCGCGACGTGTGCAAGCGAGTCTGGAAGAAGCGGCGTTGCTCGTCGCCGCGCCGTCGCGCGTGGCAATCAAGATCACGCTCCCCCTGATTGCTCCAGCCATTGCAGCAGCGGCGCTCGTCGTGTTTGTGCTGGCGTTGGCGGAATTCGGCGTGCCTGGATTGTTGCGCGTAAACGTATTCACGACCGATGTCTTCACGGCGTTTGCGGCGTTGTATGACTTCGGCGCGGCGACGGCGCTCTCCGTGCCGTTGCTGCTGGTCACGCTGCTGGCGGCAGTCCTCGCGGCCAGGCTCACTGGTGAAGCGCGGCTAACGGCGCGGCAAAGCGGGCGAGCGGGCTTGGCGCTTCATCTTGGCGGCTGGCGTATCGTTGCGGACGGCCTGTTGCTCTTCGTGTTGCTCGTCAGCGTATGTTTGCCGTTGCTGGCACTCGCGCGCGAAGCCGCAAGTCTGAGCCGGTTGGTAGCGGCGTTCAAAGATTCAGGCGACGCAGTGCTGAACAGCCTCGCGTGGTCATCCGCCGGCGCAACGCTGGCGGTCACGCTCGCGCTGTTGCCCGCTTATGCGCGCGCGCGAATGAAATCGCAGCGCGCGGCGCAGTTGTTTGATTTGCTTTTCATCACGCTGTTCGCCGTGCCGGGAACCGTCGTCGGCGTAGGTTTGATTGGCCTGTGGAACCGACCGGGAACGGCAGCGATTTATACCAGCCCGCTCATCATCGTGCTGGCCTATCTCACGCGCTTCGCGCCGGTGGCCGCGTTGTTACTGGCGGCAGGTATGCGGCAAATGCCGATCTCGCTGGAAGAAGCCGCTGCCGTGTCGGGCGCGAGTTGGTGGCGCTCGTTCACACGCATTGTGCTGCCGAATCTGAAAAGCAGTTTGGCTGCAGCGTGGGCGGTGGTCTTCATTTTCGCGTTCGGTGAAATCGGCGCCACGATTCTGGTTGCGCCGCCGGGCGAAGCCACGCTGCCGGTGCGCTTGTATACGCTGATCGCCAACACTTCGGCCAGCAACGTCGCGGCGCTCGCGTTGACGCAGGTACTTATCGCTGTGCTGCCGCTGGCGCTCTTTGCCGCGTTCACTCACGGAAAGGAGCGCGCGCAATGAACGCCGTGAATCCCATGCGTAATGGCTTGCTTGAGCTTGCCGCCGTTACGAAACGCTTCGCGGGCCGCGCCGCCGTCGAGAATGTTTCGCTGACGGTCGCCGCCGGAGAAATCATCGCACTGTTGGGCGCGAGCGGTTGCGGCAAGACGACTACGCTGCGGTTGATCGCCGGACTGGAAACGCCGGATGCCGGTGAAATCCGGCTCGGCGGCGAGCGCGTTGCCGCTGCGCAGCAAAACATCGTGCCGCCACATCAGCGCGGCATCGGGTTTGTGTTTCAGGATTTGGCGCTGTGGCCGCATTTGACAGTTGAAGGCAATCTGGATTTCGTACTTGCTTCAGGCCACATGCCGAAGCGCGAGCGGAAAGCACGCATTACCGAGACGCTGCGTATGGTGCGCGCCGAAGCCTTTATTCACCGCTCTCCGGCGCAACTTTCAGGCGGAGAACAGCAGCGGGTGGCGCTGGCGCGCGCGCTGGTCGGCCATCCGCGCTTGTTATTGCTTGATGAACCGATGGCGCACCTCGACGCACATCTGAAAGCGGAGTTGTTGGGCGAATTGCAAGCGTTGCAACAGCGGTTGCAACTGACGACGGTTTACATCACCCACGACCGCGCGGAGGCGGAAAGACTGACGCCGCGCATCATGCTAATGGAAGCGGGTCGCATCACGAGCCATTGAGCTATGGGAAGGAGATCATTCATTTGACGAACATCAAAAACCATCTGATTCAGTTATGCCTTTGTTTGCTGGCGCTGCCGTTGGCGGTTGCTACGCAAGACAATGCTCCACCGCTCCGACTTGAGAATGCAGTCGAACTGGCGCTGCAACATTATCCGGCGATCCGTGCGGCGCAAGCGCAGGCTGCTGCTGTCAGCGGGAATACGGAGTTGGCGCGCAATGCTTATTTGCCGCGCGTGGAAATGGATTGGCAGCAGACGCGCGGCACGCGCAACAACGTTTTCGGGCAATTCTTTCCACAACCCAGCATCCCGCCGATTTCCGGCCCGCTGTTGGCGAATTCCTCGTTTACCGAAAGCGCGTGGGGCAGCGGCGGCGGTGTGCTGTTGTCGTGGGAAGTCTTCGATTTCGGGTTGCGCAAAGCCAATGTAGAGGCCGCCAAAAGCGCGACGCGGGAAGCCGAGGCGAGAATCGCGGTGACGCAGTTGGACGTCGCCTCAGCCGCCGCCGAAGCCTTTTTGCGCGTCGTTGCGGCGGAGCAAGCCGTGCGTGCGGCACAGGCCAATGTCGAGCGCATGGAAACCTTCTCCAAAGCCGTTCACGTCCTGGTGGACAACCAATTGCGTCCGGGCGCGGATGCTTCGCGTACCGATGCGGAATTGGCAGCGGCACGCAGCGTCTGGATTCAGGCCAAACAAAATGCCGCCCTGACGCGCGTGGCGCTGGCAGAAGCCATTGGCCAAGCCGGACAAGCTGTTACCATTGACGACGCGCCGTTGCTTGAACCTCCTCCCGCACCGCCCACACCGACTGCCACTGATTTTTCGCTGCACCCGCTGATGCTGGCGCAGAAAGCGGCGCTCAATACCATTCAGTCGCGGCAGCAGGTGCTGGATCGTTCTTTCTTTCCGCGTTTTCAATGGCAGACCTCTGTGTTCGGACGCGGCAGCGGCGCGCGCGTGGATGGACGCTTGCTGAATAGTCGCGGCTTGTTTCCCGATACGCCGAACTGGGCGACCGGCCTAACCATTAGCTTTGCGCCGACGGACATTTTCAATCTGCGCACCCGTCGTCGTCAGGAAGTGGACTACCTGAACGCGGAGCAGGCGCGGTCTGACCTGGCGTTGCAAAAACTGAAAGCGGAACAGGCGGGCGCACAAGCCCTGATCGCTTCCGCGCGCGAACTGGCCGACAACACGCCGCGTCAGCTTCAAGCGGCGCAGGAAACCGAATTGCGCGTGCGAAGACGGTATGAAGCCGAACTTAGCACCGTGACCGAAGTTGCCGAAGCACAACGACTCCTGGCACAGGCGGAAGTCGAAAACGCGCTGGCACGGCTCAGTCTCTGGCGCGCGCAGTTGGCCGAAGCGAAAGCGAAAGGCGACCTCGCCCCATTGCTTGATCTGCTGCGGAAGGCGCGGCGCTAGTTTTTTATTTCAACTCTGCCGGGCAGAGAAAAGAGAGTAACGTTATGAATCTCATCATCAGTGCGCTCCGTCGCCCGATCACCATCATCGTTGCCGTGCTGGGCATCGCGCTCGCTTCCGGGCTGGCGCTGTCGCGGATGTCGGTGGATATTTTTCCTAATCTCAATCTGCCGGTGATTTACGTCGCACAGCCTTATGGCGGCATGGATCCGTCGCAGATGGAAAGTTATCTGGTGTCGTATTACGAATACCACTTTCTCTATGTCACCGGCATTGAACACGTCGAGTCGAAATCCATTCAGAACGTCGGACTGGTCAAGCTCTTCTTTCATCCGGGCACGGATATGAGTCAGGCGCTGGCGCAGGTCGTTTCTTACGTTGAGCGGTCACGGGCGTTCATGCCGCCCGGCACGGTTGCGCCGTTCGTCGTGCGCTACGACGCAGGTAGCGTCCCTGTTGGGCAACTGGTTTTTTCGAGCGAAACGCGCAATCTGGGAGAGATTCAAGACCTCGCGCTTTTTCGCGTGCGGCCTTATTTCTCAACGTTGCCGGGCGTCAGCGCGCCGCCGCCGTTTGGCGGCAATCAACGCACCATCATCGTCCGAGTTGACCCGGACAAGCTGCGCGAATACCAGATGTCGCCCGAAGAAGTCATCAAAGCCGTTGCCGCAGGAAATACGATTCTGCCTGCCGGCAACATTCGCACGGACGATCTCAACCGCCTCGCGCCGATTAACTCCGTCGTCTCGAACATTCAGGAGCTGGCTTCCTTGCCCATTCGCACGGGCAGCGGGCCAACAGTGTTTGTGCGTGACATCGGCAATGTCGAAAACGGTGCGGACATTCTGACGGGTTATGGCCTCTTCAATGAAAAGCGCACCGTTTACATTCCCGTCACCAAACGCTCGGACGCCTCGACAGTGGACGTGGTGAATCGTGTCAAATCCGAACTGCCGCGCATGCAGGCGCTGATTCCTGAAGACATCAAAGTCAGTTTTGAGCTTGACCAGTCCGCATACGTCCGCAATGCCGTGCGCGGGCTGGCGCTGGAAGGAGTGCTCGGTGCAATTCTCACCGGGTTGATGGTGTTGCTGTTTTTGCGTGATGTGCGCAGCGCGTTGATCGTAGTGCTGACGATTCCCTTTGCGCTGCTCACGGCGCTCATCGGGTTATGGCTGACCGGGCAGACCATCAACATCATGACGCTGGGCGGCCTCGCGCTCGCCATCGGCATTCTGGTGGATGAAGCGACGGTGGCGATTGAAAACATCCACGTACACCTCGCGCGGGGCGAGCCGAAGATGAAGGCCGTCTTTGAAGCCACGCGCGAAACGATCACGCCGCGTTTGCTGGCGATGCTCGCTATTCTGGCGGTCTTCGTTCCGTCCTTCCTGATGACCGGCGTTTCGCGCGCGTTGTTTGTTCCGCTGTCGCTGGCCGTGGGGCTGGCGATGTTTGCCTCTTACCTGCTTTCCAACACGCTCGTGCCGGTGCTTTCCGCCTGGCTGTTGCGCGAACAGGCGCACAAGGAAGAGGAAGAATCTTTCTTTCATCGTTTGCAACAACGCTATGCCGCAATGATGACGCGACTGATGAACTTGCGCTGGCCGCTGCTGGCTTGCTATGCGCTGATTACTGTCGCCAGCATCTTTTTCATTGGTCGCGGATTGGGACTCGACATCTTCCCGTCTGTGGATTCCGGCATGGTGCAATTGCGGCTGCGCGCGCCCACCGGCACTCGTGTCGAGCGCACCGAAGTGATGGCGCTCACCGCGCTCAAAGCAATTCGTGAAGAAGCGGGGGCGGGCAATGTCGAAAGCACGCTCGGCTTTGTCGGCACGCAGCCGCCGAGTTATCCCATCAACACCATCCATCTGTTCACCAGCGGCCCGCACGAAGCTGTTCTGAATATTGCGTTGCGCAAAGGCTCCGGCATCCGGCTCGCAGAGTTCCGCGAGCGATTGCGCGACAAGTTGCCGAAGCTGCTGCCCGGCGTAAGTTTTTCGTTTGAGGCGGGCGACATCGTGACGCAGATCATGAATTTCGGTGCGCCGACGCCGATTGAAGTGGCGATGAACGGGCCGAACATGTCCGCCAACCGCGCCTTCGCCGAGAAGGTGCTGACCGAGATGAAGAAAGTTTCTTCCCTGCGCGACCTGCAATTCGGGCAGCCGCTCGATTACCCGACCGTCAACATCAACATTGACCGCGAGCGCGCCGGGCAACTAGGGCTGACCGTCGAACAGGTCGGACGTTCGTTGGTGGCGGCGACATCATCGTCTCGTTTCACACAACCAACCTATTGGCGCGATCCGGCGAGCGGCACAGCCTATCAGGTGCAAGTCGAAATTCCACAGGCGCGCGTCAAATCCATTGAAGACGTGCAAACGTTACCTGTCGGCAATAGCGTGAACAGCAAGACCGCGCCGCTGGCGGGCGATGTCGCGCAACTCAGCTACGGAACGATGCCCGGCGAAGTTGACCGCTACAACCAGCAACGAATGATTACGATCATCGGCAACATTGCGGCCAGCGATCTGGGCCGCGCCGCCGGGGCCGTGGAGGAAGCCATCAAACGAGCAGGCGAAGCCCCGCGCGGCGTGACGGTCAGCGTGCGCGGCCAGGTTCCGGCGATGCAGCAAACGCTCACCGGATTGGGAACGGGTTTGTTGCTGGCAATCGCCGCCATCCTGCTGTTGCTGGCGGGGTATTTCCAATCGCCGCGCGTCGCGTTGATTGCGCTCTCGGCGATTCCGGCAGTGCTGGCGGGCGTCGCTCTCTCGCTCTGGCTGACGGGTACGACGCTCAACGTGCAATCGTTTATGGGCGGCATTATGGCCATCGGCGTGTCATCGGCAAATGCGATTTTGCTGGTGAGTTTTGCCGAGCAAGCGCGCAAGGCAGGGGCGACCGCGCTCGAAGCCGCGCTGCACGGGGCGTCCAGCCGTCTGCGTCCCATTCTGATGACGAGCTTAGCCATGATTGCAGGCATGCTGCCGATGGCGCTGGCTTTGGGGGAAGGCGGCGAACAGACCGCTCCACTGGGCCGCGCGGTGATCGGCGGATTGGTCGCGTCCACGCTCGCGGTGCTGGTCGTGCTGCCACTCGTCTTTGCTGTCGCGCAACGCCGGGCGCGCGTCAAATCCACTTCGCTCTATCACGCTGACCACCAGCCGGAAGTGCTGCCGGAAGTGCTGGTAACTGCCGATTGACCCTTTCAGGAAAATACCAATGAATCGTCAACAACTCACTTTGCTTTTGCTTGTCTCACTCACACTCAATGCCGCTTGCGGTTCGGGAGGAAGTGCGTCAAAGAACGCCGAGACAAAATCCGCGCCGTCCCCCGCTCCGGCCACGCCGACAATTACCGTAACTGCGGTGCTGTCGCAGGAACTCAATCGCCGGCTTCGTCTGCCGGGCGAGTTGCAGCCTTATCAGGACGTGATGCTCTATCCCAAAGTGCAGGGCTTCATCGAATGGATTGGCGTAGATCGCGGTTCGGTCGTGAAAAGCGGGCAATTGCTCGTCCGCCTGAGCGCGCCTGAAATCGGCTCCCAACGCAACGAAGCCGAGGCCAAAGTCGGCGGCGCGCAAGCGCAGAAGCTCGAAGCCGAAGCGCGCGTGAGTACCATCATCGCCCAACGTGTCGAAGCGGAAGCGCGACTGGCAGCGAGTGCCGCCACCTACAACCGCCTCAGATCTGCTTCGGCGACGCCGGGCGTGGTGTCGGGCAACGAACTCGAAAATGCGCAACGGCTGATGGAAGCGGAGCAGGCGCGCGTGCAGGCATATAAAGAAACCGAAAAAGCCGCGCTCGCGCAGGTCAAGGCGATTGCCGAAACCGAAACTGCGGCTCGTGCCGCCGCGCGATCAATGCAAACCACCGAAAACTATTTGCGCATCGTCGCGCCTTTCAGCGGCGTCATCACCGAACGGAACGCCCACAAGGGCAGCTTGGCGGGGCCCGCCGGAGCCGCCGCTGCGCAGCCCGTATTGCGGATGCAAGAGGTGTCACGGTTACGGCTGGTCGTGCCTGTGCCGGAAGCCGAAGTTGCGGCGGTAAAGCCGGGAACGAAGGTCAGCTTTACCCTTCCTGCTTTTCCAGGTGAAACCTTTACGGGAGCGGTCGCGCGCATCGGCAGCGCCATTGATGCGAAAACGCGCACCCTGCCGGTTGAACTGGATGTGAGCAATCCCGCGCGCAAACTCACGCCGGGCATGTATCCCCAGGTCATCTGGCCGTCATCGCGCCCGCGTCCTTCGTTGCTCGTACCGCCCTCCGCCGTCGCCACGACCACGGAGAAAAGCTTTGTCATCCGCATTCGAGACGGCGTGACCGAGTGGGTAGACGTGAAGCGCGGCGCGTCCATCAACCAACAGGGCAATCATCAAGGAACAGATTTGGTGGAAGTCTTCGGCGATCTTGCCGAGGGAGAACAAATCGCGTTGCGTGGCACGGATGAATTGCGTGCTGGAACGCGCGTGCAAACGAAAGCCGCGCCGCAACCGCAAGGAAAATAATGATTTACCGAATCGTGCTATTGCTGCTGTTGTGCGGGGCAGGCGTATACGCCCAAACCGCTTCGTCCACAGGCGCGCTCACGGGTGTCGTACTCGATCAAAACGATGCCGTTGTCAGCGGCGCACAAGTGACTTTGCAAGGGACACGGCAAACTACCAGGACTGACGGCGCGGGAAAGTTTCGCTTCGACCGGGTTGGCGCGGGGGAGTACCAGCTTTTAATTACGAAAGATGGATTCAAAGCGGAAAGCATTCCGCTCACCATCGAAGCGCGCGCGTTGGCTCCGTTGCGCATCGTGCTGACCGTTGCCGAGGTGCAGCAGGAAGTGACTGTCAGCGAAAACCCAGCGCAGGTCAGCACCGAAGCTGCCAGCAATCAGGATGTAGCGAGCGTGGATCGGCAACTGCTCGATACGCTACCCAGTCTGGGACAGAATTACATCGGCGCGATGTCGGGCTTTCTCAACGCAGGCGCGGCGGGAACCGGCGGCGCGTCGCTGATCGTAGATGGGATGGAAGCCGTCAAAGCGGGCGTGTCCGCATCCGGCATTCAGGAAGTGCGCATCAACAACAATCCGTATTCGGCAGATTATGCCCGCCCCGGACGCGCCCGCATCGAAATCATCACCAAACCCGGCGGCGCGCAATATCACGGCACCTTCAATTTTCTTTTCCGCGATTATCGCTTGAATGCGCGCGATCCATTCGCGCTTGCACGTCCGCCGGAACAGCGGCGCATTTACGAAGGCAATTTGATTGGGCCAATCGGCAACGGCAAGAAAACCGTTTTCGTCGTCACCGCCAACCGTGAAGAAGATGATTTACAAGCGGTGGTCTTTGCTACCGGACTACAAGGCGACATCCGAGAGAACTTTCCGAACCCGGCGCGCAATACGGAATTTTCGGGGCGTATTTCGCATCAGGTCACGGACAAAAGCACCTTCGCGGCGTTCTACAGCTTTCAGGATCGCACGATCAAAAATGTCGGCGTGGGCGGGTTCAATTTGCCGGAAGTCGCAACGAACACGCGCTTCCGCGAAGACATCGCGCGTTTCAGCCACAGTTGGATTATCTCGCCAAAACTTGTCAATCAAACACAGGTCTTGCTTGGCAGATACTTCGCGCCGACAGACAGCGTGCGGCAGGCGCAGCGCATCGTCGTGCAGGAAGCCTTCACGGGCGGCGGCGCGCAGGCTGATTTCAAGCGGACCGAAGAACACTGGACGCTGAGTCAGGTGTTAACCTACTCAGCAGGCAAACACGTGGTCAAAGCAGGCGTGCAGGTTCCCGACTTCAGCCGGCGCGGCATTGATGACCGCACGAACAGGCTGGGCACATTTTTCTTTTCGTCGCTCGCGGATTATCAACAAGCCCGACCATTCGCTTTTGTTCAACAACAAGGGCGCACGAAAGTGATTTTCTGGGAAGTCGTACTCGGCGCGTTCGTGCAGGATGAAATTCGCGTGCGGCCTGATTTGTCCGTGGCAATTGGCTTGCGCTACGACTGGCAGAATTATTTCCACGAAGACAGCAACAATCTCAACCCGCGCTTGTCCATCGCGTGGGCTGCGGACAAAGCCCGCAAGACGGTCGTGCGCACGGGCTTTGGATTTTTCTACGACCGCACGGGGCCGGGACCGATTTCGGATTTGCTGCGTTTTGACGGCGCACGCTTGCGGCGCTACGTCATCACGAATCCGGGCTTTCCCAATCCATTGGCAACCGGGGCATCGCTTGCCGCGCAACCGAACAGCGTCGTGCGACTCGCGCCGGATACGGTCATTCCGTTTATCGCGCAATACAGCGTGGGCGTTGAGCGGCAGTTGCAAAAGACGCTGGCGCTGACCCTCAATTACATCGGCACACGCGGCGTCAATTCGTTCCGCTCGCGCGATGTGAACGCCCCGCTCCCGCCGCTGTTCGCCGCGCGGCCTGATCCGAACTTCACCGTCATTCGACAAATTGAATCCACCGGACGAATGACCGGCCATTCGCTCGAAGTGGGCTTGCGCGGCAACGTCACGCGCTATTTCAATGGGATGGTGCAATACGTTTTCGGGCGCGCGTGGAATGACACGAACGGCATCAATGCGTTTCCGGCCAACAGCTTTGACTTGACGGGCGAATGGGGACGCGCTGATTTCGATGTGCGCCATCGCTTCAATTTGCTCGGCACGGTGAAAGCCGGGAAGCTTTTCAATCTGGGCATGAATCTGGCCTTGAACACGGGCGCGCCGTATACGCTGACGACGGGACGCGATAACAACCGCGACAGTCAAACACTGGATCGTCCGGCGGATGTAGGAAGAAACACGCTGGAAGGGCCGGGCTTCGCACAACTCGATCTGCGCTGGTCGCGCGATTTCCATTTGTCGAAAGCGAAAAAAGAAAAAGGGCCGACCGTCACGTTCGCGGCGGATGCTTTCAATGTTTTCAACCGCGTAAATTTTGCCGGGTATATCGGCAATCTGAGTTCGCCATTCTTTGGCAACGCGGTCGCTGCGCGTCCGGTGCGTCGTTTGCAGAGTTCGCTGCGCTTCACGTTTTGATGGTTACATGCCGAATGGAATTCGCGCCGCCGATTGCATACCAGGCTCCGGCCCACGGCCAGAGCCTTGCGCCTGCCCATTCAGTCAATGAACTCCACCGCAGCGCATCTCGAACATTGAGAGGCGGCCAGAAAATTGCGCGGCCCAGTCGCCGCGCCTGACAGCCGCCTTCGGTGAGCAGGGCGAACAGGTCATCAGGTTTGTGCCACGATGCACTGATGAATGATCCCAGGCCGAGAACGGCTTTGACCCGCCGCCACCATTGCCAGGGGGAATAAGGATTCAACTCGCCCAGGAGAATCGTGCCGCCAGGACGGCAGACGCGCGCCATTTCGCGGATGACTGATGCGGGGGTATCGCAGAAACAGAGGAGCGTGTTTTCGAGGACCAGATCAAATGTCTCGTCAGGAAACGGAAGCGCCGTGGCATCGCCTTCAATCCACTCGACGCGCTGCGCCATTTCCGTCGGCGTATGGCTCCGTGCAAAGTCCAGCATCGCAGCATCGTGATCCAGGCCCACTGCCCGGGCTGCTTCCTGACCAAGCGCCAGCAAAAAGCGACCCGTGCCACAGCCGACATCCAGCAAAGATTTCCCCTTCAAGTCTCCTGCGCCCCGGCGCAGCAGGTTAATCTCTGCCGCCAGACAAGCAGCGCCCAGCGGAGACTCATACCAAAGGTCGTATTGCGCCGCGTTCATTGCTTTGACCTCAGCAGGACTAAAAGACAAGCGCTTTGCTGGCTTCCTGTGTTCACGCGGTGAGTTCTTCCATTGAGCTGCGATGCGCGCCTTCAATCAGAGCTTCGGCCTTGATCCCGCGTGCATCCATGCAAGAACCACAGACGCCAATCTGCGCGCCTTTGGCGACCAGAACCTTTAACATCCGCTCAATGTTGTAGTAGCCGTTGGGAGTCGTTTGTCCCGCGAGCGCACAGATCGCCGCGTCACCGATCAGAAACACATTGACAGTCGTGCCTTCAGCCTTTGCCAGCGAGCCTGCCAGACGCAGGCCGTTATAGCTGCGCTCCGTCCCGTAAGGCGGGTCGTTGAGAATGACAAGATAGTTCATAGCGTTACTCCTTTCCGGGCGTTAGTCGTCCACTACCACCCAAAATGCAATGAAGGCCAGTCGTGACGAATCCGCGCCAGGTAATACTTCTCGAAAGCCAGCTTGAGATACCGCGCCCACTTTCCCTTCTTGTGGATCACTTTGTTACGAGGAGGCAGGAAGGGGTCTGCCGACAAATAGAAGGCCGTGTCACCCGCGTCGGCAATGCACGTAGTGGGAAGCGATAATCCATCCATTTTCGCGCCGCCATTCAATTCAGCGGCAATATTGTGCGCGGCCGCATGAGCCATCAGTTCGGTCATGTGCCCGGTCTTGGGGACTGCCACTGGAACCGGCGTCTGGCCGGGTGGAGCGATGGCAATAGCCACACCAACCGCATAAACATTGCTGAAGTTCACGCTCGTCAGTTGCGGCGTGACTGACACAAATCCTTTCGGATTGGCCAGGCCATCCACCCCACGGACAAACGCGGCTCCCAGGAAAGACGGAATCATCAGAGAGAAGTCGAATTCATGCTCGGTTCCGTCCGCAAGAATCAGCCGGTCTGCACGGGCTTCAATGAGTTTCGCGTTGACGATGGGATCAATGTGGCGTTCAGCAAATTCGTCCTGAATCATCCGGGGCGACATGCCGATGCCGCCTACGCCCCAATGACCGATAAATGGCTCAGGGGTGACGAACCTGATGGTGAAGCGATGGCGCTTGTGAGCCTGGCGGAGCACCGTGTCAATCATCATGGCGATCTCATAAGCGGGGCCGATACAACTGGCTCCAGCCGCTGCGCCGATGACGATGCGACCATGCTCGCCAGCCAGGACGCGCGCCAAGGCGTCACGCGCGCAGACAGCTTCACGAATTGTAAAGGTCGATTGAGTATGACCCCCAGCCGGTCCTAAGCCTGGGACAGCCGCATAATCCAAATCTGCGCCTGAGGCGATGAGCAGGATGTCGAATGGATACCGGGCCGATGCAGTTCGCGCTTCACCCTTGCCCGGATCCAACTCCTTCACTTCTCCGTGAATGAAATGGATCCCCCGGCGCATGAGCGGTTGATGCAGTGAGATCTGAAGTTGTGTGGGATCACGCCAGCCAAGGAGCACCCACGGCAGAGAGGGAAGAAAGGTAAACTCCGGGTCTTTGGAAATGACCGTGATCTCCGCACGATCTCCGAGCCGACGCCGCAGCGCATAGGCGGCATTGATCCCGCCGAAGGAGCCGCCGATAATGACGATCTTTTTGTGATCGGCTTTCCTGCTCATAATTCGTTCTCACTCCTTCCGGCATCACGCTCGCGCCGGAGCAGTATCTGTCAACCTCAGCGAAGCTGATCATTTCCCCTGGCATGGGCTGCAATACTGCTTTCTGCTCTGACGGAGAGAAATGGTGTGGACAATAATCCGCTCATCCGCTGCCATTCCTCGCCGTCGTATTCAGCCAGCCCGAAATCAACCGGGGGCCCGTCCTTGCGGAGCCGTAGAGTTCTGCCGATTCGATCCCAGAAAGAAAAGATTGTTGAATAATTGCTGTCCGTTTCGATTTGCACGCGTGAGTGATGCACGCGATGAAGGGCCGGTGAAACCAGCACGACGCGCAGCCACCGATCCAGTCCCTCCGGGAAATTCACATTGCTGTGATGGAAGAGAATCACCGGCAGCATCAGCGATTCATAAACCAGCAGTTGCCGGAGCGTGAGGCCGAGTAATGGAATCAGAGCCAGGCGCAGCGCCGATGAAATCAGGATTTCTCCGGTGTGAAACCGGACGGCAGTTGTGGCATCCATCGCCGGGTCGCTGTGGTGGACACGGTGAAAGCGCCACAGGAAGTGAAACTGGTGATTGGCTCGATGCCACAGATACATCCAGCCATCGAACAAAAGAACAGCCGCAATAGTTGAAATTACAGCAGGCAGTTGGAACATTCGCAGCAAGCCAAAACCTGAGCCTTCAGCCTGGATCACAATCTGTGTGATGAGTGGCCCGGCGAGCAGCGTCAGGATGAAGGCGTTGAGCAGTCCCAGTGACAGATTTCTGAAGGTGTGGCGCCACCTGTGATTGCGTCCTTTGACCGCAGGCAGCCACGTTTCCAGCGTCCACAGCAGGCTCAGCCCGCAAACGGTAATCAGCGTTGGCAAATACTCCGGCTTCATGTCGAGCATTCCTCAACGCGAACCTACGCCCGGCTCAGGTATAATGCAAATACAGATTTTCTGAGGGATCACATCAGGGAAAAATTATGACTGAAGATTTCAATCTTTATCCGTTGCACGTCTTCCGGCTGGTCGCCCGCAGCGGCAGCGCGAGTCGCGCCGCCCAGGAACTGCACATCAGTCAGCCCGCGGTTTCGGCGCAACTGCGCGCGCTGGAACAGCGTCTGGGTGAACCGTTATTCGAGCGCACGCCGCGCGGGATGTTGCTGACGAGAACCGGCGAAGTCGTGCTGGAACACACCAACCGGCTCTTTGCGCTCTATCACGAACTTCCAACGCTGGCGGATACGGTGCGCGGCCAGGTGCGCGGTGAGGTCACAGTGGCTGCTTCCAGCACTCCCGCCGCTTACTGCGTGCCCGAATTGCTCCGGCGGTTTCAGGATCAATACCCGGAGGCTCACCCAACGCTCATTGTCGGAGACAGTGCGGAAGTTCTGAGATGGCTGCACGAATATCGCGTCCCGCTGGGAGTGGTTGGCGAGATGGTGATAGATAAGGATCTCCATCGGCAGGAGATCGGCGCTGATGAACTGAGACTGGTCACAGCAGCCAGTGACGAACTGCATCGGGTCAGGGAAATCAAAGACATACACCTGCATAACCGCACACTGTTTTTGAGAGAGCGGGGTTCAAGCACTCGCGCTGGCGCAGAGGAGTTACTCGGCAACCTGATGAATCTGTTCGGACGAGTTGTTGATGTAAGCAGCGCCGAAGCCATCAAGCAGGCCGTGGCTGCCGGACTGGGCGTCGCGGTGCTTTCCTCGTGGGCGACCAGCCTTGAAGAAAAAGCCGGATTGCTGCGGCCAGTACGAGACAAGCGTCTCCGACAGCGAAGAAGATTCTATCTGGTGCGGCGGCAGGATCGCATATTAACGGGGAGCGCTGCCGCTCTGTGGGAATGCCTTATGACCTGTCATCCTGACAGGAAGAAACAGGTCAGGCCGTAACGCTTTGTTCAAGCAGTTGGAAATAATCACTCTCTCCGGCTTGCTGAAGAGGAAAATGGTGGCGGGAAGCAGGACAGCAAATCAAAATTGCGATTTCAAGTGCCTGCTTTACAGAGGCAGGCTTTGGCACTGTGGTAAAAGGATGACAACCATTGATGCAGCCAGAGCAGACAATCAGGCCACACTATCGGTCGCCAGCCGCCGCCGCGCTTGCTGACGCCGCGCTTTATTTCGTAGAGGGACAATATCTGTTTCACACTCGCGGTGACCAGAGCGAAGAGGTGAAGTATCTCTCGCCCACAGCCGTCCGTCAGGCGTTTATGCGCGAACCAGTGGACAGCGGCTGGCTGAGCACTGAAACAGTTCGCTGGGGTGTGTGCGGCAGGGGCGATTACGTCGTCAACTTTTATGCGCCCGCGCGATACGAGTTGCTGATGCGCAGTGATGACGGGCGGGCAGCAACCACCCTGACGGTTCCTTTGCCAGGGTTCGTCTTCGCTGGCCTGGATCGAAGCTGGTACGTCTGGGCGGTGCGCGGCAAACAGTTTTCGCCTGACCTGGAATTGTTTCAGGCTCCGTTGCCAAATGTTGGGCAAACCGGCTTGATCTGTTTCGGCGAGAATCGTCACCCTGAAGTTGGCAAACACGGGGCGCAGATGGCGTGGCAGCTTTTCATCACCAGCGCCTTCAACTCACATCACGCCGATGGGAAGAGTCACGTATACTCGCAGAACATTCTCTTCCAGCTCTACTCACTTTCTGCCAACAAGGCCATTCGCTATCCGCTCAAAGATCTCGTCAGCTTGCGCTCCACCGTCAGTGAAGCCGTCCGCAGACTGGTCGAGCGATGAGGACACAGCGATGTTCGTTCACTACCTGCTTGCCACTGCGGCTGAACTGCCGCCAATTTCAGCGCCGTTGTATGAATATGTCTTCGCTGGCAACGGCGTTTTCAAACGTGCAGTACGCAAGGAAATGAGCGCGATGATTCCGGTCAGTGAATGCGCGATTCGTGGTCTTGCGTTGGTCGAACCGAAACTCAGCTTTCAGTTCGACAGGGTTCCTGAATCCATCATTCAGCAGATTCTTGACGCTGCCCGTGATGCGGCGCGGCGGGAGCTGGAGATTCTTTTTCATCTTAGCCTGGTGGATGGAAAGTGGCGGCTCGATGTTCCGCCGCAGATTCAGCGTTACGCTTCAGTCGTGCCGATGGAGAAAGGCGCAGCCTCGTCTTACGAGCGCGCCATCATCGAGATTCATTCACACCATCGGATGCCTGCCGGGTTTTCGCCGGATGATGATCGGGACGAAGCCGGTTTCCGCATTTACGGTTTGATCGGCAATCTGAATCCACGCTCCGCCCACTGGCCGAAGATCAATTTCCGCGTGGGCGTTTACGGTGACTGGTGGTCGCTGCCCGCCGACCGCATCATCGAGATGCCGGTCGAATTGATTGATTGCAACGCGAAAGATGAGTGACGCAATGCCACAGCGTAAACACAAAACCGTCCGAAGAAGGCCAACGGCTGCGCCCGGTCTCGATCTTTCATTTATGAATGCGGCCAGGGTAATCACCGCTGCGCATCAGGAAGTGCGGCTGGTAATGGTGGGTTGCGGCGGCACGGGAAGCTGGCTCACGCCGTCCGTTGCACGGATCGTGCGTGTGCTGAACGAAAGCGGAACCGAGACAAGCGCGCTCTTCATTGATCCCGACCTTATTGAGAGCAAAAACATTCCGCGCCAGAACTTCTGCGACGCGGAACTCAGGTTTCCGAAGGCGCAGACACTGGCCGCACGCTACAGCCTCGCCTGGGGCGTTGAGATTGACGCGGTCATGGATCACTTCAAAGCTGAGATGATCGGCTCCCGCTGGAATCGGCTGACGGTGGTGATCGGTTGCGTGGACAACGCGGCGGCGCGCCAGGAGCTTGCCAAAACGCTCGCGGCCAATGCGGGCGATTCGCCGCCGCACGTCTGGTGGCTGGACTGCGGCAATCAGCGCGAATCCGGCCAGGTGCTGCTCGGCTCAACGAATGATCCGCGCGCATTGCGCTCCGCCTTTCCGCTGGATGGGTTCTGCCAACAACTGCCCAGCCCTGTCATGCAATGCCCTGATCTGCTCGAACCGCAGCCGGAAGAATTAAGCCATCACAATCTGTCCTGCGCGGAACTCGCGCTCGCCAACGCGCAAGGGTTGATCGTCAATCAGCGCGTCGCTGCGGAAGCCGCTGACTATCTGGCGAGGCTGCTCATTCATCAGAATCTGCGCCGCTTTGCCACATGGTTCGATCTCGCCAGTGGAAGTGTGAAGAATCACTTCATTACACAGGAGGCAATCACTTCATTTGATCCTGAATAAGATGGCACTTTTTGTACTTTAAGCCCGAACCACACCAGCATTGATTATTTCGCCCGATAGTCCGCGACAGAAAGCTTTTGTCGTGACTCATTTCAGGCCCGACCCAAATTCCAGTCTGGTCCCATACCAGCCATTTGATCAACCAGACACAAGCATGTCCAAGGTAATCAGCCGCTGTGTCCCGTTCCCAAAGCCACACATTTTCCCAAGGTGCATACGGACAAATTGATCCATCGCCAAACGTATGCTTCGTTTTGGGCAGTGGCATCTTGGGGTTTCGCACAAATACTTTTGGGTGTTGTTTATGACCGCCATACCGGGCCTCCAAATCGAAAACGATAAATGGATTTGTCAGCCCGTCTACCCAGGCATGATGTGTGTGCGTCGAATTGCATAAGTGGTGATGACGCACTTCGCCACCGGCCAGAACCCAAACAGGGCGCTCGCAATGAATGTCATCCAGTAGCTCTGCCAGTGATTCCGCCGTTTGGATTGGTTGAACCTTTCCCTTCCAGACAGCGCCTTTCTGACCATTTTCCCGTAAATCCAGAGAAAAAGCCGGGAAGTAATCCTGCATTGCCCGAACGCTGGAACTTAGCCGTGATACTTCGTCAATCAAACTCACCTCTCTCCGAATGATGGCCTCGGCCGTACCGTAAACCCGGGAAGGATCAGAGGGCCACGTGACTTTTCGGGAACTGGACCGAAAACCATTTCCCAGCCGTCCTTTTCAATTATCTCCAGCGTTCGTGCGGCAATAGAAGAGAGCTCATGTTTGATTGCCGAATTGAATAATTCAGACAGGTCGTTGCCAGTAGGATTGGCCGGGTCTTCGACTTGGATGTTCTCGACGTTGTCGCGCAACTCAATCCAGACATGCTTCAATTGGTCGGCGAGCTTGGAATCCTTTTTTCCTTTAAGCAGTTCGATAGTCAACAGCTCAAGAATGAAGTGCCTCACAGACAGGCTGTTTCGTGCGCGCCAAAGCTTCATCATTCTGATTGCGGCGGTTACTCCACTATCTTTGACGTGGCTGATGTGGACGTCGAGATTGGTTTTTTGTCTGCCCTTCTCGCCGGAAGATCGGTAGAGAAACACATCGCCTTGATTACCATCAATGAAGCGTCCTGGTATGACATCAATGTGAAAATCAGCCGCCCATTGATTCACGTTACGGCTTTTCAGCCGCAGTGCCGACGGCTTTCTCGTCACCAGATAATCATCGTTGAGCGCCTTTTCCACATTCTCGTAGATTTCCTGGAGAGTTTCACCGGCTTCCTTATCTTCGTGATCGAAGTAGCAGATGACGTCAAGGTCGTAAGCTTCAAGAATCATCGTTCCCTTCGCCTTCGACCCGCCATACCTGATGGTCGGGGAACTCTTTTCGAACTTCTTTCGCAAGAGCTTGTCCACCTCGTCTCGCCGGCAACGTAGGTCTTTTATCTCCTGCCCTTCGGGATTGAGCGTCTGCGATTCCAAAATCTCTTCAAGGTAGCGATCTTCACTCATCTTCATTCACCTTCATGATCAGATTGAACCCACCTTTCCGCTTGTCGTTGTCGTAAACAAGCAGCGCGGGATCAATCTTTGGTAATAATTCACGGCCACACAGCACCGCCACGGGTGCTGGAACCGCAGGAAAAAGATGTAACTCCTCAAGCTTTCGGTGGTTGCTCATCACAACGCGGAGTGCTTGCAAGTACACATTGCGAAAATCATCAAGATCGTGTTTCAGGCGCAGGTAAGTCGGCGTAGGTGTTGAATTCACCAATGTGATTTCGTAAATCGAAAACCTGCGGTCAATGTTTTGCGGCAGCGTTTCGTGCAGGATTTTGCCGCTGAGCGAAAGGAGTAGTGCGACTTTACTTCGGTCAGTGCCTGTCTGCACGCAACGGAATTGATGCCCTACAGGGTTGCCCTCCACCTTCCAAGCCCAATCTTCGGTATCGCGGTGGCGCTGATAGAGGTCAGTCGCCACTTTGTTGCCCAGCCGATTGCCGAAATAGATCAATAGTGGAATTGGTGCGAGAGCGAACACGGAAAGGTGATGTGTGCTTTCAACGTCGGAGCCTGTCGCGTACAGCCGGTCAACATCGGCTTTGATCGTCTGTCTCGCCGTCTGAAAAAAGGCCGCATCCTCCCCGTGGATTCGCGTCAGATCAATCACCCATCCCTGGATGTCGCTGGGGTAACGCGGTGACACTGCATCGTTGATATCGGCCTTCGAAATTTCTATTGTCTGACCGGCGATACGCGCTTTGAGCACCACAACGGTGGTTTTGCGATCCGGCTTGCTTTCAGTGAGCCGAAAAATGCGCCGCTCGTGGTCCCTCTTGTATTTTTCAATCGCCTCGCGGCTGAACTCGCGCGGGCGCGTATCTATCAGTTTGTGGCATTGCGGACAGAGGAGCATGAGATTATCGAGATCGTTGATGTCATCCGGCCGCAAACCGGCCTTGCCCCTTGGCCCATCGGGCTTAAACGCGACGATATGTGCGACCTGAGAAAAATTCTCTTCGGCCTGAGTGACGTGATGCTTGAACAAATAGGCATTGCAGCCATCGAATTCACAACGCCCACCTGCACGCACGTAAAGCAGAAGCTTTCTGGTTGGATCAATCGCACGCGATTGGACGCGAACGACAGGTGATTCGTGTGTGGCGGCGCCTGGTTTCTTGTTCCCGCGTGGCGCTTTCTTTTCGATCATACTCATGTTCATTTGCCTCTTCACTCTCCTTGTGCCTGCTTTCCTGGACTTTCGGACACGGCTCAAAAATTTTTGTCCGAAAGCCCATTTTGCCCGGCATGAGTGTTTTGAGACTTGTGATAGCATCCGGCGGCATGAAGTCAAAGAAGTCACCTTCACGCAGAGTTCCGCTAGAAAAGACCGCGAGCATTGAAGAAGTCAGCGCGGCGGTGGAGTCCTTGTCCAGGGAGGACATCTTCCGGCTTGAGAAATTTGCCCGTTGGAGGATTAGAGGGCTTGGTCGTGCCGCTCGTGATCATGATTATGAAGATCTTTTGCGTGAAGCAATCGCCGCGACCTGTGATCCTGAACGCCGCCGGTGGAGGAAGGATGAGGTTTCTTTCGTTCTGCATTTGAAAGGCGCGATGCAGAGCATCTCGTCACATTGGCGTGATCAGTTCGACGATGAAGAGGCCATTCTGGAAGCAGATGCCATCCATATCGGTGAAGGTGGAAAAGAAATCAACCCCTTGCTTCGGGTACCAGCCCCTCTCCCTAACGCTGAGCGCGTACTGGAAGTAAAGGAAGAATTATTACGGATTGACAAACTGGTTGCGGATCGCCCGCTCGCCGCGCTGATCATTGGTGGAATGCGGGAAAAGATGCCTGGGCCTGAGATCAAAGAACTGCTTGGCATTTCACAAAAGGAGTACGAAACTGAAATGAGATGGCTGCGCCGGAACGCGCGAGACAACGCGAGAAAGGCGGAAACTCATGGCTGATAAATCTCACGATTACGAGCAGGAATTTGCCAACCTAATGAACGGCTTTGCCGAATCCGCATTTGAAATGTCGGATGAGGAAGTGCGAGCCGAAATAATTGATGAGGGCGATTCGACCGACCACATTCGCAACGTCCTGCGACAGGCAGTCAAAAACTGTCGCCAGAAACCTCTGGTTGAAGCTCAGCAAAGGTATGATGAGCGGGTCGCTGCTCTGCAAAAGAAGCGCTTTTCGCTCCCAGAGACTGTCGGGGAGATGCGCGAAATGCTGAACACAATTCTGACAAGCCAGCCTGCGCTCGGTTCCACTCTTCTGACTGCTCAGAACCGCGACTTTGAGAACCTTCCTGACGAAGATGTCCCGGGCTATCTCAAACAACTTCTCGAACTCGATGCTTTGGATGACAATCCTACTTCAGGAGATGATCAGTAGTGGCTTCCGGCTCGCACTATCGCTCACCATCTGCATTGCTCAGAGAGCTTGGCATAACTGAGCCTGAAGACATCAGAATTGAGGCGATAGCGGAATACTGTAACGCAACCATTATCTACGAACCTCTCAAGGGCAGCGCCGCGCGCATTCTCGGATTTGGCGACCGCGCCTTCATCACCGTAGACAGTCAGTCTCGTCGTGGAAGACAGCGATTTTCCGCTGGGCACGAGTTGGGGCATTGGATGCTTGATCGCGGGCGCGTAGCCTCGTTCATGTGTCAGGAGCAGGTCTTTGCCAGCGAATGGGGCAGCGACAATCCGGAGAGGCGAGCGAATCGCTATGCAACAGAGTTGTTGCTTCCTGATTTCATGTTTACGCCTCGTGCCAAAGATCAAAGAATCATATTTGAAACCGTCCGACAACTTGCAACCGCTTTCCAGACCAGCCTCACCGCGACGGCAATTCGCCTGGTTGAACTCGGATCGTTTCCGTCCATCATCGTATGCCATACAGCCCAGCATCGGCGCTGGTTTATTCGCAACTCTGATGTCCCTGATGCTATCCGACTCAGGGACAAGCCTGGAGCTTGGACGGTGGCCAATGATCTTCTGCGTGGCGGCACTTCTAGCGAAGGCCCGACCGATGTACAGGCCGATGGATGGATAACCCATCCTGATTCACGAAACTACACATTGTGCGAGGATTCTATCCGGCTTGGAGATCATTGGATTCTTTCATTGCTCTGGTGGAAAAATGAAAAGCAACTTCTCGACCTCGAAGAAGATCACGATTTCTGACAAACGGCTAAGCTGACCATGGATCTTCGGTCATTCATTGTGACAGAAACAGATCATTGCATTCTAAAATCGAATCCTCCCCTCCAAAAAACGAGGCATGGCACGTCGTCCCTGATGACTTTGCCAAAGAAATAGCGCGGTGGGCAATGACAGGCATCATCTATCCCAAATACAGCCCTTGAAAGGCATAAGATGAAACCGTTGCAGCACGCTCGTATCACCGCGCACCGTTACGTCGGAAGATGGCAGGACTGGATTGCCATTCACGACTGGATTGATCGCAGCAAGATGGTCTTTCCCAGTATGCAGCATCGGATGTTTCTGCATTCGGATTTTGGCGAATGGCTGACCGTCAGAATTCACGGTGATGCAATCAAGGCCGCAGATGGGATGGTCGTCTCGACACGTGATCTGTTCCGCGATCATCAGGTAGAAGATTTGGGGCGAATCGTTTCTCTGTCTGAATGGCTGCGCGAGTCTGACCCGGAATACTGGAAGCGTCGCCGTCACCCGCCGCGCCAGCTTGAGTGGATCAGAGAAGAACCGGCCAAAGGACTGGCGGCGCGCTGGGGCGGAACGCCGGATGATTATCTTGCGCTGATTGAGTTCTTCGACAAGCCGCGCGAATTCGCGCCCGACAATCCTGACGCCGCCAATCTGATCACGCATAACAGCTTCGGCATTTTTCTCGCCGAAGAACTGCTCGGAACAACAATCACGCTGTCCGACAAAACCAGCTCAGGCAACCAGCCACAATTCATCTCCACGCGCTCAGCCGCAGAAGACCTGGTGTATGCCCGCATCGGCTCGATTCCGCCTGCCGGAAATCTGGCTGCGCACACAAAGCTGAAGCTCTGGATGTGCGGCACGGAAGTCCGCGCGTCGTTGAAAGCTCGCCGAACGAATGAGCGGTCAGCAGTCGAGTGTGCCTGATCTCCCTCACATTTCACTCAATCCGGCAAGCCAGAGGATCGAACGCTATGATCAATACAATGTCTTGTACTCCATCGGAGGCTATATCAGCCATCAATGCGCTCTGGCCGCTCCGGCTTTCAGTCATGCTCTGGGGCAGACCCGGCGTCGGCAAATCACAACTCGTCGCGCAACTTGCCAAGTCGCGAAAGGCGGAACTTCGGGATGTGCGACTTTCACAGAAAACTGCTTCAGACATCGGCGGATTGCCCGCGCTTGATCATCAGAACAAACAGACCACGTTTTACCTGCCCGATTTCCTGCCGCGCGAAGACAAGCCCGGCATTCTCTTTCTCGATGAATTGCCGGGCGCGGACGAACAGACGCGCATCGCGGCTTACGGGCTGATTCTGGAAAGAAAGGTCGCCAACTGGACGCTCGGCGATGAGTGGCGAATCGTCGCAGCGGGCAATCGCCCGGAAGATGGCGCAATCTCCTGTGATTTCGGCACGGCGATGAATGACCGGCTGGTGCATCTGGTCGTCGAGCCGACCGCGCAGGACTGGCTGGCGTGGGCGATGGAAAACGACATCGCGCCCGAAGTCATGGCCTTCATTCAGGTTCGCCCTGACCTGCTTATTGGCACACCGGAGATGGATCGCTCCGACCAGGCGATTATGCCCAGCCCGCGTTCGTGGGAGCGGGTTTCACAAGTCTGGAAGAATGCCATTGGCAAACGTGAACGCGAAATTCTCATTTCCGGCGTCCTCGGTGATTCCACAGCGCACGAATTCCAGACCGTCGCTGACGAACTCAAACACCTCGCCTCGGTCGAGAAGATCATTTCAACGCCGCGTCGCCAGTTGCACAAAGTCATTCCGACGACGATCAACGGCCTGTATGGAATGGCCTATGCGATGGCCGCATCGGTCAATGACGTAAATCTGAGCCGGATTATGGAAGTGGTGGAGGCGCTCGACGAACTGCGCGGATCTGCGCACAACGGACTGCCGCTGGCTGACATTCAAACGCTCGCGGGCAGCCTGGCGCTTGAACGCGCGCTCAAACTCGGTCTGGATTGCAGCGACGATCCGGCGTTCATTCGCTTTGATGAAAAACGGCGCGGCGATCATCGCTCGCTCAAACAGGCAGCCTGAGCAGACGGGAGGCGATATGGATCTGACCGACCTCAATCAGAAAGATCGTGAAGCGAAACTGTCACATGCCGAAGCCCTGGCGCTGCTGCGTTTTTTCAACTTCCAGCGCGAACGGCACGGCGAAGCGCCGATCCCGGAAGACTACAACCGGCTTTGCGAACAACTCTCAGCGATCTATTCCGATGTCACATTCAAGCTCTCTGAGCATCGGGTTATCGCCCAAGTCAAACGCGGTGTCAGCGGTTCACTGGTTGAGCATATCGGTTTCGTCAGCAGCCGGATTCCGCATCTGACGACAACCGTCAGCTTCGACTTCGAGAGCATTCACGTCGTGTTTCGTTCGGATGGAATCGGCATCATCAAGGAAGATTCGTGGTACGAGTTCTTTGAACACGACCTTGATCTGGAAAAAATCAGGCAGGAATCTGAGGGCGATAAAGAAACGATCAATGACCGTCTGCACGACTATTTTCACGACGTGGTCGGGCCACAGATGGAAGACCCGTTTTTTGATCCGGCGAGTGAAGACTGTGAACTCTATTTTGAAACAGGATCAGAAGCGGAACTCGAACGGCTGATGAAGCTTTTCATTCTCACCGAGCCGGGCATCGAGGCGCACGACGATGAGGAGGTCAGGCTTTATGCCGCCGTGGATGGCGCTGACCCGTATCTGGAAAACGATGATTGTTACTGCTCCGAGCGGCTGAACGGGCTGGCGGCGGTTGCGCTGGCCGAAAACCGCCCGGTGGGCTGGACGTGGCAATACAACGACGGAGCCTGCAACAGGCGCAGCGGCTACAACGAATGCGCCGAATGTCTGGCCTGGAACATCGGCGAAGTTCTGGAAGAATCCTCTGCCCGCGAAAGGATGGCGGCGCGGCGCGAACTGCGAAATTACCTGATCGCGCGCGGCCACGATCTGGCGCAGTTTGATGAACTGGCGGAAAGGAAATGCCCGGCATGAATCGTCTGCATAACGTCGCCACACGAATGGGGCCGGATTTGCGAGACGCCATCGAGGTGATGCCCGGACTCGGCGGCATCGCGCTCTGGGTGAAGTTTCTCGATTCAGACGAGCCGGAATTGATTGCGCGCACAGACGGCATTCACGTCGAGGCCGGGCCGCGTTACAACCGATACACTGATGCCGAACGCCGTTTCATCGTGCTGCACGAACTGTTGCATGTCGCGCTGGCGCATCCGGCGCGGGTGCGCGAACTGGAGAAGCGTTGTCAGAACTTTGATGCGCATCTCTACAACACTGCCTGCGACGCGATTATCAACGCCGCACTTGATGATGTGCGCGGCATCAGCAGGCCTGACGATGCGGTCACGTTTGAGCGGCTGCTGACGCCTCTCGGCCAATGGAAGACAGACGACCACCCGGCAGAAATTGTGCGTCAGTGGTCGTCGGAATCGCTCTATCACCTGCTGACGAAAGATCGCAGCCGGATTGATCCTGGCTCTCTCGATTCAAATTCAGGACTCAACAGCCGGGACATCGTGGCATCGCTTCGCTCATCAGCGGCGGGAGCCTCACAATCGGAAGGCGGCAATTCAACGGAAGAGACGATTCGCGCGTGGAGTTCGCGTTTGAAACTGGCGCGCGGATCACTTGCTGGAATCGTTGCACGGCTGGCGCAGGAACTCCCCAAAGTGAAAACGCCGTGGGAGCGAATTCTGCGCGACCTGCTCTTTCGCCACGCGCAGCGTAAACGCAAACCCAATCCATCGCGCCCGACTCGCCGCTGGCTCGCGCTGGAAGGTGACCTCAGACAACGCGAAGGCATTGATCTGCCATTTGAGCGCGCCACCAGAGCCGACCGCACTGGGCGGATCGCGCTCGCTGTAGACACATCCGGCTCGATTGATGACGCAATTCTCAAACGCTTCGCTGCCGAAGTCGCCGCCGTTCTTGAGCAAACCGAGCCGCAGCTTCGGCTGATCGTCTGCGATGCGGACGTTCATCAGGTTCAAGACTTCTCCGGCAGGAATGCAGCGAGGTTACTGCGCGACTTCCAATTCAACGGCGGCGGCGGAACTGACTTTCGCCCGGCTATTGCCGAAGCGACAAAGTGGAAGCCTGATCTGCTGATTTATCTGACTGATCTGGAAGGCGAAGCCGGAACCGAGCCGAACTATCCAGTGCTGTGGGCCGTGCCGGAAGGCGGGGCAACCGCTCCCTGGGGCAAAATCATTGAACTGAATTGATGCCAATACTCTCCTGTCCTTGTACTGAATTTCCTGTCACAAATTGAGGTGCTTGCGATGAGTGACGAAGAACTGTTATTGGCGTTGCAATACATCAACGCCGTCCGCGAGCGTTGTGGCTTGGGTCTGCTGACGGAAATTCCCAAAGGCGCTGTGCCGGACACGGCAGACGAACTGAGCCTGATGTGTCCGCTTGCCAAAGCAATTCCGCGCTCCGTCATCGGCGATCAATATGTCCGCACCGCCGACCGACAAATCGCGGAAGCTCTGGCGCAGTCATTCGAGAAGCCGATTTACACCATGATCGAATTCCCCAGCGAATTCGTGATTGACCTGCCCAATGCTCTGGCCAAGTTTGTCGCTCAATATGACCGCCATGAGCTTCCACAATTCATCGAGCAGCCATGACACTGATTGTCACCGACATCATTTCAAAAATTGCCGACTCCGCAACTGATTTGCAAAAGTCGGCCAATTCACGATCTGTACGCCTTCGTAAATACTGCCGAGATTAAGTAGGTCAGAATCTTGCGAAGTCAACAATTGCGCTTCGCCATCCACCGCACACGCCAGATAGATTGCGTCATCCAGATCGCGGTCACGTTCCTTCGTCGCCTGATCAATTCGCCGACGCGCAGCGCGTAGAGTTGTCGCCGATACTTCAACCGGCGGCGTCAGTCTCAACGCCGCAAGAAAAAGCCGAAAGCCTGTACGGTCAAATACTGCTTTGCGCTGAATACGCGCGTCATTTTCAATCGCCAGCGCGCCGCGTTCGTAGTCGGCAATGATGTCGGGACTCCACAACCAGCGAAACTGGGCAGAAGGCAGCAGACCGAGCAGCACACGTTTGGACGAAGCTACCAACGGCCGATCACGGCGCGCCAGAAACATCGCCAGCGTGATGTTGGCGTCAATGACGACGCGCAACACGTCCGGCAACGATTGGATTATTTCAGGATCGCTCTGTGAAGACGGAGTCACCGGCGTTTTTTCCTGCCTTTAGTGGAATCAGCCCTGGCCTGTTTCCGGCGGGCTTGTTTGACGAGTGATTCAAGCTCGGCTTCGGTGGTTGTCTCCGGCTGATGCTGCCCGTTGGCGGGTTTCGCGGCAACCTCCTGCTGCAGCCGCTCAAAGCTGACCTGCATTCCACCGACGAGCAGTTGCAGCAGGGCGCTGCGCATTGCTTCCAGCGTCTGGAATGGAACAATCGCGGCCTGGGGCTGACCATTGTTGGTCAGCACGACACTCTGCTTACTTGCATCATCCATCGCCTGGCGCAAGCCTGATCGCGCTTCAGCCACCGCCAGGAAATGCTGTGGGCGACTCAAATAATCCGCCACCATTAGCAAATGCGCCGCTGATGATCCTTCCGAAATAGTCTGCGATTTCATTTCGTTCACCTCCAGTCGTATTGTACATAATTCTGTACAAGATCAGAAGTCATTCTTTATCGTCTGAATCAATGACACCGCGCAGAGACTCATTGCTCTCAGCCACTTCTTCCAGAATCGTGCTGACTGTGCGCGCATCCATTCCCAGATAACGAGCCACCACCGATTCCTGTCCGAAATAAAGATAAGCCTGTGTCACATACCAGTTTCGCAAGTCACGGATTGAAGGCCATTCGTCGCGTCGGAGGCTGTTCATCGCGCTCCAGAACGGCAGGTTGACTTTCCGGTGTTGCGGGTTGGCGACATTGATGTGGCGGAGCACGTCTTCGCGAAAGACGAAGCGGCCCGAAAATGTGATGAGTTGTTGAATCACGCTTTCAAGCTCCCGCACATTGCCCGGCCATTCGTATGCGCAGAGCAATTCCATCGCTTCGTCGGTGACGATGATTTCTCTCGCCGCGCGTTGACAGAAATGCGCGACGAGCAGCGGGATGTCTTCGAGCCGTTCCCGCAACGGCGGCAACCGCAGCACTTGTCCGAGGCGATAATAGAGATCGCGGCGAAAGGTTCCTTCTCTGACCGCCTGCTCAATATCCCGGTTGGAGGCCGCAATCACGCGCGCGGAGACTTTGATCTCACGATTTGACCCGACCCGCCGAATCACTCCCTCCTGCAAGACGCGAAGCAGTTTCGCCTGCACCGTCGGCGATGTCTCCGTAATCTCATCCAGAAAGAGCGTGCCGCTCCCAGCCTCTTCCCACAACCCTTTCTTCGTCGCGTGCGCGCCAGTGAACGCGCCTTTTTCGTGACCGAACAGATCAGACTCAAGCAGACTTTCCACCGTCGCTGCACAATTCACCGGCAGAAAAGGCCCGTTGCGACTGCTGAGATCGTGAAGAAGTCGAGCCACGACTTCTTTGCCGGTGCCGGTCTCGCCGTTAATCAACACACGCAGTTCCGGCGAGCGCGCGATTCTGACGATCTGTTTGGAAAGTTCGATCATAGCGACAGAGCTTCCGATCATCGCTCGGCCACTTTGGTTGGGTGCGGCTCTTGCCTCCTCGCTTTTTTCCTGCCCTGTGAATTCCCCCTGGCTCTTCAGGGCTGCGTATTCGGCCAGCCTGTAAGCGCGCTCCGCGATCTCAAGCAACTGGCTCGGAATGATCGGCCAGCTCAGATAATCCAGCGCGCCATTGCGCGTGCAGAGAATCGCGTCGCTGATGGAAAGCTGTTCAGCGATGACAATGGCGGATGTGGTTTCGCTCGCAATGGCCGGCTGCAAGGATTGCAGTATCTTCAGCATCTCACTCGATCCGCGTTCGCACACAATGATGACCAGCAGCCATGACGCCTGCTCTGCCAGCAGATCGAATTCATCCTGATCGCTACACGCCTCGACCTGCCACTCCGCCTGTTCCAGAATTTTCCGAAGCGTTGTGGTCATCGCCTGATTAGAGGCGATAATTAACGCCCGGCGTTCTGTCGTGTTTGCGCGAGTTTCGTGAGATTGCATATCCACTCCTGCGGAAGTCGCGTAGATAATGGACGGCAGATCGCAGCGGCAATTTCACGCGCGGCGGTAAATCAGCACGAGAATATTTTTTCGCGCGGGTGAAATGGGAAAGCCTTTCTGCCGTCTATTGCTGTCGTGAGAAAATACCGAAGCGTCCAGAACGATTGAGTTGCCCCATCCAACGAAAGACGCCGCGAGGTTCAGGCCGTAAAACAGGATTAGAAACAATCCCCCGCAAAACCATTCTTCCTCACACACGATTTCATGGAGCGATGATGTCAACGCGAATACGTTGTCGGTTCAATCTGCTTTCGGAATATCTGTGGATAGCGGTCTGGGCCGTTGTCCTGTCGTTAGTCGCTTTGCCGCGCGGCGCAACGGCACAGAGCGATGAAATTGCGCCGCCCAAGAGCATGGAAGTGTCGGGAGTTCCGAAAGTCCCGTCTTCATTGGCGAAGGAAGTAAAACGCTATCTGGGCGCCTACGGCCTTCCGCTGGCTGGCTGGCATTCCGAAAAACGAGAGCTGTGGGTCAAAGGCATTTCGAGCGCAGCCTGGGTTGCGCGCGTCGAAGCGCCCGCCGGTTCGCAAAAGCCATGGGTCTATCTGCCGTTCGGCGATGTGTATGACGTGTACTTTCAGCCGCAGGCGAAATATGCGGTCTACAACCGCGATGCGAATGGCGACGAATCGTTTCAGATGTTCCTTTACAACCCAGCGACCCGCGCAAGCACGCCGCTGTCCGAGGAAAAATCGAGGAACACCGAGCCGGTGTGGTCTCACTCCGGCGAACGCGTTGTCTGGAGCTTTTCGCCGTCGAAAGGAAGCGGTGTCAGTCTGGTCGTCATCAATCCGTTCGATCCGAAAAGCCGCCGCTTGCTGGTCGAGTCCACCGGCAATTATTTGAAGGCGTATGGCTGGTCGCCGGACGACACGCAGGTGGCTTTCTGCGAGTTCATCGGCAACACCACGAGCAAGCTGTGGCTGGTCGATGTGGAAAAGGGCGAAAAGCGTCTCTTGTCCGGGAATGCCGAGAAGGCCGATGAATACTATGACTCTCCGCTGTTCAGCAAAGACGGGAAAGGCATTTTTGTCATCACCGACCGAGGGTCCGATGTCCGCCGGCTGGCGTATCTGAATCTATCCAGCGGCCAGTTCAAGAGTTTGACGCCCGCAATCAACTGGGATGTGGATGAGTTTCAGCTTTCGCCCGATGGAAAGATGTTGGCTTTCGTCGTCAATGAAAACGGCGTTTCTCGTCTCTACCTGCTCGATACCGAGGGCGGCAATTACAAAGCGGCAGGCGATCTACCGATTGGCGTCATCTCCGATCTCAAATGGCACAACAACTCAACTGATCTTGCCTTCAATCTCAAATCGCCGCGCACGCCGAATGACGTTTACTCGCTGGATGCAAAGACCGGCAAGGCCGAGCATTGGACGAAGAGCGTTAATGGTGGACTCGACCTGGAAAAGCTGCCATTGCCGGAACTGATTCAGTGGAAGAGCTTCGACGGCAGAATGATTTCTGGCTTTCTCTATCGCCCGTCAGCCGGATTCACTGGCAAGCGCCCCGTCATCATTGATATTCACGGAGGCCCGGAAGAGCAGTACCGGCCCGTTTTCGGCTATGAAGACAACTATTTCATCAACGAACTGGGCATCGTGAAGATTTACCCCAACGTGCGCGGCTCGACAGGATATGGAAAGAAGTTCCTCGACCTCGACAACGGCACGCAGCGCGAGGATGCGGTAAAGGACATCGGCGCCTTGCTCGACTGGATCAAAAAGCAACCCGACCTCGATGCCGATCGCGTCCTGGTGCAAGGTTCGAGCTATGGCGGTTATATGTCGCTTTCCGTGGCGTCGAAATACGACGACCGCATCAGAGGCGCAATTTCGGATTCGGGAGCGACGAACCTGGCGACGTTTATCGAACGCACCGAAGGATGGCGGCGTGAGTTGCGGCGGGCGGAATTCGGCGACGAGCGGAACCCGAAGATCAAAGCGTTTATGGAACGGACTGCGCCGCTCAACAACATACGGAAGATCAAAAAGCCGCTGCTGATTATTCAGGGAAAGAATGACCCGCGGGTTGCCGCCAGCGAAGCGGACGCCATGGTCAACGCTGCGAAGCGACAAGGCACATCTGTCTGGTATGTGCTGGCAGGCGATGAAGGGCACACCTTCGTCAAACAAGACAACCGGGACTTCCGGTTGCATTCGATCATTCTCTTTGCCCGGGAACACCTGCTCCGGCAGGCGAACAATCAACAATCGCCGTCATCACAACGGCCCAAACTGGAGAAGTAACATGAAGAAAAAGAAACTGATTTTGTCGAGCTTGTTTCTTGCGCTGACTCTGGCCTTCGTCAGTGCCGGTTCAGTCAACGTGTACGCTGACGCCGGCGATCCCCAGGGAGGCACTGAAAAGAAGGCGCCGCCGCCCCCACCGCCACCAACACCGATTGAAGTGATCATCGCAATTCTGAGCAGCATCATCTTCTAACGCCTGCTTAACGTGAAGCCATCTGAAGTTTCAAGTTATGGCGTTACACGCAACTCACGGCATCAGGTTCAGCCCCTTTTCAAAATGCGCCGAGAGATCACCCTTGTTCCCTCGGCGCATATATTTTCCTGCCTTGATCTGTTTGACAGCTATCCTTTGCTTTCAGATCAACATCTTCGCTCAGCAAACAAATACGATTCGAACTGAGGAAGAGCTAATCACCACACTGATGAAAGCTGACGGTGATCAGCAAGCGTCCCTGTCAACTCTCCTGCAGGATCATTCCTCGCTCGTTACTCCTCGCCTGTGGAAAAAACTGATTGCAAAGGCTACGAATGCTTATTACTCCGATGGCCCGGAGCATTCGCTTGCGCTTTACCGGATCGCCGTTGCTGTCGCCAATCACCTGAAGGAGGCGAAAAGTCTGGCAAGCACTCATTACTACATTTGCAGAACCTACTCAGGGATGGGCAGGACAGATGAAGCAATACGGTCGTGCCTTGAAAGCAGGGTGCTGTTTGAATCCGCAGGGTTGAGGCGTGACCTGATCTACGTTCTCAGTGACGTTGGCTCGCTTTACCTCTATGCACGGGATTACAAACAGGCCAGAATTTATTCGGAACAGGCTGTTACGATGGCCGACACCGTGAAGAATACGAATGAGTCGGCTGGGGCGTTGCCTGACCAGTACGGGATCGCCGGGGCGCTTTCAACGCTTGGAGCATTATCTGGTCGTGATGGCAACTACTCGCAGGCGATTGAATACCTGCAAAAGTCAACCGCGTTGTACCGGGAGTTGGATGGCAATGGTCTCAAGTATGGCTATCAGCAGGCCGATAACCTGGCGGAAACGGGTCGAGTCTATAAGGCGATGGGCGACAATGTTCAGGCGCTTTTGTTGCTGAGCAAAGCCCTGGAGACTACCAGAACGCTGCCTTATCACGATCTCCGGGCGGGCATCCTCAACAGCATGGGCCTGCTGTACCTGGAACAGGAAGATTACGCCAAGGCAGTTGGTTATTTTGGACAAAGCCTTGAGGCTTACAGCACCAGTCGCAACCAGCCCGAAGCGGCGCTTGTTTTGCAAAATCTGGGAGTGACACATCAGAGACAGGGAAATCACGATCAGGCGCTCGATAGTTTCAGGAAAAGCATCAGGCAGGCAGGAGATGCTGATAAAGATGTTCTGATTGCCGCGCGTCAGGGAATGGGAGCAGTCTATCGGGAAAAGGGAGACTTCAAAGCCGCCCTGGAAGTTCTTGATCAGAGCCTCTCTTTGGCTGAACAGGTTGGGGATCAAACGCGAATCGCTGAAATCCTGTGGCGGAAAGCAGAGGTGCATCACGATTTGCGCAACTATGCCGAGGCAGTAGCGCTGTCCGAAAGCGCCCTGAAACTTGCCCGAAAGCTCGGACTGCCGAAACTTTCTTACCTGACCGCCACGACGCTGGGCAAGGCTTACGCCAAACAGAAGAAGCCGGACCTGGCATTGAAGACTCTTGTGCAAGCGGTCGAGCAAGTAGAGACAATGCGCGAACGTGTGACAGGTCAGGAACAGGGGCGGCTGCTTTTCTTCGAGAAGAAAGTCGCCGCGTATCACGCGCTCATCGAACTGCTCATCGAACAAAACAAGCTGACCGAAGCCTTGATTTACACGGAGAGAGCCAAAGGCCGCGTCCTGCTTGATATTCTGAGCGGCGGCAGATTTCAACCCGCAAATGTAATGACGCCGAGCGAGAAGAGGGAGGAACAGCAACTCAACCAGGCGATCATTGCAATCAACAATGAAATCAGTCAAGAAAGGCTGAGGAAATCTGCCGACGCCGCCCAGCTTGAGCAACTCAACGCAAGGCTTGACGCCGCCCGGCTGAAGTACGCTTCCTTTCAGGACGTTTTTCACGCAGCACATCCCGAATGGAAAACGCTGCCAGGACAGATCGGCGCGCTCAAACCGGATGATCTGAACAGGCTGATTCCGAATCAGAAAACCGCCCTACTCGATTACGTCGTCACGAAAGAACGGTGCTATCTATTTCTGCTGTCGAACCAATCGCCGAGTCGTAGCTTCGATCTAAAGGTCTATCCGATCAACATTGAAGAAAAAGACTTGAAGAGGATGGTAGACAAATTCCGGCAGATGCTCGCCAGCCGGCACCCTGATTTTGCTGAGCTGTCCAAAGAGCTTTATGACTTGTTGATCAAACCGGCAGAGTCACAACTGCGGGGAATCAGCACGATTGGAATTGTTCCCGACGGAGTGCTATGGGAGTTGCCCTTTCAAGCTTTACAGGCCAGAGAAAACTATTATCTGATTGAAGACTCCTCCATTTTCTTCTCGCCGTCGCTGAGTGTGCTGAAACAATTGGATGGGAGAAGAGGCGCAGGCGATCGGCAGATTTCACTGCTGGCGTTTGCCAATCCATTGGCCGAAGCCGACTCCTCGATAGGGCTTCAGGAAACCAGAAATGGCGAGAGGCTTGTTGCACTTCCCGATGCGGAGACAGAGGTCAGATCGCTGACTCAATTCTTTGCGGCAAACCGCAGCAACGTCTTTATTGGCGCAAACGCGGATGAAAAGACATTCAAGTCCCAGGCACCCACACACAGCATCATCCACTGCGCCACGCACGGCGTGCTCGATAATAACCATCCGCTCTACTCATATCTGCTCTTGTCAAACGCCGATGGCGATGGGGTAAATGATGGTCTGCTGGAAGCGCGAGAGATTATGAACCTGGAACTCAATGCAGACCTGGTTGTGCTTTCCGCCTGTGAAACCGCCAGGGGCAGAGTGGGAGCAGGCGAAGGAATGATCGGCATGTCGTGGGCTTTTTTCGCTGCCGGCTGCCGCGCGACAGTGGTCAGTCAGTGGAAGGTCAACTCGGCCAGCACTGCCGATTGGATGACGGGCTTTTACCAGGAGCTTCGACAAACAAAGGGCGAGAAGAAAATCGTGAAAGCGGATGCGTTAAGGCTTGCTATGCTCAGGATGATGAAGGACCGGCGATATGGTCATCCTTTTTACTGGGCGGGGTTCGTTCTGATCGGAAGCGATGACTGAATGCTAGCGCCACGACTGGATGGTATTGAGAAGCCGTCGGGCGATGTGAGAGTTTGAATTCCTGTCGGCCAGTTCCCGAATTTCACGTTCCGCCTCAGCGATCATTCCGGCCTGCGCATAAAAGACACCGAGCGCGAGATGCGAATTGGTGGTTTGTTTCAGGAGATTCAGTTCGCGTACTTTCTCTTCCGGCAGCACCTTGAATTTCACTTCCGGCTCCGAAGCTGATGGGGAAAGAATCTCTTCTCCATTGACCACCGCGCCGACTGTCCACGAATAAACCTCACCACGTTTTAGCGGCAACGATGACGACCATTGCGTTTCCGTTCGAGGAAGGAGTCCGCTGTCAGCGACCTTACGACTACGAGAATCGCTGACGTAAACGCGGTAGCTCTCCGCTTCACGCAGGCTTTCCCATTTGAAGACCGGACGATCATCCGAAACCACGATGCGAGTCGGAGAAAGCAGTTTGAATGAAGACTGATTGCCCTCACCCCGCAGGTCGCCTTTATTCCCTTCCAGATCAGTCAATGTGGTGGGACGCTCGATTTCTTCCGACAAAAGAACCCGCTTTATTGATCTTTCAAGCTCTGGCGGCAGTTTTGCCAGGCCGGTCAATCTGCCGGACGTATCAATCGCAACCACGCGATTGCCATCATTCAGCGAGATTGTTGGCTTCGTCGCCGTAGTAATTGTGTTTGGCGGCGCGTTATTCGAGCCAGCCTGCTGCGACTGCGCGCGCGGCGACGCTCTGATCTGTGGCGTTGGCTTTACTACAAGATCAGGAGCGGGGCTGCTATTCACGATTGGCGTGGTGGATACCTGCACAGAGGGAGATGGAGAAGCATTCGCCTGCTGTCCATCCCAACTGTTTGGGCCGGATTTCAGAAGCAATATCGCCAACGTAATGGCGGCGCCGATTGCGAGCAGCACTGCGAACGCATAGGCTGGCTTTCTGATCATTCCCAACCAATCCCACGATCCCCAAACCCATTTGCGCGAACTAGCTGGGGCGTCAGGCATATACCTGATTTTCAGTTCCGGCTTGATCTCTTGCTGCCACGCAATGAACTCTTCTACTTCCTCTCGGCATTGGTCGCAGAGTTGGAGGTGAAGCTCCGTCATCTCCCGCTCATCTTTCTCCATCGCATCATCCACATAAGCGGTCAGCCATTCATAATCGAGATGCTCATCCCGGAGCCATTTTTCGAGTGAAAGGTCTATGACGACAGGAGCAAACGCTCTTCTTTTCTGAAAAAAATCATGGAAAAGCCGCTGGCATTCAGGACAATCCGCCATGTGTTCGCCAATCGCGGCCATCTTCGATACTTCCAATGTGCGGGCGCAAAATCGTTCCATTTCAGGTCTGGTGGTATGGATAGGCATGCTGTGTCAATAAGTCCTCTAAAGGCACCCACAAAAAGTCCGCTGAATGATTAGGACGGCAGAAAAGGCCTATCATTTCATCAAGGCTGAACTTTATTTTCCCCGGTTCGTCAGCCATTTCCGCAGTCGGCTTTGCGCGCGGAAACGCCACAGGCTTACCTGTTGCCGCGTCGCGCCCAAGTGTTCGGCCAATTCCGTGTTATCCAGCATTGGCACGCGCATCCAAAGTTCATCGAATTGTTCGGACGACAGCCCAAACTCTGCGGCTAACTCCGGGATCGTGGCGATTCCCGCGTCTACCAGCAGACTGAACAAGTCCTCTCCGGACTCATCTTCGAAACTCAGACAAATCGTATTGCGCTGATCAGTGGGAAGCTTTTTCACTTCTTCCCAATACTGCCGGAGACTTTCCCGTCCTTCAATTAATGAGTCACCCCGCAGCGACGTGTCTGCAAGGCGCTGGCTCAAGCCACTCTCAACGACATCCAGCGATTCGGGCAGCCGATCTTTGACACCTTGAAAGTCGGCGATGATCTGCACCAGTTGATCCAGTTCGACCGCCTGGCCGATGAGCTTGAGCGTTTCTACTGCAACTTTTGAAAGCGGCAAATCTTGCGGGGCTTTGCTTGTGAAAATCATTGTTCGGAGATTTTCAAGAACCTCTTCGGTTTGCTCCGGCGAAACTGATTGAATGAGCGCGGAGTCCTGGCTTTCCCATACAGCCAGGCCGCAAAGGATCGCGTTGTTCTCTCCCTTCCAAACCCTGAAGTCCGGGTGACGATCCAGCAGGTTGCGGAGCTTATGTTTCAGGCGATGACGCTCCTGTTTTCTGACTCGCAGATAATCGTTGCAAGCGTTCGTGGCGACGCGCGCTACATAGACACTGAAATTGCGGATGCCACGCTTCAACGGATGCGCCCGAAGTTCGCTCAGCTTCTCGATCAGCCTCACCACTACGTCGTTAAAGAGGTCTTCAGCATCAGGAAGGTGATGATTGGAAGATCCGCCGTGAAGCCGCAGGCGCTGCCGGAGCGTTTGCCGGATTACCGGCGCAGCGTGCTCAAGCAGGAGTTCATCCCGCAGGCGTCTTTCCTCCAACTCGTTTGTCGCCTCGATCAAGGCAAGTAAAACTGAATCCGCATCGTGCATGAGAGTCACTCGTACTGCTGGTGAGTTTCTTCAGCTCACTTTTGATTCGGTTCCGATTCCGCTGTTGTGCCGGTCTTTGTTCGGTTCTGATTCGTGAAGGGCCAATTCATTCGGCGAAATAATTTCCTTCACGGCAAGTTCCGCATTGCCGCAGAAAAAACCTGGTCGTTTTCATTGGGGGAAAGAGAACGCGGCGAGTGAGGTCTCCTGTCAGGATTCAGCTCGCGGGGCAGGGCTTTCGGCTGATTCCGTGAAGCTTTCAATGAAACGGTAGCACGCTCTCAACAACAGCCACAAGCAAAAGACAGGCCGAATCTACTGCCTCTAATAATCGCCATTCATTAAAGCCGCTCCGTGGATTGCCGTTTGCTTCACTTCGGATGTAAAACGAGAAGGCCGGGACTTGCTGCTGCGTGATCAATGGAAATTAGAAATAGGAGTGAGCGTATGAACGATCAGACGAGATCAGATAACCACCAACTACTCGAAGGCGAGTCGGACTTCGAGCCGGACTTCAATGAGATCGAGATCGGGCGATTGACTGAGGCGGAGTATGAAGCCGCCAATTTGCGCCACGAACTCTTTCTCGTCCGCGAACATGAAGAGATGGAAATTCTCGAACGTGAGTTTGAGCAAGAACTGAGTCAACTGTTCAGCATGACCAGGGCTGATGAAGTTGATCGTAATCAGCCTGATCCGCCAGGCTGGCCGGGGTTGTGAATATGAAGCCGTCAGGAATTTTATCGGAAAAACCGCGCGCCAGAGCTTTGATTGTTTATTACGGGGTCGCCTTGTCAATCATTTGCCTGTCCGGCATCGGCGTCATCGCCACTCTGGTCTGGCGGGAAGAAGGTTCGGTTGACTTTCGCGTCCCTCTCATCGGACTGGTTGGGGGCATCTGCATCCTGGCCTTCATTGGCTATATCCACTTGGAAATGATCGGCGCTGTTTACACCATCACTGAAACCAGCGCTCACGCTCGCTGGGGATTGCTCGTCAAACACGACGAAAGCATTCAACTCGGCGCGGTACGATCCATCAAAGTCAGTCAGGGGCTGGTTCAACGCCTGTTCAAGCTCGGCGACGTCATCCTTTACACCACCAGCAGCGACATCCTGGTGCTGAGAGACCTCGATCATCCTTCTCAAAAGAAAGAGGTGATTTGGGAACTTGTGCAGAATGAAGCCGCCAGAAGGAAGCCGCATCACGTCAGTGATCGTTGAACTACACGCGCATCCTGAAGCGACAGAATTAACGCGGCTGGCAGTCATCACAACTGTCGGTATTGATTCTGCGAAGGAGCAGTCAGGATGCGCGTCTGGTTCCAGCAAATTGTGGTCGCTTTGATCGAGTGGGCGATGGCTACCCGAATCGCCCTCTTCCTGCGCGCAAGGCTTCTCGAAAAACTTCCCGCACGGTTACAGCAGCTTCCTCATTCACATCTTTCCGATCCCATTCTTCAGGCGCTCAATCAGGCGCTGCGCGAAGGCCATACCTGCCTTTCTCTGGAAGAACTGACCGCCCGCATGGAAACCGAGGCCGGATTGAGCAAGTCAATACCGGACGAAGTTCTTGTTGCGCTCCGGCAATTGCAAAGCAAGCATCAGGTAAAGTTCGCAGATGAACAAATTGCGCTTACGCAATGCGCGATTGCTGAAGAAGCCATTGCAACGGCTCTCCCACACATCGGCAGCCGACTGCGCGCGATCAATCCTCAGCGATTGAATGAATGGTTGAACTCGGATGCGTTTGACATCTCTGACGAACAGCGCGCCGCTGTCAGATTTATCACTAATGCTCCCGTCTCTATCCTCACCGGCGCGCCTGGAACGGGCAAAACTTCGACGGTCAAAGCGCTGATCTCAGTGTTTGAAAAGGCCGGATATTGTGTGAGGCTTGCCGCACCGACGGGCCGCGCCGCACAACGGCTGCGAGAGATGACCGGCTGTTCGGCCCACACACTTCACAAGCTGCTGCGGAACAATTGCCTGAAGCCGCGTTCACTGTGGAATTACGTCTTTCCTGTTGCCGATGTCCTGATCGTTGATGAAGCTTCGATGATTGACCTTTTTCTGATGGCCAGGCTCGTCAGCGTCTGCTCATCATCCACCCGACTCATCCTCGTCGGTGATGTGAATCAGCTTCCTTCAATCGGGCCGGGACAAGTGCTGTACGACCTTATCGAAAGCAAGCAAATCCCGGTCGTCAGGTTGCAAACGAACTACCGGCAGATCAACGAAAGCCAGATCATCACAGCGGCGGAAGAAATCAGAGAAGGGCGCATCCCGGACTTGCCAGCACCCGGAACCACCAAAAGCGATTGCTATTTCATCGAAGCCGAAACCGCTGCGGAAATCGAACGCCTGGTGATCAAAGCTGTCACCCGAAGCTTGCCCGCGCGTTGTGGCGCCGATCCGTACCAGAGCATTCAGGTGCTGACGCCCAAGCACAAAGGAATTCTCGGCACCGTTTTTCTCAACGGTCAAATCCAGGAGACGCTGAATGCTCGGCGTTTGAGTGACGGGTTCAACGTGGAATCCACCCATCCTTCTTTTCTTCTCGGCGACCGCGTGCTGCACACGAAGAACAATTATCAGCTTGGCGTTTTCAACGGCCAGTGCGGCAGCGTGCAGGCGACGACTGCGGAAACCGTGATGGTCAGATACGGCGAACGAGAGGTGATTTACACGAGCGCATCACTGCCGCAACTCACGCACGGCTTCGCCATTTCGATTCATCGCAGCCAGGGCAGCGAGTATCCCTTCGTCATCATTCCCGTCCACGAAAGCCAGTATCCGATGCTCAATCGGGAACTGCTCTACACGGCGCTTACGCGCGGCCAGCAAATGGTTGTGCTGATCGGTTCCCGCCGCGCACTGGCGATGGCCGTTGAATACTCCACCACAGGAAAACGCCAGACGATGTTGAAGCAACTGCTTGTCGGCAAACCATCGCCTGCTCACCAAGCTCCCTCGATTCTCCGTCGGCTTCGATTCACAGAGAACAGGTATTAGCGGTTGGTAAAAACGTGATTTCGGTCCCGGTTTGCCGGGGCTTGTTCACATTTCACATCACAAAGGAGAATCAACATGCAATTCGTGAATACACGTTCCAACCGTTCGATCTTCGTTCCCGACAATTCAGCGTCGCCGCGTGATGGACTCTTCCATCACATTTCCTGCCTGGGGCAGCTTGCGCGCCTCGACTTCGAGCATTTCGACGTGGCAGGCGAAGTGATCTTCAAGGTTGCTGGAGACGCAGTTCCAACCAGTCAGCAGGATGAAGAGTCGCGCATCGGCACGCTTGCCTACGCGCTCAGAAAACTGAGCAACCAATTGGATGCGAGTGAATTCATTCGCTGTCTCAACGCCATCTGCGACGGGGGCGACGCGCGTTATCGTCAGGCCACTGCCTCGCATTATTACCGCGAGATCGTGGAGCGCGGCGTCGGCATCGTTCTCAAGGAAATGGCGCTGCTGGCGATGCAGCTTGGACAACTCAGCAATCAAGCTGTGGATGTGATCGAAGAAGAAGTCCTGACGTTCAAATACGACGCCGATGATTGCAATTCAAATGCGATTCTGGCCGAACGCGCCGCCGAGCGAAAAGAGCGCAAACAGTCATTGTTTGATCAGGAAGTCGAAGCGATGACTCGGCTGACACGTGGTCGGAGAAAAGCCGCGACGTTCGCTCACGACGATCTGGCTGATTGGGTGAATGATCTGGAAGCGAGTGACGCCAGCATTGAGGAACTCGACGCCGCTTTCGAGAGGCTGGAAGCGATGGATCAATACGACGAAGGCGGCGCGATCATCGTGATGTCGAGCTACGAACGAACGACAGCTTGCGGCAAAGTTGACCCTGAATTCGTTGAAGAAGACATGCCGGAGCGCGCCCGCTATCTCGCTTCTGAATTGCGCCGCGCTTTTGCCAACGGCGTGTCCGTTGAAGCCATCTGGGAAGACATCAATGCGCAGCTTGACGTGATCTTTCCGATCAGCGGGAAGACCGCAACCGGCGGCAGGTTTTACTCGCACGCGAACCGTGAATGGCAAAAGTTGACGCGCGAGATACTGGAAATGATCCTTGCTGAGTGCCAGGCCGATTTTCACCTCATCGCCTTGCGCACTTGCAAAACCTATCGCCAGTTCCACAAAGCCGTCCGCGCCGCAACCGATACCCGGAGGATCGGCGAAATTATGAAGCAGGCGTATGAAGCCCGGCAGACTGGAAGTTTGCCACTCAAGCATTTCACCACGCTCAACACCGCAGCGCAGCTCCAACGGCTGCGACTGAAATCAGCGCCGCTGTCCCAGACTGCTGCTGACCTGCTCAGGGAAATTGAAACCGCGAGCGACGGCAAGCTACGGTTTCTGCGCTGGGCAATGTATGGGAACAATCAACCTCAGCATCCGGTTCACAAGCTATCGGCGCAGGAAGTCGAACGAGTCTGGGAAGCCATCAAAAGCAAGCCTTCCAGCCCCTATCCAATGGCGGCGTGAGGCAGGTCAAAAGCCATCCCGTTCACAAAGACAACTGAAGGAATCAAGCGGGAGATAAGCCGTGCGATTCGCAATCAACTCATCAATCACATTTCACCAGAAAGGAACAACATCATGTCAGCATACGCGGTTATCACGGGGCGTCTTGGCGTTGAGCCGGAATTGCGGTTCACGAACAGCGGCACACCGGTCATCAATCTTTCCATCGCTAACAATCGCAGCGTCAAGGTTGGCGACAAGCGCGAATCGGTCGCCGACTGGTTCAAGGTGACGATTTTCGGGCGGGACGCTGAGATCATCAATCAGTACGCGAAAAAAGGCAGCGCGCTCGCTTTCAACGGACGATTGCAGAACGAGAAGTACGTGGATCGTGACGGCACTCAGCGCACTTCGACGATTCTCGTGGCGAGCAGCTTTGAGTTCGTGCCGACGGCGAAGCGGGACGGTGGCAATACAGACGGCGTGACCGAGAATGACGCCGGAGTCGAGGCTGCTGCAGGGAATGAGACCGACGACGACATTCCGTTCTGAAGCGACGCTCAAACTGATTGTCACTTCTCGCTTCGGGGATGCTTCTGCTGCTTGCGGAAGCATCCCTTTTTTTCGTAGTGAGTGGTCTGTCAACGTTCCAGGTATTGGCGGTTGGTAGTCGGGCAAAAAACAGAAAGGAGTTTTTGCTGTGATTACCATTGTCAATCGAAAGAACTGGCGTGGCGAGAGCATCTACGTCGGGCGACCTGGCGTGTTGGGAAATCCGTTCGTCATCGGCAGAGACGGTGATCGTTCGGCGGTAATTCAGAAATATAGGCGCTGGCTTTGGACGGAACTCCAGCAAGAATCAGGGCCAGTTTTTGAGGAGATTCACTGGCTTGCGAATTTGGCAAAATCCGGTGATCTCGTTCTCGCTTGCTGGTGTTTTCCGCAACAGTGCCACGCCGCAGTGGTCAAGGCCGCAATCGAATGGATCATTCTTCAACCTCAAGAAAAGGAGCGAAGCGATGTCGGACAATCTGAATGAAGCCGCCGCCGAAAAACAATGCCTTTGCTGTGGCAGCTACGACGGCGATCCATACGCCATTCTGAGCAATGGATACTGTATTCCGTGCGACGAGGACGCGAAAATCTCGTGGCTCGAAACGATCAACCAGCAAGGTTCGTCGCCGGATTAATAATGAAAGCCCAGCCATTGTTGTGATGCGAACGACCGCATTGCTACGATCTAGAAAATGGATCGCTGGATGATTCAGCCTTTCCATCAGAGAGCGGCCTTTCAATCTTCGCGGGTTTCTCAATCTTCGCCGGTTTCGTTTTGTTTCGGCTCTCGCTGTTCTTCTTTTGCAGCCACTGCCGGAAGCCTTTGTCCGCGTCGAACAGCCGCCGCATTCCCTTGTCAACCACATCATCAGGAGTGGTTTCTCGGCCAGTCACATCCCTGACGTAGGCGACGTAATCTCGCAAGTTTGCCAGCACCGTCCAACTCAGCTTGAACGACTCTCTTTCGGCGGCGATCTCGTCAAAGTTGATCAGCGGAACCGAAGCGCCGCCCGATTCTTTTCTCTTTCCTGTCGGCATAAGTTCATCTCCTTGGTTGTTGGTTTTCAGGATCAAATCCTGCGCTGGATTTGAATGCGCCTTCCATTGAGCAAGAGCCATTCCAACAGAAATTTCCTGCCTTCGGTTTTCCATCGAATCAAAGCAAATCGTCGCACACCGAAATGTTTTTGAAGCGCAAGACGCCCCTTCAGCGAAAAGATTAATGCTTGCCACAAGTGTGTGACGGGCAACGACAACATTTCACCAGAGCTGCCTCAAAATGACCCTACATTTTTCCAGAGCAACAGCAAAAGCGGTTGGTATACCTCAGTGCGAATCATCTGCTAACAAGTGGGGCGGTGGCTGAGGTCTACCCAGACTCGTAAATCAAGGCCACGACAGGCGTTGTCAGGTCTTTCAGGTCTCCAATTGCCTTTGTCGGGCAGACCTGATGCGCCAACTGAATCAAAGGCTGAAGATAGCCGGAGACCGCAGGCACGTTGGTTGCCCATTGCAAGGCGCAAAACACACTGCACCTATTGAAGCAATGGAGGGCTGACAATGCCGATTCGGAACAGACCAAGACTGGTGGCTTCCACGTCGAGTACGACCAAACTTTTTGTGGATGATCTGCGTGAGGTCAGCAGCCTTTCGCACGACGAAGGAAAGAGCCGGAGCGATGTAATTCGAGAGCTTGTCCACGAAGCGTTGCGCCAACGTAGATTGCGCGCGTTGGGGCGAGACGAGAGCGAAAACCACGTGCGCAAAATCTATCAGGAGACCGTCGCCGAAGCCGTCGAACCGTTGATGAAAGACTTCGCCGATCTTCGCCAGCAACTGGCAATTGTGGCTGCGGAATCTGAAGACAACGTAAAGTCAGACATCACTGCGAAGGCCAGCGACGCGATGCTGACGCTCTTATCGCATCTGCTGCGCCGGTCAGTCGTGACGGAAAGCATTGCGAAAGTGCTGATGACCATCGGCATGCAGAAAGACGGTGTCAGCGCCGAAGAGATCAGAAAACAACTTGCAGTGCAGGATGACGCGGGGATGCAACAGGCACGCGAATTGATTCAAAAGCTTCCTGGAGATTTCCCACACGCGGTTCTGTCTGATGGTTGAAGAGAAGGGCGATGGTCGCGCCATGAGTAGCAACCAATCAATGCAATGAAAGTTGTCGTCGTGGTCAAAAAGGGACTCGGGGGCAGCGGCGTCAGCCAGGCCGCCCGCTACATTTCCACACGTGAGCGTGACGAAGCGCGTGAAGGCCAGAAAGCGCGCTGGCTTTTCTCGGAAAGCGAAGAGCGATTGAACTATTCTCAGGCCAACCGCCTGCTCGGCGATGGGCACGATCCAAAAACGGATGACGTGCTGCATCTTGTCATCAGCTTTCACCGGGAAGAAGATTTCAATCAGTTGGGAACGAATGAGGAAGCTCGGCTTAGCGGAGTTCGTGAAACGACGCGCGGCACATTGAAAGAGGTGGCTGATGCGCTCAACGCCGAGAAGCTGCGCTGGGTCGCCGGCATTCATCGCAACACCGACAATCCGCACGTTCATCTGCTCATCCACCGTGACTATGTTGACCGGCAGACCGGCAGCGCGAAACGCCTGGACACGCTGCCCAAAGAAATGCGAGTGAGCTGGAAGAAAGCGCTGGACGGAAAGCGCATCATCAATCCTGGCCTGTTCAGCCAGACCTTTGAAAAATATCTCGATCAAAACATCAGGCAATTCACGGATGATCAACAAAGAAAGAGCCAGGAAGAGCGCGCTGAGCGTGTGACGCTCGGCCAGGCGATGGTCGCCGCTGACCGTATCGAGCAATTGCAGGAATCGCTGCGGGCGGCTGATGCCTTTGGCGAGTGGCGGCGTTATCGAATTGCTGATGCGCAGGGCCGGAGCCGACTGATTTCTGAATTCGATCTGCGGAAAAAGGCCGATGCGATTGGCAGGCAGGTGACGGCGCAGGTGAAATTCAAACTGCCTGCCGAAGTACGCACACAGATGCAGCACGAAGCCGCGGCACAGGAGATCAGCAAGTCTGGCGGTGTAATCAAAAAGATACGCGTCGCGCGCTTCGCCGACCTCAACGCGCTTGAGATGAAATTGCAACAGGCCATCTCCGCTTCGCTGCCTGCCATCAGCGAATCAGTTGCAATCAAAGAGAAATATGAAAGCGCCGGACTGATTATTCCGACGCCAATCCTGTCGCGCGCCGACTTGGCGCAGTTGCAGAACCGCGCGATCTCATTTGGGGATGCGGAGAAGCTGAACCGGCTTGAGAAGATTCGGATCGCGCTGGCGGCTGAAAAAGGTGAGTCAGCACGCCTACCGCTAGAAACGGGACGGCTGCGAGCGCAGCGTTTCGTCGCACGGTCACGCCTGATGGTCGAGCAGCAAACCGCCGCCAGATTTGAAGAGACAAAACATCTTCGGCAATGGAGTGCAGGCAACGACGAACGCCAGACAAAAGATTCTCTGGCCGGAATTGAATCAGCGCTGGTTGCCGCGTCTGATCAAGCAAAGTTCGTCGGCGCGCGAAGTCTTCACTGGAACGACGATCATCGTGAAAAGGCGTGCGAGAAAGTTGAAATGCTGACCGCGCAACGCGCAGAAATTCTCAGTCGGATTGCAGACGAACGCGCGAAGCTTTCAGCAGAAGTAAAGCGCCGGGCCGAAGTAGTCAAAGCCCTGGATGAAATTTATGCCGAGGAGAAAGGACGACATCGCAGTGAAGGCTGCGAAATGCCAGTGCCACTCTTCACCGAGCAGGATTTGAGAGAGCTTGAGGCGTACGCCGCTCGCCGTCACGATCCGGCGTTTTATCGAACGCTGACGACCATCGAGCGGGAACACGACGCGCGCAGCCGGCGCGACCCGAAAGAGATTGCCCGTGAACGCTTCAACCGCGCCAGCGCGCGCGAAGTTATGGCCGGAATTGAGGTGCGTGAGTCCGAAACAAGGCTGGAAAGATTCAACGAACGGCGCACCCAGATGATGGTGATTACGCAAGAAGGACGCGGGCCGGAAATTACGCTCGCTCGCCTGGCTGACGTTGAGCCGAAATCGCCACTGGAGCAGCTTTTCAAACCTTTGTTGGCCCAAAGCGAAAAGTATCAGCGAATCGCGGCAGCGGTCGAAAAATACGGCGAGCGCCTTCAGCAACAATACGAACAAAACCAAGCCGCGTTTGCCATGCTGGCTGAAACCGCCCGAAGCTACGAGCAGGATTTCATCCGGTTGAATCCGGGGCAGCCAAACCCACGTCCGCAATTCACGGCTCGTGAAATCAGCCGGCTCGAATTACAGATCATCAAAGAGAGCGATCCAGCGATTCGTGAACAGTACGCGAAGTTCTACCACGAGGCGTTGGAAGAACCGCGTCAAGACTTCTCGCGCGCAATCGTTCTCGACCAGTCAGAAACCAAAGAGCTTCTTGATCTGAAGCGTGATGCGCCGTTCTTCAGAGATGCCGATCGCCAGACCGAGATGAGTTTTGAACGGTGAGGAAGACGCATAGGCAATTATGAGTGGCAGAGAGACCTTCAATTCGGATTTGAGGTTGATGGAATTGGCCGCGCGCAATCCCTCGCTCGGCGGGCGCGAACTGTTGCAGGAGATCATCGAACGCGGCCCCGTGCTCGAAGAGACGGAACGTCTGCAAGCGCGGGATTCACGCGCGGCGCTGGCACCGCGTGAGATGGATCACCCGGAGTACCGAACACCGGTCGAGCAAGCGAACTGGTTGAACGAACACGACCAGACGATGCGCGATTTGTACGAGCATGGCGCCGAAATCAAGGGTGATGTGTTGGTCATTCCGGCGGAAGAATATGAACTCGGAGACGAGCGCGGGGCGCCGTTCATTATGACTTTGTCTTACGCGCTGGAAAAGATTGACGACATTGAAAGAGCGCGCGAATTTCACGAACTGGCGCTCGCCATCAGCGGCGAAACGGCGGATGCACGCACACAAATCGCGGTCTTCAAAACCTATTATGACCGAATCAGACGCGGCGAACGGGAAGATCGGTTCCACAAAGCGGATAAGACCGACAAAGTTGAAGTCCTGGCGAGTACGCTGGAAGAGATGCGTTTGATTGCTGCTGAAATGGCGAGGCTTGAAACGCGCGAGAGCGTGGACGTGGTTCAGACAGCAGAAGATCGTGAAGAAGAAGTTCCCCAAGGCAGATTGAATACCGCCGCACGCAGAATCAATTTGCGCGAGGAATCGCTGCGCCTGCCCGCGGGGCTGCGCTACGAACAGAAAGAGCGTCTGGTGAGCTTAACGATCCCGGAAATTGACCGCCGACTTGAACGTGGCGTCAGCCGTGAGGCGCTCTTCAAGGCGATTGACAGAGCGATGTTCCGACCTGACCCCGCAGACTATCTGCGCAAACTTGCAGAGCTTGCTGATAAGCCAGAAGACGAGACTCCTGAACGCCCGATAAGCAAAGAAGAATATTTTGAAAGCCAACGAACGTTGCTCCAACTGTGTGAAAGAGAGCGTCTCCATTTACGCGAACTGAAAGCCACGCTCATTGGCAATGAACTGGAACCTTACGAGTATGCGCGTCTCAGTCAGGTTGATAATCTGGCTCGGCGGCTCAGGCAAGGATTGGGCAGGAATCTTTCGGATGATCGGCCTGATCGCGCCACGCACTCTCGACTGTTTGTAAGCTTGTCGGAACGAGGGGTTGGGGAGAAGGCGTTTCGTTTACCCGTGAGCAGTGTGGGGGCCTACGAGACGATGGCAAAGATTGCGGCAAGCGAGAAATTGTCGCTGCAAACCTGGGCTGGCAAGGAAGGCCCCGAAGTCAGACTGGCGCTGACGGAACGCGAGGCGGATGAACGAAGCAGAATCGGGGCTTTTCTCAAGAATTATGTCGGCGAGCGATTGCGTGACCCGGAGACGCGCGCTCTCAATCGTTCATCTGTTTTCCGCGATGCGCGCACTGCAATCCTCAACACTACTACACCTGAAGCACTGGGCCGCGAAGCCGCTGATTTGCTTCGCGTCAACGAACGCCGAAGCGAGGAATTACGGCAGCATCGCGTTGCGCCGGAGAAGTATCTGCTGCCATCTGTGATGCCGCTAAACACCTGGGAGCGAAACCTGCTTTTCAATGGCCGCGCACCGGAGCATCACACGCCGGAGATGCGCGAACTGCGATTGAATTACGGGCTTTCAAGAACAGCGCGCGCTGCGCGAACTGCCGACCTGCGTGAAGGAAGGATAGAACCCTCCGAAGCTCTCAATGCGATCTTGCAAGAACTGGAAACAAGGACGACGGTTAGAGCCATCGCGCATTTTCAGGCAAGCATCATCAACGAAAAAATGAACAGAGAGGGCAGCGTGAATCTTCACCTGCTGAGTCAACGAATCGCGCCCCACGAGCGGACTTTCCTCTATGAATTGAGCGAAGAAAGAAAGAGAGATTTACTGCGACTGCCGTCCGCCAGGCGATCCGACGTTGTCAGAGACGACAACCTTGCCGAACTGCCTGTCACTCGCGCCTTCGGTGCGATTCCCAGAGAAAACCGCACCTTTCGTGAATACATGGCGAATATGGGAAGCATCGAACGGCAACTGCTGAATGAAGCGCTGATTGAGCGAGGAACGGAGTTTGAAAGAGCGGGTTCAGAGCAAACCGGGGATAGACTGACCATCACCGAAGCGCGCGCCTTGCTCCCTGAATCGCAGCAGCGGGAAATCCGCTTGCTCGCCAGAAATCTGGCCTGGCAGAGCCTGGTGCCGGAAGAGACGTTTGATCGCAATCCCTTGCCCGAAGCAGTGCGGATCAGCGATACAGTCGCTCACATTCAGGAGCATCTTCAGGAAAGAGCCAGCATCGCGCAGGCTGTCCGTAATGACTTTGTTGCTGAGAGGATTCGCTCCAGCGAAATGGCTTCGGGGGAGTCAAAAATCGGCAAAGCTTCGTTTCAGGTAATACAGAAAGGGCGCGAGCAATTTGTTCAATCAGCGATTGATTCACTCAACTCTGCTGATGCACGCAGGCTGGCGGAGCTTGACCGTTACGCTGCGCAGACGCGTGAAGACGTCTATCGTGCTTTTGAACTGCTCGACGTTCACCGCCGGGACCTTGATCTAGTCCGCGCACACAATGGCGAGCGAGTTCAAAAGGAAGATATTTTGGATCGCGTGAATCAGTTCCGACCGGAAATGGTAAAAGCGACAGAAGCCGTAAGGCTGCCCTCACAACTTCATCAGCAGCTCTCGTTTTCTACAGCACAGCTTCAAGCAGAGCACACTGCCGGACTGGCAAAGGAATCGAGGCCAGTTTCTCTCTCTTTGTATGTTCCGTCGGATCGTGAATGGCATTTCGACAATTTGCGCGAAGTGCTGAATGTCGAGTTGAGCAGATCGCAAAGCGGAGACAGGAGACCTGAAATTGAGCGTTCCCACCAAGCGGATGACATAACCAGAGATCATTGACGATCCCGCCGCAACTCACCAACTTTTCTCGGCCAGGCGCCCAACACTTTTGAGTGGGAACTCAGCCTTCATCAAACATTACAAGTCAAAGCAATTGAATTCGTTTTGGATTGCGGGGTATATTGAAACGCCCCGGTCATGAGAGACATTTTCCACAAAACGCCTTTCATGAACACAACTTATCTGACCCGAAGGTTGAAAACGATCTGCCCATTACACTCTTCAACTTGATCGCCAGGACGCCGGCCTCTTGCAATCCAGGCCTGAACATTTTGTTTCGGGATCAATAAAGGATAAGGATAATGACCACTCTCGAAGACTTGCAACCGAATGCCGCCGTGCGAGGGATTCTTCCTGATTCGATGGTCACTGTTGTCAGCGTACAGTGGTTCGGCTCGGATGCTCTGGAACTGACCTACAAAACGCCTGCGGGTAAAGTGGCCAATGAACTGCTCTATCGCCACGATGAAGCCCGTATCGAAGTCGTGGAAGTCGGACGCCCGTGGAGTTTTGACGGCGACGGCGAGTTGTTCCGGCTTGTTTCCGAAGCGCATCGCATTCGCCTTGCCCACCTGTTTGACCCAGTGCTCGCTGTCCATACTTCAGTCGTTGATCCGTTACCCCATCAAATTACGGCAGTTTACGAAGAAATGCTGCCGCGACAACCGCTGCGATTTCTGCTGGCAGATGATCCGGGCGCGGGCAAAACGATCATGGCCGGATTGTTGATTAAGGAATTGATCGCCCGCGGCGACCTGCAACGCTGTTTGGTGGTCTGCCCCGGCAGTCTGGCGGAGCAGTGGCAGGATGAGTTGTACAAACGGTTTCATCTGCCCTTCGAGATTCTCACCAATGACAAACTGGAAGCTGCCCGCACCGGCAATTGGTTTCTGGAAACCAATCTGGTCATCGCGCGGCTGGATAAACTCTCGCGCAACGAAGATGTGCAGGAAAAGCTAAAAACGCCGGATTGCCGCTGGGATCTGATCGTCTGCGACGAAGCCCATAAGCTCTCAGCCACGTTCTTCGGCGGCGAGATCAAATACACCAAACGTTACAGGCTGGGCCAATTGCTTTCGACGCTGACGCGCCACTTTCTGTTGATGACGGCGACGCCGCATAACGGCAAAGAGGAAGACTTCCAGCTTTTCATGGCTTTGCTGGATGGTGATCGCTTCGAGGGACGTTTCCGCGATGGAGTTCATACCGTAGACGTTTCCGATCTGATGCGCCGGATGGTCAAAGAAAGCCTGGTCAAGTTCGACGCCACACCGCTCTTTCCTGAACGCATCGCCAACACTGTGCCGTACAAACTCTCCAATGCCGAGGCGCAACTTTACAAAGCCGTCACCGATTACGTGCGCGAAGAGTTCAACCGCGCCGAATCGCTTCAAAACGACAAACAGGCAGGCACAATCGGTTTCGCGCTGACGATCTTGCAGCGCCGGCTAGCCTCTTCGCCCGAGGCGATCTATCAATCGTTGCGTCGCCGACGCGAACGTCTGGAAGGACGGTTGCGCGAGTTGGAATTGTTGCAGCGCGGCGCGACTGCCACAAGCCTGCTAACGGAGCAGGCGGGGTTGTCGTTGGATGCGGAAGAGGTGGAAGACCTGGAAGACGCGCCGGATAACGAGGTAGAGGTGGCGGAAGAAGAGATTCTGGATCGAGCCACCGCCGCGCGAACGATTTCTGAACTGAAGGCTGAAATTGAAACGCTGAAGCGGCTGGAAGCCAGCGCGCTTAGTGTGCGTCGCAGCGGCGAGGACAAAAAGTGGCGCGAGTTGGCCGGGCTGTTTGGCGAAATCTTCACGCCTGCCGTGCTGCAAGAATCGGTCGAGCAGAAAACCACTCCCAAAGATGCTCAAACGCCGAATCCCTCTCCGAATCAGAAACTGGTTATCTTCACCGAACACCGCGACACGCTGAATTACCTGACACAGCGCATCACCACGTTGCTTGGCCGCAATGAAGCGGTCGTTTGCATTCACGGCGGAATGGGGCGCGAAGACCGGCTGAAGGCGCAGGAAGCCTTCCGCCACGATCCGCAAGTGCAAGTTCTGATCGCCACCGATGCCGCCGGCGAAGGCATCAACCTGCAACGCGCACACCTGATGGTCAATTACGATCTGCCGTGGAATCCCAATCGGTTGGAACAGCGTTTCGGGCGCATCCACCGCATCGGCCAGACGGAGGTCTGTTACCTGTGGAATCTGATCGCCGATGAGACGCGCGAAGGCGAGGTCTACCACCTGCTGCTCGATAAGCTGGAACAGGCGCGCGAGACGCTGGGCGGGCAAGTCTTTGACGTGCTCGGCAAAGTGCAATTCGACGGCAAGCCGCTCAAAGAATTGTTGATTGAAGCCATTCGTTATGGCGAACAGCCCGATGTCCGCGCCCGCTTGTCACGAGTCGTCGAAAACGCTTTTGATCGCAGCCAGCTTCAGGATTTGTTGGAAGAACGCGCGCTGGCCCACGACGCAATGGACGCCAGCCGCGTCTTTCGCATCCGCGAAGAAATGGAGCGGGCCGAAGCGCGTCGCCTGCAACCGCACTACATCGAATCCTTCTTTCTGGAAGCCTTCAAACGGTTGGGCGGTTCAACCAAACAGCGTGAGCCGCGTCGTTACGAAATCACTCACGTGCCCGCGCCCGTGCGCAACCGGGATCGCCAGATCGGTATCGGCGAAGCGGTGCTGCCGCGTTACGAACGCATCGCTTTTGAAAAATCGCTCGTTTCACCCCAGGGCCAACCGCTCGCCGCGTTTGTTTGTCCCGGCCACGCGCTGCTGGATGCGGTGATTGATCTGACGTTGGAACGTAACCGTGATTTATTGCGTCGTGGAGCGGTGTTGGTGGACGAACGCGATTACAGCACGGAGCCGCGTGTGCTGTTTTATCTGGAGCACGCCATTCAGGACGCCAGTCTGACCCGTTCCGGTGAACGCCGCGTCGTTTCCAAACGCATGCTTTATGTCGAGATGGATGCGCAAGGCAATGCCCGCCATCTGCATTACGCGCCGTATCTGGATTACCGCCCATTGGCCGAAGACGAACCCAACCTGGACGCATTACTTGCCCGCCCGGAAGCGAACTGGATCACCCGCGAATTGGAAACGCAGGTGCAGCGGTACGCCATCGCCAATGTCGTGCCGGAGCATTTGGAAGAGGTGCGCAAACGCAAACTGGAACTGATCGCCAAAACCGAGGCCGCCGTCAAAGACCGTTTGACCAAAGAGATCGCGTACTGGGATCACCGCGCCGAACATCTCAAATTGCAGGAACAGGCAGGCCGCCAAAACGCGCACCTCAATTCCGGTGAAGCCCGCAAACGTGCCGATCTGTTGCAAGGGCGGCTGGAAAAGCGAATGAGCGAATTGAAGTTGGAACGGCAAATCTCCCCGTTGCCGCCGGTGGCCATCGGCGGGCTGCTGGTCATTCCGCTGGGGTTGATTGCCAAAATGACCGGCAAGCCACTACCTGCGCCCGCTACTTTTTCAATTACCGACACGCAAGCCGCTGCCGCTCGCGCCCGTCAGATTGTGATGGAAGTGGAACGCCGACTCGGTTTTGAACCGACCGACCGCGAATTTGAACGACTCGGTTACGACATCGAAAGCCGCGTGCCGGGCACGGGCCAGCTTCGTTTTATTGAAGTCAAAGGGCGCATCGCCGGCGCGGACACGATCACCGTGACGAAGAATGAGATTCTCTATTCGCTCAACAAGCCCGATCAGTTTATTCTGGCGATGGTCGAATTTATGACGGACGGTTCGCATCGCGTCCATTACCTGCGCCGCCCATTCCAGCGTGAGCCGGAATTTAGTGTCGTCAGTCAGAACCATGATTTCGCCGAATTGCTGGCGCGGGCCAGTGACCCGTCGTGAGTTGCGTGAATGCGGAAGTCAGATACGATGGATGAAACGGTGCAAACCGAACCGCTTGCGCTGCTGAAAACAAAATGACCACACTCCGAAAAAAACTGATTGAAGTCGCTCTTCCCCTCGAAGCGATCAACAAGGCATCCGCGCGCGAAAAATCCATTCGCCACGGTCATCCAAGCACACTGCATTTGTGGTGGGCACGGCGACCGCTGGCGGCGGCGCGGGCGGTGATCTTTGCGCAGATGGTGGACGACCCTGGCAACGATGAAGAGCGGCAGAAGCTGTTTGAGTTGATCGAAGAGTTGGTCAAGTGGGAGAACACCACCAACGAAGAAGTCCTCGCACGGGCGCGGGCGGAAATCTGGAAAAGCTGGTGCGCCACCTGCGCTGAAAACCGCGATCATCCGCGCGCGGCGGAGTTGTTCAACCCGGAGCGGCTGCCCGCCTTTCACGATCCGTTTGCAGGCGGCGGGGCGTTGCCGCTGGAAGCACAGCGGCTGGGGCTGGAAAGTTACGCTAGCGATCTGAATCCGGTGGCGGTGCTGATCAATAAGGCGATGATCGAGATTCCGCCGAAATTCGCCGGGCAACCGCCGGTAAATCCCGACGCGCAGCGACAAAAAGTGCAGATGGACAAGCAATGGCGCGGCGCACAGGGGCTGGCCGAAGACGTGCGCTATTACGGCAAATGGATACGCGACGAAGCCGAAAAACGCATCAGCCATCTGTACCCAAAGATCGAAATCACGGCGGAGATGACAAAAGAGCGGCCCGACCTGAAGCAGTATGTGGGGCAGCGGCTGACTGTGATTGCTTGGCTGTGGGCGCGCACGGTCAAAAGCCCCAACCCAGCTTTTGCGCATGTAGACGTGCCGCTTGCTTCCACTTTTATGCTTTCGACCAAGCCGGGCAAGGAGGCTTACGTCGAGCCGGTGATCGAAGGCGACGGCTACCGCTTCACGGTGAAGGTGGGTAACCCGAAGGATGCCGAAGCCGCGAAGCTAGGCACATCGGCTGGCAAGCGGAGTGCTTTTCTCTGCTTGATGTCGGGCGTGGCGGTTACGTATGACTACATTCGCAACGAGGGCAAGGCCGGACGGATGGGCGCACGGCTGATGGCAATTGTGGCTGAGGGTGAGCGCGGTCGAACCTATCTTGCACCAACGCCAGAGATGGAAGCTGTTGCACACAAGGCGATGCCTGAATGGAAACCCGACTGTGAGATGCCCAAGAAACATCGCAATTTTCAGCCGCCTGTGTATGGCATGAACACTCTTGGCAGTATATTCACGCCGCGCCAGATAGTAGGTCTAACAACTTTTTCAGACTTGGTAGAGGAGACGACTGAACGCATCCGTCACGACGCACTTGGTGCTGGTTTGTCCGATGGTGGCAAGTCGCTGCGCGATGACGGCACTGGTGCAGTGGCGTATGCAGAGGCGGTGGCCGTGTATCTTGGTCTCGCTGTAGATAAGGCGGCGGACTATAACACAACGCTCGTGGCTTGGAGTCCAACCCGTGACCAAGCAAAAAGTACCTTCGCTCGGCAAGCGCTCCCGATGGTCTGGGATTATGCTGAAGTTAATCAATTAGCCCGTGCCGCGGGAGATTTTATTGTGTCACTGGAAGGCAGTGTCCGATTCCTTGAGGCTGCTACCTTTGCTGCAACCGGTTTGGCAGGCCAAGCCGATGCAGCGGTACAAAGCATTAGTCGCGATAAGGCTGTTTCCACAGACCCACCTTATTTCGACAATATCATGTATTCGGACCTATCTGACTTCTTCTATGTTTGGTTAAGACGCTCGCTGCAATCAGTATTTCCTGACCTTTTTGCAACGCTAGCTGTACCAAAAGCAGAAGAGCTTGTTGCTGCTCCACATCGACAAGGCGGTAAGGAACAGGCAGAAAAGTTTTTCCTCGACGGTATGACGCAAGCAATGCGCTGTCTATCAGGACAGGCGCATTCGGCGTTTCCTGTTACCATCTACTACGCGTTCAAGCAATCGGAGACGGAGAGCGCAGGCACTGTCTCGACGGGATGGGAAACATTTCTTGATGCAGTCATCGAGGCAGGCTTCGCCATCACTGGTACTTGGCCGATACGAACGGAACGCGATGCTCGCTCTATCGGCATCGGCGCCAACGCCCTCGCCTCCAGCATCATCCTCGTCTGTCGTACGCGCGCAGCGAATGCGCCTACAGCAACGCGGCGCGACTTCCTCAATCAACTAAAAGCCGAACTGCCCGCCGCGCTCGCCGATTTACAGCGCGGCAACATTGCGCCTGTGGATTTGGCGCAGGCCGCCATCGGCCCCGGCATGGCGGTCTACACCCGCTTTGCCAAAGTGCTGGACGCCGCAGGCAACACATTGCCGGTGCGCGAGGCGTTGGCCTTGATCAATCAAACGCTCGACGAAGTGCTGGCCGAACAGGAAGGCGATTTCGACGCCGATACGCGCTGGGCGCTGACCTGGTTCGAGCAGTCGGGTTTTGCCGAAGGCGAATACGGTGTGGCCGAACAGCTCTCCAAGTCCAAGAACACCAGCGTCGGCGGGATGGTCGAAGCGGGTCTGCTCGCATCGAAGGGCGGCAAGGTGCGGTTGCTGAAACCGGAAGAACTGCCCGCCGACTGGAATCCCGAAGACGACGCGCGCCTGACCGTCTGGGAATCGGTGCATCATCTGGTGCGCGCGCTCACAAGCGGCGGCGAACCGGCAGCGGCGCAGCTTGTCACCAAGCTTGGCGGGCAATCCGAAATCGCGCGCGAACTGGCCTATCGCCTGTACACCGTTTGCGAGCGCAAGAAGCGCGCGGCGGAGGCATTGTCTTACAACGCCTTGGTGCAAAGCTGGCCGGAGATCACCCGTCTGGCGCGCGAAGGCGGCGAGCGGCAGGAACCCGATCAAGGTGGACTGTTCGAGTAGCAGTCAAGAATCAATGGCAGGCGAAACGATCCCCAGCTTGCTTCTTTCGGTTCGAATCAGCATTCATTTTGCCCCGTGGGTTTAGCAACGATTCACACAGGAGTCATTCATGGCCGTTACCAACCGAGAGCGCATAGACAAGGCGCTAGACCTGCTCAAAGAGGGCTTGCATCCGTTCATCACCCGCGAATTGACCAATGTTTACCAGGACAAAGCGTTGGCCGAAGCGCGGCGCTTCACTGGTGACGACCGCCTTTTGGCCAATCGTAATTTGGATGAATGGGATGCATCAGCGCTGCTGCGCTTGATGTGGGAAGCCTGGAACGAAGTCTTTCGCCGACCACTCGGCCACGCCGAACGCAGTCTTGTCAGTGAACTGCGCGAAGTGCGCAACCGGCACGCCCATCAGCAAAACTTTTCCAGCGACGACGCCTACCGCGCGCTGGATTCCGCCGGACGATTGCTGACCGCCGTTTCCGCATCGCAAGCAGACGAAATCGAGAAGATGAAGATGGAACTGTTGCGTGTGCGCTTCGACGAACAGGCGCGCAACGAACGCCGCAAGACCGCCGATCCGGCGATTGAAAGCAAGGCAGCGAGCGCGCTGAAACCCTGGCGCGAAGTGGTCAATCCGCACCGCGACGTGGCCAGCGGTCGTTACCAGCAGGCAGAGTTCGCCGCCGATCTGTGGCAAGTCCATCTAGGCGAAGGTGTGGACGAATACCGCGACCCGGTCGAATTCTTCCGACGCACTTATCTGACCGAAAGCTTGCGGCATTTGCTGATTGGCGCCGTGCGACGCCTGACCGGACAAGGCGGCGATCCGGTGGTGCAACTCCAAACCAACTTCGGCGGCGGTAAGACGCATTCGATGCTGGCGCTCTATCACCTGTTTTCGGGCGCGAAGCCGGGAGAGCTTGTGGGCCTTGAGACGGTGTTGAAAGAGGCCGAAACGGACAAGCTGCCCGTGGTCAAGCGCGTGGTGTTGGTCGGCAACAAGCTTTCTCCCGGCAATCCATCGGTGAAAGCCGACGGCACGGTGGTGCGCACGCTGTGGGGAGAGTTGGCCTATCAACTCGGCGGCAAAAAAGCTTTCGCCCGCATCGAGGCTGACGACGAACGCGCGACCAGTCCCGGTGATGTGCTGCGCGAATTGATGAACGAATACGGCCCGTGCCTTATCCTGATTGATGAATGGGTGGCCTACGCGCGCCAACTGCACGACAACGCTGATCTGCCTGGCGGCAGCTTTGAAACGCACTTCACCTTCGCCCAGGCGCTGACCGAATCGGCGAAACTGGCCAAACAATGCCTGCTGGTCATCAGCCTGCCCGCGTCAGATTCTTCTGGCTCGCCGCACACGAAAGCCGACGACGTGGAAGTGGGCGGCGAACGCGGACGGGCGGCGCTCGACCGTTTGCGCAACGCTGTCGGTCGTGTCGAATCTTCGTGGCGACCAGCCAGCGCCGAAGAAGGTTTTGAGATCGTGCGGCGGCGATTGTTTGAGCCGTTGATCGAAACCGACCAATACAAAGCGCGTGACGTGGTGGCGCGTGCGTTTTTTGATCTGTATCGCACTCAGCAGCAGGAGTTCCCGCCCGAATGCCACGACGCCGATTACGAGAAACGGCTGAAAGCTGCTTATCCGATCCACCCGGAAGTTTTTGACCGGCTTTATACCGACTGGTCAACGCTGGTGAAATTCCAACGCACGCGCGGCGTGTTACGGTTGATGGCGGCGGTGATTCACAGCCTGTGGGAAAAGGGCGACCGCAATCCGCTGATCCTGCCCGCCAACATTTCGATTGACGATCCGCGCGTGCAATTCGAGTTGACGCGCTACCTGTCGGACAACTGGGTGCCGGTGCTGGAAAAAGATGTGGATGGCCCGAACGCGCTGCCGCTGCGGTTGGATGGCGAAGTGCCGAATCTGGGCAAGTATGCCGCCTGCCGCCGCGTTGCACGAACGATCTACCTGGGTTCTGCGCCAACCGCGAATGCGGCGAATCGCGGCATTGAAGACCGCCGCGTCAAACTCGGTTGCGTAATGCCGGGCGAATCGCCTGCCATCTTTGGCGACGCACTGCGAAGATTGAGCGGGGCTGCAACCTACCTTTATCAAGACGGCGCGCGGTATTGGTATTCGACTCAGCCGACGGTGACCAAACTGGCCGAAGATCGCGCCGAACAACTCAAACGCAATCCTGATGCGGTAGCGCAGGAAATATCTTTGCGTTTGAGCAAAGACCTGGGACTTGATAAATCGCTCCGCCGGGATGAGCAGGAAAAGCGTCGCGGCGATTTCAGCCGCATTCATTCTTTGCCTGCATCGGGCGCAGACGTAGCAGACGATCTGGATGCGCGGTTGGTGGTGCTGGGGCTTGATCATCCCTACAGCAAAGAGCCAGGGAATCCTGCCGAAGCAGCGGCCAAAGCCATTCTGGAAATGCGCGGCAACACGCCCCGGCTTTATCAAAACGCTCTGGTCTTTCTGGCGATTGATAAAGCGCGATTGCAGGATTTGGACGAAGCCGTGCGGCGCTATCTGGCGTGGGAATCCATTCTGGGCGACAAGGAATTGCGTGACCAACTCTCTCAGCACCAGGTAAAGCAGGCCGAGAATCAAAGGAATTCTGCCGATACCACGCTGATCGCGCGGATTCCCGAAGCGTATCAATGGCTGCTGGTTCCTACGCAGGCCACGCCGCAGTCGGCTATTGAATGGCAGAGTTCTCGTTTGTCGGGCCAGGATGCGCTGGCCGTGCGTGCGAGCAAGAAGTTGCGAAACGACGAATTGCTGGTGACTGCGCTGGCCGGAACGCGGTTGAAAATGGAATTGGATCGCGTGCTTTGGCGCAGCGGCAATCACGTTTCAATCAAACAATTGGTCGAAGATTTCGCGCGCTACCTTTACCTGCCCAGACTGAAAGACTCGGCGGTGTTGCTGGCGGCAGTGCAAGATGGGCTGGGCCTGCTACTGTGGGGGCAAGATTCGTTTGCCTATGCCGACAGTTTCGATGAAGCGAACGGACGTTATCGCGGATTGCGTGGTGGGGAAAATATTTCGATTGGGGAGAGTAACCAATCGGGATTACTGGTCAGGCCAGAAGTCGCTGTCAAGCAGCTCACTGCTGAGGCCGCACCCGCGCCTGCTGTGATTGCGGGAACAGAAGAAGGCACAGAAACAACACCGCTGCCAAAGTCCGTGGGTGGGAACACCTCCAGCGGTACTTCTCCATCACCCAAACCAGCCTCCGCACCGAAGCGTTTCCACGGCAGTATCACGCTCGACCCAACGCGCGTAGGCCGTGACGCGGGGCGCATTGCTGACGAAGTCATCGCACACCTGTCCGGCTTGATCGGCGCACGGGTAAAAGTGACACTGGAAATTGAAGCCGAGTTTCCTGATGGCGCGCCGGATAATGTGGTGCGCACTGTCACGGAAAATAGCCGCACCCTGAAATTTATCAGCCAGGGATTTGAAAGCGATTAAAGATACCAGCCGAGCTACCCTGAATTTGAGATTGACCCGTTAATCCTCTCCGTGCTAGCTTGGAAATGACAGGAGTATGAAAGTTTCGAGATTCAACAATTTGCTGCGACCCAACTGCGTGTATCGCGGCATTGCCGTTTTCTTCCTCCTCTTCACTCTTGCCGATCTGACTTTCTCAGGTTTCTGTTGTGATGAATTCGTCGAACTCAGCCCGTCAGCACAAACGCAATCTCTGCCCGGCACGATGACGTCAGCAGATACCGCAGATACCGACGACAGCAACCAGCAAGGCAAACAGCATTCACGATCCGGGGCGATGGAAGAAGACTGCTTTTGTTGCTGCATCCATATCCTGCCTGTTACGGTGCAGGATTCTTCAGGCATCGCCCTCATCCAGCACCAATACCTGGTTCAACCTGTCAACCTTCCCACAGCCTGGCTTAACGGCACTGACCACCCTCCACGATCAGCCTCCTGCTGATTTTTCTTCGATTCCCTTTACATCACTAAGGCGCGTCGTCTGAGGTGAAGTGTTTCCTTTGATTCTCGCCTTCGTGTCCGAATCGTTATGGTCATTGGCATCACTGCCATGCATCTCGCTGTAAAGCCGCGAGCCTGCGAATACAAGCAGGTATTGGCATGGCAGTGTGCCAGGAAAGGTTGTGATTATGTTTTATCGGCGAAGCTGCCTCTGTTTATGGCAGGTAGTGCGGTCGTCTTTGCGCGTGACCGGGAAAGTTTATTTTTCGGCACTGCTGGTTGGCATCTTGTCTGCAATTACTGCAGCGCAGAACCTGCCTCCCATCACAGCACAACCTGATGCGAAAGACGCGCGTCAGGCATCCATGCCCCTCAACTTGGTTCCAGCAACCTCGGCGGATAGAGAAAGCACGTCAATGGTGGAGCCTGTGCAAGGTGTATCCACGGTTGAACTGGTCAAAAGGGCGCTTGCCTCGAATGCCGAACTTACTGCTGCTCGGTTGGAAGTTGACCGCGCCCGCGCTCGTTTGCAGCAGGCTGGGTTGAGGCCAAATCCAACGCTCGATTTCGAGCAGCAACGCGGCGTGCTGAATTCACCCGGCGAGCGTGTGACGACGATAGGTGTTTCCGTCCCGCTCGAACTCGGCGGCAAGCGCGGACGACGGCTTAATCTGGCGCAGGCCGAACTCGAAGTCGCCGAGGCCGAAGTCGCTGAACGTGAACGCAGGCTCGCCGCCGAAGTGCGTGCGGCTTATGTCGAGGCGCTGGCCGCACAACGCGAACTCGACATTACCGAGGGGTTGAACCGGCTCGACGCCCAGACAGTCAGGGTTGTCGAGGCGCGCGTCAGCGAAGGCGATGCCGCGCCGCTGGAAGCCAATCTGCTGCGTGTCGAACTTGACCGATTGCGCTCGCGACGGGCACTGGTCGAGGGGCGCTTGCAGGCGGCGCTGCTGAAATTGAAGACGCTGGCCGGAATTCCACTCAGCGAATCACTGAAAGTGCGCGAGGAACTGGCGCAGCCGATCCTGCGCGAGCCGCCCGCGACAACCGAAGCCGCCATTGAAATCGCGCTACGCACGCGCCCCGATTTACGGATGGCGCGTCTGCTGGAAGAAGCCGCGCAGGCCGGTTTCAGACTAGCAAAGGCGCAGGCCGTGCCGGACATCATCGTCTCGGCTCGCTACGGGACAAGCCAGAACAGCTTTGATGACACGCCGATTGGTTTTCTGACCGACCGCGACAAACTCTTTTCCGTCGGCGTTTCCATTCCACTGCCGCTTTTCAATCGCAATCAGGGCGCGAAGGCCGAAGCCGCAACGACGATAACCCAGACACAACGTCGTCGTGAATTCGTCGAGTCCGTCGTGCGCGCGGAAGTCGGCAGCGCGCTGGCGCGTTACCAGGCGGCGCAAGCATCACTCGCCACCTTCGAGCAAGGCGTGATTGCGCGCTCGACCGAAAACATTCGCGCGATTCGCGCGGCTTACGATGTCGGCGCATTTCGCGTCACTGATTTGATTGCCGAGCAGCGGCGCTTGCTTGATTCACAACGCGAATACACCGAAGCGCTGGCTGAACGGTATCGTGCGCTGGCTGATTTGCAGTCCGCGATGGGAGGCATCGAGAAATGAGGAACCCAATGAACAACGAAGTAAAAATACCATCACTTGAAATCAAATCATCCCAACTGCGAACTGTCTTACTGATCGCCGGAATTCTGATGCTGGCGGCATTGTTTCTGTCCGCTTGCGGCGGCGCAAAGAAGGAAGAAGCTGCGAAGGCAGAAGCCGGCGAAAAAGCAGGCGAACACAAGGAAGGTGAAGGCGAGGAAGTCAGCCTGTCACCCGAAGCTTTAGCCGCAGCCAAACTCGAATTTGCCGAAGTCGCTGCGCGCGCAGGCGGCGGATTGCTCCGTGTGACCGGCTCGGTGGAGGTCAACCAGCAACAGACGCAGCAGGCGACGCCGCTGGTGTCGGGTCGCATTGAGCGGGTTTATGTCGCGCTCGGTGACCGCGTGCGCACAGGACAACCGCTGGCCGTCATTGCCAGCCCGCAAATCGCGCAGATGCACGGCAAGCTGCACGAGGCCGAAACAAAGCTGGCGCTGGCGGAACGCAACCTGAAGCGCGTGGAGCAGGCCGAAAATCGCGCGGCGGTGTTGTCTGCCAAAGCAAAACTGGATGAGGCCGAAGCCGCGCTCAAACGCACGCAGCGACTGATCGAAGTGGGCGCGGGTGCGGGCAAAGACCTGGTGGCGGCAGAGACGGCGTATCGGACGGCAAAGGCCGAGTACGATTTTCAAAGTAACATCGCGCTCAACAAGGAAATCCAGGAAGCCCGCGCCGAAGTTGAAACCGACCGCGTGGATGTGGCGCACATCCGCGATGAGATGAAATCCCTCGGCGCACCGGTCAGTGAAGAAGAGCACAGCCAGCACGGCGACGATCACAAGCGCGACACTTCGCTGATTGCGCTGCGCGCGCCTGTTTCCGGCACAGTCACGGAGCGGCTGGTCAATGCGGGCGCAGGGATTGAACCGGGCAAACCACTTTTCACCATCGCTAATCTCTCGACTGTCTGGGTGATTGCCAATGTGCCGGAAGCGCAGGTCAGCCGTCTGCGTGTCGGCACGGCGGCGCGCATTTCCTCCACTGCGCTCGGCGGTGATGCGCGCACAGGGCGCGTTACCTACATTGATCCGCAACTGAATGAAGAAACGCGCACAGCGAAGGTGCGTATCGAACTTGCCAATGCGGGCGAGCGGCTCAAAGGCGGCATGTTTGTCGAAGTCGAGTTTCAGGTAAGCGGAGCGGAACCCGCAGGCGAAGAACTGTCTGTCCCTGCGGCAGCGATTCAACGAATGGGCGAGCGCGCCATCGTTTTCATTGCGGATGAAAACGAGCCGGGGCATTTCAAAGTGCGCGAAGTGGAGTTGGGCGGGGAGAGCAATGGCTACCGTGCAATCACGGGCGGACTCAAAGCCGGTGAGCGCGTCGTGACGAAGGGCAGCTTCACACTGAAATCGCAGTTGCAAAAAGGCGAACTGGGGGAGGAACACTGATGATCAACGCACTCATTCGCTTTGCTGTAGCGCAACGCTTGTTGGTGTTGCTGGCGGTCGCCTTGCTCATCGGCGCGGGCATCTATAGTTTGATGAACCTGCCGATTGATGCCGTGCCAGACGTGACCAATGTACAGGTGCAGGTGTTGACTGCTGCGCCCGCCCTTTCTCCGCTTGATGTTGAGCGACAAATAACCTTCCCGGTCGAAGTGGCGATGAGCGGACTGCCCGATATTGAGGAGATTCGTTCGGTCTCAAAGTTTGGTCTCTCGGCAGTCACCATCGTTTTTGACGACGGGATAGATATTTACTTTGCGCGCCAACTCGTACTGGAGCGGCTCTCGCAGGCACGCGAGCAAATCCCGGAAAATATCGGTGCGCCAGAGATGGGGCCGATTTCAACGGGCCTCGGAGAAATCTATCAATACGAATTGAAAGCGAAGAACCCCAGGGAGTACGACGCGACGGCGCTGCGCACGATTCAGGATTGGAGCGTGCGGCGGCAACTGCTGGGCGTGCCGGGTGTGACCGAAGTCAACAGCTTCGGCGGGTTTGAGAAGCAGTATCAGGTGCGGCTCGATCCGGCGAAGTTGCAGGCTTACAGCTTGAGCTTGCGCGATGTCTTTGACGCTGTTGCTCGTAACAATGCGAACGTCGGCGGCGCGTATATCGAGAAAGACGCCGAACAATATCTGCTGCGCGGTATCGGTCTCGTGAGTTCGCCGGAAGACATCGCAATGATTGTCGTGAAGACGGGCAAAGACGGCGTGCCTGTCTTTGTGCGCGATGTGGGCGAAGTTGTCGCAGGCGCTACCGTGCGGCAAGGGGCAGTGACCTCGAACGGCGAGGGCGAAATCGTCGCGGGCATTGCGATGATGCTTAAAGGGGAGAACTCCCGTGCGGTTGTCGAGCGCGTTAAAGCGCGCGTCGAGGAAGTCAAAAAGACGTTGCCCAAAGGCGTCGAATTGATCCCGTTCTATGACCGCACGGAACTGGTTGACCGCACGATCTGGACGGTAGCGAAAAACTTAATTGAAGGCGCGATTTTTGTCATCGTCGTGTTGATTCTGCTGCTCGGCAACTGGCGCGGGGCACTTCTGGTAGCGACGATCATTCCGCTCTCAATGTTGTTTGCGGCGATTCTGATGCGCGTCTTCAATGTGTCCGGCAATCTGATGAGTTTGGGCGCGCTCGACTTTGGATTGATCGTGGATGGTGCGGTGGTGATGGTCGAGAACGCGGTGCGCAGGCGTGCCGAAGCCCAGCACGAAGGATCGAAGGAACCGCCGGAGCGTACCATTCTTGAGGCTTGTCTGGAGGTGGCGCGACCCGTCGTCTTTGCCGTAGCGATCATCGCTATCGTCTACTTACCAATCCTCAGCTTGACAGGCATTGAAGGCAAGATGTTCAAGCCGATGGCGCTGACAGTGGTGTTTGCGCTGATTGGCTCGCTGCTGCTGTCGCTGACGTATGTTCCGGCGATGCTGACGTTCGTGTTGCGCGGTCAAGTCGCAGAAACCGAAAGTCCGATCATCCGTTATGCACGCCGCTGGTACGAACCGGCGCGGGCGTTCGTGATGCGGCGGCGCATGCCAGCGCTGACGGCGGCATTGGTATTAGTGATCGTCAGCGGCGCGCTGTTTCCGTTTCTCGGCGCGGAGTTCATTCCACGTTTAGACGAAGGCTCATTGGCAGTGCAAATCGCGCGCTTGCCCAGCGTGTCGCTGACGGAATCGGTTCGCATCGGAACCGAGACGGAGAAAGTGCTAAAGAGCTTTCCTGAAGTGACGACGGTCATTTCCAAGACCGGACGCGCCGAAGTCGCTACCGACCCGATGGGCGTGGAAGTCAGCGATTTATACGTTGCGCTCAAACCGCACGATGAATGGACAACAACCAAGAGCCGCGAAGAGTTGATCGAGAAAATGTCCGAGGCTCTGGAAAACAAAGTGCCGGGCGCGGCCTTCAGCTTTTCGCAGCCGATTGAATTGCGCGTCTCGGAGTTGATCTCCGGCGTGCGCTCCGATGTCGCCATCAAGCTCTTTGGCGACGATCTCGACACGCTCAAGACAGAAGCCGAAAAGATCGCCCGCGTTGTCGGCAAGGTGAGCGGCGCGGAAGATGTCAAAGTCGAACAGATTTCCGGCCTGCCGCAGTTGCAGATCAAACCTGACCGCGCGGCGATTGCGCGCTACGGCATCAACGTCGAGGCGGTCAACGACTTGGTCGAATCCGTCGTCGCCGGCAAGCAGGCGGGCCTGGTGTACGAAGGCGAGCAACGCTTCAATCTGGTCGTGCGCCTGAACGAAGCCGCAGGCCGCGATGTGGAGACAATCAAGGCACTACTCGTCTCGGCTCCCAATGGCGCGCGCATACCGCTCGCACAATTGGCTGACATCTCTATCGTTGAAGGCCCGGCGCAGATTTCGCGCGAAGACACGCGCCGCCGCATTGTCGTGGAATTGAATGTCAGAGGCCGCGACATCGGCAGTTTCGTTAAGGATGCGCAAGCGGCGATTGAGCAAGAAATCAAGTTACCCAACGGTTACTACCTGCGCTGGGGAGGACAGTTTGAAAACCTGCAACGCGCGTCGGAACGATTGCTGATCGTCGTGCCGCTGGCGTTGTTCCTGATCTTCGTGTTGCTCTTCACGACGTTCAATTCGCTCAAGCAAGCTGTGCTGATTTACACCGGCATTCCCTTTGCCATTGTCGGCGGCGTGTTTGCACTGGCATTGCGTGGGCTGCCGTTTTCCATTTCCGCAGGCGTGGGCTTCATTGCGCTCTTTGGCGTGGCGGTGCTGAACGGCGTGGTGATGGTCAGTGCCATCAACCGGCTGCGTGAGGAAGGCAGATCGGTGACCGACGCAGTGCGGGAAGGCGCGGATACTCGCTTACGTCCGGTGCTGATGACCGCGCTAGTGGCGAGCTTGGGGTTTATTCCCATGGCGATTGCGACTTCGGCAGGTGCTGAAGTGCAGCGCCCGCTGGCGACCGTCGTCATTGGCGGTCTGATTACTTCCACCTTGCTCACGCTGCTCCTGCTGCCAACTCTCTATGGTTGGTTCGAGCGTGATGAGGAGAAGGATGAACAAATAGGAGAAAACAAAGATGAAGATCATTACAGCGATGATTCAGCCATTTATGCTGAACAAAGTCACGAGCGCGCTTAAAACGCTGGCGGACTTTCCCGGCATGACCGTGACCGAAGCGCGCGGCTTTGGACGGCGGCGGAGCGTGCAAGAGCAGCACTCGTTGCAACTTGACGAGTTCAAGAACAAGGCACGCCTTGAGATCGTCGCGCCAGACGAGCGGCGCAGCAGATCGTCGAGATGCTCGTGCGCGCCGCGCACACAGGCAACAGCGGCGACGGCAAAGTCTTCGTCTGGCCGGTCGAGACAGCCATTCGCATTCAGACTGGCGAGCAGGATCAAGCAGCGCTGTGAGGTGACAAGTGACAAATACCCTTTTCAGCGTATTGACCTACGCCTTAATTCCGGCTGGAACCCTTATCGGAGGCGGGGCGCTGGCGACGCTCCGCGCTCCGGGGCCAAAGGTTAGAAGCGCCGTGCAGCATTTCGCAGCAGGGCTGGTCTTTGCGGCGGTGGCGGTGGAACTGTTGCCCGACATGATGCACGAGCGAAAGCCTGTCGCTGCGACTATCGGCTTCAGCATCGGCGTCGCGCTGATGTTGCTGGTCAAACAGTTGACCGCAGGGTTGGAACAGGAAGCGACTGGTGATGAGTCGAAGGTCGAGAATCGCACCGGTCTGCTGATAACGCTTGGAGTTGATGTCCTGATTGACGGGCTGCTCATCGGCGTGAGCTTTGCTGCGGGCGCAAAGGCGGGGGGAGTGCTGACTGTCGCGCTGGCAGTCGAAGTGATGTTTCTCGGCCTCGCAGCGTCAGTTGCGCTCAGCGAGTCGGGCGAATCTCGGCTGAAGATCATGGCCGTCTGTGCGGGGCTGGCTGGGCTATTGCTGGCGGGCGCGGCTATCGGCGCAACTTTCCTGCATAATTTGTCAGGCGCAATGCTCGAAGGCGTCCTGGCCTTTGGCTGTGCGGCGCTGCTCTACCTTGTCATTGAAGAACTCATGGTTGAAGCGCACGAGGAAAAAGAGACGCCTATCCAGACGGCAATGTTCTTTGTGGGCTTCATCGCTTTGCTGATTACTGAAATGATCGCTTGAAGAATTGTCCCCTGACACTATCCCGGAATTAACCATGAAAAATCTGCCCGTTATCAATGAAGCGCCGAAAACCCCAGGGTTGTGGGGCGATGCGAAGTTCCGCCGGCTTATCCTGAGCGTGGTGGTGGTCGCGGTCTTTGAATTTCTCTCACTGGCCGGATGGCATCTTCCGTCAGTGATCGGCGCGCTGTTCTTCGCCGCGATCATCGTTGCCATCGGCCATCGCACGTTGCTCAACGGCCTGAAGGCGTTGAGCAAACTCAATTTCAAAAGCATCAATCTGCTGATGGTGATAGCGGTCGTCGGCGCGTTTTATCTTGGTCAATACGAAGAAGCGGCAGTCGTCATCGTTTTGTTCACGCTCGGCGAACGGCTGGAAGATTTCGGCATCGAGACGAGCAAATCTGCTCTGCAAAGCCTGGTTGAGCGCGCGCCCAAAACAGCGGGCGTGAAAGGCAAAGGCAAAGTGCCAGTGGAGCAGGTCGCAGTCGGCGACATTCTCATCATTAAACCTTCCGACCAGATTGCGATGGATGGGGAGATCGTGACGGGCGCTTCGTCGGTTGATGAATCCACAATCACCGGCGAGCCACTGCCGAAAGACAAGCATCCGGGCGATCAGGTCTTTGCTGGGACGCTCAACAAACAGGGCTATCTGGAAGTTCGTGTTACCCGCGCGGCGCAGGACTCGACTCTGGCGAAGATCGTCGCCATCACGTTTCAAGCGACAAAGAACAAGGCCGATACGCAGAAGTTCATTGAGAAGTTCTCGGCTTATTACACGCCCGCCATCATCGTGATTGCCACGCTGCTTGTGATGATCCCAGTGTTGCTTTATGGGCAACCTTTCGACAAATGGTTTCGCGAGGCGCTGACGCTGCTCATCATTGCCTGCCCATGCGCGCTGGTCATTTCGACTCCCATCTCGATCTACTCGGCCATCGGCAATGCGTCCGCGCGCGGTGCTTTGGTCAAGGGCGGAAAGTACATCGAAGCGATTGGCCGCGTAGCTGTCGTGGCAATGGACAAGACGCGCACGCTGACTTACGGCAAGCCCGTAATTACCGATGTCGTGCCTTTTGGCGATGCTACCAGAGAGCATCTGCTGGCCTGCGCCGCAGGCATTGAGTTGTACTCCGAACACCCCCTGGCGCAGAGCATCGTTGAAGGCGCGCGCAATGAAGGTCTCACGCCGCATGGAACCGAGAATTTCCGAGCGATTCTCGGCAAGGGGGCGAAAGCCGACTGTGTGGTTTGTTACGACCGGCATCATTGCATCGGCAAGCTGGCTTTCATCACCGAAGAGCATCACGTTCAGCAGGAAGTTACTGACAAAGTGGAAGAACTGCAACGGCAGGGCCGGACATCCATTGTCATCAGCAGCAGTAAAGAGGTCGAAGGAATCATTGCAGTGACCGATGAGATCAAGCCGGAGAGTAAAGCCGCGATTGCCGAAATGAGGCGGTTGGGCGTCAAGACCGCTATGCTGACGGGCGATCATCGCGCTCCGGCACAGGCAGTAGCGGATGAGCTTGGCATCAGCGACGTGAGAGCAGAACTGCTGCCAGAAGACAAAGCCGAGGCAATTAAGGCGCTCGCCGGGAAATACGGCCCGGTGGCGATGGTCGGAGACGGCGTCAATGATGCGCCCGCGCTGGCTCTCGCTTCGGTCGGCATCTCGATGGGCGCGGCGGGAAGCGACACAGCGATTGAAGCCTCCTCCATCGCCATACTCAACGACCGTCTGGAACTGATCCCATATTTAGTGGCGCTTGGGCGTCAAACCATTTCAATGATTAAACTCAACACGCTGTTGGCAGTGATCACTAAGCTGCTGTTTGTCGGTCTGGCGCTGGCTGGTGTGAGCAATCTGGCGCTGGCGATCTTTGCCGATGTCGGTGTGACAGTGCTGGTCATTCTCAATAGCCTTCGCTTGCTCAAATTCAGCGCAACGTGACTGCACAGTAGAGACCAGATCAAACCGGATTGATTTACCTTCTACCAGAAGTTGTAGGAAGGAGAGGAATAGCGATTATGATCGGCAAGACAGATACCCCTTTATTGAGCTTCCGCGCCCAGATCGTAGCTTTCACAATGCTGATTTTGCTTGCCACGATTGCAGCGCTTTACTTCATCAGTCGGCACCTTGAAGCTCGCCTCACGAGCCTCGTGGCTGAACACATCAACGAGGTATCGTTGGCGGTTGATTTGGCTCAGGCTTCGTTCCCTAGTGGTGAGTACCTCTACAACCTCGTCCCACGGGACGGACGCCTCAGCGTCGGTCTTGACGAAAGCCACATCATCCACCGGATCATCGTGGCCGATGCAGATGGGCGCATTCTGGACAGCGCGGAACAGAGCGACATTGGCAAAAACCTCAATGACGCGATCGGCGATCTCTCCCCACTGAAACCAGCGACGCCGAAACGCGGCGCGTCCATCCTTGACCGCGAGACGGAGAAAGTCCTCAGTTACCCCATCGAGACTGAAAGAGGCAAACGGCGCGTCATCATCATCGTTTCGCCGCATCGTCTTGGCGAACTCGTGCGTGAGGAATCACGGGAGCGCCTGACCGCTATTGGCGTTCTCGGCATCCTGCTCATCGCCATCGTCGCCGTGGCGAGTTGGCGATTCACGCGTCCGATTAAGGAACTGACGGATGCGGCGCGGAAAGTCTCAGCCGGAGAATTCAATTTTGAAGTACGAGTTGTCAGGCGTGACGAGGTGGGGACGCTGGCGCGCACCTTCAACGATATGCTCGCGGGACTACGCGACAAGCGCGAGTTGGAAGAGAGACTGCGGCGCGCTGAACGTTCTGCCATATCCGGTCGCGTTGCTGCGGGAATCGCCCATGAAATTCGCAACCCCCTCAGCTTCATCAGCCTCTCGGTTGATTACGTGCGCGACAAATTCGCGCCGGCAACAGAGTTGGCGCGCGCCGATTTCGCGCAACTGATGGACAACATCAAAGGTGAGATCAACCGGCTCAACGGTATGGTCAGCGACTTTCTGAATCTTGGCCGCCCGGCGCGGCTCAAGCTCGGTGAACTGGACGCACGGTCACTCATTGATGAAATAATAAGCATAGTGCGCGCCAAGGCCGAACAACAGGATGTGCGCCTGGCCGTCCGGGTAGTTTCGGAGGCCGACAGCAGCCGCTCGCATGACACTCATCTTCAGGCCGATGCTGAGCAACTCAAGACCTGCTTCTCGAATCTCGCCATCAATGCCATCCAGGCGATGCCAAACGGCGGCAGACTGACAATCACGCTTTACCCGCACCGTTCAAACGTCGAGATCGAGTTCGCCGACACCGGCCAGGGCATTGCGCCTGAGGCACTGGAACACCTCTTCGAGCCGTACTTCACCACTAAGGAGAAAGGCACTGGGCTGGGCCTCGCGCTAACGAAAAAGCTGATCGAAGACCACAGGGGGCAACTTACTGTTGACAGTGAAGTGGACGTGGGAACAACCTTTACTGTCAGGCTGCCGCGTGAGCCAAAGGCTGCATCTCAACCCGCATTGCTTACGCAGTTTGCGGTAGATGCGGTTTAACCGCTGGTGTTTTTCATCTTCCGATGCTTTTCTTGATCGGAATCTTATTCGAGGAGAAGAACAGTGAAAAAACTTATGAGAAAGCCTGGCCGCGGAATGCTGCCGCTGCGTGGTGTGATATTGAGCGCGCTGTTGCTTCTAGCATGTTTGCTATCACCTGCGATCATGGCACAAACCGCTTGACCGGCGGATGTCTGGGAGCCTTTGAAGTATTTCGTCGGCTCGTGGGAAGGCACGGCCAAAGGACAATCCGGCAATGGAAAGGTCGAGCGTGAATATTAGTTCGTTTTGAATGGCAAGTACCTGCAGAGGTCTTTGAATTGGCTGCACCGGGCAAAGAATTTGAGGTCTATTCCAAGAACCGGTTCAAGCGAAAAAAGTAGTTGAGCGAGGCTGCCTGGTTTCATTCAATTTGGTGAGCATTACAGCCCACCGAGTCAGTCATTTCGATTTGATGCTGCCACGCTGCTGCTTTTTTGAAGCCGTCCTTGGTTTGCATGTGGTCAAGCAGTCCCAGAGCGCGGCGGCGCTCCCACTCAGCACGCGATCTTTCCTTCTCACCAGAAAAAACTTGCGCGATTGCCGCAGCAAGGGGTCACGGACAGGTTGAAGCAGTCCGGCTGCCTCTTCCAACTTAGTCGCCCACGATGAAAGCACTGCGACTCCCAATCCGGAGGCCACGGACTGCTTGATCGCTTCAGGGCTGGGGACTTCCACCACGCGCTCGAACTCTTTTAGCCGTTCGCCAAGCAAACTTTGCGCGCCAGCCCGCGTGCTTGAGCCTTGCTCCCTGAGCAGCAGTGTACGCCCGCGCAGATGTTCAGGCTTCACCTGTTTGACGCGGCAAAGCGAATCACCTGCGGCAGTGACCAGTCGTAAGAAGTCGGAACCGATTTCCACACTTTTCAGGCCTTCCGCGATATTCATCTCCCCAATCACTCCCAGCGGCGCTTGATAATCCAACAACCATTGCAACACTTCGGCACTGTCACCGACGCGCAGCACCGGGCGGACTTCCGGGTATTGTTCCTGAAACTGCCGCAATAGCTCCGGGACAAGGTACGCGCCCGGCGTGCTGGAGGCTGCCACAATCACTTCACCGCGCACCCGCCCCCGCATTGCGTCAATGGCTGTGGGAATCTCTTCGTACAGCGCGAACAGACGATTGACCTGTTCCAGCACAACCGTGCCAGCCTCTGTGAGTTGCATGCTGCGCGGCGTGCGTTCAAACAAGGGTTCGCCGATGGCTGTTTGCAGTGCCTTTAAGTGCGCTGAGACAGCCGGCTGGCTGATGAAAAGCTCTTGCGCGGCGCGCGTCACGCTGCCACTGCGAGTGACCAGACGAAAGACGTGCAGAGGGTAAAGATTGAAGTTATCCAGCATCAAGAAAAGCTTATATCATCTGTCAGGAAAATAGTATTTGTCTGATGGAAAGCCTTTGCCTACCTTCGCCAAAGAGGCAGGCAATGAAGATCACGCCGGAACAATACCCGACACTGATTGCAGCGTTTTGTTTGGCGCTACTGCTGGCGCTGGAAAGCTGGGCGCCTGCGGCGAGTGGCCGTCATCATCGTTTTCTCCACGCAGTCCGCAATCTGACGCTGGGATTGCTCAACGCCGCAGGATCGGCGCTGCTGGCCGCTCCATTGATTGCTGGAATAGGTTTGTGGGCTGAGAGCAAGAGCTTCGGATTATTGCGCCTCGTTCAATTGCCGCCGGCCACGGCGACCGTGGCGGCGATTGTGCTATTCGATGGCTGGATGTATCTGTGGCATCGGGCCAATCACAAAATTGGTTTCCTCTGGCGCTTTCATCGCGTGCATCACAGTGACCCGGAGATGGATGCCACGACCGCAACCCGATTTCATACCGGAGAAATCCTGATTTCATCGGCCTTACGTCTGGCCGTGATTCCGCTGCTGGGTATCACCGTCGGCCAACTGTTGGCTTATGAGATGTTGCTCCTGCCAGTGATTCTGTTTCACCACAGCAATGTGCAGTTCCCCGAAAAGATGGATCGCTGGCTGCGTTTGCTGATCGTGACGCCGGCAATCCATCGCGTACATCACTCACGATTACGGGACGAAACTGACAGCAATTATTCCAGCGTCTTTTCATTTTGGGATCGGATTGCCAAAACGTTTCGTCTGCGGTGGGACGGGCAGCCAGTCAACTTTGGGCTGAATGAATTCGGCGCTAAAAGATGGGAACGGTTGCCGAGCTTGTTAAGAATGCCCTTCGTCTCTCTCAAACAACAGGCCGAAGTCACGGAGAAAAACCGGGAGAAGATCCCAGCCAAGTTGCCGAAGTCATCTCCACCAGCCGGAGGAGCATGACGGATGAATTGGGAACAAAAGATTCTGTTCTGCTATTGGCGTAGTAACCTGTGCGACCGCGCACGATCAGATTGCGAGATTCGCACGGTTGCGTGACGCTGACTTTGATGCGCCGCCATTTCCCGTCGGCTACGAAGTTCGACGGCGTGTAGCCGATGGAATACTGGCGGCGCAGTTCGAGCGCGATCTGCTCGAAGTTTTCGCTCATCTTCTCGGCGTTGCTGGGAAAGTATGATTTCCCGCCTGACGCGGAGGCGAGTTCGTCCATCACGACCCCGCCGTTGCTGCGCGGCAACAATGGGCCGATCAGGACAGTGTAGACAGTGACGTCGGCTTCACGAAGCATCCGCCGAATGTGTCCGAGGTCGAGCCGCGAACGATTGTCCTGGCCGTCGCTGATAACGATCAGCGCGCGTTTCTGCAAGCGGCTGCGCATAATCTGCTCAAGGCTGAAAGCGACGGCGTCATAGAGCGCAGTGTTGCCCTGCGGTTTGATCCCGGAAACGCGCGCCAGCATGGCCTCACTTCCGCGCGCGCCTTCCAGCAAGAGTTGCGGGTGTTCGTTGAAGCCGATCAGATAATACTCGTCATCTTCGTGGCTCGTCTGGATGAATCGTGCCAACGCTTCTCTGGCGCGCGTGATCTTTTCATCGGTCATTGAGCTTGAGACATCCAGCACGATGCCGATGGCCGCGGGCGCGTCTTGATCGCTGAAGAGGCTGATCTGCTGCCGCACGCCATCCTCATAAACAGCGAAAGAGCTTCGATCCAGCCCCGGCACATAGCGCCCCTGTTTATCCATAACGCTGACCTGCAAGGAAACCAGTTCGGTGTTGATGGCGATGGACTCACCAACATTACTGCTGCGCGACGGAGCAGGCGTAAAGGAGTTGCCTTTTTGCTGCGCCAGCACGCTCAGCGGCACAATAAACAGACCGGCTGCCAGAATCAGCGTAAATGCAAACATGATTTGATGCGGGTTGCCTGACTGTCTTTTCATAACTACTCCTGTTGATGACTGAGCGCAGGACGCAAGCCCGTCGGCCGTCCCTGCGCATATACCTTTGTCCAGAGGGCTTCATACTCGGTTTCAGTCAGCGGGCGCTTGAGGTCGAAGATGTAGCTTTTCCCGTCAACGCCGAACTGCCCTTCGAAAGTAGCGATCTCAAACCGATAGCGACCGAGTTGGCCGATGTCGCGGATGTCCGCGTAACGCCAGAAGCGCGAATCGCCGTCGGCGTCAGCATTGAAAACAACGTGCTGTTCATAGACACGCAGCATCCCCGATCTGCCACCGGCACGATGACGATGGAAGACTGGGATTTCAAAGAGCAGTCTACTCTCTGCCATTTCACCCTGCGGAATCACACTGGTTTCAACCGGGCGGTTGAAGCGCGCGAGCAACGCATTCACCATCTCCGGCGTGATCTCGCCTTCGGTCAGACGGAAAAGGTAATTATGTTCCGTGCCGTTGCGAACCGCCTTGCCGTCGGTGAACGGCGCTTTACGTGGAATGATCGGGATGTGCGAGGCTTCATAAATCGTTACGTGTAATTCATCGCGCGAGATTGCCAGCCGCTTGACCTCTTTGTCGCGCCAAGCACGGCTATGACGATCTTCATCCCTGCCCCTGCCTTTGAATTCGATGCCTGATTCGGTGATGAGTAATTCGCCTTTGCCTTCGCCGATGGCGTGATCGTGAGCGACCTGAAAGGTCCAGACTGTCGGCTTCCCGCCCTTTGCGGCGGATTCAGGATTCTGCGCCGCAGCAACTATGACTGCCGCTGTTGTCAGTGCAGCCAGCAGCAACGACCGGCGGAGATTCGTTTTAAGTTTGTCCTTGTTCATTGCTTCATCATTCGTGAATTCATTCATCATCTCTTATTCCCGCGACCGACCGGCCCGACAGTAATCCGGACCGGCGTCGGGGTTGTTTGTCAGAGAGATTCGCCGATGGCAGCCCCTACATCTTATGGATTGTATGAACGAACTTTTCACCGGCGACGTGAATCTCCGCGATCTCCTTCTCGCCTTTATCATTGGTGCGGAGCATGATAGTCGTGTTCTTCCATTGCTTCTCTGACGGGGCGTAATCGCACATCAGCCGCGCGACTTCCTTGCCGGGGATCGTATTGCCGCCTCGGAAGCCGTGACCAGACGGCACTTCCTTCAGCACGATAATGTGGTTGCCGCCCTCCTCGACATGCTGCACTTGATAGGTGCCCGATTTGAGCAGCGTGTCGCCAGCGTGGACAGACGATCTGAATTGGAGAATCCCTTTCTTCCCAACCACCGTCTCCATCTTCATCTTGCCCATCTTCATTCCGTCCATCTTCCCCATCTTATCCATCTTGTCCTGCGCCGATGCTGAGAGGCTGAAAGCGCTCACAGACAGCGCGAGCAGGAAGCATATTGAAATTGCGTTGATCTTTGCGTTCATGATTTCTCCTCAAATTGGTTGTTGCGATTCGATCATTGGTAGATGTTGATGACCGTGCGTTTCATTCCACGATCAGTTTGCCTTTGAGCATGCCCATCGCGCAGGCGAAGGCGAACTCGCCTTTGCGCGGCGTGAATTCGATGACGACGGATTCATTCAATGGCAGGTCGCGTTTGATCTTGTAATCTTTCATCACGACTTCTTTGGCACAGCCCGCGTCAGTACGGCGCGTGAAGGTCACTTTGGCCGGAACGTCCGCCTTGAGCTTGAGGCTCGCCGGCTCGAAACCGTTGTCGGTCAATTCGACCTTCGCCGTTTGCGGCGCGTCTTCTTTTTGAATTGCGCGACCGGCGTTCGTGTCGCGCGCAGAAGCGGCGACGGCAATCATCAGGACGAACATTGCACAGGCGGCGATGATGGTTGTTTTGTTACGCATGATTTCACCTCGTTGAATTGGGTTGTTGGTTTGGCTTCAGACTCACTGTTTGAATTCGCAGTTCGTTTGAAGCGCTGGATGCTGCATTGAGCAATTGCGCCGCCGCAAGCACCGACGGCACGTAGTTAATGGTTTCCATTGGCAGCAGACCTTTTGCCGCCAGCGTCTGAAAATCGCGCGCACCCGCATGCTGAATCGCTCGCGCCACACGCCCTTCGCCCGCGTTGTAGGCGGCGAGTGCAAGCTGCCAGTCGCCGAACAGCGCATGCATGTCACGCAGGTAACGCGCCGCCGCTCGTGTGGATTTCTCTGGGTGCTGCCGTTCGTCCACAAGCGCGGACTGCTGCAAGCCGTAGCGTGAGCCTGTCGCCGGAATGAATTGCCAGATGCCGAGGGCCTGCTTAGGCGAAAGCGCCGCCGTGTTGTAACCGCTCTCGACCAGAGCGACCGCGAGCAGCCATTCCGGCACACCCTCTTCGCGGAAGATGCGCGCCATCATCGGACGATAGGCGGCAAGCCGCATTTGTCCGGTCTTCAGCCGTTCTCTTCCGCGTCCACGGTAGTAGTTGAGATAGGCTGCGACCTGCGAATGCGTGGCATCGCCCCCGCCCAATGGCGGAGCGGGTTTGATCGCTCCATCATCGAGCGCAGCCAACGCCGCGATGACTTCACGCAGATAACTGCGCAGCAGCGGATCATCGCGCTTTGCGTCTCCGTCAGGAGCCGCTGCCATGATCATCTCGCCCGCCTGTCGTAACAGCTTGCGAGCCTCATCGCTTTGTCCGGTCTTTTGCTTCTGCTCTGCTTCACGCCGCAGTTTGTCGGCTCCGACGGTCACATTAGCGGCAGCCGCCGCGACGGTCGTCCGGTCGAGGAAGCGATCAAGCTGCTGACCGACGTCCACGCGCCGTGATTCGACGGTTGCACTTTGCTCGGTTGTCTGGCCGCGCGCCGCCGGAGCGAGCGCGAGCAGCGCGCCCAGTAGCACGAGACCGCGCATCACATTGTTAATTGCACTGTCCATTGTTAGTGACGCCTTCATTACTGCACGTTGATCGGGAACATCACGCGCTGGTTGTTGCCGAAGGTCGCTCCGAAATTCCATTTACCGCGCATCTCGAAATCGCTTTCGACGGTGTAGCGGCCTGGTGTGCCCGATGGAGTGGCCGACGCGCCACCAGTCATGTCGGACATCCCCGGCATAGGCATGCGCGAACTCAGTTTGACTTCGCCAACGTCCACAAGCTGATTATCGGCGGCTTTGCGGAACTCCAGCGCGTATGTGTTCTTGCCTTGCTTCAACTGCCCCGTGTCGCTGAGCAGTGTGACGACGTAATCACCCACGCGCTGCTGGGCAATCTGTTTCAATTCGCCCCCGCTGCCGTTGCTCTTGCTGCAAGCCGCAAGCGTCAATCCCAGAATCAAGACGGCCAGCGCCGCCAGAATTGATTTCGTTCTCATATCGTTTTCTCCTTTTGAATTGATTGAACCACTAACTTCCTAGCGATATATCCCGATCCCGCCTTTCGTCTCAGCGCGTTTAAGCCAGACAGTCACAACGCGAAAGATAAGTGGCGGTAGCACAAGCATCTGCGCAACGGGTGTCAGCCCTATGCCAAGACCCGGCACAAGGGGCATCTGCTTCGTGTATTCCCAACGCCCCATCACATAGACCGCTGCCAATTCAATGCAGACGGCGATCACCAATCCTGTGACGATCATCAGGGCGTAGCCGCGAACTCCCGGTCGTACGAACCAGTCCCACCGCCGCAACACGAGCCAGCCAACAGCGAAGATAAGCAGCAGGAGCAGACCGTCGCCCAGCGTCGCCAACAGACAGACCCGCCATGACTGCCTGAAACCATTCATCCCAATGTAAAGCGGCGCCTGCGCCAGTTCCCACACCAGATTGAAGGCAACAGCGATCACGTAGATGGCCGCCAGCGTCTGCCAAGTGCTGCTTTGCGTCTTTGTGTCTGAAGAGTTCATTGATTGCCCGATTGCGCCTGCCTGTTATTGGTCACCAATCGCCCGCTGCATCCAGCCACCAGGGGAGTGGGCAGCGGGCGATTTGGAGAACCTATTTCCCCTCCATCTCCTTTGCGCGGAAAGTGTGGAACTTAGCCATCTCTTTGGCCTCCTGCTCCAAGTTTTCGGCAGCTTTGATGTACTTTTCGCAATGCAGCCGCATCTTCTTGATGTAGGGGTTTTCGCCCGTATCCTTCGGATTTTTGGCGACCTTCTTGCTGAACTCGGCCAGCATCTTCTTGTGCATTTCGATCTCTTCGCGGTATTCCGCCGCCTTCTTCTGGTAACGTTCCGCCAGGTCTTTGTGATCCTGCGCAGTCTGCGGAATCTTCATTTCTTGCATTGAAGCGTGGCCGGAATGATCCTGCCCGGCTCCTGCGCCACGTGAAGAGGCGGGGATGGCAATCGCCAGCAAAATGGTCAAGGCGCTGACCAGAAGCCAGATTGTCGTGTGGTTGTTTCTCCTGCTTGAAGTTTCATACATGGTCTTTTCCTCCATTGTTATTGTTGACCTACTTTCAGACTCAGTCTGCCAGCCAGTTGGTGGCAGCATTGAATCTGGCTAAGTTGAACGTGGTGCTTATTGATTTTTCGACGTTGGCGGCTTCGTAGTAGGCGTCCGCGTTTTGTATTTGTGCGCATACTTGCCGTCAATCGTCTGTTGAATCTCCGTCATCGGTTTGCCTTCGTGATAAAGCTTCATCGCGTCACGCGCGACGTCGAGACAGATGTCTCAGATGAACCCCATCCCGTCCCACTGCGGTTTACCATCGGCTGTCCGGCCTTTGACAAAACAATCCCGCGCGCTTTGATGTCCGCCACTTTCACATCCGCAATAGCAGGGCGCGTATTCCATAACTTCGGGATGACGCGCGGTGAAGGCGTACATTGCGCGCACCTGTTCTACCGGTTGCGCCAGTGTTCCGGCATTTGGCAATGGCGGCCACGTCGAATCCCAAGCCGTATCCTTCAGTGCCTGTTCGGACAATTGCGGCGTAGGCGTGGTCTGTGCTGTTGGCGCCGCCACCGTTGATGGCGACCTGCTGTGCTTTCTGTGATGCAATATTTGAAACGTCACAAGCCCACACGCCAGCAGCAGGACGGCTGCGAACAGAGGCCATAGTCGCTTGCTGGAACCGCCCGCCTGGTGCGGCGGGCTTTTTGATTTGTGTTGAGTCATTCGATCCTCCGATTGATTTGCGTTGTGTTGTCGCTTTTCTTAACTGACAAGTTCATGTTCTTCATGCCGGTTTTCAGCCGGTGCCTTTTCACTCGCCGTCACCCCGGCTTCAGCCGCCGCCCTCTCTTCGCGCCGCACCTCGCGTTCGCGCAGCCACAGGAAGATCACCGGCGTCACGATCAGCACGTGCAGCAGCGATGAAACCATTCCGCCCAACACCGGCGTCGCCAGCGGCTTCATCACTTCCGCGCCCGTGCGCGTTGACCACATAATCGGGAGTAACCCAGCGACGACCGTCGAGACGGTCATTACCTTAGGGCGCAGCCGCAGCAATGCGCCTTCCATCACCGCTTCACGCAGACCCGCGCGCGTCAGTCTGCCGCCAAGCTCTTTGCGTTTGCGCTCGACCGCTTCTTCCAGATAGACGACCATCACCATGCCAGTCTGCGTGGCCGTTCCGAAGAGCGCGATGAAACCGACCCACACCGCCACCGAAAAGTTGTAGCCGAGCAGCCAGACCAGCACGACGCCTCCGGTCAGCGCGAACGGCACGGCCAGCAGGACATGCGCGGCTTCGACCCACGAGTGATAGGTGACGTAGAGCAGCAGGAAGATCACCGCGAGCGCAAGCGGAATGACGATCTGCAACCGCTTCTTCGCGCGAATCTGGTTCTCGTACTGCCCACTCCACTCGACGTAGTAACCCGTCGGCATCTTGACCTGCGCGGCGACGGCGCGCTTCGCCTCTTCGATGAATGAGCCGACATCGCGCCCGCGCACGTTCAGAAGCACAAGACCACGCAGCAGACTGTTCTCGCTGGAAATCATCGTCGGGCCGTTGACCACGCGAATGTCGGCGACCTGCCCCAACGGAACCTGCATTCCGTTCGTCCCCGCGACCAGCACTTTGCTGATTGCTTCCGGCGTGTCGCGCAGTTCGCGCATGTAGCGCACGCGCACCGGGAAACGCTGGCGGCCTTCAATCGTCGTCGTCAGATTGTTGCCGCCGATGGCCGTCTCAATTACATCCTGCAGGTCGCGCTTGTTGATACCGTAGCGCGCGATTTCCTGCGGGCGCGGGACGATTTCGAGATAGGGCACGCCGCCGAGTTGTTCCGGGTAGACATCCGCTGAGCCGCGAATGTTCTGCACAACTGCGGCGACTTCTTTGGACTTCTGTTCGAGTGTTTTCAGATCGGAGCCGAAGAGCTTGATCCCAACCTGCGTGCGGATGCCAGTCGAGAGCATCTCGATGCGATTGATGATCGGCTGCGTCCAGATGTTGGTCACGCCAGGCATCTGCAGGGCCGCGTCCATTTCGTTGATGAGTTGATCTTTCGTCAGGCCGGGTCGCCAGTCTTTTTCAGGTTTCAGGTTGATGATTGTCTCGGTCATGTTCACCGGCGCGGGGTCGGTCGAGGTCTCCGCGCGGCCCAGCTTGCCGACGACGGATTCGACTTCGGGGAAGCGGCGGATGACGTCATCTTCCATCCGAAGAATCTCTTTCGCCCTCGTGATTGAGACCGAGGCGTCCGTCACCGGCATATACATCAGCGTGCCTTCGTTGAGCGGCGGCATGAATTCAGAGCCGATGCCCGTGGCGAGATAAAGCGACGTGATGAAGAACGCGAATGCAATCGTGATGGTAATGACACGATGACGCAGGGCGAACGCGAGCGTCGGACGATAAAAGCCCAGCAGGAAGCGCATCAGATGATTGTCGTCCTCATCGTGAATCTTGCCGCGAATCAGGAACGTGCAGAGCGCGGGAACGAGCGTCACGGCTAGCAGCGTCGCGCCGACCATCGCAAACGTCTTTGTGAAGGCGAGCGGGTGAAAGAGTTTGCCTTCCTGCCCGATGAGCGAGAAGACCGGCACGAAAGCCAGGACGATGATCGCCATCGAAAAGAAGATTGGTCGCCCGACGAGTTTCGCCGATTTGACCACCACGTCTTTGATCTTCCGCTCGTAATCGGGCGTCTTGCCAGCGTAGCGCATCGCGTTCTCGGTCACGACGATGCCGGCGTCCACCAGTACGCCAATCGCAATCGCAATCCCGCCTAGGCTCATGATGTTCGAGCTGATCCCGGCGTACTTCATGAACAGAAACGAAATCAGGATTGCCAGAGGCAATGGGATCGTCACGATCAGGATTGATCTGAAGTGCCAGAGGAAGAGAATGTGTGCGAGCGTGACGAGGATAATTTCTTCGATCAGCGAATCTTTCAGAGTGTTCACGGCGCGACGGATCAGATCGGTGCGGTCATAGAACGGGACGATCTGCACGCGGTCGGGCAGCCCCTTCTGCAATTCATTGATCTTATCCTTAACGCGCGCGATCACCTCCTGCGTGTTCTCGCCATAGCGGATGATAACCACACCACCGACCGCCGCCACGCCCATCTTGTCGAGCGCGCCGCGCCGGAAATCCGGGCCACTCGTCACGCTCGCTACCTGGCGCAAGTAGACCGGCGTACCGTTGCGCTCGGTGAGGACGATGGATTCAAGGTCAGCCATGTTCTGAATCAGGCCGAGGCCGCGAATCACAAAGTCCTTGCCGCCGCCTTCAATCAGCTTGCCGCCGACGTTGTTGTTGCTCCGCTCAATCGCCATCCGCACGTCAGCGAGCGTCACGCCGTAAGCGCGCAACTTGTTCGGGTCAATGTCTACCTGATACTGCCGCACGTAACCGCCAACGCTGGCAACTTCGGCCACACCGGGGACGGAGTTGAGTTGATAGCGAATGAACCAATCCTGTAACGAACGCAGCGTGCCCATGTCTTGCCCCTTGCCTTCGACCGTATACCAGTAGACTTGCCCCACCCCTGTCGCATCAGGGCCAAGCGTCGGCACCACGCCTGGCGGCATCTGGCTGGCGGCCAGATTCAACTTCTCCAGCACTCGCGTTCGCGCAAAGTAAAGGTCAGTGTCGTCATTGAAGATGATATTGATCATCGAGAAGCCGAAGGCCGACGACGAACGAATCACGTGCACCCCGGCGAGTCCCTGCAGATTCACGGTCAGTGGATAAGTGACCTGATCTTCGACTTCCTGCGGCGAGCGCCCCGGCCAGTCGGTGAAGACGATCACCTGGTTCTCGCTGAGATCGGGAATCGCATCAATCGGCGTGCGCAGCATTGCCCAGTAGCCCCACCCCGCGATGGCGATATAGGTGAGGATGACCAGAAAGCGATAGCGAACCGAGAAATCAATAATCCAGTTAATCATTGCCTGTCCCTCTTCGGCTTCAGACGTAGTTCATTGCTGTACGTGACTGGCGTGGCCCGCGCGGCTTCCGCCGCCCGCACCCGCCGGAGCCAGCGCGCCGGTCTTCTGCTCAATGGCCTGCTTCAACTGCGTCTCAGAATCGATCAGGTACTGAATGTTGCGCGCCACTTTCTCGCCCGCGCGCAGCCCCGATCGCACGGTGTAATGCTCCTGTCCCTGCGCGCCGACAGTGATCTCGCGCAGCGAGAATTTGCCGTCGCCGTCATCCACGAGCACGAGCTGGCGCATCCCGGTGTCAATCACCGCATCGCGCAGCACGACCAGTTGCGGCGGCTGTTTCACAGTGAGGCTGACGTTGAGAAACATGCCGGGTTTGAGGCGCAGGTTCGGGTTGTTGAATTCCAGGCGCACCTTCGCCGTGCGCGTGGATGGCTCAATCAGTGGATTGATGAATGCCACACGGCCAGTCTGTGTGCTGTTGTCGGGCAGCGTCACTTCGCCCTTCGATCCGGCGCGGATGTTCATCAGGTCGCTCTCGTAAACATCGGCCTCGACCCAGATCGTCGAAAGATCAGCGAGCGTGTAGAGTTCGACATCCGGCATCACGCGCATTCCCGGAAAAGCTTTCCGCGCCGTGATGACACCCGACGCCTGCGCAAAATAGGTGATCGCCTTCCGCACTTTTCCAGTCTTCTCAAGTTCGGTGATCTGCTGCGGCGTCAAATCCCAGAGTTGCAATCGCCGGCGCGTCGCTTCAACAAGCGAGCCGCCCGAATCGCGCACAACCTCGAATTCGCTTTTGCCAAAGTCCTGCCGCGCCTTGAGCGCGATCAGATACTCTTGCTGCGTGGCGACAAGTTCGGGACTGTAGAGCGTGAAGAGTGGCTGTCCTTTGTTGATCTGCTGCCCTTCAAAATTTCCCATCGTCTCCTCAATCCAACCTTCGACTTTCGTCTGAACGTGTGTGATCCGCCGCTCATCAGGCATCACGCGCCCTGTCGTGCGCACGGGTTGATCGAATGTGCGCGATTCGACTGTTGCCGTTTGCAGTCCCAGACTCGCCGCCGTGTTGGCGTCAATCACAATCGCGCCGTTCGGATTTTCGGCCTGCGCCTGCTCCATCTCGACGCCGAGTTGCCCGGCAGGCACGGCAGGAATCGGCGGCGGCGCTTTCTCCCAAAATCGCAGCGTGCGAGCCAGCGGCGTACCGCTTAGTCCGGGCGCGAACGCAAACGCGAGCAAAGTCCCAGCGGCGGCAAAGAGAATGCTAAGCGCCAGCAGAGCGCGCCATCGGCGTTTGAGAAATGCAGTCAGTCGTTTCATCGTTACCTCACTTCGTCAGTTCAACTCCCGTGAATCGCTCCATCTCGGCGAGCGCCTTCTGGTAATCGGCCAGCAGTTCGTAAAAGCGCGTCTCGTAATCGAGCGCCCGCTTAAGCGAATTGAGCAGCGTCAGCATTTCGATCTGTCCTGTCTGATACGCCGAGAGCGCGCTTTCGAGCGCGAGCGTCGCCTGCGGAATCAGCCCTTGTTCGTGCAATTTGATCAGCCGTGCTGACGTGCTTGCACGCACCCGCGCATCGCGCAGCTTGTAGCGAATCAGCGAGAGATTTGAATCCAACCGCGCCTGCGTCGCCGCAAGATTCGCGGCCTGCTCCTTGATCGCGTACCGCTGTTTCGTCGCGGCGTAAAGCGGCAGCCGCAGCGTCACGCCATACGTGTAGTAGTCGGAGAATACAGGCCGGTTGTGATAGATGAAGTTGACGCCGACCTCCGGGTACTTCGCTTCGCGTTCGGCCAGACGTAGCGCCTTGTTGTTGCCATCAATCATGCGGCGCAGTTGTTTGAGGTCAGGCGCATTCTCTGAAGAGAGTCGCTCGAGTTCTTCGAGCGGCGGCGGTTCAGGGCTCATCTTTACGTCAGCAGTTTTTTCAATCGGCGTTTCAGGATTGCGGTAAAGCAGGTTGTTGAGTTGCGCCACAGTAATCGCGCGCCTTTGTTCGAGCATCGCTTGTTTTTCCAACAACTCGGTGATCTCGACGCGCACGTTGACCACATCCACCTGCTGCGCCTTGCCAACGCTGTAGCGCGCCTCGGCAACCTGCGCGATCTTGTCGAGAATCTCCTTGTCACGAGCCAGCACTGCCAGCGCGCGGTCGGTGTAACTGAGGTCGTAATACGCGAGCTTCACTTCGCTCGTCAGCCGGAGCGCCGTTGCCGCGTACTCCTGAAACTTCGCTTCGGATTCGGCGCTCGCCACCTGCCCGCGCAACCGCCGCACACCGAACCAGGGCAGGTCTTGACTGAAGCCCAGCGCGATTTCGCTGAAGTCATTTTTCAACCCGGCGAAAGGAACGGGGTTGGTCACCGTGCTGTTGCTCAGCGACACCATCGGATCGGGCAATGCTTTGGCTTGCGGGATGCGCGCCCGCGCCGCATCAAATCCACGGCGCATCACAGTGAGTTCGGGGTTGGCCGCGAGCGCCGCTTCAACCAGACCGGCGAGGCTTACACCGCCCGCTTGAACATCGGCTTTATGCTGCATTGCATGCTGTGACGTTTGCTCAGATGGGTGCTGAACCGTGTTCTGTATTTGCTGCGCCATTCCCGGCAGTACAAATGCGGCGAGAAGGATTGCGAACGTCACAACAGTCAATGGCCACTGTGCGGACTGCGGCTGCGTAGTCTTAAAGATGTTCATCGGTTTTCTGATCGTGCAGCTGGATTGCCGCAGATTGCCCGGCTCTCTCTGTTTGCCATCACAAAAGATGGCGCACAGAAAAAGAGCTGCCCCACCGGAAGCCCTGATTGGCCTTCCGGCACGTCAACAAGGCGCACTACGGCTTTGTTAGATCAGAAATGTGGAGTTGGAGAGAAAGAGATCAGGAGGATCGTGATGAAGAAGGTTGGTTTCAACCGACCTGAAAGAAATGGCGGCAGCGGAGGCTTCAACTTCGCTGAGTGTATCGAGCGAAACAATGCGAACCGTGACAAGGGTAGGCACAGGAGCCAGCGTCAGAGGCGTGAAATCGAACTGCGCACCGCCAGTGGATTCGCCGCATTTGATCTCGCAGCAGACCATCGCTACGACCGCACCGGTCGGCGATTTCCCTTGCAGGCAGCAGGCCATCTCATCGCATTCGCCTGTCTTCTGTATTGAACAGGCTGCCTCGCCCGTGCTGTTGAAACCATTGCTGAGAGCGTCAATGCCGCACGCAATTCCGCCCGCCAGCGCCTGGCCAGCGAAGAGCAGAACCATAAGTAGTGCAGCGACACGTTTCAACATAACTCCCTCATAAGTACCTGAGCATAGCCCGCGCTGTCAACCGGTAAATCACCGGCGGCTTCTCGATTATTCCCAACCCGCGAGCAATTCAGCGACAAGCGCGACCTTTATATGTACGCCGGGCAAGGGGGCCAAAGCGAGCCCTCAACTTCGGTTCGCCGGGCAGCGATGTCTGTTTACAGACACGGAGTCGTCTGTTATCCAGCACTTAAGGTTCCAATAGCTGTCGTGGTCAACACCAAAAGGGTTGCTGCTTTTGCAAATCCAGCCCCCATCTTTCAGCTTAGGTGACTAGGGAATGTCTTGCTGCTCAATCATTTGGAACGCCATGGTTCATTTGCAAGAACAAGCTGGGTTTCCAGTCTGAACAGAGCGTTGCGTCGCGCGCGTTATGGCTTGGGGTTTGCACGCAAGGTGGAATTGATTCACGTCAGGTCTTCGTGCCTGTGCATTATTGACTACCAGATTCCGTAGTACAGACTTCAAAACCTGAGATGCAAACGGTTCGGCACAAGTCCAATATTACTGTTTCCGCACTCATGAGCGCCACGCTGCTCTTCATGCAATTGTGTGGTGCCGTTTGTGCGTTTGCCGGCTGCCTGGAGACTTGGGCAATGCCATCTTCTGAACAGAAGGATGTCTCAAACCATTGCCATCAAACGCGGCTCGACGCGAATCATTATCTGCCAGAGCCATCGAAAAAGAATCCGCACAGTTGCGCAAATCACGAAACGGCAGCCATGCTGCTGGTCAGGAATTCACTGACTACTGTCGTTTCCCTCCATTCCCATCCGATTGTCTATGAAACGTTCACGATCCTGCTGGCAAATCAATCTGTGTCTGACACCATAGATATCTGGGATTCACTCAGATCGCCGCCTCGCATCCCGCAAAGATCCGTCCTTCGAATTTAACCCTGCCATTCGCCTGAATCACTGGAGCAGGCTGGTATATAGCCTGTGCGCGAGTTGTTGTGTACTCGCATACTGACGAACAAATGAAAAATCATAAGGAGAATCACGGCATGCACTTTTTCTTTCCAGGCGCAGAGTTTTTCAGCTTTGGAAAAACCTACTTAACCCGCGCGATTTTCGCTGCTCTGTCACTGTTAATTCTTACAGGGCAGTTACAGACGCTTGCACAGACAGCAACTTCGGTGACCATCCAACCTTCATCGTCACGAATCACTAATCCTACAGCTCTCGCTCAGCCTCAGGGGCAGCCGATGACGCTGGCCGATCTTGAGCGCCAGGCGTTGGAAGGAAACCCCACGCTGGCTCAGGCCGAAGCCGCAATCCGCGCCGCCGAAGGCCGCCGCGTGCAGGCCGGATTGATGCCGAATCCAATTATCGGCTATCAGGCCGAAGAACTCGCTTTCCGCGCGATTGGCGAGAAGAGCGAGCATCTGGGCTTTATCGAACAGACGATTCCGCTGGGCGGTAAACTCCGCAAGAGCCGCGCGATTTTTGCCCAGGAGAAAAATCAGGCCGAACAGGACGCCGCCGCACAAAAGCAGCGTATTCTCAACGCCGTGCGCATCCTCTTCTACCAGGCGCTCGGCGCGCAGGAACTGGTCGAAGTCCGCACACAACTGGCAAAGCTGGCGCGGGACGCAGTCAAGACTACGAGTGAACTCTTAAATGTCGGACAAGCTGACCGTCCCGATGCCGCGCAGATCCGCATCGAGGCCGAACGTGCGGAACTGGATTTGATTATGGCAGAGAACGATCGCGATCAAGTCTGGCAGGAACTCGCCGCTGTCATTGGCAATCCGTTTCTCAAACCTACGCGCCTAATGGGCGAGTTGGAGAAAGGATTGCCTGTGCTCAATCAGGAAGAATTGCTGACCGGTCTGCTATCCAACAGCCCGGAACTGAAACGCGCGCGCGCTGGTGTTGAACGTGCCAGAGCCTCGCTTACGCGCGCCAGGGCCGAAAATGCGCCTGATCTCTTTTTGCGTGGGGGCTTCGGGTACAACCGCGAACTGCTCGAAAAGGAAATCCCTAACGCCAAGCGCACCGGGCCGGAAGCCTCCGTCGAAGTCGGCCTGCGCATTCCACTCTGGAATCGCAATCAAGGCGGGATTGCGACCGCAGGCGCTGAACTGGAGATGGCCGAGCGCGAAGTTCGGCGCGTTGAACTGATGCTGCGCGCGCGTTTCGCCAGCGCATATCGCACGTATTTGAACGCCCTGCGTGTGGCGACGCAGTACGAGAAGCAAATCGTCCCGCAGGCGCAGGGCGCTTACGATCTGTATCGCGCCAACTTTCGCGCGATGGCGGCGGCTTATCCGCAAGTGCTGATTGCACAGCGCACGCTGTTTCAGGTGCGCGTCGAGTACGTGCAGGCTTTGGTGAATACGTGGCAGAACGCAGTTTTGCTGCGCGGTTATCTGCTCAATGGCGCGCTCGATGCGCCGGGCGGCATGACAATGGAAGGCGGCAATCCGGCGAATGCGGACGACCGTGATTGAACAAGGGAGAACATTTTTATCTGAGGACTTATTGCAATGGAAAATATGAACTGGATGAGAAGAAAGTTTTTGCAGGCTTCGAGCCTGCTCGGCGCTGGCCTGGTATTAAACCAACCGGCGTCGGCACAACACGAAGGCCACCAAATGCCGGGACAGAAACCGAAGGCTGACAGTCCCAAAACGGACAAGCCTACCACGCCGCCAGCGCACGATCACGCGAAGATGATGGCCGAGCAGGCGAAAGCCGCGACCGGCCAATACGTGCCGGTGCAGACGCCTGATCTGCCGAAACTGGAATACACGCTGGACAACGGCGTGAAGGTCTTCAATCTGCGCGCCGAAGTGGTGCATTGCGAGATCATGCCCAAAACCCACATGGGACCGGCGCGCAAGATGTGGGCGTGGGGCTACAACGGCAGCGTGCCGGGGCCGATGATCGAAGTCGTCGAAGGCGACCGCGTGCGCATCATCTTCGAGAACAAATTGCCGGAAGCGACGACGGTGCATTGGCACGGGCTGGAGATTCCGATTGAAATGGACGGCACGCCTTACATCAGCCAGCCGATGGTCGAACCGGGCGGCGTGTTCATTTACGAGTTCACGGTCAATCAGAACGGCACGTACTTCTATCACTCGCACGGCGCGATGCAGGAGATGTTGGGGATGATCGGGATGTTCGTCATCCATCCCAAAACGCCGCACGAACCGCGTTGCGACAAAGACTTCGCAATGATCTTGCAGGGTTGGGCACTGCTGCCAAACAACGATGTGCCGAATACGTTTTCGATGGAATTCAACTGGCTGACGCTCAACGGCAAATCCGCGCCCGCAACTACCCCCTTGCTTGTGAAGAAAGGCGAGCGCGTGCGCATCCGCATCGTCAACCTCGGCATGGATCATCACCCGATCCACCTGCATGGGATGCAGTTTTACGTCACCGGCACGGAAGGCGGGCGCGTCCCGGAATCGGCCTGGTTTCCGGGCAACACGGTCATCGTCGGCGTGGCACAGGCCCGCGATGTCGAATTCGTGGCGCAATACGAAGGCGACTGGATGCTGCATTGCCACTTGCCGCATCACATGATGAACCAGATGGTCTCGATGGTTGGGCCGATGGCGATGTCGCACGGCAGCGGTTCGGACACCGGGCTGAGCATGGAAAACGGCATGGGCATGCTGACCAAAGGCCATGCGCTCAGTGAGGACTTCGGCCCCGGCTTCGGACGCGGCATGGCAATGACGACCGCTGAACAAAGCGCGTCGCACGCGGTTGGGCAAAAAGCGGCGCTGCCGGTTCCGCTCACTACACAGGGCGGTTTGTATTCCTGTCCGATGCACCCAGAAGTGAAATCCGACAAAGAGGGCAAGTGTCCGAAGTGCCAGATGACGTTGGTAAAACAACAAGCGCAGGAAATCTTCTCCTGTCCGATGCACCCGGAAGTCGTCTCGAATAAAGCCGGTTCGTGTCCAAAGTGCAAGATGACGCTGGTCAAGAAACAGCGCACCGCCGTTGTCTTGTCCGAAGAGGACAAGAAGAAAGTCCCCGGTTACCCGCAAGACGATATGATGATGATGATCGTGGATGATGAGGTCGCCAAACCCGAAACCTGGGGTCTTGCGCCGGGCTGGACGGCTTCGATGATGGGGATGATGAATCTGGTGCGCGTGCTGCCCGAAGACAAGTACGACAAGATCATGGCGATGGTCAAAAGCGGGCAGAAGGCTCCGGCGGCAGATCACTCGCATCATCAGGCGGAAATTCCCGCCGATGCGATCAAAGTCACCGTGAGCAAGGATGGCTATACGCCGGCCAAGCTGACCGTCAAAGCCGGCCAGCCGGTCAAGCTCGCATTCACGCGCACGGATGAGGAAAATTGCGGTGGGACGGTAGTTTTCCCCAAACTGAAAATCAGCGCGAAACTGCCTGTCGGGCAGACAGTCCTGGTCGAATTGCCTGCGCAGGAAAAAGGCGAACTCAGTTTTGCCTGCGGGATGAACATGCTGAAAGGCACGTTGATCGTCGAGTAAGCAGGCTACGCATCAACCAAGCGCGGCGCAGTCAGGCCGATTGCGCCGCTTCTTTCATGGAGATCACTATTATGACGACAAAGAACTGCATTCGAATCATGTTGCTGGCCGTTAGCCTGTTTGGGGGATTGCGCGTGTTCGCGCAGGAAGCCCACAAACATGGCAGTGCGCCTGCCGGCGCAAATACGCAAGCCAAAGCCGCTGCCGGCAGCAATAGCGACGCCGAAGTGCGTGCCGTGCTGACGCAATACACCGCCGCTGTCGAGCGTGGAGACCTGGCCGCCATCGAGAAACTCTGGTCGAAGGACGAGACCGTGACGGTGATCGAGAATGGGCATGCGAACTACGGCTGGGCCGATTACCGCGATCATCATCTTGGGCCTGAGTTGAAAACGATGAAGAACGTCAAGTACGCGCTGACGGACATCAAAATGAATCTGTCGGGTCATACGGCCTGGGCGACGTTCAAATACACCATCGCCGCCGACCTGAAAGAGCGTCACGTCGAAGGCGGCGGATTGGGCACGGCGGTGCTGCAACACGGCGCGCAGGGCTGGCAGATCGTGCATTGGCATACGAGCAGTCCACGACGACCGGCTCCTGCCCCGACAAAGAACTGATTCGACTCCAGGCATTCTTCGCAAAATCCGAAGCGCCAGGCGAGAGCCGTCATTTGCGGAGATCGCTACAACCCAACACTCTTCAAAGGAGACGCCCCATGTTTGGAATCAATGTAAGCAATACCACGCGAAGTCTGCTGGTTCTCTTCCTGCTGACCGCCCTGCTTGAATTCGTCTCTGCGCAGTCAGCTACCGCAACTTTGACGGGAACCGTAACCGACGAAACCGGCGCTGTCGTGGCCGGTGCGACCGTCGTCGTCACCGATTTGTCAAAGCAAGCCGAACGACAGACGACCACCAACAGTGACGGCTTTTTCATCGTGCCGCAGTTGCTGCCGAGCCGTTACAAGATCAGGGTGCAGCGCTCCGGCTTCGGTACGGCGGAATTGCCCGACGTGGCGCTTAACGTAGGCGATCAGAGTTCGATCAGGATTCAGTTGAAAGTCGCGCAGGTCGGCGAAACCGTCACCATCACCGAAGCCTCGCTGGTCAGCGATGCGCCCGTGGTGGCGACGCTGGTCAATCGCCAGTTCGTAGAGAACCAACCGCTCAACGGACGCAGCTTCCAGACGCTGGTCGAGCTTTCGCCCGGCGTCGTCATCACGCCGTCGAATCTGGTCACGCCCGGACAGTTCTCAGTCAACGGACAGCGCGCAGGATCGAATTACTTCACGGTGGACGGCGTCAGCGCGAATTTCGGTTCGTCGGCCTCAACGACGCTTTATGAAACCGCTGGCGGCGGCGTGCCTTCGTATTCTTCGCAGGGCAGCACGGCCAGTCTGGCTTCGGTGGATGCCGTGCAGGAGTTTTCGATTCAGACTTCGACCTATGCGCCGGAATTCGGGCGGCAACCGGGCGCGCAGGTTCAGCTTGTCACGCGCTCTGGCACGAACGATTTTCACGGTTCGATTTTTGAATACTTGCGCAACGACAAGTTCGACGCCAACAATTTTTTCGCCAATGCCAACAATTTGAAACGTCCGCCGATTCGGCAAAACGATTTTGGCGGCGTGATCGGCGGCCCCGTGCTTTTGCCTAAATCCCTCTTCGGGCCGCTGGCTTATGACGGGCGCAATCGGACGTTCTTTTTCTTTTCGTATGAAGGCGTGCGGCTGCGTACGCCTTTTGTGACCGTGCCTTTGCAGGTTCCTTCGCTGGCCGCGCGGCAAGCTGCGACCGGAGTCTTGCGCGACATTCTCAACGCTTTCCCGCTGCCGACGGGCGCGCCTTTGGCGGCCACGCCGAACGCCGCGCCCTATCAGGCCGCGTTCTCCAAACCCTCCACGTTGGACGCCACCAGCTTTCGCATTGACCAGAACTTCGGCCCGAAACTGTCGCTGTTCGGGCGCGTCAACCACGCGCCTTCCGTGACGGACGAACGCGCGCGCTTCTGCGCGGCCAGTTGTGTGGCGCGGCTGGATCACAAAACCGACACTTACACGGCGGGAGCGACGATGACGTTTGGCGCGCACCTCAGCAATGATCTGCGCGTCAATTACAGCAAAGCGGGCGTCAACCAATCGTACTTCATTGACAATTTCGGCGGCGCCATTGTCCCGCCGCAATCGAGCTTGTATCCGCCGTTCACTTCGGGGCCGCAAGGGTACATTTACATCGAAGTTGATCCATCGGGCGAGAACACCATCAGCGACGGATTGTTTTCCGATCAGAAACAGCGGCAATTCAATATCGTCAACAATCTGTCTTACACGGTGGGCGGGCACGCGCTGAAATTCGGCGTGGATTACCGCCGCCTCGCGCCCACTGCCGACAGCGGCACGTACCGGCGAAATTTCATCTTTCCGACCATCACGTCGCTGGTGGGCGGCGTAGCGCCGACCGCCTCCCTCGTCGGCATAGACGCTGCGTTGAATCCGGTCTATCAAAACTTTTCGGCTTATGCGCAAGACACCTGGCGGACGACCAGCCGGCTGACGCTGACTTACGGCTTGCGTTACGAAGTAAACCCCGCGCCTTCAGAGAAAGACGGGCGTGAACCGGTGACGGTCTTAACTCTGAATAACCCGACCGCCCTCGCGCCGCGCGGGACGCGCTTTTATGAAACGACCTTCAATAACTTCTCGCCGCGCGTGGGAGCTTCCTATCAGCTTTCACAAAAGCACGGGACGGTCGTGCGCGGCGGCTTCGGCATGTTTTACGATCTGGGTTACAACTTCACCGGGACGGCGTTCAGCGCGACGCTTTATCCGAACGCGCGCACGCTGGGGTTGACCAACCAGACGTTCACGGCTGCCACAGCCGCCGTGCAACCGCCCGCCGTCAGCGCCAATCCGCCTTACCCGCGCATCTTCGCTTATCAACGCGATTTCAAATTGCCTTACACGCTGCAATACAACGTAGCCATCGAGCAGTCCATCGGCGCGAGCAACGTGATCAAAGCGACTTATGTTGGCGCGAACGGCAGACGCCTGGGACGTGTGACGACGCTGGTCAATCCGGGCTTCTTCACGCGCATTGACGCGGTGACGAACGATGCCACGTCGGATTACCACAGCTTGCAGTTGCAATATCAGCGGCGGCTGTCAAAAGGCTTGCAGGCGCTGGTTTCCTATACCTTTGCTAAATCGCTCGACATCGTGTCGGAAGAGTCGTTCCAGAATCGGCAATCGCCGACGGGACGCTTCGATCCGAAACAGGATCGCGGGCCGTCGAGTTTCGATCTGCGGCACGCTTTCAATGCGGCGATCAGCTACGCGATTCCTTCACCGTTTGCCGATGGCGCAGGCAAAGCAATCTTCGGCGGCTTCGGCCTCGACACGATTATCCGCGCGCGTTCAGCCACGCCGGTCAATGTGCTGTCTGGGCGCGACCCCTTCGGTCTGGGCTTCACGACGGTTTCGCGCCCTGATTTGGTAGCGGGACAGCCGCTCTATCTGAATGACCCGTCGTTCGCGGGCGGCAGGCGCTTCAATCCGGCGGCGTTTGATGGAGTGACGCCCATTGCGCAAGGACGGCAAGGCACGCTCGGACGCAACGTGCTGCGCGGCTTTGCGGCGAATCAGCTTGATGTAGCCTTGCGCCGCGATTTCAAGCTGGTCGAGTCGCTGAATCTGCAATTCCGTTTGGACGCCTTCAACCTGTTCAACCATGCGAACTTCGCCAATCCCAACGGCATTCTGACGAGCGCGATCTTTGGGCGCGCGACGCAGATGTTGAGCAGCGGGCTGGGCGGCTTGAGTCCGCTCTATCAAATCGGCGGGCCGCGTTCGCTGCAACTGGCGCTGAAGCTTCAGTTCTGAGCGACTTATTCAGGCGTGAGACGGGCAGGTATTTTGCCTGTCTCACGCCGTTCGCCGGTTGCGAATGGCCTGTGACCACACCAGAGAGGATCATCCGTATGAAACATAGACTGACAGTGCTTGTGCTGCTCTGCGCAAGTTTGCTCGTGACTGCCCGTGCGCACGATCTATTTCTCAAACTCGACAGCTACTTCCTGCAACCCAACAGCAAAGCATCCATGCGCTTGCTCAACGGTTCATTCCGCGCGAGTGAAAACCCTGTCGCGCGCGACCGAATGGTTGACGTGAGCATCGTCAACGGGACTGGCGGTCGAGCGAATCCATTGGCTGCGAACTGGCGAGACGAAGGCAAGATTGCGCTGCTCAATCTGCAAACCGGCGAGGCGGGGACATACGTCGCAGGCGTTTCCACCAAGCCGCGTGAGTTTGCGCTCAAGGCCGCACAATTCAACAACTACCTTTTACACGACGGCGTGCCGGACACCCTGGCGGAGCGGAAGATAAACAACGAACTGGCGAAGGATGTTCACGAACGTTACTCGAAACACGTCAAAGCCATTTTTCAAGTCGGCAACGCGCGCACCGATGCTTTCAAAACCGCGCTTGGCTATCCGGTCGAGATCATTCCACAGCAGAATCCATACGCCTTGAAGGTGGGGCAGACGTTGGAGGTGTTGTGCGTGAAGGATGGTCAGCCGCTCGCGGGCCAATTCGTGCTGGCCGGACGCGAGTTGAATGGAAAAGAACTGGCCGCGCCAGGTGTGCGCACGGATCAGAGCGGCCTCGCGCGCATCGCGCTGAAGGGGGTGGGCAAATGGTACGTCAAGTTCATTCACATGGCGGCGGTCAATGATGCGCAAGTCAACTACGAATCTAAATGGGCGACACTGACCTTCGAGGTGAAATGAACCTGGTTTGCGCGGCTACTCACCAGGCGTATGCCTACGAAAATTTCAGATCAAAGGAAAATCTAAAATGAAGAGACTATTGATGAGTGTTGTTTTCGGTTTGTGGCTGTTTTCCATTGTCAGCTTTGCGCAAGTGCGCGAACTGTCTTCACCCGCCGGGCAAGGCAGCGGTCAACCCAATCTGGCCGTCTCGCCCGATGGCCGCGTTTATCTGAGTTGGATTGAGCGGCTGGGCGAAGGGCGTTTCTCGCTGCGTTTTTCCGCGCTCGAAAAAGAAAAATGGTCAGCGCCGCAAGTCATCGCCGAAGGCTCGAACTGGTTCGTCAACTGGGCGGACTTTCCTTCGATGGTCGTGTTACCGGATGGCTCGCTGGCGGCGCATTGGCTGGCGAAAAGCGGCGCGGGAACATTCGAGTATGACGTGACCATCTCACGATCATTCGACGGCGGCAAGACGTGGGGCAAGCCTTTCACGCCGCACCGCGACGGCGTGAAAGCGGAACACGGCTTCGTTTCATTGTTTGCCGCGCAAGACGGCAATCTGGCAGCAGTGTGGCTCGACGGGCGCGAAATGAAAGCTGACCCCAACGATGCGCACGGTCACGGTCACGGCAATATGACGTTGCGGTATGTGAAGATCAAACGCGATGGCACATTAGCTGATGAAGCGGTGCTGGATGCGCGCGTCTGCGAGTGTTGCCAAACTTCCGCCGCGATGACGGCTGAAGGGCCGGTCGTCGTCTACCGCGACCGCTCGGAGCAGGAAAAGGAGATCCGCGACATCTCCGTTGTCCGGTTGAAAGGCGGCAAGTGGAGCGAGCCGCGTCCGGTCTTTGCGGACAACTGGCAACTAAACGGATGTCCGGTGAACGGCCCCGCCATCGCCGCCGTTGGCCGTCGCGTTGCAGTTGTCTGGTTCACGGGGGCGAATAACGCTTCGCGCGTCAAGCTCTCTTTCTCAAACAATGCCGGTGAAAGCTTTGGCGAACCGGTCATTGTAGACGATGGCAATCCGGCTGGCCGCGTAGATGTGCTGCTGCTTGATGACGGCAGTGCGATAGTCTGCTGGCTGGAAAAACTGCCCGATGGCGGCGCGGTGCGCGTGCGACGGATCAGGCCGGAGGGTAAGCGTGATGAAGCGATCACGATCGCGCCTTCCGGGACAGCACGTTCCAACGGATTTCCGCAAATGGCGCGTATTGGAAACGAGTTGGTCTTTGCTTGGACAGGCGCGCGTGTCATGACTGCCGCATTAGCGCTGGCGGAAAAATAATAATCAGTGGGACAAGACCGGGAGAGCCGCCGGGCGTTTTTGCGGCTTGATCGAGAGCGCCAAAATCAAGGTTCACAAACCGGCGAGCCACAAGCCTGAAAGGAGGGCGCGATGAGTGAGGAAATGAGGACAGATCACTCAAGCGAGCATTCACACGCGACGGCGCAGGCGGCGACCGCAATTGATCCGGTGTGCGGCATGACGGTCAACCCGGAGTCGGCTGCGGGCAGCCACGAATACGACGGCACGACGTACTACTTTTGCAGCACGCATTGCCTGAACAAGTTCAAGACGGATCCCGAATCATTCCTGCGCCCGTCACCAAAGCCACAGACTTCAGCTCCGGCAGGCACGAAATACGTTTGTCCGATGGACCCGGAAGTGATTTCGGACAAGCCGGGCGCGTGTCCGAAATGTGGAATGGCGCTTGAACCGGAGTTGCCTGCCGCGCCGCTGACGAAGGTCGAATATAAGTAGTCGAGCAGATGTTTTTCGGTAAAATGAGGGAATGAGAACGCCGACCAAATTCGTCAAACCGCTCACGGAAGCGCAGCAACAGCGCCTCCAGGAAATTCAAAAGACTGATCCGGCACATCGCACTCGGATGCGAGCGCATGCGGTGTTGCTCAGTGCGCGAGGCTATTCGCTGGATCAGATTGCCGACATCTACCAGCAAGATCGTGACCGCGTCAGTCTCTGGCTGGATTGGTGGGACGAGCACGGATACGACGGCTTGGCGGATGATCCAAAGAGCGGTCGCCCTGCGACTTTGGCCGATGACAAGTTCAAAAAAAGCCTTTGACATCGTCGCCAACTCACCGTGCTCTGTGAAAACAGCTTGTCAGCAGATTGAAAAAGAGCTGCGAAAATCCGTCAGTCCTGACACGCTCAAACGGGCGCTTAAAGCGGCTGGCTACACTTGGAAACGAGTTCGCCGCAGTCTAAAACCGATGCGCGACGAAAAAGACTTTCGCATGGCGCAAAAGCATTTGGCCAAACTCCGCAAGGCCTGCGCCGACAGCGGCAACGATTTCGACCTGATTTATTTTGACGAAACCGGAGTCAGTCTGACGCCCTGTGTCCCGTATGCCTGGCAAGCTCCGGATCAATCGTTGGAACTTCCGAGCAGTTCCTCGCCTCGCTTAAACGTGCTTGGTTTTCTCAATCTGCGCGGCGAGTTTCAGTCGTATGTCACTGCAGGCTCGGTGAACTCGGAATTTGTGATTCATTGCTTTGACGCTTACTGTGCGCAACTGACGAAACCTTGCGTGATCGTGATTGATAACGCGCCGATGCATCGCAGCGCAGCTTTTGAAGCCAGGATCAAGCAGTGGCAAGAAGACGGAATGTATCTTCTTTTTCTTCCGCCTTACTGCCCGGAGTTGAACCTGATCGAGATTCTCTGGCGAAAGCTCAAATATGAATGGCTTCCCTTGTCAGCTTATGAATCGTTCAAACAGCTTTCGGAAACACTCGAAGACACCCTGAAAGAGGTTGGAACTAAATACCTACTTTCTTTTGCTTGAGTACTTACCTGTCCAATGCACCCGGAGATCGTCCGCGAAGAGCCGGGCAACTGTCCGATCTGTGGCATGGCGCTCGAACCGCGCACGGTCACGCTGGAGGAAGCACCTAATCACGAATTGACCGACATGACGCGGCGGTTCTGGTGGAGCGCGGCGCTCAGCCTGCCCGTCTTTCTGCTGGCGATGTCGGAGATGATTCCGGGGCAGCCCGTGCAGCACGCGCTCTCGCCGCGCCTCATCAACTGGCTGCAATTCCTGCTGGCGACACCGGTTGTGCTGTGGGGCGGCTGGCCGTTCTTCCAACGAGGCTGGGCATCCATCGTCAATCGCAGCCCGAATATGTTCACGCTCATCGCCATCGGCACGGGCGCGGCGTATTTCTTCAGCGTCTTCGCGCTATTTTTCCCCGGCGTGTTTCCCGCTTCGTTTCGCGGACACGGCGGCGAAGTCGCGGTTTACTTTGAAGCGGCGGCAGTCATTACGGCGCTCGTGCTGCTTGGTCAGGTGTTGGAACTAAGGGCGCGCAGCCAAACCAGCAGCGCAATAAAAATGCTGCTCGGCCTAGCGCCGAAGACGGCGCGCATCCTGCGCGGCGACGGCAAGGAAGAGGACATCGCGCTCGATCAAGTTCATCCGGGTGATTTGCTGCGCGTGCGTCCGGGCGAAAAAGTTCCAGTGGATGGCGTCGTCACCGAAGGAGCGAGCAACGTGGATGAATCCATGGTCACGGGCGAACCGCTTCCGGTTGAGAAAGCGGCGGGCAGCAAAGTCACCGGCGGCACGGTCAATGGCACAGGCGGCTTCGTGATGAAAGCGGAGCGCGTCGGCAGCGACACGTTGCTCGCGCAGATCGTGCGCATGGTCGGCGAAGCGCAACGCAGCCGCGCACCGATTCAGCGGCTGGCTGATTTGGTTTCGTCTTGGTTCGTTCCGTTGGTCGTGCTGATTGCCATCATCACCTTTATCGTATGGGCGGTCGCCGGGCCGGAGCCGCGCTTTGTCTACGCCATCGTGAATGCGGTCGCGGTGCTTATTATCGCGTGTCCCTGCGCGCTCGGTCTGGCGACGCCGATGAGCATTATGGTTGGCACGGGGCGCGGCACAACGGCGGGCGTGCTGGTAAAGAACGCCGAGGCTCTCGAAGTAATGGAGAAAGTGGATACACTCGTCGTGGATAAGACCGGCACGCTGACCGAGGGAAAACCGAAGCTGGTGACGATGGTTGCCGCGAACGGCTTTGACGAAACGCACTTGCTGAAACTGGCTGCCAGCCTTGAACGGGCGAGCGAGCATCCGTTGGCAGCGGCGATTGTTGCGGGTGCGCAGGAACGCCAAATCGAATTGCTCAACGTAGACAACTTTCAATCCGTAACGGGAAAGGGCGTCACAGGCAGCGTGAACAACCAATCCGTCGGACTGGGCAATCACAAGTTGATGCAGCAACTCGGCGTCGCCGATGATACAAAGCTGAGTGAACAGGCTGATGAACTGCGAGGCGAAGGCCAAACGGTGATGATGATGGCGGTTGATGGTCGCCTTGCCGGGTTGCTCGGCGTGGCCGATCCGATTAAGGAATCGGCTCGTGAAGCGATTGAGCAGTTGCGGGCGGAAGGTATACATATCGTAATGCTCACCGGAGATAACCGAAGAACAGCGCAATCTGTCTCGCGTCAGCTTGGACTTGATGAGGGCTTTGCTGAAGTGCTGCCCGATCAAAAAGCCGAGGTCGTGAAGCAACTTCAATCAGAAAAGAAAGTTGTGGCAATGGCGGGCGACGGCATCAACGACGCTCCGGCGCTGGCGCAAGCGCAGGTCGGCATTGCGATGGGTACGGGGACGGATGTGGCGATGGAAAGCGCCGGCATGACGCTGGTCAAAGGCGATCTGCGCGGCATCGTGCGCGCGCGCCGCTTGAGCAAAGCCGTGATGAGCAACATTCGGCAGAATCTTTTCTTCGCATTTGTTTACAACGTGCTGGGCGTGCCGATTGCGGCGGGCGTGTTGTATCCGATCTTCGGTTTACTACTCAGTCCGATGATTGCGAGCGCGGCGATGACCTTCAGTTCCGTCTCAGTCATCGCCAACGCGCTCAGGCTGCCTAGATTGTCCCTTTGAATGGAGAATCAGATGAAACTCAAAAACTGTTGGATATTGTTCGTACTTGCTTCGTTAATTCCCGCGCTGGCGGCGCGCGTCAAGGCGCAATCCGCGCAAAGTGAAAGTGGCAAAGTAAAACTGCTCCGCGTGCCGAACGGCGGGCTGCAACCGCAAACCGTGATGGACGAGCGCGGCGCGCTACATCTGATTTATTTCGCGGGCGAGCCGGGCGGCGGCGATGTTTATTACGTGCGGCGCGACACAGGCAAGACGGAGTTCACCACGCCGTTGCGCGTCAACAGCGAGCCGAATACGGCAGTCGCTGCTGGCACAATTCGCGGTGCGCAGCTCGCCGTTGGCAAGAATGGGCGCGTACACGTCGCCTGGAACGGCCCGCACAAACCCGGCGGCCACGAAGCGCCGATGTTCTATACGCGAATGAACGATGCGCGCACGGCTTTTGAGCCGCAACGCAACGTGATGCAATTCTCTGGCGGATTGGACGGCGGCGGCTCCGTCGCGGCGGACAACGCGGGTCATGTCTATGTTGCGTGGCACGGCACGGGAGATCAAAAAGGCGAAGAGCATCGGCGGGTCTGGGTCGCGCGCTCAACGGATGAAGGAAAGACCTTTGCGCGCGAAGCTGCCGCCTGGAACGAGCCGACCGGCGCTTGCGGCTGTTGTGGAATGCGCGCCTTCGCTGATCGGCAAGGGCACATCCATCTGCTCTATCGCGCTGCGACGGAAAGCGTGAACCGCGATATGTACTGGTTGAGTTCCGACCATCGCGGACAGCGCTTCTCCGGAGTCTTGCTCGACAAGTGGAAGATCAATGCCTGTCCGATGAGTTCAGCTTCGTTTGCCAACGGGCCGAACGACTTGCTGGCGGCGTGGGAGACCGAAGGTCAGGTTTATTTTGCGGCGCTCAACTCAAGCAAGCAGCAACCACTTTCTCCCATCCCTGCGACGGGCGTAGCCGGCAAACGCAAACATCCGGCGATTGCCGCGAACGCGCGCGGTGAGACGCTGCTCGCTTGGACGGAAGGCACGGGCTGGAAAAAAGGTGGCTCGTTCGCGTGGCAGCTTTACGACGCGCAGGGCAAGCCTCTCGGCGAGAAAGGTGAGGCGGCTGGCATTCCGGTTTGGAGTCTGGTGGCTGTGGTCGCGGAAAAGGACGGCAGTTTTACGATCATCTATTGAAGGAGTTAAGCGATGGTTTCAAATAATGAGCTTGCGCTGTGGGCAAAACCTATCTCATTTTTACTGTTCATTCTGATGATGGGCGGTCTCGCTTTTGCGCAAAAGAGTAAACAACCGACCGACGGAAAATTGACCATGAAAACAGTCCGGCTGCATATTGATGGTTTCACAAAAAGCAAAAGCGGGGCGGTCTGAATGGCTTGACCGGAAACAGTCAAACAAGCCCTGGAAGGGCTTGAAGCAGTGAAACATATCGAAATGTTGCTAGACCGGGATGAGTTCCTCGTGACTTACAACCCCGCCAAAGCTGGTACGAAGCTGTTGGTGACGACTGTGAAGAACGCTGGTTATTCGGCACGTGTCGTTGCGAGCAAGCAGGAATCATTCAGGCAGACAGTGGCGGCTTTGCCGCAAGGCTTTCCTTTACTGGACGAGGCGCTGACAAAAGCCAAAGCCGAAAATAAACCTATCGTGCTTGATCTCAACGCCGAATGGTGCGCTCCGTGTCGCCAACTGGAACGGCTGACTTTTCCCGACCCAAAAGTAAAAGCGTTGTTGGAGCAAACCGTTTTTCTCAGGATTGATACGGATAAATACCCCGACATCGCGCAACGATTGGGGGTCGAAGGATTGCCGGACATTCGGTTCGTCTTACCGGATGGCAGGATCATTCGCCAGTTGCGGAGCTTCCAGGATGCAGCATCGTTTGCGGTCGAGCTTGAGCAACTACGTCAGAAAGTAAGATCAAAACAGTAAGTGTGTATCTGACTTTATTGTGTGGATATGTCGAACAAAACTGAACAATACATTCCGGCGCTCAGCTACGACCGGCTGACGTTTCTTTATGACCCGGTCGTGCGGCTGACGACGCGCGAAGCGGCGTTCAAAGCGGCTCTGTTAGCACAGGCGCAAATTCAGCCTGGACAACGCGTACTCGATCTCGCTTGCGGCACGGCAACGCTGACCATTGCCATCAAGCAAGCGCATCCGCAAACCACAGTCATCGGCATTGATGGCGACCCCGCGATTTTGCGGCAGGCGCGCGCCAAGGCGGAACGCAACCGCGCCGAGATTCAGTTTGATGAAGGGATGTCGTATGAACTGCCTTACGCGGATGAATCGTTCGATCATGTGCTGTCGAGCCTGTTCTTTCATCATCTGACGCGCGAAAACAAATTGCGGACGCTGGCGGAAGTACTGCGCGTCCTCAAACCTGGCGGCGAGTTCCAGGTGGCCGATTGGGGCTTACCGCATAACGCGCTGATGATGCTGGCCTCGCAAGGCATAGTGTTGCTGGATGGCGCGACGACAAAAGACAACTTTGCAGGTAAGTTGCCGGAGTTCATCGGGCAAACCGGTTTTGAAGATGTGGAAGAGGTAAGCCACTTCAACAGTTTGTTCGGCACGATCAGGTTGCACAAAGCCTATAAGCCCTGCTGAAAGGTTTGCTTGAATGGAAAATCCCTCACTGACAGAACAGATAGCTTGGTACAAGGGCGACCCTGAGTCGGTTTACAACACTTGGTTTGTTGGTAACGAAGCGCGGTTGAAAGCGTTTCGCGCGATTCGGCGTGGCGTGCGCGACACCATTGACAGCATTGCCGCCGGAACGTTCGGCAACGATTTCAAAGGCTCGCCGCTCGAAGTCGTGCTGACTGCGATCACTGAACAGAAGCAGGTCTTTGAAGGCGCGGCGCATCCGTTCTACTGGAAACCGAAGCTGCGCATCCCGGACATCTACGAAAGCGAAGAGAATAAGCGGAAATTCGGCGCGTTTCTCGAAGCCTGCTACAGCGCGACGCGCGAGGAGCAGGTTCTGGCCGAGATGAGCCGCCTCGCCGCCGCGCAGATCAAAGGACTCGGCCCGGCGGTGGCGAGCATCGTTTACTTTCTGCACCCGACGATGGTTCCGCCGTTCAATACGGCCATCGTCAACGGCTTTAACGCACTCTTCAACGACAAGAAGAAACTCGGTTCGTGGGAGAGCTATCTGGCGATGCGCGAAGTCATCGTCAGCGCGAACGAGGGAGTACGCAACCATCTTTCCAAAGACCTCGGCGCATTTGCCGGGCTGTTGTTTGAAATCGGCGTGGGCCGCCTGGTGATTCCCGGCAATGCCGAAGCCGTGCTGCAAACGGAGCGCGCCAAAGCCGAGAAGGCCGCGAAAACACGTCACGCGGACGTGCTGGCTGAACAACGCGAAGAATCGGAACACACCCAGATGCAGTACCTGCTCATTCGCACCGGACGCGCGCTCGGGTATGACGTGTACGTGGCGCGCAACGATCGGCATCGTTGCTGTGGCGGCGAAACCCTCGCGCTGCTGACGCTGTCGGGGCTGCCGGAGCAGAACTGGTCGGAGGATGTCTCGCCAGAAGTCAAAGACACGGTGAGCCTGATTGATGTGATCTGGCTCAAGCCGGAATCGGGCGAAATCGTCTGCGCCTTTGAAGTCGAGAAGAGTACTTCGATCTATTCCGGCATTCTGCGGTTGGAAGACCTGGCGCGTTCGCTGCCGGGCCGCAACTGTCAACTTTATCTGGTCGCGCCGAACAAACGGGAAAAGGAAGTGCTGGCGCAATTGACGCGCCCGGCATTCAGAAACAACCTGCGCGAGGTATCGCTCGCGTGGATTCCATTCAGTGAACTCGAAGCACATTGCGACGCGCTGGGACGGTTCGGTGAAGACCACACCGTGTTACAGAAGATCGCACGAGATTTGACGACTTGAGCTTCGCAAGGTTTCGACCTGAATCATCAAGAGAAAGTCAGGCAAGATGAATCGAATTTTTATCGTATTTTTGCTCGGCTCGTTGCTGGCGATTGCTTCATTCGGGCAGTCTTCATCACCTCGCCCGGAACTGCTTAATCCGAAAACAGTCGAAGCGATTAGCGCCGACGAATTCCGACAACTCATCGCGCATCACGCTGGCAAGAGCGACAAGAGCGGTAATGTGATCGTCGTCAATTTCTGGGCGACGTGGTGCGCGCCGTGTGTTAAGGAAATTCCAGAGCTGATGAAGCTGGAAGAAAAATACAAGATACGCGGGCTGAAGTTGATCGCCGTTTCAATGGACGAGCCGGAAGAACTGGAATCGAACGTCAGGCCGTTTGTGGCGAAGCGTTTTCCCGGCTTCGTTTCTTATCTGTGCAAGGAATCTGATCACGATAAATTTGCCAGCGTAATTGACCCGGCTTGGAACGAAATAATGCCGACGAACTTTCTGATTGATCGCACAGGTAAATTACGCGCAACTCTGGCAGGCGGTAAGAGTCTGGCGGAGTTTGAGGCGGTGATTGCTCCGTTGTTGGAATAAACCTTTTTGGCGATGAAATGGAACAACAATCCTTGATGATGGCTGGCCGCGAACGTGATCTCAAGCCCTGGTGGTTGCTCGCAGGAATTATTGTGATCACGTTTTTACATTACAACACCAGCACGCATTATTTGTTGCTGCACGAGATTTATCAGCGGCTTTATTACATCCCGATCATTTACGCGGCTTACAGCTACGGTCTGCGCGGCGGTCTGGCCGCAGCGGTGTTGAGCACGCTGATCTATCTGCCGCATCTCGCCCAGCATGCTGACAACCGCGTCTATGCGATCAACCAATACGCTGAAACGATCCTCTTTCTGGTTATTGGGGTCGTCACTGGACTGCTTGCGGGCGCGGAGCGGCGAGAACGCCAAAGATACGAGCAGACCGCCGTCGAGTTGCAGCGCGCTTATGACGAATTACGCAGCACGGTGGATCAGTTGCTGCTTGCGGATCGCCACGCCTCGCTCGGTCAGATGTCGGCGGCGATTGTCCACGAGATTCGCAACCCGCTCGGCGCGATTCGCGGCGCGGCTGAAGCGCTCGAAGCAATCGTGCCGCCTGAACACGAGAAGGCCGAGTTTCTGACAATCATCAAACGCGAAGTCGAACGACTCAACGGCCTGGTGACAGACTTCCTGCAATTTGCCCGCCCACGTTCGCCGGAATTGCTTCCGACGCCTCCGCGCGAGATTGTCGAGTCGGTTGTCAAACTGGCAAGCAAACAGGCGGAGCAGGCGCGTGTAAAAATCGTCGTAGATGTCACTGAGCCTCTGCCCTTGGTGTTGCTGGATGCCGAGCAGATGAAGCAGGTGTTGCTCAATCTCATCCTCAACGCCATTGAGGCGATGCCGGAAGGCGGGCAATTGACGATCAGCGCCGGGCAGCGTGGTGAAGAGTTGTCGCTCGCCGTGCGCGATACCGGCAAAGGAATTGACCCGGCAATACGCGAGAAGCTGTTCAGTCCGTTCGTGACGACCAAATCGCGCGGCACGGGACTTGGCCTGGCGATTGCACATCGCCTGGTGACACAACACGGTGGCCGCATTGAGGCTGTGGATGGAGAAAACGGTGGCGCTCTGGTTGAAATCCGGCTGCCGATCAAACAATAGGCCGATATAACAAGGTAAAAAAGATGCCATCACAATCGTTCTTGGATTTAGAACAAAGGCTTAAGGACATCGATCAGCTACTCAAAGCTCATAGCGCGATCACTCAGTTCAAGAAAGCTGAGCAGGCAGCTAAAAAAGCTGGTGGTGATCTCAAGCAAATAGCAAATGTGGTAAATGCACTCGTAACGCAACCGGGTAGAGGGAAACCAGTCGAAGTTGATGTGATAAACAGAGCCGCGTTCGTTTTATTGACCGCACACTTTCAGGGTTTCATTGATGACCTTCACAAGGAAACAGCCAACATCGTCTTATCGGGCAAGGTCAGCAACGTTGATGACATAATCAAGCTTGTCAAGCCAAGGAATGCCAACCCACATGTAGGCATTATCGAACAAATGTTTAGTGGACTTGGAGTTTATGAAGTCATGCGAGCTATTTCGTGGCAAAGATGCTCGAACAAATCTGTTAAGGACAGGCTGACAAAATATATTGAAACGCGTAATAAACTTGCTCATGGGAAACGGGAAAAGATAACAAAACAGAAAGTTAAACAATATAAAAGTTATATTGAAATGTTGGCAGAAAAGATGGACGGTGTCGTAAGGGAGAAGGTCAAAGCTCTGACTGGTAATTATCCTTGGAGCTAATTGCTAATTGTGTCACTAAATAAGCCTGACACGGTCTGAGGTTGACATCAATGCCAATGACTAACAAAACAATCCTACTTGTGGATGATGACGCCAGTTTGCGGCGTGTGCTCGCGCACCATTTGTCGGAAGCTGGCTATCAGGTACTTACCGCAGCTAACGGTAAGGAAGGTTTGGAGGTGTTCACCAGCCAGCAAGTGGAAATGGTGATCACCGACATTCAGATGCCGGAGTTAAGCGGGCTGGAGTTGATGCGGCGCATCAGTGTGATGAGTCCCGACGTGGTAGTGCTGGTGATCACCGCTTATGGCTCAATTGAAACGGCAGTCGAGGCGATGAAACTGGGCGCTTACGATTACATCACCAAGCCCTTCAACCGCGAAGAATTGCTGCTCACCGTCTCAAAAGGGCTTCAATATACAGCCCTCGTGCGCGAGAACCGGTCGCTCAAGCAGTTTATCGAGAACCGCTTTTCGCTCGACAACATGATTGGCTCTTCGTCCGCGATGCGGCGCGTTTACCCCCTCGTCGAAAAGGTCGCGCGCACCGACCTGGCCGTCCTGATTACGGGCGAGAGCGGCACCGGAAAAGAACTGATTGCCAAAGCGATTCATCAAAACAGTGTGCGGCGTGATGGCCCTTTCGTCGTGATCAACTGCGGCGCCATTCCCGAAGGCTTGCTCGAGTCAGAGTTGTTCGGTCATCGCAAAGGCTCCTTCACTGGCGCTTATACAGACGCGCGCGGCAAGCTCGAAGCTGCCGATAAAGGAACCGTGTTGCTCGACGAGATCGGCGACCTGCCCCTCGCGCTACAGGTCAAGCTGCTGCGCGTACTCGAAGACGGCGAATTCACCCGCGTCGGAGAGACATCTGCGCGCCGTGTTGACGTGCGCTTCTTGGCGGCCAGCAACCGCGACCTCTCGAAGATGGTGGCGGACGGGAGCTTCCGCGAAGATCTCTTCTTTCGCCTCAAAGTCGTTCCGGTTCATCTGCCGCCGTTGCGCGAGCGGCGCGAAGACATCCCGCTCCTGGCCGATTACTTTCTGAAGGAACTGGCGCAGCGTTATCAGCGCCCGGAACTGCACTTTGAGAAGGAGGTCTTCCGCTACTTCCAGACTTACTCCTGGCCGGGCAATGTGCGCGAGTTGAAGCACACGGTCGAGCGGATGGCGGTGATTGCGGAAGGCGATACGGTAAGCATCAGCGATCTGCCGGAGAATCTGACCGAGACGACCGGCAGCGCCGCCAATGTTTTGCTTCGATTACCGGATGATGGGATTGATCTGGAAGAAGTGGAACGAGAAATACTGCGCCAGGCGCTCGATAAGCATGATTGGAATCAGACGCGGGCGGCGCAATATCTGAACATTACACGGAGCGCACTGATTTATCGCATGCAGAAGTATGGCTTGCAGTCCGTCGCCCCTGCCGAAGATGCGCAGAAAACTTGATCAGGAACCGCACCGTGATGCTTATCTGTCAGGATCAGTCCCACTTTGCCAACTGCTTCCCGATTGCCGCAACCATTGATCACGTGCCATTGCAGAATGCTTAGCTGGCTGAAAACAAACTAGCCCTTGTCTATTTTCAGCAAGAGCCACGTGACCATTTATTCTGTACCTGCCCGATGACCTTCTGAACTGATCGCCCTGTTATCAGCCTTCCCACCGGCTAAGTCTCAATCCCTGAAGACTTACCGCCGTTCTTCCATCATCAAAAATAGAAACAACCGTTGAGCGTCTTTGTGCTTCGCCGCTGGCTTGCCAGTTGCTAATAACGTGGCGGATTTAGTGGACGATGAGTCAGTCCCTTGCTCGATGTGATGGTGTAAGAGACTGAAATTGAGCGAGCCAGACGTTGGAGTAAAAGCTGAATCCGCTCGCTATCGCAAGGAGGAATGATGTTGATACGAGTCAAGAAAGTGTTGGCGCTGGGTTTAATCCTGCTGGCTTTGCCGTCAGCCTCTTCGGCACACGAAGGGCATGACGACGGAGCGAAGAAACCGGCGGTGACCGCCGATGCGGGGATGATTGCGCGGACTGCCCGCGTAGGCGATTACGAGGTGATGATGAAGCATCCGGCGCTTGAGCAGTTGCACGAACATTCGGCGCGCCTCTTCATCACAACTTATGCAACGAATGAACCCGTCAAAGAAGCAACGGCCAATCTGATAATCGCAGCCAAAGGAAAAGAGCCGATCAAAGTTGCCGCCAAGCCATCGGCGCGCGCGGGTGAATATGAGTTGACACTGCCCCCGCTCGATCCGGGTAATTACAGCTTTTCAGTTGTTGTGAAAATTGGGGGAGTCGAGCAAACGGCGAGCTATAGCGTAGTCACAATTGAAGCGCCTCAGTCTGCGGCGACGGCGGGCAAGCTGGCTGGCGCGGGGAACGCGCTGTTGTGGTCGCTGGGCATGTTGCTCCTGACGGTGGTCGGCGTGACAAGTTATCGCGTCTGGCATCGCCACGCGATTTTGCAGCCGGAGAGTTGAACAATGCTCTTAAATCAATTCCTCCAGCGTCGCCGGTTCATCGGTATCGGGTTGCTGTCTTTGATCGCAGCCTTGAATAGCGCCGCGTTTGCACAAGAAGCGACACAAGATCGAAATGCAATCAGCATTGCCGACCTCACATCGCTGAACGTGCAACTCACTTCGCGTCAATTCATCGGCCCGGCGGGATTAACCGCCGAAAAACTGGCTGAGGAAGCCTTCGCCCGCAGCCGCGAATTGCTTGCCGCCCGTCAGACGCTGGAAATCGCCAAAGGCCGATTGCTGCAAGCCGGATTGCGCCCGAATCCGAGCATCGGTGTCGAGCAGACGACCGATTACCTGACAGGCCGCAGTGGTGAAGGAAATACTGGGGTAGGCGTGACGCAGGTCTTTGAGTTGGGAGGCAAACCCAGCAAGCGCGTCGCCGTTGCGCAACTTGAATATGACCGCGCGGTGGCCGATGTGCGCGCGCTGGAACGCCAGATCGCGGCAGAGATTCGCTCCGCTTACGCGCAGGCGCTGGCTGCCGCGCGCCAACTTGACATCGCCGAACGGCTGATCGCGCTCGATCAGGAACTGGCGCGGGTCACCGAAGCGCGGCTAAAAGAAGGGGATGTCGCGCCGCTCGACCTCAATCTCGTGCGCGTCGAAGTTGACCGCTTGCACGCGCAATCGGTGCAGTCACGCGCCGATCTGACAGCGCAATTAGTCACTTTACAAACGCTCGCAGGGTTTGAACCGACTGAGCCTTTGACACTCGCCCCCGCACTTGAACGACCGCCGTCACTGGAGCTGACAGTTGCGGCGGCAACTGAGATTGCGTTGCGCGAGCGTGCTGATTTACAGGCCGCGCGCATCGCGGAAGAACTCGGCGATGCGCGCATCAGTCTGGCTGAATCGCAGCGCACGCCGAATCTCGCCGCCTCGGTTCGGTATTCGCGCTCGCGCTCGGTCTTTGACAATACACCCATCGGAGTACTGAACGACGTGGATCACCTGCTCACGGCAGGCCTTTCGATTGAGATTCCGCTACGCAATCGCAATCAGGGCGAGATCGCCGCGGCTGTGGGTGAGCGAACGCAAGCGAAATACCGGCGCGAATTTGTCGAGGCGATAGTCAAGCGTGACGTCGCGCTGGCGCTCAATCGTTACACGGCGGCGGCGCAGTCGCTGGCAATTTACGGCGGCCAAGTACTGCCGCGCGCCGAAGAAAATCTCAAAACTATCCGGGCGGCTTATGGCTTCGGTGAAATGCCGGTGATGGAGGTGATCGCCGAGCAGCGTCGCCTGGTCGAAAACCAGACGCAATACAACGCCGCATTGCGCGATTACTACACGAGTCTGGCTGAGTTGGAGCGCGCTTTGGGTAAGCCTTTGCCCGCTTCAGCTTTCTCTTCCAGGCCGCTGACGGCAAGCACTAAAGAACAGGTGTCAGAGTCGGCTTCATCAAGGCGTTGAAGCCGACCGCAAAAACTGATGTACGAAACACACGAGTTGGAAGCAAAGGAGCACAAGCATGAACAGACAGATATTTTTCACGACAATCATCATACTGGCGGCGGTGGCAGCCGCCTGTTCATCGGATAATCACGCTTCGTCCGCGTCTTCTCACGAGGCAGCGTCAGCCACGACGGCCAGCGCATCGCCTGCGGCAGCAAGCACAGCCAGCAGCGAAGGAGCCAAGACCGATGATATTCCGGCGGCAGTGCGCGCCGCCTTTCCGAATGCGCAGTCAATCACCAAACAGCACAAAGACTTGACAACAGCGCAAGCCGCCAGCATCGAAAAGCAAAGCGGCGTGAAGCTGGATGACAAAGACCATCATTCTTATCTCGCCTTCGCCACTGAGGGCGGGACGCGCAAGCAGATTGGCGCAGCCGCCGTGGTGAAAGCCGAAGGGCGCGAATTGGTGATCGTTTACGTCAGCGAGAAGGGATCGCCAGTAATCAATGAAGTTCACGGCGAAAGTGGCGGCATCCCGCACGCCTTCCTCGATCAGTTCAAAGGAAAGGGGCACGACAACAAGCTGCGGCTGGGACAGGACATCAAGGCGCAGGGAGTGGAAGAAGCACTGGCTCGCGCAGTTTCGGACGCGATTCGTCTGGACGTGGTGACGATGCAGACGCTTTACGGCGCGGCGCATTCGCACTGACCTGATGGGTTATTTCTTGTGGGAAGAGGAGGAGCGGCGCGGTAGTGAGATTCATCCTTAATCCTTATTCACTGCCGCGCCTTACATCTATGCATCATTCGGCAAAAAGTCATCGGTCAGCGGCGCTCGCGCTCGTGGTTGGCGTGAGCCTTATTTTTATGCTTTGGCTCGCGCAAGCGGCGTCGGCGCATGGCGATGAGGATCACGGCAAGAAGCCTGCGCAGGCCGCTAACCCGCTGGCTCCGAAACCGCGCACGGCTGAGCGCAACGTGCCAACGCCGCAAGGACAATTCCGCGTGCGGCTGCGGCAAGCGCCTGCCGATCCGCGCGATGGCGAAGAGGCGCAGTTTGAAGCCACGATTACGGAGCGCGTTGAAGGCGGCTTCGCCGGCGGTGATCAGCCGGTTGCCGATGCAAAAGTGACAGCGCGCATTACACAGGCAGATGGCAAGACCGGCGTGGCAGGCAATCTCAGCTTACACAAAGAGGGCGAGGAAGGCGTTTACGGCCTGCATTATGTTTTTCGTGAGCACGGCGATTACAAGGTGATCTTCGTCGCGCGCACTTCGGACGACCGTCAATTCGAAGCCGACTTTCCCGTTGCCATTACAGTCGCGCCGGTGAACTGGATTTTCTGGGGAGTGCTGGCATCGCTCGCTTTGCTGGTGTGCGTACTCATCGCCGGATCCTATTTTGCGCTCAAGCATCGCGGTATCGCGGCTGGTGTGGCTGCGCGGCGCACCGTGCCGCTGGCGGTTGGCGTGTTCGTGTTTTTCGCGGTTGGCGTGGCCGCCCTGGCCTACTTCGCGCCGCCGAGAGAGCGTCGTTCATCGGTTGCAATGGCAGCCGGTGGAGAGGGGGAAGACGCTCACTCGGCGGCGGGCGATGCCGGGCTTGGCGGATCGGGAGCCGTGCTGACGATCCCGAAAGAATCGCAATTGATGTTCGGCATTCGCACCGCGCCGGTTGCCGAACAGAAGATTGTCACCGGCCTCAAAGTCACTGGCGCGGTAATCGTGCCTCCGAATGCAAAAGCGAAAATTTCGCCGCCCGTCGCGGGCCGTATCACGCTCGATGGACGGTTGACGGTAGGTTCCGCGGTTGCGCGCGGACAGCGCATCGGCGTGATCGAGCAAATCCTCAGCGCGCCGGAGATCGCTGGGCTTGAAGCGCAGCGCGCCGCCCTCAGTTCGCAGGAGCTTCAGCAACTAACCACCGTGCAGCAGGCTCGCACGAAATTGAACGCCGCGCGCATTGAGCTTGAGCGCGCCCGCAACCTGGTCGAGATTGGGGCTGTCCCGAAAAAGCGTCTGCAAGAAGCGGAAACGAGTTACACCCTGGCCGCGCAGGAAGTGGCCGCTGCAGAGGCGCAAGCGCAACTGCTCGGCGCAGCGGCGAAGCAGGTCGCGCCGACGCGCACCTACCCGCTGTTTGTACCTGTCTCCGGTGTCATCAGCAAGTTGAACGTGGCGACGGGGCAGCAAGTCGAAAGCGGCATAGAGTTGGCCGAGGTGACGGCGCTGGATCGAGTCTGGTTGCAGGCATCAGTCTTTGAGAAAGACCTGGCCGCAGTGCGTGGCGCGCCGCGCGCTTCGTTCGTCGTGACGGGACAACCTGACGAAGTGTTTCAGATAGACGGCAGCCGCAACCGGCTCGTCACCGTCGGCACAACTGTTGATCCGCAGACGCGCACCGTGCCGGTGTTTTATGAAGTGATGAATCAGGGCGGGCGCTTCCGCGAAGGGATGTTCGCCGAGATCACGATTGACATGAGCGGGCGGCAAACAGTGCTGGCCGTGCCGAAGCAAGCGGTGATTACCGAACAAGGCAAAACATTCGTTTTCGTCTTCAAAGGCGGCGAGAGCTTTGAAAAACGCGCTGTCGTACTCGGCGCGGAAGGACAGGAATTTCACGAGATCAAATCGGGGATTGAGGCAGGCGAACGCATTGTGATCGAAGGCATCTATCAATTGCGCTCGACGCAACCCGGTTCATAGGTAATCAACAAACAAGAAGAAGGAGCATCATCAATAATGGTTAGCAAATCTACGGTGTTGGCTGCGGTCATCATCTTCGCAATCATCGCGCTTGGCGTCGGCTGCGCATCGCACGAGAACGCCGCGACCGCCGAGTCTCACGCCGGAACACACGCCGCGACGCCGGCTGCTTTTCGCGCTGAATTCGCCGCCAGTCCTGCGACCATCAAAGCGGGCGAGCCAGCGACGCTCAGCTTCACCGTGAAAGACGCACAGGGCGCAATCGCCCGCGATCTAGAGATCGTTCACGAAAAGCCAATGCACCTGCTGATCGTTTCGAGCGATCTGGCAGAATTCAGTCACATTCATCCGACGCCACAACCGGACGGGACGCTTAAGGTCACCTACACCTTTCCGAACGGCGGCGATTACAAACTCTATGCCGACTTTACTCCGGCGAATTCGTCACAGACGGTCGAGCAGATCGCAGTCAAGGTGAGCGGCAATGAACGCGCGAAACAGCCGCTGGTCGCCGATGCCACGATGACCAAAAGCGTTGACGGCATAAGCGTTACACTTGCGCCGGACAATCTGCCGAAATCCGGCGAGGCCGTGATGCTCAACTTCAAGGTCGCCGATGCGAAGACGGGAAGACCTGTCACGGACTTGCAAAAGTACCTCGGCGAGTATGCGCACTTCGTCATCATTAACGAAGGTTTGAACGACTTCCTGCACGCGCACCCAATGACCAAAGAAGAGCACGGCGCGGGGCACGGCAGCGCCGATCAAGGCGCTCACAGCGACCACGGCGATCACGACAGCACGGCAATCGCGCATCAAGATAGACCGGGCGCGAAACCGCATTCACACGCCGCTAAAGAAGTTTCCGCCAACACCAGTCCGTCGGAAGTCGCCGCGCACACGACTTTCCCGAAGGCAGGACTCTACAAAGTTTGGGCGCAATTCCAGCGCGCCGACAAAGTCATCACCGTGCCTTTTGTCCTGAACGTCGCGGCGGGCGAAGGCAACGCCCCCGCGGCGGGAAACGGCGAACACGCGCAGCACGGTGAGAAGCAGAAACGTTGACGGCGCGCATTGCGCTGGCGTCAATGTTTCCGGCAGGAATTTCTCCTGCCGGAAAGCCGGAAGTTGATTGACAACCGCTCCCGGCATTTTCTTTTGACGGTGTACCCCTTTGCCGTCATGCCCGCTTGATTTGATTGGCGGGTTGGCAGCAACACCGCCGCATTTAACGATGCGGCAAAACATTGGAGGTACGGAATGAATTTCACACATTCAAGTTGGATAAAACGAGCCGCGGCAATGTTCGTGCTGGCGACGGCTTCGCTGTTGGTGATGACCGCAACTTCGTTCGCGCAGGGACACAGTCAAGGACAGGAACGGCGCGTTCTGAAGGATCATCAGCGGACGGAACGCAACCAGTTCCAATACGAGCAGCGCGCCGAACGGAACGGTGGCTACTACAACAATGGCAGCTACTACAACAACGGCGGCTATTACGGTAACGGCCATTCCAACAATGGCTACAACAATGGCCACAGCAATGGCGGCTATTCCAACAATGGCCACAGCAATGGCGGCTATT
>CAYYDG010000001.1:263789-385965 GCA_964470555.1 uncultured Heliomicrobium sp.
AATGGCCACAGCAATGGCGGCTATTCCAACAATGGCCACAGCAATGGCGGCTATTCCAACAATGGCCACAGCAATGGCGGCTATTACAACAATGGCGGTTACTCCACACGCCGCGGTCATTACGACAGCGGAAGTTTCGGCAATCGCCTGCGTCACGCATTCGGCGGTCGCTGACGCATAGCCTCTCTTCCGCCGGGGGAGGTGGAGAGAGGTGAATGGCAGGGCGCAGCGGGCAAGCCCCGATGCGCCCTCCATCGTTTCAAGAATTATTGACGAGTCATCGTTTGTTTCTGATGTTCCGAAGCGCGGCGATGAGGGAGATTCGACAAGATGAAAACCGATCCGATATCGAGGCGTCAAATTTTGCAGGGCGCTGGCGCCTTGGGTCTTGTGACGGCGTTGGAGCGCCTCGTTCCGTCGTATGCTCAAACAAGCCTGAACGGCAGCGCGCAACAACTGCCGGCGCTCAGCGGCGAGACGATCAACCTGAGCATCGCCGAAACCTCGTTTCGCGTCGGCAATCGCACGGGGACAGCGACAACGGTCAACGGCACGGTGCCGGGGCCGATCATTCGTCTGCGCGAAGGCCAGGAGGTCACGATCAACGTCACGAACCGGTTGAAAGAGCCGAGTTCGATTCACTGGCACGGCATCCTGCTGCCGCCCGAAATGGACGGCGTGCCCGGCGTCAGTTTCGCGGGCATCAAGCCGGGCGAGACTTTCACTTACCGCTTTCCCGTCAAGCAATACGGCACGTACTGGTATCACAGCCATTCGGGCGGGCAGGAGCAAACGGGCGTCTATGCGCCGATGATCTTCGATCCGATGGAGCCGGACCCGGTCAAGTACGACCGCGAATACGTGGTCGTGCTGTCGGACTGGACTTTCCGATCAGTGATGGGAATGGTCGGAGACCTGAAAAAGCAGGCGGGCTTCTTCAACTTCCAGCAGCGCACGATGGGCGAGTTCTTCTCCGACGTGAAGAAATACGGCTGGAGTCCGACGACGGAAAATTATCAGATGTGGGCGCGGATGCGGATGGACCCGGCTGATTTCGCCGACGTGACCGGTTATGCCTACACCTATCTGCTGAATGGTTTGTCGCCGGAGGCCAACTGGACGGGAGTGTTTCGTCCGGGCGAGCGCGTGCGGCTGCGCATCATCAATGCCGGCGCGATGACGTTCTTTGACGTGCGGATTCCAGGCTTGAAGATGACGGTCGTGCAGGCCGACGGGCAGAACGTGCAACCCGTCGAGGTGGATGAATTCCGCATGGGGCCGGCGGAAACTTACGACGTGATTGTCGAGCCGGGCGAAGGAGCCTACACGATCTTTGCCGAGGCGCTCGACCGCAGCGGCTACGCGCGCGGCACGCTCGCCGCCAGCGCCGGGATGACGGCGGCGATTCCGCCGCGTCGCCCGCGCGCCTTGCGCACGATGGACGACATGGGCATGAACATGGAAGGCATGGACATGGCCGGAATGAAGCTGGAGATGGACAAGAACGCCAAAGCCGGCGGCAGGATGTCCGGGATGAATGCGGGCATGGAGATGCCGGGCATGAAATCCTCCGGCGGCGGGCACAACATGCCGGGGATGCGGGAAGCGCCGAAACCCGCCGCGCCGAGCAAGCCCGCGCCGCACGATATGAAAAACATGCCCGGCATGCAGGAAGCGCCGCCAAAGCCCGCCAATCCGAGCGCTCCTGCCGGACACGATATGCAGAATATGCCCGGCATGCAGGGCGGCGCGAAGAAACCCGCCCCGCCGAGTCAGCCCGCGCCGCACGACATGAAAAACATGCCGAATATGCCCAAACAGCCCGCCCAGCCGCCGCCCCACGACATGACGAAAATGGCGGACAAGCAGGCGATGCCGCCCCAGCACGATATGAAAACCATGGCGGGTATGAATGATCGCTCCGAGATTCCCGGCAGCAAGCCCGTCGAGCATGGGCCTGATAAGCATGGCATCGGCAATCAATCAACGCCGGATGCCACGCGCAGCCGCCTGGATGATCCCGGCGTCGGGTTGGGAGGCGATGATCGGCGCGTGCTCGTCTACACCGACCTCAAGGCGTTGCAACCATACCCGGATCGGCGTCAGCCGGAGCGCGAACTGGAACTCCACGCGACCGGCCACATGGAGCGCTTCATCTGGTCGTTCGACGGCAAGAAGTTTTCGCAAGCGCCGCAGGCCATCCACTTCCGCACGGGCGAGCGGCTGCGCTGGACCTTCGTCAACGACACGATGATGGAACATACCTTCCACCTGCACGGAATGTTTATGGAACTGGAAAACGGCACGGGCGATTTCCTGCCGCGCAAGCACACGGTCATCGTCAAACCCGCCGAGCGCGTTTCGGTCGCCATCACTGCCGATGCGCCGGGCCGCTGGGCGTTTCACTGCCACCTGCTCCTGCACATGGAAGTGGGCATGTTCCGCATCGTCGAAGTGTCGGCCAAAGCGACGGAGGCGCGCTCATGAAAGTTGCCCCGCTAGCCGCTTTGTCGCTCGCGTTGGTTTGTCTGCTGGGCGCGGCGACCGTCTCGGCGCAAACCACGCCGAGCGCGACGCCGACGCCAAGCCCCACCCCGAGCGCGACTCCCACGCCCGCTCCGACCGCGTCATCCAACCAGCACGGCGGCCAGCACGGCGGGCATGGCGGAGGGCAAGGCAATGTGTCGCTAGGGAAAGATTGGCCCAGCCCGGTGGAGGACAAGATGCCGTATACCTTTGTCCTCGCCGACGTGTTGGAGTTTCGTCCAAGCCGGGAAGGCGGCGACTTTCGCTGGGACATCGAGGGCTGGCGCGGCGGCGATTACAACCGCTTCTGGTTCAAGAGCGAGGGCGAGCGCAACACCGCATTGAAAGCGGAATATGACATAGACCTGCAACTGCTCTACGGTCGCTTCGTCAGGAAGTATTACGACTTTCAGGTCGGCTTGCGCATCGAGACCCAGAGCTTTCGCGGCGCGAACGTCACGCGCCCGCAGTTCGTGATCGGGTTTGAAGGACTTGTCCCGTACCGTTATGAGCTTGAGTCCGCGCTGTTCATCAGCCATCAGGGACACGTTTCGGGGCGCTTTTCGTTTACCAGAGATTACCTGCTGAACCAGCGCTGGATTCTGCAGGGGCGTGTCGAAGCCAACGCGGCGGCGCAGCGAGTCGAGCGGTTCACGACCGGCAGAGGTCTGAACAACCTTGAGGCGGGCTTGCGCCTGCGTTACGAAATCCGGCGCAAGTTCGGCCCCTACGTCGGCATCTCTTATGATCAGAGTTTTTTCGGCACCGCTAACCTCGTGCGGCAGGATGGCGGCGACCCCAGGCAATTGCGCTTCGTGGCGGGCGTCCGCGTGTGGCGCTAGATCATTATTCGGAAGAGTTTGAAAAAGGAGAACTCGCAACTATGGAAAACATGCTGCCAAAGAAGTTTACGGTTGCCGCGGTGATACTGATTCTGGTCATAGGTTTTATCCATCTCTTTGAAGCGCCGCACGCCTTCGAGGAAATGCAGATGCTTGGATATTCGTTCATCGCCAATTGTCTGGCCGCCATCGTGGCGGCGGTGGGCATTTATCGCGGCGCGCGCCTCTGGGGCTGGGCGCTGGGCGCGCTGATCGCAGGCGGCTCGCTGGTCGGCTACATCGTGAAGGCGACCGTGGGAATGCCGGGAATGCCGCATGAAGTAAACGCTTGGACTGACCCGGCCGGCATCACCTCGGTCATCGCCGAGGTGTTGTTCTTGGCCATCTTTGCCTTCGTGTGGAAAAAGTCGTTGGCGCCGGCCCGATAAAAGCTCCGGAGGAACCGCGCGGTTGTTTCCGAAGTCAACAGGGCGGCGTTTTTGCTGGGAGAGTTTATGTTGAATGCGATTATCCGCTGGTCACTTCAGAACAGGCTGATTGTCGTCGCCATCGCGGCGCTGCTGCTGGTCGGCGGCGCTTACGTTACTGTCAGCCTGCCGGTAGATGTGTTGCCAGACCTCAATCGTCCGACGGTTACGATTCTGACCGAAGCGGCGGGGCTTGCGCCGGAAGAAGTTGAAACGCTCGTCTCCTTTCCGATTGAAACGCTGATGAATGGCGCGCCGGGTGTGACGCGCGTGCGCTCGCAATCGGGCATCAGTCTTTCCATCGTCTACGTCGAGTTCGATTGGGGCACTGACATCTACCTCGACCGCCAACTCGTCGCGGAAAAACTCAATCTCGCGCGTGAGCAATTGCCGGCGGGGGTGACGCCGGTCATGGGGCCGATCTCGTCCATTATGGGCGAGATCATGCTCGTTTCGCTCCGCTCAAAGAACGGCGCGACCAATCCACTCGATGTTCGCACGATTGCCGACTGGACGATCAGGCAGCGCCTGCTGACGATTCCGGGCATCGCGCAGGTGACGGTGATCGGCGGCGGTGTGAAGCAGTATCAGGCGCTGGTTTCGCCCGACAGACTCAAGCAGTACGGCGTCACCTTACAGGAGATTTCCGCCGCGCTCGAAAAATCGAACGTCAATTCGACCGGCGGCTTTGTTGACGCGCAGTCACAGGAATATCTGATTCGCAACCTCGCCCGCTTTTACTCACTGGACGAGTTGAAAAACACGGTGGTCGCTTATCGTCAAGGGACACCGATCAAGCTGGGCGACGTGGCGAATGTCGAATTCGGGCCGAAGATCAAACGCGGCGACGGCGGGACGATGGGCGATCCGGCGGTGATCCTGGCAATCTCGAAACAGCCGGGCGCGTCCACGCAGGTCTTGACGGGAAAGATTGACGCCGCATTGAAAGAGCTTCAAGCCACGATGCCGCCCGATGTTGAGATCAACTCAGAGTTGTTCCGGCAGGAGAATTTCATCAACGCAGCCATCGGCAACGTGATTGAGGCGCTACGCGACGGCGCGATCCTCGTCATCATCGTACTCTTTCTGTTTCTGCTCAATTTCCGCACGACCTTCATCACGCTGACGGCGATCCCGCTGTCATTCATCGTCACGTTTCTGGTCTTGAAAGCATTCGGAGCATCGGTCAACACGATGACGCTGGGCGGACTGGCCGTAGCCATCGGCGAACTCGTTGACGACGCGATTGTGGACATCGAGAATGTCTTTCGCCGCCTGCGCGAGAATCGTCAGAGTGCGCAGCCGAAGCCCGCATTGCAGGTGATCTATCACGCCTCACTCGAAATCCGTTCGAGCATCGTTTACGCAACGTTCATCGTCGCGCTGGTCTTCGTGCCGCTCTTTGCCTTGACTGGCGTCGAAGGACGATTGCTCGCGCCGCTGGGGCTGGCCTACATCACGGCGCTCGTCGCTTCGCTGTTTGTGAGTCTGACGGTGACGCCGGTGCTGGCTTCGTTTTTATTGCCGCGCATGAAAGCGATGGGACATGAGAAAGACGGCTTTCTGGTGCGCTTCCTCAAGAAGTGGGATGAGCGATTTCTACATAAAACGCTGCGCCATCCCTGGATCGTGATCGGCACAGCAGTCGTGCTGTTTTTCGCCGCCATCGCCACGCTGCCATTTGTCGGCACGGCGTTTCTGCCTGAATTCAACGAAGGTACGCTGACGGTCAATCTGTTGGCGCAGCCCGGCACGAGCCTCGCCGAATCAAACCGCATTGGCGCGGTGGCTGAAAAAGCCTTGCTTACCATTCCCGAAGTGAAATCAACGGGTCGCCGCACAGGTCGCGCCGAACTCGACGAACACGCCGAGGGCGTGCATTACAGCGAAATTGACGTTGACCTGAGAAAGAGCAAGCGCGAGCGCGAAGAAGTGTTGAAAGACATCCGGGAAAAACTCGCAGTGATTCCCGGCGTCGTCACGAATGTCGGCCAGCCGATTTCACATCGCATAGACCATCTGCAATCCGGCGTGCGCGCGCAGATCGCCGTTAAACTCTTTGGCGACGATCTCGCCACGCTGCGCGCCAAAGCCGAAGAGATCAAAAACGTGATGACGACGGTTGCGGGCGCGACCGACGTGCAGGTCGAAAAGCAAGTTCTCATCCCGCAAGTCCGCTTCAACGTCAATCGCACGGAGGCGGCGCGCTACGGCCTGCAACCAGGCCAGGTCGCCGAGACGTTGGAAACGGCGTTGAATGGCCGCAAGGTTTCCGAAGCGGTCGAAGGCCAGCGTCGTTATGACGTGATCGTGCGCTTTGACGACACCTCGCGCGGCAATCTCGACGCTTTGAAGAATGTTACGGTTGATACGCCGCAGGGCACGCAGATTCCGGTCTCCGCCGTCGCCACGATTGAAAAGCTGCCGGGGCCGAATCAGGTGCTGCGCGAAAACACCAAGCGCCGCATCGTCGTGCTGTCGAACGTTGCCGACCGCGATCTCGGCTCGGTCGTGCGCGAGATGCAGGATCGCATCAAAGCGCAAGTGCAGTTGCCCGAAGGCTACTTCCTCGAATACGGCGGCCAATTTGAAGCCCAGCAGGAAGCGACGAAGCGGCTCTCGGTGCTGACGGTCTTTTCGCTGGTAGCAATTTTCTTCGTGCTGCTGAAGGCGCTCGGCGATTGGCGTTCCTCGTTGCAGGTGATGATCAACGTGCCGCTGGCGCTGATTGGCGCAATCATTGCAATGCTCATCACCGGCGGCGTCTTTTCCGTCGCCACGCTGGTCGGCTTTATCTCGCTGGTCGGCATCACCTCGCGCAACGGAATCATGATGATCTCGCACTATCTGCACCTGATCCGTGAAGAAGGCGAAGGCTTCACCGAACACATGATTATTCGCGGCTCGCTCGAACGACTGGTTCCTGTGTTGATGACGGCGCTGACGGCAGGCTTGTCGCTCATCCCGCTCGCGCTCGCGGCAGGAGAGCCGGGCAAGGAGATTTTGCATCCCCTCGCAGTCGTGGTGCTCGGCGGCATTCTGACTTCGACCCTGCTCGACCAACTGGTGACGCCCGCCGTCTTCTACAAATTCGGCAAACCAATCGCTGACCGCATCATTGCTGAGCGCGAGGCGGCTGGAAGCAAAGATGATTTTGGCGAAGACCGCATCCGCGAAGCGGACGCGCCGCCGTTTATCCAAGAGACACCAGCGCCGGTGGCTGGCGATTGACGCAGGCTCACACGCCGCGCGGCGCTCATTATCGGTTGCCGAACAGCCTCCCATTCGAGACGCAACAAGGAGCAAAGCTATGAAGTTGTTTACCGGCATTCTCATGGCGGCATTCTTTGTGGCGGCGCTGACGATCACGCCGGGCACGGTGGCGCAGTCAGGCCGCGTGTCGCAACAAAAGCCACAAGAGCCGCCGCGACAAGACAAGCAAAAACGCGACGACGAGGCGATTCGCATTGACACCGATCTCGTCACACTCGCCGCTACTGTTACGAACGAGCGCGGGCGGTTCGCCGCCAACCTCAAGCGCGGCGACTTCCTCGTCTACGAAGATGGGATCAAACAGGAACTGGCCTACTTCGAGACGGGCGAGAAAGTGCCGATCAGCTTGGGCGTCCTCTTCGACACGAGCGGCAGCATGGTGGACAAGATGGATGACGTGCGTGACGCCGTCGAGCATTTCGTCAAATTGGTTGCGCCCGGCGACGAAATCTTCCTGATCCGCTTCAGCAGCGACGCCGAACTCGTGCAGGACTTTACCGACGACCGCCGCCGGATTCTGCGCGCCATAGATCGGCTCAACCCGCGCGGCAGTACGGCGCTCTATGATGCGATTTTGTTGGGCTTGCAGCGCGTTGCGGAAGGCAACCACAACCGCCGCGCGCTGATGCTCGTCACCGACGGCAACGACACGTCAAGCAGCGTCAACCTGGAGACGACGCTCAACCTCGCCCGGAAATCCGAAGTGATCATCTACGCGCTGGGCATCGGTCACGGCGAACGCGGCTCATTTGGGCATGGCGGTCAGGGCGGCCACGATCGCGGCGGCATCATCTTCGGTCGCCAGATCAAAGACGAGGTGGATATGAATGCGCTGCGCCAGTTTGCCGAGACGACCGGCGGCGAGGCGTTTCAACTTGAAAATGCACACTCCGGCGGGCGCGACCTGGTTGACGAAGCGGCTGCGCAAGTGGCGGCTGAATTGAAGCAACAATATCTGCTTGGCTATTACCCGTCGAACACGCGCAAGGATGGGGCTTTCCGCCAGATCAAGGTGGAAGCGACTGACAAATCGCTGCGCGTCCGCACCAAGCGCGGCTACTACGCCCCACGCAGCGATGGTTGAGAAGGCGGCTCAGATGATCGGACACTACAAAGAAATCTTTTTCGGCCTTCTGCTCGGTCTGGCGATGTGGGCGGCGGATGCGCTGATGCACACGATGATGCCGCCGGGTTCAAGCGAGCAACAGTCAGCGTTGGCGGAAGAGATATTTTCTCCTGAAGGCCCGCCGCTGATGATCCGGTTGCTTTATGTCAGTTTCGCATTTGTCGTCGGGTGGGCGTTGTGGCGCAGCAATCGCCAAGAGCGTGTTGTGCTTGAGTCGGAGTGCAAGGGGATGACCTTTCAGGAGCGAATAGCCAATCCCACAACAAGTATTCTGGACAGGTGCAACACATTGCTCAGAACCAGCGGACTGACGGGTGAGGCGCTGGACATCGTAAAGGAGATTCGCAATCAAGCGCAGCAGATTGATGACTTCACCAAAACCTTCCCGCCACTTTTATTGATTCCAGGCCGAAATGCTGTCGTTCGCAACAGCGATTGGCAACGATTGTTTAGCCGAATGCCAGGGCTGGTAAGCGCGTCCGAATACGCGGATGTGTTGCTGGGGATCGTGTACGAAGGCTGGGGAGATCGAAGGCGAAGGTTTGACCGGGCGCACCAGCGGGTCTGGAATTATGACGTGCTGGTCGAGCGTGAGCGGTATGCGCGGATCCTCCAAGCTGCGCGGAAGCATTCAGAGCCAGACAGTTTTGGCGAAGTGCTGGAAGTCGGTTGTGCGCAAGGAATTTTCACGATGGAACTCGCGCGGTATTGCCTATCCCTGACTGCGTGCGACATCTCGCCGCTGGCCTGTGAAAAAGCCGCAGAACGTTGCAAGCCCTATGCTCACGTGCGGATTGAGCAAATTGATCTGACCCGGGAAAAGCTCTCAGGGCAGTTCGACATGGTCTTTGCGCTTGACTTGCTCGAAGCCATGCACGGCTGTCTGCGGGTTACAGACGCGGCGGATAAGTTGCTTCAGGCTGTTCGCCCCGGCGGGCTGCTTATTTTCAGCGGCTCTCGATTGCCGGAGCGGATGCGCGATTCGTGGTGGTCGCGCAGACTGATTGAAGGTGGGGACAATCATCTGGCCTGTCTTCTTGGGCGTGTTGATGTGCGGCTTGTTCATCGAGAGTTATACCCTGAAGTCGGGTGTGAAATTCCGGCTTATCCGCAGCACCTGATTGCCGTCATTCAGAAAACGACAGAGTGGTATGGAGGTTGATTGACCGACAGGCGACACGTTGAGAGGTGAATCCAATGCTCAAACGATACAAGGAGATTTTCTTTGGCCTTTTGCTCGGCCTTGCGATGTGGGGGGCGGATGCGCTGATGCATACGATGATGCCGATGCCCGGCAAAGGCCATCAGCTTACCTTTATGGAAGAACTCTTTTTTCCAGATGGACCGCAACTCCTTACCCGACTACTCTTTCTTGGCTTCGCGTTCTTTCTAGGCTGGCTGCTTTGGCGAAGCAATCAGCGAGAGCGTGCCGTGCGCGATTTAGAGCGCCGAATGGCAGTCTTTCACGAGCAGGTGATCAATCCGGCAAGCAGCATTCTGGAAGAATGCAGCGCGTTGCTCAGGAGTGAAGGCTTGAGGGAAGAGAGTGTCGAGTTGGTAAAAGAGATTCGTCAGCACGCCCGCGAAATTGACGATTTTGCCAAAGATTTCCCCCGTCGCTCAGCCCTCTCACCTGCCAGCGAGAAGGAGTGATCTGGGTTGATAGAGATCGACGTGCTGCAAGTTATTGGCCTTGTTTGTAAACAACCGCTCAACTGTCTGTTTACAAACAGCCAGCGGCCCGATTCGGCTCAATATGACATTCACTTCGCTGGAAGTCTTGAGAATTCAACCTAGTTATGACGGCACAATGCGCGGCATATCTCTTGCCGATAAATTATGTCGGGATACTCCAATAATCCTTAATCCGAAGGGCAAGTGTAACGGGAGCGGACTCCTTTCAGAGAGATTTGAATTTTTCGTCCCACTTAACGATTGATTTTAGAAAAGTGGGAGATTGGCAGCTTGGGTTTGCGATCCTCGAAGTTTTAGAGGAATTCGAAATGAGACGCTACAGAGAAATTGCATACGGCGTACTGACAGGTCTTGGCATTTGGGTGATTGATGCAATGTTGCAGGTTGGTGGGCGCGACCATTTCGGCTTTGACACAGTTGTCAGTGAGATGATTCTGAGTCGCCCGCCGCAATTACTGTTGCGTGTTTCGCTGCTGCTCATCTCGGTTGCCTTGGGCTACAGCCTCTGGCAAAGCAGGGAGCGCGAGCGCCGGATGCGCGATCTTCAGACGCTGCTCAAATCTCTTCAGCGTCAAATCGTCAGCCCATCGCTGCTCATTCTCGGTCACTCATCCAATCTCGCGCTACGGGAGGGCTGGCCGGTCAGCCGCGAATCCGTCGAGATGATGAGCGAAATTCAGTGCAACGCGCGAAAGCTCAACGAAATTATCAGGCAGTGGCCGGAAACAGACTACACACCGACAGCAACAGCTGAAAAACAAAGGGCGCAATACAACACAGGAGGAGCGTGACCTCGATCCGGGAGTAGCTTTATGCATACACCATACGGCTTGGAGATTATTGAAGACTGCTTGACGTGCAAGCTGCGCGCTGATCGGATGTTCTGCGATCTCCCGGCTGAGGCGCTGGCAGCATTTGATGCGATCACGTATGCGAACCTGCACCCGCGCGGCGCCGTCCTTTTTGTCGAGGGGCAGGAACCGCGTGGAGTTTATGTGGTTTGCGGCGGTCGCGTGAAGCTTTCGACTTGCGGCACGGATGGCAAGACAATCATCACGGACATCGCCGAGCCGGGAGAAATTCTGGGCCTGAGCGCAACTGTCTCAGGACAGCCGCACGAGGTTACGGCTGAAATGCTGGAGCCGGGCCAGACCAATTTCATCAAGCGTGAAGAGTTCCTGCGCTTCCTGCGAGAGCATGGCGAGGCCAGCCTGAAAGTGGCTGAGCACTTGAGCCGCCACTATCACACAGCCTGCCAAAAGATTCGTTCGCTGGGATTGTCGTCCACCGCGTCGGAAAAGTTAGCCAGGCTGCTGCTGGAATGGGCAGCCGATGGAGTCGCAACCGATCAGGGCACGCGCTTGAAGCTGACGTTGACACAGGAAGAGATTGCCGAGCTGATCGGTACGTCGCGCGAAACGGTGACAAGGCTTTTCAGCGATTTCAAGAAGAAGCAGATCGTGCATCTGAAAGGCTCGACGCTGACCATCCGTAATCAAGCCGCGTTGCAATCGCTCATTCACTCCTGATTGTCCGGCTGTTTCAGCTTTCTCTGTGACGACTGTCACATTGCAACGTGATCTGCCTCATAGTTTCCTCAATCAGAAGTTCTTAAAGTGGAGCGTATGATTAAGACTGGGAGGAGTCTTTATGCGCTCACCATACGATCTGGAAATCTCAGAGACCTGTCCGGGCTGTCGGTTTTGTGCGGAACGGCTCTTCCGCAACCTTCCTGCATCAACGCTCCACGCTTTCGACGCTATCAAATCACTAAGCCTTTATCCCAAAGGGGCCACGCTGTTTGTTGAAGGGCAGCAACCTCGCGGAGTCTTTGTGTTGTGCGCGGGGCGCGTCAAGCTGACGGAAAGCTCGCCTGAGGGGAAAACAGTCATCGTGCGGCTGGCTGAACCCGGAGAAGTGCTGGGGCTGAGTGCGACGATTTCTGGCGAACCGTACCACCTGACGGCAGAGACCATCGAGCCTTGTCAGGCTGATTTCGTCCGACGCGATGACTTTCTCCGATATTTGCGCGAACAGCCGGAAGTATGCCTGCGGGTGATTGAGATGTTGAGCGAGATCCTGCGCGCGGCACACACGCAGATTCGGTCTTTCGGGAAAGCCCACTCCGCCGCCGAGCGCCTGGCCAGGCTATTACTCTGCTGGGGTGAGCGAATGGGAGATAGCACTCAGGAAGGAATTCACCTGAAGCTGCCACTCACTCACCAGGAAATCGCGCAGATGATCGGCGCTTCGCGGGAAACTGTTTCGCGCCTGTTGGGCGAGTTGAGGAATCAACAAATCATTTCTCTTAACGGCTCGGGATTGCTCATCAGGGATAAAGACGCCCTTTTGGCAAAAGCCGGACACTAAATCCCCCGACTCCAATCACTTCCTTTTCCTTTTTCTGCATTATTCATCCCGATTTGTGACATGCGTCACGCTGCCTGGTGACAAAGGTCGTACTCTGGCCAGTCTGCAAATTCTATAGTTCGCATCAGGCGAAGAGGAGGATGCCATGAAGCAAATCAATAATTTATTTCCAAACAGGATCGTCAAGCTGGTTTTCCTGACCGCTATGCTGGTGCTGACCGCGCCCTTATGGATGAAAACCGGGAGAAAAAGTGAGTTCAAAGTGGATGCGAATCCCGCATGGTCACGCAAGTACAACGCGGAATGCACGCTTTGCCACACGACTTACCCGCGCCTGAATCGAACCGGCTACGAATTCAAACGTCTCGGTTATCGTTTGCCAAAGGAGGTTGAGACAAAGGGCAAAGGCAAAACGTCCGAGTTGCAACGCGCCGGCAGCGGCAAAGCGGATCATCAGTCTTATGTTATTGAACCGACGGGCTACAAGCCGGAAGCAGCGACACCGCTGAGTGAGCAAGGGTTGGCGCTGTTTCAAAAGCTCAACTGTGTGGGGTGCCATACGCTCAACAATGCCGGGGGGCGCATCGGGCCGCCGCTGGACGGCATTGGCGGGCGTCGTGACAAAGACTTTTTGACGGCGCATCTGACCGATCCGGGGGAACACACCAAAAAGTTTCCTGAGCTGCACGGAAATCAGCCTAATCGCATGCCGCATCCGCACGTCTCGCCCATTGAGATCAAATCGTTGGTGGCATATCTGCTGACGCTGCCCGAGCCTTCGGCAGGTTTTCGTGTCAGCCCGCACGCGCACAGCGAGATGTCCGAGGCAGCAATAGTGAAGGCCGATTTCGTTCCGGCAGGGGAAAGTGACTCGAGCCGCGCCGGACAGAAGCTCTATTTCGAAATGGGCTGCGCCTCGTGCCACACGATCAACAAAGTCGGCGGGCAGTTCGGCCCGAAGCTCGACGGGATCGGCGCGCGCCGCAGCCGCGAGTTCATCGCCGCCCACATCACCAATCCGCAAGTCCATACTGAGAAAATCCCCGGTGAGCACGCTGCTAGCGCGATGATGCCGCCAACAAAGGCGACGCCTGAGCAGATCGAACAGATCGCGGACTTCTTGATGACGCTGCCGCCACAGGATGAAGACTTCGCGCCGCCGAAGACTCGTCTTCAGGATTATTTCGCTATCTCTTACCTGCCAGGAATCGAGATTGAGAAGGAGGGAGGCGATACCAAAACCACCTACGAAAAGCGCGAATTGATTATCTACGCCGCTGGCCCCGTTGGGCGCAACTTCTCGTTCTTCGTCCAGCCGCTGCCGCTCAGCAAAGAGAAAGGCTTCATGGGCAAGTTCGAGATGATGCAGGGGCTGTTCAACTACGGCGGCGCGCGCAATTTTCTGCAGGTGCGGTTCGGCCAGCTTTTCAACTTGCGCAATGCGGGGTTCGGCCCGACAGATCGCGGCCTGACCGAATCGCTGCCATTCATCTTTCAACCGTCCAATGGCTTCAATCCCGCTGGGCTGGGACGCGGCGCTTCATTTGAATATACGCTCGGCGGCACGACGACCATCAAGGCTTTCGGCAATTACAACGAGGCGGTCGAAGTTGAGGAAGAAGAAGAGGCGGCGACAGCGAGAGAAGGCTTGCAGTCGTTTCGCCAGGCGCGGCCAAGCGCCGCCGCTTTGCTTAACAATGAAGGAGAGTTGGAGTTTCGCCGCCCGCGCATGTACGGCTTCGTCTTTGAGAAAGTGATCGGCAAGCAGGGCCTCAGCGGCGTGCAGTTTGAATATGCCGGCGGACGCCAGCCGTTTCTGCTTGGCGACGTGAGGCAGAATCCGTTGCAGTTTCAACGCTACTCGTTCTTTGCCAACAAAACGTTCCAGGACGGCAAGAACTTCGAGCGCATCAACACGATGTTCGGCGTCTCGCTGTTGCGCGATCAGCGATTCCTGGGGATTGACGCAGAACAGCGCAGTCGCGGCTGGGGCTACTTCGTCGAACTGGATACGATTCCCATCGTCAACCACCTGAGCCTGTTTGCGCGCTACGACCAATTGCGCCCGACGACGCTGGCGTCAGACAACACATTGCGCGGGGGAACCTTCGGCGTGCTCTTCGACCCGATCAAATACGGACGCATGTCGTTTGAGTATCAACGGCTGGTCAATGGTGAAGCTGCCAACCGTTTCCGCATCGGCTGGCAGTTGAACTTCTAAACAAAGAGGAAACACAGATGAAGCTACTGATCAAAAAAGTGGTTGGTGTCACTTTCGCAGTCATTACCTTATCCGTCGCGGTTTCATTGACACACGCGACACGGATAGCGACCGCATCATTCGATGGCAACGCAGCGGCGCTCTTCAAAGACAAGTGCGCTTCTTGTCATGGCGAAGATGGAACAGGCAACACGCCGCCCGGGAAACAGTTGAAAGTGCGCAACCTGCGCTCCGCCGAAGTGCAAAAGCAATCGGACGCACAACTGTCCGCGGTCATAGCGAAAGGCAAAGACAAGATGCCGCCTTTTGAAAAGAGTCTGAGCAAGGAGCAGATCAATCAACTGGTCGCGCACATCCGCAGCCTGGGCAAGAAGTGAAATAGTTCAGCATGCGCTTTGGAGGGGCAATCTATGGAATCCGAGAATCAAACCAAAGACGAAAAAAGAGAGCCGGGGTGCGCTGAAAGCTCCTCGATGACGGGGGCGCACGGCAGGCGGTCGTTCCTCGGAGTGCTGATGAGCGTTGGCACGGTCGGCGTCGGAGCGGCGCTTTCCGTGCCGCTGGCGCGCTTCGCGCTGCATCCGACTTTGGCCAAAACCACTGAAACCGCGTGGTCGGATGTCGGCGCGGAGGATGAGTTTTCCACGATCGCCGAGCCAGCCAAACGGCTGATCAACATCGAGCAGCGCGACGGCTGGCGCAAGGTGGTTTCGGAAAAATCGGTCTATGTCACGAAGAGCGCGGACGGGCGGTTGCGCGTGCTGTCGTCGGTCTGCCCGCATCTAGGCTGCACGGTCGCCTGGAACGAAACCAAAGGGCAGTTCATCAGCCCTTGTCACAACGGCGTCTTCGCGCCCGACGGCGCGCTGATCTCCGGGCCGCCGCGCCGCGGCCTGGACGAACTCGAAACCAAAATCGAAGACGGGCGGCTGAAGGTGCGCTATCAATATTTCCGCCAACTCGTCGCCACGAAAGAAGTGATCGCCTGACCTAACCCAGAGAGATTCGACAATGGATAGCCCGACAATTCCTCCGACAAATTCCGACGATGTCCCAGTGACCGAGGCACGCGGGCGCAACCGCGTTTTTGTGTGGTTCGACCGCCGCGCGGGCATCAACTCACTGCTGCATGAAGCGCTCGATGAACCGATCCCCGGCGGGGCGCGGTGGGCTTACGTCTTCGGGTCGGGCTTGCTCTTCGTCTTCCTCTCACAGGTCATCACGGGCGTCTTTCTCGCGCTCTATTACGTGCCTTCGGCGGATCACGCGCACACGACCGTCGCCTACATCACGAAAGAGGTCACCGCCGGAGCCTTCCTGCGCAGCCTGCATTCGTATGGTTCGAGCGCGATCATCGTGGTGTTGCTTCTGCACATCGCGCAGACCTTTCTTTACGGCTCGTACAAAGGGCGGCGCGAGTTGCTCTGGGTGGCGGGTTGCGTGCTGTTTGCGCTGATGATCGGGATGGCCTTCACCGGCTACCTGCTACCGTGGGATCAGAAAGCCTACTTCGCCACCGCCGTCGGCACGAACATCGCCAGCGAAGTGCCGCTCGTCGGCGAATGGCTCAAGCGGTTGATGCGCGGCGGCGCGGATATGGGTACGTTGACGCTCTCACGCTTTTTCGTCGCGCACGTCTTCATGATTCCGGCGGCGATCTTTGCCTTTGTGGCGGCGCATATTTACCTCTTCCGCAAGGCCGGCGCGGCGGGGCCGATCAGTGAAGACCCGGTCAGTCCGAGGCAGAAGGCTGAACGCTTCTACCCGCGGCAAGTGACGATGGACATGGGCTTCGCATTGCTGCTGATCGCGGCGCTGGGACTGTTCGCTTACTTTGTGCCGGCGGAACTTGGGCCGAAAGCCAATCCGGCGGAGACGCAATACCTGCCGCGCCCGGAGTGGTATTACCTGCCGGTCTTCCAGTGGCTCAAATACTGGAGCGGCCCGCTGGCGGTGATCGGCATCCTGGCGATCCCGACGGTTATTGCCGTGCTCTTTGTCGGGCTGCCGTTCATTGACCGCGGCCTGGAGCGCCGCCCGTGGAAACGACCTGTCGCTGTCGGAGCGTTCACGCTTGTTTTCCTCGCGCTCGTCCTGCTGGGCGCGCTCAGTCGCCGCGATGACCGCCGCAATCCGGGCGTCGCCGCGCAACTGGCTAAACAACGCGAGGAGACAGAAGCATTCATGCGCGCGCCCTTCGAGCCGGAAACGGCGGGATCATCGCTCGCCGCCGCGAACGTGGCGCTTGCCGATCCGCTGGCCGCGCGGGGCAAGACGATCTTCGAGACAAAGTCTTGTAACGCCTGTCACGGCGATGGCGGTGTGGGCACACCAGCCGGGGCGAAGCTCATTGGCGTTGGCGCAAAGCTGCCGCCCGATAAATTGGAGGCCGTGTTGAGGCAGCCTACTGAAAAGATGGCGGCGGGCGGTATGACATCAGTGAAATTGAAAGATGAAGAGATGAAAGCGTTGATCGCTTATCTGAACAGTCTAAAGTAACAATGGTGAATTGATCGCATTGTTACTTCCCCGGTGCAATCGCTCTGCATTGAGCGAGAAGAGACACTCATTTGGAAGTGACGAATAGCGCTAGAAGAAGCCGAATCAGATTTGGCGCCGCTTGAGCGGGGAGGAAGAAAAGATGTTGACTATTAAAAAGATTCTTTGCCCAACCGATTTCAGCGAGCCTTCTTATGAGGGACTCAAGTATGCCATTGAGCTTGCCAGATGCTTTGAGAGTGAGTTGAGTCTGCTTCATGTGGTGCCTGTTGTGCCGGCGACTCCGTCCACTCCGAATTTCAGGCTGGATGCACTGGAATATGAGCGCGCATTACATCTGGCAGCAGGAGAGAAGCTCAATGAATTGATCAAACAACAGGTGCCGAAAGAAGTGAATGCGCGCGCATTACTTGGGCAAGGAGACTTGGGAGATGAGTCCGGGCAGATCGCTGTAGATGGTGGAGCGGACCGGCTTGAACGTTTGGCGCGTCGAGAGACCGCAAGCGAGATCGTGCGAATCGCCGAGGACGATGGCACGGACCTCATCGTCATTGCCACGCACGGGCTGACGGGCTGGCGACACCTTGTCTTTGGCTCGGTCGCTGAAAAGGTGGTGCGGCTGGCCGCTTGCCCGGTGCTGACCATACGAATGCCGCGTGAGTAAAACGAGTTTTCCAACTTAAGAAACAAAATCAACAATAGAAGGAGCAGGTTATGCAAGACGAAACCATGGAACAAATACGACAGCAGTTGCTTGATGATGAAGCGATACGCGTGAGCATTTCGTTGCGCGCGCATGAGATTTACGAACAACGCGGCTGCGCGCCTGGCTGCGAGCTTGAGGACTGGTTGCAGGCGGAAAACGAGATGCTCTCACCTCTGATCGAGGAAGAGTTGCAACGCGGCGGCGAGTCGCAGTCGGCATCAGATGAAGTGAAAGCCGGACAGGCTGCAATCGCAGAGGAAAAGCCCGCAAATATGGTCTCTCGCCCCTTCAGGCGTAAAAGACCTGCGAGCGAGCAGAGTGTATAGGTTCAGAGAAAAGAGCTAGCCATGAAGTAAAAGTCGCCGGGCGAGTGCTCGGTGAATTGCTAATGCGGTACAACTTTCAACCCTAAAAGGAGGGGACAATGAAATTGAGAAACCATTCAATTGTCATCAGCGCGATGCTTACGCTGATGCTTGGGATGTTCAGTCTTTCATTATTGGCTCAGCATCATGATGCGCAGCACAATAATGCGCAGCACAACGATCAAGGAGTGATTCACGTCGGCAAGAAAGGAGAAATGAAGCTCTCTTCTCCTCTGCGCGTCGGCGAGACGTTGCTCAAGCCGGGGCAGTACCTGTTCAAGCACACCATGGAGGGCGATGACCACGTGGTTGCTTTCACGACAACAACAGGAAATGAAGTAGCGCGAGTGAAGTGCAAGCTTGAACCACTTGATAAAAAGGCGAAAGAGACAGCGATCCATACCAGCCCCGGTTCGGGGGGCGAGCGAATACTCACAGCAGTCCAGGTTCAAGGTGAGAATGCCAAGCACATTCTCTGAGCCGTAGCTTTTCACTGCTTGGGGCGAGGCAATGACCACGCTTCAGGCAGTGAATCAGAAGTTACGCGGGGTCGTTGACAGTTTGTGATCCAACGGAAAGTTGACTAGGGCGCAGGCCGCCATTTAAGCGACACAGAAGGAAACGAAACAATGATTGCGTTCGATCTTCATCCACAAATGCTGCTGCGTTTGGTGGTGGCGGTGGTACTCGGCGCGCTGGTGGGTTATGAGCGCGAGCGGAAAGGCAAACCTGCCGGTGTACGGACACACGGCATGGTGTGTCTGGGCGCGGCGCTATTTACCGTCGTTTCCATCTACGGCTTCGGCCCGTCCGGCGATCCCACGCGCGTGGCAGCGATGATCGTTTCGGGCATCGGTTTTCTGGGCGCGGGAGCGGTACTGCATCAACGAGAAAGCGTGCATGGATTGACGACGGCGGCAAGCCTATGGGTCACGGCGGCGATTGGTCTGGCGGTTGGCGTGGGAATGATCGGGATGTCTTTCATGACAACGATTCTTGTCTTTCTGTTATTGCGCTTTGGCCCGCGTCCAGGTGAGAAAACATCTCATCAGCAGGTGGAGTAATTAATGAACAGGGCGCTTTTTCAACCGCCGGGCGTCAGCTCCAACGACAATCGGCGCGTCCTCGTTGTCAGCGACTCTGGCGAGAGTCTGCAAAGAATTCGAGCTGCGCTGACAAAGAACGATGTCGAAATCATCTTTGCATCCTCGCCCAAAGAGATGTGTCGCGGCTGCTTTGGCTGGAATGATTTGGTTGTTGTGGATATTGATCCGAAGCATCTGACTGAAATTCTTGGGGCGCTCAGACGGTGTGCGGGATGCACGAAGATTCCGGTATTGGTAGAAGCGAGCAGAATTTCCGCTGAACCGTCTCTGGCTGGACTGCTGCCAACATATCGCGCGATGCCGTGCAATGCCACAGACCTGCTCACACTTTCACGGCACATCATCGGGCCGGAAGAGCAAGAGCAGAGGCAACGTGGGATACTCTGATTTTCTTCAATCAGGAACGTGTTGCGGAGAGAAGGAAATATGAACGACGCTCAGAAAGATCCGGTTTGTGGGATGACGGTGCTACCGGAGCGCGGGCTGGCCGCGTCCTATAGCGATCAGACGATTTATTTTTGTTCGGAGTATTGCCGAAACAAGTTTCTTTCCCAACCAGAGCTTTATCTCACTGCACTGGTCGCTCGCAGCTTTGATGAGGCCCAAAAGCATCGGCGGATGGCCTATTTCTCAATGGAAGTTGCCGTCGGTTCAAGCATGCCAACTTACTCCGGCGGACTCGGCGTGTTGGCCGGAGACACGTTGAAATCTTGCGCTGATCTTCGCGTGCCGGTGGTGGGCGTGAGCCTGCTCTTTCGCAAGGGCTACTTCGACCAAAAGTTTGACCAGTGGGGCGGGCAACAGGAATGGCCGGTCGAGTGGAATCCGGCGCACTTCCTTCAGCCTCTGACTGAGACAGCGCAGGTGAAGATTGAGGGGAGAGATGTACAGGTGCGTGCCTGGCAGTACAACATCATCGGCTTGGGCGGCTACGTTGTGCCGCTGGTTCTGCTTGATACTGATGTCGAGGGAAACGCGGAAGATGATCGTCGGCTGACAGATTATCTTTACGGCGGTGATCAACGGTACCGGCTGGCGCAGGAAGTGCTGTTAGGCATCGGCGGGGTCAGGATGCTGCGCGCTTTGGGGTACAGCGGCGTCGAAAAATTCCACATGAACGAGGGGCACGCCAGCCTGCTCGTACTGGAAATCCTGGGAGAACAGAAAGAATTGCCATCCGCCGAGTGGGAATTCGAACGTGTAAGAAACCAGTGCGTTTTCACCACTCACACGCCTGTGCCTGCGGGCCACGACAAGTTCGAGTATGACCTGGTGGAAGGTGTGCTGGGTCAGGTCGTGCCCCTCGACGTCCTGAAAATGCTTGGCGGCGAGGATCGGTTGAATATGACGCTGCTGGCGCTCAATCTCAGCCGCTATGTCAACGGAGTGGCGAAGCGTCACGAAGAAGTCTCGCGCGAGATGTTTCCGGGATACCCCATCAACCACATCACCAACGGCGTGCATTCCTGGACGTGGACGTGCGATAGCTTCAAGGCGCTCTATGATCGCCATATTCCAGGCTGGGCCAATGACCCGGCGATGTTGCGACAGGCCATCAGTCTTCCCAAAGATGAAATCTGGGCGGCACACAGCGAAGCCAAAACTCGGCTGCTCGCGCTGGTCAAAGAGCAAACAGGAATTCTGCTCCCAGCCGATGCCTTGACGATTGGCTTTGCCCGCCGCGCCACACAGTACAAGCGCGCTGATCTGGTTTTCTCCGACGTCCAACGTCTGCTGGACATGGTAAGGCGTGGATACCCCTTGCAATTCGTCTTTGCCGGCAAAGCGCATCCGCGAGATGACGGAGGCAAGGAACTGATTCGGCGTATCGTGGCGGTCGCGCGTCAGACGGGCGATCAGATTCCGATTGTCTATCTGGAAAATTACGACCTGGATTTAGCGCGGCTGATTGTTTCCGGCGTTGACCTCTGGCTCAACACGCCGCAGCGCCCGCTCGAAGCGTCAGGCACTTCCGGCATGAAGGCGGCGCACAACGGTGTGCCGAGCTTCAGCACGCTGGACGGCTGGTGGATCGAAGGTTGTATTGAAGGTCAGACAGGTTGGGCGATTGGCAAGCAGAAGGCGGGAGCGGCGGATGCCGATTCCGTCAACCGGCGCGATGCCGAAGATTTGTACCAGAAATTGGAGAACGTGGTTGCGCCGCTCTTCTATCAACAGCGCCAGCGTTGGCTGGATGTGATGCGGCAGGCGATTGCGCTGAATGCTTCCTATTTCAATACGCATCGCATGGTGCAGCAGTACGTCACCAATGCGTATCTGTCGTGAATTGCCGGCCTAAAGTTTTCCTGTTTGAGTAACCACCATGATTCTCTGGCACCTTTCAACAGATGCTCCGCGTCAACCTCACCGAGTCAGTTCCGGCGAGATTGTTACCCTGCACATCGGTTCCTGGCCGGTCGAAGAGGGACAGTCCGTCTGGGTCGAATACTCCATCATACGCCAGGACGGTTCGCCGGAGGCTGATCGGATTGATGCCCTCTGGCAAAGGAACAGCGACACGAACAGTTATTGGCAGGTCAGCTTCGGCCCTTTTGTTGAAGGCGATGTAGTGACCTACTCTGTTCGAGGCCAGGGCCGGGGTGGAGTGGCGACAGCGATCACCACAAGCTTTACCGTCGGCCCGAAAATTTATCTGGCATTACTCTGGCATCAGCATCAGCCGGTTTATAAAAACATCGCTCATCCGACACAGACAGGAAGCTACTTATATCCTTGGGTGAGACTGCATGCGCTCCGCGACTATTACTCGATGGCCGCGTTGGTGGCCGCGCATCCGGGCGTCCATCTGACGATCAATCTCACGCCCTCGCTGATCTGGCAGATTGAGGACTACACCGAGCGCGGCGCAACTGATCGCGCGCTGGACCTGACCTTGAAACCGGCGGAAGCCCTGGTAGCAGCCGAGCGCAAGTTCATTTTGGAAAACTTCTTTGAGGCGCACTGGCATCACCAGATCGCCACGCATCCTCGTTACAGCGATTTGTTCCTGCAACGCCGGGAAGGGCGCGAATTTACAATGCAAGACCTGCGGGATTTGCAGATGTGGTTCAATCTCGCCTGGTTCGGCAGGGAGTTTCGTGAAAGCGAAGTAAAACTGGTTACAGGTGAAACGGCTTCCGTGCGCCGCTTCGTCGAACAAGGGCGCAATTACAACGTGGCCGACATCGAAGCAATGGTTGAAGAGCAATACAAACTGATGCGCGCCGTCCTCCCTCTCCACCGTCAATTGCAAGCTCAAGAACAGATTGAAGTTTCCACGTCACCCTTCTTTCATCCGATTCTGCCCCTGCTGATTGATACGGACCGCGCGACGATTGACCGGCCTGGCGCAACGCATCCTGTGCGCTTCGCCTACCCCGAAGACGCCGAGGCGCAAGTCAGGCTGGCAATCGAATGGTACGGGAGCCGCTTTGCTCAGTCGCTGCGTGGAATGTGGCCGCCTGAAGGCGCGGTGAGCCAGTCAGTTATTCCCTGCTTTGGCAGAAAGAATGTGCGCTGGCTGGCAACAGATCGCGGTGTGCTCGCGCGCTCAGGGCAATGGGGCTATGACGCCGATAATCCAGATGTGCTGTGCCAGCCATACCACGCATTGGTAGAGGATTCGTCGCTCACGATCTTCTTCCGCGACACGCAGCTATCAGACTCCATCGGCTTTCACTACCAGGGCTATGACGACTACGAAGAGGCGGCCAGAGATTTCATCGGGCAAATCAAAAACGGCTTTGTCCGCCATTTCAAGCACGGAAAAGACCGGGTTCTGACAGTGGTACTGGATGGCGAAAACGCCTGGGGAGCTTATCGGGAAGATGGTCGGCCATTTTTGCAGGCGCTTTACAGTTTGCTGGGGCGCGATGCCGAAATCCGCACCGTGACACTCAGTGAATATCTGGACGGAAACCCGATGCGCGGTATTAAGGCGCATCCAGTCGAAGATCAGGAAAGAGTTCATGATCTCTTTCCCGGCTCGTGGATAGACGAAAGCGCTTCCGCACCAGGGGTTGATTGGGGAACCTGGATCGGCGAGGAGGAAGAAAATCGCGGCTGGGAGTTGCTAAAACAGGCGCGGGAATTTCTTCAGCGCAAAGGCGCGACGGCTGAAACCGCCCCTGCCGCTTTTCAGTCTTTGTACATCGCGGAAGGCAGCGATTGGTTCTGGTGGTTCGGCGGAGATCAGGATTCCGGGAAGGACGAAACGTTCGATGACCTGTTTCGCCAGCATCTCAAGAATATTTATCGTGCTTTCGGTGAGGCTGCACCTCCTGAGCTTGACCGCCATATCGTACCTCACGCCGTCGTTTGGACTCACGTCGCCCCGGCAAACAGCATACAGATTGGCGACCGTCTGACAGTGCGCACTCATTGCCCCGGACGCTTGATTTGGAACGTCGGAGATCAACCAGCACAGGCAGCCGATCTGCTACCGGTAGGTGGCGTGATGGCCGGAGCGAGTCGTTTCCAGCTTTCTGTCGGCCCTTTCTCAGAAGCAGGCGATCTTCACTTCACTTTTGAATGCACCCATGTTGGCTGTCCGGGAACTTTCATCTGCTGCGATTCACGACCATATCGCGTGAGTATTGAGTCGCATTCGCAATTGTGACACGCCAGACAGGCGAGCTAAAAAAACTCAGGCCGACCCTGACGAGCCAGCCCTGAGTGAGACGAGAAAAGGAAGAGCGAATTTATTCAGCCTCGGTAAGCTTCTCCACAAGAATCTTCCCGTCGTGCTTCATGCCCTCGACGATCATCTTGATATGATCTTTTTTCGAGGTTTTCTCGAAGAGCGCCTTCGCCAAGTCATTGCCTTTCGCGTCGAAGGGATACCATTTGCCGTCAACGTAGATGCCGTAGCCACTCTTCACACAGTCTTCCATTAGAGCGCACTCTTTGGTGTGTTCTGCAGCAGCTTTGGTCGCGGCTTCAGGCGCTGCGCTTACGTGTTCGGCAAAACACATCACATCCACCACGTAACCAGTGAGCTTGACCTTTTCATGCGCCAGAACAGACGAAGCGGTGATGACAAGCGCAGCAAGACCAATCCACAAGATTGCTAGTTTTTTCATTCAATTGACTCCTCAAGTTTAAGATTTTCCAGCGCGCGTTATTTGAAGATAACGTGCGCTACTTATTGGGACGACTTTCGATTTTCCCAGCACCTGTCGTGCCAAATGGAGGCGTGTTGATATTGCTGAGGACAGGGCGTTTGGGTCTGGCTAGACTGTCTGAAAACAGACTTGCGGCTGTCTGTTTTGCCACTGATTTCGGCACGGCAGCATTGATGCTGTCAGGCAAGTCGAACAGGAATGAGCTTGACTACAGCTTTGAGAGCTATGTCCAAGCCCATCAAATCACTGCAAACGCTGTAATGCTTGATGGCTCGTGGTTTGCATAATACAACGTGAGTTGGGGAATGGTTCCCATTTACGAGCGAGCGGTGAAAACCTCGTGATAAAGGAGTCATTATGCAAATGAATGAATTACTAAACAGGCGTACTTTTCTGAGAACAACAGGTCTGGGCACGGCTGGATTGCTGGCTAAGATCGGGGCTGCGCCAATTGCTGCTAAAGTTCGGACCAATAATGTAGGCGATTTTCTGGAAATCGCATTACAAGCGACAGCCTTTGAGTTGCCATTGTTGCCGGGGACATGGACTCGCGTTTGGGGATACAAAGGCTCTGTCCTCTACGGCGACCCGGCAAGTTTGCAGACGATTCAAGGGCCTCCTCGCAATTACCCGGTTAGGCTTTCCAATCGCGCAAACCTGCAAGCGCCGCCACGACCGGCAAGGCCGCCTTACAGCTATTTAGGGCCGATTATCAAAGTACGGCGTGGGCAACGGGTTCGCATCAACTTCACCAACAATCTGCCGGAACAGACTGTCATGCATTGGCATGGACTGCACATTGCGCCGCAGATGGACGCGCATCCGAGTTTTCTGGTGGCGCCAGGGCAGACTTATGCCTACGAGTTCGAGGTAGCGAATCGTGCAGGCACATATTGGTTCCACCCGCATCCTGACGGGCGCACCGGGCGGCAGGTTTACAACGGTCTGGCGGGTCTGTTCGTTGTTTCAGATGATGAAGAGGCGGCTGCCGGTCTGCCTGCCGGGAATTTCGACATCCCGCTGGTGATTCAAGATCGAATCATTGATGCCAACAACCAATTCGTCTATCAGACCAATAACGGGATGATGGGCAACGATGGATTCCTCGGCGACCGCATTCTGGTTAACGGACGGCCTGATTTTACGCTGGATGTTGCACGGCGGGCATATCGGCTGCGGCTGCTCAACGGCTCGAATTCGCGCGTCTACAAGCTGGCTTGGGATGACGGCACGCCTTTGACAGTCATTGGCACGGATGGCGGCCTGCTGGAGCAGGCGGTGCAGCGCAACTACGTGATGCTGGCTCCGGGAGAGCGGGTAGAGTTGTGGGTTGATTTCAGTGGGCGTGAATCGGGCGCGATGATGCAATTGCGCAGCCTCCAATTTTCCGGCGCAGAGATGGGTATGGGTATGGGAGGGAGCCAGATGTTGCCGAATGGCGCTCCGTTCACTGTCATGAATGTTCGTCTCGTGGGCCGGACGGGCGAACCGACTCCGCCGCCCACGCAGCTTTCAACCATCAACCGATACCGAATGGAAGATGCGGTCAATCGGAATGCACCACGCAGCTTTGCGGTTTCAATGGGCACCGGGGGAATGATGGGCGGCGGGATGCGCTGGCTGCTTAACGGGCGACCTTATCAAGAGACGGAAGTCGCTGCGAATGAGATCGTTCGGCTCAATACGACTGAAATCTGGGAATTGGCCAACAACAGCACCGGCGGAATGATGGGGATGAGCATGGTTCATCCAATTCATATTCACGGGTTGCAATTCCAGGTGATTGAGCGGCAAATCGCATCGCCAATGACCACAGGCTATGAAACCGTGCGTTACGGTTATGTAGACGAGGGCTGGAAGGACACCGTAATGATGATGCCGGGGGAGCGAATCAGGCTCTTGCTTCGATTTGAGGACTTCACCGGAATGTACGTCTACCACTGCCACAACCTCGAACACGAAGACGCCGGGATGATGCGTAATTATCTGGTGCGAGCCTGAAGTCCGGGATAATCAGAGCAGGTGTTGGCTGAGAAAATATTCCAATATCTGTCTGCGGCATCGGGAAAATTCATAACTGGCTGTGTGAATTTTCCGGTATCTGATCCGCGCCTTGAAAAACTTCCCATTCAATTGGGCGGATTTACGCACCTTACTGAATTTCATTCTGCATTAGCGAGAATATGGCAGGTTTTATAGCAGGTGAAATGAGGAATGCCACTTACCCTGTAAATTTCCGGGGACGAGGTGTTCAGATGTGACGTTCGTCACATCTGAACGTGACAAGCGTCGTAGTTTTTGTGACAGCAGTCGTCTAAATTGCTTTTGTCAGAATGAAGTATCTGAAGGAGAAGAATTGATTAAGCAGGCGGCACAAACAAGAACCATCAGAGTGTTTCGCCAGAGACGGGGGCGAAAACTGATGCCTGTATTCGTACTCCTGCTCCTGTTCACAAATCAGACCTGGGCGGGTGGTCTTTGCCTTTGCGAGCCGGAAGGTAAAGCTTCACACTCAGGTTGCCATACGACGCAATCTCCTGCTCAGCCAAAGACTGAAGCTCCACTTTCAGGTTGCCATACAGCGCATCTTCCTGGCCAGACAACACCGGCGATGCCGGAAGTTGCAACGCCACAATCAACACACCATTGTTCAGAAGCAGAGCCGCTCGTTGCCGATGCGCAGCCTGGGAGATTGGCGCATAGCACGATGATTTGTTGCCACTTGCAGCCGGATGCCGAGGCGCAGGCGACTCCTGTTACGGCACAGAATCAGGGGCTGATCGTTTCAACCCTGCCATCTATTCAGTACGGCACACAGTCCGACTCAGCGCCACTACCGGATAATTTCCATCATCCACACCAGAAACGACCGCTTTATCTGTCTTACTCCTGTCTGCTGATCTAGTCGTTCCGGTACGCAATCCGCGACTTTTTGTGCGGTAGCTACTCGCCATCTGTCAGGTGGTGTCACCACAGGCGGCATTCGGAATGATCTAGGCAACAGCTCCGAGAAAGCTGTTGTATGAGGAGAAATCACCATGAGGTTGAGAAATGCTCAACGATGGGTGGGGTGTACGCTGGGTCTGTTGTTGCTGTGGAGTGTGCAGGTCTTTGCACAGCATTCCCACTCAGTGGCCGCGTCGAATATCAGCGATGTGAAGGCAAAGCCCGCAGCGCCCGCGCCAGTTCCGCTGAACGATCTGATAACGGAAGCACTCGAACGGAATCCTGAAATTAAAGCCATGCAGCGCAGCTTCGACATGATGCGCGCACGTGTCCCGCAAGCCAAAGCTTTGCCCGAACCGATGCTCAGCTATGGTTACGCGGGCAATGCGCCGCTGCCGCCGTTCGACATTCAAAAAGGTGATCCGGCGAGCGCCCGGACACTGAGCTTTACGCAGGAACTCCCCTTTCCCGGCAAACTGGCGATCAAAGGCAAAATGGCAAACGTCGCGGCTGAGGCTGAGTGGTGGAACTACGAGCAGGTGCGGTTGAACGTCGTCGCAGAAGTGAAAGATGCCTACTTTGATCTTTACTATCTCTACAAGGCCACTGAGACCATCGAAAAGAATAAGGAACTCCTCGAAAAGTTCGTCAAGATCGCTGAGGCCAGTTACTCGGTGGGCAAAGGCATTCAGCAGGATGTGTTGAAGGCTCAGGTTGAAGTCTCTAAGTTGGTTGATCAACTGACGGTGCTGGAACAGCGGAAACAAACCGCTGAAGCACGACTCAACAGCCTGCTCTTCCGCGAGATGGAAACGCCATTGGGCAGGCCGGAAGAGGTCAAGCCACGCGAGTTCACATACAGTTTGACCGACCTCAGAGAAATGGCGCTGACAAACTTCCCCACGCTGAAGGCGCAGCGCCGCCGGATTGACCGCGAGCAGTACGGTGTCGAACTCGCCAGGAAGGACTTTTATCCTGACTTCAACGTTGGCGTCACCTACTTCAACCGTCCCGGTCTGCCGGAGATGTATGCCGTGAATGTCGGTGTGAAAATCCCGCTCTACTTTTGGCAGAAGCAGCGTCCGGCAGTGGCCGAAGCAACGGCCAGCGCGGCGACGGAGAAACAACGCCTGGAAAACACCACGACGCTGCTCTTCTTCCGCATCAAGGACCGGTATCTGGCGGCCACGACGGCGCAGCGGCTGGTGAAGCTCTACGGCACAACAATCATTCCGCAATCATCACTTTCACTGGAGTCGGCGATCTCCGGGTACGAAGTCGGCAAGGTGGATTTCCTGACCCTGCTCGACAACCTGGTGACGCTGCTGAATTACGAACTGAGTTACTACGAGCAACTCAGCAACGAAGAGAAAGCTATTGCGGCGCTTGAGCCTTTCGTCGGCATCAACTTGAGGCCGTGACGAACCGGCGCGCGCAACGGAGTCCATCAACGAAGCACTGAAACAACAACCATTCAACTCGAATAAGGAGAAAAGATGAAGACCATAAATCGCAAAACCAACACAACCGCGATGCTGCTGCTGAGCGCGCTCGCGCTGATGCTCACGGCCAGCCTTTCCATTGGCGGGATGGCGCAAGCCGCCCATCAAGACCATGCCATGCACGCGCAGGAGATGAAGGCTCCGCAAACGGCGCAGGAACACAAAGAGCGTGCGGCGGAGTATGAGAAGAAAGCCGCCGAATATCGCAAGGACATTGCGGCACACCGAAAGATGCTGGCCGATTACAGCAAGACGGTCGCTAAAAATCCGAAAGATACAGGCGAGAACGCCTACATCAAGAAGATGCGGCTGCACTGCGAGAAGTACATCAAGGCGGCAGAAGCCCTCGCGGCTGAAGCCGACGAAATGGCGAAGTTCCACACGATGCGGGCCAAGGAGATGGAAGGCAAGTAAGCCGCCGCAAACCGGGCGAAGCAGTGGCTGGAAGCGTTCACCAGCGATTCCAGCCGCTTGCTTCAGTCCGTACCTGCAAAGCACTGAGGTCTGCGCCAGCAATACTGAAGAAAGAGGCCACAATTATGCCGGTCAAAGACAACCAACAAGAAGGAATCAAACCCAGTCCCGGTCAACCAGCAGATGAACTTCAGCCGGAAATAGTCGGCGTTGAGGCGGAGGCTGAATCACTTTCTGTCGAGCTAAAGAAACCCGGTGACGGTGAATCCGCACGGCGACCGAAGAAACGACGCTCCGCAACTCGTTGGGTCGCGTTGCTGCTGGTCGCTGGTCTGGCAGTTATCGGCTACACGCAGAGAGAGCGCGTGCAGAGCTTCTTTAAGGCGAAGACCACAGATGAAATGGCTTCGGTTGGCGACCACTCCGCCGCAGGACATAAGCCGCAGTTGAAGGTGCTCTATTGGCAAGACCCAATGCATCCGGCTTACAAATCCGACAAACCGGGCAAAGCGCCCGACTGCGGGATGGATTTAGTGCCGGTGTACGAGGAAGGCGCGGGGATGCAGTCGAACCTGCCCGAGGGCGCTTTCAAGATCAGCCCCGAAAAACAGCAACTGATCGGCGTGCAATACGGCGAGGCGGCTTACAGGCCGGTCACAAAAACGCTGCGCACCGTGGGTCGCATGGCTTACGACGAGACGAAGATCGTTCGCATTCATCCGAAATTTGAAGGCTGGATCGAGAAGGTCTGGGTGGATTTTACCGGCAAGCTGGTCGAGAAGGGGCAGCCGCTCATCAGCATCTACAGCCCGGAGTTGTTGCAGACGCAACAGGAATTCTTGCTCGCGCGGCGCGGGCGCGAAGAACTGGCGGAGAGTACGTTCCGAGGGGCGATCAATGCTTCGGAATCGCTTTACCAGGCGGCGCGCAAGCGGCTGGAGTTGTGGGACATCAACGAAGCGCAAATCGCTGAACTGGAAAAGAGCGGCACGCCCACGAAGACGCTCACACTCTACGCGCCGACCAATGGCTTCGTACTCACGCGCAACGCCTTCGCCAAACAGCGCGTCACGCCGGAGACGGAGCTTTACTCCATCGCCGACCTCTCGACCATTTGGGTGCTGGCTGACATCTACGAGTACGAAGCGCCGGAGATCAAACTCGGTCAGGCGGTCAACATCACGCTGGCTTACTACCCCGGGCGCGTCTATCGCGGCAAAGTGACTTACGTCTACCCGCAGCTCGACAGCACGACGCGCACGCTCAAGGTGCGAATTGAAGTGCCCAATCCCGACTTCGCGCTCAAGCCCGACATGTACGCCAACGCCGAACTGAAGATTGATTACGGCAAACGGCTGGTCGTACCGCAGGAGGCAGTGCTTGATTCCGGCTCGGAGCAGACGATCTTCATCGCGCATGAGGGCGGCTACTTCGAGCCGCGCAAAGTGCAACTCGGCGCGAAAGTGGATAACAACTTCATCATTCTCGGCGGGCTGAAGGCCGGTGAGCGCGTGGTGACTTCGGCCAACTTCCTGGTTGATTCCGAGAGCAAGTTGAAATCGGCGGCGGGCGGGATGGGCATGCCCGGCATGAATCACGGAGGCGGCGGTGCGGCAAACAGTAAGCCTTCACCGCAAGCCGACCATTCGCAGCATCAGCAGGGCGCACAATCTGCGCCCGTTGCCAAACCCGAAGATCACTCGCAGCACAAGCAAGGGCCACAGGCGAAGTCGGAAGATCATTCACAGCATCAGTCGCCAGCGCCAAAACAGAAACCGACGCCGAAGGCGCAACCACCGCAGGAAGACCACTCACAGCACCAAGTGCCAGCGGCGACGGATCATTCGCAGCATCAGGCGAAGCCCGCGCGCAAGGTGCTCTACTGGTATGACCCGATGCACCCGGCTTACAAGGCGAACAAACCTGGCAAAGCGCCCGACTGCGGGATGGATTTAGTGCCAAAGTACGCGGACGAGAAGAAGGGGCAGTAGGAGGCCGACGATGATCAACAAGATTATTGAGCTTTGCGCTCACAACAAATTCCTCGTCCTTCTCTTCATCGGGATGGCGACGCTCCTCGGGACGTGGTCCATCAAAAACATCACGCTCGACGCGATCCCCGATCTGTCGGACACGCAGGTCATCATCTACTCGCGCTGGGATCGCAGCCCCGACATCATGGAAGATCAGGTGACTTACCCGATCATTTCGTCGCTGCTCGGCGTGCCGAAGGTCAAAGACATTCGCGGCTTCTCGGACTTCGGCTACTCCTACGTCTACATCATCTTTGAAGACGGCACGGACATTTACTGGGCGCGCTCGCGCACGCTGGAATATCTGAGCAACATTCTCCCGAAGCTCCCCTCAGGCGTGAATGTCGAGTTGGCGCGCGATGAGACGGCAGTCGGCTGGGTCTTTCAATACGCGCTGGTGGACAAGACGGGGCAGAACAACCTGGCGCAATTGCGCACATTTCAGGATTGGTATCTGCGCTATGCGTTGCAGGCGGTTCCCGGCGTGGCCGAAGTCGCGCCGCTCGGCGGCTTCGTCAAACAGTATCAGGTCAACATTGATCCGAATGCGCTGCTGGCCTACGACATCCCCGTTGATCGCGTCGTCGAAGCCGTGCGGGAAGGCAATAAGGATGTGGGTGGCAGGCTCGTGGAATTCTCCGGGCGCGAGTATATGGTGCGCGGGCGCGGGTACATCAAAACGCTGGCTGATGTCGAAAACATCGTCGTCGGCACGAGCAAACAGGGCGGCACGCCGATTCTGGTTAAGAGTCTTGCCACTGTCACGCTCGGCCCGGACATCCGGCGCGGCATTGGCGAACTTGACGGCGAGGGCGAGGCGGTCGGCGGCATCGTCATCATGCGCTATGGCGAGAACGCGCTGAAGGTGATTGAGCGGGTGCGGACGAAGATCGAGGAGATGAAGGCGTCGCTGCCGCCGGGCGTGGAGATCGTTACGACCTACGACCGCGCCGAACTGATTGACCGCGCGATTGAGACGCTCAAGGGCACACTCATCGAGGAGATCATCATCGTCAGCATCGTGATTATGATCTTCCTCTGGCACATCCCCTCGGCCATCGTCCCGATCATCACGATTCCGATCACCGTCATCATCTCGTTCATCCCGATGTACGCGATGGGCGTGACGGCCAACATCATGAGCCTCGGCGGCATTGCCGTCGCCATCGGCGCGATGGTGGACGCGGCCATCGTGGTGGTCGAGCAGACGCATAAGAAACTCGAACACTGGAACGCCGAAGGGCGGCCCGGCGATTACCACGACGTCGTCATCAGCGCAGTAAAGGAAGTCGGCGGGCCGAGCTTCTTCGCGCTGCTCGTGATTGCCGTTTCATTCATTCCGGTCTTCACGCTGGAAGCGCAGGAAGGCCGCCTTTTCAAGCCGCTCGCTTACACGAAGAACTTCTCGATGGCGATTGCCGCCGTGCTGGCCATCACGCTTGACCCGGCGATTCGGCTGCTCTTCACGCGGATGGACCCGTTCCAGTTTCGGCCCCGCTTCCTGGCAAAGGCCGTCAATGCCGTGCTGGTCGGGAAGATTCATAGCGAGGAGACGCACCCGATCAGCCGCCCGCTGATGAAGCTCTACCACCCGGTTTGCGAACTGGTGCTGCGCTTCAAGTGGCTGACAGTAGGCGCGGCGGTGCTGACCGTTCTGCTCACCATCCCGGTGTTCGAGAAACTCGGCTCGGAGTTTATGCCGCCGCTCGATGAGGGCGTGCTGCTTTACATGCCGACGACGCTGCCGGGGATTTCGGTCACGCAAACGCAACAACTGCTTCAGGTGATGGATAAGACCCTGATGCAGTTCCCGGAAGTCGAGCGCGTCTTCGGCAAGGCGGGCCGTGCGGAAACGGCGACCGATCCGGCGCCGTTCTCGATGATGGAGACGGTCGTCGTGCTCAAACCGCACATGGAGTGGCCGAAGAAGCCGCGCTGGTATTCGTCGTGGGCGCCGAAATGGTTGCAGGGAATGCTGCGCAAGGTCTGGCCGGATCATAAGACGATGGACGAACTGGTCTACGGCCCCGGCGGATTGAATGAGGCGATGCAGTTCCCCGGCGCGGTCAACGCCTGGACGATGCCGATCAAGGCGCGCGTGGACATGCTGACGACCGGCGTGCGCACGCCCATCGGCATCAAGGTGATGGGCGCCGACCTGCAAAAGGTTCAGGAAATCGGCGAACACATCGAGATGGTGCTGCAAAAGGTCGAAGGCTCCAAGAGCGTCTTCGCCGAACGCACGGCGGGCGGATTCTTCCTCGACTTCACGCTCAAGCGCGAGGAGCTGGCACGCTACGGGCTGACGATTGACGAGGCCAACGACGTGGTGATGTCGGCCATCGGCGGCGAGAACGTTTCGACGACGGTCGAAGGGCGCGAGCGTTACCCGATCAACGTGCGTTACCTGCGCGATTACCGCAGCGACCTCGACCGCGTCCAGCGCACGCTGGTGATGGCTCCGGGCGGCACGCAGATTCCGATTGCGCAGATCGCCGACATCAAACTGGTCAGCGGTCCGGCCATGATCCGCGACGAAAACGGGCGACTGTCCGGCTACGTCTACGTTGACCTCGACACCACGAAGCGCGACATCGGCGGCTATGTGGCCGACGCCAAGAAGCTGATTCGCGAGCAGGTGCAACTGCCCGCCGGGTATCAACTGATCTGGAGCGGGCAGTACGAGAACATGGAGCGCGTCAAAGAACGGCTCTACGTCGTGCTGCCGATTACGCTCTTCGTGATTTTCCTGCTGCTCTACTTCAACACCAAGTCGGTAGCGAAGACCGCCATCATCCTGCTGGCAGTGCCGTTCTCAGCGGTGGGCGCGATCTGGTTCCTCTATCTGCTCGGCTACAACATGAGCATCGCGGTCTGGGTCGGCCTGATCGCTCTGATGGGCGTGGACGCGGAGACGGGCATGTTCATGCTGCTCTACCTTGACATCGCCTATCAGGAGGCGCGTGCCAAAGGGCTGATGCGCAATCAGGCCGACCTGCGCGAAGCCATTCTGCACGGGGCGGTCAAGCGGCTGCGGCCCAAAGTCATGACCGTCGGCGTGATGTTTATGGGACTCGTGCCGATTATGTGGTCAACGGGCAGCGGCGCGGACGTGATGAAGCGCATCGCCGCGCCGATGATCGGCGGCATCTTCACGTCATTCATCCTTGAGCTGGCGGTCTATCCGGCGATCTACGAAATCTGGAAATGGTACGGAGAAGTGAGAAAACACCCGACGACAGGGCCGACGCCGACGCCTGCGGTGTAACCGAAGGAAATAAAGTTATGGAGCAGATCATCCCCATCACAACCTTGTTGCTCAGCGCATTACTCGCGTCAGTGGCGGCGCGCTTCGCGCCGCGCCGTCTTTCCGGCGCAACCGCGCTGAGTCTGTTGCTCGGCGTAGTGGCGCTCGGCCTGACGATGCTCCCGGCGGACTGGCAGGCGCGGCTGGCGGGCGGAGAGGCCGGAGATCGCGTGCTGACTTTTGCGCGCGAGCTGGGGCTGACGGGTTTGTTCTTCCTGGCCGGGACGCGCTTTGACCTGAAAGAAGTATGGCGAGTGCGGCGCGTTTCGCTGTTCGTGGCAGTGACCGGCCTGTTGCTGTTCTCCCTGACCGCGGTCGCGCTCCTGCTGCTGGGGCAGGATGGCAGCGCTGCGATCACAGCGGCGGCGGCAATCGTGGGGACGAGCGTCTGGCTTCCGAGCCAGCTTTCGCTCTCCCCGGAGAAGGGGGCGACTGCCGCCGCCCCGCTCAGGGGCGCGGGGGCGGCGCTGACGCTGCTCTCGCTGGTGTCGCTGCATTTCTACGCGGTCTTTCACGCGCTGTCCGGTAGGGCTATGACCCGCTCGGCATGGGCCATCGTCGCATTCTATGAAGTGGTCAAGCTAGTGATGTTCTTTGCTTCCGCTTACTTCGTTGCCAGCCGGTTCCTCAGGCGCGCCGAAGACCGCGTTTCGCCTACGCGCACGCTTGTCGGCTACGCCCTGATCGTCGTCCTGATCCTGGTGCTGGCGCTGTCGTTGGTCGGGCAACTTGGCGCGCTCGCGTGGGCATTCGCTGCCGGGGCGCTGCTGGGTCGCAGCGAAACGTGGAGGCGGGTTGGCGAGCGTGGGCAGCCGACAGCAGCAACAGCGCTGCTGTCGTTCGCTCTGCTGCCACTGCTGCTCCAATCACATGGACGCCGGTTGACGGACGTCGCGCTGGTCATTGTCGCCGTCGTCGCCGCGCTGACTTACAAGTTCGCAGCGGTATGGGTGGGTGCCCGCGTTGCAGGCGCATCGAGCGCCGCCGCCAGCCGAATCGCCGCCGCAACGCTGGCATCCGGCGAACTGGCCGTGCTGGTGCTGGGCTTCAGCGTCACGAAGTGGGAGGTTGGGGGACAACTCTTCTACGGGATTCTGATTTACGCCTTTGTTTCGTTACTGCTCAGCCCCGCGCTCCGGCATCTCTCCGGCTCGTTCGAGAAAGGGACGGCTGAACCTCACACACGCCATCACAAAGTTCTCGCGTCAGTGCTGCTCATCGGCGTCTGCCTGTTGGCGCTGGCCTCCGGCGCACGCGCGCAGTCGCCGTCAGGCGTGACGGACGAAGACCCTGTCGCGCGTGCGCGGGCAAGGATTGCCGGGCTGGTGGATGAACGTGCGACGACGGCGGAGCGCGTGCTGACCGCAGCCAGGCTCGTCAATGAAAGCACCGAGGCAAGGAAGCAAGGCCAGCACGAACAAGCGAAGGAAGCACTAGCTAAGGCCGAACAGGCAATGGCAGAGACTGGAACGGCTCGGCCTGACTTGCTGGTCGAAGAGTTGAAGCGCCGTCTGGCTGAGGAGCAGGCAGCGTTCAATCCAAAAACGCCAGTGACTCCATTGCCGGCAACCATAGATTTCCGGTTCGCTCCGAAGGTTCCTCAACTCGTCGTTGCCCGCTACCAGACCTATCGAGACACGTTCGCGCGCATTCTGGCGGAGGAGAACGTGCCAACTGAATTGCTCGCCGTCGCGTTTGTCGAGAGCGGCTTCAACCCGCAGGCGCTCTCGCCGAAAGGCGCGCGGGGCATCTGGCAGTTTATGCCTGGAACGGCGGAACGATATGGCTTGTCAGTCCGTCCCGCAGATGACCACCGCACGCACCCGGAACATTCCACGCGCGCGGCGGCGCGTTACCTGCGCGACCTTTACAGGCAGTTCGGCAACTGGAAGCTCGCGCTCGCCGCCTACAACTGGGGCGAAGGAAACATTCAGCGGGTTATTGACAGAACAGGCATCCGCGACTTCGACGAGATGTCGCGGCGCGGCCTGCTGCCGCTGGAAACGCGCAACTACGTGCCGGCGGTACTCGCCATCTGGGCGCAATTGGACGGCATCAACGCGAAAACAAGGCTTACTGGCGCGACGGAGAAGGCCGAAGTAGTTGCGGACAGGCCGACGAATCAATTCATCATTTATCCAGGAAGAGGAGAACGTAATGAGCAGTAAACATCACGCAACTCAAACACACGGGCGACAACAGAAGAAGGCTGAATTCCAGACATCGCCCAAAGAACCGTCAAACAACCGGAAATACTTCGTGCTGGCCGGAATCGTTGTCGTGCTGAGCGCGGTCGCCGGTTACCTCATTTTGGGAGGTGGAAGGAGCGAGGGCTTGCCCAAAGCGAACGCCCGAACCATCAGCGCGCCCGGACAGGACGTGCAGATACCACTCTCAGAGGTGAGCGACGGAAAGGCGAAGTTTTACGACTACACGCTCGCGGACAATCAGAAGGTCAGCTTCTTCGTCGTCAAAAGCTCCGACGGCGTCATCCGCGCCGCCTTTAACGCCTGTGATGTCTGCTATGAACACCGGCGCGGCTATCACCAGGAAGGCGACGATATGGTCTGCAATAACTGTGGACAGCATTTTCCTTCCAACCGTGTCAATGAAGTGAAAGGCGGCTGCAACCCCGCGCCGCTCGAACGGACAGTGGAAGGCGATCACCTGGTAATCAAAGCGAGCGATTTGCGGCAAGGAGCTTTCTATTTCTAACGCGCCGGGTGTGAATGCGGAGAAACGCTAAAGAGGTTGTCATGAGGTTGATTGATATTGTCATCGGTGGTCTGCGGCGGAGAAAAGGCCGTGTGGCTTTTATCGTCATCGGTCTGGCCGTCGGCGTCGGTACGGTGGTGGCGCTGCGGTCGCTGACTGCGACAATGGAAGAAGAGATCGGCGCGCAGCTCGACCAGTACGGCGCCAACATCGTGATCGTGCCGAAGGCGAGCAGCCAGGAACTATCCTACGGCGGCATCACGCTCTCGGCGGCCACCTTCGACCTGCGTCAGCTTAAAGACGAGGACATCAGCCGGATCAAATCCATCAAATACGCCAACCGCTTGAGCCTGATTGCGCCGAAGCTGCTCGGCGCGGTGGAGATTGACGGCCAGAAGTTCCTGCTTTCCGGCGCGCAGCTCGATCAGGAAGTGAGAATGAAGCAGTGGTGGCAGGTCGTTGGCCGCGTGCCAGATAAGGCCGATGAATTGCTGGTCGGTTATGAAGCTGCGCAAAAGCTCGGCGTCATTGAGACGGTGAAACCGGCAGGTCACGAATCCATGCTCCATTCTGACCACGCGAGCGTCAGACAACCGGAATTGAAACTGCTGCGCACTGAATTAACGCTCGGCGGCGAGCCATTCCGCGTCGCCGGCGTGCTTCGGGAGATGGGCGCGCAGGATGACCGGATGATCTTTGCCGGCCTGCCGACCGCACAGCGCGTGCTGCGCAAGCCGGGCGAGCTGAGCCTGATCGAAGTGAGCGCGCTGTGCCAGGGATGCCCGATTGACGACATCGTGGCGCAACTGAGCGCCACGCTGCCCGAGGCTAAAGTCTCGGCCTTGCAGCAGGCGGTGCGGGCACGCTTGCAAACCGTCGAGCGGCTGTCGCGCTTCTCGACCGCGCTCTCGGTCGTCATGCTTTTGATCGGTTTCGTCATCGTCTTTATCACGATGATGAACTCGGTGGTCGAACGCACGCGCGAAGTCGGCGTGTTGCGCGCGCTCGGTTTTCGCAAGAGCCACATCGTCAGGATTTTCATGATCGAAGCGTCGCTCATCAGCCTGCTCGGCGGGCTGCTCGGCTGGGCGGTGGGCGCACTCTCCGGCGTGCTGTCAGCGCCCTGGTTCACCGAGACCGGCGCGGTCGTGAAACCATCGCTGGCGCTCGCACTGGCCGCACTCGCGGCTGCGGTGATGGTGGGCGTGGCCAGCAGTCTTTACCCCGCAATCAAGGCCGCGAAGCTCGATCCGACCGAGGCGCTTCGCTACTACTAACAAGGGAAACTATGTCGTTCATCGTCATCGAAAATGTCACGAAGGCTTACCAGCCGAACGGCGCGGCCAGTCGCGCTACGGTGTTGCGCGGTATCAGCACAGAAATTGAAGAAGGCGAGTTCGTCGCGCTAATGGGGCCGTCCGGCTCCGGCAAGACCACTTTGCTGACGATCATCGGCGCGATGAGCCAGCCGACTGAGGGGCGCGTGGTCATTGATGAGGTTGATGTTTATGACCTGTCGGAAGAGCGGCGCGCGGACTTTCGCCGCGAATACCTCGGCTTCGTTTTTCAGCAGCATCACCTGCTGCCGTACCTCACCGCGCTTGAGAACGTGATGCTGCCGCTGGTGATTACGAAGCTGAATGCGAAGGAAAAGAGGATGAAGGCGCAACTGGCGCTGGAGCGGATGGGGTTGGGTGACAAGCTTGACCGGTTGCCGAATCAACTCTCCGGGGGCGAGCAGGGCCGCGTTGCCATTGCGCGCGCGCTGGTCAACGAGCCTCCGTTGCTGCTGGCCGACGAGCCGACGGGAAATCTCGACAGCAAGACCGGCGACGAAATCATCGGCGTGCTGCGCGCGCTCAATGAACAGGGGCAGACCATCCTGATGGTCACACACAACCCTGAAGCGGCGGGGGCGACCCACCGAGTGCTTGAAATTCAGGACGGCGTGCTGCTGTCGGAATCAGCCGCGTCCGGCTGCCGCGAGGCGCAATCATTGATGGAGGAAGTATGTGCAGACTGAGTTTAATTCTGTTCGGAATCATTTTCTTTGTGGTGCAACCCGCCGCGGCGCAGAGCTACGAGTTTCCCGTTGAGCACACGCATACGTTGCGCAACTGCCGGGGAAAGCTGCTCATCACGCCGGAGAAGATAGAGTACAAAACTGAGCACAGGCGCGATGCGCGCATCTGGGAGTACGTTGAAATTCAGCAGATTACGGTGGCGTCGCCCGTCGAACTGGAACTGACAACTTATGAAGATCAGAAGCGGATGGCCGGGCGCGACCGCATTTTCAAATTCCGGTTGCTGGAAGGAAGGCTCACGCCGGAGATCAGCGCCCTGTTGTTGGAGAAAGCGACGCATCCACTGGTCACCAGTGTGCCGCCGCAGGTCGAGGACGCGCCGCAGTTCGCCATATCGGTGAAGCATCTGCACACCTTCGGCGGTTGTTCAGGCACGCTCAAGATTTATGGCGACCGCGTCGTTTTCGAATCGCAGACGGACGCGCGTTTTTGGCGTTACAGCGACATTCAGAACTTCAGCCATTCAGAACGCTTCCGGTTTGAGATCGTCGGTTATGAAGACAAGGTCGGCGGCGCAAAAACCTACAACTTTCAATTGAAGGAGGACCTGCCGACACAGGCTTACGACTACGTCTGGGCGCGCGTCTATCCGTCGAAGTTTCGCCGCGATGAGCGGCTCGCGCAGCCCGACAATGCGCAGGTGACGTTGAGCAAACGCTCAATTGCAAAGCAATGAAGAGGAGTGTGAAAACAATGAGAAGGTCAATTTTAGTAATGGCGATGGTGACGCTCAGCAGTGTCCTTACCTTCGCCCAGCAAAAGCCCCCCGACGGGCGGCCCAAACAGGAGGTGCAATTGGGGCGCGGGATGAGCCTGCTGGCTCCCGGACTGATGCAGGTGGGTTTGGAGACGAACTTCTTTCTGCGTCTCGCCGACCAAATCCAACTAACGGACAAACAACGGGCGGCACTGGAAGAGATTGCTTACGGCTATCAAAAGTACAACGTGCAGAGGCTGGCCGACCGGGATGTGACCGATGCTGAACTGCAAAGGTTGTTGACCCGCGACAACATTGATCTTGACGCGGTGCGCGCGAAGGTGCGGGAGGCCGAAGCGATCACGACCGACGTGAAGATTCGGATGATCGAAGCAGTCCTCAAGGCGGTCACCACACTCACACACGAACAGCATCTGAAGGTCATGATTTTGATTCAGGAGCTACAACCGCCGAAGGAGCGCGCACCGTCCGGACGCATCTCTGAGTACGAGTAGCGGCGCTTCGGCAAACGTGAGGAGGAAAAGATGAAACCATCACGAGTATTTCAAATGGCGCTGGCGCTGCTGGCGCTGACGTTTCTGCTGCGCGCGCCGTCACTCGCACAAGAACATAAACACGAGCCTGCACAAGACGCCGCATCTCTGAAGCTGTCCACAGAACTTGTCTCGTTGAGCGTGACGGTGACAGATCAAAAAGGCAAAGCGGCGGTTGGATTGCAGCGCGAGGATTTCAAGGTCTATGAAAACGGCGTCGAACAGAAGCTCGATTTCTTCAGCACGGAAGAGATGCCTGTTTGTTGGGGTCTCGTACTGGATCGCAGCGGCAGCATGATGGACATGATCGGTGATGTTTACCGGGCCGCCGTTCACGTCGTGGATGAAGGGACGGAAGAGGACGAAACCTTCATCGTCACCTTCAACAAAAAAGTCGAGCTGGTTGCCGACTTCATCGCGGATAAGCACCGGCTGCAAAACTCGATTCTCGGTTTGCGCGCTGGCGGCGAAACGGCGCTTTGGGATGCGATTGGCTTCGCGCTAGACCATCTCAAACAGGCAAAGCATCGCAAGCGAGTGCTGGTGGTGATCACCGATGGTGAAGACAACAGCAGCCGCACCTCGTTTCGGAATCTGGTCGGGCGTGTGGAAGAGGCGGGAGTACTGATCTACACGGTCGGCATGTTCGAATCTGCAGGCATGCGCAGTTTCGGGATGCGCGGCGGCGGCTCGCCGCGCCTGGAGCTTGCCAAACTCGCTGAAATTACTGGAGCGAGCGCCCACTTCCCGACCAATGTGGAAGAGTGCCAGGAGACGATGCGGACGATTGCCAGCGAGGTCGGCCATCAATACAGCCTGGGCTACTATCCGAGCGACGCAAAGAACCATGGTAAGTGGCGCAAGCTCCAGGTCGTGGTGAATCAGAGTACAGGCAAGACCAGGTACGTGGCTCGCACACGCGCCGGTTATTACGCGCCGAAAAGTGAACCGGCGAAGTGAGTCCATTGCTCACAGAGGAGGGAGACATGAGCTTGTTACAAAAATTCCAGGACATATATTTCGATGCAATGCATTTGCAGGAGGCGCTGGAAGCAATCCCAACCGAGTGCGATTGCCGGAATGCGGAGGCGCATTTGGCTGCGGCGTGTTGCTGTGTCGCCAAACCGGGTTCGATAGCGAGTACGATGGCGACACAGCAAGGCTGCCTCGTCCATCTGGGAAAGTTGAACAACAGTCTTGGCACATTGCGGGCGGACTGGGAGTACCAAAGTTGGGGGGATCAACGTGAAAAACCTGAGTATGAATATGTGGAACCAAAGCTTCAGTTGCGGATCACCCGGATTTTGAGCCTGTGCCGCCTGCTTGAAACGACAATTCAGACGCTCGAAGAGCGGATTGAGCAGTTCAAAGCAAGCTGCCTGCACGCCGATTTACAGCGCATCAAAGAAAGCGCCGCTGAGCTTAAAAAGCTGGTGACGGAGATGAACGGCCTGCTCTGAAACAAGCAGGTTGCGTTGTCAGGAGCAGGCAGATCGGAGGTAGCGTTATGGAACAGGAAAAGACCATCAATCAATTGAAAGACCTGATTCACAGACACAAGGTCTGTTACGAAGTCTGGCCGGAGAATCTGGTGGTGAATGGACAACTCGTAAAAGTCGGCTTTGATCTTGAGCTTGAAGGAACGCACGAACATCCGGGAAACGAAGTGTTACCCGGATGCCCGCATTGCGAAGAGGTTTTTCAAGACCTGAAGCGAATCGCCGAGTGGATTATGCCGACGGAGGAACGTCCCACCACTTATGAAATTCAACCCTTTGACCGCGCCATTCATTACGCGCCAGGGCGGAAGCTGCGACCCGAAGTCAGCCTGAACATCAAGATCATCCATCGGCACGGTTTCGACCAGCCGGTGGATGCCTGCGAGCAGATATGCCTGAAAGAGATGCGGCGGAAACTGGCTGAGCTTGGCGTGAAAGAAGGGGACTGGAAGGAGGAAAGACAATGAACCACAAAATCGAAAGCACGCGCTCCGGCACATTCCAGATTACGCGCGACCCCTTCAGTAAGGCGCAAATCAGATTCGGCGTGATGGGATCGGCGGGCGGCGATCTCGCGGCAGCGAATTTGGACTTATGCCGACAGCTTGGGCGAGCAATCGCTGAGAACGGTTGCTGCCTGCTGACCGGAGCCTGTCCGGGGTTGCCGCATGAAGCCGTACTCGGAGCAAAGGAGGTCGGCGGGCATGTCATCGGCATCTCGCCCGCCATGAGTTTGAAGGAGCACGTAGAGACGTTCGACTCGCCTTACGAAGAGTATGACGTGCTGATTTTTACCGGACTGGGACTGATGGGACGCGAACTGGTCAACATCAGAAGCTGCAACATCGTGATTGTGGTCGGCGGGCGTTCCGGCACGCTGGGCGAATTTTCAATCGCTTACGAAGAAGGCAAGCTGATCGGAGTGCTGACCGGCACTGGCGGCATCACGACTGCGCTGCCGGCGCTAGAAAGCACGCTCGGCAAAAAGACCGGAGCGCAGGTAATTTACGACGCAGACCCGCAGCGGCTGATCAGCCTGCTGCTCGAACGCTACCTGTCCGGGAGCTATGTGTGCCCGTGCGACCCGGAGTGTGCGAAGGTCGCGCGTGGGGCCGAGGGATGTTGCTGATGGACTCAACACATTTAAGGAGGTTTTATGATCGTGAAAAACGCTTGCATCGCAACAACACAGAAATTATTGGCAACAGCCTGCGCTCTTGCTCTTGTCTTCAATCTGTCTGGCGCAGTCCTGGCGCAGCCCAACGTTGCAGACCGTTTCAAGGATGTGAAGTACGTCAAGACTGTCGAGAAGAAGGCTGACGAAATCGAAGGCGAGTTAGAGATTGACAAGCAGAGCGGCGGAATCCGTTTTCTGTCGAAAGGCTCCGAGTTAGTCAAAGTGGAAAAGCCGCAGGTAACCAGTCTGCTCTACGAACGGACTTCACGCCCGCGTTATGTGTCGGGATTGCTGCTGGCCTGGCCGTTGCTTTTCACCAAGGGGAAGAAACACTTCCTGACCATCCAGTACAAGAACAGCGCGGGTCAGGGAGAGTTCGCGTTGCTCCATCTGGATAAGAGCAACTACCAGGCGATTCTGGCCGCAGTTGAGGCCGCAACGGGGGTGAAGGTCGAACGGACGATTGACTAGCCTCCCCCGCCCAGACGCTGAAGCAGGTTACGAAAGTGACAGAACTTATGATCACTGATCCGGTTTGCAACATGCAGCTCGATGAACGGAAGGCGATGCACACGCTCACTATCGAGGGTGATGTCTACTACTTCTGCTCAGAAGCTTGCCGCGCTGAGTTTCAGCGGCATACGGATGATTATGTGAAGAAGGCTCAAACGAAGCCGGGGCAGGAAACAGATGTGCAGATTTCTTTGCTACACAGGTAGCCCGGTGATGCTCGCGGATTTGCTTTATCGGCCTGGGCACTCGCTCATTCTCCAGAGCTACAAGGCCAGAGAACGCAGGGAACCGCTCAATGGTGATGGTTTCGGCGTCGGCTGGTATCAGCCTGAAATCAGTCAGACGCCATGCGTCTTTACCAGTCTCACACCAGCCTGGAGTAATCGGAACTTACAGCGTCTGGCAGAGCATGTGAAGTCGCCCTGTTTTTTCGCACACGTCCGCGCCGCCTCGCCGGGAATGCAGGTGGCGGAAGCGAATTGCCATCCGTTCCAGTTCGGTCGTTATCTCTGGATGCACAACGGCACGGTCGAAGGCTTCAACCAAATCAAGCGCCGGGTGCAGCAGTCGCTGCCGGATCATCTTTATCACGCAATTCAGGGGACGACTGATTCGGAGCATGCCTTCGCCGTCTTTCTCAACCTGCTCGGAGATACGGAGCGGAGCGCGTCAGCCAGAGAAATCGGGCAGTTGCTGGTCAGGACGGTTGAGCGCCTTGAGCAATGGGCGCTCGAAGCTGAAATCGTCGGCCCGTCTTATTACAACTTTGCGGTGACCGATGGACAGAGCTTGGCTGCAATTCGCTATGTTTCCGATCAAAGACTGGAACCCGCTTCGCTCTACTATGCGACAAGCAGAAAGTTCCTATGCCCTGACAGTGACGACCGTCCGAGCGAAACCAATGCGGACGAACACGCGGTAATCATCGCTTCCGAGCGATTGACCGAACAAAAGGATGATTGGGTGCGTGTGGCGCCGAACCACGTCCTGACGGTCGCAGCGAATCTCGAAGTGGCGGTTGAACTGGTCAGCGTACAGCGGCGGGAAAATGACAGTTGAGGCGGGAAGGAAACCGCCAACAGGCAGAGGTCAAAATGGAAAAAGACACTGTTCCGACAAAGCAGGACGGATCCGACGACCTTGCAGCGACCGCCAGATTCCGCGCCCTCATCTTCAATTGCGGTGATTGTCTGTTTCTGATCGTGGTGGGGGTGACGGCGACCTGGATCATGCACCTGGTTCATCATCTGGGGTGGCATGTTGTTTTCACACTGCTGGCGGGAATGACCGTCGCGATGTTCGTGCAAATGCTGCTCGCGCGCGCCGTCGCGCCGGTTCTCGGCTCGATTGAGAGCATGGTTCCCTCGATGGTTGCGGCAATGATGATCCCAATGGCGATCTGTCTGCTCGAACTGGCCGGAGTCAGCTTGAGCAGCTCCTCCGCTTTGATCATCGGCGCTCTGGGCGGCGGCGTCATCTTTATCCTGCTCAGACTGTATACAGTCAGGTGCAGGAAGTGTTTGTGTGCTGAGTACAATGCAAGATGAGAGCATCAATGGCGACAATCTGGGACAAGCGGGCCAGGCTTTACGACACGTTCGAGGCATCAGACCTGCGCCGAGGGCCAGCGCGGGAATTGCTCTTTCGTGAAATGACCGGAAAATCGCTGTTCATTGCTGTGGGAACAGGGATGGACATTCGACACTTCCCGCCAGGCCGTGAAATTGTCGCCATTGACATCAGCGAAGAGATGCTGCGACGCGCTGATTCACGCAGAAGGAATTATTCGGGGCAGCTTCAGTTTGTGCGCGCGGATGCGCTCAAACTGTGCTTTGCCGATGAATCGTTCGACACGGTAACGACCTCCTGCACGATGTGTTCTGTGCCTGACCCTCAGCAGGCATTTCATGAGATTCGTCGCGTGTTGCGCCCCGGCGGGAAGCTGCTGATGTTTGAGCATGTGCGAAGCCGCAACCTAATTCTCGGTGTCACACTGGATTTGATGACGATTTTCACGCGCCGCGACGGGACCGCGATGAATCGCCGGACAGTGGAAACGGCCATCGCCACCGGCTTCCGAATCATCAACGTCGAAACCGTGTTCCTGGACATTATTCTGGCGGTGTGTGGAGAGAAGCCGGTGGAGAATTGAACGTGAACAGCGATGCCTCGAGCATTCAGATACCGCAGATGAGAACGATTTGGCTATTCCCACGCCTGTTTTTGGTGGCCGTTCTCATCAACTACATCTGGGAGATTACTCAGTCGCCGCTCTATGTCGGGATGGAGAATTTCAACTTGGTGTGGTGGCACTGTGGGCTGGCAGCACTGGGGGACGGTCTACTGGTGCTGCTGATCTATGCGGCGGGTTGGGCTGTGTTGCGCCGGCGGGATTGGTTCGTTCAGCCAGGTGGAATCGGATATGCCGTGATGCTGCTTGCCGGGCTGGTAATCGGTGTGAGCGTGGAATGGCTGGCGGTTTTTATCGGTAACCGATGGGAGTACACGGCGCGAATGCCGCTTATACCATTGCTTGGTGTTGGTCTCGTTCCTGTCGCACAAATGTTGGCGCTGCCAATGCTAATCTTTCGCATCATTGCTATGTGGCATAGCCGCTCCTCTGCTCACCGAACATTTTGACTGATATTTGTTGTTTGCCGAGGCTGGCAGGGCTACTGGAGGGAATCAGCTCTTCTCTTCTCTTCTCCCTGCGCTTGTTTGCGGCTTGTCAGGCTGGCCCCGCTCAATGTGACTCGGCTGTCTTGTAGAGTTATGCGGCAAGGCTTTGTTAGAATACCCCCAGCAGGTATGTTTGGCGCTTCTCTTGCTGGTTATCTGGTTTGGAAAAAGGTAACGAAGATGCATCCAGGTGTGACGCCGGTCACATTGCGGTGTGACCGGTGCTGTATCCGGCCGCGGCTGCTCCCGTCAGAATTGTCCTGCAAAATGTGGCGCGCAAAGATTGGATCAATGAAACGTTGGCTACAACTCATCACGCTACCGCTCGTTTTAACGTGGGCCGCAAACGCGGCTGCTCAAACTTCACCCCGGGATCATGCCGCGCATCATCCCGGCCAGAAGCCGATTGCTGCGGACGCCAAGCCCTCCGCCAGCCCGATGTCTGGCGGCAGTGCCGCGCCCGGCGGGATGGGTGGCCAGATGGGTGGCCAGATGGGCAGGATGATGGAAGGTGGCATGGACAAAATGATGGAGCAAATGGGTGCGCCGCCGCCAAAGGAGTTGTATCCGTCGTTGATGGACTTGCCTAGTCTGCCGCCTGAGCGGCGCGCGGAGATCGAGCGCCTGGCGCATGAGCGGATGACGGTAGGCAGAGAACAGATGACCGCCGCCGGGAAACTCCTGTCCGATGCGGTCACCCGCGAAGACTATGCGGCGATGCAGCAGGCTAGTTCACAGATGCGTGAGGCGCTGGCGCAATTCGAGAGCGGGTTGGCCGCGCACCGGGCGCTGGCTGAAGGAAAAGCGCCACGCAACGTCGCGCTGCAATGGTTTAAGCGAGACATGAATCTCCTGCCTGCCGCCAGTATGGAACCGGCGCAAAGCGTTTTTGGACTTCCCTGGTTCCACTATTTCGTCATCATTATCTTGACCGCCTTCGCCGCCTCCATGGTCTTGATGTACTTCCACAAGATGCGGCGCGCGGAGGCGCTGCTGTCGCGGCTGACTTCCGGCGCGGCGGCATCCCCGGCCGTTGACGGCTCCGCAGTCTCGCCCACTCTGCCGGTTGCGCCTGTTGCCCCGGCTGTGGTGGCTGCGAAGTGGTCCGGCCAATTGCGGGTCGCACGCATCTTTCAGGAGACGGCTGACGTGAAAACCTTCCGGCTGGCTCCACCGGAGGGCGGCGAATTTCTGCCCTTCGCTTTTGATCCGGGGCAGTTCCTGACGGTGAGCGTGAAAGTGGACGTCCAGGAACTCAAGCGTTCCTACTCGATCTCCTCTTCACCGTGTTGTCAGGGCTGGTGCGAGATTACCGTCAAGCACGTTGCCGGAGGTCGCGCCTCCGCGTACCTGCACGAACAGGTGCGTGAGGGCGATCTACTCAATGTCTCGGCCCCTTCCGGCCGCTTCTCGTTTCGCGGCAAAGAAGCGCCGAGCGTTGTTTTCATCGCGGGCGGGGTCGGCATCACGCCTTTGATGAGTTCAATCCGCTATCTCACCGACCAGAGCTGGCCGGGCGAGATCTTCCTGATCTACGCCTGCGCCACTCTGAAAGACATCATCTACCGCGAAGAACTGGAGTATTTGCGGCAGCGCCATCCGAAGCTGCGAGTCACGATCACGCTCAGCAAGGAGGAATCGTCCGACTGGACGGGGCCGCGCGGCTTTGTCACGAAGGACTTACTCCTGAGCGCAGTACCGGACATTGCAGCGCGCCGCGTCCACCTGTGTGGCCCGCCGCCGATGATGGACGCCGTGAAATCGTTGCTGGCCGAGATCGGATTGCCGGCGGAGCAGGTCAAGACGGAACTCTTTCTCAGTCCGGAACCGCGCCGCGCCGTCGCAGCGTCAGCATCGGCATCCGCCGCATCTGCGCCAGCGCAGGTCGCACAGGCTCCCGTATGCACTTTCGCCCGTTCAGGGAAATCAGCCCCATTGCCACCGGATAAGACAGTGCTGGAGGCGTCGGAAGATGTCGGAGTGAATATAGATAACTCTTGCCGTGAGGGGTATTGCGGAGTCTGTAAAACGAAGCTCCTCGCTGGACAGGTGACGATGGCGGTCGAGGACGCGCTGGATGAGAACGATAAAGCGCAGAACATCATTCTGGCTTGTCAGGCGAAAGCCACGGGTGATGTCACGGTTGAGGCTTGAGCCGCCTTTTGCGGGCGGCTGATTTTGCGGAAGCAAACTGTTGCTCCCGCCAACACGATAGGAGGAGAAGTATGATTCGGAATACGCGAAGAAACAGTTGGAATTGGAAACTCACGAGTGTCGGCCTGCTGGCCACGCTGCTGACCATCAGCCTCGCCGGTTGCAGTAGCCAGAGTAACAACGCCGGCAACACGACCGTGACGAGCGCCTCGCCTTCGCCCGCCGTCGCCGTGGCGACGGCGAGTCCCACGGTGAGTCCCGCCACAGGCGCCGCCGCGACAGACGCTTCGTTGAAGGAAGCGGCGATGACCTGGGGGCATATTGAGGAGGCGCGCGCGCAACTCGACCAGGCCGTCGAAGCGGAGAACCTCAGAGAAGTCCACGACGCGACGGTCAAAGTCCGCGACTCGGTGAACGCGCTGCCGGGCAAATCCGCGGCGCTGCCGGCGGACAAGCGGGAGACGCTCAACGCCCAAGCCAAAGAGGTTGACCGGCTGGCCGGGAAGCTCGGTGAAGCGGCCCACACCAACAACACCGATGCGATGCATGAGAACCACAGAGCTTTGAACGCGGCCCTCGACCAGATGAAAGGTTTGTACCCGCCAGGCAGGGAGATGATGGACAAAGGCATGGAAGGGATGAAGATGGGCAAAGAAATGATGGACAAGGGCAAGGACACCATGGACAAGGATACGGTGGATAAGGGCATGAAGATGATGGACGAGGGTATGGATATGATGGAGATGGGCAAGGACATGATGGACAAGGGCATGGTGGATAAAGATATGGACATGATGATGGACAAGGGCATGGACATGATGGACAAGGGCAAAGCCACGATGAACAAAGGCAAAGACGCGATGGACAAGGGCATGATGGAGAAGGGGATGCACATGATGGACAACGGCATGCAGATGATGGGCAAGAGCATGGAGGCGATGGGCAAGAAGATGGGCGACAAGAGCATGCCGATGAAGAAGAAGGACGACAAGAAAATGAAGGGCATGGGGCATATGTGATGGGCGGCGCCAGGCGTTCATCGCTGAGTTGACCCGGTGGACACGCATGGCAAGGTGACTTGAGCGCGATGGTTGCAAGACGCCGTTGCGTGAACAGCGGTCGCCTGTCTGGGGCTGTATCGAGCCGACAGCGCCCGTCAAAATAGCATTGACTTATGAAAGAACGCGAACGCATCGTCGTCATCGGCCTCTTCGTGCTGATGCTCATTCTCTGGCTGGGCTTCGCCGTCCACCGCTCGCCGCGTTTTCCGGGCAGCCTGTGGGGCGGTGTGCTGGGCGTCGCGGGGGCTTTGTTGATGCTGTTGCCGCTGGGGTATTCGGCGGTCAAACGGATTCCGCGGCTCAAAGGCGTGGTGACGAAACGGCTGCCGATGCGCACACTCTTGGCGTGGCACGTCTACACGGGGATCATCGGAGCTGTGCTGGCCGTCTTACACACCGGCCACAAATTCACCAGTCCGCTGGGAATCCTCTTGACCGCCACCATGCTGGTGGCGGTGCTGACGGGCGTGGTCGGTCGGTATTTTATGGGGCAGGTTTCGCAGGAGCTGCGCGAGAAGCAGGGCTGGCTGGCAAAGCTGCAAGCCTCTTACCAGCAGACGGCGGATGAGTTGGCTAGGCAGCCTGAACCGGCGCTGGCATTGGCAGCGGCGCGAGGGGGCGTTGGCCGCATCGCCGCAGCGATCTTTGCGCCGGAGGAGATGACGGTGCAGAGCAATCTTGCCCTCTCGTACCGCGCGATGAATCTGGCCGAATCAATCGCCGATCTTGAATACGCCATCAAGTCGCACGAGTTGCTCAAACGACGCTTTGCCATCTGGCTTAAGCTGCACATCGTCTCTTCGGTCGTTTTTTACATCCTGCTGACCTTACACGTCTGGGCGGGGATTTATTTCGGGCTGAGGTGGTTCAAGTGAGGTTGTGGTGTAAGACAAGGCGAAAAAACAAGCAACGTTGGCTAGCGGCGTCATTCGCAATAAGGAGTTGATATGCACGATCACGGACAAACCACGAAAAGCAGTTCTCTCAGTCCCAGGAAAAAGCTGGGAATGAAGCTGGCGCTGGCCGGTTTCATAGCCATCGCCGCCTTTTTCCTGCTCACCGAACACCGGGCGCACCTGTTCGGCATCTTGCCTTACCTGCTCTTGTTGTTGTGCCCGCTGTTGCACTTTTTCATGCACGGCAGGCACGGCGGGCACGGCGTTGGCCACAGCGGCGCAACGGAGAAAACAGAAAAGCACGACCACTGAATTTGAAGGGAGAAAAATATGCACGACTCTCCTGCTTACGGATTATGGCTGTTGGTGATCATCAACTCGCTGGTCTTCATCATCTTCGCCTTCAGTTTCACACACCCGCGCACGAACCGCGACTGGCGCTCGTTCGGGGCGTTTTCGGCTTTCATCGTGGCGCTTTTTACGGAGATGTATGGCTTCCCGCTGACGATCTATCTGTTGTCGGGGTGGCTGGGCAGCCGCTTCCCGCAGTTGGACATTCTCTCGCACAACGCCGGCCACCTGTGGCACACGTTATTCGGACTGAAAGGCGATCCTCATTTCGATGTCTTTCACATCATAAGCTACGCGCTGATCTTCGGTGGGTTTTGGGTGCTGGCGTCAGCCTGGCCGGTGCTGCTCGCAGCGCAACGCAGTCACAAACTGGCGACGACCGGACCTTATGCCTACGTCCGCCATCCGCAGTACGTGGGCTTCATTCTGATCATGCTCGGATTCCTCTTTCAGTGGCCAACTTTGTTGACGCTCGTTATGTTCCCAATTCTGGTCTGGGTGTACGTGAAGCTGGCGCGACGCGAAGAGCGCGATGCGGCGGCGGAGTTCGGTGAAGAGTATGCCCGCTACGCCGCCGCCACTCCCGCTTTTATCCCAGGCTTTGGCCGAGCGGTTGAAAAAGGTCATAACCGGGTGTGAAGAGGTTTGCCGGAATGAGATTGCCCTCGAAGAGGTGGATCATCGGAGTCTTGCTGATACTGGCCGTGCTGACGGGAACCGTGTGGCGCTGGTCTTCGCTCCGTCGCGCCTCGACCTGGCAGCGGCTGGCCAGCCCCGGCGAACTCTCTTTGGCGCACGCTGCACTGAAAGAGAACTGCGCCGCCTGCCATACACCGGTCAAAGGTGTGGAGGCTGTTAATTGCGCTGTTTGCCATGCAAACAATGAGGCTTTGTTACAACGCCAGCCGACCGCCTTCCACACCCACATCCAGAGTTGCAGCCAGTGCCATCTCGAGCACGAAGGCGCAAATCGGCGGCCAACGAAGATGGATCATTTGGCGCTGGCGCGGTTCGGACTGTGCGAATTGAATGACGCCGCCGACAGCGAGCGAAGGCAGGTGCGCGGCCAACTGCTAGGCTGGATCAGGCAGCACCGTGTGGGCGCAGGGCCGGAGACAGGGCACAAGAATATCACCTCCGAAGAGATGATTCTGGATTGCGCGAGCTGCCATTCGAACCAGGACAAGCATTTCAAACTCTTCGGGCAGGATTGCGCCCAGTGCCACGCCACTGCGCAGTGGGCCATCGCCGAGTTCCAACACCCTTCACCGCGCTCGACAGACTGCGCGCAGTGTCACCAGGCGCCGCCGAGCCACTACATGATGCACTTTGAAATGGTTGACAAGACGGTTGCCGGCAAGGCGAACGCTCCGGGCAATCCGTGCTGCGCAGATGTACAAGTCAACCAGTGTTACCGCTGTCATCAGACCAACGCTTGGAATGACATCAAGGGCGTCGGCTGGTACAAGCACCATTGAACAACGAGAGGGAGAATGAAATCGCGAAGCATGTTTCAGACAGTAGCAGTTATCCTGGCTCTCATATTGCCTCTTGTGCTATTGGCGGGATCGCCGTCGGTTGCGCAGCGGCAACCACAGGAGATTCCGCAGAACGCATCCGCCATTAGGCTGTCGTCCACAGAGCCGGTCTCCATGAGCGTAACAGTGTTGGATCAAAAGGGTCGGGCAATTACCGGGTTGAAGAAAGGGGACTTCAAGGTTTACGAAAATGGAGTTGAGCAGACAATCGTCTCCTTCAGCGCCGAGGACTCGCCGATTAGTTGGGGGCTGGTCCTTGACCGCAGCGACATGAGGCGGAAAGTCATGGACGATGTTTACCACGCGGCGTTCCATATCATCTCTGAAAGAGCCGACCGGGACGAGGCGTTTTTAGTTGCTTTCGACGATCAGGTAGAGATGGTGTCTGACTTCACCTCGGACTACGGGCAACTTCTCAATATGCTGCGCCGCGTGCGCCCGGGCCGTCGTGCGGCGTTGTACGATGCCGTAGCTTTCGGGCTGGACCACATCGGGCAGGGTAAGAATCGGAAGAAAGTGCTGTTCGTCATCACAGACGGTGGCGACGACGGCAGCAAGACCACATTCCGTCAGTTGCTTGAGCGCGCCAGCCGTGAGGGCGTACCGGCCTACACCGTGGGTCTTACTGCCTACACAGTGGGCGTCACTGAATTACAGCGTCCAATTCCACCACGCAGCAAAGGGGGGCGCTGGCAGGGCGAACTCAAAAAGCTTGCTGAGGCGACTGGCGCTCATGCCCACTTCCCTGGCGATATGACGCAGTGTGAAGCCGCAATGAAAGCGATGGTTGAAGAAGTCAGCCGCCAGTATCGTCTTGAGTATTATTCCAATAATCCCGCGCACAATGGGAAGTGGCGCAAGGTCACGGTTGTCATGACTCGTGAGGGAGAGAAGGAAGTTGCCAAGATCGTTCAGTCCCGCACCGGCTACTACGCCCCTCAAAAGGAAAGGTAATAACGATAATGGGTGACGTTGAAATGAAAGAAGCGCAACCCCTGACCGCGGAAGAAGTGCGGCTGATGAATGCATACTGGCGCGCTGCAAACTATCTCTCGGTCGGGCAGATTTACTTGTCCGACAATGCACTGCTGCGCGAGCCGCTGAGGATTGAGCACGTAAAGCGCAGGCTGCTCGGTCACTGGGGAACGACGCCGGGGCTGAATTTTATTTATGTCCACCTCAATCGCCTGATCAAAAAGCATGACCTGAACGTGATTTACGTCTGTGGCCCCGGCCACGGCGGCCCTGGCATGGTTGCCAATACGTATCTGGAAGGAACCTATAGCGAGTTTTACCCGAACGTCTCGCAGGACGCGGAAGGGACAGGTAGGCTCTTCACACAATTCTCATTTCCCGGCGGCATCCCCAGCCACGCTTCTCCTGAGACTCCTGGCTCGATCAATGAAGGCGGCGAACTGGGTTACTCGCTGATGCACGCTTACGGCGCGGTCTTCGACAATCCCGGTTTACTGGCGGCTTGTGCCATCGGTGACGGTGAAGCGGAGACCGGGCCGCTGGCTACCAGTTGGCACTCCAACAAATTCCTGAATCCGGTGCATGACGGAGCCGTCCTGCCCGTCCTGCACTTAAATGGCTACAAGATCGCCAATCCGACTGTGCTGGCGCGGTTGAGCGACGAAGAACTCGCGAGCCTCCTGACCGGCTACGGTCACAAACCGTACTTCGTCGTGGGCGACGATCCCGAAGCGATGCATCAATTGATGGCCGGAACGCTTGACGCCGTGCTAGCTGAGATTCAAACGATTCAGCGCGAGGCGCGTGAAAACGGCTTCGCTAAACGTCCACAGTGGCCGATGATTGTGCTTCGCTCGCCGAAAGGGTGGACAGGGCCAAAAGAGGTCGACGGTTTACCGACTGAAAATTCGTTCCGCTCACACCAAGTCCCGTTAGCGGAGTTGGCAAGCAAGCCTGAACATCTGAGGATGCTGGAAGAGTGGCTGCGGAGCTACAAGCCCGAAGAACTCTTCGATGAGAACGGAAAATTGATGGCGGAATTGGCTGAGTTGGCCCCGAAGGGCGAGCGCCGCATGGGAGCCAATCCTCATGCTAACGGCGGGCTTCTGCTCAGAGATTTGAAGATGCCGGATTTCCGCGATTACGCAGTTGACGTTCCCAAACCGGGAACGGTTGAGGCGGAGGCGACACGCGCGATGGGACGCTTCTTGCGCGACGTGATGAAGCGCAACGCCGACAGCCGGAACTTTCGGGTGATGGGGCCGGACGAAACTGCCTCGAACCGTCTTAACGCTCTCTTTGAAGTGACGAACCGAGTCTTTACAGGCGCTACTTTGCCTGGGGATGACCATCTCTCGCCAGATGGCCGGGTGATGGAGATTTTGAGCGAGCACCTTTGTCAGGGCTGGCTTGAAGGCTACCTTCTGACAGGTCGTCACGGATTCTTCAACTGTTACGAAGCGTTCATCCATATCGTTGATTCGATGTTCAATCAGCATGCCAAGTGGCTGAAGACTACGCGCCACATCCCTTGGCGTCGCCCGATTGCTTCGCTCAACTATCTGCTGACATCGCACGTCTGGCGGCAGGATCACAACGGTTTCAGCCACCAGGACCCCGGCTTCATAGATCACGTCGTTAATAAAAAGGCGGAAGTCGTCCGGGTTTATCTTCCGCCCGACGCCAATACACTGCTTTCCGTGACCGATCATTGTTTGCGGAGCCGCCACTATGTCAACGTGATCGTCGCTGGCAAACAGCCCGCTCATCAGTGGCTGGACATGGATGCGGCGATCAAACACAGCACCGCTGGCATAGGCATCTGGGAATGGGCGAGCAATGATCAGGGTGCGGAGCCGGATGTGGTGATGGCCTGCGCCGGAGACATTCCGACGCTTGAAACGCTCGCCGCTGTGGATATTCTTCGCCAGCAATTCCCTGATTTGAAGATTCGGGTAATCAATGTGGTTGATTTGATGACGCTCCAACCCGCGAGCGAACATCCGCACGGCTTATCTGACAAAGATTTCGATTCTCTCTTCACGACCGACAAGCCGATCATCTTCGCCTTTCATGGCTATCCGTGGCTGATTCACCGGCTGACCTACCGGCGGACAAACCACAAGAATCTTCATGTGCGCGGATACAAAGAGGAGGGCACAACCACCACACCCTTCGACATGACGGTGCTGAACGATCTCGACCGCTTCCACCTTGCTATAGACGTGATTGATCGTGTCGCGCAATTGGGAGCCAGAGTCGCGCACATCAAGCAGGCGATGCGCGATAAGCTGATCGAACATCAATATTATATTCGCCAACACGGTGATGACCTGCCTGAGATCCGCGACTGGAAATGGCCTTATTAAAGTTGGCACGTGAGAACATCTGCTCGCAATCAAGCTGAGGCTGTGGATGGTTGAGTACGTGGAACAAAAGACCGGGAAACCTGTTTCGACAGCGATCAGCACAGCGGGAACAACTGGTTCGGTGCTGTGGTTATCAGCAGCGTTTCTGTTCACTGCTTTTGCATTGCCGGAAAATATACAGATGAATCCCAATGTGTCCGCAAATGTGTCCGCAAAGCAGAACAGGCATCCTGAAGATGCCTGTAAATCATTGAAAAAAATGGTCGGGACGGCGGGATTCGAACCCACGGCCTCTTGCACCCCAAGCAAGCGCGCTACCAGGCTGCGCCACGTCCCGTTAAATCATCGGTAAATCAATGCTCAAGCTGGCTTTTTGGTTGGCCTGATTGAACGGCGGCAGTTGTAACATCGCGGTTGAGGGTTGTCAATAAATCCTCCGCCATCAATCGCAACCGCTTCAGTGTGTCGCGGGACAATCGTGAACTCGAAGGCGGATTCGGCGGTTGCGGAGGTTCTGTTGGCGGTGTGCCTCCGAAATCCGCACCAAAATCGCTGGCTGTTGCGCCCGGAGGAACGATTTTCAGACGTGCTGTTCCGCCGCGACTTTCGCTGGAAAGTTTGCGTTTGGCCCCGGCGATGGTGAAGCCTTCTTCGTACAGCAATTGTTTGATGCGCATCGCCATTTCAACATCGCGGCGGCGATAGTTGCGCTGGCCCGAAGGGTTTTTCTGCGGTTGCAGCATAGGAAATTCCGTCTCCCAATAACGCAGCACGTGCGCCTGCACCCCGACGATGTCGCAAACTTCCCCGATCTTGAAGAAGAGCTTATCCGGTATTTCGGAAGCCTCTTGCTGCATTGCTTTGAAAGACATGTGACTGCTTTTGAACCCCTGAACTTGAATTTGCGCGTTGAAATTTATCGGCACAGCTATGTTACGAACAGGCAAGAAAATGTCAACGAATGGTTGTCATGAAATTCATGCTAACTTCTTCGCGCAATCGCCCTTCCGTGTAAGCGCGCTGGATGCGAACTTCATTCATCGGCGCAACCACGTCCAGCAAGCCCGCCAGTTCGCCCGAAAAAAATTCCAATGACGGCTTGCCGCTTTCGTCGCCGGAACGTTGTTGCCAATAAGCCTTGGCCTGTGGCGATTCCAGACGCGCGAAGATTTGATCGAACGCTTCGGCTCGTTGATCGAATCGAATCACCGTCAAATCATGAAACGGTTTCTTCATCGCTTCTCGACCATCGGTTCGATTGGTCGTCATCAAAACGGCCAGCAACACAGGATTGTTCGACACGATCAAATTCCCATCACGAAGCCCGTATCCTGCGCTTCGGCCAAGCATAGGCAATTCCATTTCGCGCCAGTTTATGCCCTGCTCTGTTCGGGTTTTCCATTCAAATCTGCCGTGACTTCCCGCGATCATCAATCGAGTTGCCGCCAGATCGGCAATCGCGCGTTCAACCGATGCTTTATCCAATGACGTTGGATTCTGCAACGCAATCACCGAAGCGCGCGCGAATTCCGCAAACAACGGACCTTCGATGGCTTTGGGTTTGGCCAATCTGGCCGCCGCCACAGGTTTCGCCGCTTGCAACGCAGATTGCAATTGACGCGCAAAACGCTGTTCGCCGGTTCGTCGTAACGCCAAATCGTCGGCGTCTTCTTCGCCTTTGACTTCATCAATTGTCGAATCGAATTTGTAATCGAGATACGCGTATCGGCTTTCGCCATAACTTTCGCCATCTTCCAACGAAACGCCGAAATCGCTCTCTCCGTAATGCTCCCAATTCACAGTGCGGCGTTTTTTGTTTGCCTTCGCTCGTTCGTCAAACAACGCGCCGCTAACCAATTGCGCAGTCGTATTGGCGTCATCGGCGATTGCCCGGAACTGAACGAACGGCGCATCAGCGGGCAGAATGTTCCATAAACGCTGAGCCAATTGCGGCGCGATGGTCGCTGAATACGACTTTCCATTGAGCAAAAATTCGCGTCGTTCGACCCAGTTCGTTTGCTCCAATTCCAGATCGAACATTCCGGCGCGAATGTTTTTCAATTCCGCCGCATCGCTCATCAACCAGTAATGCCGAAAATACCAATCGTCATTCAGCTTCGATTGAGCCACCCAGACGGTGACGAAATGCGGCGTTACGGTTTTCGCCAATGCCTGGAAATCCGGCTCGTCGTTCAAACGATCTTTTTTTCGCGCTTGTCCTCGCCACTGTCTTTGATTGATGTTGGCCACAACGCGCAACAGCAACGATTCACTGGTGGCCAACACAAACCGCCCTTTGACGCTGGCAAAAGCGATATGCTGTTTTTGACGCCCGCGATCCACTTCGACATCGCGCAGGTAATAAGTCGTGCCATCCGGCAATTCCACGGCGTCAAAGTTGTCCTTGCCCTGAAAGAATCGGCAAGCTTCGAACGTGGCTTCGCTCATCGGCGCAATCAACACCAAATCCAATTTGCCTATGTCATAAACGGCGATGGCGGCTTGATTGTCGGCAACGCTGCTCAACGAGGTCAGGTCGAGCGGAAAACTCGCCGCCGCATTGAACTCTTCCCAACGCGCCAGCAACTTCATCGCCAGATGGCGCGATTGCATCTGCTGAAAATTGACGCTGTTCAGGTAACGATCCTTCAACTGCGATTCGTTCCATTGCGCCAGCAAACCGGGCAAGTCTTTGAATTGCGCGTAAACCAATGCGCCGCGCGGAAAGTCCGCCGCCAGCGCGAAATTCTTGTCCGCGCGTTGAGCCGACACGGCGCTGACAATCACACCAACCAGAATAAGCGCCAACAACAACACCACAACCAGCAACGCGCGTTTGCCGATTTGTCGCAATTCGTTTTTCGACATGACGTTTGAAAACATCGTTCCCCTCCTTCAGCGAGCGACCACAGGCCGTTCATCAACTGTCAGCGGCCAGCCGCGTTTATTCAATTTTTCCTTCTGCCTGGATTTCAACTGCTCAATGCGCGATTCCGCACGGCGGCGTTCGTCAGCATTGAGCGCATTCAGCCGAGCGCGTTCAAAATCCGCGGCCTTGTCGAAATCGCCAATTTGCTCAGCCGATGCCGAAAGCATCGCCAGCAATTCCAGTTGAGATTTGCGTTGTCGTTCATCCGCGCGAACGATCAAAGTTTGAAACTTATGGGAAGTCGCCGCCTCAACGACAGCCGTCGCCGTGCTTCGCAATCGTTCATCAACGGCGGCAACTTTCAGCGCCGCGCGCGGCTGGCCGAGTCGCGCATAAAGTCGCGTCATTTGCCAGCGCAATTCGTCTTCGTCAGCGCTGAACGCTGCCAATGCTGACGAATCCGACGACGAAACCAATGCAGCGGCAAATTCGCTCAACGCATCTCGTTCACGCCCCGCGCGTTTCAGCATCAATGCGCGCAACGCTTTCAACTGAGCGCTCGGCAAATCCATCGTCGCGTTCAACGACCTTGCCGCGTCATCTGCTTGTCCGCGATTCGCCAGCGACAATGCACCCAGCGCCGCTGCCGCTTCACGATCCTGACTGCCGGACGCGAGCAACGACTGCCACAACTCATCGCGCTTGCCTGCGATTTCTGGCACGATCCACAACGCCGTCCAACGTGTTTGCCGAGCGATTCGTCGTTCGGCGATCAATCCGGCCAGCAACTTCACGGCTTCGGCTTCGCGGTTGTTCGCCGCCAGCAATCGCGCCAGTTCCAATCGGCAAACGCTGTCTTCCGGCGAAAGCTCCAACAGGCTTTGGCGATATTCAATCGCCGCGGCGAATTCTCCGAACTCCGCTGCGGTTTCCGCCGCCAGTCGCAAAGAAGTCAGCCAGGTCAATTGATTGATCGTCGCTGGCGTTTCAATTCCCGCGGAATCAACTATGCGCGCTTTCACAAACGGCAACACCATCAATTCAGCCAACGCCTCGTTTCGCTCCGCAAACGAAGCCGCGCCATTCATCAATCGCAACAGTTTCAGCCCAGTCGCCGAATCGTTTTTGGCAAACGCCAGCCTCGCCAGGCCTATGAACGTAGCTTCGGTCAATTGCTCCAATGCGAGCTGGCGTTCGTAAGCCGCGCGCAATACTTCGTCAGCTTCTGTCTGCCGCTGTTCGCTGCGCAACATTTCCACAGCCTGATTCAATCGTTCCAGATTCGGCGCGGAAACCGTTTCCAGTTTGTCGTTGACTTCAACGCCGACGAATCGTTTGATCCCTGCAATCGCCTGAGGTAATCGTCCGGCGCGAACATCCAGTCGCAATTTGGCCAGCCGCAACCAACCTGGACGCGCAAACTTTCCTTTGAATTGTTGTTCGATGGCAGTAACCAATCGGACGGCATCAGTATCTTTGCGTTCGGCAATCAGCATTTCGAGATATTGTTTTTGCCAACCCAATCGTGCCGGTTCCTGATCCGCGAACTGCGCGCCGACGGCGTGGTCATGAGCTTCTTCGATTTCTTCCAGACTCCAGGTCGGATGCCTTCTCAGCCGATCTTCAAAGTCAAAATCCGAAATGTAATTGGAAATGCCCGCCGTTCGTTTAATCAGTAACTCGTAAAACGGCGCAAGCTGAGCGCGTGGCAGCAGGGATTCGCGCACGATCATTTCCGACAGCAAGGTGTCACGAGGAACTGACTCGGCAATCTGTCGAAGGAATGTCGCTTTCTCGCGGTCATTTTTCTCAAAAGAATCCGCCAACGCGCGAATCAATGGTTTCAATGATTCAAACGCTTTTTCGGCCTGACCACCGCCCTGCCAGGCGAGAAGCGGCTGCAACTGCGCGCGAGCTTCAGCCTGCAACCGATGCTTGCTGAGCGTTTGCAGGTAAAGCAGTTCGTCTTCGACAGAAACGGTTTTCCCTTCCAGAATTTTCGCCCAATTTTCATGGGCGTTTTGCGCTTTGCCCATCTCAAAATACGCCGATCCCATATCCGCCCAAACCGGTTTGTTCAAAGCGTTGTTTTCGCCCCGCAATTCAACCGCAAGCTGCAAATGTTCCAGCGCCTGTGCGGGCTGTTTTTGCTCCAACAACCATTGGCCAAGCCTGTGTTGTTCAGCGGCGTCCTGTGGTTTGCGCTCCAGCATTGCGGGCAAAAATCGGTTGCTGCGTGGCCGTCCGGTTTCGGTCAGCGACAACCAGCGCCCATAACTTTCCGCCAACGCAAACCAGTTGTCGCCGATCAATTCGCTGGACGAATCGGATTTGGCCGCCAGCATTTCGCCTATGGTTCGCCAACCGAGCGCGACAGTGAAAAAGGCTTCGTTCGATGCGTTCTGATCTCGCGCCGCCAAACTCAATTCCGCCTGCCGCGAGTTGTGCCAGGCGGTATTCATCGGCGCAGCCTGAATCGCCGCGCGCGCCAGTTGCAGTTCGTTGTTGCGCAGCAAAAAGTTGATCAGTCGAAAACGATGCGGCGTTTGTTGGGCGATGAGTTGTTGCAACTCGGCGCGCCCGGCTTCACCACGTTCCAACAACGCTTCAAAGTAACGATCCACCAGTGAAGACGTAGCGGAATGATTCATCCGCGCGCTTTGAAACTCCGCGCGCAACGCCGCCAGTTCGCGTTCGCCGTCTGCGGTCAACCGCGCGTATTCGGCAATCAACGTGCGATATTCCGTCGCGTTCAGCTTTTGCTGGTTCGCCAATTCCTGTTCGATCAATTCGACAATTCGAGTGTAAGCTCCACGCTCGGAATAAAAATTGATCAGCGTCATCAAACGGTCTCGATAAATGGATTCGTGATTCGCCGTCGTCGCCGGGGCAAGTTTCGCCGCCGAATCTTTGCGCGCGATCAAAATGCGTTCGGCCAGATCGTTGAAACCGGCGCGGTAACTCAAATTCAACAACACCGCCTGAGCGCCGTCGGCTTCGGCTGTCGTGCCGCCAGTTGAAACCCATTGCTGCACGTCACGATGCAGCGCAGCCAGTTCGCCGCCTGTGCCAAATTCACTGGCAACTTTGCCGACCGATTCCGGCAACGCACGATCAAATGTTTCCAGCAACCTGCGAGCTTTGCCCGCCAGCAAATTGTCCGAACTTGCAGAATCACGGCGAATGCGTTCGCGCACTTCCCACAATCGGCGCGCGATTCGATCCAGTGGTTCTTCATCGCGCAACGCCGAAACATATCCGCTCAATTCGTAAGCGCTCAGTTCATGTTTGTAGAAATCCTTTGAGAACGTATCGAAAGCCTTCCGATAAGTTTCAATTGCCTTCGCACGCTCACTACGCGACAGAACGGAGGCTTCAGAAAATTGTTCGCTGAGCGTTTTCGGTTTCGGTTTTTCAACCGGCAACCTGGCGCGCGTGGCCTCGGCTTCGCGCTTGCGACCGGCTTTGTCGTAAACATCGGCCAGCAAACGAATGTATGCCGGATCGTCATTCGTGCGCTCCACGCAAAGCGCCAAAGCATCAATCGCCGTTTTGAACTCTTTTGCACGGACGGCCATCTCAGCCAGCCCGCGGTGCAGTTCGATCATTTCCGGCTGGTTGTGAATGGCCTGTCGCATTTGCGCGTTGGCGTTCGGCCAATCGCGTTTTGCGTCGTACAACCGTGCCAGCACCAGATTCCATCGGTAATTTTTGAACGCCTGCGCAGAAGTCTTTTGGTAATACGCAATCATAGTGTCTGCTCCGCCATAACGTTTGGCGTATTCGATGGCGGTGTTGACCTTGGTTTCGTCTTCGGGATTGCGATTGATGATTTCGATGTGCTGTTCGATGGCGGAATTGAAATCGCGCAATTGCGTGAACGCTTCAATCACCTGTTCGCGCAACTGCGCAATGGTCTGGCGCATTGCCAGATGATCCGTTTCCTGTTCTTTGACGGCGCGAATGGTCTGGCGATACCGCTCGCGCAAAGCGCCGGCTTTCGATTGGCGAACATACAGCTTCGACAATTCGCGGAACACATCCAGATTGGCCGGATTTTCGTCGTACAGCTTTTTCAGCGTGATTTCCGCCGCCGCCAATTGCCCGCGTTCGCTTTGCCGCGCGGCCAGTTTGCGGGCAAACACATATCGAAACCGCCCCTTGCTGCGTTGCGCGGCGCTGGCCAATAAACGCATGGATTGTTCGCGCTTGCCCAGCAACCAGTAATAATCCGCCGCTTCGGTCAACACGCCATAATTTGTCGGATGAGTTGCGATCAACTGGATGAGCGAAGCGGTTGCAGATTCTTTTCGTCCGCTGGCGACGGCGCGTTCGACCAATTGCAAACGATATGAAATTTTCTGTCGCTCCGTGCCGGCGACAACGGCCAATCGGCGCAGCGTCGCCAGTTCACCTGCGGCGTCTTCGTGTTCGCTGAACAGTTCTCTGGCATCTTCCAAAAACGCTGGCCAGTTGCTGTTGGCGATTTGCCGTTTGAGCAAGGGCGCGACATTCGGCCACTGCTCCAAATCCTGCATCAGAAACGCGTAGCCCAAAACCATTCCGTCGCGTTGATCGGCGTTGCGCGTTCTACCCAATTGCGTGGCCAGCGCCTGTTGCAATTGTCTTTGTCCGTCTTTGCGAGCAGACAGTGTTTTCAATCGCGATTTCGTTCGCCGGTAATTCGGCGAATGCACGTGCAGGCCTTTGACGTATTCGGCCAGAGCTTCACCGGGTTGATGTCTGGCTTCGAGCAGCGCGGCGACTTGAAAAGCGTATAACGAATCGTCCTGTTTTTGCCGCCGGATGGTTTTCAAAACGCGCAGCGCGTCGTCGTACTGAAAATAATCCCAATACACGGTTGCTGTTTCCAGATACGTCGCTTCGTCCCCCGCGCCAAGCTGTAACAGTCTTTCCCATTCAGTGGCAGCGCGTTTCATCTCTCCCAATTCGGCAAACACTTCTCCGGCGCGCGTGCGATGTCCAACGGATGAAGGCAGCGCATCAGCGGCAGCAAGCTGCAACTGCGCGCATTCCGCCAACGACCGTTGATCTTTCTGGCCAAACGAACGAGTGAAGGCGATCAATCGTTCGCTGAAATCCGGCGTGTTCGGATACAAACGGTTCAATTCGCGGTAAGCGTCCACGGCGTCTTCGAAGTTTGACAGCCACGCGGCGGAATCGGCGCGAAACATCTTGTAAACCGGGTTGTCGCGTTCGCGCGCAAGCGCTGCGTGTTGGCGCAATTTGCCTGCGCCGGACAAATGAGCCAAAAACCGTTGGCGAATTTCCACCGATTCAAAATAATGCTCGGCCAGCAAACGTCGCCAATCGTCCCACTGTTTATGACCGGCGTAATAATCCAGCAGCCCACTGATAAAACGCTGATTGTGCGGAAATCGCTGGTGCGCTTGCAGGTGCAAACTCAAATACAGATTGGCATCGAACGCCGTCGCGTTGTCGTTCGCGCCTGTCTGGACGAAGCGGTTCAGATACTGTTCGATTTCTTTGTCATTCAACCGCCGGAGCAGTTCGCGCGAAAATCGTTCGAATTCCGATTGACGGTTTTGCCGCAAATACCAACGCGCCAAACGATCCGTCCAAACTGTGGTGGGAAATCGCTGGATCGCCTGCTGGTAAACGCGCAACTGATCTTCCGCCAGGTTCGTCTGTCCCAACCATTGCAGCATCTGTTCATACAACCCTTGTTCGTCCGGGTACTTTTTGGCTTCGGCGGAATACAACGCCAGCACGTCGGCGACGCGATTGTCTTTCGTCAACGACGCAACGTAACGAAGCAGCACGATCAGGTAAGTTATTTCATCCGCCGGTTGTTTTTGCCGTGTCAGCGCAACCGTGCGAAATCGCTTGTAGCTGTAACGGTATCCGTCTGCGTCGCTGAGCGTGTCGTTGAGGCTGTAACCGTAATTGGTGTTCGGCGGATAAGCGCCCATCGCCGGAGATTCGCTCGTCGGTTCACTGCCGCCACCAGTCGGAATCAACGATTGGCCGGGTTTTCGCTGTTTGCCCAAACGGTCGAGCAGTGTCTGGTAAATCTCCTGCTCACGGTTGCGTTGTTCAAGCAGAACGTAAGCGTCAGCCAGTTTCAACGCGACTTCGGCAAATTGCTGAGCGTCCGCATACCGGCTGTCGAATTCGGCCAGCAGCGCGGCGGCCTCTTCGGATTCTTTCGCTGCGGCGTGCATGCGAATCAAATCCAGATACATCTGCGCCAGCGCGGGCGAAGTCGGATATTCGCGCTTGAAAGTGTTAAACACGCGATAGGCGGCAGCGCGGTTGAAAAACGCGACGGCAGTTTGTTCCGCCTGCTGAAATTCGTATTGCGGATTGGCGTCGGCCAACACCAGCGACAACATGCCGCCCAGCATTCCGGGATGCGGATCGCTTTTCGCCACATCCTGATAAAACTTCAAATCTCCATCGGTCAGCGCCGTTCGTTTGGTGTCTGCATCCAGCAAAAGCTCGAAAATCTGGTACACCACTTTTTCCCGCAACTCGCTTCCCTTTTGCAGATTCCCCGTTTGATGCAGCGTGTACAAAAACCGCGAGGCCAGTTCGGCTTCGTCGTGTTTCAACAACAACCGCGCAGCCGTCGCCAATTCTTCCGGCTTCCATTGCACGCGCCGCGCCGCGCGAGCTTTTTCAAGTTGGGTGAAAATCGCCGCCGCGCCCGATTCGTTGAAGTCGTAATCGTAAAACCGGTAATGAAACAGTCTGACCGCTATGTCGAAATTGGTCTGGTTGCGGCGGAACGCCTGCTTCAACTCTTTGCCATAAGCGCGCAAACGATCACGTCCGCTGAGAAATTCGTAGTAAAACTGCTGCGATTGTTCATCCGACCAAAACGGATCGAACGCGGCGACATACACTCGTTCGGCTTCTGCGCCGCGCTTCAACGCCACCAACGTTTCAACTTCTTTTTGGAGGAAAAACCGGCGCTCAGCCGGAAACGAGTTTTTGTATTGCCGAACGGCTTTCAACGCCTCGACATAATCGTTCTGTTCGATCAGTTGTTTGACGAATTGTTCGACGATTCCGAACGCCGCCGGATCAGCGGCAATCAGTCGCGTGAAAAATTCCGGTCGCTGGTATTTGTCCAGCCGATGTTTTGCGGCCAGTTCGATCAGTTCGCGCAACACAGTTGCGCGTTCCTGCACAGGCGAAGCGGCAATCAGACGTTCCAGCGTCGCCGCCTGTTCGGCAAACCGGGCACGTCGGTTGTAAAAACTGGCGAGCGATTTCAACGCAGCCGTTTTGTTGGGTTCCAGTTCAACGTATCGCAGCATCGCCTGCTGCGCCGCCTCGACATCGCCGAGCCGTTCGTCCAATTCCGCCAGCTTGAACTGAATGTCGCTGTCCGCCGGAAAACGGCGCGCGATTTCGGCCAACCGCGTGCGGGCTTCAGCAGTCGGATACGGCACAATGGATTGCGCGCCGAAAAATTCCGCGCGAGTAAACAGCGCGGCTTCGATTTGCGCGTCGCGTTCGTTTGATTGCTGACCAGCGGTTTCGGCTGCGCGATTCGGTTGAATGACCGCGAGCGAAAACGCAATCAATGCTAATGCGGTCAATCTTGCTGATTTGAATTTCATTCTTCGCGTCATCGTTCGTCCCTCTTCCTCACCGCCCAATAATGGAAACCATCACGTCCACGCTGGATTGGTTGTGCGCGAAATCTTCGGCGGAAACAGTCAGCGCGTATTGTCCTGAAGCCAATCCGCCGGGCACGCGCAATCGTCCAACGCTCGCCTTTTCTTTATCCGACCAGACCAGCGACACAGGCTGCGCGCCGTAAAGTTTCGCTACCAGCCGCACGGTATCTTTGTCGGCGTTCACCTTGACCAGCAGTTCGTCGCCCGCCCGCACGGTTTGCGAATCCACGCGGGCTGCGAGCTTCGGCGCGTGGCTGTCAATGACGAAGCTTTTTTCTTCCTGATACCCGTTGCCCTGTTTGTCGGTCAGCAACAACCGGCAGCGATACGTACCATCCGGCATCCACGCCGGCGCCAGAAATCGCGCCTGCCAGACGCCTTCTCCGGGCAAAAACTTCAACGGCAATGTTTCGCCGAACGGCAGCACAGCGAACACTTCCTTGATCGAAGAATCGGTTTTGACGCGGATGACAGGGTCGCCGGGTTGAATGACGCGCGGACGCAACAACGAACGCGGCGCGGCCAGAAAAGCCGTGTATGGCGTGACGAATTTGTATTTCTGCGACAAACGAATGATTTCGGCGATGTAATCTTCGCGCTCGCCGTTCAGATTCATTTCGTACAACAGCGCATCAATGCGCGCTCGCGCCCACAATCGCGGCAGATGTTCGTGCGCGGTTTCAAGCTGCGGCAACATGACGCGCCGCGCCAGCGCAAAAGCCTGCTCGCCGAATTTGCCCTGAATTTTGACTTCGGCGTTTTGCTGAGAAGATTTATATCGCCCGACAAACGCCACGCTCGCGCCGTCGAAACTGTGCTGCGATTGCGAAGGTGATTGCACCGAGTAAACCTGCGAAAAATTGGCCGGGTTGGCGGCGGTGAATTTCAATTCGTCAATGCTGGCGCTGCCGATTTGCGCGAAGACCAGTTTCAGTTGCGCCGAGATGTCTTCGGTTTCGCGCGCCTGTGCAAAGTAGCCTTTGCATTTCAGCGTCAGCGTTTCCAGCAGGTTTCGGTTTGTGTCGCCACCTAAGCCCAGCGCATACAGCCGCGTTTTTTGCGAAGAGCCGGACCGATTGGCCGTGTCAAAAGCCTGCGCAATGCGTTTGATGTTGACGGTTTTCAGTGTCGGGTTGGCGTCGGAAATCAACACGATGCTGCGTTCGCCTGAAGGAAAAGCGTTGGCCAGTTCAACGGCTTTAACGAGCGCTTGCTGCAAATCCGTTCCGCCGCCGAGCATTGAAGCTTTGATGAAACCTAGCGCCTGTTCGACGTTTTCCGCTGTGGCCGGTTGTGAAGCAGCGGCAAACGGCGCAAAACCATCGTTGAACAGCGCCATATTGAAATGATCCTGCGGCGACAAACTGTGCAGAAAAAAGTCCGTGGCTTCGACGGCTCGCGTCAACTTTTCGCCGTGCATCGAAAGCGAAGTGTCGAACAGCAATAGCACATTGCGCGGATGCTCGTTCTTGTTCGCCGAAGAGGCGCGCGAATTGAAAACCGCACGCGCTTCAAAGTAGCCGTCCGGGATCCCGGCGGCGAGCGAAAGATCGCGCAGGTCATAAGCTGAAATGCGTTCCGGCGCGCGGTGAGCGATGAACGATAGCGCGCTCTGTTCGACGTTGATTGTGTATTCCAGCGAAAAATCTTCTTTCAGTTCGATGTCGTTGGCGCTGAATTCATACTCCTGATCGTTACCCAAATTGCCTGATTGCTGTTTGACCGGCTTCATCGCATAAGCGCTGGCGAATTTGAGCGGAGAAATCGGCGCATCGCTCAACACCTTCACGCGCAAGGAAAATTCGCCTACGCGCTGGGTTTTCCCAAACGAAGCCTTCAATGGAAAACTGAACCGCGAACTCAGGTTTTCGACCGGCAGCATTTCTGTGTATTCCAGTTCGACGCGCTTGGTGCCGTAAGCCGGAATTGGAAAGACTTTGGCTGAAAAGGCCGATGCGCCGCCGTGTTCGTCGTCCTGTTGCAGCAATCCCGGATCGGTCACTTGCGCTTTGATCTGTTCGTAAAGTTTGTTGGCGCGCCGTTTTTCCAGAATCACGCCAGGCAAGCGCCAATCGCCATCCCAGACGGCAAAATCCGCGATGGACGATTGCGGCGGCAAGGCGAAGAGATATTTGCCTTCAAGCGCCTGGCCGACGTGATTGTCGAAAATTTGCAGCACGCGAACATGCGCGTGCTGGTTGTCAATCGTCACGTTCACCTTCATCACCGGCAGCGACAGAATCGAATCATCCGGCGTGTTTTTGATCGTCGTCGGAATCAGCACGGCGGATTGTGCGCGGCTGCGAACGGCGGGCAGAACAAGTCCGCCCGCCAGCATCAGGCTGAGAACAATGCAGAACACATAAAAATTTCGTTGCGGGTTGCGGGTCATCTTCCTTACTCCGTGACGGGTTCAAAATGTTTATTGCTGACGCGGGCAATGCCGCTGGTCGTGCCGAAATACACGTTGTCGCCATTGGCAACGACGCTCAACACGGTTGCCGCGGGTAATTCGCGTTTCAACCGAGTCCACTTTGCCAAATCCAGATCCAATACCCACGCGCCTTCGAGCGTGCCGACATAAAGCCGTTGGCCGTCCGTGGCCATTGCGTTCGGGTTGACGCTTTGTTTGCCGATGTCAGCGGCGAAGCTGGCGAACTCGCCCGACGGCGTCAGTTCAAACACGCCGCCACCATACGTCCCGACAAACAAACGATTGCCAACCGCGCACAGCGCCGTCACCCAGTTATGTGTCAGTTTGGAGTTGGAATCCTTGAACGTGCGAATCACGCGCCCGGCGTTGATTTGCCCCAACCCGCTGAGCGTACCGGCGTAAACGAATTCGCGGTGCGGCAGAACGACATATACGCTGTTGCTGGGCAGACCTTGCACCGCTGTCAACGCGCGCCATTGTTTGTCACGACCAAACATCAGGCCGCGACTGGTGGCCAATACAAGATTGGCTGAAGAGGCTGAGGACGTTTTTTGCAGTGGTGCGGCGTGCAGGATCGAATTGCTGATCAACCCTTCAGCGACACCGACAGTTTGCGGCTGCCTGGAACTGTTGAACTGCACCAGTCCTTGCGAAGTCCCGGCAATCATCCGCCGCGACGTTTCATCCCAGGTCAGCGAATTGATCTCGCGTACTGCGCCACTTTCCAGATGGGTGAGCCGCCTTCCTTCGCGCGTAAACACGTCAATGCCATTGCGGAAACTGCCCACCCACAAATTGCCTGCGCCATCCATTGCCAGCGCGGACACAACGTTGCTGGCAGGCGAATTCAATTCGCCGATTTCTCCGAAACTGACAAAGTTCAATCGCACGGAAAACCTTTCGTCCTGCCAACCAGTGCGCCACATGCCTTCGTTGCTCAGTAGCCACAATGACTGCTCGCCTGAAAAGACATGGAGTTGGCAGGACGAAAGGCTTTCAGGTTTCTTCCAGGAAATCGGGGTGAGTTGCGGTTTGCCTGTTCGCGCATCTGCGACGATCTGGAACAGATCGCCATTGTCTTTGCTGAGCAAAACGGTATTGCCTGTGCGAGTCATGCCGGACAGCGAAGGCAATGTCGCCAGCGTTTGAAAGCGTTTCTGCGCCGAATCGAACAGCGAATCCATCGCAGCCGTCGCAACGCCGAAATCCGTGGCCACCAACAACTGTTCGCCGTTTGTCACCGCGCCGACCACGCGGTTGGACGGCAAACCGTCGGCGACGGTGAACTGCCGCCAACGGTTTCCTTCGTTCACCCACAAACCATCGGCAAACGTGCCGACAAACAAACGAACTGCGTCCGTCGTCAACCGATCAACGCCGTTGAGCCGTTTGTCGCCTGCTTTCAGTTCACGAAACTGTTTGCCGTCGAATTCCAGCAATCCGCCCGCAAAAGTTCCGACGAGCAGCCGCCCGTTTTCTTCGAGCAAAGCGGCGACGGCTTGCGCCTTGCGATCCGTCCAGCGGTAAGCCGCGAAGCGCGAACCGTCGAACGCGATCAGCCCTTGCGAGCGCGTGCCGATCAACAATTGCCCGCCGAATTCAGCCAGCGCCGTCAAATCGCTTTCCGGTAATCCGTTCAACACAGTGAAGCGACGTTTGAGTTTGCCTTCAGCGGACAGTTCCAACAGTCCGCCATCAGTGGCGGCAAAATACGAATCATTGAATTTCGCCACGCCTCGTGTCGCCTTGCTACTTTGCAGCAGTTTGACGCCGTCGCCGGAAAAAGCCGGGAGCGTTCGTTTTTCAAAAGGCACGAACGCTTGCTGGGCGATTCGTGTTCGCGCGGCGTCGAGTTCATGTTGCGCACGACGTTTGGTATGCCAGGCAACGACTACCACAACGGCGATTTGCAACAACAACAATCCGACCACTAATTGTTTGCTGTGTTTCAACCATCCCATCGGCAACGGCCTGAATCTGGCAGTGAATTGACTGAGTTTTGCGTTCATCGGTGCGCTCCTGTTTTCTTCTTGCTTGGTTTCGACGGCGCGGATTATGCGTATTGGCTGAACTGTGTGCGCCGTGACTGCCTACGGTATGTTGTCGGGAAAACGACGGTCGGAGGTTGTTGCTCCCGCCTGCTTCGTGAGGAAGCCACGAGCAACGCGCTGTGGGTTTCCACAGACGCAGCGCGGACGGAACGTCCGCGCTCCAATTGCGATACCGGCACGAACCGCTGACAATGCCCATCCAAACAAAAACGGAGGAAACAAGATGAGCCACGAAACAAAAGCAACTGCGGCGGGAACCGCGAAATACAAAAACCGATTTCAAGGCCGCTTGCCTGACAATCACTTTCGACAACAACAAGGATTGTGGATGTCGTCCATCGGCCTGGGATCGTATCTGGGCAACGCCGACGCGCGAACCGATGAGGCGTATTGCGCGGCGGTCAAACGCGCAGCGGAGTTGGGTTGCAACGTTTTCGATTCGGCGGCCAATTACCGCTTTCAACGCAGCGAACGCAGCTTCGGCCAGGCGTTTTCAGAATTGTTTGCCGCCGGAACGCTTCAGCGCGAAGAGATTATTGTCACCACCAAAGGCGGCTTTCTCCCCTTTGACGGGACAATGCCGCGCAGCCGCCAGGAAATGATGGCTTATCTGGATGAAGCTTTTGTCAAACCGGGGGTCTGTCGGCTGGAAGATTTCGTGCAGGGCAGCCATTGCATGACGCCCGCTTATCTGGCGCATCAACTCGATCAGAGTCTGCGCAATCTGCGGCTGGACGGCGTGGACGTGTATTACCTGCACAACCCGGAATCGCAGTTGGCCGAAGTTTCGCAGGAAGAGTTTTACCGGCGGCTGGCGGCGGCGTTTGAGTTTCTGGAATCGGCAGCAGCAGCAGGCAAGATTGCGATGTACGGCACGGCCACCTGGAACGGGTATCGCGTGCCGTCTGGCAGCCAGGAATTTTTATCGCTGGAGCGCATCGTTCAAACCGCGCGCGCGGTCGGCGGCGACGATCATCATTTCAAAGTCGTGCAGTTGCCTGTGAATCTGGCAATGACTGAAGCCTTCACCAACGCGAACCAAACCGTGAACGGCAAAAAGGCGACGTTGCTGGAAGCGGCGGCAGAGTACGGTGTAACGGTGATGGCCAGCGGTTCGATTTTGCAATCGAAACTTGCGGCAGGGTTGCCGCCGATTGTGGACGAAGCCTTTCCCGGTTTGCGAACCGACGCCCAACGCGCGCTTCAGTTTGTGCGTTCGACACCGGGCGTAACAACAGCGTTGGTGGGAATGAGCCGGACGGAACACGTCGAAGAAAATCTGGAATTGGCTCGGACTTCGCCTGCGACTGAGGAAAATTATCTAAAGCTCTTCAGCCCAAACTGAAATCAGGTTCTCTTGCGCAGCAACACTTTCAATTGTTCAACCGTCGCTTTGTGTTTCGGCTCGTTGATGAGGTTGCGGTATTCGTGCGGGTCGGTTTGATGATCGTACAGTTCCGCACCTTGGCGACCTTCGTCCCATTCGGTGTAGCGCCAGCGTTCGGTGCGAACGGAATAGCCTGCAAATCTGCCGCGCGACATTTGTGTGTAAGCCGCTTCTTTCCATCTCAATCGCGGATTGTCGAGCAGAGGCACGAAGCTGCGGCCTTCCAGTTTGTTTGGCGTTTTCAAACCAGCCAATTCCATCAGCGTCGGATAAATATCAATGAATTCCACCAACCGCCCGGTTGCTTTGCCTTTGGCTTTCATCTGCGGCGCGTAAACCAGCATCGGCGCGCGTGCGGACAATTCAAACAGCGTGCTTTTGTTCCACCAACCGCGTTCGCCCAGGTGATAGCCGTGATCGCCAAAGAAAATGACGATCGTGTTTTCGGTCAGCTTCAGCCGGTCTAGCGCGTCAATGATCTTTCCGGCTTGCGCGTCGGTGAAGGAAACTCCGGCCAGATACGCGCGCATGAATTCCAACCGCTCTTTATCTGTGAATTTGCCGAAGGCTTCGCGGAAGGCTCCGCCCGGTAAAGCGGTCGCAGGATCGGCCAGAGTTCTTTTCGGCGCTTGCCACAGCTTCAAACTTTCCGGCGGATACAGATCGAAATACTTTTTCGGCGCGATGAATGGATCGTGCGGTTTGTGCAAACCGACAGCAAGGAAAAATGGCTGCTTGTCTTTGGCGCGCTGTTCCAGAACGTTGATGGCTTCGCGCGCGATTTGGCCATCAGGTTGATCTTCGTCAGCGCCTTCCGCCGCGCGCCAATTGCACCAGGCCAGTTTGCCGTCGGTCAGATTGCGGCCTTCGCCTTTGAAGCCGAGCGGCGTGGTTTGAAAGTAACGCACTTCATCCCACGAAGCTTTGTCGTCCATGTCGGTGCGCAAATCTTCCATCGTCAACCCGCGATGAAAGATTTTGCCGAAGCTGGTGGCGCGATAACCGTTCTGGCGGAAAAGCTGCGGCAGCGTCACGACATCCGGCAGCGTCGTGCGGAAGTTGGTGTTGTTGTCCGTGATGCGCGTCGTGTCCGGGCGCAAGCCGGTCAGCAGCGAAGTCCGGCTGGGGTTGCAGACCGGATACTGGCAATAAGCCGCGTCGAATCGCATCCCGCGTTTGGCCAGCCGATCCAGATTCGGCGTTTTGGCAATGGAACTGCCGTAACAACCGAGCTCGTTTCGCAAATCGTCGGCAACGATGAACAGCACGTTTGGCTTTCGCGCCGGTTGTGAAAGCGCGGTTTCATTCGGCGGGACAATCAGCATCGCCAGCAAAATGGACAAAGAGAATTGAAGCAGTTTTTGGGTCATTGTTGTTTTTCTGGACAAGACAATTTCACCGCAAAGGCGCAGAGTGCCGCAGAGGTTTCGAAGAGTCTTTGAACGATCTCTGCGCCGCCTGAGCGTTCTCTGCGCCTCTGCGGTGAAGATTTTATTTCTACCAACGAATGCGGTGATCGTTCAGCGGGTAGGTCGGGTCCCATTTCTTCAACTGTTCGTGGCGGTTTCCTGCGCGTTTCACGTTTTCGACGAGCTTGGCCATCTTGTCTGGATCAATTTCCACGCCCAATCCCGGCGCGTCCGGCAAAGCCATCTTGCCGTCTTTGAATTGCAGCATTGGCGCCCCATTTACCGGTTTGATGATGTCTTCGGTTGTCCAGGGGTAATGCGAATCGGCGTCATAGCCGACGCGCGAAATGGCGCAGTTCATGTGCGTCATGATCGCCATTGAAATGCCCAGATGATTGTTGCTGTGACCGGAACAGCCCCAGCCGACGGCTTCGCAAATCGCTGCCCAGTAACGAACGTTGTTCAATCCGCCCATGTAATGGTTATCGAGCAGCACCACATCCACCGAACCTTTTTGAATGGCGGGAACGATGTGTTCCATTCGCGTGACAACCATGTTGGTCGCCAGCGGAATCTTGGTTTGTTTGCGAACGGCTGCCATGCCGTCCAAACCCGGCGTAGGGTCTTCGTAATACTCCATGCCGAGCGGTTCAATCGCCTTGGCCACGCGAACGGAGGTTTCCACCGACCAAGCCGCATTCGGATCAATGCGCAGCTTCGCGTTCGGCATGGCGGCGCGCATCATTCGCAAAGCTTCAATCTCCTTGTCGGGGTGCAGCACGCCGCCTTTGAATTTGCAGGACGTGAAGCCGTATTTCTGATTGAACTCCTGAAACTGGCGCGCGACCGCTTCCGGCGTCGAATAATCCGGGCCATTCGGCGTCGGCATGACGAAAAAGATGTAGGCCGAAAATGCTTGCGCTTCGCGGTAAGCGCCGCCAATCAAATCCACCACGCGGCGGTTGATGGCCTTGCCGATGATGTCCAGGCAGGCGACTTCGACCGCGCCAAAGGCGTTCGGCGTTTTGAACTGGCGGCGAAAGTATTCGATCTCGAACGGATCTCGCCCCAGCACTTTGTCGCGGCTGGCTTCCAATTCCTGCGCGGTGCCTGCGGCGACTTCGGCAATGCCCGTGAAACCATCGTCGGTTTCCAATTCCAGAATCGTCCGTTTGAAATGCGTGTCGTGAACATTCCACGAATTCAGCAAGGCGAAATCCGGCGAAGCGACGACAGTCGCCTTGAACTTGCTGATTTTCATTTTGCTGCGCGGGCGCGCGGCTTTCGGGCTACCGCTTCGATTCTGGCCATACGCATTAGCGTCAAAGGCCAAGGCCATGTCTTCGATGCCAGCCAAGCCTGTGATTCCGGCGGCAGTGGCAATCCATTGGCGACGATTCCAATCGGTCATCGTTTTTCACCTCCTGTTCAAAGACGATCAACTCACTTCGTAAACTTGTCCGGGTTGAATTGTCAGCAAAGTGTTTTCAAGGGCGGGAAGCAATGGGCGAAGGTCATCAACAGTGATGCCATTGGCGATCAAGACAACTACGACAATGGTGCGACCAGACAGGTTTTGCTGATAACGAAGATTTTGATCCACAGTCAGCAACAAATCGAACTCGGCATCTTCGGCCTTTGCCAGCAACGCGCCGTTCTTCAAACCTTCCCAGCGCATTTCACGAGTCGTTTTGATTTCGTGGTTGGGCAAGTATTTTCTAAGCGGTTTGGCAACGCAATGATCGAAGAGGATTTTCACGGTTGAGGCAAGCCCTCCAACAATCGCGGCAAAGCTTGCTCAATCGCCGCGATCGCTTCCGCTCGCGGCACGCCGTCAAAATCATCCAGGAATTCGTCCAGGCTCTTGCCCTTGCTCAGATACTCGAACAGATAACGAATCGGCAGTCGCGTTCCCACAAAACAGGGAACTCCTCCCAACCGCTCCGGGTCTATAGAAACAAACACGGCGCGCGGATCGGTTTGCGGAACGAGTTCGGTGGATAAATCACGCTCTTTAATTTGCTGGGCAGCCAATGTTTCTGACATAAAACTCTCCTCTGAAAATGTCCGACAAGCTGCCAGCTTGTCGTGGTCTCGATTTGACGCTTGTTAGGGTCAACGACAAGCTGGCAGCTTGTCGGACAGTCGGGCGCAGCCGTTTTCATCGTTTCAGGGCGTTGTCGCAAACGACATGTCAGACTCCTTTCAACTGCAATCATAGCTTCGCGGACTTTCACGAATCCAGAAATGACCGCCACTTTTCGACGATGGCGCGAAGCTCTTCTTTCTCCTCCGGCTTGACGTTCGGCAGCGGCGGACGCACCGGCCCGCCTGCCAGCCCAACCATATCCATCATCGCTTTCATCGCGGACACTTCGTAGCCTTTCCGCCGCGCGCGCAAGGCGTAAAGCGGAATAACCAGTTCATGCATCATCTTCATCAACTCGGCGCAGTTTTCCGCTGAACCGGCTTCGTGAAGTTTCAGCGAAAGTTTCGGCGCAACCGTCGCAATGCTGGACGTGTACGTGCGAATGCCGATGGAGTAATAACCCGGCAAGCTGTCATCGCCCGCGCCGCCTATCCAGTGCAGCCTGTCGCCCAGCCGATTGATAATCATTTGATAACGGCGAATGTCGGCCTGTCCGTCTTTCCAGGCGCAAAGCGTTGGAATGTTCGACGCCAACTTGTCCACCATCGCCGGAGAAAAGTTCGCCCAGTCACGGCTGTAAATCAGCAGTCCCAAATCCGTGGCTTCGCCGATGGCGCGGTAATAACTGAGCATTCCTTCGTCATCGGCGTTTGGGTAATACGGCGGCAGCGCCAGAATGCCGTCGGCTCCGGCAGCGGCGGCTTGTTTTGCCATTTCAACGGCCAGCGGCTGATTAAAGCCTACGCCGGCGATGATCGGAGCTTTGCCGCCAATGACTTCGACCGTCAAGCGAACGACCGCTTCGTATTCCGCTGGTGTCAGCGAATAGACTTCGCCGGTTCCGCCTGCGGCCACGACGGCACACAGCGGGTGTTCGCGGAGTTTGGTCAGGTTGTGCCGCAACCCGTCCAGGTTCAGCGACAGGTCTTCGTTAAACGGCGTAATCGGAAAGGCGATCACGCCTTCTTTCAATTTGCTGCGGAGTTCAGTTGGAGTGGTCATGGTTCATTTGCGAGTTGAAAGCTCTTCGATTGTGATGTCTTTGTAGCGGGCTTCGCTGGGCGGACCGCTGTGGATTTGCAGACAGATCACACCGGTCTGTTTGATCGTGTCGTCAGTTTCGGTGTAATCCACGGTTTGGTAGCCGTTGATTGTCAGTCGAATGCGTTTGCCTTCGGCGCGGATGACGTATTCGTTCCAATCGTCGCGCTTGAGGACTTTGTTCAACTCAGCCGCGTCGGGCGAAACAAGAATCTTGTTGCGGCGGGATTCGTCATACAGCGCGCCCCAATAATTCTGGCCGATGTCGGCTTGGTAACCGATGACTTCGTGATTGTTGGTAATGCGCTCGGAACGAAACTGGATTCCGGCGTTGACGCGCTCGCCCGTGACTTTGAACTTGGCGCGCAGCACGAAATCGGAATAGCGTTTGGTCGTGCAAAGAAATTCGTTGTTGGGCAGCGCCGCTTTCATCGAACCGCCGACAATCGCGCCGTCTTCGATGCGGAAGATTTTCATGTTGCCTTCCCAACCGGCGAAGCTCTTGCCATCAAACAACGGCTTAGGCTTGACGGCAGCAACCGCAACAACGGCAAAGGCCAAAACAATCAGCAAACAGATTCGGTTCATTTGTTTGACTCCTTAGCGTGCCAGTAGCCCGACCGTCAGAAAGGGCTTGGGTTTAGCGAAAAAGCCCTTGCTTACGCGCGGGCTACCGACACTATTCAAATCAAATCCCACGGCTTGCGCGCTTTGCGGCTGAGCAGCTTGGACGCTTCGATATCGCCGACGAAATCTTCCTTCGCGGCGTCCCAGGTCAGGCGGCGGCCAATTCGGTACGCGATGTTTCCCAGGTGCGAAGTCGCCGTCGAGCGGTGGCCGATTTCGACTTCCGCGTTCGGCGCTTTCCGCGAACGAACGCATTCGATGAAGTTCTGCGTGTGCAAATCCGTCGTGTCGCGGCCTTGCACACGTTTGGACTGCATACGCCAGGCGTCAATCGGTTGCGCGCGTTGTTTGGCGGTCAGCGCGGGTTTGAGCGGTTCGGGGAAGATTTCGAAGCCGATGCGGTCCGCGATCAACGTGCCGTTCGTGCCGTAATAAGCTTCACCGTGCGGACGGTCGTCCGCGCCGCGCATGCCGTAATAGTTGAAACCCGGCGTTCGCCCGCCCGCACCGTGCGCGTTCAGATTGCAGCTTTCGTAACTGAGAATGAATCCACCGTTTTTCGGATGCTCAAACTCATACGTCACTTGCAACAAATCCGGCACATCGCCTGCGTCTTTCAGCGTGAATTTGCCGCCCGTAGCGACAACGGTCTTCGGCGCTTCAACGCCCATGATTTGCTGCACGGTGTCCAGCCGGTGCGTGCCGTAATCAGTCATTGTGCCGCCCGCGTAATCGTAAAAATTGCGAAACGTCGAAAGAAAGCGCGCGCGGTTAAACGGCACTTTCGGCGCGGGGCCGAGATAAAAATCCCAGTCCAGGCCTTCCGGCGCGGGTTCGTCAGCGTATTTGCCTACGCCGTTTGGAGTGATGTTGCTGTAATTCCAAACTCGCACAAAACGCACTTCGCCGAGTTCGCCGGATTGAATGATCTGCTGGACTTCGCGGTAATGCGGCGCGCTGCGATGTTGCGTGCCGGTTTGGACGATACGTTTGTAACGGCGCGCGGCTTCGACCATCAGGCGGCCTTCGCGGACGTTGTGGGCCAATGGTTTTTCGACGTACACGTCTTTGCCTGCCGCGCAGGCCAGCACGGTAATCGCCGCGTGCCAGTGATCCGGCGTGGCGACGTGAACCGCGTCCACGTCTTTCAATTCCAGCAACTTTCTGAAGTCGCCGAACTTTTTTGCCGTGCTGCCCGCCCAGGCTTGGGCGCTCAGAGCGTTCGTTTCGTACACGTCGCAAACCGCACCGTATTCGACGCCAGAAACTTTGCGCATCAAATCGGCAACCTGCCGTCCGCGTCCGCCGCAACCGACCAAACCGATAACGATTCGCTCGTTTGCGCCTATCACTCGCGAATAAGAAACGGCGGTCGCCGAAATCACCGCCGTCTGTTGAATTGCCTGTTGGATGAATTCGCGTCGTTTCATAGTTCAGATTATGTGTTCGCAGTTTGTAAGTATCCAGCCTCTTTCTCAGATTACGCCTGACGCCAGCATTTAACCAGCATTTAGTGTGATGCTGACACTCGCACGTTTTTCCAAGATTTAGCGGTAGAATTCTTGTGCTTGTCCATGATTGCCTCCAATGTTTTTCACACCGGAAGCATCAGCGACAAGCGGGGAGCTTTTCAACCCGAAAAAGTTGGAAGGCTCTCCTTTTTTCAGCGTCATTTATGCGACACGCTCTACCTAGTGACTCGCTGGTCACGTCAACTTCAATAGCCAGATCGGGCAGAGGCGGGGGAGCGTTGGGATCGAATCGGTAAACTCCAAGCACGCGCGGGTCATTACTCAAATAGTAACAAGAGTCCGGCTCCACACCCTGCAACCAGCCTTTGTATTTGAAGGTAGTGGATCCAAATCCATTCAAATCAATCTCTAAAACATCCGCAATCGCTCGTATCAAATCTGACAGGCAAATCTTGAAAAAATCATGAATTGGCAGAGGCATATTAATCTCCAGTTTCCCGTGATCGAAATGGATACGAGGGCTGTATCCGGCGCCCATTTCTTCGAGCAGGTCTTCGTATTCTTCCCAGCTTACGTCGTGGTAAGTCAACGTGCCGCCGGGCAGCAGAGCTTTGATTTAAGGTAGGAAATCTCTGACTTTAATCGGTCGAGCTGCCACGTCCATAACTGGTCTCCTGAAAAGTAATGATGCGTTCTGGCTGACGGCATTGTAATCGTCGTGGTATCTGCGGAACAACGAAAAAGCCTTTGGGCTTTTACAAGCAGTTATTTCTCGAAGATGTTATCAGCCCAGAAATGGCAGCTTGACGATGAAGGTCGTCCCCTGTCCTTGCTGGCTGGTGGTTTCGATCTGGCCGCCGTGCGATTCCACAATCCATTTGACGATGGAAAGGCCGAGTCCGAATCCGGCGGCGCTGCGGTCGCTGGTTTTGCCGGAACGGCGAAAGAAACGTTCAAAAATGTGCGGCAGGTCTTCGGCGGGAATGCCTCGCCCGGTGTCGGCAACGGTGATGACTGCAAAATTGAGTTCGGTCTTTAGCCCCAACGTGACGTTGCCGCCGGGTTCGGTGTATTTGATGGCATTATCCAACAGGTTCAGCAGCAACTGTTTGATGCGCTGCAAATCGGCGTTGATGGTGATGGGTTCTTTCGGCGCTTCGTAACTCAGCGTCTGGTCGCGTTGCTGAGCCAGCGGCGTTATGTATTCAGCCATTTGCTGGCAGAGTTTGTTCAGGTCAACCGGTTCGCAGCGCAATTCGACGCGTCCAGAATCGGCGCGCGCCAGCATCAATAAATCTTCGATCAACCGGGTCAGGCGAATGATTTCTTCCAGGTTGGAACCGAGCACCCGCTGGTATTCTTCCGGCGAACGTTCGCGGCGAAGCGCGATTTCCATATCGCCGCGCATCACTGCCAGCGGCGTGCGCAATTCGTGTGAAGCGTCCGATGTGAATTGTTTCTGCCGTTCAAACGCCGACTGCAACCGCGAAATCATGTGGTTGAACGTGGCTGCCAACCTGCCGATTTCGTCCATCTTGTCGGCGGCGCTGGCAGGCATCGGAACTCGTTCGGTCAAATCGCCTTTGGCAATTTGTTCAGCGGCACAAGTGATGCGATCCACCGGCCTCAGAGCTTGATTGGCCAGCAACAATCCTCCGAAACTCCCCAACACCAAGGCCAATGGAATGGCGATCGCCAAGACAAGGATCGCACGCCGGCGCGCGCTTTCCACCGCCGACAATGATTGTCCGAGCCGGATAAAGTAAGTTCCCTCACCGTCATAATCCTGGATTCGTCTCGTCGCGACGCGCAGCGATTCCCCGGATTCGAGCCGTATGGATTTGAAGACCGTCTTTCCAATTTCCAAATTCATCAACTCGCTGGTATCCACCGGCAAATGGTTTTTCGGAGTCGCCGCTCCCCCATCGGTGATCGTCCCCTGTTCGTTGATGATTTGATAAATGTGCGGGGCAAGAGGCAACAAATCGTCGTTTTCGTGGCTTTGCATCAGTGGATGATGCGACATATCCACGCCCGCCCCGACAGCCATGCCGACTTCGATCTTTTCAACCTGAAACGCCAGCGCTCGATCAATCGTTGTCAGCAGACTGCTGGAAAGATAAAAGAAAATGGCGATGCCAAACACCAGCAGCACCACTGAGAGAATCGCCAGGTAATAAAAGGTCAGCTTAAAGCGAAGAGAAGGCATGGGGCAGGTTCGTCAAACGTCTGAATCGGAGCGGAACAGCAAGCGAAACTTTCCGGGAGAAGAAATCCAATCCCGTCTCCCGGAAAGCTCACTCACACGATTTATGCGGCTTTGGTTTCCGCAACCATTTGCGATTCGACGACAGGCGTTTTTAGCATGTAGCCAATGCCGCGCACGGTATGAATCAGCTTGGGTTCGTAATTCCGATCAATCTTGTTTCGCAGATAATTGATGTAAACGTCAATCACGTTGGTCAACGTGTCGAAGGTCTCTTCCCAGACTTTTTCCGACAATGTTTCGCGCGAAAGAATTTCGTCCGGGTGGCGCATGAAGTATTCCAACAGGGAAAATTCCTTGTTGGTCAATTGCACTTCCCTGCCTGCGCGCGAAGCGCGACGATTGATCAGGTTCAACACCAGATCGCCAATCTGGATTTTGGTCGTGTCTTCTGTGTGAGTCCGCCGCAACAGCGCACGAATGCGCGCCAGCAATTCGGCAAAGGCAAACGGTTTGGTCAGATAATCGTCCGCACCGGTATCCAACCCGGTGACTTTCATTTCTGTGCTGTCCTGGGCGGTGAGAATCAGAATCGGCGTCTTGAAACCGGCCTCGCGCAGATCGCTCGCCACCTGCAACCCATCTCGTCCCGGCAATCCCAGATCAAGAATAATCAGGTCATGATTGCCGCTCAGTGCCGCTTGCGCTCCGGTTTCCCCGTCGTAGGCCGTTTCGATCTGCATCCCCTCTTCTTCGAGACCGCGCTTGATCAGATCAGCCATCTTCTGTTCGTCCTCAATCACTAAGACTCGCATAGCCATCATTGTTCTTCTGCTCCTTGAGACACTTTTTGAAATTAAATTAGACCACTGCTTCGGATGACTCAGCCTCACCAAACGCTGCTTGCAATTTTTTCAGCAACCGGCCAGCAAGATATGAAAAAGGGCGGCATTGGCTCAGGTCACGCTGTGGGCTGAGCGGTCAATGCAATGATCTACGAATCGAATTGTCGAGGGGATCGTTGGCCGTAATTTACACAAAACCTGCGGTTCAGAGCAAGATATATTAAGCCTGTGTCGGAAAACGGCGACGTGAAAAGCCTTACTTTATGACCGGACGGCCTCCATCAACCATTTCAGATACTTGTCCGATCCGGCTTCGACCGGCAAGGCGATGATTTCGGGAGTTTCGTAAGGGTGATGTTGTTTGATCGCAGTTTCCAGTCGGGCGTACGCCGCGCGAGTGGTTTTGATCAGCAACAAGGTTTCGCCAGCTTGTTCGACTTTTCCTTGCCAGCGATAAATCGAACTCATGCGCGGCAACACCTGCACGCACGCCGCCAATTCCGCTTCGACCAGCAATCGCGCCAGACGTTCGGCATCTGCTTCGGTTTCCGTCGTGGTCAAAACAACCAGCGCGTCGGTCATTGCGAAGGCTCCTCTGGCAGTTCCGCATCTTCCGCCAACGCGGAATCGGGTTGCTGTTCAAAAAAAGCATCGTAAAGCTGCTGGGCGCGCTCAAGCTCCGATTCGGCAACCAGCAAGGTGATTTCAGAATATCCGCCGGGCATCAACAACGGTTCCAAACCGCCAAAATTCACGCCTTGCAAAATCGAAGCGATGCCGTTGTTTTCCAACAACTCGCTGACCATTCCGGCCTGCACCGAATTGGAAAAATGTGCCAAGGCGACAAAATTGATTTCCGGTTGATTGCTCATCGCGCTCCTTTTCAAGCCAGCCATTCGCCATTGAACACGGCGCAGGCTTCGCCGGTTTGCACGACCGAATTGTCCGCGCGCCATTCGACGATCAATTCTCCGGCGGCGGTGATGACTTTGACTTTGCGCTCGGTCAGCTCGTTCAACATGCTGGCAAGCGCCGCTCCGCACGAACCGGTTCCCGAAGCCAGCGTTTCTCCGCAACCGCGTTCCCAAAACCGGACTTCGATTTCCTGACGATTCACGACGCGAACGAATTCGACGTTGGTTCGGTCAGAAAACGCTTCGTGAACTTCAAGCGCTGCGCCAAACCGCCGCCAATCCAGTTGATCGAAATCGGCGACGAAGATGCTGCAATGCGGATTGCCCATCGAAGTCGCCGTGATTTCCACTGTTTGACCCAACACATTCAGCGGTTGTCGAATGACTCGTTCGAGTTCCGTCGGCAGCTTGATGGGAATTTCGCTGCTGCGAAATCGCGGCGTGCCCATTTCGGTGTCAAACACCAGACTGTTGCGGCGGCGTTCAATCGGCTTCAGCGTTTTAATGCCTGCGCCGGTGGCAATGCGAACTTCCGGCTTGTCCCAGTTTTCAACCAGATACAAATACGCTCCGACGCATCGCGTCCCATTGCCGGAAATCGGCGTTTCGCCGCCATCGGCATTGAACAACCGAACTTCAAAATCGGCTCCGGCTCCTGGCGAATCCAGCAACAATTCCAAGCCGTCGGCTCCCGCGCCAAAATGTCGGTCGCAGATTTGCCGGGCGAACGATTCAAAATCTTCCGTCACCGCCCGCAACTCAGCTTCGCGCGCGATCAGGAAATCATTGCCGAGAGCTTGGAATTTGTGAAATCGCATCAGATTTCGAAGTGTGTGAATTCTTTGAATTGATGGAAGCGGTCGCGGATTTCCTGCGGCGTCAGGCGGCGCAAGCGGTCGCAACTGAATTCTTCGACGTTGAACGACGCCATCGTCGAGCCGTAAATAATGGCGCGGCGGACGGTCGCTTCGTCAATTTTGTCGGATTGCGCCAGATAGCCCATGAAGCCTCCAGCAAAGCTGTCGCCTGCCCCGGTCGGATCGAAGACGCCTTCCAGCGGATAGGCCGGAATGGCGAAATAACTGTCTTTGGTGAAAAACGCTGCGCCGTATTCGCCGCGTTTGACGACCAGCATTTTCGGTCCCCAACCGATGATCTTGCGGGCGGCTTTGATCAGATTGGATTCTCCGGCCAGTTCGCGGGCTTCGGCGTCATTGATAATCATGGCGTCCACAACGGCGATGGTTTTCAGCAATTCTTCGCGCGCGATTTCAATCCACAGATTCATCGTGTCCATCGCCACGAATTTGCAATCCACTTGTTCGCGGACTTCGCGTTGCAGCGTCGGCTGGATGTTGCCCAAAAACAGAAACGGCGTTTTCTTTGCAACGTCAGATAGTTTGGGCTTGAAATCGGCAAAGACGTTGAGCTGAGTGTCCAGAGTTTTAGCCGTGTTCAGGTCGAAACCGTATTCGCCCGCCCAACGAAAGGTTTTGCCGCCGGGAATGCGTTCCAGATTGGAGATGTTGATCTTGCGTTCGTGAAAGACGGCTTCGTCTTCAGAGGTGAAATCATCACCGATGACGGCGACGACGCCGACTTCACTGAAAAACGAAGCGGAAACGGAAAAGTGCAGACCGGAACCGCCGAGGCTGCGGTCACGTTCGCCAAAGGGGGTTTTGATGGCGTCAATGGCTACGGAGCCGACAACTAACAACGGACAAATTGATGACATGTGTGAGTGATTATCCCTTCTTCTTTTGGTTTTGATTTTCGTCCAGGCGTTTTTGGGCTTCGGCTTTGATCTTTTCGTCCGCGCCTTCCTGAACGGCTTTCGTCCAGTATTCGACGGCTTTTTCGGTGTCGCCGCCGCGCTGATAGACTTCGCCGGTCAGGAAATACACTTCGTCAATCCGCGCAAAATTCGGATTGAGATCAATGATTTCCTGCAACCGATCCAGAACGGCTTTGTTCAACCGCTCCTGACCGCCTTTGTCGCCTTTGTTCGGTTTTCGTTTGTAAAAATAGAACTTCGCGGCGTCCAGGCTTTTGTACGATTGTTTTTCCTGCTCCGGGTCGCGCGGCACGCTGATCGAACCGCGACTCGGCCCTTGTTGAACCGGCATCAGTTCTTCGCCATAAGCGCAAGTGGTAATGAAAGTAGCTACGCCAATGACTGCGACAAACAAGATTGCAAATACCATTGTGAAAACAGACTTCATAACACCTCCCTTGATCTCGTAAAAATCAAGCCAGAGTCATTCTCATCGGCTCCAAACTTCGCTGGAATGGATTGAGAACGAGTCCGAGTATTTCCAGAGTGACAACGCCAAGCAATGGTTCATCGCCTTTTTCACCCAGTATGACTGGGGTGTGGGCCTCACCATACGGTAAAGAAATCAGGCATTCAGAAATGCCACGCTCAATTTCAGTTCCATCAGCCAGGATGAATTTCATGTGACGTTGTGGTTTCAACTTCAAATCACGCCAAGTCTTTTCAGGCAGCAAAGTGTATTTCGCTCCACTGTCCACCAGAAAATCGAGCGTATGTTTCCTTTTTTTGTCCTTGCTGACCGTTCCCTTGACGTAAGTCAATCCCATTTCTTGCGCTCCTTTCCGCAGTTTCATTCGCCGACGTATTTGCCGATGATCGCCGAAAGTTTCTTTTTCGTTTCCGCCGGAATTTCTCCGTGCGTCAGGATCGCGTGTTTCAGCGCCGAGCCGCATTTGCATTCGCGGGGCGCGGCGGCAAGTTTACCAACCGCCGAGCGAATAATTTTTTGCGCGTTGGTGGAATTCTTGTTCAGGTATTCGATGACCATTTCCACGGTCACGGCATCGTGATCGGGATGCCAGCAATCGTAATCGGTCACCAAGGCCATCGTCGCGTAACAAATTTCGGCTTCGCGGGCGAGTTTGGCTTCCTGCAAATTGGTCATGCCGATGACATCCATTCCCCAACTGCGATACAGACGCGATTCGGCCAGCGTGGAAAATGCCGGGCCTTCCATGTTCAGGTAGGTTCCACCTCGGTGAACCTTGACACCTATAGCTTCGGTTTCATCGCCGAGCACCTGCCAAACCGCGCCGCACACCGGATGCGAAAACGTGATGTGCGCGACGATGCCTTCGCCAAAAAAAGTCGAAACCCGTCCGCGCGTACGGTCAAAGAATTGATCGGGAATGACAATGTCCGTCGGCGCGTATTGTTCCTGCAGCGAACCAACCGCCGAAGCCGAAATGATGCGTTCGACGCCCAGCAGTTTCATCGCGTAAATGTTCGCGCGGAAATTGAGTTCGGTCGGCGTGATGCGATGGCCGCGTCCGTGCCGAGCCAGAAACGCCACGCGAACGCCGTCCAACGTGCCGAGAATGAAGTTGTCGGAAGGTTTGCCGAACGGGGTTTCGACGCCGACTTCGCGCACATCGGTCAATCCTTCCATCTGATACAAACCGCTGCCGCCAATGATTCCAATTTGAGCTTTTTCCATGTCAGTTTCCAGTCACCGGGTTCCAGTTTCCGGCTGCCAGCGAAACGAACACTGGAAACCGGAAACTGGAAACTTTGAATTACTTGTTCGCGTTCGGATCAATTCCCTTCATCGTGCCGCCGCTGCCGCCGCCCAAACCGGGCAGGGTCTTGGGATCGTAACCGGCGACATTGACCGTGAAATCAGTCGGAATTTTGACAGGATATTTCAGCGTGGCATCTTCCATCGCGCGTTTGACCTTGGTTTGCGTTTCCTGCTCTTCGTAGGTATCGGCCAGCATGGTGCTCAGGAAAATATGGCGCGTCTGCACCTGTTCCACCGGCCCTTGCGGAGTTGGGCTGGGCGTCGGTTGCGCGTTGGGCTGAGCAGCAGGCGTTGCGACTGGCTTGGGTTCTTTGGACGGATCGTAGATTCGTTTGTCATCCAGTTTGATGATATGGAACCCGACTCTGGATTTGACGACTTCGCTGACACCGCCTTTTTCCAGCGCAAAGGCTGCCTGCACATACGGCGCATCAATGGTCGGAACGCCATCAACATTGCCGTCTTTATCAAACCACGGCAATTCTCCGCCGGTTGTACGGGTATTGTCTTCGTTGAATTCTTTGGCAACGGCTACGAAGTCTTCGCCGTTTCTGACACGAGCCAGCAACGACTGGGCTTTTTCCTTGATCTTGTCCACATCGGCTTCAGGATGTTCCGACACGTAGCGTTTCTTTTCTTCCGGCGTCAACTTCAACTTGTCTTCAAGCGACTTGGAATAGGCATTGGCCAGCAAACTGGCTTTGCCGATTTTGAGTTGCACTTGGAATCCAGGCTCTTTTTCGATTCCTGCCTGTCGGGCTTTTTCCGCCAGCACTTCGATCTGTGCCCACTGTTCGCGCATCATTTCCTTGTCGTTTTCAGAAGGAGCCTGTTGCGCATTGCGCGTGATGGAAGCAAAGAAACTGTCAAACTGGGCTTGGTGGGCGCTGAGATAAGCGTCGCCTTCTTCTTTGGCTACAATGGTGTCGGGATTACGGCGATTGAATTCCGCCGCCAGAGTCTGGTCGGTTCTGAAGGCCAGCTGTTGTTTGAACTCGTCGGTTTTGTGCAATCCTTCAGCTTCGGCGGCCTGAGCCAGCGAAAACGGCGTTTTGAATTGCGTGATGAACTGGTCGCGCATGGCCTTGTTCTGCGCCAACTGCCGTTTCTGGTTGTCCGGCAGCAAATCCACCAAAGCCGTCAACTCTTCGGCTTTGAGTTCGACAAACTCGCTCTTGAATAGAAGAGCGCATGATTGTGTCGCGGCCAGGCTGGTCGCCAATGCAATCGTCAGAATGAATTTTGTAAATGCTTTCAAGATCAATCTCCTTAACTGTGTAGTGGGTGGTTGGCAGTTGGTGACTGGTCGCTGGCCGAACATATCGCCAACCACAAGTCACCAACCTCCAACCACCTCTTCAATGATTTCCGGTTCCTCGCTGTGTCAATTCGATCAACACGCCGCCTGTGCTGGCCGGGTGGACAAACGCGACCAAAGCGCCGCCTGCACCAATGCGCGGCTGTTCGTCAATCAATCGCACGTTTTTGGCTTTCAACTCCGCCAGTTTGGCGGCGATGTTTTCGACTTCAATGCACAGATGGTGAATGCCCGCGCCGCGTTTGGCGATGAATTTGCCGACGGGCGTGTCTTCGCCGGTTGCTTCCAGCAATTCGATGCGGCTTTCGCCAATGGGCAACATCGCCACACGAACGCCCTGGTCTTCGACCACTTCGATTTCGTGTAATTCCAGCCCAAGCCCGTCACGCCAAAACGACAAGGCGTCCTCGATTGAACCGACTGCGACTCCGAGATGTTGAATTTTGTTTGAGGACATAAAGCAAAAGGCAAAAAGGCAAATATCAAAAGGCAAAAATAAAGAACCAGCGCCGACTTTTTTGCCTTTTGACTTTTGATATTTGCCTTTTGATTTCTCCTTTCCTAGTTGGAGCGTATTTCTACTTTGCCGACGATTTCCTCGACAATGGAATACGGATCGCGCTGGCGTGAAGCCACCGCCAGGGCCAGTTCGTGCAATTCGCCCGGCGCAAACATTTCGCTCAAGACTCGCCGCAACAATCGTTCGCGCAACAATTCAACGATGCGGTTTTCCGCAACTCCGGCGCTGCGTTCCAGTGAGGCTTGCTGCTGTTTTTTGAACGAGGCGTAAGTTTCAATCGCCTCAACGAATTCGACGATGCCTTTGTTCTGCGTGGCGACGGTGCGCACAATCAGCGGTCGCCATCCGTCCGAGCGCTCCGCCATTTCCAGCAACGCGATCAATTCTCGTTCGGTGCGTTCGACGCCGTCGCGTTCGGCTTTGTTGATGACAAAGATGTCGCCGATTTCCATGATTCCGGCTTTGATCGCCTGTATGTCATCGCCCATTCCCGGAACCAGCACCACGACGGACGCATCGGCGGTTTTCACAATGTCTACTTCGTCCTGGCCGACGCCGACGGTTTCGACCAAAGTCCTATCGTAGCCAGCCGCATCCAGCACCGCAACCGCGTCCACCGTCGCCCGCGCCAATCCGCCCAGATTCCCGCGCGTAGCCATCGAACGAATGTACACGCCCGGATCGTTGGCCAGCGTCTGCATGCGAATGCGATCGCCCAGAATCGCTCCACCCGAAAACGGACTGGACGGATCCACCGCGATGATGCCCACGGTTTTTCCAAGCGAGCGGTAATGCAGCGCCAGTTTGTCCACCAGCGAAGATTTGCCAGCTCCCGGCGCTCCGGTGATGCCGATGATCACACCTTTGCCGGTGTGCGCGAACAGCGCCTTCAACAGTTCATTCGCATCGGGGGCATTGTTTTCGATCTTGGAGATGGCGCGGGCAATCGCGCGCAGATCACAAGCGAGAATTCTGTCAACCAGTGAAGCGGTCATTTAGGAGTCTTCAGCCAATTTCAGCCATCAGGGGTCTTCAACAAGGCGGCAAACTATACTCGCAAATTCCGGCAATTTCCAATTAGCAATCCGGCGAGCGACGGCTATAATCCGACTCGAAACCGCAATTACTGGAGGTAAGTAATGCCAAGTCAAAATGCCGCAACCCAAAAAGCTCAGATCGCTGCCCCAATCCAACAAAATCCCAACAAGCTCAGCGGCGCGCCAACCATCGGCGAACACAGAGTGCATGCCGAAACGTTGATTGATTATTTTGCCGAAGGCCTGACGCTCAACGATTTTTTGGAAGATTTCGAAGGCACGCCAAAAGAAGACGCGCTGGCCGTACTCAGTGTCGTTCGCCAGGCGATTCGCGATGGACTGCTAACAGATGTTCCTGTGCGCAAAGAAAATGCTTATTGAGGTGATTGATGAAAGTGTTGCTTGACCACTGCACTCCGGCGACGCTTCGAAGGTATCTTGCGCCACACGACGTGAAAACCGCGCGTCAGATGGGTTGGAACGGTTTGGAAAATGGCGAACTGCTGCGTGAAGCGCAACACCGGTTTGATGTGATGATTTCGACCGATTCCAATATCAAATACCAGCAAAACCTCTCAAATTTTCAAATTGGCTTGGTGGTTTTGCGCGGCAAAACTAACGCGCTTCCTTCTTTGCTGGAATTGATTCCGAAACTTCTTGAGCTTTTGCCAACCCTACAACCAAACGAAGTTCACTATTTGTTCACCGCTGAAATGCAGGCGGCTAAGGAGAGCGAGCGATGACTGCTGACTGGCTGACGACACTTGGCACGGCGATGGGTTCGGCGTGGCTGTCGGGCATCAACTTGTATGCGACGGTGGTAACGCTGGGCGTGCTGCAACGCTTTGAACTGGTCAAACTGCCGGGCGGATTGCACGTGCTCGGCGAATGGTGGGTGATTGGATTGGCGGGCGGCTTTTACCTGATCGAATTCGTTGCCGATAAAATTCCGGCGGTGGATTCCATCTGGGACGCGGTTCATACCTTCATTCGCGTTCCCGCCGGAGCAATTCTGGCCGCAACGGCGTTTGCCGAATTCGATCCGGCGGTCAAAGCCGTGGCCATGATTGTCGGCGGAGGCGTCGCGCTTAGTTCGCACGGAACAAAAGCCGCGACTCGATTGGCCGCCAACACCAGTCCCGAACCGGTTTCAAATGCTGCGCTGAGCATCGGCGAAGACATCTTCACTTTCGGCTCGACCATCCTGATGGCGTTCTTTCCAGTTCTGATCCTGGTTGTCGTCGGAATCTTTTTGATTCTGCTGATCTGGCTGGGGCCGAAAGCTTATCGCGCATTGAAACGACTGATGACACGATTGCGAGGGCTGACGACGGAATCGCCGCCAGCCTCGTAACGACCAACCAACATATCAAGCCGCCAGATTGTGAGTCACGCGCGCCGGTTCGATTGCCGGACGAATGACAATGCCGGGATTGAATTCGACTTCGCCTGGCAGATCAATCTGCTGCGACTCTTTCTTGTACAACTCATACCCTTTGTAGCTGATCGTGCAGCTTGCTTTGCCGGACACTGCGGTGACTTTCTTGATCATTCCTTCGTGAATCATCAGATTCGCGCCGTCAATTTCCAGCTTGAACTTCACATCGAACTGCAACTTCGCCACTGCCTTTTCATTCAACAGCACCTCGATTTCCGGTTTGTGATCGGAATTGACCGTGTGTTTGGCCAGCCGCAGATAATTCGTGGCGTCGGGTTTGTCCAGATACTTCAGTAACTCGCGACGTTTGCTCCAGGCGGCAGCCAATATGCCGCCGATGCTCATGTCGCAACTCGAAGCAATCGAATTTTTCACGCCTTCGGCAAACATTCCCGGACTGAACGAAGTAAGGGCGCTGCCAGCCTGTTGTTTGGCAGCTTCCATTCCGGCTTCATTGAGCTTGATTTCCTTCAAGCCGAAAAACTCTTTCAAGGTCACTTCTACGGTATTCATCGTTCCTCGCTTTCAGCGGCAACCAGGCCGCCGGTTAAAGTGATGTACTGCTGTCCCCAATCTGCTTTGGGCTGAAATCGCAAAGCGAAACTGGTTTGCCAATCCGTGGAACTGGCAAATTCCACCGCGCTGGCGTTCATTGTCGTGCGGAAAGTCAACGTTGCCGCTGGCGGTTGTACAGGTTCGGGACCAGGTTTTGGACGAAGACGTTTCCACAATCTCGCCAGAAACAGCGCCGCAAACCCAAAAGCGCCTACCAACAGAACCTTCGGCCACACCGGCAGAATTTCAACCGGCTTTTTGCCAATGACCACATTGACGCGCGTGCCCGCTGCAACCAGTTGTCCTGCTTCTGGCTGCTGCTTCAAAACAAAGCTGGCCGTTTCTTTCGGGTCTTCCCGGCTGATCTCGCCAACTTCCAACTGGGCTGTTCGCACCAGACGAACTGCTTCGGTCAATTCCTTGTTCTTCAGGTCTGGAACCACAAAAAGCAAGGGCGTCGGCGAAACCGTCGGAGATGGAGTTACTGTCGGCGTTGGCGTTGGCGTTGGTGTTGGTGTTGGTGTTGGGGTTGGCGTTGGCATTGGAGTCGGTGTTGGTGTTGGCGGCAGTACCGGAGTTGGCACTGCGACCACGAAACTAACCTGAGTTCCAACATTGACCAGCGTGCCAGCGGACGGAGTTTGGCTCAACACTGTTCCGGCATCACCCGTCGCTTGTTGCGTTGTCACCTGCCCAACAACCAATCTGGCATTGGCAATCAGTTGCTCGGCATTGCCCTGTTGCCTTTTCAAAACATTGGGAACCGTCACCTGCTCAGTTTTGGCAATCACCAGATTGACAGCCGTTCCTTCGACAACAACGCTGTTCGGCGCTGGCGATTGGCTTATTACCTGATCCTGCCTGGCAGAGGAAATCCGTGTTGTCACCGTTCCAACCGTCAACCTGTTTTGACTGATGGTCTGTTGTGCTTCGTTCAACAAACTGCGTCTCAGATCGGGAACGACGACGGTCGCGGCAATCCTCAATGTCACCACGCTTCGAGCATCAACAACTGTTCCAGCCGACGGCGATTGACCTGTAATTCTGTAGCTGTCGAGATTTTCACGCCTGGGAAATCTGGCCACCAGATTGTTTTGCTCGATTCTGCGCACGGCATCTGGCACGGCCAGTCCCATCACATCGGGCACGGTAGCTTTCGGCTGTTGCGGGTTGTAATACATCACAGCCACGCCGGGCGGTTGCAAGGCCATTCCAGCGCGCGGAATCTGATTGACCACCACGCCGGGATTGAATCTGGGATTGAACTCGCTCTCTTCTATGCTTCGCTGCGGATAATTCGGCGCGTCGCCGGACAGCTTCGCCTGAGCTGACCGGATGTCCATGCCGACCAAATCCGGCATCTTCGGAAACGGATTCAGGTAAAGGATTGCCTGCCCGCCTGCCGCCAACATCTCCCCCGCAGGCGGCATTTGGTTGACTACCAGATCAACCCCGTAATTCGGGTTATGACTTCGGGCGACGCCTCTTCGTACACGAATGTTGAGGCCTAAAGCCATTAGCCGTTTTTCCGCCGTCGCATAATCGAAGCCCGTAAAATCAGGCATACGCACACTGCGAGGCGCTTGTTGAGGGTTGTACAAAAGCCTGACTTCATCGCCGGGTTTCAGATCGGTGTCTTCTTTTGGAAACTGGCTGATCACCGCGCCGACTCTGTAATCCGGGTTGTGCCGAGGCGATTCGGTCGAATTGATTCGCGCATTCGGCTGGCGCTGTTGCACAACTCGCTTTGCATACTCAATTGGTTGACCAATCACGCGCGGCATTTTCGGGTAAACCCTGGCATTCTGCTCAGGCTCTTCAGGTTTGGTCGGAAACAAAATGCCGGTCGGAATTTCCCTGGGCAATTTGATTTTGATCTTTGGAGTCGGCGAAGGCGTAGGCGTGACTTTCGTCTTCGCTTGCGTGCCCAAAATGACAGTCGGAGTTCGTTTAATTGGTTTCACCGGCGCTCGTTCCTGAGCTGACGCAGCCATTGCGAGCAGCGTTGCTGTCAAAACAAGCAGCAGTAAAACCGGGCGGCTGTAGGTTTTCATGACTTCCCCCTTGTGAATCATTCTCGCTCGGCTGAAAGCGACAACTTCACGTCCGGTCATACGTTTCGACCGGGCAATTCTTTTCAAGCTATGGGTTGAAAAAATCTGCGATGCGGCTGAACCATCGCTGATTTCCCTTGTCAAAGCTGAGTACCAGTTCAAAAGCGGGCGGAGTGTACTCAGCTCACTCTGGCAATTCAATCTTTATTTTTCGCCAAAGCTGCGAGTTCCGCAGGTGGTGAAATAATTCCCGGTTTCCAATGCTACGTTCCCCCACGTTCGGATCGCTGCCAAACGGGCAAGCTCTTCACGCTTCCATACGGATTGGAATGCCTCGCGGATTTCGGCAGCGAAATTTTCCGCTGTCGGTGGTGAAATCGCTCGTCCGCATAACTCCGAACGAATCAATTCCGCTACGCCGCCGACATCCACAGCCACTACTGGCAATCCGCAAGCCAATGCTTCCAGAATTACGTTCGGACAGCCTTCGCTATGACTGGCCAGACAAAACAGGTCAGCGGCGGAATACCAATCGGCCAATTCGTTTTGAGGTTTTGCGCCAATCAACCTTACACAGCTTTCCAATCTCAATTTTGAAATTTGAGATTCCAGCACGCGGCGCTCCGAACCTTCGCCAATGATGAACAGCTTCAACCGGCTCGCCTGCGCTTCACGTTTCAGCAAAGCCATTGCATCAATCAGCCGATCAAAGCCTTTCACCGGAACCAGCGCGCCAACTGACAGCAACACTCGATCTTCAATTTCCAGATTCAGCCGTTGCCGCACATCGCGACGATTACGCGGAAAGAACACGCCACGATCAACGCCATTGCGAATCACGGCGATCTTTTCCGGCGGTATGCCAAGCTCGGACATTCGCGTTTTCATGGCTTCGCTGACGGCAATGATTCCAGTGGCTTGTCGCAAGGCCTTGACGATCTTCGGGCGAATCAGCGGCATGCGCGAAAACCAGTTAATGTCGGTTCCGCGCGCAGTGATGAAAACTGGCAGCTTCAAACGCTTGCCCAGCAGCACAGCCGCGTATCCGTCCGGGTACACGTAATGCGCGTCAATCAGATCAAATGGTCGTTCGGCGTGAAGTCGCCTGACTGTTTCAAAAGCTCCGCGCGCCATCCAGCCACCGTAAAAACTCATCCCGAGTTTCGGCGTCACCAGATACCGTGGATGAAAGGTCGGCAACCCGCCGATCAATTCCTGCTCAGGAATGCGAGCGAATTGTCGCCAGCGATTTCTGGTTGATTCGGGAATCAACAGGTTGAAAGTTTTTTCAACCGCAGAGGCGCAGAGGTTCGCAGAGGTGGCGCAGAGCTTCGACTTTTCTCTCTGCGCTCCCTCAGCGTTCTCTGCGCCTCTGCGGTGAAATGATTTGGTTGAATGTGGAAAATAAGGAATAGGCGCGACAACCCGAACCTGCACGCCATCGAGTTTGTTCAGCGCGGCGACGCGATGTTTGACGAACACACCGAAATTCGGCTGCTCCGCGTTCGGCCACAAAGTTGTAAACGTCAGAATGTTCATCGTTGAAACGTTCGCTGCCACATTCGGAACATCAACACAGCCCACAGCGGACGCGAATAATCGCGTAAACCGGATTGATGTTGTCGCCACAGTTTTTTGATCGCCGCCGATTCCAACCAGCCGTCGTTCGCCATTGAATCAAACAACAAACTTTCGGCCAGTTCGCTCAAATCCGCGCGCAACCATTTCGCCAACGGAACGACGAACCCCTGTTTGCGTCGCGCCAAAATTTCAGGTGGCAGCAACTGGCTGACAACTCGTTTGAAGATGTATTTGGCTTCCCTGCCTTTCAACTTCAGCGACGAAGGAATGCGCGCCGCCAATTCCATCAAACGGTGATCGAGCAGCGGGCAACGCACTTCCAGCGAAACGGCCATGCTGGCGCGATCCACTTTCGTCAGAACATCATCGGTCAGGTAAAGCTTGATGTCGGCATACTGCGCGCGAACAATCGGGTCGTCAGCCAGCGGTTTGTTGTAATGTTCGGCAAAAATCTCAAACGGGTCGTAATGGCCAAGCTGCGCGCGAACATCGCCGCCGAGCAACGCGTCGCGCACGCTCGCCGCCGCTCCATACACTGAACTGAAATACGCCCGCGCCGGATCAAGCGACAAATTCCGCAACGTGGCTTTTGCCCTGAGCGGTTGCGGCAACCAGTCGGCTTTCGGATAAATCGCCGCCAGAGCGCCAAACAGCAGTTTGACCGGAACAATCCTCCGCACGCGGTTTTCCATCGCGTCAAACACATAGCGGCGATAACCGACAAAGTTTTCGTCGCCGCCGTCGCCTGACAATGCAACCGTTACGAATTCGCGCGCGACTTGCGAAAGGTAAAATGTCGGAATCGCCGAAGCGTCGGCAAAGGGTTCATCAAAATGCCAGGCCAGTTTTTCGATCACACGGACGGCTTCGGGCGCGACAATCCGTTCGTGATGTTCGGCATTCAGACTTTCTGCAAAGCTCCGCGCCTCGCCGGCTTCGCTAAATTGCTCTTCGCTGAATCCAACTGTGGCTGTGACGACCGGCCTCGCATTGATCCGGCTCATCATTGCCACAACTGCCGACGAATCCACTCCCGACGACAAAAACGCGCCGAGCGGAACTTCGCTGATCAAGCGGCTTTCCACCGCCGAACGAAATTCTCCCAACAGCATTTCGCTCCATTCGGCTTCGCTGCATTGTTCCGGCTGGTTGAAATTTATGTCCCAGTATTGACGCTCAGTCGCGCCGTTCGGAGTGACAATCAGGCAATGCCCAGCGCGCAGCTTTCGCGCATGGCGATAGATCGTTTTTGGCGCGGGGATGAATTGGTAAGAGAAATAATCAGCCACCGCCTGCGGATCAACTTCACGCGGCATTGCAGGATGCTCCAGCAGAGCTTTCAACTCCGAGCCGAAGATCAAGGCTCCGTCAATGTCGGCAAAATACAGTGGCTTTTTGCCTGCGCGATCGCGCGCCAGCAACAGCTTTTGCTCGCGCGCATCCCACAACGCAAAAGCGAACATTCCGCGCAAATGTTCAACGCAGGCTTCGCCAAATTCTTCGTACAGGTGAGCGATGGTTTCGGTGTCTGACTGAGTTCGCATCCGATGGCCGCGCGCTTCGAGCAGTTTGGCGAGTTCGCGGTAGTTATAAATTTCGCCGTTCAGAATGACGGCAATCGAACCGTCTTCGTTGAAAACCGGCTGGTGGCCGCCGGCGACATCAATGATCGAAAGCCTGCGATGGCCAAGCCCGATTTTTCCCGCAACATGAAACCCTTCGTCGTCCGGCCCGCGATGAACCAGCGCGCCGGTCATTCGCCGCAACACGGTTTGGTTGATCGGTTGATCGGTTCGGTAGAGATAAATTCCGGCAATTCCGCACACGGACGCTACTGTAACCCAAGCCGCGCTGTCTTGCGAAAAAAGACTGGCGTCAACTAAGCTGGCCGTGTTCAGAAAGGAGTTTAACTATGGAAACTTTGAGACCAGATTATTCACCTGTAACTGTCAACCCAGGAATTTTAGGTGGCACACCTGTCTTCACTAATTCGCGTGTTCCTATCAAAACACTGTTCGATTATTTTCGATGGGGCTACTCTCTCGAAGAGTTCCTGGATTGCTTCCCAACAGTCAACCGTGAGGCTGCTTTGATGGTTTTGTCGCAAGCTGAGCATGCGACGATGGAAAAGGTGACGGCTTGAAAATTCTGATTGACGAATGTGTGCCCAAACAAATCGCCCAAATCCTTGCCGATCATAATGCGCTCACAGTGCAGCAAGCCGGTTGGCGCGCTTATGAAAATGGCGACCTGATTCGACTGGCTGAGGGCAAATTCGATCTTTTCCTTACGGCGGACAAAAATATTCGATACCAACAGAATCTGACCAGTCGCCAGATCGCTATTCTCGTTCTGTCAACCAATCACCTGGGAACTATCCGAGCAAACACTGATAAGATTGTTGCTGCCATCGAATCAATTTCCGCAGCAGATTATGTCGAATTGCTGCTTGTTTAAGGAGTCTTATGAACCAACCGCGCATCTTTCAAAGAATTTTCCTGACCGCTTTTGCTGTCTTCACCATCGGGGTGTTCGTTTCGCCGTTCCGCCAAACCGCCGCAGAAAAGACGCCTGAAGAACGTGGCCTGTACAACCTGACGCACAATTCTTATGACACGCCGCGGTTGAACCGGAAGCTGATCGAATTTGCTTCAAAGGCGTGGGAGCCGGAATGGAAAGCGAAGATCAACGCCAACGATCCCGATTCCCTGTTGAAAGTCGCTTTTGAGCGGTATGGATTTTCGGAAGCCACCTGGGACAACAAAGGCGGACCGTTGCAATTCGTCGTCAACGACAAAGGCCAATGGGCGCAGACCTGCATGCTCTGCCACGGAGGCCGCGTGCCCATCAGCGGCGAAAGCAAGATCGGCATGCCCAACACCGAACTGGATATGCAGACGATGTACGAAGACATTTCCAAAGCCACTGGTATGAAATCTCCGTTCACTCTGGTTTTTGGCCAATCGCGCGGGCGAACCAATGCCTTTATCTTCAGCCTGGAATTGCTGAGCCGGCGCAACGAAGACCTTTCGCCGCGCAAAGACCCTGTGCCGATGGGCGATTACACGGATTTCGACCTCGATCCTCCGGCGTGGTGGTATCTGAAAAAGAAAACCGCGATTTATGCCGACGGCGGAGTCAAAGGCGATTTTTCGCGCGCGATCATGCAATTCACCATGGGCGAATCGGACGGGGCGAAAATTCGTTCGTGGGAACCCGATTTCAAAGACATTCTGGCGTATCTGAAATCCATCGAAACGCCGAAATACCCATTGCCCATTGACCAGAAACTGGCGGCAAGCGGCAAACAGGTCTTCACCAAAACCTGTTCTGGCTGTCACGGCACGTATGGAGCTGAAGGCAAATATCCGAACAAGATCGTCCCGTTGGAAGTCGTCGGGACGGATTCGCTGCGGCTGACGAAATTGACCAAGGAATTCCGCGACTATTACAAAAAAACCTGGTTTGGCCGCAGCGGCGAACAAGGTTACGAATATCCGACCGGATACGTTGCGCCGCCGCTGGATGGCGTGTGGGCTTCGGCGCCATATTTTCACAATGGTTCCGTGCCGACACTGTATGGAGTGTTGACCGCTGAAGCGCGTCCGAAATACTTCCGCCGCATCGGCGGAGCGAAAGAATACGATGCCAAAGATGGTGGATTGAAAGTTGAAGCCTTGAACGCGCCCGCTTCAAAAGACGCTCCCGGCGAAGTTCGCCGCCGCGTTGTGGACACGACAATTGCCGGTTTGGGCAATCAAGGCCATCCGTTCGGCTTCAAGCTGAGCGAAAAAGAAAAGCGACAGGTGATTGAATACTTGAAAACGCTGTGAACCAATTGCCTTTCAAAAAAAGCCCGAAGCGAGAGCTTCGGGCTTTTTTTTTCCATCGCTGAAAAAGTCACTCAACTGTAACAATGGTAAAGAAGAAAAACTTGGTTTAAAAGAACCAGCCTTGCTCCAGGTGAGTGCGGTTCAAGGTTTATTGCGAAACGCTGTGGCGCAATTCATCGCGCAGCTTTTCAATTTCGCTCAACTTGTCTTGAATGCGCTGGAAAAGGGCGCTTTGCGCTTTGATTCCTTCGTCAATCAAAAACGCCGCCGCGTCGGCCCGGCTTTTGAAAATTCCTGCCGACACCAGCGTATCAATCGCATCTGAGGAACTTTCACTCAACCGGACAAGCACGGTCGTGTCGCGGACATTCATGGCGCGTTCGACGGCTTTGTTGACCGTTTCGGGCACGCGATTGAACAGGTCTCGCAGCGTCGAGGCGATGTCTTCGATGGTTTCTCCGGCGCGACTGGTCGCAGTCGGCGGCGGCGTCAGTTGTTGATTTTGTTCGTTTGGATTTTCGTTCATTTGTCCTCCAGTGGTTTCCCGCAAATTATTCTGCTGGCACTATTGCTTCAATCCTTGTGAATTGAAGCCCGTATGCAACCAATGCAAACGGCAGACGCACCAGCAATTCATTGTAAGCATCCACCGTCAGTACGTAATTTTTTCGAGCCGCGTTCGTCACATTTATGGAGTTTTTGAATTCGTCTATCAAACGCAGGTAAGCGTCATTGGCTTTCAAATCGGTGTAAGTGTCACCCAAGGTGGTGATTGATTCAGTCTGACCGGAAAGATCATTGTAAGCCGCGATAATTGCCTCGCTTTTGTTTTCCTTCATTGCTTCGGTCAGAGCGTTTCGGGCGGCAAGGATGGATTGAATTTGCGGCAATTCGGTCTTGAGAACGGCTTTGGCCGTATCGAGCGCCTTGCTCGCGGCTTCCCCCTGTTTGGCGACCGCGCCCAAAAAAGTATTCCAACCGTTGGTTGTTGCCTGTTTGCGCCGGCTCAACTCGGTTTGGGCAAATGGAAACAACCTGTCAGCAGCGTAAAATCTGGCGCCGTCCTTGAACTCTATCCAGGTCCATTTATCCCCGGTCGGAGGCGGCGTAAACACCAACTGAGTGGATTTATTGGTAAACGCGGCGCTGGATGGCGTGCGCTCTTTCACCGTCACTTCGGCTTTTCCGTCCGGGCGGTAGGTGATTCCAGTAATTTCAATCACGCCGTCGAGTTCGGCGGTAATTCCGCTGACGCCCGCATCATTGTTTTTAGAGCTGACCACGCGCTCGACGGCGAAAAAGACTTCATCGCGCTTGATCTGTTTTTCTGGCGTGACCGGAGAAGCGGATTGATTGGTTGGAGGCGCTTTCGGTGGCGGAGTTTGCCGGGTTTGAGCCATCGCCGGCCAACCGGCCAGCGCAGCGAAAATCGCCACGGCAATTGATGAAAGTATCTCTGGTTTTCGCATTCGTTTTCTCCTTCCATTGAAAACAACCGGTCGCGGGATTTCGAGAATTGACCCCGTCATCCCGCGACCGACATGATCGTGTTTACAAATCTTCGATCTTCAGTTTTGAATCGGCATGTTTCCAGGCTGCTTCAAATTCCTGCCATACTTTTTGAGCGTCCTGGTTTTTGCCTTGTTTTTTGAGGCTCTCGGCCAACCCGAAAAGGGATCGGCCATTGTGGGGATTGTCTTCCAAATCCTTGCGAAAGACTTTTTCGGCTTCGGCAGCATTGCCAGCCAGCAACAACGCCGCGCCCAAAGATTCGCGCGTTGGGTAATACCATCCGGGCGGTTCGTCGTAATTCAAATCGTCGTGAGCCGCGACGGCTTTGCGCCAATGCTCTGCCGCCAGCTTGTAATTCCCTTTCGCCGCAGCGATTCGCGCATCCAGCACCGGTTCGGCAATTTTCAAAACGCTGGCCGCCGTGTTCAGCCCGAATGGAGTTTCCCCCGGCATCGCTTTGGCCAAATCGGCCAGCTTCGCGCGCGTTTGTTCGGCTTCGGTGATTCGCCCTTTTCCGGCCAGAGCCACACCACGCGCATAATGCCACAAAGCGTGCGTGATCGGCATCTCCGCCGAAGGTTCCGCCGACTTCAGAATCTCGTCCCAACGATTGAATCGCAATTGCACAAAGCTCACGCTCGGCAAAAACCCTTCCAGCATCGGCATATCTTTAATATGGCCGCGAACGTTGTCCGCCAACCGCGCCGCCGATTCGACCGCTTTCGCGTAATTCCCCGCACGGTTGTAAGACTCGACCAGAAAATGCAGGTTATGGCTGTAATACATCGCCGGGTACATGCCGGTCACACCCGTGCGTTTGATGTATTCCAGATCAACTTTGGCGGCGTCTTCGTTGGCTTTCGCCGCGGCGGCGTAATCGCCGGTGCGAATGTAAATGTGCGAAGGCATGTGAACCAAGTGCCCCGCCGCCGGAGCCAGATTTCCCAGCTTGTTCGCGCTCGGCAAAGCTCTTCCCGGAGTTTTGGAAGCTTCGACCGCGTGAATGTACAGGTGATTTGCGCCGATGTGATCCGGCTGGCGCTTCAATGCGTCTTCCAACGTTGCCACAATTTCCAACGTGAATTCCGCCGGTTTGCCGTTTTTATCCCACAATTGCCACGGCGTCAGGTTCATCAGACTGTCGGCATACAACACAGCCGCATCCACGTCATCGGGATATTTTTTGTGCAAGGCGGCCATCGCGTCTTTGTAATCCACCGCGCACTTTTTCAAATCGGTTTTGAGTTGAAAGCGTTTGGCCAGCGCTTCGATGTAGCCGCGCTCTTTTTCCGACGCGCTCGCCGTCAATTCTTTCGCTTTTTCCAGCGCCATATCCGCCGCCAGCAATCGTGAAGGATCAATTTGCGCTTCGTTGTAATTAGGCCCAACAGCCAGGGCGATTCCCCAATACGCCATCGCCATCTTAGGGTCGAGTTGCGCCGCGCGTTCAAACGACCGCTTGGCTTCCTCGTGGTTGAACCCGTAAATCAGCGCCAGTCCTTGATTGAAAAACTTCTGCGCTTCGGCGTTTTTGGTCGTCACCGGATGATTCAGGTTGCTCAAACCTGCCAGAAGCTCCGCCGGTTTAGACGATGAAGAATGATGTTCATGCTGAGCCAGCGCCGAGACCGTCATCAGGCTCAGCGCGGCCATCAAAATCAAAAAGCGTTTCCAATTGCTTTTGAACGTGTTCATAAGATTCTCCCTCCAGAAAATTTCGGATTTGAAGTTCCGCTGCCTTCGTTCGGAAAATATCAGCGGGTGGAGACGCATGTATCGAAATCGTGTTGAAATCGTTCTCAAATTTTTTTCAAACGCGCTTGTTGTGCTCTTTCAAGCAAGGTGTGGTGTTTCAATAATGCCGCACTCCCACGGAACTTCCAAAAGGAATCATGGAATCCAAGCTAAGGCGCGGCTCGGCTCCCAGCTAAATTTCTAAAGCCAAGTCACCCGGAAAATGAACGAAGTTAGCTGCATTCGATGGATTATCGAAAACCTGATCTTCACTCCTTTTACCCAAAGACCTATTATTCTTGCCGTATTCGTGAATAAATCCATTACATCAAAACATTGACGTTCAGGGAGGAAACAACATGTCATTCGAGAAAACCAAGTGGGTCTGGCAGGACGGCAAAATGTTGCCGTTTGACGAAGCGAAAATTCATTCCACAGCTTTCGGGCTTCATTACGGCACGGGAATTTTTGAAGGCATTCGCTGTTACGCCGGCAACATCTTTCGACTGAAAGAACACATGGATCGGTTTTTCGCTTCGGCGGCAGTGTACAAACTGAACATTGATTATTCGCCTGAAGCTTTGAACAAAGCGATTTGCGAAACCGTTCGCCACAATGGTTTCAAAAATTGCTACATTCGCCCGACGGCGTATTCCGACGCGGGCAGTCTGGGCATCCGTTCGGTTGTCCCCACCGGACTCAACATTCTGACGTGGGAATGGGCAAGCGATTTTGCCGACAAACAAGCCAATGGCATGCGCGTAACCGTCTCGCCGTATCGCAAATTCCACTCTTCAATGATTCCGACCACGGCCAAAGCGACTGGCAATTACCTGAATTCGATTCTGGCCGTCCGCGAAGCCGCCGCGCGCGGATTCGACGAAGCCATTTTGCTGGACGCCAACGGCAATCTGGCAGAAGGCGCTGTGGAAAACATCTTCCTCATCAAAAACGGAAAAATTCTGACCAACGACGAACACTCTTCTATCTTGATGGGAATCACACGCGATTCGGCAATTCAGATTGCCCGGCATCTGGGTTACGAAGTCGAAATCCGCGCCTTGAAGCTGCACGAATTGTTCAGCGCCGACGAAGTTTTCCTGACCGGCACAGCCATCGAAATCACTCCCGTCCGCGAAGTGGATGGCAAAGTGATTGGCAACGGCGCTCGCGGCCCCATCACCGAACAAATCCAACAAACCTTCTTCGACATCGTCAACGGGCGCAAACCGGAGTTTCAACATTGGTTGCATCCGATTGGACAGAAAACCGCTACTTCGGCGGCTTAACGAATGAAATTAACCATTGACCATTTTCCATTAACCATTACCGGTCAGGGTACGTACCCAGCCGATTAATGGCTAATGCGTAATGGCCAATGACGACAGGTGTTCGCCATGCAAACCGCAACCGCACCAGTCCTGAAAGACTTTCTGACCGCTGACATCGGCGTCGAAGAAATCAGCTTGCTTCCGCTGGATCATCCCGGCGCGCACGATGCTGCGTACCGAGCCAGACGGAATTACATTGCCGATCTGGCTCGGCAATACCGGTTCGACCCCGAACACAAAATTCCCGAAGCCGTTTACACGCCGCAGGAAACCGCCGTCTGGCGACACGTCAGCCGCCAACTGGAAAAAGCCCACGCGCGCCGAGCCTGTTCTTTGTATCTGGAAGCCAAACGGCAGTTGGGAATCTCCGCGTTTCGCATTCCGCAACTCGGCGAATTGAGCGCCAAACTGACAGCGGCTTCCGGCTTCCGGCTGGCTCCGATTGAAGGACTGGTGGAAACACGCGCTTTTCTGAGTTGGCTGGGCAAACGGACGATGCTTTCGACGCAATACATTCGGCATCATTCGCGGCCTGATTACACGCCGGAGCCGGACGTCGTTCATGAAGTCATCGGCCACATTCCCATGTTCACCGTGCCGGATTTCGCGGACTTTTCGGAATTCATCGGCAAAGGCGCAGTCGTCGCCACTGACGAACAACTGGAACAGCTTGGCCGGTTGTACTGGTTCACGGTCGAATTCGGCTTGATCGAAGAAGCTGGCGAAATCAAAGCCTTCGGCGCAGGATTGCTGTCATCATTCAGCGAATTGGAACACGCCTTCACCGACAAAGTCGAACGCCGCCCGTTCAACCTGGAAGAAGTCATTCACACCAAGTTCGATTATTCGGACATGCAACCGCTGCTGTTCGTCATTCCGTCATACGCATACCTGAAAGAAGTCACGCGAAAATTCATCCGCAGCTTCGACAAAACCGGCGACCTGGCCGTCGCTCCGATTGGTGTGCCAAACGCGGTTTGGTAGAGCATCGGAAGTAATCAGGAGTAGAATTGGCTGGCGATGGCGAAAACACACTTTTCCATTTTGAACTCACCGGATGTGCGTGTGGCGCTGAAGTTAGCTTGGCTGGATTGCAAACTGGGGATTTCCGGCGGCCACGAAGAAGGTGGTTTTATCCTGCAAAATCCTGATGGTGAATTGAGCGTGGCGCGCTGGCCTCGCGGAAAGCAGAATGAGATCAGATTGCCGCCACACACAAACTGCAAAATCGGTGTAGATGAAATCGTTGCTTCGTTTCATACCCATCCGAACACAGGCAGTGATTACTTGCAGGAACCAAGCGAAACTGACAAACGCGCGGTGCGAGACGACTCAGATTTGAAAGGTGAAAACTACGTTGGCGAATTCGTCATCTCTGCTGAAACAATCTACCTGATCACTCCCGCTGGCCGCGTGCGCGAGTTGAACGACACAGAAACATATTTTGCCGAAGAATAGGAGTTGATTATGGCCGCAGTTCTTAGTCCTGAAGTATTGCAAGACAATCTGGCAGTCTCATTAGCGCGCGTGATTGCCGCCGCCAACAAACGCGCTGGCGAATTGGGGATAGATGTGCTGCAAAGCATCATCACCATTTCTCAGATGACGAACGGCGAGGCTTGCTGGCGAATCAATTACGGGCCGAAAGATTACATTGGGCGACGCGGAGGCGATTTGATCGTAGACGTTGACGCCAACAATGCAAGCGTCAAGCAAGTGCTTCATGGGCAATAACGAATCTAACAACTTCTCCATTCCACAGACGGAAGCCGAATATAACCGTCTAGTGACAATGCTTGATGAGCTGATTGATGAAGTCGGCGAAGACGAAGCTCATCCGCTGGCTTCGCTGATGGAAATCATCGGCGTGATGATCGAGCACTACGAAAATGCGAACGTGCCTGAACTGGTTGCTCGGTAGATGACTAATCATGAGGTAATTCAATGACAACCATTACACTCGAAGTGCCGGATGAAGTTTCCGAGCAATTGGAACGCCACAAACATCAACTGACGGAATTGCTGGTTAGAAGCCTGAAGCAACCGCCTCTGGCTGCGGAAGTCTATCGTTATGTGCTCGATTTCATCGCCAATCGTCCGACGCCAGAACAAATTTCGGCCTTCGGCCCGACGCCGGAAATGATTGAACGCCGAAGAGAGTTAGTGGCGAAAGAGCGAATCAATGCAATCACACCTGCTGAAAAAGCAGAGCTTGATGAGTACGACCGTATCGAGCATTTGATGGTGATGATTAAGACTCGGAATCTTCCTTTCCTAACCGGCAAACCGTGAGCGAAACGTACATCCCAACAACGCTTCGTCGTTTGGTAGCTGAACGCGCGTGGACGCAATGCGAATACTGTTTGTTGTCAAGCGGCGTTTCGTTTTACCCGCACGAGGTTGATCACATCATTGCTGAAAAGCACGACGGCAGAACCGAATTTGGCAACCTGGCTTACGCTTGCGCCCGATGCAACCGGTTCAAAGGAACAGACCTCGGTTCTTTCGACCCGCTTACAGGACAATTCGCGTTTCTCTTCAATCCGCGAACACAAGCTTGGGGTGAGCATTTCGCTTTTGAGGGTGAAAGGATCATCGGGCTGACGGCAGAAGGTCGAACAACGGCAAAGCTGTTGCAAATGAACACTGAGGAACGATTGGCTGAACGCAGGAATGAGTAGCTACAACACTGGCCGCATAGCACCGCGAGAGAAGGAACTATGAACAACAATCCACTGAAAATTCGTCAAGTCCATCACATCGAAATGTACGTCGGCAATGCGAAGCAGGCCGATTATTACTATCGCAATGCGTTCGGCTTTGACCGCATTGCTTACACGGGCCTGGAAACCGGCAACCGCGATCAGTGTTCGTATGCCTTGCAGCAAGGAACGTTTAAGCTTTTGTTGACGACGCCATATACACCGTTGGACAAATCGGCTCCCCACATCCTGAAGCACGGCGACGGAGTGCGCGACGTGGCGCTGGAAGTGGACGACGCCGACTTCGCTTATGAAGAAGCTTTGAAGCGCGGAGCCGAATCCGCCGCTGCGCCTTACACGATCAAAAGCTCGCAAGGCGAAGCGCGCCGTTCGGCGGTGAAAGTTTACGGCGACACGATTCATTCGTTTTTCTCGAAACGCGATTTCAAAGGCGCGTTTATGCCTGACTTTGTCGAATCTCGCGCCGCGGGTCGCAATGCTGGTTTGCTGCGGTTGGATCATTTCGTCGCCAACGTCGAATTCGGCAAGATGGCGTACTGGGAAGACTGGTACAAGCGCGTCTTCGGCTTGGAACGGTTTATGACCTTTGACGACAAAGACATCTCGACCGAATTCACGGCGCTCAACAGCGTGGTGATGGCCAACGAATCGCGCAGCATCAAATTCCCGATCAACGAACCCGCGCCGGGCAAACGCAAAAGCCAGATCGAAGAATACACGGAGTTTTACCAGTCGCCCGGTGTGCAACACATCGCATTGCTGACGACGGACATCATCGCCACGATTCGGCAGCTTCGCTCGAACGGCGTAGAGTTTCTGGAAGTGCCGGACACGTATTACGAGGTGCTGAGCGACCGCGTCGGCGCGATTGACGAAGACATTGCTACGTTGCGTAAGTTGAAAATTCTGGTGGACCGCGACGACGAAGGTTATCTGCTGCAATTGTTCACCAAGCCGGTCGAAGACCGTCCGACACTGTTTTTTGAAATCATCCAGCGCAAAGGCGCACAAGGTTTCGGCAAAGGCAATTTCAAAGCTCTGTTTGAAGCCATAGAACGCGAGCAGGCGCGACGCGGCAATTTGGTTTAACGGCTGATATGATGTTGCCGGATTCCCTGCGGTTTGAGGAATCCCCCAAACTCCAAACACAAGAGGGATTCGTATGAGCAAAAAGCTGAAGATTATTTTGGCCATTGTGGCTGTGGTGGTTTTGATTGTTGGCGGGTTTGCCCTGTACACATGGAGTGCGCTGAGAATCAGCTATTCCAGCGGCGAACGCGCCGGTTATGTGCAGAAGCTGTCGAAAAAAGGCTGGGTCTGCAAAACTTGGGAAGGCGAACTGGCCATGGTTTCCCTGCCCGGCACCGCGCCGGAAATTTTTCATTTCAGCGTTCGCGTTGACACCATAGCGGAAAAGCTGAATCAGTCGCTGGGCAAGCGGGTCGCCATCACCTACCAACAACACAAGGGCGTTCCGACCAATTGCTTTGGCGAATCCGAATACTTCGTCACGGATGTCAAAGTCGTGGAGTAAGCACGCATGCCTTTTCTTCCACTGACAAGCTGGCGCGAATTGGAGCCGGACGAAATGCTTCGCCGAGCCGCAGAGTTCCGCCAGCAGATGCAGCGTCGCCGTACGGTTCGATACTTTTCCGACCGCACGATTCCGCGCGAAGTGATTGAAGATTGTTTGCTCGCTGCCGGAACGGCTCCGAGCGGCGCGAATTTGCAACCGTGGCATTTCGTCGTCGTCAGCGATCCGGCAATCAAACAGCGCATTCGCGTCGAAGCCGAAGCGGAAGAGCACGAGTTTTACACGCGAAAAGCTCCGCAGGAATGGTTGGACGCGCTGGCTCCGCTGGGCACGGACGAACACAAACCGTTTCTGGAAACTGCGCCCTATTTGATCGTAGTCTTTGCGCAAAGTTACGGCGTGCTCCCCGATGGGCGAAAGGTGAAAAACTATTACGTCCAGGAATCCGTAGGCATCGCCACCGGCATGCTGATTACGGCGGTTCATAAAGCCGGTCTGGTTTCGCTGACGCACACGCCCAGTCCGATGGGATTTCTGAACGAAATTCTGGGACGACCGGCAAACGAAAAACCGTTTCTGATTTTGGTTGTGGGCTATCCGGCTGAAGATGCCGTTGTGCCGGACATCGGCAAAAAAACACTGGATGAAATCGCAACCTTTCTTTAAGCCAAATCAAGGTTATGGGCTGGGTCAATGACACATTGAAGGAATTGAAAGCTGGCCACAGCGTCAAGATTCGTCCGCACGGCGGTTCGATGCGTGGACGAATCGAAAGCGGTCAGGAAGTGACGCTGTCCCCGGTCAAACCGGAAGAATTGGTCGTTGATGACGTCGTGCTTGTTCGCTGGAAAGGCAATTTTCTCCTTCATCTGATCAAAGAAATCAATGGCGACCAAATTCTGATCGGCAATAACATCGACAAAGAAAACGGCTGGGTGACTTCCAGGGATGTGTTCGGCAAAGTCACTGAAGTAAACGATTAACCGAGTTGTGAGGAAAGAACCGTGCTGAGTTATCAAACGGGCTTTGGCAATGAATTCGCCACTGAGGCTTTGCCCGGCGCTTTGCCTGTTGGCCAAAACTCTCCGCAACAAGCGCCGCTGGGTTTGTATGCCGAACAATTAAGCGGCACGGCCTTCACCGCTCCGCGCTTTGCCAATCGCCGTTCGTGGCTATACCGCATTCGCCCGTCGGTGCTGCACAAACCGTTCAAGCAAATTTCTAATCACCTGCTGAGAAGCGCACCTTTCAATGAACTGCCACCAACACCGAATCAACTGCGCTGGGATCCGCTGCCACTTCCCGCTGAGCCTGTGGATTTCATTGACGGGTTGACGACCATTGCGGGCAACGACGGCATCGGCATTCACATTTACGCTGCCAACTGTTCGATGCAGAATCGGTTCTTTTACAACTCCGATGGCGAATTGTTGATCGTGCCCGAACTTGGCGGACTGCGCTTTCACATGGAACTCGGAATTCTGGAAGTTGCCCCAAAAGAAATTTGCGTCATTCCGCGCGGCGTCAAATTCCGCGTGGAATTGCTGGAATCACAAGCGCGCGGCTACATCTGTGAAAATTACGCCGCGCTGTTCAAACTTCCCGATCTGGGACCGATTGGAGCGAACGGTTTGGCCAACCCGCGCGACTTTCAAACTCCGATTGCGACTTATGAAGACCGCGAAGGCGATTTCAAATTGGTAGCCAAATTTGGCGGCAATTTGTGGGAAGCCGAAATCGGCCATTCGCCGCTGGATGTTGTCGCCTGGCACGGCAATTACGCGCCGTACAAATACGATCTGACGCGATTCAATACCATTAACACGGTCAGTTTCGATCATCCTGATCCTTCGATTTTCACAGTGCTGACTTCGACGCCCTCTTCTCTGGATGCCACACCGGGAACCGCAAACTGCGATTTCGTGATTTTCCCCGCTCGCTGGATGGTCGCGGAACACACCTTCCGCCCGCCGTATTTTCATCGCAATGTCATGAGCGAATACATGGGATTGATCTGCGGCGTGTACGACGCCAAGGAAAAAGGCTTCGCGCCGGGCGGAGGCAGCTTGCACAATTGCATGTCGGCGCACGGTCCCGACGCCGACACCTTTGAAAAAGCCAGCGCCGCGGAACTCGCGCCGCAGCGGTACGAAAACACGTTGGCGTTTATGTTCGAATCGCGTTCGGTGATTCGCCCTACGAAATTCGCGATGGAAACCCCGGCCTTGCAGCACGACTATTTTGAATGCTGGCAAGGTTTGAAGAAGCATTTCAGCGACATACAATGACGCACGGAGGCAACGAAAATGGAAAAGAGTTACGTCACCAAAACCGAAAACGGCTACCATTTGACCGATAGCCGCGTGTCGCTGGATTCGATTGTTTACGACTGGCTGAGCGGCCTTTCGCCGGAAAGCATCGTTGAGAATTTCGAGACCCTCTCGCTGGAACAGGTTTACGGCGCAGTGACGTTTTATCTGTCCAACCGTGCCGAAGTTGACGCCCACCTGCGGCGCAACCGAAAAAAATACGATTCCCTGCTTGAACAGGCGCGCGCTTCTCATCCGCTGCTGTACCGGCAACTGGAAATGGCCGAAGAGGTATTTTCGTGAAAATTCGCTTTCAAGCTGATGCCGACTTGCGTTTTCCAATTGTCAAAGGCGTGAAGCGACGCGAACCAATCATTGATTTTTGTACTGCCAACGAAGCCGGGTTTGAAGGACTCGATGATTTGGCTGTGCTGAAGATCGCGGCTGACTCAGGCAGGATGCTTGTTTCACACGATGTCAGCACAATGCCGGAAAACTTCGCGCTTTTCTTGGAAAGCCAAACCAGTCCAGGAGTTGTTTTGATTCCTCAAGATTTGCCTTACCACGAAGCAATTGAACGTTTGATCCATTTGTGGGCGACGACTGAAGCTGAAACCTGGCACAACATCCTTTTCTACTTGCCACACTGAAAGACGCCATGAAAACTGTTCGCTCACTGCTGGAAAACCTGATTGATTACGCTGGCCTGTTTCCGCCCGCTGAGTTGCCGATGGCCGAAGCGGTAAAAAATTATGCCGCTTATCGGCAAAGCAAACACGCATGGATGCTGGGCAAATTTATTGTCCCGGCTGCACGGCTGGAAGAGTTTGAACAAGCAGCCGAAAGTTACTGGCCGCTTGATGGCGAAGCCGGATTTTGGAAATTGAGTGCGCTTGGCGGCGCGAACTTAAACGACGATCTGGCGGCCATCAATCGCTTCAGCCGCCGCCATTCGCTCGGTGAACAAGCCGCCGCGGTGATGGTTGACTCCATCGAATTCAAAGCTTCAACCGTCGCCGAAATCCAGGCCGCAATGCGTACGATGCATCCGACGCTGGCGTGTTTCATTGAAATTCCGATCCACGAAGACCCGACGGAACTAATCCAAACCATCGGCGCGGAAGGCGCGTTTGCCAAAGTCCGCACGGGCGGAGTCACTGCCGACGCCTTCCCTTCTTCGCAAGACCTGGCGCGTTTTCTGGCGATTTGCGCCGAAGAAGATGTCGCGTTCAAAGCCACCGCCGGATTGCATCATCCCTTGCGTTCGGTGAACCGGCTGACGTACCAGCCCGACAGCGCATCGGCAATGATGCACGGATTTTTGAATGTCTTTCTGGCGGCAGCGTTCGCGCAAAACGGAGCGAGCGTTGAGCAACTCGTCGAAATCCTGGAGGAAACTTCGCTCGACGCGTTTCAGATTGAGGAACGTTCGATTACGTGGCGCAATGAAATGGTTGTGATTGGTCACATTCGCAACGCGCGAAGTTTGTTTTCCACCAGTTTCGGTTCGTGTTCGTTCACCGAACCGATTGAAGATTTACAGCGCCTGCAACTGCTCTGACCCGAAATGATTATTCTTCTTAATGGTTCGATCAACGCCGGAAAAAGCACCGTTTCCAGACGCCTGTGCGAGTTGTTGCCGCGCACGGCTCACGTCGAAGTAGACAGTTTGCGTGAGTTCATCAGTTGGATGCCGTTGGAAGAAAGCATTCCGATCAACATCGAAGCCGCCATCGCCGTCACCAGAGTCTTCGTCCGGCAAGGGCTGAATGTGATCTTCAGTTACCCGCTGCGCCCGGAAGATTACGAACTCATTTTGCGCGAACTGGGCGAACTCAGAGTGCCGGTTTATGGAGTGACATTGCGGCCTCGGCTGGAAGTTTCGCTGACCAATCGCGGCACTCGGCAATTGACCGATTGGGAACGCAGCCGCATTCCTTACCATTACGAAACCAAACTGAACGAACCGGACTTCGGCATCGTCATTGATAACTCCGAACAAACGCCTGACGAAACCGCGCGAGAAATTTTAGGCTACATTGAGAGGTAAAAATGGCCATCAACGAAACGCACGATCCGAATTTGCGAAGCTGGGTGGAATCGGCCAACGATCCGAACACGGACTTCCCGATTCAGAATCTGCCGCTGGGAGTTTTCATCCGCCCAGACCGCGACGAAATGCCGAACATTGGCGTGGCCATCGGCGATCAGATTCTGAATTTATCTGAGGTTGAAAATTTATTGTGGTCGGATCAATTCTTCGATGAAGTCGCCAACGCTTGTTCTTACGAATCCCTGGATATGGTACTGATTCTCGATCCGGGCGAAGTTTCGGAACTGCGCCGCCGCGTCAGCCGTTTGCTGCGCGCGGACAACCAAAGCGACGAGCGCTACATGATCGAAGACTGTTTGATTCCGATGAATGAAGTTCAAATGCTCGCCCCGCACAACATCGGTGATTACACGGATTTTTACGCTTCGGTTTATCACGCAACAAACATCGGCAAGATGTTTCGCCCGGATCAACCGTTGATGCCGAATTACAAATGGATTCCGATTGGCTACCACGGGCGCGCTTCATCAATCATCGTCAGCGGTTCAGAGATTCTTCGGCCTTCAGGCCAAACGATGCCAGACGGAGCTACCACGCCCAACTTTGGGCCAAGCAAGGTCTTGGATTACGAATTGGAAGTCGGCTTTTTCGTCGGAAACGGCAACGAACAAGGCAAACCGATTTCAATCTCCGAAGCTGAAAATCACATCTTCGGGTTGTGTCTGGTCAACGATTGGTCGGCGCGTGACATTCAGCGTTGGGAATACCAACCACTGGGGCCGTTTTTGTCGAAAAGTTTCGCCACTTCGATTTCCCCGTGGATTGTGACAACAGAGGCTTTGGAGCCGTTTCGCGTTCCAGCGTTCCAGCGCGAAGCTGACGATCCGCAGCCGCTGGCTTATCTGGATTCACCGCAAAACCGCGAACGCGGCGGCTTCGACATTAATCTGGAAGTGTTGATTCAAACCGAACAAATGCGTCAGCAAAACATCGCCCCGCACCGGTTGAGCGCGAGCAACACCAAAGACCTGTACTGGACATTCGCGCAAATGCTGACGCATCACAGCAGCAACGGTTGCAATTTGCGTCCGGGCGATTTGCTGGCCAGCGGAACGGTTTCCGGCGCGACCAAAGCCAGCCAGGGCAGCTTGATCGAATTGACCGAACGCGGCGCTTTGCCGATCAACCTGCCAACAGGCGAAGTTCGCCGCTTTTTGGAAGACGGCGACGAAGTGATTTTGCGTGGATATTGCGAACGCGAAGGTTTCCGCCACATAGGCTTTGGCGAATGTCGAGGAAGAATTTTGCCTGCTTCGTAACTCTGTTTTGTTCGGAAGGTAAAAGATGTTGCCCAACCAAAAATCCTTTCGCAGATTGGTCAAACTGGCGCTGGCGTTCACGCTTTTTCGCCAGGGCAATATGCCTGCGGACAAGATTGAAAAGGCCTTGCAAGAAATCAACGACGAATCGAAATTCAGCCGCATCCGCTGTCCGCAATGCAAATGGCGACCGAATGCCTCCAGCCGATGGATTTGCGGCGACGGAGGCCCGCCGGAGTATTTTCGCGGCTGCGGAACGGAATGGAACACCTTCGACACACGCGGCAGATGTCCGGGCTGCGGCCATCATTGGACTTGGACGGCGTGTCTGTGGTGCGGCCAGTATTCGCTGCATGAAGATTGGTACACTGACGAAAAAGAATAAGCCAAACTCCCGTTGACACTTTTCTGAAACGAAGTAATATCCCGCCCACTTGCGAGTTGATTGTCGGTTACCCCCAAAAACCCCTTTTGAGGAAACCAACACCAAACTGAATTGCATTCCCCAGTGGCTTGCAGTTTCGGAGGAGCCATGAAAATCAACTCTACGTCTGCTCTCACTTCTCTGCTTTTGCTATTGCTAAGCTGTTTCCCCGCTTTTGCCCAAGACAATCTTCCTGAATCGGCGCCGCCCCCAACGCCGACAGAATCTGCCGCGTCCGCCATCCCTGCGAATTCGCAATCTGGCGGGATTTCAGGGATGAGAATGTTTTCGGCGGAAATCAATCTGGGTGTTTTCAGCCCGAAAGGCGATTTGGGTCAAAGCGGTTTGTTTGAAAATGCCTTTTCGCTCGGTTTCAACGGCGGACTGACTCCGCCGAAATTACGCCAACTGCAAATTGATTTTGGCGTGGACATCGCATTCGAAGGATTGGCCGGACGCCGCAGCATTCCTGTGGCGCCGGGATTGGGAGTTCGCATCAATGACACACAAACGTTTCCGTACGCCGGAGCGCGTCTGTATCTGACGCCTCGCCAAAACAAGGTGCTGGTTTCAGTCGGCGGCGGCGGTGCGCTCGGCACATACAACGAATTCATCAGCACCGGCGATAACGGCCCCAACCTTGATTGCACCGTATGCGAATCGCGTTGGGGAACAGGCGGATATGCGATGGGACAAATTCGTTACCGATTCGAAAACGGTTTGGGCGTTGGATTGACGACCAAGTACTACTCGATCCGAACCAGTGGCGCTGGCTTTTCCAACGTCCTGGGGCGGCGTTCGTCGGATCAATGGCTGGGCGTGATGTTTACCTTCAGCTTCAATTGACGCGAAACGCGAAAGGGCAAGCCATAGTCGGCTTGCCCTTTCGCTCTTTGTGATTGACGGTCACACGTCCATCAATTGGCCTCAAAACCCGGAGCGTTGGCGCGCAACCACGTCATCAGGTCATCCGTGGATTTGAAATCGAACATCGCCCGGCTCAATTGCGTGATGCGTTCGACGGAAAGCGAGTGAATGAACTTTTTGGTTTCTTCGCTCAACGCTCCAAATTGCCGTTGCAGAAAGTAAAGCGCGATGTCTTCATTTGCCGCCATCGTTCCTTCGACGCGGCCTTCGACGCGGCCTTCGACGCGGCCTTTTTCGATTCCTATTCGTTCGATTGTTGTGACGTAAGGCATTTTTCTTTCCTCCTCGAATTCTTCAAGCTCATTCCAATACGCGCGTTGCAAATCTTCCGGCAGGAAAAACATCCAGTCCAGGAAGCGAAACAGGTCAACGACTTCGCGTTCGGTGTAACCTCGCTCATAAAGCATTTTGGTCAGAATCAACTTCCATTTCAAACGCTGCTGCGGGTCTTTGCCGGTTTCCAGCAATCGCAAATGCGCCATCACGACAATGGCAAACGGGTTTCGATTCCGCTCCAACTCTTCCCAACGGTTTCGGTAATCGAGAGCTTTGACTACTGAAAAGCGCAACGTCAGTATGGTTCCCAGAGCTTCGTGTTTGTATTCGCCGGGACGCCAGCGGCGATGGCGATCCGTCAACACGACAAACGTCGCCACCGATTCATCAAACCGGTCGCTGATGCGATGGTGATAGGTGTAAATGCGTTTTTCAAAATCCGGCTCGCGGTCGCCTTGCACTTCGCAATGCGAAAGCACGACCAACTCCGAGCCAGATTTCAGCCAGACCTTGACCAGCTTGTCCACCGCTCGCCGACCGATGGCGGCGTCGGCGGTGATCTTCTGCAGTTCCTTGTCCAGGAATTCAAAGCCGCGCGCCCAATCTATTTGCGCGTGCGCCGAAGGAAAGAAAAATTCCATGAACGCTTCAAAATAGCGGTCAAGCAAATCTTTCCATGGGCTGTCGTAATCTGGAGACGCCATTTCAATCGCCTGATTCCACGTACACAGCGCCCGTCTACTTCATCTGGCCGGTTCCCCACTTGATCGAATTGACCAACATGGTCTTGTACCAATCCGTCGTCCAGACGTCCGGGCGATGGCCGAAGGCGTTGTACAACACTTTGCCTTTGCCGTAATCGTGCCACCAAACCAGCGGGAAATCTTTGGCTTCGACGCCTGGTTTGTTCATGTCGGTTTTAGTTTGATCCAAACTGACCAGCACGTGAGTTTTGTCGCGTCCGATGAAATCCTTGTGCTGATAAATCTCTTCTTTCATCGTCCAGCCGTCCGGCAAATGCCGCGAGGCCGGATGCGATTTGTCTTCGGTTTTCAGCGTGACAGTCGTGTCCTGCGTCCATGGATGTTTGTTGAAATATCCGCCGATCATCTGGCCATATTCCGGCCATTTGTAAAACGTGTCCGTTCCGCTGTGAAGCCCCATGAAAAACTTGCCCGATTTGACCCAATCCAGCAGCGCTTTTTTCTGCGCGTCGGACAGCGGCAATTCGCCTGTCGTGTAAAACACTATGACGTCATACGTTTTCATGTTCGCAGGTGTCAGATACTTTTCCGCCATCTGCGTGATCGTCACGTCAAAGCCGTTTTTATCGCCAAGCTGTTCCATGATTTCTTCGGCCTGGTGCAACACGGCATGGCGAAAGCCTTTGCACTGGGTAACGAACAACACTTTTGGCTTTTTGCCCTGGGCCGTAGCGGTTTTGATGGGCAAAGCAACGCAAAGACCAACAACAGCAAACAAACAAAACAGAGACAAGATTTGTTTTCGTCTGGTGAACATAAATTTCTCCGGGAAAGTGCGTTTGTGGTTATGACCGATACGCCTGGCGTCCGATGCCTTGCACCGGAATGCCCTGCGCGGCGAGCACTTCGTTTTGCAGCGCGAACATGCAGGCCGCCGCTTCGTCAATTTTGCGCGCGAAAGCGATGGAACCTTGCAGAATCGGTTTCAACAGTTCCTTGTCCTGAATGCGCGCTTTCGGATATTCGTGTTCGACGATCAGGTAGGTGTTTTCCACGTCGAGTTGCAACAATTCACGCGCGGCCAGTTGATGATCCAGCCAATCCACCGTGCGATTTTGCAGGTATGCCAGCGGATCGTGTTTGGCCGTACCGGGCAATTCGTGTTCGCACAAGACGACCTGTTTGGCCCAGGCGTTCAGGTGATCAGCGACGTTCGGCGACGGTTGACCGTTAATCATATCGCCGCGTTCGACCGTCTGGCCGCCGTATCCCCAAGCCGAAACCCCTTTGGCGTCCACGACCTGACCTTTGACATGGAATCCGCCGATCAGGAAGTTGTAGCCAGTGTCTTTCAAGTATTGAAACAGCGAGCGCGTGTCCTGTCCCATCAGAATCGCGTGCGAAGGATCATAGTGAATGCGGAATTGATCGCCTACGCCATGTTTTTCGCAGATGCGATGCAGCGCGATCCACGTTCCCGGCGTGTAGGCAATGTTGTTGTGCCAGTTGTCGCCCGGAACCCAGCCGGGCATCGGGCATTGTTCAATGCGGTAAACCAGACCGCGATCTTTGGCGGCTTTGAGCAGCGGGATGAACCATTCTTCAAAGTCCAGCAGGTTCTGATCCATGTTCGTGGCCTGATTGCGCCCGACGAAGCCGCAAACGGCAGACACATCCAATTCGACCGCGGCGTCCATCGCGCGCAGCATGAAATCGTGTTTCTTTTTTCGCAGCGCCGGATCGTGATGGAGCATGTTGTCGAAATATCCGACATCGGAAATTCCAACTTTGTTCGCTTGCAAACTGGCGCGAACTCGTTTGGCGCGGTCTTTGGTGAATGGTTGTCGCAAATCCAGATGGTTGGCCGTGGGATCGAGCATGGCTTCGGCGGGAATGTCTGCTTCCGAAGGATGCAAGGCCGAACCGAGCTGTATGTAATTCGCCCCTAGTTCGGCGGCGAACTGCACCCATTCTTCGATGGCCAAATCCGGATCGGGATCGCGTTTTTCGCGCGGCGTTAATTCCTGTAACGCGGCGGTCAACACACCAACTTTCATAAACTTTGGCTCAAAGGCTTTGACGGACATGGATAGTTCTCCTTAGTTCGATGGGAATTGGCGCGCAAACCTTCAGGCCTGATGAACCTGACGAAGGCTGCGCCCATAAAATTGATTCGTGACGATGAATAATGATTGCCGATGGCACTGCGGAACTCTGAATTTGCCACCGAAACGGGAGTCTGCCCGACGTGTTTGGGGGTGTCAAGCAATTGGTCTATCCAAAACGGAATCAAGGAGTTGATGCCGTAAAACCGGCTTAGCTGAATTTTCTTCCGATACATGCATTTGCAATTTGATCTAAAAACAGACGGGCAGGCCGTTGCCAGCCTGCCCGTCTGTTTTGGTTGTCTGTGAACAAAATTCTTCCGCAGCAATTTTGCTCACAGGGCGTTTAGTTCTATTGGCGAACGATAGGAAGCTCGCCCGGTCGTCCCTGGTTGCGCGTGATTGTCGCGGCGTCCTGACTGCCTTGAGCGTACAAGCGACCTTCCCGCACGCGCCAAACAGCCGCGTCCGCTTTGCCGTCGCCGTCGTAATCGCCAATCGCGGGAACATCCCCCAGCGAAGAAACGCCCAGCGAAATTGACCGTTCCAAACCATCCGAACTGTGCAGGATGTACCAGACGCCTTCCGCTTCGCGCCAGACAGCGATGTCGGATTTGCCGTCGCCATCGTAATCCTCTGTGACCGGCACATCACCGTTCATCCCCCAAACCTTGTCCAGCACCGAACCGTCAGAACTGAGTTTGATGTACCAGTGACCATTCGTCTGGCGGAACACCGCGAAATCCGCCTTGCCGTCGCCGTCGTAATCCGCCGGAACCGGCACATCGAAATACGGCGCACGGCCATTGCCCCACACCATCGTTTGGACTTTCCCGTTTGAACTTTGAAGGACGTACCAGGCGCCTTCCAACCCGCGCCAGACAGCGATGTCGGTTTTGCCATCTGCGTCGTAATCCGCAGCAACCGGCGTGTCCACGCTCAATCCCCACTGTTTGTCCACCATCGCGCCGTCCGAACTTTGGCGGATGAACCAACGAGCGTCCGCGCGTTTGAACACAGCCAGGTCGGCTTTACTGTCGCCGTCGAAATCGCCGTTGACGATTACATCCAGGTTCGGTTCGTAACCCGCTTCCCATTTCACGGCTTCGGTCTGGTCGTCGCTGCTGCGAACGATCATCCATTCGCCCGTTTCGCCGTTCCATGAAACCAGGTCGGATTTGCCGTCGCCATCGAAATCATTGGTTATGGCCTTGCCGGATTTTTCGCCTGTCGCGTCTTCGTTATTAGCACGCAGAGAAGTGTTGTTGGTCACTGTCAGTTGATAATCGCGCCAACCGGCGCACGTATTGCTGCCCCAATTTGAGTTCACCCTGACGCGGAAGTTGAACGTACCGGTCTGCGTAGGCGTGCCGCTCAAGCTGCCCGAAGCGCTAAGCGCCAAGCCTGTTGGCAGCGTGCCGCTGGCCACGGAGTACGTGTTGTTCGCTCCCGCCGGAGTCGCGCTGAATTGCTGGTTGTAAGCGACGCCGACGCGCGGGCTGGGCAAGCTCGCGGGAGCGACCGTTGAACCGGCGCAAGTGACAAACAAGGTGAAGCTGCGGCTGGCAGTGCAACCGTTTTGATCGGTCGCCGTGACAGTGAAGCTGAAAAAGCCAGTTTTCACCGGCGTGCCGGAAAGGACGCCATTGGTAAACTGCATTCCTTGCGGCAAAGAGCCGGACAGCGAAAGCGTGCGATTGCCGGTTCCGCCTGTGGAATTGAACGTGACGGCTTGATAACTATTCCCAGCCGTGGCGGAAGGAACGCTGACCGCTCCGACCACGATGGCGCTCGGCTGGGTCAGCGTGACGACGCCCGTTCTGGTTGTTCCAATAGCGTCTTTGACGACCAGATTGTATGTGCCCGCCGTCAGCCCGGTAAAAAGATGGCTGGATTGGAAGCTCTGGCCGCCATTGATCGAATACTGCCGAGCGCCCACGCCGCCCGTGGCATTGAATGTGATTCCGCCATTGTTCGCGCCATTGCACGTCGGGTTGGTGGTTGTCGTGACAAACGTGATCGGGGATGGACCAGCCAGCGTCACAAGCTTCGGGAGCAATGCGGAGCAATTCGCAGAATCCTTGACCGTGACGATGTAATTGCCGGCAGCCAGGCCACTAAAAACGTTCGAGGTCTGAAAGGTAGTGCCGCCGTTGATGGAATACTTCATCGCGCCGTAGCCGCCGCTGGCATTGACCGTAATCTGTCCGTTGGTTGCGCCGCTGGCAGTCGGGTTGACGTTCGTAGTTGTGAAGTTGATTAAGGAGCAACTGACGCGGAGCGTGAACACTGCGGAAGTGACCTGGCCGCAAGAATCTGTCAGCGAAGTCGCCACATAATAATCTCCCATCGGCCCCGCATTCTGTATGCTGATACGCGCATCGCTCGGCGAAACCTGGATCGTTCCGGCGAAAGCGGGCGCACCAGGATTCACAGGCGCGACATAAACAGGGCCAACGCTCAAAGCCGGGCTGCCATTGAAAAGCACTTGACCGAGCGCGCCGCCGTCGTCGCTGGGACCGGCAGCGGGATTGACGACCAGCGCGCCGCCTGCCGCCACATTCATCAACGACGGGTAACCGAGCACCGGCAGCGCATTGACATTGACCGTGACGTTGACCGTCGCGGTGGCGGTTTGAGCCATGCTGTCGCGGACTTGAAGCGTGAACGGGGTATTGCCGACAACCGCGCTGCAAGTGGGTTGCACGCGAGCAAATACCTTGCCGTCTGCTTCCACACGCAGGTCGGACAGCGTGATCCCGTTGGACGGGTTGGCGCTGGTGACGGCCACGGACAGTGAACCCGCGGCGTCTTCCAGGTCGCTGACCGTGGCGATTTGCGAAACGTTGGCGTTCGGAAACGCCGTCAGGTATTGGCTCGGCACAGGCGGTTCCTGACGCCGCGTCACGCTCAGTGTCGAGATAGTCGGGGCCGCATTCTCAATCCGCGCCGTCATCTGCGCGCCGTTCGCGTCCTTGTACTGCAATTCCAGGCTACTGGAAGCCTCAATTGGGGTGTTTGGAGGAGTGGACTCATCTTGTTTGACGCTATGCCAGAACTCAGTGCCGACGCGCGAGGCCGTCCGTTGCTTGCCTGTCCAATCCAAGTATTCAATGCTCAGTGTCAGCCGCTCTGGTCCGCCCTCTTTCCGGTCCACAAACCAGCCGCCGTTGAGCCGCAAGATGTGTTTATTGCCGTCCCAATCTTTGTACTCGACGCTTGGGGTAACGCTGTTGCCTGGCGTCAAGCGGAATTTCGGGTCGGAAGCTTGCGACGCTGGAACACCACCGGTCGCGGGGAAATCCGGGAAGGTAGCCAGCATCAACGCCGTGAAGACTTCGCGCGCCCCTTCATTGTCCGCAAGGAGTTGAGTCAAGTCGGGAGTTTCATTCATGGCCCTGTTCTTGGCCTCTTGCAGCTTGATCGGCAGTTCCTCCATAGCTGCGACTTGAATGCCCCGGAAGATGGCAGTGATCACGGATGTAATAATTATTACGAGGGGGCCAACGACTCCCCCGATGGTACTAATCGTTCTTGCCATGGGGAAGATCAACCTAAGCAAAGGCGAGCTGTACTTGATCCCTTCTCCCGTGACCGTGGCCAAAGTCGTGAAAATTGGGACGGTGGGGAAGGCAGCAGTACTGGCTACCACTGCTATGCCGCTCAGTGTGGTCATCGCTGCTGCCGTCCCCCTGAGTGCCAATGCCAGGTTCGGATCATTCTGAATTTCTTCATAGGCGCGGAATGCGCCGTAAGCTTTGAATTCGTCGAATGAAGGCGCGGTGCGGCCGGTCAACAAACCGAGGGTGACGCCAGCGCAATCGCCGTTATTAAATGTGAAACCCGGCGGCGGTGTATATGGGCAAGTATTCAACCACTTGTCATACTCTTCGAGCGATTTGGTAGCCGCCAACACGCGCTGCTGTTTGACAAGATTGGTTACCGCCGTCACGTATAACTGCTCTGTCTGCGTCCGCGCCGCCGGGGCTTTCTGAATGGCAGCGAACAGCATGTCGCTGAGCACGGCGCGTATCTCGTTCCGCTCCCAACCCAGCAGGCGGCCCCGATCACCTGTCGGCAGCCGATGTAGAGTGAGCAGAGTATTGATCGCTTCGGTTTCGAGCGCACCTTCAATGCCGTTGCTAATGGCACACTTCTGAAAAATCTGGTTGGAGGCGCCGGGCTGGCTGGGGTCGCAAATGCGTTGGGTGATTTGTGCATGGGATGTCTGGGTACGGCCTCCAAAAAGCGGCAGCGACGTTAGAAAGAGCGCAACGCTCAACATCATCACGACCGCCTGGCGTATACGCAGCCAGGGTTGAGCGCGTCGCCAGCTACGAGCCAGCATCACGCCATATTGATTCGGGGTGGAATTTGAATCTGGTGTTTTCATTTTCTGTTCTCCTTAGAAGCCTTCGGTCTCAGTAGCCGAAGGAAAGTAAATTTCACCTACA
>CAYYDG010000002.1:0-228932 GCA_964470555.1 uncultured Heliomicrobium sp.
CAATCGGATTTGGAATTGAATGAACTTGGTGGAGTTGAGACGCGCGGAAGGTACATCGCTTGCAGGGGGGGGGCGTCAAGAACAATTTTGCGTTTGGGCGGGAAAATAATGTGGCGTAGGAATGCGGCTGACTTCGGCTCAAGGAAACACAACGCGAGAGGCAGGCGCTAAAAAGGCAAGCAGGCTACAAAATTCCACGGCGCGATTTTCCGCCCAAGCGCGATCTTCATCCGATTGGCGTTGGCCGAAAAAGGCCACGTGGCCTCCGCGTTCGGTCATCAGCAATTGCACCTGTGGGTTGGCAGTAACGCGCGCATCCCGGAACGGTTCGTGTGGAATGAACGGATCGTCTTCGGCGTGAATCAGCAACGTCGGCACTCGAATCTTGGGAATGAAAGGCAGGGAACTGGCGTGGTTGTAATAATCCTGAGCATCTCGAAAGCCATTGTAAGGTTGCATGGCGTCATCCCAATCCCACAGATGCCGAACTCCATCGAGCCGGTTCAAATCATAAGCGCCCGGAAAATGCCTGTTCTTTTCGCGCAGCGTTTTGTGCAAACTGCGCAAAAAGCGAATTTCGTAGATGAAGTTTTCCGGGCGGGCGATGGCGCGCGAACAGGATTCCAGATCAATCGGCGGGCTGATGGCGCACACTCCGCGAAGCTGTTCGGGAACGTTGTCGCCAAGCTCGCCGGCAAATTTCAGCGATTGATTGCCGCCCATCGAAAAGCCAATCAAAAACAATTCCGGCAATCGGTCGCGTTCGATCAGTTCGCGGACGACGAAATGCAAATCCACCGTCAGCCCGGAATGATAGAGCTTCGGCGACAGATGCAACGTCCCGCCACAACCACGAACGTTGTATCGCAACACATTGAAGCCTGCTGCAAAGGCTTTGCCGGCCGTGCCGAGCACGTAATTGGCATCGGCAGAACCTTCCAATCCGTGAACGATCAGGATAGTTGGCCGAGTCAGCCGATCCGGTTGCCAATGGCAATAAGCGACGACTCTTGTGTGCGTTTCGGTTTGAAACTCTCGCCGTTCCGCCGTGTGTTGGAGGATCGAAAATCGGCGAGGGCGTTTCGAGCCGATGATCGTCATCAGATGGCGATTGGTCAGCATTGCCGCAGGGACAAACGGTTGCTGGGCGAGTCGTTCCGCAATGGAATCGAGGGAAGAAATTCTTGAAGTGTTCGTCAAATGGATTTCTGCGTTCATCATTACCAGTCGTTGCTTTCGGGAAATGTCGCGCGGATTTTACCCCATTGTTTGCTGAAGCGGCGATTCAATCCCGATTGAATTTGAGTGAAGAATCAGCCTCTTGACGATCTGAGGATCGCTGACTATGATCGCACACTCTTTGGCGGTGATTCAGAGTTACTTGCGTCATCTGCCAACGATGTTTGCGATTCAAAAAGATATATTTGTGGCGGGTATAGCTCAGCTGGTTAGAGCGCGAGATTGTGGTTCTTGAGGCCGAGGGTTCGATCCCCTCTACCCGCCCTTTCCTTTTTCGTTCGGTTTTCCCGCCAATTCATTCTCGCTTTTCATTACAAGTTCAAGGTTGTATCTGAGCTTCGGCTGTTGGTTTCCAAAACAGTTTCCGGGTGACGCGGGGCCACGTTTGGTCGGCCAACTCTCTGCAAAGGAAAACACGTGAGCGAACAAAAAGAGAACAAGAAGCGCGTGAATTATTCAGCCGCCTGGTCTGAGGCTCGCAAGCTGGTGATAGAACATCGCGGGCGGTTGATGCTGGGCGGCGTGTTGATGATTTTCAATCGGCTGGTCGGATTGGTGCTGCCCGCTTCGACCAAGTTTCTGATTGACGATGTCATTGGCAAGCAACGGACGGATTTGTTGACGCCGATTGCGCTGGCTGCCGGAGCAGCGACCTTTCTGCAAGCCGTCACTTCCTTTTTGCTGTCCCGTGTGTTGGGCGTGGCCGCTCAACGAGCCATTACCGAAATGCGCAAGCGAGTGCAGGCGAAAGTAGAACGACTGCCAATCAGCTATTTCGATTCGACGCAAACCGGCAAACTGATTTCGCGGATCATGAACGACGCCGAAGGTATTCGGAATCTGGTCGGCACGGGATTGGTGCAACTGACCGGCAGCATCATCACGGCGGTCATTGCGCTCGGCGTGTTGTTTTATCTGAACTGGCGATTGACCAGCGTGACGATTGTAGTGCTGGCGGCCTTTGGCGGCGGGTTGGCGTTCGCCTTCAACAAACTGCGTCCGCTGTTTCGTGAACGCGGCGAGATTCAAAGCGAAATTACGGGACGGTTGGGCGAATCGCTCGGCGGCATTCGCATCGTCAAAGCTTACACCGCTGAAAAACGCGAAGAACTGGTTTTCGCGCGCGGCGCGCACAAACTGTTTCGCAACATCGCCAAGTCCATGACCGGCGTGTCGGCGATCACGGCGTTTTCGTCTGTCGTCGTCGGAGCCATCGGCGTGGTGATGATTACCGTCGGTGGACGTTCGGTGCTGGCCGGAGAAATGACCGTCGGCGATATGTTCATGTATGTAGCCTTCACGGGTTTGATGGCCTTGCCGGTGATTGAAATTTCCGCCATCGGCACGCAAATCACCGAAGCGTTTGCCGGACTCGACCGCATACGCGAAATTCTGAGCTTGAAAACCGAAGACGAAGAAGATTCGCAGCGTGACGCCTTGAGTAATCTGCGCGGCGAAGTCGAATTTGAAAACGTCAGTTTTGAATACAACGAAAATGTCCCGGTGCTGAAAAACGTCTCGTTTACGGCTCCGGCGGGTTCGACGACGGCGCTGGTCGGATCGAGCGGATCAGGAAAAAGCACGCTGATCAGTCTGGTCATGAATTTCAATCGCCCGCTTTCCGGGCGCGTCAAAATTGACGGACGCGATCTGACCGGCTTGAAGCTGCGCGATTACCGCAGTTACCTCGGCGTGGTTTTACAGGATAATTTTCTGTTCGACGGAACGATTGCCGACAACATCAGCTTTTCCAAACCGCACGCGACGCGCGCCGAAATTGAAGAAGCTGCGCGAATCGCCCATTGCGAAGAGTTCATTGCCGGATTTGAAAAAGGCTATGAAACCATCGTTGGCGAACGCGGGGTCAAACTTTCCGGCGGCCAACGCCAGCGCATTGCCATTGCGCGAGCCTTGCTGGCCGATCCGAAAATCCTGATTCTGGACGAAGCGACTTCCAGTCTGGACAGCGAAAGCGAGGCGATGATTCAGGAAGGGTTGCGGCGATTGCGACAAGGGCGCACGACGTTTGTCATTGCGCACAGGCTTTCGACCATTCGCAGCGCCGATCAGATTCTGGTGCTCGAAGCCGGAGAAATCGTCGAGCGCGGTTCGCACGACGAACTGATCGCTCACGAAGGCCGCTACAAACAGCTTTACGACAAACAGTACAAATTCGAACGGGATCAATTCATCAATCCCGGCGAAGATTTCACGCCCGATTTGCCCAAGGTAGAAATTCCCGCTGGCAGAGCCGGAGCTTCGGCTTTGTAACAGGAAACCCAGTTCGACAGGATTGCCAGAATTTTTCAGGATGAGCCCCGACCCTTTTAGTCCAGTAACCCCTGTCTGTTTTTAGGAGGAACCCAAATGCCCAAACCCACTCAAAGCTTTTCCCATCACACGCGCTGGCACGCGCCGTTTCATTTTGTGTTGTCTCCGATCTTGTTCATACACTTTGGCTGGTGCATTCTGCGCGTGACAAAAGCCCCGACGCTGGATCATTTCGAACAATTATTGTTGTCCGTTGGTTTGTTGCTGATGATGTTGATGGTGCGCGTCAATCCGCTGAAAGCGCAGGATCGCATCATTCGCCTGGAAGAGCAGCTTCGGTATCAGCGATTGCTGACTGCCGATCTGGCCGCCAGAGCCAGCGCGTTGCCGGTTCGATTTATCGTGGCCATGCGATTTGCTTCGGATGGCGAATTGCCGGAACTGGCGCAGCTTGCCGTGGATGGCGCATTCGCCACGCCAAAAGAATTGAAACAGGCGATCAAAAACTGGCGCGGCGATTACTTTCGCGTCTAAAATCAGCAGTCGTCACGGAAAATACGAATACACGAACTGCGCGGGCATTGAGGAATGGCTCAAGCCTGACGCAGACGAATTGTTTATCAACAGGGCTAGCTTATGACTTCACTGAACATTGTGGGATTTGTTTGCGCATTGCTGCCGAGCTTGTTGGTCGGCGCATTGTTTTCCCGGAAGTCGGATGTGGGCGTATCGGACGCGAAGTTGCGTGAATTGGAACGCGAACTCGAAACGACCAAAGCCGAACTATACGTTCAACACGAAGCGCTGGATTCGCTGAAAAGTCAGGCGGAAAAATCCTCTGAGCAAATCAAAGCGCGCGACGCCAAAATCGCTGACCTGGAAAGCAAGCTTGAACTGGCCGATAACGCCAAGTTCGCCGCCGAATCGGGAATGGATGCCGCCAATTCCCGTACCGTAGCTTTGAAATCGGAAGCCGATGCGATTCGCGGCAAATTGGCCGAAGCCGAAGCGGAAATCGAATCGTTGCGTTCCAAACTCACGAATGCCGAAGCCGAACGCGACAATCCCAAACCTGATCCGGCAATGGTTGCCGAAATCGAATCGCTGCGAAAAACCGTACTCAGCCAGAACAACGACGTGGCGACCTTGCTCAACCGAGTCAAAGAACTGGCGCCGTTGAAGCTGCAAATCACCGACCGCGATTTGCGGTTGCGAAAGCTGGAAACGAAGCTGGCCGAAGCCGAAAAAAACGAACAATCCAAAACGGAAGAAGCCGCCCGGTTGGCGCAACAACTCACCGCCATTTCCGAAAGCAACGAACGCGAGCAGGGAATTCTGGCCGACCGTGTCGCCGAATTGGAAGCGTCCGTTGCCGAACAAGCGACGCTGCTTTCGCAATTGCGCGATCAAAAAGCTGAACACGAATTTGCGCTCAACGAAAAAGATTCCCAGCTTGCCGACCTGCAATCCCAACTGGATTTCCGACTTGCCGAAGCGGAACAGGATTCTTCGCTACGCGACAAGGACGCGGCGATTTCGTTATTGCAGCTTCGCGTCAAAGAGCTTGAACCGCTGGCGGTTCAAGTGGCGGAGCGCGATTTGAAATTGCGCCAGATGAACGACGAAGCCTCGGAAACCGAAGCCCGGTTGAATCGGTTGCAAAATCGGCTGGAAGAAATGGAAGCGCTGGCGGGTTCATCCGGTGCAGATGATTTGATCGAAGCGAAAGTGCGAGAGCAGGAACTTCGGCAACAGGAGATTCAGGCGGCGCTGGCGGACAAGGATGCCGAAATCGTGCGACTGAAATCGCTGGTCGTTGCCAGCCCGGACGCTGCTCACGCTCGCGTCGAAGCCGCCGAAGCCAAAGCGAAAGAACTGGACGCCGAATTCAACGCTGAACTCAGCAGCCGGGACGAAGAAATCGCGCGGTTGCAGGCTCGTATCGCCGAACTGGAACCGCTGCACGCGCAATTGTTCGCGCGCGATGCGCGATTGATCGAACTCGACGCCCGGTTGCAATCCGCCATCAGCGAAAAAGAATCCGAAGCCAGACATCTCAACGCGCGCATCGCCGAACTGGAACCGGCAGGCGCAAAAGCCGAAGTCGCCGAAGCCAAATTGCGCGAACTGGAAACGCAGCATCAGGCGACGGTCAACAATCTGGAAGTCGAAATCAGCGGTTTGCGCGTCAAGCTGGCCGGGTTGGAAGGCACGAACGCCGTGCTGGCCGAATGCATGGAAAAGTTGCACGAAGCTGAGGTGAGATTGCAATCTCTGGAATCTTCGCGCGACACTCAATGACCCTGATCGGATTTCCTCAACGCCAAACCGCCGCTTGGCTGTACACACTGCAACGCTCGCCTTATGATTCGCCCGTGCGATTTTCGCGCGCCATCCACAATCAACAACCACCTACACGGAGAGCGCAATGTCAGTAAAATCATCTTCTGCGAGCGAACTGACTCGCCGTCAATTTCTGAATCAGGCCACCGCTGCCGGAATCGTTACGTTGGCCGCTCCGGCCATCGTGCGAGGCCGCAACCTCAACGACAAACTCAATCTGGCGATCATCGGCGCGGGCGGTCGTGGAGCCGCCAATCTGAAAGGCGTCGAATCGGAAAACATCGCCATCCTGTGCGACGTGAATCAGGAAGGATTGAACAAAGCCGCCGAACGCCACACCCAGGCTCGCAAGCTGGTGGATTTCCGCAAGGTGTTCGATTACGCCAAAGAATTTGACGCCGTGGTCATCAGCACCGCCGAACATACGCACGCCTTTGCCACGCTGCCTGCGTTGCAACTGGGCAAACACGTTTATTGCGAAAAACCGCTGACGCATAACATCTGGGAAGCTCGCGTTATACGCGAAGCCGCCGCCAAAACCAAAGTTGCCACACAGATGGGAACGCAGATTCATGCCGGAGACAATTACCGTCGCGTTGTGGAATTGATTCAAACCGGAGCCATCGGCGAAGTCACGGAAGCTCACGTCTGGGTAGGCCGCGCCTGGGGCTGGCACGCAACAGAAGCCGAAGCCAAAGCCGCTGGCGACATCGTTTTTGTCCAAAATCGTCCGGCCAAACCCGATCCGATTCCGGCGATTTTGAATTGGGAGTTGTGGCTGGGGCCTGCGCCGCAACGTCCGTTCAACGATGTCTATTTTCCAGGACCGAAATGGTATCGCTGGTGGGATTTCGGCAATGGCACGATGAGCGATCTGGGCAGTCACTGGATTGATCTGCCGTGGTGGGCGTTGAAACTGGATCATCCGCTGACCATCGAAGCCAGCGGCCCCGCGCCGCATCCCGAAATCGCTCCGGCTTCGATGCAGGTGACGTATCAATACGGCAAACGCGGCGATCTGGCTCCGCTGCAATTGACCTGGTATCAGGGAACTTACAAACCGCAACTTCTAAAAGATGGAAAAATTCCGAACTGGAACAGTGGCGTGTTGTTCGTAGGCGACAAGGGCATGCTGCTGTCTGATTACAGCAAACACGTCCTGCTGCCCGAAACGCAGTTTGCCGATTTCAAACGCCCCGATCCGTTCATCCCGAAATCGCTGGGGCATTACGCCGAATGGATTCATGCCTGCAAAACCGGCGCGCCGACGACGTGCAACTTTGAATATGCGGGATGGCTGACCGAAGCCAATCATCTGGGCAACGTCGCATTTCGTGCCGGCAAGAAGCTGGAATGGGATTACCAGAATCTGCGTGCGACCAATGCGCCGGAAATCGAACCGATGATTCGCCGCAAATATCGCAAAGGCTGGAAACTGAGCTAGGCGGCAATGAACTCAACCGTAGGAAAAACAACTCTTCTGCTGTTCGCGGCGTTCGCCGTTTTCGCGTTTGCGCCGATTGGCAAACTACGCCCGACGTTTGCTCAATCGGCGGCATCTAATCGTGAACATTGGGCTTGGCAACCGATCAAGCGACCAGCGATCCCCAAAATCCTAAATCCAAAATCCAAAATTCAAAATCCGATAGACGCTTTCATCGTCGCCAAACTCACTCAATCCGGATTGCAGATGTCGCCTGAAGCCGACCGCCGCACATTGATTCGGCGCTTGTATTTTGACTTGGTCGGATTGCCGCCGTCGCCGGAACGTGTGCAGCAATTTTTGAAAGATCGAAATCCGCTGGCTTATGAAAAGCTGGTGGAGGAATTGTTGGCTTCGCCGCGTTATGGCGAACGTTGGGCGCGGCACTGGCTCGACGTGGTGCATTACGGCGACACGCACGGTTACGACAAAGACAAACCGCGCCCGAACGCCTGGCCTTACCGCGATTATGTGATTCGCGCTCTGAACGAAGACAAGCCTTATGCGCGGTTTGTGGAAGAACAGATTGCTGGCGACGTGTTGTATCCCGGCACGCGCGACGGCATTCAAGCGCTTGGCTTTCTGGCCGCTGGGCCTTGGGATTTCATCGGCCACGCCGAACTGCCCGAAACAAAAATTGACGGCAAGATCGCTCGGCATCTGGATCGTGACGATATGGTGGCCAACACGATTGGCACGTTTACCAGCGTCACGGTTCACTGTGCGCAATGCCACAACCACAAATTCGATCCCATCTCGCAGGAAGATTATTACTCGCTGCAATCGGTCTTTTCGGCGCTGGATCGAGCCGACAAGAAATACTTTCCCAACGACGCAGCGATGACCGAACGCTTCAACCGGCTGGACGGTCGTCAGCGGGAAATTGCCGAACGCAAACGCATCATCGAACGCGACGCTGCCAAAGCTGCTGGCGATACGTTGACGAAGCTCGACGCGCAAATTGCCGCAGCCGCCAAACAACCTGACAACGCTGCCGAAGTCACCGGCTTACGAAAGAAGCGAGCGTCGTTGGTGGACGCCGCGATGAAGCCGGAGCTTCGCGCCGAACGCGACGCCATCAACGTTGAACTTGGCGAACTGGCGATAGAACTGGCGACATTTCCGAAACCTGAAGTTGTCTTTGCCGCGACGGTTCATTACGGCGTTGGAGATTTTCGGGGCACAGGTTGGAATGGCGGCAAGCCTCGCCCAATTCACGTGCTGGCTCGCGGGCAAGTCACTTCGCCCGGACGCGAAGTCACGCCCGGCACGCTTTCAATGCTGACGTTTCAACCAGCGCGGTTCAGCATCCCGAAAGATGCTTCTGAATCTCAACGCCGAGCGGCGCTGGCTGGTTGGATTACCGATCCAAACAATCCGCTGACCTGGCGGAGCATCGTCAATCGCGTTTGGCAATATCACTTCGGTGCCGGATTGGTGACGACCCCGAACGACTTTGGCCGCAATGGAGCCAAACCTTCTCATCCCGAACTGCTGGATTGGTTGGCAACGGAATTCCGCGATAACGGAGGTTCGCTTAAAAAGCTCCACAAGCTGATCGTCATGAGCGAAACGTATCGCCAGGCTTCTGCTAGCAATCCGGCGGCTGAAAAAGTGGACACAAGCAATTCTCTATTGTGGCGGCAAAACCGTCGCAAGTTGGAAGCCGAAGCCGTTCGAGACGCGGTGCTGGCGGTGACGGGAAAGCTCGATCTGACGATGGGCGGCGCAGGCTGGCAGGATTTCGTCATCGAACGCCCGGAACATTCGCCGCATTACGAATACGGCCTGGCCGATCCGGAAGACCCGATAACGTGGCGGCGTTCGATTTATCGGTTCATCGTTCGTTCGCAGACACAGCCGTGGATGACGGCGCTGGATTGTGCTGATCCTTCGATGCGCGTGGACAAACGCAACGAAAGTTTGTCGCCGTTGCAGGCGCTGGCATTGTTGAACAACGGGTTTATGATCGTACAGGCGCGGCACTTTGCCGAACGACTGGAGCGCGAACGTCCCAACAACCTGATGGCGCAAATTGAACGCGCAAGCTGGCTGGCATTTGGCCGCACGACTTCTGCCGCCGAGCAAAAGCAATTTGCGACGTTTGCCCGGCAATACGGATTGCCGAATTTGTGCCGCGTGTTGTTGAACCTGAACGAATTCACCTTTGCAGATTGACCCAAACCTGAAAATTTCAAGAGAGGATTTGATGCGAAAACATCTGAACCAATTTCTTTGCTCCCTGCTGCTGGCGGTTTGCGCGCTTACGCTCGCTTACGGTCAGACGTCGCCAACGGTCAAACCGGAATCGGTCGGGCTGTCGTCGGAACGACTGCAACGGATCAATCAACTGGTCGAAAGCAAAATCAAAGACGGCAAGTTGGTTGGCGCGATCACGCTGGTCGCGCGACGTGGCAAAGTCGTTCACTTTGAAACCGCCGGTCAAGCCGATGCCGAAAACAACAAACCGCTGAAACGCGATGCGCTGTTTCGCATCTACTCAATGACCAAGCCGATCACGGCCGTAGCGGCGATGATGCTTTACGAAGAAGGGAAGTTTCAGTTGGACGACCCGGCCGCCCGGTATTTGCCGGAATTCAACGACGTGCGGGTTTATGGCGAAGGAGGCGCGCTGGTCAAACCCAAACACCCGATCAGCATTCGTGATCTGATGGCACACACTTCGGGATTTACCTATGGCTTTTTCAGCGATACTCCGGTGGACAGGCAGTACCGCGCAGCCAATTTGATGTCGGGCGACACGACCTTGGCGGAGTTCACCAAAAAACTGGCCACGTTGCCGCTGCTTTTCCATCCCGGCGAACAATGGCAATACGGCGTAAATACGGATGTGCTGGGGCGATTGGTCGAGGTGCTTTCCGGCCTCACGCTGGATGAATTTATGCGTCAGCGCATTTTCAAACCCCTGGGCATGAAAGACACCGCGTTTGATGTGCCCGCTGACAAACTCGACCGGTTCACCGTCAACTATCAATGGGGGCTGTCGCCGTTTGCCATGGGTGAAGTGACCGGTAAGCGGGTCGTGGCCGATCATCCGAGCAAGAGCCGTTATGCGAGTCCGGCGAAATTTTATTCCGGCGGCGGCGGATTGATTTCGACGGCGCAGGACTATTTGCGGTTTTGCCAGATGATGCTCAATGGCGGCACGCTCGACGGCGTTCGCTTGCTCAGTCCGAAAACCGTGCAACTGATGACGATGGATCATACGGCGCATGCACAAAAGCCTGCCGGAGGGTTGGTTGGCAGAGGCTCTGGATTCGGTCTTGGGTTTCAGGTTGTCACTGACCTGGCCGACCAGCAGCGCCTCGGTTCAGTGGGCACGTATGATTGGGCGGGCGCGGCTTCGACCAGTTTTTTCATTGACCCGAAAGAACAACTCATTGCCATCATGATGACGCAAAAATTCCCCGTTGATTTTCGACTGATGACCGAATTTCGCACTGCGGTATACCAGGCGATCATCGAATCCAAGGAACATTGAAAACTGAACACAAGGAGGCTCCGTTTATGCAACGCAGAGAATTCATTCGCCAGGGCGCAGGCTTTGCGCTGGCTCCGGCGGTCTTGCGGCGGAATTACAAATTCGCCGAAGAGTTCGCGCAAAAGAAAGCTCGCGTCGGATTGATCGGCACGGGATGGTACGGCAAAAGCGATCTGTTTCGGTTGTTGCAGGTCGCTCCCGTCGAAGTCGTTTCGTTGTGCGACGTAGACAAAAAGATGCTGGCTGATTGTGCCGCGCAAGTCGCCGAGCGGCAGGAATCGAAAAAGACTCCGCGCACGTATGGCGATTATCGCCAGATGCTCAAGGAAAGAGATTTGGACATCGTGCTGATTGACACGCCCGATCATTGGCACGCGCTGCCGATGATCGCCGCTTGCGAAGCCGGAGCCGACATTTACGTTCAAAAACCCATTAGCGTGGACGTCGTTGAAGGGCAGGCGATGGTTGCCGCCGCGCGCAAACACAATCGCGTGGTGCAGGTTGGCACGCAACGCCGTTCCACTCCGCATTTGATTGATGCCATCGAAAAAATCATCAAACCGGGCAAGCTCGGCAAAATCGGGCTGGTCGAAATTTACTGTTACTACCACATGCGAACGCGGGAAAATCCGCCCGACACGGCTCCGCCCGAAGGCCTGGATTACGAAATGTGGACGGGGCCGGCGCCACTGCGTCCGTATAACAAACTGGTGCATCCGCGCAGTTGGCGAGCTTTCATGGAGTACGGCAACGGCATCATGGGCGATATGTGCATTCACATGCTGGACACCGTGCGTTGGATGTTGGGCTTGGGCTGGCCAAAAGAAATTTCCTCCAACGGCGGTATTCTGGTAGACACGCGCAGCAAAGCGAACATTGCCGACACACAAACCGCGACGTTCAACTTCCCGGAATTTCCGGTCATCTGGCAGCATCGAACTTATGGCCATCCGCCCGATCCCAAGTATCCGTGGGGGCTGACGATTTACGGCGAAAAGGGAACGCTTAAAGCCAGCGTCATGAGTTTCGATTACATTCCGATGGACAGAAACGAACAGCCGATTCATCAGGACGTGAAGTTTGAACTGGAAGAATATCCTATAGACAAGGTCGAAAAGGATTTGGAAAAACACGTCGCTCCGGCGATTCGCGGCCACATGAAAGATTTGCTGCGTTGCATCGAAACGCGCGACAAACCCGTCGCCGACATCGAACAAGGCCACATTTCTACTGCAAGCTGCATTCTGGCCAACATCTCGATGAAGCTGGGACGTTCGCTGAAATGGGATTCGACCAAGCAACAAGTTGTCGGCGACAGTGAAGCCAACAAACTGTTGCAACGCGAATATCGCAAACCCTGGGTTCACCCCAAACCGGCATAAACGAACAGGGAAGAAGGCTCGGCAAGCAAACTCGAAAAATTGCCCGGCGAGCCTTCTTTTCTTTGTAGATGAACGAGCCGCACACGAAAATTTCGTACCCGGCTCCCAATTTCCTGCGTCAATACGAATGAGCTGAAAAGAGGTTTTCAGCGTCCCGCCGAATCCGCAAGACGAGTTCATAAAGAGGTACGATCACATGAAGAGATTCATGAACTATTGGCAAAATGAAAATACCGCGAAATCCGCGCGGCAATGGAAGCTGGCTTTGGTGTTGCTGTCGTTTGTTTTTGTCGTCGGTCTGATGCTTGGCGACGTGCGACCTTTCGGCATTGCCGGAAACGCGCGGGAAGCGACAAAGGCCGCTTCAAACGCTCAGACGACGTTCAAGGAATATTGTTTGATGTGCCACACCGGCTCGGCGGCCAAAGCGGGAATGAATCTGCAACATCTGCTGGCGCAACCCTCCGTCGCCGAAACCTTTCAGGAATGGGAAAAAGTCGTCGCGGCATTGGAAGACAAAACCATGCCGCCCAAATCCATGCCGCAACCCAGCGATGCCGAACGCACGGCTGCCGTCGCCTGGATTCGCAGCGAACTTCGCAGTTACGCCGAAAAACATGACGGCGATCCGGGACGCGTCACGGTGCGCCGATTGACCAGCGGCGAATACGCTTACACGATCAAAGACCTGACTGGGTTGGACGTGAATCTGGGCATTGATTCGTCCAGCGATGCCGTCGGCGGCGAAGGCTTCACGAATTTCGGCGACGTGCAATTTATGCAGGACGCCAATCTGGAACGGTATCTGGCTGCCGCCAAAATCGTCGCCAACCATGCCGTCATCGGCGCTGGCCCGTTGGAATTTTTCTCGCACCCCGGCAAAAGCGGCTTTGAACTAGCCGCCGTCACGCGCATTCGGAACATTTACGAAACTTACGGATTCCGCACGGTTTCCGGCGAAGGCGGCAGACCGTTCGGCTTGGACAAATACGGCAAGGCGTTTTACGTCGCGTGGCGCTACAAACATCGCGCGGCGTTGGGCGAAACGACTGCAACGCTGAAATCGCTGGCCGCACGCGAAGGCATTACGGCGCGATTCGCCGAACACATCTGGCAGGTCGTCAACAAACCGTCGTTGGGTTATCCGTCTTCGGAAATCGTCGCTCGCTGGCGCAAATTGCCCACTCCTGTTGTCAGCGCCAAATCCAACGAAGCAGAAATCCGCGCAAGCTGCCAGGAGCTTCAAAAGTTTTCCACCACGTGGCCAAGCTGGTTGTTTGCGCGCGGCGACGTGGCCGCAGGCGGCGCGGGCGATGAAAGCCCGCTGGAATTCAGCGACCGCACTTTGAACGTCAAACCGACGCATCGTTTTGCTTACGTGCGCGGAGGTGGTCGCGGGCCAGCCCAACCCGGCCCGGCGAAAATTTACTTGAACGTGGCCAACGTCAATCCGGCAATGGGCGATAAACCGGTCGTCATCTGGAAAAATCTGACCGTAGGGTTTCGCCCGGTTGTACAACGCCAAACTGTTGCCGCCGGAGAATCCGCCGTCGTGTTGGCCGCCGATGCCGAAGCCGCTGCCAATTTGCGGCGAGGAATCGTTCCGCCCGGCGAACGTAAAAAGCTGAAAGACATCGTCAGCGCAGAAACGGCTCAGCGGTTGAATTTCGGCCATAGTCCCGACGGCAAACAAATCGGCGCGGACGATTTTGCTTCGGCAGGATCGGTGATGTTTGAAGTTCCCCTGCCCGAAGGCGCGCCGATGCTGCTGAATTTGCAGATAGACGTGGAACTCGGCAACAACCGCGATCAGGTGGTTCGTATTCTGATTTCCGACCGCCCCGATGGTGGCACGCGCGGTCAGCCGACACGCGCCTTGATCGGCGATATGAGCAGCGCCGGATATAAAGCCTTTCGCGCCGGAGTCGAAGAATATGTTTCGCTCTTGCCGCCGAATTCCCACGGCGAACCGACGCCGGCGGACAAAGACCCGATTCCTGATCCGTTCGATAACACTTACAACGTGCCCGAACACGACGAATTCGTCGTCAAGGTGAAGTACATCCGCGATGATAAATTTTTTGTCGAAAACCTGATTGACGCGGCGACGCGGCGACGGCTCGATCAAGCCTGGAATGATCTTTACGCTTCGTTTGAATACCACAACAATTATCTGCGGATGCTGGCCAATCATTACGGTTACGATTTGAAAGGCGACGACATCACTAAGATGGACAAGACGCGAGTGGCGACCTTACCGCCGGAAATGCGCCAATACGTTTCGCCGCTCAGAGCGCATTACGATGCCGTGATGGCCGCGCAATTGGCTTCGCGTGCGAGACACGTCAATGACACTTTGGAATTTGCCAGTCGCGCCTGGCGGCGTCCGTTGACTGAAAAAGAGAAACTAGGGCTGCGTTCGTTTTACGAGCAAACGTTTCGCGCTGAAGCCGATCATCGCAAAGCCATTCAAGCTGTCTTGACGCGCATACTGGTTGCGCCGCAGTTTCTTTATCACATCGAACAGAGCGTGAGCGCGGGAGTAGGGGGGCGGGAGTCTGAACGTCCATTGAACGCGGTTTACAATCTGCAATCCACGGCTACGCTGCTCGGCAACTGGGAATTGGCCAACCGGTTGAGTTACTTTTTGTGGGCTTCGATGCCGGACGCCGAGTTGCGTCGAGCCGCCAACGCAGGCGAATTGACCGACGCCGAAGGCATCAAACGGCAGGTCAAACGCATGCTCGCCGATGCCAAAGCGCGCCGGTTGGCGACGGAATTTTTCGGCCAATGGCTGGGCTTTTATCACTTCGATGAATACAAAGGCGTTGACTCTTCGCGCTTCCCGGAATTCACCGACGATGTGAAAGAAGCTATGTACGACGAATCTGTCTCGTTCTTCGAGCACATCATTCGCAAAGGTCGTCCGATTAACGAACTGCTCTTTGCCGACTACACGTTTTTGAACCAGGACCTGGCGAAGTTTTACGGCGTGAAGAAAGAAATCAAATCGAAAGACCAGGTAGAGTTGGTCGAAAACGCGACGGCGTTCAATCGCGGCGGCTTGTTGCGACTGGGAGCGATTTTGACGACCACGTCGGCTCCGTTGCGCACCAGCCCGGTCAAACGCGGCGATTGGATTTTGCGACGAATCCTGGGAACGCCGGTTCCGCCGCCGCCCGCCGATGCCGGATCGTTGCCGGCCGATGACAAACTTTTTGGCGGATTGTCGCTGAAAGCCAAACTGGAGCAGCACAAACGCAATGCCACCTGCGCCAATTGCCACACGCGCATTGATCCGCTGGGCTTTTCACTCGAACATTTCGATTCGACCGGGCGCTGGCGCGACAAATATGCCGATGGCAACGCGATTGAAGATTCCGCCGCGCTGAGTGACAAAACCGAAATTGCCGGAGTTGACGGCTTGCTGAAATACCTGCGAGCGAAAGAGCCGCAGGTTCGCAAAACGCTGTCGTACAAACTGGTCGGATATGCGTTGGGGCGCACGGTACTGGCGTCGGATCAATTGCTGGTCGAACGCATGGTCAACGCAGGCAGCGGCGCGACATTTGCTCAACTGGCGATGGAAATCGCCACCAGCAAACAGTTCCGCCATCGGTTGGGACGCGAAGATCGCCCGGGAATTAGCAAAGGGACAACAAATACTGCAATGAAGTAAAATTCCAAGGAAAGGTCTTAAGCCTATGGAAATCACAATAAATTTGCCAGAAAGTTTGTGGGCTAATTTGTCTGTCATTGCCGGAAAATCGCGTCGTCGGATTGACGAACTGATTGTTGAAAAAATCGAACACGCATTTGCGGCGGACACCGAACGTCTGGGAACACAAATTTCACTTTGTTCGGACAGAGAGGTGTTGGAGATTGCTAAACTTCACATGCCTGATAGCGAAGATCAGCGATTGAGCGATTTGCTGCAAAAACAGAATGAGGCAGAATTGTCCGCAAACGAACAAGAAGAGTTGTGGAAATTGATGGAGCAAAATCGGTTGACGACTCTGAAGAAAGCGTTTGCGTTACGCGAAATCTCACGGCGTGGGCTGAATGGCAAAAATTAGCCAAGAACTGGATCAACCGCTGGATTGAAACTGGAAAGTTTCCGCCGGAAAATTGAATTCGGAAAACACCAGTTGGGATTTATCACCCAAGCTCGACGATGGAATTTTCAGGGCTGGGCAAGAAAAAGAAAAAAGTCGTATGTCGTTACTCACTCACTCCAAAGTTCGCAAGTTCATTGCCGATCCGGATCTCGCCATTGATCTGGGGACGGCGAATACGCGGTTATACGCGCGCGGGCGCGGATTGATTGCCGATGAACCTTCGGTCGTTGAACTTCGCCCGGATACTGGCGAGGTGGGAGCCGTAGATGGTTATGATCTTCAATCCAGGTCGTTGAAACCCAGGCCATCGTTGATTTCTCCATTGCGCGCGGGCGTCGTCGCTGATGTCAACGCGGCGGCTGCGTTGCTGACTCCGCTGTTCAAACGCGCACGGCGTTTCGGGATGGTGCGACCGCGAGTGCTGGCTTGCACGCCGACCGATGCTTGCGTTTCAGAGCGGCAAGCGTTGGTCGAAGCCACGTACAAGGCCGGAGCGGCGGCAGTTGTGCTGGCGCCTGAACCGCTGGCGGCAGCAATTGGGCTTGGCATGGACGTGAGTTCGCCCTACGCGCAGATGCTGGTGGATATTGGCGACGGTGTGACCGACATTGCCATTGTGCGTTCCGGTTCGCTGGTCAAAACGTCGGCGATGCGCGTTGCGTGCAGCGATTTGATTGCCGCATTGCGGTTGATGGTCAGGGAAGAGCACCACGTGGATTTGCATCCGCGCGAAGCGCTCAACGTCATTCGCAAAGTCGGCGCCAGGCCGCACGGTTCGTCTTCAGAAGAATACTTTCCCGCCGGAACGGATTGCCGCACGGGATTGTTACGCCGAGTCCGTGTGACTAGAACCGAAGTCTTTCAATCCATTGCGCCTGTGTTTCTGGAAATCATCGGCTTTGTCGGCAAAGTCGTGCGCGATTTACCGCCTGACTTGTCTTGCGAAATCATCGAAAGCGGCATTCATCTGACCGGCGGCGGCGTTTGCATTCCGGGAGTCGCCGAACGAATTGCGGTGGAAACCCGATTGACAGTTACGCCCGCCAAAGACCCGTTGCACGCCGTCATTAAAGGTGCGCGCCAGATGTTGGCCGTGGGAGCCTCCACCAACATTTGGGAAACCGCCAACGGCGATTCGTTCATGATGAGCTTTGCTTGATCGGCATTAAGGAATGTCTACGATTTGGTTTTGATGTTCTTGGGCTGCGCTGGCAATCCAGTAAAGCAGCAACCATTCTGCTGCTTTACCGATTGAAAGCTTACGCGAAACAATGAAAACTCCGGGAGAGTCGTGCTGTTTGATGAATTCGATGAAGTGGCTGGGCATCGAATGACGGTCGTGAGTGACCAAAATACGATTCTCTTCTGCACATAGACGTAAGACTTCAGAATCGGGAATGCCAGTGTGCAGGTCGAGTTCAGGTGCACGTTGAAAATCAATGGCCGGTTGCAAACGCTTCACCGCACGCAAAATGTCTTCGTCTAAATCGTTGTCGGCTTGAAATTTGATCTTCATCAGGCGGCTTTCGGTAGACTTTGCTTGATACGTTCTTTCAATGCCGCGCCTTTGGGATATAAACGAGCAAGCTCACGACTAAGCTCTGCTTCGGTCGCCTCATTTTGTGAAAGGTAAGCATCAAGCTCGTCCTGATGATCCAGGTAATAGGCGATGGCGGCATAGACCTGACTCAACGAAAGCGCGGGAAAAGAATCCTGTATGGATTCTGGCGAGCGACCTTGCCGGAATTTGTAAATTACTGAATCCAGCGCCACACGAGTTCCCCTGATTCGGTAAACCTGATCTACTTTTTCGATGTATTCGTTTAGCATATTTCTCCTTTGCGGAAGGATTCTAAAACAATGACCAACCCAACCCAAACTTCCCGACGAAATTTTTTGCGCGGCGCAGGCGTTGCGCTGGCGTTGCCGTGGATGGAATCCCTGCCGTTGCTGGCGCAGGACAAAGCCGCCAACAAACCACCGCTGCGATTCGCGCACGTGTATTTTTCCAACGGTGTCGAACCGGCTCACTGGTGGGCCAAAGGCAGTGGCGCGGCGATGGAGTTTGGCAAAGCCGCTGAACCGCTCGCGCCCATCCGCGAAGACATCGTCTTTTTGCGCGGCCTCTATCACCAAAAAGCCTTCGTTTCGACCAGTCCGCATCTGGGGCGCATGAATTTGCTGTCGGGAGCTACGGTCAGTCTGGATCCCAAGGAAATTCGCGTTGGCACGTCGTTCGATCAAATCCTGGCGCAGCGCATCGGCAATCGTACCGCCGTGCCGAGTCTGGTGTTGGGCATCGAACCGAACGAGTTGCGATTGGAAGACGGGCTTTCGATGATTTACGGCTCGAACATTTCGTGGGTGTCGCCGAACAAACCCGCGACCAAGGAAATTTATCCTTCGCGGACGTTCGATCAATTGGTGGGCGATGGTTCCGGGCGCAAACTCGACCGCAGCATTCTGGATTTGGTCTTGGCCGACGCCAAATCGCTCCAGCCGAAAGTCAGTTCCGGCGACCGCCGCAAACTGGACGAATATCTGGAATCCATCCGCGACATCGAAAAGCGCATTGATCACGCCGCCAAGGAAGAGCGACTCGAAGGTTGGAAGCCAAGCTTGAAACAGCCCAACCTGTCGCGTCCCGGCGAAGAATTGCCGCAAAACGTTCCCGATCACATGCGGCTGATGCTGGATTTAATCGTGCTGGCATTTCAGATGGACAAAACGCGCATCGCCACGTTGATGCTGAACAACGATTTGTCGCAAATGAACTTCCGCTTCATCGAAGGCGTGCGCGGAGCCTTGCATCTGGATTTGACGCACAACGGCAAAGCGCCGGAACTGGAAGCAATGTACCTGAAAACCAACCAGTATCACGTCCGGCAATTCACCTATCTGGTGGAACGGCTGAAAGCGATTGACGAAGGCGGTTCGACCTTGCTGGACAATTCCGTGTTGATGTTTGCGTCCAGTTTGTTTGACGGCGACGCGCACAGCGCCGACCAGTTGCCGATCGTGCTGGCGGGCAAAGCCGGAGGCGCGGTGCAATCCGGACGCATTCTGGATTACCTGGACAAAGGCAACGACAATCGTCGCGCGTGCAGTTTGTTTTTGTCCTTGATGGATTTGATGGGCGTGCAGCTTGACCGCTTCGGCGATGCGGATAAACGGCTGGCGGGATTGTGTGCGTAGCGAGTGGTTTTGGTTTGCGCCCTAGCAACTCGTTCACCGGGCGCGCCCCTGTAACACTCGATTACGGACGACCTGTGGGGCGCGCTCCGGTGCAATAAATGTTGGACGTTTGTTTGAGAAACAAATCATCATTTTTTGCGATGAATACTGCCCGCACAAACATCTCCTTCTGGGGCACCTTTCACCCATTGTTGGAGTTCTGCTGTCCGTTGCTGCGTCAAGGTCGAACGTACCAAACATTGACAGTCATTATTGATACTGCCATAAGACACACGTTTCTCTGTCGCCGGATAAAGTGCTTCCAAATGTGCATCGCGATAACGTAACCAGGCCTGTTGCGCCAGTTTTAGTTTCAGCAAAAAGGTCTGGTCGCTCTGATAAGCCTTACGGATTTGTTGATAGACTCGGTTCATTTCTGCATCTGTTTTTTGATATTGCCGACACAGATCGGAAAGGGTGTCCGGTTGTTTGCTTGGTTTGGTTGCACCCGCTGTCAGCAACCAAATGACCGTGAGTAAAAATAGCGTACTCGTCAATTTCATCGTACTGCTTTCTTCTTTCGTCACTGCTAGACCAAATCCTTTGTGGGTACGATTACGTCCAACATGAATTCTACTGGCATCAAGATATCTACCAATAGGTCGTGCTGACTATAAGTAGACACCTTGATCTATAAGTAGATCGCTTCAACAGAATTACAAACGATCTACTTATAGATGGCAAGACCTCACGACCTCAGAAGTTGATCATATGCCCGACCAATCCGTGCGCCGCCTCTTTCACAGCTTCGCTCAGCGTGGGGTGCGCGTGGACGTTGCGGGCGATTTCTTCCGGCGTCAGTTCGGCGTACCGAGCCAGCGTCAATTCCGGCAACAACTCGGTCACATCCGGGCCGATCAAATGCGCGCCGAGCATTTCACCATACTTTTTGTCGCTGATGAGTTTCACAAAGCCGGTCGCGTCACCTAACCCGTGCGCCTTGGCGTTGGCAGTGAAGGGGAATTTGGCGACGTTCACCTCATAGCCACGTTCGCGCGCCTGTTTTTCGGTGTACCCGAAGCTGGCGATTTGCGGTTGGCAATAGGTCGCGCGCGGCATCATGTCGAATTCCAGTTTGATGGTGTGTTCGCCTTTGATGTTTTCCGCCGCGATGACGCCCATCGCTTCGGCTACGTGCGCCAGCATCAATTTCGCCGTCACGTCGCCGATGGCGTAAATGTGTGGCACGTTGGTTTGCATCTTGTCGCTGATGTCAATTGCGCCGCGGTCAGTGACTTTCACGCCAGTCTTTTCCAGCCCGTAGCCTTCGATGCGCGGTTTGAAGCCGATGGCTTGCAGCACCTTGTCGGCTTCCAGCGTTTGCTGTTTGCCGTCTTTGTCGCTGACGGTGACGCGAACGTTTTTGCCTGTGTCTTCGATCTTTTCAACGCGCGTGCTGGTCAGCAGTTTGATGCCGGCGCGTTTGTATTGCTTGGCCAATTCTGCCGAAACTTCTTCATCTTCCAGCGGAACAACGCGATCCAGAAATTCGACGATGGTCACGTCCACGCCGTAATTGTTCATGACGTAGGCGAACTCAACGCCGATGGCTCCGGCTCCGGCAATGATGATGCTCTTCGGGAGCTTGTCTTCCATGATTTGTTCTTCGTACGTGACGACGCGCTCGCTCAACGACGAACCGGGAATCAATCGCGTCGTCGCACCGGCGGCGATGATGCAATGTTTGAATTTGACGGTTTCACTGCTGCCGTTGTTCAGCTTCACGTCGAAAGTATTCGCATCCGTGAAGGTCGCCCAGCCGTCAAATTCGTCAATCTTGTTTTTCTTCATCAGGAAGTGAACGCCTTTGACGCGCCCATCGGCCACTTTGCGGCTGCGGGAAAAAGCCACACTGTAATCGAACGTGACTTTGCCTTCGATGTTCATGCCGAAGGTTTTGGCTTCGTGATTCACAATGTGCGCCAGTTCAGCGTTGCGCAACAGCGCTTTGGAAGGAATGCAGCCGACGTTCAAACACACGCCGCCCCAGTATTGTTTTTCGATGACTGCTGTTTTGAATCCCAGTTGGCTGGCGCGAATGGCGGCGACATATCCGCTCGGTCCCGCGCCCAGCACGACCACATCATATTCTTTTGCCATAAATATCCTTTACCGTTTGATACCTCAAAAAATGAATTATCCAGCTTCGATACCTTCAAGAAAGACTTCAAACGAGATTGCCATTTCACCGCGGAGGCGCAGAGAACGCGGAGTCAGCGCAGAGATTCTGCAAAAAAAACTCTGCGTCACCTCTGCGGAGCTTTGCGCCTCTGCGGTGAAAGAGCATGATTCAGTAAGAGGTCTCGCCCAAAAGCGTTAATAAGTCCGAAGCTGTGTTTACCGTTTTGCCGTAGAGGCTTCGAGTTTATTGCCCAAATACTTTTCGATCCAGGCGAATTCACGCCGCATTTTATCCAGTTGATAGCTTGGAACCAGAATGCCGTGGCCTTGATCGGGATAGACCACCAATTGCGTCGTCACACCCAACCGTTTCAGCGTGCGGTACGTTTCCTGCGATTGTCCGAGCGGCACGCGTTCATCCTTTTCGCCGTGGAAAATCAACGTCGGCGTTTTGGCGTTGGTCAGATAATTCAGCGGCGATTGATCGTCGAACATTTTGCGTGCTTCCCACGGAGTTCCGCCGTGCAATCGTTCGCGTTGAAAAACGATGTCCGCCGTTCCCCAATACGAAACGGCGTTGGACAATCCGGCTCCGTACGCAGTGCATTTGAACCGATTGGTGTGGCCGATCATCCAGCCGGACATATATCCGCCATAACTCCACCCGGCAACCGCCAGCCGAGTTTCGTCGGCCACGCCGAGTTTCACCAGATGGTCAATGCCGCTCATGATGTCTTCGTAATCCACTTTGCCAACCAGTTTGGCATTGGATTGCGCGAACTTCGCGCCGTAATTCGACGAACCGCGAAAGTTCGGCATAAACACCGCGTAACCTTTTGCCGCGTACACTTGCGGAAAGGCGCTCCACGTGGCGTTGAAACTTTTGGTGTACGCGCCTTCGGGGCCGCCGTGAACGTACGTCAGCAGCGGAGCGCGTTTGCCGGTTTGATGTCCAACGGGATAAATCAAAACGCCTTCGATTTCCGTGCCGTCGTTGGATTTCCATTTAATGGCTTCGACCTGGCCGAGCGCGAATTCGGCGGCTTTCGGGTTCAAGTTGGTCAAAAACACCGGAACCATGATTCGCGCCGCCAACAGAGCGATTTCGGTCGGCACGCGCGGGTTTTCGTGAACGAACGCCACGTTCATTCCGTCCGGCGTGACGGAAAACGCCGTGTTGACGCCATCGCCGCGTGTCATCGCTTGCGGCGTCTGATCGGCGATGCCCATCGTGTAAATCTGTTCGTTGACTCCCAATCCGGCGGTGAAGATGAATCGCTGGCTGTCGAACACCCAGCGATGCGAACGAATGTATCCGTCGAAGCTTTTCGCCAGCACGCGCGCTTCGCCGCCACCCGCCGGAATCACGTGAATCCGATTGGGGCCAGTGTTGATGTCTCCGTCGGCGTGCGCCAGATACGAAATCCAGCGACCGTCGGGCGAAAACAGCGCATCGCTTTCCGCGCCATTGCCTTTGGTCAGTTGTTTGGCCGCAGCCGAATCCAGCGTTGCGTTTTGCCAGTTGACCGGAATCGTGAAGACTTCGGTTGTGGCCGAATCCATCAGCTTCGGCGTTTGCCGCGCCGTGAAAACGATTTGCTGACTGTTCCAGGCCCAACTAAATCCGGCGATATGCCGCGCGCCTTTGGTCAATTGTTTGACTTCGCCTGTGGCCGTTTCCAGCAACCACAACTGGGCAAAGCGAAACCCTTCGTCTTCGATCATCGGAGCTTTGGTCTTCGGCTTTTCGCTCGGCTCTTCGGCGACAAAGGCGATGAAGCGGCCATCAGGCGACCATTCAAAATCCGTCACCGGCCCTTTGTGCGAAGTCAGCCGTTCCGGTTCGCCAGCTTGCAAGGTGATGGCGTAAATCTGCACGCCGCCGCTGTCGCCTCGATCCGACAAAAACGCCAACCGCCGTTGATCAGGCGACCAGCGCGGATGATCGTCGCGTTTCGGATTCGAAGTCAGCCGCACGGTTTCGCGTCCATCGTTGACCAGCCAGATGTCGGCGTTGAACCGGTCAGCGTCCCGATCCCAACTGGAAACGACAAACGCCACGCGCCGACTGTCATAGGAAATTTGCGGATCGCTCGCTCGGTTGAGCGCGACCACGTCTTCCGGCGTCATTGGCCGTTTGGTTTGCGCCATCGCCACCGTCAATCCAACTGTCAGTTGAAATAAAACCACCAGCCAGCAAAAGCAATTTTTCAATGCATTGTCCTCCGAAAATTGTCTGTGATCTGCGCTCAGATTCAGCCTCAGCCGCCGGGTTCTGTCAACGCATAAAACGCCGCCTCACAATCAGAGTCATGAAAGCGTCTTGCAACTCCAATGAGCAAATGCAAGCACTGGACTCGGCACAGAAGCAGATGGCATAAGGCGATAGGAATGCTTGACTGAATTTTAATCAGTCCACATACTCCGGCTATGAAAACAGAGGTTTCGGTTCCCGACTCAGTTTCGGTTGCAGCGCAGGAATTGGCGGCAAAACTTGGCGTCACGCTTAACGAGCTTTTCGCCAAGGCCGTTTCTGATTTGCTGGAGCGTCACCAAATTCAGAATCAGGCATCGTCCCCCGATTACGAATGGAAGCATCTGACCGGCGAACAGATTACGGCAAGGTTGAATGAGGTTTATGACCGCGAACCATCTGAGCTTGATCCTGTCATTAAACAGCTTCAGGCAAAGGCCATCGGCGCGGAGGAATGGTGATGCAACGCGGTGAAATTTGGTGGGCGAATTTGCCAGAGCCTGTCGGGTCATCACCGGGTGGTCGTCGCCCGGTGCTCATTTTGCAATCAGACCTTTTCAATCGCAGCCGCATAAACACCATCGTGGTTGTCATCATTACGTCAAATCTCAATCTTGCCACTTCGCTTGGCAATGTGTTGTTGCCGATGGCAAGTAGCGGTTTGTACCGCGATAGTGTTCTCAACGTCTCGCAAGTTGCCACAATAGACAAAGTTCAACTGACCGAATATGTGGGCACAATCCCGGCAAACCTTTTAGAGCAGGTCGAAGAAGGAGTGAAGCTTGTCTTGGGACTTGTTTAGTTCCAGCCAGAAAAAAACTGTCAGCAAAACTCCTGAAAGTATCAGTCATGGACAATTCATCTGTATTGGTCGCGGTGATTATGGGCAGCAAATCCGATTGGGAAACCATGCGGCACGCCGACGACGTGCTGACGCAGTTCGGTGTCGAGCATGAATGTCGAATCGTCTCGGCACATCGGACTCCGGCATTGATGGCGGAATTTGCCGCACAGGCAGAAACGCGCGGCATCGAAGTCATCATTGCCGGTGCCGGTGGCGCAGCGCATTTGCCCGGAATGGTCGCGGCGCAAACGTTGATTCCAGTGTTGGGTGTTCCGGTCGAAAGCCACGCTCTGAAAGGGCAGGATTCGTTGCTTTCGATTGTGCAAATGCCCGGTGGAATTCCCGTTGGCACGCTGGCCATTGGCAAAGCCGGAGCGACGAACGCTGCTCTGTTGGCTGTTGCCATCTTGTCGAATTCGCGGCCTGAGTTGCGCGAAAAGCTGCGGCAATTTCGCGAAGAGCAAACCAATCGAGTTTTGAGCGACACACTTCCTCTTTGAGTTCACAGTTCACGGTTCGCAGTTCACAGTGGCTGCGAACTGCGAACTGCGAACTGCGAACTGCGAACTGCGAACTGCGAACTGCGAACTTCTTATGAGCATTCTTCCCGGTTCCGTCATTGGCGTTTTGGGCAGCGGCCAGCTTGGCCGAATGTTCGCCATCGCCGCGCGGCGCATGGGGTACCGAGTCCATACGTTTTCGCCCGAAACCGACACGCCCACCGGACAAGTCGCCGATGTCGAAATCAAAGCGCATTACGACGATTTGAACGCCGTGCGCGGATTCGCTTCGGCGGTGGATGTCGTCACCTTTGAATTTGAAAACGTTCCTTCGGCAACCGCAGCCGCCGCCGCCGAACGCGCTCCGGTTCGTCCCGACGGACAAATCCTGCACATCACGCAACATCGGTTGCGCGAAAAAACTTTTCTCAGTCGTCATGGCTTTCCGGTGACGCCGTTCAAGACGATCAATTCCATCGAAGATTTGCAGGCAGGATTGGCCGAATTCGGATGCCCGGCGGTGCTGAAAACCGCTGGCTTCGGATACGACGGCAAAGGGCAGGTGAAGATCAACGCGATGGAAGAAGCCGACGCTGCGCTGGCAACAGCAGGGAAGCAGGAATTGGTGTTGGAAGCGTTTGTAGATTTCGATTGCGAACTTTCCGTTGTCGCCGCTCGCGGCATTGATGGCAGCTTTGCTCACTGGGGAGCGATTGAAAATCAGCACAGCAATCACATTTTGGATGTGTCCATTGCTCCGGCGAACGTCCCCCCCGCCATCGCCAATGAAGCCGTCGAAATTGCTCGCGCGGTGCTGGAACAGTTGGGCGTTGTCGGAGTGCTTTGTGTGGAATTTTTTCTGACTCGGCAAGGAAAGCTGCTGATTAACGAACTGGCTCCGCGTCCGCACAATTCCGGGCATCTGACGTTTGACGCTTGCGTCACCAGCCAGTTTGAACAGCAACTGCGTGCCGTGTGCGGATTGCCGCTGGGTTCGACGGAGTTTTTCAAACCAGCGGCAATGGCCAATCTGCTGGGTGATTTGTGGGAAAAGGGAGAGCCGAACTGGGCGGCAGCTTGCGCTATGCCCGAAGTCAAACTGCACCTGTACGGCAAAATGCATCCGAAACCGGGTCGCAAGATGGGCCATTTGACCGCAATGGCCAATACCGCCGCCGACGCGGCCAAACTTGTCCGAGCGGCGCGCGCAGCTTTGACGAAGTAGCGCAGGTTTTCCAACCTGCATTTGTCTCATTCAGAGCTTATTCGTAACCAGAAAGGCGCATCGCCTCAACTCTGCGCAGGTTGGAAAACCTGCGCTACTCTTAAATGAATGTTCCCAGAATCCGACACCCCAATGCCCGCCTTGTTCATTGGCCACGGCAGCCCCATGAACGCCATCGAAGACAACGAATTTGCCCAAGGCTGGGCGAACGTTGCGCAATCCTTTCCCCGACCAAAAGCCATTCTGTGCATTTCCGCGCATTGGCAAACCGTCGGCGCTCAAGTCACGGCAATGAGCCAGCCCAAAACCATTCACGACTTTTACGGATTTCCGCAGGCATTGTTTGCCGTCAATTACCCTGCGCCTGGCTCGCCGGAACTGGCGCAGTTGATTCAACAAACGGTTCGTTCAACGTCAGTAGAATCAGATCAGCAATGGGGATTGGATCACGGCGCGTGGTCGGTGTTGTGCCGAATGTTTCCGGCTGCGGATATTCCGGTAGTTCAACTCAGCCTGGATCAAAACAAACCGCCAGAGTTTCATTACGAATTGGGAAAAGAATTGCGCGCGCTTCGTCGCCGTGGAGTGTTGATCGTCGGCAGCGGAAACATCGTGCATAACTTGCGAATGCTTCGTTGGGCGGATGAAGCGTACGAGTGGGCGGTGGAATTCGACGAGCAGATCAAGCAGGCAATTCTGGCAGGCGATCACGACACCATCATCAACTACGAACGTTTGGGAGAGATGGCTCGATTGGCTGTGCCAACGGATGAACATTTTTTGCCGCTGCTGTATGTGCTGGCATGTCAGGAACACGAACCGGTCAGGTTCTTTGCGGAAAAGGTGACGTTGGGAGCGATCTCGATGAGATCGCTCCGCGTCGGTTAGTTTTTGTGCGGATGTTGCTGGTAATGCTGTCGCAGCAAATCCTTGCCGTAATCGTTGCCGTTCGGCGTTCGCACCACCGTGTGAATGTGTTCGTGGTTGGGTTTGCGCGGGTCATTCAGATGTCGCAATCCCGCCGGAGTCTGATGATCGAATTCGATCAAAATCACAGGGCTGTGAATGCGGTAATAAAAGACGCTGTCTTTGGCTGTTTCGCCGACCCAGGCAAACCAGGTGTTATCCAGATGCTGGCGGATTTCGCTCATCTTCACTTTCGCATGGCCAGCATCCATGTTGCTGATGTACAAGCCAGCCAGTCCCACCAACTGCTCTTTTTGTTTGGCCGTCAACTCTGACCCGCGAATGCCTTTGTAATCCAGCACCACGTTGTCCTTGTACGCTTCGCCGACGTTTTGGTTGGAGGTCTTGGACGAAGACAGGATCGCTTTCTTGCGCTGGGCTTCGGTCAAGGCGTTGACCATCGCCAAGCCGTCATTTTGTTCTTCCTGCAAAATCGAAGTGCCTTTGTATTTGCCTGCGTGGGCGATGATCGGTTCCGATCCCCAGAACGCAGGCGTCATCACTACCTGATCGCCCAGCACGAAATAATTGATAATCAGATGATGCCCGTCCAATTGCCATCCCCACGGTTCCTTGTCCGAAGGTTTGCCCATGACAGTGAAGTAATACCGGTCTTCGCCGTATTCGATGAAATTGTCGTTGTTCAATTCGCCCAGCGTGTGATTGAGCTTCATGATGTCTTGCGACAGTTTTAACCCTTTGGCGCTGAGCGCAGCCCGCATCAATCCAATCGCGGCCTTTTTCTGAGCATCATTCATGTCAATGAAACCCGTCCCTTGCCGCACGTAAAAATGCTGGTTCATCCATTTGCGCCATTCGTCATCGTTCACGGTGAACAGTGTTTTCGACTTTTGCTCCGGCGTCAGCGCGGCCAGAAAGGCATCTGCCGCCTTGCGCACCGGCGCGGTGGAAACGCCCGTGGATTTGATGGCGAACAAATTCGGAATGACATTGCCGTCGGTCGTCACGCCTTTGAACGGTTGCGCCAGTCCGGCTTTTTCCGCGTCCAAAGAGCGTTGTGCAAATTGCTTGACGCGTTCAGCAGGCGTTTGTTGCTGCGAAAACGATTTCAGGCCGAAGCCCAGGATTGCGATTGACACCGCGAAGAGGACGGCCGCCAGGATGCGAATTTTCACTTTCATTTGTTGACCTCTGAACTTAAGCGCGGAAGTGATGTTGAATGAAGGAAGGAAGGAAACCGGAGCGCAGACGTTTGCGCTCCGGTTGTTCGTTATGCCAGTTGTCTGCGGATGGGCAATTCGCGAATGCGTTTGCCCGTCGCGGCAAAGATGGCGTTGGTGATGGCCGGCAGCATCGGCGGAACGCCCGGTTCGCCCACGCCCGCCGGAGGATCATTGCTGTCCACCAGATGCACGTGCGTCATCACAGGGGATTCCTGAATGCGCGGCACCAGGTAATCGTTGAAGTTCGATTGCACGATGGCTCCGTCTTTGGCGGTGATTTCGCTCATCATCGCAATGCCCGCGCCAAACGCCGACGCGCCTTCAAACTGCGATTGCACGCGGTCGGGATTGATGACGCGACCTACGTCAGCGGCAATGTGAACTGTCGGAATGCGCAGTTTGCCTTTGTCGTCCACGACGATTTCGACGACTGACGCGATGAAGCTGTAAAAGCTCCAGTGCGCCGCAATTCCCCAGGCGTGACCTTTCGTCGCTTTCTTTTTCGCCCAGCCGGATTTTTCTGCCGCCAGTTCAATCACGCGACGCAAGCGCGCCGTGTCGAGCGGGAATTTATCCGCCATCGGGCCACGAGCGCCGATGTCCACTTTGCGATCTTTGCCGAGCAATTCCAGCAGGTATTCGACGCGATCCCGATTGGCCAGCGCAGCCAGTTCGTCCGCGAACGAATGCACTCCGAACGCGTGATAAATGTTGGCCACCGAACGCAACCAGCCGATGCGCACGTGCGCTTTGGCCGGGCCGTTTTCGGCTCGGTGATTCGGAATGTCGAACGGCAGATTCGTCCAGCCCATTCCGAGTTCGAAGCCCTGTCCGGTATTGGCTGCCGGACTGAACATTGCGCCGATGGAAGGGAACGCGCAACGTTGCAACCACGCCGTCGGTTTACCTTTGTCATCCAGCCGCGCTTTCAGATACATCGCCGCCACCGCGTGGTAGTAATCGAATTTGATATCGTCTTCGCGCGTCCAGGTGACTTTGACCGGTTTGCCAAGTTGTTTCGACAACAGCGCGGCTTCGGCCACGTAATCGGGTTTGGATTTGCGCCCGAACCCTCCGCCGAGCAGCGTGACGTGGCATTCGACGTTTTTCTTGTCTATGCCCAGCGCCGCCGCGACTGTGTCCTGCACGGCTTGCGGGTTTTGCGTTGCGGTGTGGATGACGACTTTGCCGTCTTTGAAATCGGCCACCGCCACGGGAGTTTCCATCGGAGCGTGCGACAGATGCGGCACGTAATATTCGGCTTCGTGAATCTTGCCGCCTTTGGCAAATTCAGCGTCCACGTCGCCAATGTTGCGCGCCGCTTTCTGCGGTTTGCGAACCGTTTCCAACAACTGTTGTTTGTACTTCGCCGAATCGTAAGCCGCGTTTTCGCCCGCTTCCCATTCGATCTTCAATTTTTCGCGGCCTTTTTTCGCCGCCCAGGTGCTGTTGGCAATGACGGCCACGCCGCCCAGCGGTTTGAATCCGTACGGCGGAGTCAGGTGCGGCAAGGTCACCACTTTTTGCACGCCTTTCACGGCCAGAGCTTCCTTGTCGTCCACGCTTTTCAGCTTGCCGCCGTATACCGGCGAACGTTCGATCATCGCGTGAACCATTCCGGGCATTTTGGCGTCAATGCCAAACGTGCCTTTGCCGGTGACAATGTCGTTGATGTCTTCCGTCGGCATGGCTTTGCCGATGTAGCGAAATTCGGCGGGCGTTTTCAGTTTCAGATCAGCTTTGTTCGGCGCGGTTTGTTTGGCCGCCGCCGTCGCCAATTCGCCGTAGCCCAATTTTTTTCCGCTGGTGTGAACGACAAAATGATTTTGCGCTTTGCATTCACTGGCCGGAACGCCCCACTTTTCCGCCGCTGCGGCGACGAGCATGTGCCGTGCCGTCGCTCCTGCTTCGCGGAACGCATCGTAAAAATCGCGGATCGAACACGAACCGTCCGTGTTTTGCGAACCATATTTGGCATCGCCAATGGCTTGTTCCAGCTTGACGCGTTTCCAATCGGCTTCCAATTCATCGGCCAGCACCGCAGGCAACACGCTGCGAATGCCCGTTCCCATTTCCGACCGATGCGTGACCAGCAACACCGTTCCGTCGGTTTCAATGCCCAGATACACATTTGGATTCCAGGCGGCTTTTTCCGCTTTGGTCAGCGGCGCAGCCATCGCTTCTTCCGGCATCAGCTTTGCGGCCAACACAAACGCTCCGGCAGAAAACATTCCGCCCAAAAACGTGCGACGAGTAACGACTTCGATTCGGTTCATTATTCGTCACCTCCTTTCGTTGCAGCTTTCGGCGCTGCCGCAGGTTTCGCTGCCGCAGGTTTGGTATTTGCGGCGACTTTGATCGCTTCGCGTATGCGCTGGTACGTGCCGCAACGGCATAAGTTGCCGCGCATTGCGGAATCAATGTCCGCGTCGGTCGGTTTCGGTTTCTGTTTGAGCAGCGCCGCCGCCTGCATGATCTGCCCGGTTTGGCAGTACCCGCATTGCGGAGCATTGACCTGTTTCCAGGCTTGCTGCACCGGATGCGTGCCGGTTGCGCTCAGGCCTTCGATGGTGGTGACGGATTTTCCCGCCAGACTTTGCATCTGCGTTTGGCAACTGCGCACCGCCGCGCCGTTGACGTGAACCGTGCAAGCCCCGCACAGCCCTTCGCCGCAGCCGTACTTGGTGCCGGTCAATTCGATTTCGTCGCGCAGATACCACAACAGCGGCATCTCAGGATCGCCGTCGAATTTGCGCGCGACCCCGTTCACTTTGAATGTGATCATGGTTGTTTTCTCCCGGAGTTGTCAGGTTTTCAGTAAAACGTTTGTTCGATGGATGCGCGCATTATGCACTGTTGGCCTATTTAGCCAAAGAGAGGCTGGCGATTTGGTAAGCGATTGCAGATGGCTTCGACTATCCACCGAAACTGGAAATCAGAGAAATTATCGCCCAGGCAGATTGTCGTAATAAAAGTGGAGTGCAGTCACAATAACTCACACAAAAAACTTTGCCCATTAAATGAATTTGTGTAGTATCGCGGCCGTGCCCGAAGCAAAGACAGTCTGATGGCCAACAGGCTTACCCTACTGCTGATTGGCCCATATCCATTTAGTGTCCCATTTCATCAAGACTTATTCTGCCAATCCAATGGTAAGTTGGAACCCCCTGCCCCCACAATTCACTAGGACAAATAGCAATGAAGGTAGAAGATTGGGAAAGCAGATTTGAAAAAAAACTTCAACAGATTGCTCCAAGCGAACGACACAAACCTGGGGCGCTTTTGCCGCTCATTCCATCCCGTGAGGAATGGGAAGAGTTCATTGAGCATATTCAATCCGAATGGCGGATTGAGGAAGGCTATTATTCTGTCCGCCGTGAGCTTCCACATTGCTTTTCTGTGTTGTATGGCGGAGTCGCGTTTTTCAAATATGAAGAAAATCGTTTCTGGCAACATTTTGCAGAAGAGGTTAAAAGCGCGCCGCTATCCACCAATAAACGAGATGAAATCAATGAAGACTTTGCCCGAATCGCAGAAAAATTCGGGCTGACGGTTCTCCGGCAGGCGAACCGGACAAACTATGTAGGCTCCGCGGTCTATCACATTGGAATCCCGCTTTCTCTCTGGGATGATTTCATCAAATTATGTGCGTGGACTCTCTGGCATGATGAATGGCAAGCACTTGCGGACGATGAATGGGCCGAATTGGTCAACAAACGCGTTCACACCAGCCCACGACTCAGAAAGTTTTTAATTGAAAATCGTGAAACGGCAACCGCGTTGATCCGGGAAATGCATGATGCACGGCGCATCCTGACTGAAGATGAAACCCTCACCATCCACGACCTGAAACAAGCTTGCCTACTGCGACAGGAATACTTTGATGAAGTACCGGAGACCGCTGAATTCCTCCGGCCATCCAACCCCGATTCCCTCTTCAAAGATCGCGCCCGGCTTATCTGGGATGAAGACAGAGCGCGTATCAGTTTGTATTTGCCTGCGGTCTCAAGAGGCAAACTTCCGGCCACTTGGAAAGTTGATGACCAAACCCTGCCTGCTTCAGCCACTGCTGACATCTTGAAGGTAAACTCAACAGCCTTCACGGATCGTGTGCTGCTGAAACTAGAAGCCGACAAACAAAGCGAGATGCAAAGGTTGCGCGGGCTTGTGCCCTTTGGTCTGTTTGATTGCGAGCGAAACAAGTTCGTCAATCCGGAGCGCGAAATTCTGCCGCTTGGCAACTATGCGTTACTCGCGCGTGAAGCGTTGTGCGATCTTCACCGGCGCGGTTTTGAGGATGAAGAGAATCCAGCAAATGAAATGTGTGAACTGGAAGACGGCACGCCATATCACGTCACGCGCTTGTGTCCCGCAGATAAAAGTGCGGCAGTTTCTTTCTCGCTTGCGGGTAAAACTCTGAAGATCGCTTTCCGTTCCGGTTTGAAGATCGAGGCACGCATCTTCGCCGGAGAAGGCAGTTATGCCGCTGGCTTCAGCCATTACCAGCAATGGATCAAAGTTGAGCGCCTGCCGTTACTTTGCCTTGCTGTTCCCTTCGGTTCATTTGAGCAATCAGCTTCGATCTTGCAACGCAAGTTTCAGGTCTGCGTTGGCGAACAAGCAATGGAAGGGGTCTGGGAGAAGAGACACGAAGATGAGCAACAAGAGTTTTATACTTGGCGTTGGGACCATGAACCACAGCCCAAAAAGAAAGTGGCCGTTTCAATCAAAGCGCCTGAACTCGGATTTAGTTTTACTTATCAGATTGAGATGCGGCAGCCGAAGCCGGACTTGGCCGACTGCTGGCAGAATATGCCGGGAGCGTTCCTGCCGTGGTTTTTGCTGGCGCAGCCCGGCGCGGGGATGAAGGAAGGGATGAAATGGCAGGAACTGCTGTTGGCAAAGGAAGCCATCGCTCCCGCTGATAAAACATCGCTCAGCTATTTGCGCTACTGCTTGCGTGAGTATGTGAATTGCGGTTTGATCGCACAACAAGGTCATACTTGGAGAATTGCTGAGTCGCGGGCAAAATTCGAGCTTGCGGATGATGGCTCTTGCCAAATGAGTTATTGCGGCAATCCCTCGATTCTGTGGGGGCTGTTTCGCTATCTTCACGAGCAAGCAGCCGGTCTTCCTTTACCGCAGATTGCGGTCGTCAACCGGCGCGGCGAACTGCCTTATCTTTTTGTGGAATGGAAAGCCGAACAACAACGGCTGGCGCAGAAATATCTGAATAATCAAAAACAGCACAACGTGCATATTGTTTCTGACCTGTGGAGGCCTTAGCTATGGAATCTCTCAACTCCCGTTTCGCGCAGGAAGTTTTTGAGCCTTACCGCGAACTGCTCAAAGCCGAATATCGCATTCATTCACAATTCGCTCACGCCAAGAAAATCTGGGAAGAGAAGCTGACGATGGAAGAACTGGTCAATGGCCCGTACCTGGAAAAGTCGCAAATGTACGCGTCGGGTGATTCACTGGCTCAGCTTCAACTGCACGAAAAGACGAAGACTACAATCAGCAAGCGGCTCAGTGGGCGTAGCTTGTATAAACATCAAACTGAAGCTCTCAAGCTGATTCTGAATGGAGAGAATGCCGTCATCGCCACCGGCACGAGCAGTGGCAAGACGCTGTGCTATCAGATTCCGATTCTTGATGATCTGTTACGGAACTCATCGCCAGGGTTGCGCGCCATCATCATTTACCCCCTCAACGCGCTGGTCAACGATCAATTGACTGAGTGGGAAGAGATGCTGAAGGCTCATGGTCAAATCACATTTGCCCGCTTCACCGGACAAACCCCAAACAATCAGAAGGATTACGAAGTACGGGAGAAAGAGGTTATTGCTCAACAACTGACAGATGGGCGACTCACCCAGCAACAGATGCAGCGGGAAATTCAAACCCGGCTTGAAGCTAAATTAAGAAACGACCCACCTAACCGTCTCAATCACCGCGAAGCGATCCGTGAGAATCCACCGCACATCCTCATCACCAACTTTTCAATGCTGGAATATCTGATGGAACGTCCGGTTGACGCGCCAATCTTTGACGCCGCGCGCTTGAAGTTTCTCGTATTGGATGAGGTTCATGCTTATCGCGGCGTACAAGCAACCGAAATCGCGTTTCTGGTGCGGCGGCTCAAAGACCGTCTTGGGCTTGAGCAACTGCTTTGCATCGCCACTTCCGCCACTCTTGGCAAACCCGATGATCCTGACAGCAAGGCAAAGGTGCGCCGGTTTGCGTCCGACCTTTTCGGCGAAACTTTCGTTGAACCCAATCCAATTTACGGCACGGCTGCGCGACCTCAACTGGCTACACCCTCATTCACGCCGACGCCCTCACAATACATCGCCGCCGCTGAAAAGTTGCGCACCGGTCAGGAGCCGGAAGCGCAGCGACTGATTGCGCCAATGCTGCCGACAATCTCATTGGCAACGTCGCTTGATCACGATGAGAACCTTTATCGCTTGCGCAAAGAGATTCTGACCAAACCCAGTTTACTGGCGACTGTGGCAGAGACGCTTTGGCCTGATGAATCACTGGCTGAAGACGGCTTGCAGGCATTGTTGGAAATCGTCGCCACGGTCAAACAAAATCAACCGGGCGAAGACCTGCTGCCAACGCGCCTTCATTACTTCGTGCGGGCGCAGGACGGCTTGCACGTTTGCTTGCATCCGCAATGTCCGGGACGGCTGGGCGGGAAAGCAGCCTTCTTTGTTTCACGCAAAAATGGAGAACAATCAACCGAAGGTTTCTGCCCGTTTTGCAGCCGCTCGCAATTGGTTGAGGTCGTTACCTGTCGCAAATGCGGCTGGCTCTACGGTGCGTTGCAAGACCTCGGCCCACGCCGCGCGCAGAGTCCTGATAAAAATGCCGACGAGCCTGAACCCAAGTTCGATTCTTTTTCGACTGAACTCGGCTGGGCGGCAGATTCTTTCTGGTCGTATTTCAGTGTTGAGGGTGACTTGCCGTGGCCTTCGCTGCCCAAAACCGATGACGATGAAGAAGAGCAGGATAAACTGTTCCTCAACCCAGCCAAGCTCCAGTGGTGCGTTGTTTGTGGGAAAAAGAAAGCCAATGACGCCGGTGATAACTGTCAATGCGAAGCTCCTCAGTTGCGCAACATCTTGATCTTTCATCGTCAATGCCCTGCGGACAAATACGAGAACATTTACAGCCAGCAAAAGAAACCGTTGACCGCCTGTCCGAACTGTGGCGCAAGAAACAGTTCGGGGTTGGAACCAGTGCGGCGGTTCCAAGAGTCAGACGATGAGACCGGGCTGGCAATGGCGCTGCCGTTGGCCCACTTTCAGGTCAGCCAGCAACTATCTGGCAACAAACCACGTAAATTGCTTTGCTTCACCGACCATCGTCAGCGTGCCGCCGCTTTTCCCGCGCTGCTTGAAGAAGAGACTTTTGCGCATGACTTGGGACGCAAAATTGTTGAAGTGGTTTATGCCACGAATAAGCCGCTTGATCTCGTCAGTCTGGGCGAGCGGCTGGCGGAGATCGCCGACCCGCAAGTTAATGAATATGACCCGGATTTCTTTTTGCCTTCTTCGCGCTTTCCTGACGAACCGCTTGACGCCAGAGGCCGCGTGAATTTGTGGCTGGCAGAAACATTCAGCTACTTCGGCATTCCCGACTCAGCGCGCGAATCAGCCGAAGACCTTGGACTTGTCGCAGTCGAATACCAGTTGCAAGAAAGTGAACTGCAAATGTTTCATTCGCTGCTGAACAAGACGGCAACTTCAGTGACGCTTTCTCCGGCAGATTCAACTGGCGCGCTGCAAACGCTGCTCAGCTTCCTGCGTCACCGAAAAGCATTCACACTTCCCAAAGGCCGTATTACGCCCGACGCTGTCGCTTTTGGGCGTGTCACCGCAGACATCGCCTGCACACTGAAACGCGAAGGCAATGATCGCCCTGGCTGGCTACCAAAGATCAATCAGGATGGCAGCTATCGTGACAACTTCGTTACCGACTATCTGCGGCGGCTACTCAGTTTGCCGCAAACGGAAGCGCTGGTATTGGCGGAAGCTGTTTGGCAGTTTCTTACCACACGGTTCTTGCTCATTGATACCTCAAATAGAGGTCGCTGGAAGCTGGATCACGAACGGCTTTTTGTCGTGAAGACAGCGAATCGTTATGTCTGCAATCGCTGCGGCATAGTGACATCCTACTCAGCCGGACAATGCTGTCCCCGTAAAAGTTGTGTTGGCACGTTGGAAGCACGAGAGTTCAAAGCCTCGCAGGAGAACATCATCGCGCAATGGGTAGCCGGGGCAGACAACCAGCGATTTACCACGCTGAAATCCGAAGAACACACTGCCCAAATCAATAAAGACCTCGCCAAACGAATAGAGGACGAATTTCGTGCTGAAGGTGTCAACCTGCTGAGCAGCACGACTACGTTTGAAATGGGCATCAACATCGGCGACCTACAAAAGGTACTGCTGCGCAACGCACCACCATCAAGCGCCAACTATGTGCAGCGCGTCGGACGAGCTGGGCGCGGCAAAGACAAGAATGCCGTGTGCGTCACGCTCTGCCGTCGCACCAAATATGATGGCGATGCGTGGCGCAATCCACCGATGCTGATGTCCGGCGAAGTCCGCACGCCGACAGTCTTCATTGAAAACCGTATCATCGCACAACGTCATTTCAACGCGGTGGCCTTCGCGCGTTTCTTACGCATCAAGATTGCCGACGAAAAGCTGTTGGGCGTGGATGTTGGACAGAAGGTTCCGCTCGCTCCTTTCATGTCGCTCGAAAGCCGTAGCGGTCTTCCCCCAGACTGGCTGAAAGACTATTCATCCACATTGTGGCTGGACTTCTCCGCCTGGTTGAATCAACAGACCGAACCCGATCTTTTTCGTACTCAGTCCAGTCAATCGTTTTCCGAGGCGCTCTCCGGCTTCGATGTGGCGCGCAGCCAGACACAGCAATGCTACGATAACGTGCTGAAAGAGATCGTCGAAGAGATGGCTGCATTGCTGACCGAACGCAAGCAGATGTTCAACGCAGGTAAAAACCCTGCGGACATTGATCGCGCCGTACAAAACTTGCTGAGTAGTGATGTAATTGCCGTACTCGCCAAGCGCGGCTTTCTGCCGCGCTATGCTTTCCCGTTGGATGTCGTCGCGCTGGAAACTGGCTGGAGTCGCTGGTCGCGCGATGCGGATGTAGAGTTGAGCCGTGACCGCGCGATAGCGATTTCCGAATTTGCGCCTGGCGCTCAGGTCATTGCGCGCAAGAAGGTTTTTTCCAGCGCGGGGCTTTATATCGCAGGCAAAACTGACCGGCCTGAACGGAAATGGTATTCCCGTTGCCCCGACTGTGAGCAGATACGCGCTTTACCAGTACAAGAACCGTTGTTGGGCAACTGTTCCGTTTGCCAGCGATCAATCACCACTCAACACATCAAACCATTTGTCGAACCGACTGCTTTCAGCGTCAGAATAGGGGACGCTGAAAGACATCGCCGCACTTCGCTAATTCGCCAACGGCAAGGACTAACCCACTTTATTGATTCGGTCGCCGACACAGATTTTGAGGAACGCGGGCTATTTCAACTTGCTCTAAAAGAAGCAGGCAAGCTGTTTCGCTACAATCTTGGCCCTGAAAACAAAGGCTTCATGCTTTGCCAGGTCTGCGGTCACAGCGAACCAGGACGTAGCTTCAAAGCTGGCAAAAAGCATAAACGATTGCGACCTAGCTCCGGCAACACTGAATGTGTGAACGAACACCCCTGGACGAAACCGCTGGCCTACGGTCATCAGTTTGAGAGTTATTGTTTAATTGCGCGTCCGAATTTCAATAGTTCGTCCATTGAATCGCTCGCTTTTGCGCTACGCAAAGGGCTATGCAACGTACTTGAGGTCGAGGCTTCCGATATTGGTGTTTCGTGGCGTTGGCTTGCAAATCGGCGACAGGGAAACAAAAACGCTGAAATTGTCCTTTACGATCTCACGCCCGGAGGCGCGGGCTTTGTCAAAGAAGGATTTGATAACTGGCAACAGGTAGTCGAAAACGCCGTGCTGGTTTGCAATGACTGTACTTGCGAAGAGGCTTGTTACGATTGCTTGAAAGATTTTAGCAATCAGTCTTATCACGACCGTTTGAACCGCTTTATGGCCGCCGAGTCGTTGGCGCAGTAGCTTAATCAAATAGTGGCCTTCTTTTTTTTTGCGACTCATTCAAGTCTGCCGAACACATCCTTGATGACAGCGCCGCTTCTGAGAAAGCGTTCTGTGGCTGCCCAGGCGCGCCGCTGGTGTTCGCGCTCGGAAATGACTTCGTCGAGAGCAAGCTCAATGGTTTCTATCTCGGTCTTGGCTCCGAGTAGTTTCTGAGCTTGTTTGAGTTTGGCTTCATCGAGCGAGTAACGCTTCTGCTTGACTGCTGAACTTCGTGCCATTTTAGGATTCTCCTTTCGTGAATGCCCGTGTATGTAGGTCAACGCGCCAAATGTCAGGCTTGCGCCACGCGATATTCCTGTCGCCTGATTGCAGTCCAGTCAATCAAAGCCACCCACACATTTTCTTCGGCAGAGTATTGCACCCGTGCGTCTGCTTCCAAATCCTCGCTGTACAGCGTCAGCGATTGATGTTCGTGTAAGGTGATCTGCTGTCGGGCTAAATCTTCCACAGTGCCGATGCAATTCAATCGCAAGCGGCTTTGCGCGTCCGCGTTATTGAAATCTGCAAAAACTCTCGGTATGTCTTTCATCGGACATCGTTCAAGCTGCTTGCTGCAGTTGCTCCACCTTGATATGTCTGCCGAGCGCATCCGACAAGGCTAAGGTTTCGGCTCCGGTCAAACTTAATTTATTGAGACTGCCGTGTGCGGCAATAATGGCTTGGGCAATCACCAGCAGGCCGCGCGGGTCTTCGTCGGCTTCGGCGAGCGCCAACCGCAGCAAGTCCGCCGCTTCTTCCACATCCGCAGCCACGCGCTTTTGTAACCAGTCATCAAAATCAATCATTGTTTTGCCCTTTGCTGATACTCACGCCAAACAGCATGAGCTTGGTCAATGTCGCGTTGTTGTGTGGTCTTGTCGCCGCCACACAACAGCAACACAATCTCGTCTCCTGCCAACGCAATATAAAGACGGTAGCCGGGGCCGTAGTCTATGCGAAGCTCGTAAACACCTTCGTCAACCGATTTGTAATCGCCAGGATTGCCGCCGCGCAATCGTGCAATTCGTTTGATGATGCGATTGCGCGCTTCGCGGTCACGCAAATTGGTCAGCCATTCATCGAACGGAGAGTATCCGTCGAGCGTTTCATAAATCAAAACCTGCTTGGGCTGTCCATCAAACATCGCTTCACTTTAATTGGACAATAACAAATCAATCAAGACGAACCCATCTCAATCCGTTGCCGTTGCCATCATTGGTGGTTGATGCGGTTCGCCTTTGATGGCGACGCGATACCATTTGCGGGCGGAGCCTACGATGACGATGACCAAACCAACCATCAGGCACGCCGTGATGCCGGTGTTCAGGTACAACTGTTTCGGCCAGTAATTGAGCGTGATGTTTTGGTATCCGGCGGTCAGTTCGATGACGGTGATGAAGCTCAAGGGCAGGATGGTCACCCAGGCATACCGAGCCTTGCCATTGTTAATCAGGAATGTCGTGCAAACGCACAGCGCCACGCACGCCAGCATCTGGTTTGCCATGCCGAACAGCGGCCAGATGGTGGCAATCGAACCTTTCAGGATCATGTACGTCCACGGAACGACAGCCAGCACGCTGGCCAGAATCGCTCCGGGCAGCCAGTCGGGCTGCGCGAATTTCTTATGCACGCCGCCTAACACTTCCTGCATCATAAACCGAGCGACGCGCGTTCCGGCGTCCACGGTCGTCAGAATGAACAGGGCTTCGAACATAATCGCGAAGTGATACCAGTAACTCATCAGGTGCGACATGCCCGGAATCGCCGAAAAGATTTGCGCCATGCCTACGGCCAGACTGACTGCGCCGCCGGTTCGCCCGGCCAACCGCTCTTCGCCGACGGCGCGCGTCAGAGCTTCCAGGTTGGATTGATCGAAGCCCATCGCGCGGAGGTTCGCGTCAATTTTGGCAAAGGCTTCGACTGGCACGTTGATCTGGAAATAATCGTGCGGAAACATCGAACTGGCGGCGATCAACGCCATGACGCCAACGATGGATTCGCACAACATCGCACCGTAACCAATCGGGCGCGCATGCGTTTCCTTATCAATCAGTTTCGGCGTCGTGCCGGAACTGATCAGCGCGTGAAAGCCGGAAATCGCCCCGCAGGCGATGGTGATGAAAACGAACGGAAAGACTTTGCCGGGGATGATCGGGCCTCCGCCGTGGATGAACGCCGTCGTCGCGGGCATCTTAAACGTAGGCATGACGGCGAAAATTCCAATCGCCAAAAAGGCAATCGAACCGAGTTTCATATACGAGCTGAGGTAATCGCGCGGAGCCAGCAGCAACCACACCGGCAGCACAGAAGCGACAAAGCCATAACCCGCAACCATCAACGTGATGGCTGTCTTGTCGTATTTGAAGTAATGGCCGAAGGAAGAATTCTGGACGACTTCGCCGAAGACGACGGCCAGGATCAGCAAAATCACGCCGATGATTGTGCCTTCGGTGATGGCTCGCTGTGTGCCGCCTCGCCAGCGGAACATATACATTCCCATCAACAGCGCAATCGGAATGGTCATGGCAATCGTAAACAGCCCCCAAGGGCTTTCGGCCAAGGCGTTGATGACCGCCAAGCCAACGCCCGCCAACGCGACAATCAAGATAATCAAAATGGCAATGGTGGCGACGGTTCCGGTGACGCGATCAATTTCGCGCCGAGCGATTTCGGCCAGAGACTTGCCGCCGCTCCGCATGGAAGCCGCCAACACGATGAAATCGTGAACGGCTCCGCCCAGGACTACGCCAATGACCAGCCAGATCAATCCCGGCAAGTATCCAAACTGCGCCGCCAGCACAGGCCCAATCAACGGCCCCGGCCCGCTGATGGCTGCGAAATGATGTCCCCACAACACGTACTTGTTGGTCGGCGTGTAGTTCTGCCCATCGTTGAATTTATGCGCAGGAGTCACGCGCGAATCATCCAGCGCCAGCACTTTGGCGGCGATGAAGGCGCTGTAATAACGATAGGCGATGGCGTAAATGCACAACACCGCGATGAGGATGGGGACTGCGTTGAGGGTCATCAGTTGTTCTCCGCTGTGTGAGTAGTTCAAGAAAGAGTGATTAGTCCGTTGCGAAAATGAATGTTCAGGTTCAATCCGCGAAAGAAATCCAGGCCGAGCGCTCCGTCAACTCCGGCTTCCAACGGCAGGTCATAAGCGAGCACGGAAAAATTTTCTCGTTGCTGGCCAAGTGTCGAAAATTTGGCGACGGTGATTTGTGGCGCAAACTCAACGCGGCTGCCTGTGACAATCCTGGAGCCTTCGGAACTGTCTGACAGTTCGTAACCCAATGACAAAAGACGTTCGCGGCTGATTGCCGAAGAAGATGCGCCTGTGTCCAGAGCGAGCAGCAAAGAAGTGCTGCCAATCGGCCCAAAGACTTTGGCGCGTATGTGGATCAGATTTTCAAACGGGTCGAAGCGGATGCTCATAACAGGTAAATTCCGTCGTGTTTACCCAAGTATAAAAAAGCCGATTTTTGGGGCAACGGTTTGATCTTCAATGTTTCGGCGTCAAAGACGGCTCGGTCTTTGTGATGGCAGATGACTCGGCCACTTAACACATTGAAGTTTTCATCCTCTTCCGGGTCGGCAACCAGTACCCATTCGGAATCGAACCGCTTTTTGATTTCGTCCATCGTCAGAATCTCGTCAGTCGTCACGCTTGCTGTTGCAGTAGCCATAATTTGTTACTCCTTTCATTCGTCATTATCGAACCTGATGTTCAGGCTCTTCAAGAATTGTTTGTCTTCGTGGCTGATTTCGGCGAGGCGTTGTTCGACGGAGACCTGGGAAAATGGTTGCCGGTCTTCTTCCGGTTGCAGATCGCCGAGCACGATGGTGGCTTCGAGCATCAAATACACTTCGTGCCCGGCGTCGCGGAGTCGTTCGCGGGCTTCGGCGATGTCGTCGGAATCTTCCAGCGCGCGGTTGATCGCTTCGCCGAGTTCACGCACAAGTTTTTGCACGTAATCGTCCATGCGGATTTTCTGGAATCAGGCGTTCTTGTTCGTCGCTGAAAGTTCAGCGAATCGGAGTGACGACGACTTTGCGATAAGTGATTTTTTCGTGGTCGCCCTGAATCATAATCGGTCCCGAAGCGGCTTCGTTGCAATCGAGCGCGCCGCCCGTGATGCCTTCAATCGTGGTGTTGTCGTGAACCTTTTTGCCGTTCAACCAAACCGACAATTTATTGCCGACGATGATCGCTTCCATGGTTTGCCACTGGCCGACGGGCAGACTGGCGTTCATTTTTGGAGCGACGCGGCTGTACAACGCCATGTGGCTGTGAATTCCCGGCTCTTTGCCAGCATCGTCCAGCACCTGCAATTCGTACCGTCCGCGCAGATAAATGCCGCTGTTGCTGTTCGGTTCGACCTTGTATTCACACTGAATTTTGAAGTTTTCGAAATGATGGCGGCTGACCAGATTATTGGCATGCGGCTGATTGGTCATGGTTCCGTCCACGATTGACCAGCCGAGTTCCTTGTCCTTGACCTGGCCTAGCCAATGTTCCAGCGATTTGCCGTCAAACAGCACCACGGGCGATCCGAACTTGTGTTTGGCGTTGGCGTCGAAATTTCCCCACACCGGAGGTCGTTCGCCCAGCCAGGGAATTTGCTGTTCGCCAATCGTCAGCATTCCCAGCAAATGTCCTTCTTCGACTTTGGCGGTGTGAACGGCTTTGGGCGCGTTGGGACGACCGGCGGGCGAAAAGGTCAACTGATCGTTTTCGATTTTGATTTCCGGCAATTTCAATACGCTGCCGCTGCGATTCAGGAAGTAACCGGCCAACTTGCCGTCTTCCGTTTTCACTTCCAGCCAGTAAACCTGATTGCTGTATTGGCCTACGCCTGTGATGTTCCATTTGCCCAGAAAAGGGTTGTCTTGCGCCAGCGTCACCGCCGCCGCGCATAGCCAGATTGCCAGACAGAAAAACAGACTGATCGAACGCATTGCGAATTCTCCTTATGGTTGCGATTGGGTTGATGTGAGAGTTTACGTCGGCCAAGAGAATGCAACCGCCGCGAATCTTTTTCAATAGCTTGATTGACTGGTTTGACCAACCGGACTACATTGCGTTCGCCGAGTTCACGGCAAATTCCGCTCAACCAACATTTCTTTCGGAGGCTCAGGTTATGAAACCGCTCAGGCTGGCAGCAATCATTCTGTCGTCTTTGGTAGTCGCTTTGATCGTGGGGTATTCAGTGATTGGCAGCATCGCCAAGATGCGCGCTGCCGCCGCGATGGCCGATAGCGCCAACAAATTTCTGGCTTCGCTCAACGCCGAGCAAAAAGCCAAAGCGCAGTTCGCATTTGACAGCGACAAACGGACGGAGTGGTTTTTCGTGCCGCGCAACGAACGCAAAGGATTGCCGCTGAAAGAAATGACCGAAGCGCAGCGCAAGCTGGCGATGGACTTTTTGCGCTCCGGGCTGAGCGCCGCCGGGTATCAAAAAGCGACTTCGATCATCAGTCTGGAACCGATTCTGCGCGAAATCGAAGGGCCGAAACGAACCTGGCCGCGCGACCCTGAGTTGTATCACGTTGGCATTTACGGCACGCCAGGCGCGAAGGATCGTTGGGCTTGGAGTTTTGAAGGTCATCACATGTCGCTGAATTTCACCGTCGTCAAAGGCGAATTGATCGCTAACTCACCGGCGTTTATGGGGACGAATCCGGCGGAAGTTCGCGTTGGCGAACATAAAGGTTTGCGCGTTCTGGCGGGCGAAGAAGACAAAGGCCGCGCGCTGGTCGCTTCGCTGGACGACAAACAAAAAGCCGTCGCCATTTTCGATCAAAAAGCTCCGGCGGATATTTTGACGGCCAACAAACTGAAAGTTGATCCGCTGAAACCCGAAGGCATCGGTTACGGCCAACTCACCAAACAGCAAAAAGAGTTGTTCAGCCAATTGCTGGAAGTGTATTTGAGCAGAATGCATGACGACGTTGCTGCTGAACGTCGCTCGAAATTGAAAGCTGCCGGGTGGGACAAAATCTTTTTTGCCTGGGCGGGCGGAGTGAACAAAGGCGATTTGCACTATTACCGATTGCAAGGGCCGACGTTTCTGGTCGAATACGACAACACGCAAAACGACGGCAACCACATTCATTCGGTTTGGCGCGATTTCAATGGCGATTTCGGAGCCGACTTACTGCGCGACCATTACAAAGCCGCGCCACATGGTTCAGCCAAGAAAGGCAACTAACTTTTGTGATTGGCCACCGATTGCAAAAAAGAGAAGAGCATCAAAAGCCGGGCGCTCAAAGTTCGTACCCAATCGTCAGCACTTTGAACTGTCCGGCTTCTTCGACAAAGAATAGCTCAAATTCTCCTCGTTTCACTCGATAAATGACTTCGCCGGGTTTAGCGGAAAACTTGTTTAACCCATCATTCAGGATTTCCGAGTCGTCGTACTTTGCATATTCGCGCTGATAATTTTCTTTGTAACGAGCAGAAGTGAACATTTCCAGTGAAATGTTCCGACGATAAAGCGCGTTCATCTTTTCGTAAGTGCTGGTTATGTCCAGAACAAACTGCCTGATTTGACCGCTTCGGGGACCTGATTCTCCATATTTTTTCTCAACCGCTTCAAATTCTTCTTCCAGTATTTCAAAACCTGGCGGTGTGGGAGAGTCGTAATCTTCCGGTTTGCTAAAGGCGAGATCATAATCAGTTTGCATATAAACCAAATTCCAAAACCCAAAGAAACCTCGTTTCAGTGTTTCGTTATCAACCTTACCGATCAACTCCCGACAACCGCGTTCAGGATTCATAAACACATAGACATCACAGAACAGTAGGATGTTGCGTTGTCGGCGGGCAGGATCGGTGACGTAAAGTTCATCAAACAGAATGTTCAGGTCGAGTGTTTCGCGCCAACGGTTGACGAAATGGTCCGCCGCCTTTTCAGCTTGGCGTAACTTTTCTTGGTGCTCTTTGGTGTAGGCAGGTTCATTTTTTTTCTGCTTAGTACCGTGTTTATCGTGCGATGTGAATATGTCGCCGGTCGGTTGAAAAACGGGCAAACTCAGCAACAGTATCAGCATGAAAGGTTTTACAAACATGGTCAGCCTCCTTGGTTCAATGCTTGGTTCGGGCGAAGAAAATTTCGCTGGAATGACTCGTCAACGGACCTGACGAGCGACGGCGAATGTATGGCGTTTAACAGGGAGGAGGCTGGCAGGATGTGGCAGTTTTTCGAATTTTGTCCGGCGGTGAGAAATTGCCACAGTTCAATGGCGCGATGAGTTGGCAAGAAACAACCCGACGACGAACAGCAGCATGGTCAAAGCTTCGGAATCGCCGAAGTTATAATTGGTCAGCGAACTGAGCGTGAAGCCGATGATGGCGGCGAACGCGCCAAGCGGCAGGCTTGAGGAGAAAAGGCCGATCTGGTTTTCAGGTCGGCTTTTTTGTTTGAAATCCTTGTAAGCGGCAATCAGCAAAACAGCAATCCACCAGCCGTAACAAAGCAGAGCGGGCACGCCTCTGTCCATTGCAATCTGAATCGGTGTGGAGTGCGTGTGCGTGATGTAATTGCCGGGGAAGCCGAGTTCCTGCCAATGCAGTTTGTGCGAATCCATGCCGATGCCCAGCAATGGATGTTGAGGAATCACTTTCAAGCCAGCTTGCATGTAACCGATGCGGCGAAGTGTGCTGTCGTCGTTGAAGCTGGTCACGATTTGCTGGCGGGCTGAAGTCACCACATACACGCCCAAAGCTCCGAGCAAGACTGCCGCAATCAAGGCGGTCATCACGGCGCGCCGGCCTGCGCTGAACGAAACGATCAACAACGTCAGGATGAACGACGCAATTACCGCCCGCGAAGCCGTCAACACCAACGCCAAACCAAACAGCACGAACAAGGCGGAGCAGAGAAGCATCCAGTTTCGATTTTTTGCACTGCGCCAGTTCATCAAGCCAACCAAGAATCCGCCATAAGCCAGCAAGGCCAGAATCTGCATTTGTTCAGCATACGTCAGAAACTGCCGTGAAAACCCTGAAACGCGAAATTGACGGCTTCTGCCGCTGGAGGTGATGCCAAGTGGATTGGATTTGGCTTTGAGTTCGTCGGTGACGACCAGCGACACCGGCACAGGATCGCCCGCGTGCAAGGCTTCAAGCTCCAGAGTTTCGCCGGAACGATGCTGGCGAATTACGGAGGCGGCGGCTTCGGGCGACGCCACACGTTTGCGACCGATCATCCAGATTACATCGCCGGGTTGCAGTTTGCTGACGGCCAATGGGCTGTCGCGTTCGATGGCTGAGATAATCATTCCTCGTCCCATCGCCTTTTCCGCCAAGCTGAATCCGACTCCGCACAACGCGGATGTGGCCAGCAATCCGGCCAGAAATTTAACGCCACTGGTTTTCAGGTTTGTCGTCAGCAGATACACGGTGGCGAACAAAACCAGAGTTTTCAATTTGGGCAGGCTGATTTCCGGTTCCAATGAAAAGACCGAAGATAACGTGGTCAGCGCGATAAAGCAGGCGAGCGGCACATCCATCGGAGTTCGCGCGAAGTGGAACTTTCGCAGCGCCAGATCACGCAACGACCAGGCGATCAATGCCAGCCCCAAACTGATTTGGGACGCCGCAATGGAATGGGGAATCGAAAGTGAGAAAAGAATCAGGAAGAAAGAAAGCGTCCGATTGGCCAAACGGGAAAACAGGTTTACGGCTTCAACGGCTGACAGACAGTCGAGCAATGTGTGGGGACTGGTGATGAGGCGGGGAATCATTGAAACTTGAACGGTACTGGCAACCGGCAACCAGCCGCTCCATTTGAAACCAGCGCCGTGACAGGATCACGGTCACGGCGCTGCCCAAGGTTTTCCGCGATGAGTTATTGCTTCGCGTGCTCAGCATTTTCCAGCAACTGTCGCTTTTCTGCGTACAGTTTGCGAAGTTGCTGTTGCTGAATTTGGTCGTTCGGATTCGCGCGAAGTTCCGTTCGGCATTGTTCCAGCGACTCTTCAAGTTGGGTCAGCCGTTTTTCAAACGCGCTGCGGGATTGGGTATTCCAATTCGCTTTGAGTTTGTTGACTTCTGCCAATCGCCGATTGAGTTCTGCCCGAATCTGATCTTCATCAGGCAACAACGCCGATTGCACACCGGTCAAACTCAACCGCGTAGGATCGCCGTTTGGCGTGCGACCGGAAAGTCCGTAAATGCTTGTGACGACCAGCGCGATTGCCAGAGCGCCTGCCCCGGCCATTTGCGGCAGCGTGAACGTGAACTGACGAGCTTTGAACCGTTCCCACCAGGTTTCTTTCGGGAATTCTTCGCGCGTTTTGCGTTCGGAGGCGGGCAATTCCGCTTCGAGCGTGTTGGCGATCCGAACCCAAATTGCTTGTGGCGGCGTGTGCAACGGCAATTCACGAGCTGCGGTTTTGATTTCAGTGAATTCCAATTTCAGATTCTGGCAGGTGGGGCAAGCGTCCAGATGTTCTTCGATTGATCGTTTTTCGTTATCTGTAATTTCCGTTCCTTGTTCGTCCAGGAACTCAGACAACGACTCGATTACTGCTCGGCATTCCATACAACTTCCCTCTCTGTTGCTACTTACCTTTTTTCGCAATTGCCGATGGCTACCCGCGTAGCGTGAATCTTGTGAGGATTGATAAAAACCGGCAATTGACGACTGACGAGTCATGCCTTCTTGTTCAGCAAATCGCGTAACTTCATGCGGGCTTTATGAAGTTGCGATTTCGAGGTTCCAACACTGACTCCCAGCATTTTGGCTATTTCCTCATGCTCGAAGCCTTCGACATCGTGCAGGACAAATACCGTTCGGTAACCGCGTGGCAATTGCCGTATGGCTTTGTCCAACGACAATCGGTCAACGTGGCGTGGACGTTCCGTGACCGATTGAATGATGTCCTGTATTTCGCCAATCTCGCCTTCCTCAGTCGTTTTTTCGTACTTCACGCCGCGTTTGCGGAAGTGCATCAAAACATGATTGACCGTCATGCGGTGCAGCCAGGTCGTAAAGGCGGATTCACCGCGAAAACTGCCAATCTTGCGGAAGAGCTGAATGAAGACTTCCTGCGTCAGGTCTTCGGCCTCTGTCGCGTTCGCCAGCATGCGCAAACACAAGCTGTAAACGCGGCGATTGTGACGCTCGTAAAGCGTCTCAAAGGCTTTGATGTCTCCACGCGATGACGCCTGTGCCAAGTCAAAATCGCCCTTGGCATTGTATATCCCATTCGCTGTCACGCTGTTCGGTTGCCCCCGGAAGCGGCATCACAGATTTATTCAGGATTGGCGGCGCGGCGTTGAAGATATGCTTAAAGAACTCCGTCGCAGCTCGTCGGCCTCTGTGATGCCGCCCTAAAAAGTGCGGTTGCTCTCTTCAGATCAAATTTAATCTCGACCGGCATTCGCGGTCTGATGTGAGTTTTGAATCGGCGGAAAGTTCGCTGAACCCACCCGCCGTTAAGGCGCGCCATCATAGCCCAACGTTGTGAAAAGCCGCAATAACCTGATTGGGTCTTAATGCCGGAAAATCCGCAAACTTCGTGTTCGCTTTTGTCACGCCTCGCATTGTAGAATCCGCGCTCGCTGCGAAACTCGATTGTCCCATCCAAAAAAACTCGCGGCGCATCTTCCGACACTGAGTCATTCGCAAATTGGGAAATCCGTCTTATGCCACGCATTGGAATTGAACTGAACAACGTTTGTAATCTGGATTGCACTCACTGTTTTCGCAGCATCTATCGCGGCGGAGCCGAAAACAACAAAGACCTGTTTTTGCCGCCGGAATTGCTGGACAAAATTCTGGCCGAAGGCAAACCGCTTGGCTACAACCACGTCGCCATTACCGGAGGCGAACCGCCCATGCATCCGCGTTTCGGCGAATGTCTGGACATCATCGCCAAACACGGATTCACGTATCACTTTCTGACCAACGCCAGAAATTTTCAAAAGACGTTGAAAGCCGTCAGCGTACCCAATCGCAAAGCCAGATTGACCGGAATCAGCTTCAGTCTGGATGGCGCAACTGAAGCGACACACGACAAAATTCGTGGCAAAGGTTCATACAAGGAAGTCGTCACCGCCGTTGCCATGTGTCAGGCCGTCGGAATCGAACCTTCGCTGATTACCACCATCAACAAAGCCAATCGTCACGAAATTGACCAGTTCGCCCTGTTGGGTTCGCATCTGAAAGTCCGCCGCCAGGTGTTTGGCCACCAAAATCCGACCGAACACAACATGGGCGAAGACCTGATTCTGCCGCTCAATGAATGGCGAGCCGTCGAACGAGATGTGGCGCGTGTCATGTCCGGGTTTCGCCACGAAATAACAATGGCAGTAGGTTTTTACACGGAATACTATTTGCCGCGGTGCGCTCCATTAATGATGGATGACCTTAACATTGACTATAAAGGTCGCCTGACACTCTGCTGCCAGTTGTCGAATTACCGCGACGCACAAGAAGACGGCGAAGATGTGGTTGGCGATTTGAAGAAGATCAGCTTGCCGCAGGCGCTCAGCAACCTCATGGATTTGATCGGCAAGGTTCACAAGGAGCGGCTGGCGATGGCCGCCATTCCAGACCAACGAGAAAAGCTGCATTACCCCTGTCTGGTTTGCGTGGATCGGTTCAGCAAAACCAGTGAACAGCCCATGCTGGTGCAGGTGGCCGGATTGCAGCGCGAAGCCAAAGCCGCGACAGTTTGAAATTGCCTTTTTCAGAAACAAAAAATGGCTTGAGAAGCGACAGGTCGCTTCTCAAGCCATTTTTGTTTTTCAAGCTGGCATTCGGTTACTTGGCGACGATCTTGATCGGAACTTCAACTTCCTTCACGTCGGAATTGTTGGTTTCGATTTTGATCTTGCCAGTGTGAGTTCCCACCGGAGGTTTTTCGCCAAACCCAACGCGCAAGACGATGGTTCGCCCAGACGGATCGTTGGATTCATTTTGGATTTTGAGGAAAGGCAATGTGGACGTAATGGATTTGACTTCCAGTCCATCGCCCCGTCCCAACTTGATCCAGACGAACTTGCTCAGATAAGTCACGTCTCCTTCAGGATCGGAAACCGGCACATTTTCAAACACCAGATTGGCCGGATTGACCGTTACTGCCGGAGCGATGATGACCTGTAAATCCACTGTCAATTCCGGCATTTGTTTGCTGTCGGTTGCCAATCGAACCGTTTGAGTATGATTTCCAGTTGGCAGCGTGGGCGAACTGAGGACTTCCAACGAGTACCGCTTGCCCTCTTCCAGCGTTTGGAGCTTGACGCTGAACGCTTCGCCGCCCGGAGTCATTTGTGTGATTTTGATCGGTTCGGCGGTGTTGTTGTAAACGGTAATCAATCCGTTGGCGCTCAGCCCGCGCGGCGAACGAGTGCTCCACTGATTCGTCGGACCGACGATGAACGGACCGACAATCTTTCCCTGTGGCGTCATATCGTTGGGGACTATGAAATTAATCACCAGAGTGAACTGCGGTTTTTGCGGATCGTTGGTGTAAACCTCGGCGTTTTTTGAAACCGGCCCGGCATAACCTTCGGTTCCTACCGACAAGGTGATTTTACCCTCCTGTCCGGGGGGAACGACTTTGGTGAAGTCGCTGGCTGTGCAACCACAGGTCGGCGCAACTCGTGTGATAACCAAATCCGCTGTTCCTTCGTTTTTGAAAACATAGGAATAAGCGGCAGCCGTTCCTTTTTTCACTTCGCCCAGATTATGTTCGGTTGATTTGATGACCAGCTTGGGAGAGCCGGCAGATGTGTTGGTGTTTTGTCCAAAAACAATTCCGGTCAGCATCAAAAACGCAATTGTCAGACCGATCAGATTTTTCGTTTTCATTTGGAAACTCTCCAGGGTGGTAAGTGGTAAATTGTTAGCGCTACTTGGGCGACGCGCAGTGTAACAGGGCTGGGAAATCTTGTCACCGCTGAAATCCTGCGCGGCGTTGTGGCAACGGGCAGAGTTCGCAAATCAAGATTTCCAGCAGCAAACGTGGCGTGGCCATGGACGTTTTCAATGCGACGTCGGTTGCCGCGATTCGCTGAATCCCTTTCAGAATGTGCTCGGTTTCAACGCGGCGAACGCGTTCATTGAACCGGCCAACGACATAAGGCGACATACCCACGATTTTGGCGACTTCGGAATTCGGCGCGTTCTGTTTCATCAATTCTTTCGCGCCCAGCATCTTGCGATAATTGCTGGCCAGCGCGCCCAGAATCATCAAACTCAAAGTCTGCGGATTTTCCGAAGCGTTGTCGAAAATCCGGTGCAACAGGTTCAACGCTTTCTTCCGGTCGCCGTCCACCACCGCATCGGTCAGTTCAAAATTGGAATGTTCGCGCGAATGCCGAACCAGTTCGTTAATTTCATCCTGCGTGATTCGCCCCTTGTCGCCCACAAAGGCAATCAATTTGTCGAGTTCGTTCGACAGACGCATCAAATCCACGCCGACCATTCCCACCAGATACGCTGCCGAAGCCGCATCCATCGAACAGCCCGCTCGTGTGACGTAATCGCGAATCCAATTCGGCGCGCCATCGCGTTCGTCCAGAGCTTCGAAACTGACGACTTCGCAACCTTTTCGCAGCGCCGTCGAAATGTTGCGCCGGTTGTCCAATCCGTCGCTGACGAACACCAGCACGGACGTGTCCACCGGTTTTTTCAAATAGGCTTTCAACAACTCAAGCTGGTCATCATCGCTGATTGCTTCAAAACCCGTAACGACAATCATCCGCCGAGGCGAAATCATAGGGAACTGTTCTGCCAACGCCAGAGCCTCGTCCAGATCACCTTGCGCGACAGAAATCGCCGCATAGTTGAAATCGCGCACCGCAGCATCCACCGCCGCTTCGGTCAATTTTTTCAACGCCTGATCGCGCGAATACCTCTCCGTCCCTTCAAACAGATAAAGCGGCGCAATCTGTCCGCCTTTCAGTTTGCGGTAAAAATCGGTTTGCGATTTCAGCGCGTCTTGTGAACCGGCTTTTTTCATTTGTCGGAATCAAAAACCTTCCAGAATCGTCGTCATTATGCTTTTGGCAAAATCGCGCGCAATGCGATCTGTTGCAGGGCCTTCTTCGCTGAAGAAAGTTTTCGGATCGCCCGCGATTTCGTATTCGCCGCGAAAGATCAGATTTTGATTGTCGAACAGAATCTTGTTTTTGGTTTGATCCTTGACGGTGACGGCAACGGTGACGGCGACTTCAAACACGCGCGCGCGTCCCAAATCATCCAATCCGACCGGACGATAGCTGAACGCCTTGATCGTGCCGAGCATTACGGCATCGGCGTCTTCGGCGGTCGAAACCACGCGCAAGGCTCTCGCTCGCCTTAACACTTCATCCACCACCGCCGAAGTAAAACGTTGCTCGACCTTGAACCGCAAGCTCGGATTTTGAAACGGCGGCACGGCGAAAGTTTTGATGTGTTTGGGCAAGCCATCGCCACGACCGACCGGTTTGTAACATTCGGTATATCCGCTGACCAGCAACAGGATCGTTGCCAGAAAAAAGATTTGCGTGTTTCGTTTCATAAATGCTCCTCGGAAGTCGGCGGCCAAAATCTCCCGAAACGAGCCAGACTGTCAAGCCGCTCAAATGCCGTTTGCTTTGTTAATGCTCGCCGCCCGGTTCCGTTATGAGTTGCGGAGGATACGATGCAAAAAATCGCAATTGAAACTCGCGGGTTGACGCGCCGGTTCGGGACGCAGCTTGCCGTAAACGAGGTGAATCTGGCTGTTCCCGAGGCCAGCATTTACGGGTTCCTGGGACCGAACGGAGCAGGCAAAACCACCACCATACGCATGCTGCTTGGATTGATTCGCCCCAACGACGGCGAAGTGAAATTGTTCGGCGAACCGTTTGCCGAAAACCGTTTGTCGCTGCTTCGGCGCGTCGGCGCTTTGGTCGAAACACCGTCGCTGTATTCGCATTTGACCGGACGCGAAAATCTGGAAGTCACGCGACGATTGATCGGAGCCGAACGAAAGCTGATTGATCGCGCGTTGGACATTGTCAGATTGTCAGCCGACGCGCATCGCCGAGTTCGTGAATACTCGCTGGGAATGCGCCAACGGCTGAGCCTGGCCTTGGCGCTGCTCAACAATCCAGACCTGCTGATTCTGGACGAACCGGCGAACGGGCTTGATCCGGCGGGCATTCACGAAATGCGCGATTTGATTCGCCGCCTGGCTTCTGAATTCGGCATCACGATTTTTCTTTCCAGCCACCTGCTCAGCGAAGTCGAACAGGTCGCCAACCACATTGGCATCATTCATCAAGGCAAGCTGGTGTTTCAGGGAACGCTGGCCGAACTGCAAACCGAACGGCACGAACATCTGACCTTAGGCGTGGCTCAACCCGATCAGGCTGCGAATTGTTTGACCGCTGCCGGTTGGCAGGTGAAACGACTCGACGAGGGAATGTTGGGCGTTGCTGCAACAACGCGCGAAGCCGCCGTTCGCATCAACAGTCTGCTGGTCGGGCAACGATTGGATGTGTTTCACATCGCGCTGACGCAAGCTTCGTTGGAAGACATATTCCTGAACCTGACAAATGGCTCTGCCGAAAAGGAGGCTGCCCGATGACGATTTTTCGAGTGATGCATGCCGAAATGCTCAAGCTGAAACGCACCTTGGCATTCCGCATGGTGTTTGTCGCGCCTGTGCTGGTGGTGGCGCTGATCTTTTTTATCCTGTATGAAAAAAAGGATTTCAAACCCGATTTCGATTTGTGGGATTCGGTTTTGAAAATCGCGCTGAACTTCTGGGCGGTCTTTATGATGCCGCTGCTGATTACGCTGGAAACGGCTCTGCTCAGCGGGTTGGAGCACGGCGAAAAGCAGTGGAAACACATTCTGGCGTTGCCCGTCACGCGAAAATCCGTGTATCTGGTCAAACTGCTGACGGTTCACATACTGATTTTGATCAGCATGACGGTGCTGATTGTTTTGGCGCTTCTGGTCGGGTTTCTGTTCATGAAAATCCGCCCTGCGTTGGCAAACGCAGGCCTGCCGCAGTGGGGATGGCTTTTCAAACACGCCTGTTATGTCTGGCTGGCTTCGTGGCTGATTATGGCCATTCACACCTGGATCAGCATTCGCTGGGCGAGCTTCACAGTGACGTTGGGAGCGGGCATTGCCGGAACGTTTTTCGCGCTGTTCGCCGCCAGCGCCAAATTCGGAAAGTATTATCCCTGGCTGTTGCCGGTGAATGTCTTTTCGGATGAACGACTGGCCATGGCGCTTTGGATTGGCGTTGTCGGAGGAATTGTGGCGACGGTGCTTGGGTGCTGGGACTTCGTCCGGCGCGATGTGATCTAACCCATGACTGCCTGAGATGTCGTGCTGGTTGTTAATTGTCCGAAGAATTTTACTGACTTATACTGCGCTCGCATTCGTGGAGGAAAGCGTATGGACGAAAAGCGATATCAAGATTGGTGGCAATTGCATGTGCGGGTTGCGTTGGGTGAGCGGCTCACATCTGAAGAAGAGAATGTCTACCTTGCAGGACGCACGGAACTGGAATCAGAGGAACAGGCCGAACGTAAACCAGAAACTGCTGAAGTTCAGTACTTACAAAACCGAGTGCGGGAATTGATCTCTCGCAATCGTGAACTGGCGCGGCAGGAAGAACTGCTAAGCCAACAAGCGGTTCAATTGGAAGCGCGTTATTTGTCGGTGACTGGTGAAAGGCTTGGGCTTGAGGTGTAGATGCCACATCCATTGCACGAACAAGTGCGTCGGAGTTTCGCTTTTCGCTGTGGTTATTGTGGCGCAAGAGAAGCGGAAGTCGGCGGCGAATTGACAGTGGATCATTACCAACCACGAGCGGCAGGCGGCACTGATGCTCTCAGTAACCTGGTTTACTCCTGCTCTCGTTGTAATCAATACAAAGGCGAATTCTGGCCGACCTCGGAACAATTGACCGCTGGATTTTTTGTTCTCCATCCAAAGCAAGACGAGCTTGCCAAACATCTACAAGAAAATGAATTTACCGGCGAGTTGGAAGCGTTGACGATCACAGGCGATTTTCATTTGCGATTGTTGCACCTGAATCGCCCGCAATTGATTGCCCAAAGGATGGAACGTAGGGCCTTTGGTCTTTTACGACAACGAGCAGAGTTATTGGAGACCCAAATCAAACAGCATGAGCAGACAATTCAAGCGCTGGAAGAGTATGTGCGCGTTCTGCTCAATTGGCTCAGATTCGGACCTCCACAATGAAAGCTCCAAGGATCAACCTTAATTACCGCGCAATCTGCGAACCCAGCCATTCCGTCCGCAGTTTTTTCATTTCCGCCGTCACTTCCTTGTTGATGCTTTCAAACGCTACGACTTCCAGATTCGGGTCTTCGGTAAACGTCAGTTGGAAGGTTTTTTTTCAGACCGCGCTGTTCGGCTTCGATGGTGATGGTATCGCCTGGTTTGTGTTTTTCCAGAATCGCTTGCACGTCCGAAGGCTTGCTGATCGCCTGACCATCGAACAGCAAAATCTTGTCGCCGCGATCCAATCCGGCTTTGTACATTGGGCCGGTTCGCAAGGTCGGACTGCCTATAATCACCGCGCCTCCTTGTTCCCGAAGCTGCCCGTCCAGCCACAATTTGCCCGGTCGCACTTTGCGAAGTTGAAATCCGGCTTTAGCCAACAAGCCTTCGTAATCCGGCACTTCGCGGCCCTCGATGAAGCGCGCAAAGTGATCTTTCGCAAATGCCGCATCGCCAGTGTATTTCGCCAGCGAAGCTTTCAGGTCGGCAATCGTGTACGGTTTGGCAGGCGCGTAATTTTTTTGATGCTTGCCGTGGTCTTGCCAGAGTTGGCGCATGTAACCATCCAGCGTTTTGCCAGTGAACTTCGTGCGCAAGGTCAAATCCAAACCTAATGCCACAGCGCTGCCGTAGGTGTAATACGACAGGAAATTGTTCTGCAGGTTATTTGGATCCGCCGCCGGAGCCCCGTCGGCATACACGGCTTGTTGACTCATTTCGATTGCTCCGTGCAACAAACGTCCCGGCGTATTGACGATGGCATTGATCGTAAAACCCAATCCGCGCGCGAAGCTGGCGTCATCGCCGCTGAAACCAGCGCGCTTCATCGCCAGATTGCCGTAATACTGCGTGAAACCTTCGCCCACCCACAGCCCGTCGGAAACGTTGGCGTCTTCAAAGTTGAACGGTTCCAGTGTTTTCGGACGCAGCCGTTCGACGTTCCAGGCGTGAAAGTATTCGTGCGACACCGTGCCCAGATTGCCGCGCGCGCCTCCGGCCTTGATCGAACGTGTGCTGGTCAAACTGGTCGAATTGCGATGTTCCATGCCGTCGCCGCCGATTTGCGGCACGTAGTTGGAAATGAATGTGTAAGTGCCGAAATCGAAATCGGGCGCTTCGCCGAAGATGGCGTTTTGTTCGGCGACGATCTTTTTGCACATTTCAGCGAACTCATCCACTTCGGCGTCCGAAGCCGCCGGATCATTGATCGCCAGCCGAATGGTGTAGGTTTTGCCGTTGGATTGAATAGGCCATTCGCGCAGCCGGAAGTTCGCCAGCATCGTCGGCGAATCCATGAAGTATTGCAGATGCGGCGCGGTGAAGACTTGCGGATCGGCTGTGGGAACCAACTGTGTGGCGACTTTCCAGCCGGGCAAACCTTTGAAGCGAATCGTGACCGGCGCGTTTTCAAAACCGCGCGCCCACATAAAAGTCGCCGGAATGCTCAGATGCGCCATCGAAGCGTCAATGCCTGTAAACGTTCCTGAACCTAAATCCCCGAACAAGGTGTAACTGATTTGGACTTTGCCTTTGTGCCCGGCGATGTTCCATTGCGTAGGGTTCGGTCGCGTGAAGCCGAGCGCCGCTCCATTGCCGTCCGTAGCGCGCACGCTGTAAACGTTCTTGGAAAATTCCTGCGCCGCATACCGCCCCGGCGAAGACCGGCTCATCCGCACTTCCAGCGGTTTGCCCGCCGGAGCGCCGGTGAAGGTAACCATAATTTCGGCTTCGTGATGCGCGGCGTTGGGGAACGAAATTTCATATTCGATTTTGCCTTGCGCCAGGGCCGACGCCGACAGCAGCGATAAGATGGTAGTCAGGAAAATCAGGCGAAGGTTTATGAACAAACAATTACACCCGCGTTGAAGCATGTTTCGATTTCTCCTCAATCGTCAATGTACAAACTGGTTTTCAGAAATGATGATGAATTCAGTTCAAGAACAGGAAATTCTCTTTGAAGTGAGTGGGCAGGATACATTAGCGGCGTGAAGATGCCCAACCCCGTTCGGAGAGCCTTTCCGCCAGCACGCATTCTCGTTTCAGTTCGTTGAGCGCGTGGTAGTACCAATAAAGGCAGACAGTCGCCAACAAATGGTAAAGAATCAGTCGCGTATGAATCAGATTGGCAAACAGATTCATGTATTCGCCGGGTTTCAGATTGCTCATCAGATTGTGATGAAGGAAAAACGACACGCCGACAATCACCGCCAGAATCAGAGCCAGTACCCAAAATCTAGGATAAAAAACCGAGCGCGGCGCCAGGCTCAGTTTGTCACCGGTTAACAGGCTGAGGGTCGCTTTGTGCCGACCGAATTGCAATTCGCGCTGCGTCGCCAGCACGAAATGAAAGGGAGGCAGCAGAAAAATAACCAGCAGGACGAGAAAGTAAACAATGTCTTTCAGGTAAGCCGCCTGAGCAGTGTAAGTCTGCCAGTTCATTTCGGTCACTGGATTGGTCGGCAGAAACAGACATGCTCCGGCAAAGACCAAAAGTGCGGAACCAAAAAAAATGGCAGCCGAGGCGGCTAATCCTTTGCGGCTGCCATCGCGCGTGAGTTTCCAGTCAACGGCCAACCCAGCGAGCGAAGTAACAAAGACAACAGTGAAGATTGCCGCGGCTACCCACAAACTGGCGCGTCCGTACCGATCAAACTGATAGGCGATTTCTCCCAGCAAGGCGACCGCATAGAGCGCCGCATACAATCCGCCGGCAATCAGCGCGTGAGTAAAATGACCGCCGAAAGACAAATCCAGCTTGCCAGACAAGCCCAGAGCTGAAGCGATTTCAGCAGGCGTGAGTGTTTGCAGCACACTTCGATCCGTATCCAGAACGCGCACTGCGGCTTCGAGCCTTTGCGCCTCACGCCAACAATGATCGCATTCCAGTACATGCGCTTCGACCGATTGCCGTTCCGATTCGCTTGCTCGTCCAAAGCAATAAGCCGTCAGCAAACGATTGATCTCCGGTTCGGCGCAATCCTGCATTCGGACGATGATTTGTTGATTGCCCACGTTTTCTCCTTCGTGAGTTGTCGTCGCCGGCAAGCGCCAATCCGCCTGATGATTTTTCGGAAGGTGGTTTGCCGTTGAGTAATCCGCATCGAAACATCTCTTCAGCGGCGTAAAGCTTGCCGCTCACTTGCGCCAACGTCATTTCCAGCATGTGACTGATTTCTTCCAGCGTGAACCCTTCGGTTCGCTTGAGCAGCAAAATGACCCGATGCTGTCTGGGCAAAGTCATGAGCGTTTCACAAACGTAAATCACCAATTCGTAATCCCATTTTGGCTCCGGGATCGTTTCGACAAAGTCGTGCAACTCTCCCGGTTCGTCCATCGGCAGAACCGATCTGCCTCTCTGCCTGCGCCAATAATCATTGATCTTCCCAATCAGAATGTGTTCAAGCCAACTGCCGAGCTTGCTTTCGCCGCGAAAGAGTCCGCGCTGCATCTGACTGAGCGCAGCCAGCAGGGCTTCCTGAGCCACATCCTGGCAATCCTGCGCAGGCACTCCTTTGCGCCTGGCAATCCATTCGAACCGTTCTGAGAACTTAAGCGCAAACTCGTCCGCGGCAGCTTCCTCTCCGCTGACGATGGACGCAACTAAAGACAAGTCTTCAACATGAATGGGCTGAAGTGTAGACATCGTAACCTCCTGAAAATTGGCCGAACCTACAGGGGCGTTAGTCTTCCTCAGGAAAAGCTTGGGGGAAGGCTGAAAAATATTTTCGGCTCTGTCAAAAATTTCGCCACTGCCAACGACTAAGACAGTGAACGCAACCTTATCGGGGCCGAAACCGAAAACTGCCAACGCAAAAAGGAACCGTCCCAAGCGTTTCCTCAAGCGGCGACAGAACTAAAGTGAATGGCAAATTACAAGACGCCGCGCACTTTAGCGGAGACTTCGGCCCCGGTCAATAAATGGTGACTCAACGGCTCGAAGTCGTGATTCTTTTATATGGCTATGATTTGTAAGTCCTGTAATGCAATCAATGTTGATGACGCAGTTTTTTGTACAACTTGCGGAGCAATGCCAGTGGACAATCCTGCCCCATCGGCTGTTCCCGCATTGCCACCATTCAAACCGCTCTTTTCTTTGGTGCCACGCGATGTGAACGAGGTAGACAGGCCGCAACAGTACTCGGTTCCACCTTTGTATGAGGCGGATGTTGCGGAAGGAAGGTTGCTAGCAGCAAGCAATTCGTATGAATACTCACCTTCTTTTATAAGTGCTGGGGTATTCGAGCGTTGGTTCGCCTGGGTACTAGATATCGTTATTGTCATACTAGTTAGTTTGCTGGCGTTGATCCCGCTACTTGGCGGAATACTGGTCGCTATTACTGGCACAGGGTACTTGTTGATGCGCGACCACAGAGGCGCGAGCATCGGCAAGCGAGCAATGGGTTTGCGGGTAATTGGCAGCGATGGTCGTCCCGCTAACCGCAATGCTCTGATTCTCCGCAATACGCTTCTTGCGCTTCCTTACCTGCTGCACTTCATCCCTTATCTGGGCATCTTTTTGACAATGATCGTTTGGATTCCAGTCTGTTTCATTGAGTCGTTGAGCACCTTGATAACCGGCAGGCGAATCGGAGACAGGTTAGCGGGAACGATTGTCGTGAAGAATTGAGGCCGATTGGTGTGCCTTACACGCGCCAGGGTCGCGTCAGACAGTTCTTGGCAATGATTGTAGGGAGTTCGCCTGTGTAACGAGATTATGAACATGCCGAATCCATTACCGAAACGTTATGGCCAACGGGTCTACTTCCTGCTGTTGGGCGCGCTGTTGTTGACTGGCGGCTGCGATGACCAACGTCCCCCCAGCCGCAAAGAGTTGGGAGCACAGGCAACACCTGTTTCCAAATCGAATGATCGGATGGCAACAACTGATGATCTGGTGGTTTACCTGGACATCAGCGAGCCAATGAAAGGTTATGTGCATCACGATCAGTCTGTCTTCAACCGCACATTGCGCACGTTGCGCGAATTTTCGACCACGCTCTCGCCACCTGTGAAGGTTCATTTGCGAAAGGTCAGCGCCGGAGTTGGCGAACTACAGTCAGACATTGAAATCAACCGTGCTGCGCACAGCAAAGCAATCTATACCGGCAATCAGAGCAATCTGGTGGGGGCAATCGGTTATTTCAACCAGAATCTGATTCCAGCTTCGGGCAAGGATCAGGTTGCGATTACACCTCCGCGCTTCCACATACTGGTGACGGACGGGGTGCAGTATTCTCGCCAGGCCAGCGCCGACGGTTCCTGCTCTTCCGGTTCCGATGCCTTTTGTATGCGAAAGAAAATTCTGGATTTGCTCAATCAGGGATGGACTGGAGCGGTCCTCGGCATTCGCAGTCAATTCGGTCCAAAGTTCTTTTCTGAGCAGGCAAAAAGTTACGTTGATTTCACAACCGATGGACGGCCTGTCGAAGAGCACCGGCCGTTTTACCTGTTCGTTTTCTCGCCTGACCACGCTGCGCTCGACAACTTCGTTATTACTCTCAAAGAGGCATTGCGAAGAGACGTGAATGAAAAAGACCTTTTATTGCGAGAACTGCCATTGACAGGAAATTACAGCGAAGGGGCGATCAACTTTGATCCGGCATCCGGTTTCCAAACTCCCGACAAAGCCAAATTGCGCGTTTCCAAAATCCCTGGCGATTCTCCTAACGACCCGTTGTTGATTTCGCTCAGACTCAAAGAGGCGAGCGCTGCGACTGAAGCTCCGTTCACTCTCAATCTCTCAGTGCCATGGTCTTCGCATGGCAAAGACTGCGGAGGAACGCAGGAACTCGCCAGCGTGCTGGATTGGCAATTGGAACAGACCTATCCCGCCAAGGAAGAAACTGGAAAACGCTATCCTGAAATTGACCAGAAGATTGTTGTTGAGTCTGGCGGAAACGATCAACTGAAACTTTCGGCGGTCGCCAGATGGCCAAAAGCTGCGGGGACGCCAGGCTGGCGAGGGTATCGGCTCGCAGCTCGACTCAAACCCAATTCGGAACTGAATTGGATCAGGGCCTGGTCAACCGATAACGACCGAATTTCGGAAGCGGGAACCAGAACGCTTGATCTGAAGACGACTTTGCTTGGCCTGTGGCGGAATCCCGTTTTAGAGAAACAATCCATTGCTGAATTTTATCTGCGCATTGGGCCACAGTAAGTCCACGCGCCAACCGTTGTGTAAAAAAGTAGAGGCTAGAACAGTATGCTTTTCATTCTGCAAGACGAGGGAAACTCCTCTGCGTTTCTCAGATTTTTTATTGACCCATCCAGTTACGATGCCGAAGGCGCAGCAGACGTGGCGCTGAGCTGGGTGTTGACAGGCGTTGTCATCGCCGTGGTCTGCACTGCGCTGATGGCCGGCGGCAAATGGTTTTTCAAAGTGCGCGCTCCAATGAAGGCTCAGCGTTGGTCGCTATTGAAAGTGTTCGGTTGGCTGGTACTCGGATGGTTGCCGATTCTGCTGACGCTGGGTTTGATCTATTACTTCAGTATCAACTTTACGATGATCCTTGCCATCGGAGGGTATTTCAAAGGGGTCATCTTCACCGCGCTGTTATATGCGTTGGCGATGATCTTCGTTGATTTCATCGTCCCACGTTTCCGCACGGACTATGGCTGGTAAAGGGCGATTTCAGGAGGTGATCGCGTGAAAAACATTTTTATTGCTGTTGGCGGCAGCGGCGCCAAAGTGGCTGAGGCGTTAGTCAGATTGCTGGCTATCGGCTTTCCTACCAAATTCGAAACAAACGGCTACGCCACCAGTGCCGGCGATGATCTGCAAATCTGGCGGCTTGATCCGGACAGCAGTTCCGGCGCCGCACAGGCGTTGCAGGCGGCGGTGGGCGATTACGCGCAATTGCTCGACAGCCTGGGACAAGGCAAGGCGAGCAATCACTGGGCGATGGAAATTGAGCGCGACCGCGAAAACAAGCCGCAGGTACGCCATCTCAATCCGCTCGCGCTGCACGAGGAAAATCAGTCAGTGCCAACCCTGCGCGGCATCCTTAACTCACAGGGGGTGGCGGCGCATGGTTCTTTGGCAATCGACTCACAACCGCTTCTTTCGCTCTTTTACGAGGCCAAAGAACTGGATGTGCCGATTAATCGCGGCTTTTACCAGAAACCCTTCATCGGCGCGCCAGTCATGGCGGTCTTTGCAAAAACGCTTGCGGATTCGAACTCTCCCGGCGGGCGCAAATGCGATCTTGCTTATCTGGAAGATCAAAAGGTGCGCTTTTTCCTGTGCGGCAGTCTGCACGGAGGCACGGGAGCCTGCGGCGTGCCGGTAATGGCCAAGTTTCTGGGCGATTACAAAAAGAGCAAGCCGCGCCTGGATTGGCAGCTTGGCGGTTGTCTGCTTGCGCCCTATTGTGCGCCGCCCGATCCGCCTTTCGAGCAATTGCAGGATGCACAGCGACTGGCGGGCGCGCAGGATCAATTCATGCTCAACACAATGATCGGCGATTACGTGGGACGATTCGGCCACGTCCCGCCTTTCAACCGATTAGCCAACAACGAAGAGAAGCGCGAGTTGGTCAAACAGATTTTGCTCGGCTTTTATGCACAGCGCAGCGACATCGTTGATCGCGCCCGACACAGCCTGATCTACTACAAAGACCACATCGCACCATACTTCAACGCGCTCTATCTGATCGGCAAGTCCTATCCCGACCAACTGTCTGAATGGAGCAACGGCGGCGATTCGCAACGCAACCCGCTCAATTCGGCTGAAGTGGCAGCGGCCCTGGCGGCAATCAACTTTTTTGCCGGAACGCACGACCACGAACAGCAATCAAAGAACTATCTTATCGCTTCTTCAACGCAAACGTTGAGCGGACAGATGACGCTCGCGGATCTGCCCTGCTATGCCCTCCCCTGGAACAATAGCCTGGTACGAGTGGATCCCGAAAAAGTCTTTCTGGCCGCCGCAACGATGCGCCATCTGGTGCGTCATCAACTTCCCTGGGCCGACCCCGTCACTGGCTGGCCGCCAGAGTTGAAGAAACTAAAAGATTATTACCAGGCTCGTCCGGAATTTGCGGTTCCTGATCGCCAACTCTATGCCCAGGCGCTTGATTTGATCCGGGATTCGATAGATGGGCTGCTCGCACTGGATAAGTCGCTGGGATGGAGTGGCCGGGATCATCAGCAATTGAGCCTGTTGCTTTCCGATGGCCCCGCCGAAGTCGCCGCCGTCACCGAGAAACTGCAAAATAAATTTGGCAGAAAAGAGGCCAAAGACGCTCTGGTGGTGGGCCAATCCGCGGTCAAAGTTTCAAAGAAAGAATTTCCCGAATGGTGCCCGTCGGGCAAGGAATTCACCCGCGGCGATTACCTGCGTTGCATCTGGTCACATCTGCTGGCCGGCAGCGGCGCGGCACAACCCGGCACATAACGACTTCCAGCCCCATCAACATTCTTATCCCGCCAGGAGATTGCCACTATGCAAGATATCGGTATCAAGATTTTGCTCAACCACGCGATTTGCAGCAATCTGCCGCCGCTCAAAGAGCGCAGCTTTGCGGCGGTGCCCGCGACCAATCTGCAAGAGCCTGATTACCAACCGCAATTCTTCGAAACGCTGCCAACGGTGTGGGCCAACGCCCATATCTTCCAACACACGCTCACGCGCAAAGACCGCGCAGCGGTCGAAGAATGGGTCGCGCTGCTGTTGCTCTACAGTTACAAACGACTCCACCTCGATGAATTTGCCCAGCAGGAATTGGAGAAACAGTACGACCGCGACCTATGGCCGGCGCTGAACGGCACTTACCCAAACCCGCAGTCCGCCGAGTTGAGTAATCTGAAAATTCTGCGCACCGATGACGACGTGGTCGTGGGCGGGTACTACCCTGGCGTCATCTTCTTCCCGGCGCGGGATCGCGCCGCCTGGCAGGCGGATCCATATCTGCAGGATTGCCTGGACAACAGCGGGCAACGGTTATCGTGGGCAAGATCAAGCGCGTTGTTGCTACGCTCGGAAACGGAACAGGAACGCTTTTACCGGCGCCTGCACAGCATCACTTCCAAACTCGAAGGGACGATCCGGGGAACGTTATTGGAATACCTTCGCAGCGATCCTATCTTCAGCAGATTGCGGCAACCTGACTATTACGAGAAACTCGACAATGATCCCGCCGCCTGGCCGCCGCTGGTGTCGGTTGATGATTTCGACGGCGGCAATGAGAATGAACCATCGCAATTACCGAGCCTGTTGCAAATCTATCCTTTCAAACAAACACGAAACGGCGGCACAACCTATTACTTGTTGGCCGGGTTGCCCGTCCAAGCCGATTGGATGCGCAACCCAATCCAATCGGGACTGCCCGCGCCGAGCCAGTACGAACGCATCTCCGATAAACAACTTCGCGTTCGGTTTGGCCAGGACTATATCTTTCCGCTCGGCGATCAGGACGAAATCGTCCTGATCAAAGAGCTTTTCTGCACGGAAGCCTCGCCCTATTACTGCGTGCTCGATAAAGCCGCCGCCGCTGAACAGGTCGCGGCCATCCGCCGGCTGCACAAACAGGAAATCGCCAACAACACTGCTTACTTCACCGAGGTCAAGCCGAGTGATCTGGCCGTCTGCTTCGCGCCGATCAAAAGCCGATTCTTGGAGCATTTCCCTCAAGTGATGGCCGAGCCGGAGCGATTCCTGGGCGTGCGTGGCCGCACGGCGGAAGGGGGATTGGAATGGGAAGTCAGCTTCTTTGGCCAAAAATTGATCTGGCCAACCGCGCCAAAATCCGCCAAGGCGCTGCCCAGCGTCTCGCTTTCCATCTGGCCGCCAAAGGTTTCGCCGCAATGGTATCTCTACGTCGCACATGGTACCGGCGCTAAGCGCGACTCATGCGGGCGCTGGCATCTGATCGGTGAAAAGGGACAGGTCGGCGAGAACTTCGAGTTGGCTGATGATGAGTACATCAATGTTCTCAATACGCCGGGCACAGCCAACCGCCCGCGCGCGCTGACGCTACTAGACAGCGCTGGCAATGAGCGCGGCGTGCTCTTTCTGGCTCCACTGGAAGAACAAGTCAGCAACGACACCACCGCCCGCTTGGCCGTTGACTTCGGCACCAGCAATACGAGTCTAGCCATCAAGGTTGATCGCGAGGCTGAACCGCTCCTGTTTAAGCTCAGTCCGACGATGCTCTGGGGCGTAAAGCCCTTTGTGGAGAATCCGGGCTTCGTGCCCTTCAAATGGGGTGGCAACAAAGGTTACTTCCCAACCATTTTGCTCAAGCGGCAAATACCCGAATCCCTGCCGGAAATGCCGAGGCCACTCGGTAGCAAAGCAGTTTCCAGCAAGAAAAAAACCATTGACCTCGACGGTCTAAAAGCTGATCAACTTGAAGCACAGCATTTCTTCGCCGTTGATATTCCCGGCCTTCACGCCGATATGGAAACAAGCCTGTTTGATGGTTCTCGGAAAGCTACTTGGCCGAGGATGCACAAAAACATGAAGTGGGAAAGCGATGCCAAGTTGCCATGGCGGCGTCCCGCGTTTTTAGGCGTGGCGCTGCTTTACGCGCATGCTGAGTTGTTTTTCCGCTTCGGTGTCCGACTCGAAGCCGGTCGTGATGACCAAAGCCCTTATGTATTCACCTTTCCACTGGCTTTCGATAAGACCCAACGTGAAGGTTTTGAAGACGAGACGGAGCAAGTAGTCAATTGCATTCGCCGGCTCTGTTTTGGCGCAAGCGGCGTCAAGCCAACTTACGTTGATGAAAGCACAGCCATTGCCAGTGCCCCATCAGTATTGGCTTCGCCTACACCAGCCACGATTGATGTCTTCGTGGACATTGGTGGCGGCACAACCGACATTGCCATCCGCCACCAGACCAGATTCCTACTTCTGGACAGCATCAGGCTGGCCGGACGCTCTTTCTTTAGCTTCGCCGAACGGAATTTCGATTCGGAATCCGATCTGGAGGGTAGTGGCCGGTTCAAACAGCACCTCAGCCGCCTGCTTTTGGACCAGGAATCGGCAGAGGTGATGGATCAGGTGGTCAGCGGCTTGAAAGGCATGAACCTTGACCTCGGCACCTTTTATTCGCTGTTCATCAACCGTCTTGACAATAAGGGGTTTAAAAATAAAGAGGCGACGATTCTGGAAAAAGGCATGGGAGCGCCATCGTATCAACTTTACCGCACCCGGCTCTTCTTCCGTCACGCTCTGACCTATGCGCTGTTGCAGACTTGTGCAACGGTTGTTGACCACAAACTCGACTCGCGGACGCTGACCAGCGGCATTAAGCTAATCCTGAGCGGTAACGGCTGGGGCTTGCTGTTATTCGGCGGTTTCCATCGTTCCGAAGAAAGCTTCCAGGAAGAATGCCAGCGAATTCTCGATTTGCTAAAAAAACGTTTGCTGCAAAGCTATGACAACGAGATCGCGCACGCTGACGAAGCATGGCGCGAGACGCTGGAACAGGAGCGTGCCTGTTTGAAAAATCTCAAGATTGCTGACGTCAACCTGCTCAATGAACGTGATCTGAGCAAAGCCAAGACGGAAGTTCCGGTTGGCGCGCTGAAAGTAACCAAAGAAAGCGCCAAAGATCGTCCCAAGCCATATACAGGCGTGTCCTTGCCGGGCATCAGCGTTAATCAACTCGCGCCCTCGCCCCTCCGTTGGTGCGAACGATGGAGCGAGGTAACACTCAAGAAAAGAGCTGATGGAAACGACTTAATCAGTTTTGACATCAGCACGCAGGCGAACCTGGAAGCCCCAATCGGCCCATCCCTAACCGTCTTCACAATTCTCGGTGATACAAAAAGCGAGGACCCGCTGCCACCCAAACAATGGCTGAGGATCAACGGCATTCTCTGCAAGGGTGATAGCTATCTGAAGGACGGCAAGCTCAATCCTTCGCCAATCAATCAATTCGTCTCCCATGTTCTCTACCCGGAAGACGATCAACACGTGTTCCTTGATGAGATGGCGAGGATTAACAAAACCATGAAATAGCGGAAAGGAAGGAGTAAATGATGAGGAAGTTGCTGCTCCTAGTGTTATTCGTGTCAGTTTGTGCTTATGGCTCAAGCTGGGCTTGGGAAACAACGGCTACTGAGGTCAAGCAGGCCACCGGTCGAGTAAAGGAGAAATTCGATCAGCTTAAAAAGCTTCGTGCGGATTTCCAGAAAAAAACCGAAGCTCAACAAACCAGCGATAAACAAATTTACGCGCAGAAAGCTACTGAGTTGCTGAAATCGCTTAAGGGCGAGATCAACTTACTCAATGATCGGGTTGAGGACTACTTAAAGAGTTTGCAGGGAGTGAACGAAGGGGAAAAAAGCCAGTTAGAGTCGTTATTGCGTAATGAGATTGATCGGCTCAACTCTCAAGTCAATGCCATGGACGCACCCTTCCGCAATGGCAACGTTTCCGCAATAGTAGACAGTTCTATTCAGCCTATAGAACAGTCACTCAACGCTATTGAGTCTTCCGCAGTTGCGCGCAAACAGTCAAAGATCGAAGAGCAGAAACAACCGCCGTCCAACCGCGTCCAGGATGAGGATTCAGGGTTCGCTTATGGACCTTACCTGCTGGCATTGCTCCTGCTGAGCGCAGGTGCCGGCGTGACGTGGTGGCTGAACATTCGCCTGACCGGGCTGGAACGCGCGCTGAGCGAACAAAATCAAGCCGTCCCACAGTTGAGCCAGCAAGTGGACGAAGCCCTGGACGTGATGTGGAAGGATGTGGTCAAGCTCCAGCAACAAGGCGCAGCCAATCACCAACAGGATTTTGCGAATCTGACAGCGGAGATCGAGCGGTTGCGCGCAACGATGCAGACCACCCGATCACAGTCGAGCAACGCCGAACACAAGATAGCCCGCCGCCGTGGCGAAGATGAGGCCAATTACGCGCCCCGCTCCGTGCCCCCGGCTGCCCCTCGCCTGGTTTCGGCCACGGATTACTTGCGACATGCCGGTGGGAATGGCATCAGGGCCAAGACTGCCATGCTCCGACCGGACGTGCTTCAATCGTCGGAAGACGACGGGCCTTACCTGTTGCTGCCCGCTGAGGGCCAGGCTGATGTCTACAATGTGATTCCGGCGGTGCCGCGCTTTCAAAGTTCCCAGGATTACTCTCACTTCTCGAACTTTTACGACTGCGATCAGCCTTCCTCCGGCGAGGTCTTCATTCTCCAACCCGCGCGCGCTGTTTATGACCACGCGACCGGCCAGTGGAAGCTGCGCAGCAAAGGTCGGCTGCAGATCAGTTGAGCAGTGGGCTATTTTTCGCCTATCGCGTTTTTGAGCCAGGAGCATGCTAATGCCAGGATCACTGCAAAAACTCAAATTCTTCTGCCTGACGCATCAAGAACCTTGCGTCACCGAACGCGCTCACCCGCGTCCGATGTGTGAACAAGGCCACGTGCTGAGCGAAGATTTCCTGCGCGACAAATGGGGGGTCTGCTGCGGCTGCGAGAGTTTCTTCAAGCGCAACGATCACGAAGCGGCGTATAGTCGTTGTCCATCGTGCGACCGGACGATTCTGGCGCGCTATCTATGTCACAACTGCGACACGCTCAGCTTCGAGGTGGAATCGCCACCGCCTCAGCGCAACTTTTCAATCTCCGCATCAGGTGGGTTGCAACCGGTCTGTCCGTGCTGCCTGGTCCATCCAAAACAATCAACCAGCAAGCATGACTGCGCCGCTCTTCGCGTGACACTTTGGAGTTCAAGACTGGAATGTACATTTTGTAGTGAGAACATACGTGGAGCGACCACCCATGACTTGACCGAAATTTTGCAGCCTTCATTTGAGACGGGGAAATCGGCGCCAGAGCAGCCAGGAGTTCCGTCACAGCCGCTTAATATGGAGCCACCTATTTATGATCGGCTGCTCCGCGACTACCTGCAAATAATGAATGGCAAAGCAATCAAGGCAATGCCAGTTGACGCAGATCGAACTTTGCTGATGGAACAACCAAACGGCCTTTTTTGGCTGATGAAGTACCAGGACGATCGCTCTTATGTCGTATTCCCAGGCATTTTCAGATTAAACACGCCCAGTGATTTTCAAATCTTTCAACAAGCGTTTGAGTGCCACCAGCCAATGGTGGCTGGCGAATTATGGGTTTACAAACCGGCGCTAGCCTTTCTCAACCCAACTACACGTGTTTGGACAATAAGGCGGAAAGGAGAATTGAAAATTCAAAATGATCAGTCGTCACCTTCGACGAAGAACGACAAAAAAATTACTTGGAATGATCAGTCGTCACTTTCGACGAAGAACGACAAAAAAATTACTTGGGTTGTTTTGAGTGTAATACTCATCGCGTTGATTATTTTTATTTACATGCTCGGTAGTCAGAGTTCGAATCAACAGAATCCCAGTCTCATTGCTGGAAATACATCAGGCTCTCAAGTAGCAATTACTGAACGCGAGATCGAACAAGCGATTGAAACTTGGCGGAGCGCTTGGGAGCAAGGCGATTGGCAAACTTATTCCAGCTTTTATGCCTCGAATTTTTCTGGGCGCAATTATTCACGACAGAGTGGGTATCGCCAAATGACTCGGGATGAGTGGCTTCAGGATAAATTACAGAAGTTTCGCAGCAATCAAATTCTGACAATCAGGCTTGGTGACAGAAAAATCATTTACGACCGAGACCATTCGCCGAATGAAGCGATTATAAGTTTTACCCAGTCGTATCAATCAGGGAGTTATAGCGATTATGGACGTAAAACCCTTCGATTGAGAAAACAGCCGAATGGCGCACTGATAATCGTGTCCGAAGACTTCAGACCGCAACCGCAATGAAAAAACTATTAACAAAACATATTTTCTGGTTCGGCGTGTGTCTCATTGCAGGAGCGATAGCCAGTATGACTTATCTGGGCTTTTCTCCCCATACGTTTAAGACTCAAGACGAAGGTAAGCCGCTGGCCTTAGCCAGCAATGTTATTATTCAGAAATCTGCTGAACCAAGCCTCATCGCGTCATACCAAACTGTTCAAATTGGTAGAAGCACTAGCGATGTTTCCATAACAGCTACTCGCTATGGTCAGGGCGAGAAATTTGTTCTGGTGCTTGGCGGTATACACGGCAACGAACCCTCTTCGGTAAGGCTGGCAAAGGCATTAGACAAATCGCTCGAACAGAATTATCAGTCGAACAAGCTTGCCATTATTGTTGTGTCTGTCGTCAATCCCGATGGATGTTCTGTCGGTACTAGAGTCAATGCGCGCGGTGTAGATATTAACCGCAATTTTCCATCCATTTCCTGGCGCCGCGAAGCAACGAAGAGCCGTTACAACCCCGGCAATGCTGCTGCCTCCGAACCGGAAACTCAGGCGATTATAAATCTCATCAGCCAATATAACCCTGTGCTCATCATCAGCATTCACGCACCTTTTGCCTGTGTGAACTGGGATGGCCCGGCTGATTATGCGGCCGGGTTAATTTCCCAATTGGCTGGATATCCACTCAAGCCGAGCCTGGGCTATGAGACACCTGGCTCGTTAGGCGCCTATGCGGGAGTAGATAGAAAAATTCCTATCGTGACTCTTGAGTTACGCGCTGTCGAAACAGATGAACAGATTGAAAAAAACATAAAAGCGCTGCGCACATTGTTTCTTTGCATTTCGGATTTTTAGTTTGAAATAGAGCTTATGTCACCTAGAGATTGGGTTTCTTAGCTTCGGCTATCACAGTAGTCATGTTCGACAGGGGCAGTAAAACTGCGAGGAAGGAACAAGCAAATGACTGAATCGCTACAAAGACTGAAGTTCTTTTGCCAGGTTCATCAAGAATCCTGTGTCACACAGCGCGCGACGCCTCTGCCGATGTGCGAGCAGGGGCCGCATTCGCTGACCGAAGATTTTCTGCGCGACAAATGGGAATACTGCTGCGCTTGCGAAAGCTTTTTTTCGCGTGACGACCACCAGCCTGCCCGGAGCAAATGTCCTTCCTGCGAGCGGACGATTCTTGCTCGGTATCTGTGCGACACTTGCGACACCTTGAGTTTTGAAACCGAGCTGCCGCCACCTCAACGAAGTTTTGCGTTTTCCCCAACCGGATTGCCATATCCGAGCTGCCCGTGCTGTCTGGTCAGATTGCAGTCGCCAACGGTCGAACACAACTGTGTCAATGGATTGCGCGCGCCATTCAGGACTCCGCGTCAACTCTGTCCGTTCTGTGGCGAATCGGTGGTGAAGCCGGTTGCGCCGGTCGAAGTGTTACAAACGCGTCCTCTGACAGAAGACTTGCCGGCCAAACCAGTCCTTCCGACTCCGCCTATCTTGTTTCCGTCCAGCTTTGAAAAACCCGTCAATGAATATCTGCGGGCCTTGAACGGAAAAGCAGTGATTGCCAAATCTGTCTTTACCCAGCCTGACGCGCTGATTGAAAGCAACGACGGGCAATTCTGGTTGACGAAGTATAAAGGTGACGATTCATTCATCGTCTTTCCGGGAATCCCAAGTTTTGGTTCTGCACAAGATTTCACTCGGTTTCAGGTGGCTTTTGATTGCAGCAACCCTGAGGCTGGGCAAGTAGTGATTTCCGCTCCGGCTGTGGCGTATTTGAATCCTGCGTCACGAATCTGGACCATCACACAAAAAGGCAGGCTCAAGGTTCAAGGCGAACCGCCGCGAGTTGTGTCGCCAGAGCCGGCGCCGTATCAGCCAACGGCTTCAGCGGAAGATGTTCCTGCGACTGGCAACAAGCTTCCGTTGTTCATAGGTGGAGGCTTTCTGGGTGTAGTTCTGATTGGGATGTTGATTTATGTTTTTTGGAGTTCACCCAAACGTCAGATTATTTCCAAGGTCAAACAAGGTCAGATAACAACGCCTGTCGGCAACAGCGCTTATGATCTGTTCCTCAAGAGTAATTTGAGTGAGAGTGATCGTGCCGATCTTGCTAAGGAGATCGGTGGGGAACTGAATTCCAAAGGTGAAGCGGTAATCACGCAGATAGTTCGAGATGGTTTCACTCCAACAATTGCTGAATCTGAAAGCACATCTCGCATCTACGAATGGTTGAATAAGCTCTCGCCGCAGAATTCCCACGAAAGCCGCCAACTTTACTTCAGAGGGCGTGTGGCCTTCGACAATAAGGACTTCAATCGCGCAGAAAACGATTTCCGTCGGGCCTTAAACCTTGATCCGAATTTAGCCTTGGCGGCCAATCATATCGGACGAATTTATTTTCAGCGCAAAAACTACTCCACCACGCATATCTGGTATCAACAAGCGATTGATCTCGCGCCGAACTGGATGGCGCCGAGAATCAATTTGTGCGTGCTGGCAGTTTCCAATCTCAAGAATTACTACCTCGGCGAGCAGGTTTGCCAAAACGTTTTGCAGTTAGATCCAAACAAAGCTTCTGGCTACTTTTTTCTTGGAGTTTCGCTAGAAGGCCAATACCGCACCTGCGAAGCAGTGCGGGCTTATCAGACGGCTCTGGAGAAAGCCGCGAATAGCACTGCTGATCCTGGGTTTACTGTTGACAAGTTGCAACAGCGGCTCCCCAAGCTCCAAAGTCAGTGCATATATTGAGACGGAGACCGGATTATGCGAATCGGTGGTGAATTGCGGTTTCAGTCTCGACGTTTTTTGCCGGGAATTGCAATCCTGATTGTGCTGGCGACAATTGCTGGTTTTTTGTTCTGGCAATGGCGCGATCTTGACATGGTTATTACTGGCGGTTTGGTGGTTGACGGAACTGGTGCGCCACCATTTTCGGGAGATGTCGCCATTCGCAATGGAAAGATCGTCGGCGTCAGTCGTTGGCTTTACCGGTTGGCGCCTGCCAGAAGTTACATTGATGCTCGTGGGAAAATCGTCGCTCCGGGGTTCATTGACGTACATACTCATGTCGAAGCCAATCTGTCCGCATCGGCTCAGTTCAAGCCTGCCAATTTTTTGAAACAGGGCGTGACGACGATCATCACTGGTAACTGTGGGCGTTCGCGCACAGACGTGGCGGCCATGTTCAGCGCGATGGAACGTAACGGAAGCTACATCAACGTGGCAACTTTGGTTGGGCATAACAGCGTACGCCGACAAGTAATGGAACAGGCTGCGCGCGCTCCATCAACCGAAGAGTTGCAACGGATGAAAACTCTGACAGCGCGAGCGTTGGACGAAGGAGCGTTGGGGTTTTCCACTGGATTGGCTTATGCGCCGGGCAGATTTGCGATGTTTGATGAACTGGTGGCTCTGGCCAAAACTGCCGCCGAACGTGGCGGAATTTACGCGTCGCACGTTCGCAACGAAGCCAGCGAAGGGGAAGAAGCGATCCTCGAAGCTTTGAATATAGGCAAACAATCCGGCGCAGTCGTTCAAATTTCGCACATCAAATGTTCCGGGCGCAGGCAGTGGGATTCGATGGGGCGGCGGCTGAATCTGCTTGCCAAAGCGCGAGCTACTGGTTTGCGAGTTTACGCCGACGCTTACCCTTACGAACGTTCCAGCACCACGACGGACATTCTGTTGCCGGATTGGGCTGTGGCTGACAAACGCGCGGGAGTGAAGCAGGCTGCAATCAATCAGCAGGCTCGGCAAAAATTGAAACGAGATATTTTGAGCAAGCTTGAAGCCGATGGATGGCACAGTCTGGCGCACGTCAAACTGGCCGCCGGGCGCAAGGAATGGATTGGAAAGACGCTGGCTGAAGTTCCAGTTCCTGCCGCAACGTTCGATCAGCAGATTGAAAACCTGATCGAAGTTTCCTTGCGAGGCGGAACACAGGCAATTTATTCCGATATGAATGAAACGGATGTTGCCGAAGCCGTTTCAGATGAATTTTGCGTGTTTGGTAGTGACAGCGCGGTGCGCGATCCGAATGGCGATTACAGGCCTCATCCGCGTGGTTCAGGCACATTTCCACGCATCTTTGCCAGATACGTCCGCGAAAATGGGAGACTCAGTCTTGCCCAGGCCGCGCGTAAAGCCAGCGGAATGGCGGCAGAAATTTTCGGCTTGAAAGAACGCGGTCACCTGGGCTCAGGCGAGTGGGCCGACCTTGTGATCTTCGATCTTTCGACAATCGAAGACCGCGCCGATTACGATCAACCCTTTGCCGAACCGCTCGGTATTGATTACGTGATCGTCAATGGTGTGGTGACGGTTGCTCACGGTTCGTTCACCGAAAACGCGCCAGCGGGAATGGCTCTTCGCCGATAACGCAAAGACATATCAACTTTTCAAACTCGGAGGAATTTATGGTCACGATCAAAGTCGTTCGCAGCAGCAATGGGAAACCAGCCAAAGGTGAAAAAGTCGCAATTGGTTTTTCCAGTATCTTTCGCGGAGTAACCAGTTCTGAATATACCGACGAAAATGGCGAAGCCCACTTCGACGCTGATCCCGGCGAGGGAGAGGTCTACATCAACGGTTCGACAAAGTACAAAGGCTCTATCAAAGGAAGAGTCGTTGTTTATATCTGAATCAGACAGGCGGTTTCCTCAACCACCTACTGATGAAAGGGCGCCCCCACGATGAAAACATTGAGTGTCCTCAGCGAAAATTCTCAGGTTAGCCAAACCGCAATTTCTCAGTCAGCGCTTTTCTGGGCAGGGCTGATTCTTTTTTCCGCAGCTCCGCGGATTTTAGGAGTCTTTTTCCTGCCAAACGCTTTTGGAGACGCTTATTCCTATTTGCAAGAGATCGAGGCGCTGCGCGCCAAAATGGCGGATGGGGTCTTTTCGTTGAAAGACCTGCATGGATTCTGGTTGCCGATGTATCAATTCGTTTGTGCAGTCGTCAGCCTGGTGTTCGGTCATTCGTTTTATGTTTCCAAGCTGGTTTCTGCGATTTGTGGGATAGGGGTTTGCCTGATCGTCTATCAAATCAGCCTGATTCTGACTGCAAGCCGTCAGATTTCGCTGGCTGCGTTTGCGCTGGTCGCGTCAAACCCGCTGCATATTCTGTATTCGGCCACGGCAATGACGGATATTCCGCACGGATTTTTGTTGATGTCCAGTCTTTACTTCGCGCTGCTCAGCCGTTGGAAAACCGCAGCAGTCTTTGCCGCGGCTGCGGGATTTATGCGGGTTGAGAGTTGGGCGTTGATTGTGTTGCTGCCTGCGTTTCAATTTGTCAGGAGTCGTAAAATCTCGTGGATCGTTTGTGGCATTGTGGCAATTTCTCCGCCGTTATGGATTTACATTTGTTGGAAAGCCACTGGAAACCCTATGGCCTATTTTGAGGCGCGAAATCGGTATGTCGTGGAATTCATCGCAGCCAACCCGGATGTCGCCACATTTTCTTCCAGTCGCCTGTCTCTTGATGGAGAAAGATTTTTGACTTCAACCAATCTGGCAGTTTTGGTCGGGGCTTTTGCGGCGGTTGCCCTGATTCTCAAGCGGTTGGTTGGAAGGAATTTCGTATCGGCATGCTTAAACTTGCTTCCACAAATCGCGGTTTGCGTTGTTTTCTTTTACAACCTGGGATTTCTCCTGTTGGCTTATTTCACGAATAATCAGCCCAGCATCTGGACTCGGTATGGGTTGTTGTTTTTTGTGCTGGGAATGCCTGTTCTGGCTTGGGCTTTTCAGGAAATCAGCAGGCAGCGGCCTCTATGGAAGCCGGTTTTGTCAGTCGCGATCATCGCAGTCTTTGCCTGGCATACGATCCCGCAGATCAGAGAAATCAGAGGCTGTCTGGATGAAGAGAATACCAGGCAGGAAATCGCTGATTACCTCAAGAGCATACATCGTTCAAATCCCGAAGTGAGCTTTTTTTGCGAAGATGGCAGTTTGCGCTACTTGTCCGGCATACCGATGAAAAGTTTCAAGGATTCCTTCACTGTGCCTGCCGATTCAAACGATGCAAGCAAATTTCCTGACTACCTCAGAGAAGCAAAGGTAGAGTATTTCATCTGCACAAGATGGGAGTATTCGACCCCTGTTAAACTGTTCCCGGAACTTGGCAAAGGGAAAGGCAATGGTGTTTTTCAATTGGTGATGCAATCCAGTGCGGGACATTCAGGACTTGAAGTGTGGGTTTACCGATTGAAAACAGCTTCTGTGCGAGACGGCGACAGTCAACCGTCTCGCACAGAGTGATTCAAACTCTCACTTCGCCACCAGATTGACCAGTCGTTTTGGAACGACAATCGTTTTGACGATCTGGCGACCTTCCAGTTTGGCTTTGACACGTTCGTGAGCCAGCGCAGCCGCTTTCAGTTCTTCGTCCGAAGCTTCAGCCGGAACGACCAGCCGCGCGATCAGTTTGCCGTTCAGTTGCACTGGAATTTCCAGTTCGTCGGCTTTGGCCAGGTCGGCATCGTATTCAGGCCAGGCCGAAGTCACTACGATTTCGTTGTGTCCCAGGTGCGCCCACAGTTCTTCGGCAATGTGCGGAGTGAACGGCGAGAGCATCTTCGTCAGTGCCTGCATGGCCTCTTTCAGCGCGAATTTGTCGGCGTCGCTGTTGTCGCCTTTCAATGAATTATCAAAGGCGTAAATTTCGTTGGTCAGTTCCATCAACGCTGCAACCGCTGTGTTGAAGTTCATGCGTTCGCCGATGTCGTTCGAGACGCGCTTGATCGTTTGGTGCGTTTTGCGGCGCAGGCTGCGAGCTTCGGCGGAAAACGTGGATTGCTGGTCGCCGCCCAGTTTGGCTGCTGCCAGTTTGTCGTGCCACTTGAAAACTATTCGCCAGACGCGGTTCAGAAAGCGCGAAGCGCCTTCGGCTCCGGCTTCGCTCCATTCCAAATCCTTTTCCGGCGGAGCGGCAAACAGCATAAACAGCCGTACGGTGTCCGCGCCGTAGATTTTGATCATTTCGTCCGGGTCTACGGTGTTCTTTTTGGACTTGGACATTTTTTCGATGCGACCGACCGCAGCCACTCGTCCGCAGAATTTGCATTTGCCGTCGGCAACTTCGGCAGGGTTCAGCCAATCGTGTTCTTCGCAACGATAAGTCGCCAGACAAACCATGCCTTGAGTCAGCAGTTTTGTGACCGGTTCGCCAAAAGTAATCAGTCCCAGATCGCGCATGATCTTCGTCCACAGCCGTGTGTAAATCAGATGCAGCACGGCGTGTTCGATGCCACCGATGTATTGATCCACCGGAGTCCAATACGCCGCGACAGCCGGATCAAACGGCAGCTTCTCGTTTTTCGGATCGGCGTAACGGAAGTAGTACCACGACGAATCCACAAAGGTGTCCATCGTGTCAGTGTCTCGGCGGGCCGCTTCGCCGCAAGTCGGACAATTCACGTTGACGAACGCGGCGTGTTCGGCCAGCGGAGCGCCTTGCGTGTTGAAATTCAAATCGCCGGGCAGTTCCACCGGCAGTTGATCTTCGGGAACGGGAACGATGCCGCACTTCGCGCAATGAATGAACGGCAGCGGAGTTCCCCAGGCGCGTTGGCGCGAAACTCCCCAATCACGAATCTTGAAATTGGTTTTGGCTTCGCCGAATCCGCCTGCTTCGGCGTATTCGGTCATGGCCTTGATCGCGTCGGGAACTTTCAGGCCGCTGAATTTGCCGGAGTTGATGACGACAGCAGAATCGTCTTTGTTGGTGAATGCTTCGGTGACGGGCGCGTCGTCGGTTTCAGTTGAATCAGCGAGCTTGATGACGCGCGGAATCGGCAGCCCATATTTCTGGCAGAACTCGAAATCGCGTTCATCGTGAGCGGGCACGGCCATAATCGCGCCGGTTCCGTAACCGGTCAGCACGAAATTCGCAGTCCAGATTGGCAGGGCAATACCATTGAAGGGATTGACGGCGACCAGTCCCGTATTGACGCCTTCTTTGGCTGTGCCTTCGGCAATGCGGTCTTCTTTGGAAATCGCGTTTTGTTTTTCGACAAAGGCAATCAGTTCCGCCGAAGCTTTGCCGTCGGCAATCAGTTCTTCAATCAGCGGGTGTTCGGGCGCGACGATCACACAGCTTGCGCCGAAAATCGTGTCAATGCGCGTAGTGAAAATGCGAATGGCTTTGCCGTTGGTCGGCGCGTGTTCCTGCGTGACTTTGAAATCCACTTCCGCGCCTTTGCTGCGGCCAATCCAGTTTCGCTGCATCGCCAGCACGCGCTCCGGCCATCCGCCTTCCAGCGTGTCCAGGCTGTCCAGCAAGTCATCGGCGTAATTCGTGACGCGGATGAACCACTGTTCCAGTTCGCGCAATTCGACCGGCGTGTCTTCGTGTCGCCAGCAGAACCCGCCTTCAGCCTGTTCGTTGGCCAGCGAAGTGTTGCACTTCACGCACCAATTGACCGTAGCGTTTTTGCGATACAGTAATCCGTGTTTCCACATCTGAATGAAGAACCATTGGTTCCATCGGTAATACTCCGGCGTGCAGGAAGCGATGTCGCGTCGCCAATCGTAACTGAATCCCAAGCGTTGCAGTTGCACGCGCATGGCGTTGATGTTTTCAAACGTCCACTGATCTGGCCGGGTGTTGTTTTTGATGGCGGCGTTTTCCGCAGGCATGCCGAAGGCGTCCCAGCCCATCGGGTGCAGCACGTTGAACCCTTGCATGCGTTTGAAAGCAGACAGCGCATCGCCGATGGAATAGTTGCGGACGTGTCCCATGTGAATTTTGCCGGACGGGTACGGCAGCATTTCCAGGCAATAAAACTTTTCTTTCGCGGGGTCTACATCGGCGTTGAAGGCTCCGGCTTCGGCCCAACGCCGTTGTTGTTTCTCTTCGATTTCTTCGGGGAAATATTTCTCGTTCATGGTCGTAAAAATCCTTTTGACTCAATAGCCTTGGCAAAAAACATTGAAACAGGATGGACAGGATTTTTTTCAGGATCAACAGGATTCAAAATTGGCTTAAGCACTTCAGGTGATGCTGGTCATGTAAATCCTGCCGAATGTCTTGTTCATCCTGTTGAGAAAAAAATGTCTCAATGTTGCTTGCTCTGATTTTAGAAAATGAAAAATGGCGGTGGAATGCGCAGCGCAACACAAACACAACGATTGCGCTGCTACGTAAGGGAGAGGGTGGTCAATGTGTGTTCGTTGGAACCGACAACCCGACAACTGATTTTGCTGACTGTGTTCGTCATTGCGTTTTGAAGTCTCCGATTCAATTTCGGCACGTAAACAGGCGCGGATTGTACACAGCGAACTTTGAGGCTTCAAGCCGATCTTTCAGAAGCGAATTCGAGGTCGAAGGATTTGGCGTCGGGTTCGATGAAGCGAATCAATTTTTCGCCTTCTTCTGCTAACGCGGCGCGATCTTGTTTCGTCAATTTGGCGAATGGTTCGATCAACAGCGTGGCCGCCGTTTTTGTTTTTTCGACTTTCCAGGCTCCGCGAACAAACCCGTCCACCAGAATGGTTGCCGCAACGCGCAGCGCAGGCAAATACACTTTTGAACGATATTCGTCAGGAACAATTCGGTTTCTGTTTTTGTGCGACAGCAACAAGTTGTCGAATTCAGGCAAAAAGCGAATCGGCGCGGGCGCGTCTTCTTTGGGCAGGTTGATGGTCGGCAGATCGAACAACTCCTGACGCTTTTCGTTGAGATAAACCGTCAACTCCGATTTCAGTTTTTCAAACTCGGCTTTCAACACTGGCAGTTTCAAGCCAGACCAGATTTGCATATCCGTTGGTGTGGCAGGTCCAAACGCCGCCAGGTATCGCAACACCAAGTCGCGCAGGTTTTCTTTGGGCGGAATTTTCTTGCCGATCCACGATTCGGCCAGCGTGAAGGCGGGTTTTCCGGGGAAGCTCCAACCGCCGGAAACAGGAACCTGCACCAGCGGAATTTGTGTTCGTATGGTGTATCGCAACGCGCCTACGTCTTGACCAGGCATCAACTCTGCAACCATTTCGCTGATTTCGGCGAAAGTGCGCGGTTGTTCGGCGATGAATTTTCGTGCGGCTTTCAGCAGTTTCTCTTGATCGAAATCGCTGCCGCGTTGTTTGGCAATCGCTTCACCGGCTCCGCTCAGCACAGGTTGCAACGTCGTGCGAAATCGCAGCAAATCGTCCGCCGTGAACAGATGCAGCGTCGCGCGCATCAATGTGGCTTTGATGATCTTGCGGTCTTCGATCTCTTTGGCCAGGTCTTCGCGTTTGAAGTTTTCCAATCGCGTCCACAATCCGACAAACGTAGCCGAAGCGAGTTGGGCCTGCATTCCCGCCAGCCGTTCAACAGCGGCTGGAACTGACAGCTTTTCGCGCTTCAGCAACATTTGCCGCGCCAGCGTCGCGCGATTGAGTTCACGCAGATTCAATGTGCGAATGGCCATAACTTAAAACGCAATCAGCGAATCCTGCTCGTCAAACAGATTTACAGGTTTGCCGAGGATTTCGACGCGATCACGAATTTCTTCCAGCGCCGCCGCCGACACATACACTTCGCTGACGTGCAGCGTGTCTTTGATGCGAACTATTTTTTTTGGCTTGTGCGGATCGTGGCTGGCGCGAATGCCCCAATCGAATGCTTGCCGGTCGTTGGCGGCGACTATCGGCAGCATGAAATGTTCATAAAAACCGCTGGTGACGCCGTTCATGTAAGTCGCGTCCCAATCAATCTTGTCTCTCAACCTGCGAGTCGCCACATCCGCCAAACCTATGCCGCAAGCATTGCCGTGTGAAGCTTCGGTCAGGTCTGTGATGACTATGACTTTGACGCGCGGCGATTCGGCATCGTGTTCGCCTCGAATTCGCATGCGTCCAATGACGTTCGGATCCATGCCTGAACCGCTTATGTCTTTGCCGATCTGGTCAACGACCAGCACGTCCACATCTTCAATCGGCAAGCTGGGAATCATTTTTTTTGCTATGGCCAGCAACTGCGGTTCGCGCGTCAGAATCTGCGCCGGAGTCATGGCTTCGATGATCGCAGTTTCGTCATAAGCGTTTTCGACAATGCCTACGCCGAGCAGAACTTTTCCGGTCGCCAATACGCGCTTGGCGGCTTCGGGCATCAAGGTTTTCAACCCGTAGACTCCAAAGCGATGAATTTCCGACGCCAGTCGTTCTTTGCCCAATCCGATGATGCTCATTTTCATCAAACCGCTTTCGTAATCCCCGTGAAACGCCGTGTGCGGTTTGATGCGGTTGACCAGAATCACACCGTCAGATTCGTAAGCGTGTTTGTCCATAAACAGCGGTAATTCCAATCCACCGCGGTCCAGTTCGACGACTTCCATCGAAGAGCGCACCGGACAGCCCATCGCTGTTTCTGTGATGCCGTAAGACGCCAGAATTTCGCGCTGTCCTTCGCCCGTCGCTCCGCCGTGACTACCCATTGCCGGAACGATGAATGGTTCGGCTCCCTGTGCTTTGACGGCATCGGCCACCGCTTTGGTGATGCGGGCGATGTTGGCTATGCCGCGGCTGCCGGAAGCGATGGCGATTCGCGCCCCGGGTTTGAAGCGGACTTTGCCGGGATGAATTTGTTCGGCGACGGCTCGCTCGATGTCGGTGATGACCTGTCGCTCAAATTGCTGGCGGATTTTGGTGAAGAGGTAGTTGTTCATGTCGAGGTTTAAGAGGTAAGCGGACGTTTACAAGGTTGGTAAAGGTAGAGACAGCCCTTTTACTTTATGCTGCTGCAAGTTGAGACAGGCTCTCAAAATAGCGGCGGTGAGTTTGCCGCAACGCTGCTTCAGAAGCTGCCTCCAGAAGAATGACCTCATGCTCTATACCCAGACGATTCAATCTGAGTTCCATATCAAGTCGGGAACTTTCTGCTTTGTGTCGTTCAATGTCACTGAATTTCTCGAACGTGACTATCTGACCTTCTTTGCGATTGTATTCAATTAGAAAAATCATCACTGTTTCCTCAGCATTTCTATGTTGTTAAGAGTGTCACGGAGTGATTCAAGCATACGCAATCTGACTAAATCCAGTTCTTCACGTAAATTCAAGTCTACTTGCGTCTCCAGTAGTTCCTCAGTGGCAATGATAGAAGATTGGTTGGTCAATACAGTTCGAGTGAATTCATCACCTCCGCCGTACTTTACCATCGGATCAAAAATGTCAGAAAATTTTTCAGATAGCTCCGCCCAAAGTTGTTGTAGCGCTGTACGAACCTGAACCTCGATCAATTTTCTGTCGTGTTTCACAACAACGTGAACAGCACGATAGCCGTGACTCGGTTGTTGGCGGCGATCAATGATGGTTATATCTTCAAAAAGCCCACTGAGTGATTTTACGACTTCGTCTTGGCTTGTAATGTCCGCCACAATGATTCGGCAGCCTGCAATGTCTTGAATTTGCGTCAGACGAATGCTTTCTCTGCGGAGCTTTTCGGTGATGGATGTCGTGGATTTCGCAGGACGGCCAGTCGGGGACAATGACAAGTCCTTCCTGATTTTTTCAACGACGGATTCGTAAGCTTCAGAGTACGAACGGCGATATCGATCGAGCATTCGCAAATCATCTTCGCTGATGTTTCCTTTCTTCAGTCTGTCGCCCAGGCGATCAATTTGAGATTTCGAAATTTCTTCAGCCATATATCGTCTTTGCAAGTGTCAGAAGAAGTGACATCCGGTTCATTTTCCGCTTCGCTCTTTCTGAAGCTGGTCGTTATAGCTCTTTTCAAACCCGGCGATGTAATTGCGAAAGCCTTCGGGATCAATAAACGGGTTGGTCTTGGGATCGGCGTTCATGCGCGCGACCTTCGCTTCCATATCGAAAAAGGGAGCATGCGGCCCCAAAAACACATCGCAGGGAAGCGATTTCAGTTTCTGAAACGATTTGGCATACGCATCGGCAATCGTCGCCCAGGTTGGGTTGTTGACCATCTTGACGCCGGGATTGATGGACATGCTGGCGGCAAAGACCACTTCGTATTTTTTGCCGTTTTCTTCAACCGTCGTTGTCCAGGTGGTGTTGCCTTCGGTGTGTCCGGGCGTCAGATGCGCTCGCAGCGCGATGCTGCCCAGCCGAACGATTTCGCCGTCTTTGATGATCCGATCCACTTTGACCGGTTTGAACGGATTGAGCGGATGAAAACCTTTGGTTCCGCCGCTTTCCAGCGCCAGCGCGTCCGCTGCCGAAGCAATGACCTGCGCGCCGGTGGCGGCTTTCATATCGGCGTGACCGGCGACGTGATCGAAATGCGCGTGGCTGGACAAAATCATGCGAACGTATTTCAGCTTGTAGCCCAGCGATTCGATGTTGGCGCGAATGATCGGAGCCGATTCCTGCATGGCAGTGTCAATCAGCACGTAACCGGCAGGAGACGTAATCAGGAAACACGCCAGATTGTTCGTGCCGACATAATGGATGTTGCCGATGATGCGAAACGGCTTGAATGGTTGATTCCAAGAATCCAGCAGAGATTGTTGATCGTAAAGATTTTGAGTTTTTGCCGGAAGAGAAACGAACGCCAGACAAATGAAGACGACTGGAACGATCAGGCTGCGCCATTTCATGGAGTGCTCCTTTCTGAAGCGATGACGGGTTGGACAACGATTGAGTTTGCGGAAACGTGATTATGGATGAAGCTTACGACTCTTTTCCAGCATTTCAGATGTCGCGCGAAAAGAATTTTGGAATGAATGAAGAACGATGAAGATCAAGATTGACGACGTTGAATCAGGTCCCACAAGTTGCCGTACAAATCCTCGAAGACGGCGACCGTACCGTAAGTTTCCTCCTTCGGTTCGCGGATGAATTTGATTCCGAGCGAAATCATTTCTCGATAATCGCGCCAGAAATCGTCGGTTTGCAGAAACAGAAAAACGCGCCCGCCTGATTGGTTGCCGATGAACTTCGCTTGTTCCGGTGTAGCGGCGCGCGCCAGGAGCAAGGTCGTTTCGCTCGATCCAGGCGGAGCGACCACGACCCAGCGTTTGTTTTGTTCGGGCTGATAAGTGTCTTCGACCAGTGTGAAATGAAGCTTCTGCGTGTAAAACGCAATCGCTTCGTCGTAATCGCGAACGACCAGTGCGATATGGGCAATGGATTGATTCATGGTTTAACGAGGTTTTGCGGTTGCCAGCCCATGTCCGCCAACGGGTTCAGTCGTCGTGTTATTGCTGAATCCGGCGATCAAGGGCCGACCGCGCGTGATGGCTTGTTTGACAGAAGGCAATGACAGCGAAGCTTTATGGCTTTCCTGACTGTCCCAGACTTCAGTGATCCAGATGGCGTCGGCATCGGCGGGGTCTTTGGCTACGACGTAACTCAAACAGCCAGGCATTCCGGCAACGCCTTCCAGCAGAATCGAAATCAATTCGTCGCGTTTGCCCGCGACAGCGGTCATTTTTCCAATCAATCCGTACATCTTTTTTCCTTCCGTAAATGTATTGACAGGGAACGCTGCCACAACAGTTGTCGCTCCGGCCATCTCCAGAAAATCGCGTCTCTCAAGATTCATGACTTTCGTCCTTCAGTCGAATCTGAAGTTGGCGTAACAAAAGCCGGATCAAAGGGGCAATAACCGGCTGGTTGCTTTCAGGATCAGAAACTGATTTCTTCAATCACATCCAGATTGAGCGTAACGCCAGTGGGAATTTCGTTGTCATCCAGTTCGCTCAAATCTCCTGGCGTTTCGCCACGTTCGCATAATGAACGATAGGCGCAAAATCGGCAGCGACGTTCCACCGTCGTCAACTCAAAGCGTGAACTGGCCGTGATTTCCTGCAACAATGATGTCAAACGCGCCTCGGCCTGTTGCAATGTCTCCGCGGTTTGAAGAAATTCGACCGTTTCGCCGGTTTCGGCAAACCAATATACGAACCGAATTCGTTCCGGCGGAATCGGCTTGTTGCCGTTCAACCAACCGCCCGCTTTGGCCAGCACAAACGGATAGACCAGCGTCTGCATACGATTGGCCAGCCAATCCCGTTTTTGCGGGCGACCGGTTTTCCAATCCACGATCAAGACGGTTTCGTCGGCGAGTTTGGCGACGACATCGTATTTGGCCATCAACATCCATTCGCCAATCGAAGCCGTCAGCGTCAATTCGGGATACCGTTCGGCGGGAAGGTTCGCCGTTTGCCAGTTCAAATACCGTTGCCACCAGACGCGCAATTCGTCGTCAGTAATGGTCGGCGTCAGCGTTTCCGCCGGAACGCCCAGCGCATGTTGATGCGCCAGATGATGAAACGCCTGTCCCTGTTGCTGGCCGGCTTCGTATTGCAACGCCTGCGCGGTTTCCTGCGCCGGCCAGCGCACATCAAGCAAATACCGCAATTCAAACCGGCGCGGACAATCTGCGTAATCCTGCAACGCGCTCTGGCTGAAGACGAATTCGTCAAACCGGCTGTCTTGATTATCGGACATCGTCGTGGCCTCCGTTGATTTTGGCGTTCAGGTGCGCCAGCGGACGGGCAGGGAACAGGTCGGCTTTTTTGCCCGTGTTCCAGGTGACGATCAATTCGCGTTTGGCGCGCGTGATGCCAACGTAAAGCAATCGCAAACGTTCGGAGCAATACTCTATGCGCGCTTGTTCGCTGGCTTCGCCTTCGCGGTAGGCATCGCCGGTTTTCAAGGCTTTCAACTGCGCCAGAGCTTCGGCGCTCAGATTCAAGTTGTCGCGCGCAAAGTAACCCTCGCTTTGAAATTGGTCGTTGGCGTCCATCGAAGGGAAATCGTAATTGTTGACCGACATCAGATAGACGCGATCCCATTCCAATCCTTTGGCTTTGTGATGCGTGATGACGACGGCCTGCCCTTTGTAGCTGGTCGGATCGAATTGGTCGTCGTCTTCGCCCAGGCCCGTGAATTTGCGATTGTTGCGAACGATCTGGCCGAGTTCGACCACGCAATCCGGCAAACGAAATTCGGGGTTGGTTTCGACAAAGCTGCGCAAATGAACGGCGATGCTGTACGCCGTGGCGATTTCGGCGGGTTCTTTGAACAGGTCGCTGCCGATCGTCAACACCAGTTGATCAATCGGCAACAGCGCGGCGTTTTGCCATCGCTGCACACAAGCGCGAAAACGTTCCAGCGTCTCGAACTTTTCCGGTTCGCTCGACGCGTTGCGCGCATCCAGCAACCAGTCTTTGTCGCGCGGAGCCGTGAACTGTTCCACCTGTTTCAGCTTTTTCAGTTGATTGATGGCTTCGGTCATTTCCGCCGAATCGCGTTCGTCGCGCAAAAACACTGAAAAAGCCTTACTGAGTTTTCCGGCGTCGGTTGGCGAAGCCAGAAAGTCCGCCAGGTGAAAAAGCGCGCGGGCGACTTCGCGTGTGGAAGTTGTGGTTCGCAAGACTTCGACGTGCGGAATTTGCAGCGACTGCAACAACTCGCCCATCTTTGCGCCGTTGGCGTTGGTGGGCAGCAACAGCGCCACTGTGCTTTCAGGATTTTTCTGAAGCCACGCGCGAACGGATTTGGCGACGTCTTCGCGTTCTTTTTCGGAGCTTCGTCGTTCGTCGAACATGAACTTGACGTTGTTGTCAGTGTCCGGCGGGTTGTTGTCGGCAGCTTGAATAAACGGCGGAGCAAGAGGCTGTTTCGCGCGAATTTGAGCGTTCGGATGTTTCAATGACCAGCGAATCAGATGGTTTGCCGTGTCAATGATGCGTGGCGCGCTGCGTCCGCTTTCGGGCAATTCACGCGCAACCACGCCGGATTCCGTCAAAAAGTTTCGCAAGTAATCCGGGCTGGCTGTCGTGAAGGTTTCGTAAATCGCCTGGTTCGGATCGCCCACACGAACCCAGTTTCCGGCTTCACCGGCCAGTTTCCGCAAAATCTGTTCTTGCAACTGACTGCTGTCCTGCGCTTCGTCTTCCAGAATGTACGGCCAGCGATGTTGCAACGTCGCCAGATAATCGGGCGATGCTTCCAGCACATCCAGCGCCAGACGAATCAAGTCTTGAAAATCCACTCCGCCACGATATTGCAACGCTCGTTGGTAGGATTCGTAAACGTTGACGCACATTTCCGCCAACGGCAGCGATTGCCTCGTAGCCGTAAGCTCATCGTGAAGTTCGCCCGGACGCCAGCGAAAGTCTTTGGCTTTCTGAATCACTTCCAGCGCGATGTCCGTAGCCTTTTCTCGCCACTGCCAACGCGATTTGTCTTTTGCTTGATGATCCGGACTCAAATACTCTTCCACGCCGAATTCACGGTGTGCGCTGAACCACGCGGCGACGGCGTCGGTGATGATGGCTTTGGCTTCGAACTCATCCACGATCTGAAAATCATCCGCCAATCCGACCAGGCCCGGTCGTTCACTGACGATGTCGTTGGCCAATCCGTGCAATGTGCGAACTCGATAGAGCGTGCCCAGATTGCCTTCGCCCAAAAAGCCGCGCACGGTTTGATCGAATTTGCTGCGCGCGGAATTGACCAGCGTGACAATCAGAATTTGCTGGCCGCGTTGCAAATTGGCTTCGCGGACGAGCTTGGCGGCCAGCGCCGACAACGTAGTCGTTTTGCCGCTGCCCGGCACAGCCGACACACCCATCTTGCCGCCGGAGTATTCCAGCACGCGAGCCTGGCTTGGGCGCGGTTTGAAATTGAGTTCAGGCATTTAGGAGCAATTCATGAATAAAATTGCCAAACTGTTTTTACCGCAGAGGTGGCGCAGAGTTTTTTGCAGAGTCTCTGCGCTTCCTCTGCGTTCTCGGCGTCTCTGCGGTGAGATAAAAGAATTACATCAATCTATCCCTTACTTTTTGGCTTTTCTTCGTCGTCAATCAGCTTGCACTTGTTTTTGAAGTTCATCAGCTTGGCTCTGACCAGGCCCGAAGAAGTTTTCGCTTCCAGCTTCAGCGGAATGTGCAACTTATCGTCGGTCATCCACATGGTCATCGTTCCGGGGCGGGAGAAAAGTTGTCCCGGACCAAACAGCTTCGGTTCGATTTTGATGGTTTTGACTTTGCCGCAATCGGTTTTCAGTTTTTCCGATTTGCCGACCAAGATGTCGAATTGGAAATTATCGCCGTCGTCATTGACCGGAAACCGAATCAACTGGCCTTCTTTCAGCTTTTGCAATCGCACGAAATAAAACGCCGACAGCAAGTCCAGCATGCCGTCTTCGCGCACGGCGGATTTTTCTTTCGGCGCAGTCTGTTTGTTGTTCAGATCGTTGACAGTGAATTTGACGGTTTTGTCAGCGACGTCGAACAAAGCCGTTTGCGCCAGATGCTTTTTGCCTTCCTTGAGTTCCTTGAAGCCAATGCGCGCGGAAAAATCCTGTACGTTGACCAGCGTTTCAAACCGATCTTTGACATCCACGCCGGCAATGGCGATCAACATGCCTTTGGAAATGGCTGACGCTCGCAAGCGGAAAAACTGATCTTCCGGCGCAGGTTTGAATTCGACATTCAAGCCGTTGATCGCCGGTTCGGCGGAACCGTTTCCTTCGACAGAGTTGAATTTGGCTTCGCCCAGAAATTCAAACGTGACGATGCCGACGGTCGCGTAAATCGGAAAACGCGAAAAGCGAACTTCGTATTCCAGCTTTTCGCCAATGGGAATAGGGAAGCCATTGGGAAAGCTTCGCTGCAAAGTCGCCCGTGGCAGTTTGTCTAACGGTGTCGAGGGCGACGAAGGCGCAGGCGGTTTGGCTTCTTCTTGTTGCGCCGAAGAATTGCCCGCCAGCAGCAACAGCGTTATTCCGAAAACTAAAATCAATCGCTTCATAATGACAACTTTAGAAGACTTTGGCGGCTTTCAAAATCAAGACGACAAAGACCAGACCCAAACCGATCAACGCGCGCCATTCGCGGTGATGGTTGTACCGGTTGAAATCGAAACTGCGAACTTGGCCGGATTGATAAGGCGTCAAGCGCGGAAAAAACAGCGGCACGTTTGCCGACCAGCGCGCATACGCTTCGCCAAAGAGCGTTTGCATGTGAGCGGCTTCAGCTTGCATCACCGGCCAGTAAATCGCCAGAAAGAATGCAATCAGCCAGACGCCAATCCACCAACTGCCGCCCGCAACGGCGCAGCCCGCCGCCATCACGAAGCTGCCAAAATACAGTGGATTGCGTGTGTGCGCATACGGGCCGCTCGTTGCCAGTTCGGCGTTTTTTCGCAGATGACCGGACGCCCACGCGCGAATCAACGCTCCCGCCAAGGCCAGCGGAATCCCTACGGCCAGCGACGGCCAGCTTGGCCGCGAAAAAACGGCGAACAAAATCGCCGTCACAAATCCGATGGGCACACGCAACCGTTGCAAGGTCGCACGCCAGTTGAAATCCAGAGTTTGCTGATTTTCGTTCATAAATTCGCTGATAAAACTGGAAGCTCCTGCTTCTCAATTCGCAATCGTTTTGTCACCGCCTGCCACACTTGCTCGACGGGAAGCTTCATGCACGACGTGTGGCTGCAATAACGGCGATAACAATCCGTGCGGCAATCCAGATCGAAGCGTTCAACAACTACGTCGTCTTTGGCAAACGGCCCGTTTCGCCGCGCCGAAGTCGGCCCGAACAACGCCACAATCGGAGTTCCCGCCGCCGCCGCCAAGTGCATTGGGCCTGTATCTCCGCCGAGAAACAACTTCGCCCGCCGCGCCAGCGCCAAAAATTCCTTCAACGTCGAAGCCAGCGGAAAGGCCGCGCCGGTTTTGCTTTGCGCGACGACCATTTGCGCCAGCGTCAATTCGCCAGGGCCGTAAGTGATCGCCGAACGAATGCCGAATGCCTGCCACAGGCGGTCGGCAATTGCCGCGAATTCCGATGTGTGCCAGAGCTTGGTCGGCCATCCGCCTCCGGGATTCAAAATCGCCAGTGCGCCATTGTTCTGTTTCAACTGTTCGGCGGCAAATTGTTCGTCGCTGCTTTCCAGTCGGATCGGAAACTCAAATTCGCCCGTTATGTCGCAACCCAAATGTTCGACCAGCCGCAAATTCTTCTTGATAACGTGGTCGTGGTCATCGGCGGAAACGTGTTCCGTGGTTAACCAACGACTGGCCGATTCTCGTAACACGTCTTTGGCAAATCCGATACGGCGGGGAATGCGCGCCAGCCACGCCACCGCCGCTGATTTCAACAGCCCCTGAAAATCCAGCGCCAGATCGAATTTCGCCGCACGCAATTGCGCCAGACTGGCGTGAATTGCCGCTCTCGTTTCCGTCGCCTTCCAATTCTTCCGCCAGCCGCGCAAATCCAGTTCGATCAATTCGTCCAGGTATGGATTGCCTTGCAGCAGTTTGGCTGCGCCGCCACGTTCAATCGCCCAACTCAGATGCGCCGCAGGCATTGCGCGCCGCAACGCCGCCAGCGCTGGCAAAGTGTGAATCACATCGCCAATGGCTCCGAGCCGGACGATCAGGATTTTTGATTGCTGTTGATGACCCATCGAACTGCTTCCAATAAATTTTCGGCGACGAAATCAGGTTGCTGCGGCCAATTGTTTCGATCCTGTTCAAACTCTTCTTTGCCGTAACCGGTAAGCACCAGAACGCTGCTGCCGCCGACGGCTTGCGCCATCGCAAAATCGCGGAATCGGTCGCCTATGACGACGGACTCGGTCAAATCCAGATTGAAATCCGCTGCCGCGCGATGAAGCATTCCCGGTTTGGGCTTTCGACAATCGCACACCTGCCGATAAGGCAATTCGCCTTCAGTCGGATGATGCGGGCAGTAATAAATCGCATCCAGCCGCGCGCCTTCGCTTGCGAGTTGCGCCGTCATGTTGTCGTGAACTTCGGCCAAAAAATCTTCTGTGTAAAAACCGCGTGCGACGCCCGCCTGACTGGTGACGACAATCGCCAGCCAGCCGGCTTCGTTGATCAGCCGCACGGATTCCGCCGCAAAGTCATACAGCCGAAACTCGTCCAGCGAGCAGACGTACCCGACTTCTTCGTTGAGCGTGCCGTCACGGTCAATGAAGATGGCTCGGCGCGGAAATGTCTGTTGCGTTGGGTTCATGTTTCAGTGGGCGGGATTTTACATCTTTCTGCGCAAAATTCTTGAGTATGTAGGTTGATGGAGTTACTCCCCACGCATAATTTCTTCAGCGCCTTCTTTCAACTCATCGGCATAAGGCTGCCTGCGTGAAGACGGCCAAATGCGCCAGATCTGAACCACAGCTTCTGAGGTTGTCGGATCGTCACCAATGCTGAAAAGTATGCGATATGTGTTGTCGTGTTTTCCGTAAATGAATTGTCTGATTTCGACGCCCAGAAATTCGCTTTCCGCAGAAATGGGACACCGCGTAGGGAAATTTTCCAATGAAAAAACGGCTTGCATAAGACCTTCATACCACTGACCGGCTGATTCAGGGGCGTGGTATTTGATCCAGAGGTAGGCTTCTTCGGCATCTGTCAACGCAGGCAGAGATATATCAACCCGATATGCCATGTTTTTGACGCAATTCCTCCAAGGCCTCTCTTGCCGGGCGACTTTCGCCACGTCGGAAACTTTCCATTCCTTCCTGAATCGCAGCAACTGTGGCAGCGAGTTCCAAGTCTGGCGATTCATCAATCACGATCAGGCGAACTTTTTTGCCCACCAACTCCGATGAATGGCAGATAACTTCTTCCCAAGTTCCTTCTAGAACCAATTGCGACATAAAAGCCTCCTTCTAGCGGCAACTATTCTACCTGCCAGCCTGTTGTAAGGCTACGGCTCATAATTCAAGTTCGGCGAAAGCCAGCGTTCGACTTCGCGCAACTCCATCGCTTTTCGCCGAGCGTAATCGGCGACTTGGTCGCGTTCGATTTTGCCCAGTGCGAAATACTTCGCTTCGGGATGCGCGAAATACAGGCCGCTGACCGAACTGGCAGGCATCATGGCAAAGCTTTCCGTCAGTTGAATGCCTGTAAAGCGTTCGGCTTCGAGCAAGTCGAACAAGGCGCTTTTTTCGGTGTGATCGGGCTGTGCCGGATAACCCGGCGCAGGGCGAATGCCGCGATACTTTTCTTTGATCAGTTCTTCGGTGGTCAGTTTTTCCTGCTTGCCGTAGCCCCAATCTTCGCGCGCGCGTTTGTGAACCAGTTCGGCGAAAGCTTCGGCCAGCCGGTCGGCCAGGGCTTTGGCCATGATCGAATGATAATCGTCGTGGTCCCGTTCAAAGCGGGCGCATAAATCTTCCAGACCAATTCCTGTTGTAACGGCAAAAGCTCCGATGAAATCAATCCGGTTTGAATCTTTCGGCGCAATGAAATCGCTGAGCGCCTGATTGAACTGTCCCGCACGTTTTTCGGTTTGTTGGCGCAAGGTGTGGAATGTCGTCAACACGCGCGAACGCGATTCGTCGGCGTAAAGTTCAATGTCTTCGCCAACGGAATTCGCCGGCCAGAATCCGTAAATGCCATTTGCCCGCAACGCGCGACGGCTGATGATTTGTTCCAGCAGTTTTTGCCCGTCTTCATAAAGCTTGCGTGCCTGTTGGCCAATAACAGCATCATCCAAAATGCGCGGGAAAACTCCGGCCAGTTCCCATGTGTGAAAAAACGGCGACCAATCAATGAACTGCGCGATTTCTTCCAGCCTGTAGTTTTGCAGCAATCGAGTGCCGATGAATTCCGGCTTGGCGATTTCAGTCGTTGCCCAATCAATCGGCGTGCGATTGGCGCGCGCTTGTTCAATCGTCAGCATACGGCGCTGTTCGCGGCTGGCTTCGTGGGCTTCGCGATCCTTTTGTTGCTGTGTGAGATTGTTCAATGCAAAGGTGGCGCGCGTTTCGGGATTGGACAACGCGCCGACAACGGGCACGGCGCGCGAAGCGTCCAGCACATGAACCACAGGCGGTTCGTAATGATGGGCAATTTTGACCGCTGTATGAACCCGCGAAGTCGTCGCGCCGCCGATCAACAAGGGAATCGTGAAGCCTTCGCGCTGCATTTCCCGCGCGACGTGCTGCATTTCATCCAGCGACGGCGTAATCAATCCGCTCAAGCCCACGATGTCCACGTTGTGTTCTTTGGCCGCCGCCAAAATCTTTTCGCACGGAACCATCACACCCAGATCAACCACTTCGTAATTGTTGCAACCCAGAACGACGCCGACGATGTTTTTGCCTATGTCGTGAACGTCGCCTTTGACTGTGGCCATCAAGACTTTGCCTTGCGCTTTGGTTTCAGAAGTTTTTTCGGCTTCCAGGTAAGGCTGCAAATAGGCGACGGCTTTTTTCATAACACGCGCCGACTTGACCACTTGCGGCAGGAACATCTTGCCCGAACCGAACAAATCGCCGACGACATTCATTCCGGCCATCAACGGACCTTCGATGACGTTCAGCGGGCGACCGTATTTTTGCCGTGCTTCTTCAGTATCCTGGTCAATGTAATCCACAATGCCTTTGACCAGCGCGTGCGACAGGCGTTCTTCGACCGTGCCGCTGCGCCATTCGTCTTCGACAACTTCGGCTTTACCACGTTGTTTGACCGATTCGGCAAAACTGACCAGCCGCTCGGTCGCGTCCGGTCGCCGATTGAGCAGCACGTCTTCCACCAATTCCAGCAAGTCTTTAGGGATTTCGTCGTACACAGCCAACTGCCCGGCGTTGACGATGCCCATATCCAAACCGGCTTTGATCGCGTGATACAGAAATGCCGAGTGCATGGCTTCGCGGACGGCATTGTTGCCACGGAACGAAAACGAAATGTTGCTGACGCCGCCCGATACTTTCGCGCCGGGCAGGTTTTGTTTGATCCAGCGTGTGGCTTCGATGAAATCCACGGCGTAATTGTTGTGCTCTTCTATGCCTGTGGCCACGGTCAAAATATTCGGATCGAAAATGATGTCCTGCGGCGGAAATCCGACTTCGTTGACCAGAATGCGATAGGCGCGTTCGCAGATTTCAATCCGGCGCTGGTAATTGTCCGCCTGTCCTTTCTCGTCAAAAGCCATGACAATGACCGCCGCGCCGTACCGGCGAATCAGCCGCGCCTGTTCGATGAATTTCTCTTCGCCTTCTTTCAGGCTGATGGAATTGACAACGGCTTTGCCTTGAATGCACTTGAGCCCGGCTTCGATGACAGACCATTTCGACGAATCCACGACAATCGGCACGCGCGCAATGTCCGGTTCGGAAGCAATCAGATTCAAAAAATGAACCATCGCTTTTTCCGAATCCAGCATGCCTTCGTCCATGTTCAGGTCAATTAACTGCGCACCATTTTCGACTTGCTGGCGCGCCACGGCCAAAGCTTCTTCAAACTGATTGTTCAAAATCAGCTTGGCGAATTTTGGCGAACCCGTAACGTTGGTGCGTTCACCGATGTTGACGAAATTGGTTTCCGGGCGAATGGTCAGAGCTTCTAATCCAGACAGCCGCAGGTAAGGTTCAGGCTGGGCAGGCTTGCGCGGAGCGTAACCTTTGACGGCTTTGACAATTTCACGAATGTGATCCGGCGTTGAGCCGCAACAGCCGCCTACGAAATTCAGCCATCCATTGGCAGCCCATTCCGCCAATTGCGGAGCCATCGTTTCAGGAGTTTCAGGAAAGCCGGTCGGCAGCAGCGGATTCGGCAAGCCCGCGTTTGGATATGCGCTGACATAAACCGGAGCGATGTTGGAAAGCTCTTCGATGTAAGGCCGCATTTCTTTCGGCCCCAGGGCGCAGTTGATGCCAATGGAAAGCAATGGCGCGTGAGCAGTGGCATTGACGTAAGCTTCGACGGTTTGGCCGCTCAAGGTGCGCCCGCTCAGGTCGGTGATGGTGAACGACAGCATTAGCGGCAAGCTGTAGCCGATGTCTTCGTAAAGTTTCTGGACTGCGAACAATCCGGCTTTGGAATTCAGCGAATCGAAGACCGTTTCGACAATCAGCAAATCGGCTCCGCCATCAACCATGCCTTTGGCTTGTTCGTAATAAGACTCGACCAGCGCGTCGTAACTGACCGAACGAAACGCTGGATTGTTGACATCCGGCGACAGCGAAGCCGTCTTGTTCGTCGGCCCCAGCGCTCCGGCAACGAAACGGACTTCGCCCGGATGCGCGGCCAGAAACTTGTCCACTGCTCGCCGAGCGGCTTTGGTCGCGGCCAGGTTAAAGTCATAAGCCAGATGCGCCATCCCATAATCCGCCAGCGTCACCGATTGCGAATTGAAAGTGTTGGTTTCGATGATGTCCGCGCCCGCTTCCAGATATTGGCTATGGATTTCTTCGATGATCTGCGGCTGGGTGATCGAAAGCAGGTCGTTGTTGCCCTTCAAATCCGAAGGCCAATCTTTGAACTGCTCGCCACGATAAGCGGCTTCGTCCAATTGGTAGCGTTGAATCATCGTCCCCATCGCGCCGTCAATGATGACGATGCGATGGCGTAGAAGGTTTTGCAGGGTAGATAAAGTATTTGAATTATTGCTCATCGTATCTTGGATTTAGTTGTTTCGCGCCTCGTTCTGGAATAGCGCTAGCTGTTCTCTGAACTGTTCGACAGTTTTCATTGGCTTCGTTCTATGAATCATCCTATGGCAGTTCGCGCAGAGGATTGCTAGATCGTTTAGGGTCGTTTCAGTTTCAGTCTCAACTGCTGATAGCAACGCTCGATGATGTGCTTCCGCGAAATCCTCACCATACACCTGCTTGAAGTCAAAACCACAAGCTTCACAGGCCAGCTTGCCAGTTTCACTTAGCACCTTATTTTTCTTGGCTTCTACGATTTCAGGTTTTCTTTCGCGTCGCAGGTGGCTGATAAATTTCTTGCGCCCTTCAATGACTAAAATAACCTCTTGTTCTACATCGGGGAATCGTTCAAGTTCATTAACATCAGGCAATTCAAGCTGAATTTGGATATTGTTTGTTGAGTGAGTGGTAGAGTATTCCGTCCGTGGTAGAACCTGATCTAAACACTCTTCTAGGTATTCAATCACTCCAGGCGAGTGAGCCTTTTTCCTGTTTGGAGCGAAAGGGGTTCGGCTCGCCTTTTGAAGCAGCCTATTATGTGAGTCAGCAATCTGAGGCAAAACAAGAGTAGATTTTTCCGCGTCAAAATCACAGGCAATGGAGCCTGCGACGCTTGGATAAAATCCTTTGGTAGCGCCATTGCGCGTTTTGCGCACCTCCACCAAAGTCGGCGAGAAGACAGGTAGGCTCTCAGCGTCAGCCACTACGTGTATCCAATCAGGCAGGATAGTTACGACTTCAATCATGCCGCAATTTAGCCGCAGAGAATCGCTATCGAGAGTGACGCCCCATCGGTGAGCGGCAAGCTGATGCGCTATCTGGATTGAATCCGCCAGAAAATTAAGGCAATGCCACCTCACCTTTTCATCTGGTAATAGGAATTCAAATACTTCTCTGGCCACTCCTTTGTCTGTTCGGTCCAACTTCATTTGTTTCTCACATTTGTTTTAAGCGGCTGCGCCGCCCGATGTGCGGAAAGGCTATGCCTTTCCGGGAAGAGCTATCTTTACTCTCAGGGCTACGCCCTGCCTGTCGGTTTGTGCCAGTTGATTTGATCCAGATCAACCAGCAACGGTTCGTTCTCCACCTCGCAACGCTGCCACATTCGGACGCTTGACCAGCGATAATCAACCACTCGGTCAACCAATCTGGCTCGCACAGGATTCAAATGAGTGTAGTTCACTTTCTGCATAAACATGCTTTCGCTAAAAATCTGAAACGTATTCGATTCGTGCTGCCACAACGAGTAACGATGATTCCGCTTCCAATCCTCGTGACGCAGCTTTTCCAGCGAGCTTTCGTAGTTCTTTTCTTTCAAATGCTCAATCACCCGGTGAGCCACAATGCCTTTGATGTAGCGAAGAACATCGGACGGCTTTTTGTCATGGCTATAGGCCAACAGATGCAAATGGTCGGGCATAATCACATAAGCGAACAACAAAACACCGCTGGACTCTCGCGCTTCGTCAATCGCTGCGCAGGCGATGGTTTTGATGGCGTCTTTTTGAAAGACCGGCAGCCGGTCTTTGGCTACGGCGGTGATGTAAAGCGCCTGGCGGTCTTTTGAAATCGTAAACATCTTCAGTTTGCCGATTGGGGCATAGCCACAAATCCATAAATCTCGCTCCCGGAAAGGCGAAGCTTTTCCGCACATCAGGCGGCAGAGCCGCGAAGAATTCAGCCCCTCAATTCTTCCAACGTCCGCAAGTCGGCTTCAAAGTCGGTGAAGCCCAGATGTACGGCGACGCGCTTCAAATCGCCCACGACATCTTCCGGCAGGTTGATCGTCACGGCGGTGGTCGGGTGGTCTTTGCGCAATCTCTCTTTCAGCTTATTTATCTTCATAACCTTACACCACGCATTTGCAACCGCATTCCAACAAAATCTCGACCGGCGAAACCTGCCGCGTCACGCCGTCGCGCCGTACGTGCAAGACCACCAAAGTGTAAGGGTCAAAAACCACCACGTCCTTGACGCCCTACGAAAGGTAAAAGCGCGGGCCGATTTCGAGGTCTTTGGCTTCGTAGCCTTTGCTGATGATTTCGATGACCGCTTCGGGCACGAGGGTGATCGCTTCGTCTTCTTCGTCCGGTTCGCGGCAGAAGATGGAAATGTCCGGGCGTTTGAGCGAGCCGTCGGGGAAGCTGACGTAAACATCCGCCGCATGTACGCAAGCGCAGGCAGCCGGGTCGGTGGTGACAATTTCGATGCTGTGGCGAATGCGGTCAACGGCTTTCTGGTGTTTGTAGACCGGATGCGCTTCCCAAATCGGCAACCCGCCGACGATCTCCAGTCGCACGCCCAGTTCATTTGCCTGTAAAAGTCTTTGATCCATGCTTATCACTCCTTTTCAGCAATTGATTTGCTTGTTTTACACACGCGGCATTCCATAACCCATCAGCCGCAGCGCCTTTCGGAACTGTTCTTCAGCGTCTGCCATCACCACCAAATGCTTTTCGCCCGCGCGCAGGCAGAGCTTTTTAATTTTTTCATGCGTGGCGACCCTTTCGGCGATTTCGGCGTCAGCGCATTCGATCAGCAACGCCGTGCCTTTGTTGATGCAGGCTTTGGCGCGTCGTTCTGTGGTGACGAAGAAGCCTTCGACGGTGTCTGGCAATTCCTGTTCGTCGCGCGCGGCCAGAAAATCGCGCAGTTCCTTGATCTGGCTTCCGCTTTCTACGGCGGACAGCGCTTTTTCCTGACTCAATCGCCAGACGGTATCGGATTCTTTTTCGGCGTAAGTTTCCAGCAGCAGAGTTTCATCGGGCGAAAGTTCGCCGCCGCTGACGTTGATCTGCAAGCTCGGCAGCACGGTGAAGGAAGCGCTGGCTTCGATTTCAAGAGGTGTGTAGTTGTCAGTCAATTCCAGACAATATGCGCCGAGCGGCGTTAGCCGGAAATACATCAAACCGTCATAGCGGCTCAGAAAATCCAGGTCTTCGGCTCCCCACATTTTTTTGTAATCCTGTCTGGCGTTTTCGGGATCAATGTAAGCGACGTCAATCAATCCCAGCGTCGCGGCGTATTCAAACAGCAACGCCAGCAGATAACGCGCTTGCAGGATGTTCCAACCCCCTCCGTCTCCCAAATTGCCATAATTGGCGTCAACGATGTAAAGCTTCCAAAAATCGCGCGCGACTTCAAAGTCAAAGGCGGCGGCCTGCATGAAACTGGAAAAGTCGTCGAATTTGACCCATTGGCCAATCGGGCATTCTTTCAAGGCGTTGTTGATGACTTCGCGACGGCCTTCGACGGCAGTCAACGGATGCCCTTTGCTGTGTTGTCCTTTTATTGCGTCAACGCGGTTGAATTCGTCCAGTAGTTTCGATTTCAGCCAGCGTTGCCAGATCGAACGCAGAGTTTCGGTGGGTTTGGCCGCCAGCGCGTTTCGACCGGCTTTGGTCAGCGCCAGTTTCTTTCCATTCAATTGAACCAGTTTGCCTGCCTGCAAAAGCAGCGGCCAGGCGAAAGCTTTGATCGGGCCGATTTCCTGTTCCCATTTGCTTTCCTTTGGTTTCCATTCGTAAAAGTCGCCGTCGCGCAAGAGCGACGTAATTTCTTTCATCGTCGTCGCAGAAGCTTGATAGGTTTTTTCGCTGACCGAGACCTTGCCTTTGTCAATCAATCGCAGCAGCGTCAGCAAATCCTGTTGCGCTGCTCGCTCGCTGTCTCGGCGGACGAGCGGAATTTGATACACCACGTCCTTGATGTTCTTCGGTTTGCCCATCAGGTAGGCGCGATTGCCATGAATCAAGGTGGTAGCTGGCGTCTCTTCGTCGAATTCGTATTCCTTTTCGATTTGTTCAATGAATTCGGGCAATTCGGTTGACGTTTTCAACCGCAGTGGTTCCGGCTTCGGGACAAATTCGAGCAAACGAGTTTTCAAATCATCCGGCAAAACCGAATCTCCGCCTCTCCAATGTCCGCTGGCAAAAAGGAACAGTCGCAGCAGGGTCGGCGCGGCGTGATAGCTCCAATCGTAATTGTTCGTTCCAAAGTCCGGCAGTTCGCCGTATTTGGCCTTGAAGCGGGCAGGGGTGAAAATCGGACTATCTGAATAAACGGTTTCGGCAACGGCTTTTTTTTGAAGTTCATCCAGTCTGTCCCATAACAAGCGCAGCTTTTCGCCAGATAATTCACCGATGATTGCATTGAGCAGTTCGTCTTTTCGGGTTCCGCTGGCGGCTCCAGGCAGCAAGGCTTTGAGCTTCTTCAGATCATCAACTGTGCGAATTTCCAAAGCTTCGCGAATGGTGGCGATTCGTATTTCTTGTTGTTGATATTTGGGCATCTCAGTTCTCGTCGTTTTTCAGCAGATTTGTGGGATGTTGAATCAAATGAGCGTCGTCAATCCAATTCTTCGCCGCAATGCGGGCAAATTTGTTTTCCGACTTTCTGGCGCTCGATTTCTTCGACAAAGCTGGCGCCCAGAATGCCTGCGGGCAGGGCGAACATGCCGACTCCGAGTACGGCGATGGCCGCCGCCAGAAATTTGCCGAGCGTGGTCACAGGATAAACGTCTCCGTAACCGACAGTCGTCAAAGTCACAATCGCCCACCACATGGCCGACGGAATGTCGGGGAATTTGTCCGGTTGAGCTTCACTTTCAGCAAAGTAAATAAACGAAGAAGCCAGAACCAGCATGACGGCCATTACCGACGCGGTAATCAGCAATTCCTCTTTTCGGCTGGTAAAGACGCGCGCCAGCATCTGCGATGTTTTGGAATACCGGCTCAGTTTGGCAAGCCGCAACAGGCGGAACAGCCTGAAGACTCGCACAAAGCGCATGTCTATCACCAGAAATTCCAGGTAAAACGGCAGAATTGCCAGCAGGTCAATGATCTGCATCGGGCGCAACGCGAACCGCAATCTGCCAGCCACTGGCCTTGCGAATTCAGGGCGGCAGACACAGGCCCAAAGTCTCAGCAGATATTCGATGGTGAAAATTGCGACGGACAAGTCTTCAAACAAGCGAAGCGGCAGGCCGTAGGAGGCTTCGACGGATTTCACCGAACCGGCAATCACCGCCACCACGTTCAAAACGATCAACGTGAACATGAACAGGTCGAAGATTCGGCTGACACGGTCGCCGGGTTTCGCAGCTTCGACGATTTCCCAGACTCGTTGTCTGAGGTTAGAGCTTGTTTTCGCTTCTTCCATCGTTTGCGCTCCAATCGAATTGTTGCGAACTTTGCTTATCTCAGGACTTCAAACACTTCCAGCGCGTGCGGAATCTTGCCGAAAGGAGCTGAGACTTGCACGCCCTGCACGTATTCGCGGACTTCCAACAACATTTCCTGCGCGATCTTGACGCCTTCTTTCAATGCCGCCGCGCCGTCTTCGGCTTTGCGCATGCGTTCCAGAATCTCCGGTGGCACGCTGACGCCCGGAACTTCGTTGTTCAGAAATTCGGCGTTGCGAAAACTGGTCAATGGCCAGATGCCCGGCACAATCGGTATGCGGCAGTGTTCAATGCGTTTCAGAAAATCTTTCAACTGCTTCACGTCGAAAACCGGTTGCGTGATGGCGTACTCGGCTCCGGCTTCGACCTTCCATTCAAAGCGGCGGATTTCGTGATCCAGATCAATCGCTCCGGGATTGACGCCTACGCCGATGACGAACGAAGTCGGTTTGCCAATCGGGTTGCCGCCCGGGTCGAGTCCGTGATTGAGCCGGTTGACCATATTCGTCAAGCCTATGGAATCAATGTCAAAGACGGCAGTCGCGTTCGGATACGGCCCCATTTTCGGAGGGTCGCCCGTGATGATCAGAAAGTTTCGCAATCCCAACCCCGCCGCGCCGAGCAAATCCGAAAGCATTCCCAGCAGATTGCGATCGCGGCAGCAATAATGCGTTACGGCTTCGATGCCGACTTGCTGTTCGATGATCAGCGAAACGGCCAAAGCTCCCATGCGGGATTGCGCGCGCGGACCGTCGGGAACGTTGACGGCATCCACGCCGGCTTCTTTCAAACTGCGAACGCCTTTGAGCATCGCGGTCGGATCGCAGCCTTTAGGCGGAACGATTTCCACCGAAGTCACAAATTGTCCGTTCGCCAGTTTGTTGCCAAAGCGCGAACGTTCGGCCAGCGGAATTGGTTCGACTCCTGCAGATTGTTCTTCGACGGTGATGGCGCTGATGCTTCGACGACCTGGACTGACGGCGCGAACGGCGTCCACGATCAATTTGATGTGATCGGGCGTCGTTCCACAGCAACCTCCAATGAATTTCGCTCCTGCGCTAATCATTCGCTTGGCGTACCGGGCGACGTAATCCGGGGAAGCCAGATACATCTTTCGTCCGCCGACTTCGCGTGGCAAACCGGCGTTGGGCTGAGCCGACAACCGGCGACCGGTGTGTTCGCGCATCTTTTCGATGGCTTCCAGAATAATTTGCGGCCCAACGGCGCAGTTCAATCCGATGACGTCCGCTCCGTCAGCATCCAGCCATTTGTCCAATCGTTCGGTGATCGTTTCCGCAGACGTGCCGTAAGCGGTTTCGTACTGTTCGTTGATGGTCATCTGCGCGAAGATGACTTTGTCGGTCAGTTCACGGACGGCGCGAATCGCCTGGTGCATTTCGGCCAGGTCGTGAAAGGTTTCCAGCACAAAACAATCCACGCCGCCTTCCAGCAAGGCCGCGACCTGTTCCTTGAACAACTCCTTGGCTTCGTCAACCGAAGTCGGGCCATAAGGTTCAATGCGCACGCCGAGCGGCGAAATCGCTCCGGCGACAAAGGCGTCGTGTTGCGCAGTCTTGGTCGCTTCGCGGGCAATCTGGGCGGCCAGAATGTTGATGTCGCGCAGTTTGTCGTCCAGACCCTGAGCGGCGAGTTTCAGCCTAGACGCGCCGTAGGTGTTGGTTTCGATAATCTCGGTTCCGGCTTTGATGTATTCGCGGTGAATGTCCAGGATCAGGTCAGGGGTGGACAGATTCAATTCGTCGTAACAGCGATTGATGTACACGCCTTTGCTGTAAATCATCGTGCCCATCGCGCCGTCGAACACGCGCACGCGGTCTTCTTGAATGAAAGCTCGAAAGTTGTCCATAAACGAAAAGCCTCGCGTTCGGAAACAACGCGAGGCTTTGCAGCAAATTTCTGGTTGGGAAACCGGATTTCCGGTCAGGCTCTTTAGCAGTTTTTAGGGTGGAGCAATTTGCCGGAAATCGCCACGCGTCGAAGTTTTATGAAAAAGCCTCGCAGCCATAAAAGCTGCGAGGCGAAAATAGCAATGTCTAGGTATTTATCAAAACTGACGGAGACAGAAGGATTCGAACCTTCGGTAGAGGTTTTAGCCCCTACAACGGTTTAGCAAACCGCCGCCTTCAGCCACTCGGCCATGTCTCCGTAACGTTGTGCATTGTCTTCATCGAACCGCAGACTGTCAACACATCGCACAAGAAATTCCCATAGTCAGCGTTTGGTTCGTTCGCCAGCTTTTTGCCGCGCTTGTTGCAATGCGCCAAAAATGGTTGCCGGTTCCGGTGGCTTTTCAGTCTGAGGTGTTTCCTGATCGGTTGAGTTAGCTGCGATCACCGGTTCTGCCGAAGCAGTTGCGGCAACAACCGGTTTAACCGGTGTGTTTTTTGATTTCGGTGCCCATTTCAGTTTTTGCAGAATCGGCAACGTTTGAGCCGTTACCAAACCTGTGTGGCGTTCCAGCGCTTCAATCAGCAACAGCAAAATTGCCGTCAGCAGCAAATACGGCGCAAGTTCGATCAAACGCGATTGACGCGGCAAATCTTTCCAGACGCCGGGAAGCTCCAAACGTTCTTTGCCGCCAGTCGCTTGAGCGAGTTTGGCCAATGCGGTTTGTCCTTCGTCGGCCTCGACCGGTTTGAATTCCGGCGAATAGGGCAGCGTCACCGGCGACAAGGTCAACGGCTGAGCGCCTGGAACTTCAATCGTAGAGAGCGCGGTTTCGCTGCCGTTGAGCGGTATAGTCAATTCCATCGTATCGGCATCTGCCCAACGCATTTCGCTTTGTTCAGAAACCGGTTTCGATCCGGCAACCCCGCGCAGCGTGGTGACTTTTGGACTGGGAGCGCGGACATCCTGTCCGTTTTCATCACGGTCAGGATCGAGGTGCAGTTGAATGACGCTGACGCCGTTTTTGACTTGCTGAGTCACCAGCATGTTGTTGGGCAGATTCGCAGTGTCTCCGGCAGTCCAGCGAGCCAGGCTGGTGAAAAAATCTCCGGCGCTGCTCCAACCGGCGATTGATCCTGTGTAATCGCCGTCGGCTTCGCCAGTGTAAGCCAACACGCGCCCGCTTCCGGCTTGCCACGAAGCCACGACCGGCGCGTTGTATTCATCGGTTGTCACCGTCGCCAGATTCGCGTTCGGTCGCATATAACACAGGTTGTAACCGCCAATCGCTGGCAATCCGTTGAACTGTTTGCCGGTCAATGTGACCAACCCGCCGGTGGTTTGAATCGGAGTCGTCGCTTCCAGAAAAGTGCTGCGCGCGACGACTATGGTGTCTTGAGCGAACAAACGCGGCAATTCTTCAGCGCTTTCGGTGAAGTAAATTTGTCCGTTGCCGCGGGCGGCAATGTCACGGAGCAAATACGCATCCTGATCGGATTCTTTTCCCAGACCGATGACGCTGACGGTGATGCCCGCTTGTTCGCATTGGCGGAGCAGTTCGCGGTAAGCGCCGGGTTCTTCGGAATCTGAAGCGTCGGCGAAAAGGATGATGTGTCTGGTTCCGGCTCTGGCCTTGAGCAGCATATCGGCGGCGGTTGAAAGCGCTTCGTAAACGAAAATGCCTCCGCCCTGCGAATCCACCATCAAAATGTCGCGGCGCATTTTGGCGGCATTGCCTTCGACAGGTTTGACGTCGGCAATGATGTGCGAACTGCTGTCCACGGCAACCACGCCGAATTCATCGGTTGGCACAAGCATGTCCAACACCTGCACCGCCGCCAGGTTCGCCAAATCCATTTTGGTTCGATTGCCGCTGACCGGCGCTGACATGCTACCCGACCGATCCATCGCCACGACGATGGCCAACGAAAGTTTGCGATGTTCCTGTCGCAATTCCATTGAAACCGGTAGCAACGGTTCCAGCGGCGATTTGAAATACCCGCCTGCGCCGTAGGCATGTTTGCCGCCGGTCATCATCAAACCGGCGCCGGTTTCTTTGACCCAAGCGGACAAGGCTTCCATTCCGCGTTCAGTGACCTTGTTAGCCGAAACGTTTTCCAGCACCACGCCGGAAAATCCTGCCAGTGCATCCAGTGACCAGTCGGCGTCTTCGGGCTTTGCAGTTATGACTTTCAATCCGCCACGTTCAAGCAATTGCGACAGCCCGGAATCTGCGCTCGAACTAAGCACCAGCAACGGACGCGGCCCTTGCACGCCGATCAGAATCTTCGCCGAGTTGTTTTCGGGAATCGGGTCTTCGCCCAGACCGGAAATTTTCAGCGCATAACGTTGCGCGCCGGGGTCTTCGGCCAGGTCGCGAAACGTCAGCCGATTCATTCCAGTGCTGACGTTGGTTTTGCCCGCCGCCAGAATTTGTCCGCCGCGTTGCAATTCAAAGGCGATTTCCTGCGACGCGGGCGATTTCACCCACGCCGTCAGCATAAAAGCTTCGCCGGGAGTGACCGTCACGGGAGCGTCAATTTGCGCAATGGCCAAATCTCCGGCGACCGAACGTTGCAGCGAACGATAATCAATCGCCACTCCGCGCGAAGCCGCTCTCGCCGCCGCGCTTGCAGGGTCTTTGCCTGTCCAGCGTCCGTCGGAGAGCACCAAAATTTTTCCCGGCGCATCCGGTGGAATCAGCGACAGAGCTTTTTCGACGGCGTCGTTCAGATTGGAAGCGTCGGCTTGAATTTGATTGGTGAATCCGGCGAAAGCTCCGGTTTGTGGCGAACGTTCGATGGCGGAATTCTGGCCGAACGAAACTACGGCCAAACGGTCGTCGCTGCTCATTGCGCGTTGCACCAATTCGATAGCTTCGCGTTCGGCGGCTTCGGCATTGGCAGGCATCGAAAGACTGCGGTCGGCGACGACCACGACGGTTCCGGCTCGGCTCGGAAGTTGAATGGCCAACCCGCTCAGCGCCAGCAAAATCAACGCCAGCAATATCAACCGCGCCACGCGCAGAAACCGCGAAACCGGTTTCCACACCCACCACGCCGCCAACAGCGGAATTGCCAGAATCAGCCAGATTGGATTGAGCAAAGTCACCATAAGAGTCGGCGCATCATTAGACGCCGCTGCCATTCGGTCAAGAGCCGAAACTGTGAGAAAAACTTTTGTAACCATATGTTGAGTTGGTTTGTCCAAAAGTCATGTGCGAGATAGACTTCGCCCGTTGATCGTCCTGGAAATTTCTGGCAGACCGACGCTAAATCCTGGCGTCATTCAAACCGTTCCAAACAAGTTGCGTTACCTTTGAAGGGAGATTGTCTTGAGAAAGCTCTTCGTCGTTGTTGCCTGTCTGTTGATATTGGCGATTTGTTCGCCGAACGTTTCCATCGCTGATTCTTCGCGCGATTACAAAGTGCTGGGCGCGGACAAAAAACGCGTCGCCATCATCAACGCCAAAGGCGAGATTGAATGGGAAGTGCCGAACCCCGACGCGCGCGAAATTCACGACATTCAAATGCTGCCCAATGGCAATGTGCTGTTCCAGACCGGTTACACAACGGTGGTGGAAGTCAGCCGCGACAAACAGGTCGTCTGGAAACATGAGTCCAAACCCAAAGCCGGGTACGACGGCAAAGTCGAGATTCATTCGTACCAGCGATTGAAAGACGGATTGACCTTGATCGCCGAAAGCGGCAATTCGCGGCTGATCGAAGTGGACAAGGCTGACAAGATCGTCAAAGAAATTCCGCTGACCGTCGTCAAACCGAATGCTCACCGCGACACGCGCATGGTGCGCAAACTGGACAACGGCAATTATCTGGTTTGTCAGGAAGCCGAAGGCAAAGTCCGCGAATACGACGGCAAAGGCAAAATCGTCTGGGAATACGCGCTGGATTTGAATGGCCGTCCGCGTTCGCCCGGTCACGGAGTCGAAGGCCACGGCGTGGAAGTGTTCGGCGCGATTCGATTGAAAAACGGCAATACGATGATTGCCGGCGGAAACAACAATCGAGTGTTTGAAGTCACGCGCGCAGGCAAAATCGTCTGGAGCATTGATCAGAAAGAATTGCCGGGCATCACCTTCGCGTGGATGACGACGCTGCAGCAATTGCCCAACGGCAATTTGATTATCGGCAACACGCACGCCGGACCGGAAAATCCGCAACTGATCGAAGTCACACGCGACAAAAAAGTCGTCTGGCAGTTCAAGGATTTCAACAATTTCGGCAATAACCTTGTTGCCGCCCAAGTGCTGGGGATCAAAGGTAAAGTGATTCGCTGATTCAATTTGAGAAAACGATCATGAAAAACACGCTTCCGATTATTACGCCGCAACAGATGACTCGCCGTGAATTGATCTTCAAAGCCGGAGCCGGATTTTCCGGCTTGGCGCTGAGTTCCTTGCTGGACAAAGACGGATTATTGGCGGCAACGCCAAACGCCTCGGATGCCAAAGACGTGAATCCGCTGGCTCCGAAGCCGTCGCATTTCAAAGCCAAAGCCAAATCGGTCATCTTTCTGTTTATGTATGGCGGCCCCAGCCAGGTGGATTTGTTCGACCCGAAACCAATGTTGACCAAAAATCACGGCAAGCCGCTGCCGGATTTGGACAAGCTGGAAACCTTCAACAAAAACGGCAACCTGATGGCGTCGCCGTACAAGTTCAAAAAGTACGGGCACGGCGGCGTAGACATTTCCGAACTCTATTCCAATCTGGGCAGCGTTGCCGATGAGTTGTGCGTGATTCGATCGCTCTATTGTCTGAGCAACAATCATTCGCCCGCGATCTTTCAGATGAACAGCGGCAACATTCGTCCCGGCAATCCGAGTTTGGGTTCATGGGTGACGTATGGCTTGGGAACGGAGAATCAAAACCTGCCCGCGTACATAGTGATGTATGACTGGCGAGGCGGTCCAATTGGCGGAGCGCCGAACTGGTCTTCGGGCTTTATGCCTGCGGCGTTTCAGGGAACTTCGTTTCGTCCTGGCTCGACGCCGATTGTGGATTTGAATCCGCCGAAATGGGTTGATCCGCATTTGCAGCGTCAGGAAATTGACCTGATTCAGAAACTGAACCAGGAGCACCGCGAACAGCACGCTAAAAATAGCGATCTGGATGCGCGCATCGCTTCTTATGAACTGGCTTTCCAGATGCAATCGCACGCGCCCGAAGCCGTTGACCTGAGCAAAGAATCCGATGCGACCAAAAAACTGTATGGCATCGGCGAAAAACACACAGACTTTTTCGGCAAACAGTGTCTGACAGCGCGTCGCCTGGTCGAACGCGGCGTACGCTTCATTCAGCTTTACCACGGCGGAGGCCATCAACAGGAATCCTGGGACGCGCATTTCGGCATTGACGAAAACCATCGGCTGCATTGCGCTGAAACCGATATTCCGATGACCGGTTTGATCAAAGATTTGAAAGCGCGTGGCTTGCTGGATTCGACGCTGATCGTCTGGGGCGGGGAATTTGGCCGCATGCCGATGTCGCAATCCGGCATCGGGCGCGATCACAATCATTACGGTTTCTGCATGTGGATGGCTGGCGGAGGTGTCAAAGGCGGCCAGATGATTGGTGAAACCGATGAGTTCGGCTTGAAAGCCGCTGTCGAACCCTATTCCGTTCACGACCTGCACGCGACAATCCTGCACGCCATGGGCTTGGAGCACCGCAAATTGACGTATTACTACGGCGGACGCGAACAACGGCTGACGAACTTCGGCGGCGATCCGATTCTGAAAGTGTTTGGGGGATAGATACTATTTCACTCGGTATTCCCCGCGCGTGTCAGGCTATCTTTAGCTGTTCGAGGGGGCTGAATTTATGCGATGATTGGCCGAAAGTTGATTGCTGTGAGGAGAAACGCATAAATGTCTGAATATCGTATTGAATACACTTCATTGAGTTCTGAATGGAAAACGACCTCTATTCTGTCGGAATTACCTGTTCCTGGAAGTAGGGGGTTTGTAACTTTAGTTGAGCGGCTTCAGCCATTCGGATTAACGGCACAGGGAATTAGCTTACAGACTCCAACCAATAACCTGAGTGATGTCAGGCTTGATCTGGCTTTGCTTGATCCACGAGTCACTATCAGCATCGGTTACAGTCATATTACCCTTACGACAGGCGAGATTTATGAAGGAGATGTAAATTCGATTCTACAGATTTTGCAGTCCGTATTTGGCGCAATGGCGGTAATTGATCCAAAGATTGAAGAAGGCAAAGGGAGCACGCGTGTTAGTCTTCAACTCTCTTTGCTAGATGAACAAGTTGAGGACTTTCTAGCGCGTTATGCGAAAAAACAGGAAGGTGACGTAACTATTACCCCCGACGCTGCTGCATTCGTCGTCAACTGCGATGAGGTTAGCCGGCAGGCACGAACCCGGATCGTTCTCGCTATGTCGCTTCATTATGCGAATGCCATCTTTTGCGAAATTACCTGGGAATACGAATCAGGCACGGTAGGAAAGCCAATAGAATTTCTCAATCAACTGGCTGATAGCGGGTTGAGCGTTCTCTCTGTGTTTGATTTACACCATTTTGAAGGAGGGAAATGAGTATGTTGGCAGTTATGAACTACGACCTTGCAACATTGGGGAGACCCACATCTGTTTTGCCTCAACAGCAGCCGCACTACCAGATTGCGTCACTGAGAGCTTTCCTACCCACAGAGCGAGTCGTTGAAAACCTCACACCTCCAAGTCGCCCTTTACCCGACAAGCAGCCCAAGCAGGAAAATGGCTCTATGTTTGTAGAGTTACGCAAACAGTTCGAGTTGCGTGACGAGTCTGGCGTGCGGACATATTTGCGCAAATATCCGTTTCTGCTCACACTACTGCTCGAAGCGAAAACTCAAGTTGTTCGCATCTTCGGCGAGGGGACAAAGGCAGTGCTTCAAATTAGTGTTGATCCGAACGATTTGTCGGCCCAGCTTTTTATAGTCATCCCTACACAGTTAAGCGCTAAAGAAGCTTTGGCGTTATTTGATCAACTTGATCAGGAGTGGTGGCTGGAGGCTACCAAAAGAGCGGATTTCCGCATGAACTTTATCCCGGAGTTTGTCTGATGCCGTTCGATTGGTCTGATTACCGCCTAGTCGCTGAAAAGCTCAGTCAAAATGCAGACGAAGCATCGCTTCGATGCGCGATCAGCCGTGCTTATTACTTTGCTTATCATCAAGCGGTCAATCACCTCTTGGAACATTTTGATTTTCTACCATCCAAAGACAAATCGCATGATGCGGTTTGGCGTGCGTTTGAGAAAAAAGGACATTCATACCGTGAAGTATGGGATAAAGGCGACAAGTTAAAGAAATTGCGAGTTGATGCTGACTACGAGTCAGATGCGATTATTCGTGATGAAACAGCCGCCTTTTCGCTTCAATTGTCTGATCGGATTGCCGCAATTTTACAGGGCATCCATCGGCAGAAAAGTGTTCGTCCGTCCTGACATATTTTCCACTTATTTCATTCAGCGGGGGAGCCTAATGTTAGAGGCTAATTGGGCGTGCCCTAATTGGGGAGGTTTTCGAAATGAACTCGAACAATCGGTTGTCACGCCGTAACTTAATTTTTCGGGCTGGAGCCGGGTTTTCTGGCTTGGCGTTGGCTTCGTTGCTGGATAAAGACGGATTGCTGGCGGCGGAGCCCAATCAGCAGAAACGCGTCAATCCGTTGGCTCCAAAAGAAGGGCATTTCAAGGCCAAAGCCAAGTCGGTCATCTTCCTGTTTATGTACGGCGGCGTTAGCCACGTGGACACCTTTGATCCTAAACCGGATTTGACTCGACATCACGGCAAGCCTATGAACAAAGGCAAGGTGGATGTCTTTTTTGGCAACCCCGGAAATTTGATGGCTTCGCCGTACAAGTTCAAAAAGTATGGGCAGTCGGGCATTGAAGTTTCGGAACTGTATCCGCACATCGCGCAAAAAGTTGATGACTTGTGTGTGGTTCGCTCGGTGTTTACGACCAGCAACAATCATTCGCCTGCGATCTTTCAGATGAACAGCGGCAATATGCGTCCGGGAAATCCGTCGCTTGGTTCGTGGGTGACTTATGGGTTGGGCAGCGAGAATGAGAACCTTCCGGCATACATTGTGATGTACGACTGGCGAGGCGGCCCGATTGGCGGAGCGCCCAACTGGTCTTCAGGTTTTATGCCCGCGGCGTATCAAGGCACGTCGTTTCGGTCGGGTGGAACTCCGATTGCCGACTTGAATCCTCCCAAGTGGGTTGATCCGCATTTGCAGCGGCAGGAAATTGATTTCGTGCAGCGGCTCAATCAGGCGCATCAGGTTTCGCATCCGGGGAATTCGGATTTGGATGCGCGCATCGCTTCGTATGAACTGGCCTTCCAGATGCAAACGCACGCGCCCGAAGCGATGGATTTGTCGAAAGAATCCGATGCGACCAAAAAGCTTTATGGTGTTGGCGAAAAGACTACGGATTATTTTGGCAAACAATGCTTGATCGCTCGGCGAATGGTTGAACGTGGCGTGCGGTTCATTCAGTTGTATAGCGGCGGAGGTCATCAGCAGGAATCCTGGGACGCGCATTACGGCTTGCACGAAAATCATTCGTTGCATTGCGCGGAAACCGACAAGCCGATGGCTGGATTGATTGCGGATTTGAAAGCGCGCGGCTTGCTGGATTCGACCTTGATTGTTTGGGGTGGGGAATTCGGACGCATGCCGATTTCGCAATCCGGCATTGGGCGCGATCACAATCCGCACGGGTTCACGATGTGGTTTGCCGGTGGTGGCATCAAAGGCGGACAAGTCATAGGCGCGACGGATGAATATGGTTATAAAGCAGAAGTCGAGCCATATTCGGTTCACGATATGCACGCGACGATTTTGCACGCGCTGGGGATGGATCATCGGCGTTTGACCTATTACTACGGCGGACGGGACCAGAGATTGACGAATTTTGGCGGCGATCCCGTGTTAAAGGTGTTTGCCTGAATGGAAGGAGGGCTGGCTTTAACTGACCTGAGAAGAATTCCAGTCGGCCACCCCCGGCAGACCTGAAATTCTTTCCAGTCAGATTATTGCCAGCCCAAACAGAGTCTTCACACTGAAGTTTTCAGATCAGAAGTCTCTCAACATCAAGTGACATATAACAGCAAAAATGTTTCATGATAAAGTAAAAAAAAGTTCGATTTGGCCGCTTTTCCGACTGTAGTGTGGGAAAAGAGCGGGGAAAATACCAGGAATCCACTCTTTCGGTTAGGTGAAGAGTCAATTGGTGAATTCCAGAGACACATTGAAAAGGTATTTCAGAGGAAACCAAAGCCGCTACTTGAACTTTAGCGAGTGCTTTGCTAACCTCACGCCTCAAATTTCGGCAAGAACAAACATATAACTTCGGAGGCAAGAAGGATTTGTAATGGCTTTAGCAAAAGAAGCTAAATCAGGCATCATCACGCAGTACAAGGTTCACGGGACTGACACCGGATCACCGGAAGTTCAAGTGGCGTTGTTGACAACCCGCATCACTGAACTGACTGAGCACTTCAAAACTCATAAAAAAGATAACCATTCACGTCGCGGCCTGCTGAAATTGGTCAGCCAACGCCGCAGTCTGCTGGATTATTTGAAGCGCAAAGACATCAACCGGTATCACGAGTTGATCAATCGTCTCGGATTGAGAAAGTAACTGTTGAATAGTTTGCGGCGTCTCGCGCTGAGACGCCGTTTTTGTTGTGCAGCCGAACGTGACGGCACGTGCTTCCTAAAAAGTCTGGGTTCATTTTTGAAGTCCGACTAGCCCAAAGGCCTACAAGGGAAGACGAATGATTTCATCCGAATCCCAACTTTTTCGGATGCCCTCAGCGCCTTCATCAATTCATGGCTGCCCGAATATCTGGGGTTGCCCATTGTGACAGACGGTTCTGATATTTCCGCCAGGAATCACAAGTTTAATTCCATATCGAAAAGCCGCAGCGCAGATTCGTGACGCTCATCACGAACTTCGCGCTTGCGGCTTATTGTCTTTGCAGTGGTTGGTGGTTGAGTAAAGATTGCTTGAGTCCCGGAAGAAACCGACACTCATCTGCCGCCATTGCCGTTGTTAAGAGGAGAGATAACAAGATGTTTTTGAAACAAGCCATCAATTTAGGAGGTCGGGAAATTTCGATTGAAACCGGCCGTATCGCAAAACAGGCTGATGGAGCGGTATTGGTTCAACAGGGTGAAACTGTTGTGTTGGTGACGGCAGTTTCCGCGCGCAAGGCCAGAGAAGGGGCTGATTTTTTTCCGCTCACTGTTGATTACAGAGAATACGGTTATGCTGCCGGACGAATTCCCGGCGGTTATTTCAAACGCGAAGGCCGCCCGACCGAAAAGGAAATTCTGACCTGCCGTTTGACAGATCGCCCGATTCGCCCGCTGTTCCCAGAAGGTTATCAGCATGAAACACAGATCATTTCTATGGTCATGTCCGCCGATGAAGAAAACGAACCGGACGTACTTTCGATCACAGGGGCTTCTGCGGCGCTGTACCTGTCGGACATTCCGTTTCACAACCCGATTGCCGGAGTTCGCGTTGGTTTGGTTGAAGGCAAATACGTCGTCAATCCGACATACGAACAGCAGGGCGCTTCATTGCTCAATCTGATTGTCGCCGGCAGCGAAGAAGCCATTGTGATGGTCGAAGCGGGCGCCAAGGAAGTCAGCGAAGAAGTCATGCTCGAAGCCTTGATGTTCGCCCACGGCGAAATCAAAAAGCTGTGCCAGTTGCAGCGTTCTATGTTTGAAGCACTCGGCATCAAAAAGCGTGAATTCCAGCCCAAGCCGGTCAACGAAACTCTGCTGCGCGAAATTGCCGAAAAATACACTGGCGAAATGCGCGAAGCTCTGAATGTGCAGAACAAATCCAAGATCGAAAGTTACACCGCGATTGACGACCTGAAAAAGAAAGTCGTCGAAGGTTATCCCGAAGATCAACCGGCGGTTCGCGCTGAAGCCGGAGTGTTGTTCGATCATCTGAAAGAAGCCATCTTCCGTGACGACATTTTGAACAATCGTCGCCGACCGGATGGACGCCGATTTTCTGAAATTCGTCCCATTACCATCGAAGCCGGTTGGTTGCCGCGCACTCACGGTTCGTCGCTGTTCACGCGCGGGGAAACTCAAGCGGTGGTGACGGCGACGCTCGGTACTTCGCAGGACGTGCAGTACGTTGACAGTCTGGAAAGCGGAGAATTCAAGCGACGCTTCATGCTCAATTACAACTTCCCGCCGTTTTCGGTCGGTGAAACCGGTCGAACCGGCAGCCCTGGTCGCCGCGAAATCGGGCACGGAGCGTTGGCGCATCGTGCGTTGGAAGCCGTTGTTCCAGGCGAAGAAGAATGGCCGTATGTCGTTCGTGTGGTTTCGGACATCACTGAATCTAACGGTTCGTCTTCGATGGCGACGGTTTGCGGGGGCTGTCTGGCAATGATGGATGCCGGAGTTCCGCTCAAAGCTCCGGTGGCTGGTGTGGCGATGGGGCTGGTGATGGAAGAAAAGAAATTCGCCATCCTGACCGACATCGCCGGCGCTGAAGATCATTACGGGGACATGGATTTCAAAGTCGCTGGCACGCGCAATGGCATTACGGCGTTGCAGATGGACATCAAGGTGACGGGATTGAATCCGCAGATTCTGGCCGACGCGCTGGATCAGGCGAAAAAAGGACGACTGTTCATTTTGGACAAGATGGAAGAAGTCCTGCCAGAACCGCGCAAGGAAATCAGCAAGTACGCGCCACGAATCATGACCTTGCAGATCAACCCCGACAAGATTCGTGACGTCATTGGCCCGGGCGGCAAGATGATCAAATCCATCGTCGAACGCACGGGAGCGAAAATTGACGTGGAAGATTCCGGGCGCATCTCAATCGCCACTGCCAACGGCGAAGCCGGCGAAATGGCCATGCAGATCATCCGCGATCTGACAGCCGAAGCCGAAATCGGCAAGACCTATCTCGGCACGGTTTCGCGCATCGTGGATTTCGGAGCGTTTGTCGAAATCATGCCTGGTCTGGACGGATTGCTGCACGTTTCGGAAATCGCCGATTATCGTGTGCGCGACGTGCGCGACGAACTGGAAGAAGGCCAGCAAATAATGGTCAAGTGCATAGGCATCGAAGGCAACAAGATTCGTCTGAGCCGCAAGGCTTTGCTCAATGAAGGCAAAGGCGGAGGCAATGAAAGCCGTGGCGAAGGGCGAGGTGAAGGAAGAGGCGAAGGCAGAAGCAGAAGTCGCCGACCGCCTCAGAACGACGAAGACTAAACGCTTCAACTGGTGGCGGCTGACGATCAGCCGCCACTTACTTTTTCAGCAGGAGATTTCATGCGAATCATCACCAGTCTTATTCTGATTATCTGTGCCGCGACTGGCGGTTATGTCTTTTTCTCAAACGAAACCGGCTCGAATGCGCTGGCTCAACCCGCCCAGGAATTGAAAGACCCGCGCGAAAAACATCTGGCCAACATCAAACAACTCACCTTTGAAGGCGAAAACGCCGAAGCTTATTTTTCGCTCGACGGAAAAAAATTGATCTTTCAACGGGCAGTGAAGGGCGATGGGTGCGATCAAATTTTTTCGATGAACCTGGATGGGTCGGATATGAAAATGCTGTCCAACGGTGAAGGCAAAACGACTTGTGCATACTTCACACCGAACGGCAAAAACATCGTTTACGCTTCGACCTTTAAGGCTGACCCGATCTGTCCGCCGAAGCCGGATATGTCAAAGGGTTATGTCTGGGCGCTCTTTCCGGGTTTTGACATCTTTCGCGCAAACGCGGATGGTTCGCGCCTGGTGCAATTGACGAAAACCGCCCGGTATGATGCCGAAGCCACAATCAGGCGAGATGGCACGATTGTCTTCACCAGTCTGCGCGACGGCGATCTGGACATTTACACTATGGACAAAAACGGCAGGAACGTGAAGCGGTTGACCAACGAGCTTGGCTACGACGGCGGCCCGTTCTGGAGCTACGATGGCAAGTTGATCGTCTATCGCGCGCATCATCCGCAAACCGACGCCGAAAAAGCCGATTATCTGGCTTTGCTGAAAGAAGATATGATTCGCCCCAGCAAGTTGGACTTGTGGGTGATGAATCCCGATGGGTCGAACAAACGCCGCGTCACCAACAACGGCAAAGCCAACTTTGCGCCGTTTTTCTTTTTGAACAACAAACGAATTCTGTTTTCGTCGAACCTCGACGATCCGCGCGGTCGCAACTTCGAGATTTACGCGATCAACGTTGACGGAACCGATCAGGAACGCATCACTTTCAATGACACCTTCGATGGGTTTCCGATGTTTTCGCCGGACGGCAAGAAGCTGGTGTTCTGTTCCAATCGCAACGCGACGAAGCCAGGAGACACCAATGTTTTCATCGCCGATTGGGTGGAATAAATCCACGCAAAGCGACAAAACATCGCTTGAGATGTAAACCGCGAAAGTATGGAGAAAACGGAATTAGCGAAGATGGTTGATTTAATCTCTCCGCGAATTCCGTTTTTTCCATTTATTCCGTATTCTTCCTTCGTCTTCCAAAAATACAACGTTTGTCGAAGAGGCGAGGCCTGAGTCGCTTAAGCCTCTTGAGGGAAATTTATGACCAACCGAACAATAGCAGTCGCATTGCTGAGTTTGTTGATCGGATTCAGTTTTTGCGCGTTGGGAGCCGATGATTGGATGCGGTTTCGAGGTCCGAATGGAACCGGCGTTTCGTCGGAAACCAATTTGCCGACGGACTTCGGCCCGGACAAAAGCGTGGTTTGGAAAACCGCTTTGCCTCCGGGGCATTCATCGCCGGTGCTGGCGCGCACTCGGATTTTCGTGACGGCGCATGATGGCGACAAAAAATCCGGCAAGCTGTTGGTTATCGCGCTCGACCGTAAAACCGGAAAAGAGATTTGGCGGCGTGAAGTTCCGCGCACGAAAACCGGGCGACTGGAAAACGTCAATGGCCCGGCTTCGGCCAGTCCAGTGACGGACGGCGAAAACGTCTTTGCCTACTTTCAGGACTTCGGATTGATCTCCTTCAGCGCCGCTGGCAAAGAACGTTGGCGATTGCCGATCGAAGCGCCGAACATTTTTTACGGCTACGGCGCTTCGCCGATTCTGGTGGATGACAAAGTGATTCTGCCTGTGGATCAGGATGGCGGCGCGTATCTGTTGGCCGTCAACAAAAACACCGGCAAACAAGTCTGGAAAATTGATCGCCCCGAAGTCATTTCCGGTTATTCGACGCCGATGATTTATCAGCCTAAAACGGGCGCGAAGCAATTGGTTTTGCCGGAATCGTTTCAGGTTTCGGCCTACTCGGTTGCCGACGGCAAGCGCGTTTGGTGGGTTCGTGGTCTGGCTTGCGAAATGAAGTCGGTGGCCAGTTATGACAACGAATACCTGTACATCAACGGCTGGGGCTTTCCGCTGAACCAACCCGGCAAACAAATTCCCACCGTCAGCTTTGAAGAAGGGCTGAAACGCTATGACGCAAACAAGGACGGTTTTGTCGGACGAGACGAGATCAAGAAATTGGACCCGCCCAGTCAAATGGACAATGTGCTTCATCCGAATTACGGCTTCGACGCGTTTGATCTGAACCGCGACGCCAAACTGGATGCCAAAGACTGGGAAGTTTTCCGCTCGATGATGTCTTCGGAAAATGGATTGTTATCCATTAAGCTCGGCGGGCAAGGCGATATGACCGCCACGGCAGTTCGCTGGAAGTATCAACGTCCTGTGCCCCAAGTGCCATCCACGTTGCTCTATCAAGGCACGCTGTTTATGGTCAATGACAGCGGCATTCTGATTTCCTTCGATCCGGCGACCGGCAACGTCATCAAGCAAGGCCGGTTGAAAGGTGCGATTGACAAATACTTCGCCTCGCCGGTCGGAGCCGATGGCAAAGTTTATCTGATCAGCCAGGACGGAACTGTTTCGGTCGTCAAAGCGACGGGCGAATGGGATGTGCTGGCGGTCAATGCTTTGGGAGATGAAGTCTTCGCCACGCCGGCCATCGCCGACGGCAAGCTGTACGTTCGTACGAAAGGCATGCTTTATTGCTTCGGCAAATGACGCGCGTCGTGGCTGAAAAAACGGCTGTGATAGAATCCACAGTAGGAGGTACTCAAAATGGAAGATATTTTTGATTCGGAACTCAGCGCTGAAAAAAAGGCAGAGATCGTTCAGGAGTGCGACAAATACTTGAAGGCGATAGACAGCATTTTTAAGCAGATGGAAAAGGACGAACAAGATATTGAGCGTCTTAATGCTGAAACCAGAGCGATGCTCAATCAAATGCGAGAGGCCGCTTGATGTGGCAGACCCTCTTAAACCTAATCAAGCTGGCTTTCACCTTTGCAGAGAAGCTGCAAAAGATTGATGCGACGCTGAAGGAGCATAGCCAGAGCATACGGGACCTTACCGCTAACCAACAGCGGTTGCAGTTTGAATTTTTGTTGCAGAAAGAGCGAGACGCTCACGAGCGTGAGAAAGAGAAGTTACAGCTTGAAATCAAACAGTTACGTGAAGAGCGGGAAAATGCTGAGCAGCGCCGTTTGCCGCCCCATTCTGACAAAAAAGCGCAAGAGGAATGAGTAGTTTCATTTTTCGCTCTCACCATCAAATCAACCAAACGGAAAAACATTTATGACCAAGGAGAAATCAACTTCTATGACGTGGGCAATCTTTGCAATTGGCGCGGCTCTTTCGTGGGGCATTTACGGTGCGATGTTGCATCAGGGGCAGATGGAGCTTGGTTCGCCCGCTCAACGTGGTTTGCGCGCGCTGTTGTGCGTAGGTCTCGCGTACTTTTTGATTGGCGTCATCGTTCCGGTCGCCGGATTGGCTTCGCAAGGGCAGTTGAAGTGGGAAGGATTCAGTTCCAAAGGCGCTACGCTGGCCACCATTGCGGGCGCGTTGGGAGCGATTGGCGCGGCGTGCATCATCTGGGCGTTCAAATCCGGCGGAGTTCCGAATTACGTCATGCCGCTGGTATTTGGCGGCGCTCCGGTGATTAACGTGCTGGTGACTATGTATTTGCATCCGCCGAAATCGGCGGTCAATCCGTTGCTGTATGTCGGCATGCTGCTGGTTGTGTTGGGCGCGAGTCTGGTGTTGTATTTCAGGCCGCAGTCATGAGTATTGCGGCGACAAGAAAACGCTAGATCGATTTTCAGTTGTCTGTATGGTTTGGCCACAGAGACTCAGAGAAGGACTCAGAAACCTCTGCGTCTCCGTGCTTCGGTGGCAAAACACCTACACTGAAGTGAAATACGATCTAGTTCAACACGTATCGCCCACCTGCATCAGGTCTGGCTTGCATCGGAGGTATTACGATGACAACACCCAAAAGACAGTTTGGCGAATTCGATCCGGTCGAAAGGCACGATAATGTGCCAATGGTTTTTCAGCGATTGGCGCATTGGGATGGCGTCAAGGTTTCGCATTACCGTGTGAAGCCCGGCCAGGTTCCTGAGCGCACTCACAAAAACCATGAAGTGTTTATCCCGCTTGCCGGTTCCGTCACTATCAAAGGCAGAGAAGAAGACGGCGTCCCACCGGTGCGTCGCCGACAAGTTGGAGAAATCAGCGTCACGCCAGCGGGCATAAGTTATTCGGCGCATTGGGAAGAGGAACTCGAATCGTTGACGGTTTCTCTGACCGAAGATTTCCTGAAACGCGCGACGATTGATTTCGAAGCCAATCGCAACGCTCGCATTGTGCTGACTTGCGGGCCACAAGACGCGCTGGTGCGTTCCATCGGACAGGCCCTGGCGAACGAACTCGATGCGGAAATGCCAACCGGCAAGTTGTACGCCGAATCGCTGGTCAATACTCTGGCCGTGCATCTGTTGCGTCATTATTCAACCGACAGTTTGATTGCCGATCTGCAATTCGGCGGATTGCCTGCACACAAATTGCGGCGCGTGACCGAGTTTGTAGAAGAGAATCTGCATCAAGACCTGTCGCTGGCCGAACTGGCTCAGGTAGCGGAACTCAGCCCGTTTCATTTCGCTCGTTCGTTCAAACAGGCGACGGGAATTACGCCGATTCAATTTTTGACTCAACGCAGAGTGGAACAGGCCAAACAGCTTTTACTCAAAGACGATCTGCCAATTGTCGAAATCGGCTTTCGCGTGGGGTTCAAAAATCAAAGCCACTTCACCACGCTGTTTCGTCGCTTGACGGCGATGACGCCGAAATCATACCGGTTGGCAGCGCAGCGCTGATCTCCTCGGTTTTCAATCAGAATTCAGCAAGATCACAACAAAGACGGCAAGCAGCGAAAAGAACTGCCTGCCGTCTTTGTTTTACCTTCTTCGTGTCGGATTTTCACAGACAGCATAACAACAATTTCCACGAAGGAGGGAACATGCGAAATCGAATCATTGCAGTCACAGCTTTTCTGGTTTTGCTCGTGTCAGGGCTGGCGTCGGTTACCAGAGCCAACGACATCGAACAGGCGTTTGAACGTGGTAACGAAGCGTTTCGGTTGAGCGCTTACGAACGCGCAATTTTTGAATACCGACTTGCGCTGAACTGGCCGGGACAACACGAAGCGCGCGCTCATTACAACATCGGCGTCTGTCATCACAAACTCGGGCGATTGACTGAAGCCGTCGTCGAATACCGCAAGGCGATCAAAGGTCAATCGGGCAAATACCCGCTGGCTTCCTACGCATTGGGAATTGCGCTGCAATCGTTGCGAAAACATGACGAAGCGCGCGCGGCATTCGCGCAGGCCGTCGAAAGTTCTGGCGGCAAACACGCAGAAGCTTTGTTTGAACTTGGACTGTACGCCCAAGCCAATGGCGAGCTACAAACAGCGGCAGAGTATTACCAGCGTTCGATCAAACAATCGAAACATTCGACTCCGGCTTCACACAACAATCTGGGTGTGATTCTGGCGTTGTTCGGACAAACGGACGATGCGGTTCGAGAATTTGAAATCGCAATGGTGGTCTCGCGCGGCAAGTTCGATGAAGCGCGGCACAATCTCTCACTTTGCCATCGGTTCAGGACAACGAAAGCTTCGATGCTGATTGCAGACTTGAAAACAGCAGACAATCCGGCTCGACTGACTGTTGCAAACTAAAGGCGAGAATCGAATATAGGCAATTGCAGGCGGCGTAAAGTCTTGTGCTAGACTACGCCGCCTTTTCGCAATCATCCAAACATCAGTTCAGGAGTCACACTCATGACGTTTCATACTATTGCCGACATTCTGTCGGAAAACGAACGCTCGCACGAACGATTGATCGCCGGAATTTCCGGCATCAATGACGCGCAGGCGAATTTTCGGCCATCAGCAGACGAATGGACGATTGCTGAAATCGTCGAGCATTTGAACATCGTCAATGGAGGCTTTCTTCGCATTACCTCCAAGCTGCTCAAACAGGCGGAAGCCAATCCGAAACCGGCACCGGCGGATTTGAATTTGGGCGGCGTAATCGTTGATGCCGACGGCAATCCGGCGCCGAAGTTTCAAGCGCCGGAAATGGTTCGTCCGAAAGGCGGAGTCGCGATTGCGAATGCCATCGCCGGTTTGGAAACGACCCTGGCAGGGTTTGCGGAGCTTCAATCGCGGCTGGAAGCAGTGGATTTGTCCGGGCAGAGTTTTCCGCATCCGGTTGCCGGATCGCTCAGCGCCTATCAATGGATGATTTTGCTGGCCGAACATTCCGACCGTCATTTGGGACAGATCGGTCGCATCAAAGCGGCGGATGGTTTTCCGGTTTAATCGCAGAAGTTATTTTGACTGATCGGCGTTCAAGCTGCGTAACAACAAGTCAAAAATTACTCTCAACTCGCCTTCGCGTTCATTGCCGCGTTCGTCAAATTTGCTGTATCCGACAAAGACTTTTCGGCGACAGCGTTTCAGCAATCCGGTGACCACGCGCAGCAAAATATCCCGCGAAGTTTGTTGTTCGTGAATTTCCGTCCAGATTTGGCCGAGCGGCCATTGGCGACTCAGCACGTAAGGCTGTGTGAGCGGTTGCTGCAATCGCCGCGTCCATGCTGGGCTGTCAATGTTCAGCCAGAATTGATACTCCGCCGGTTGGTTGCTGAGCAAAAACGTGTACGCCGGAGCTATCAACACAGCATTCGGCGACTTCTTCCAATCCTTCGGTTCGTATTGATCGGCCAGAATTCCCGCATCCACCATTCGCACATACTCCTGACCGCTGTCGGTTTCCGGTTCGATCTGGCTGAGCGTCTGGCGAAATGCGCGTGACGAATCAATCAGATTGGCGATGATGCGCGCTTCGTCAAAGGCTTCCTGTTCGGCGCTGCGTCTTTTGGGCAAATGAAAACCGAAGCCCTTTTGCGAAAGCACTTCACCAAACAACCGGCTGAAAAATAAATCTATTGGTTCGCCTGCCGACGCTTTGTACGTTTCCAGCCAATCTACCAGCTTGTCGAATCGTTCGCCGAAAATTTCGGAAATGCGTTGGCGCATTTCGGGATTTTTGGTGACTTCGCGGAAGGGAAGCAGTTTGCCGCCGACAAAGCGCATTTCGCCGAGCAACGTCGCACGCGCCAAATCCATTTCGGAAATGACGCTCAGCAGCATTTGAATCACGTCGAACTTTTTGACTTGATGCTGCGGTTCGATTTGCCAATTGGTATGGGCCAGTTTGGCCAGCGTGACCAGCGCGCGCACTGCGGGTTCGGCGTGCAGCGGACGCGAAGGCCGCAAGGTGTAGGTCGTTATGCCTTTTTCTTCCAACCGAGACACGAGCGAAAACCGTAACGAATCGCTCAGCAGCGGAGCCAGAATCACAATCTGATTTTGTTTGACGCCTTCGTCGTGAATCAGCCGCGCGACGGATTCGGCCACCCAATCCACCATCTGCGTGTGAAAGCGACTGTGCGAAGAGGGCGTGAACTCAAACGCTGCGCGCGCGTCCGCTTTGGATTTCGGCTCAGGTTCATCCGTCATGATTTCGCGCAATTCGGCCAACAAAGCCTGAACAGGAGGCGACATGACGCGCGTCGTTTCCAGTTCATGACGCACATCGCAAACTTCGGCCAATTCCCGCGCGCTGGTTTCGTCCGCGCCGAGGAAACGACGATAGCTGGCGTCCTTGTCAAAAATCACCATCGCCGATTGGCAAACCGTCAGCCAATCGCGTAGCAATTCGTGCGTGACCGGCGTGTCTTCTTCGATGTTGTCGGCGATGACGTGTTGGTAACGGCGTGTCAGATATGCGCGCGCCACGTCGTGTCGCCACAAATGATTGGCGAACAACGACACCTGCAACGAAAAATCCAGCAAACGATTTTCAACGCAATACTGACGAAAGAGATTGGCGCAGACTTGCGCGTCTTCAAAAATGTGCAGCCGTTCGGCATCGCCCGGCAACGCGGTTTTCAACCGTTCGGCAATCGAAGTGTGCGGAAACCCGACCAGAGACGATTTGTTCAGGTTGTCGGCCAGTTGGCTGAATAACCGGGCGCGCGCGATGGTCACGCTGTTGAAATAATCCTTCTGCTCGATTTCGGGTTCGAGCAGTTTGAACATCAGATACTGAATCAGTTCAGACGATAGAAATCTGGGATGGCGAAACGGATCGTCCTGGCTAAGTTCTTCAGCAATCAGCGGCCAAAACAAACTGACAATTTGATGCGACAAACTGCCGAGCGTGGCAATGGTGACTTCGGCGCCGGCTCGGCGACGAGGATTGCGAATTTCCGCCAGGTAAGGCAGCGCCAGTCGTTTTTGCGGAACCAGCACCAGGATCGAATGCGCCGACACGTCGGATTCGAGCAAATGTCGCAATCGCCGCACGCCGATTGTGGTTTTGCCAGTGCCCGCCACGCCGCTCAAAAAAATTTTGGCGTCGAGCGGCAAACCGACAATCTCTTCCTGTTTTTTCGTGAGTCGAATACTCATTCAAATTTCAATGGCTGTGGAGAAATCGGAACCACAAAATGCACAAACGGGGCGGAGGTTTTGTGTCTTTTGTGCTTTTTGTGGTTTCTTTTTTCTGTTTAGAAGCCACGGTGCCGATTGACCATCGCCACAGCTTCTGTGGCCAATCGTTTTACTTCAGCAAAATCGCCCGCTTCGAACAATTCCGGTTTGACCATCCAGCTTCCGCCGCAGGCTACGACTTGCGGCAGCGCCAGATACTGGCCGATGTTTTTCGCATCAATGCCGCCGGTGGGAATGAAGCGAACTTGTCTGTACGGAGCGCAGATCGCTTTCAGAAAGTTCACGCCGCCCGCCGGTTCTGCCGGGAAAAATTTCAACACGTCCACGCCTTTGGACAGATTCAGTTCGACTTCGCTGGGAGTGCAAACTCCGGGAAAGATTGTTACGCCTTTGGCCAGACAAAACTCCACCGTCGTCGGATTGGTTCCGGGCGAAACGATGAACTGCGCTCCGGCATCCATCGCCCGTTGAGCTTGTTCCGTCGTCAGCACCGTTCCGGCTCCGAGCAGTAGGTCGGGAAATCGTTTGCTGATTTGCTCAATCGCTTCTGCCGCCGCCGCCGTGCGAAAGGTGATTTCCGCGCAAGGCAATCCGCCCGCGAGCAGGCTTTCCGCCAGCGGCAACGCGTGTTCCAGTTTGGGAAGCGCGACGACAGGAATGATGCCGAGTTTCCGCGCGCGTTCGACGATGCTCAAGTTTGCGACTCCAAAAAAAGAATTTGGGAAAGGAAAGGCATCATAGGGGAAGCCCGCATTTGCGACAAGAAGCGATTCCACCAGCGTCGGCTATAATCCGCTCTATGACCAACGATTCATTCACGATCATCAAACCGGTCAGGCTCAACGCGGGCGATACTGTTGCCGTCGTCGCTCCGGCCAGCAATCTGAAAGCGGATTATCTGGCGCGCGGCGTTGCCGAACTGGAACGGCTGGGCTTTCGCGTCAAACATCGCGCGGACATTCTGGACAAAGCGCGTTACACGGCGGGCAGCGACCAGCGTCGCGCGGACGAATTGATGGAAGCCTTCGCCGATCCCGAAATTAAAGCCGTATGGGCGGCGCGCGGAGGTTACGGTGTGATGCGGTTGTTGCCGTTGCTGGACGAAGTCGTGTTGCGCGCCAATCCGAAAGTCCTGATCGGGTACAGCGATCTGACTGCATTGCATTTGTATCTCTATCGGCGATTCGGTTGGGTGACGTTTCACGGCCCGATGGCCGCGAAAGATTTGGCTTCAGGCGAAGAGCATTACGACCGCAAAACCTTGCTGGCGGCGCTGATGCAAGCTCAGCCAATGGGCGAACTCAAATCGTCGAAAACTGAAATGCTGCATAGAGGCTCAGGCCAGCCGGTCAGCGGGCGATTGCTGGGCGGATGTTTGTCGCTGATTGCCGCGATGATGGGAACGCCAGACGAATTGGATACGCGCGGAGCTATTTTGTTTCTGGAAGACACCGGCACGCGGCCTTACGCGATTGACCGAATGTTGCAGCAACTGCGGCTGGCAGGGAAATTCGATGAAGTTCGCGGAATCGTGTTTGGCGAAATGACGGATTGCGCGCAGCACGCGGATCAGGGCTATTCGATTCAGGATGTTCTGGCGGAATGCACGGCTGATTTGGGAGTGCCTGTGATGTTCGGATTGCCGAGCGGTCACAGTCCGAAAGGAAATTTGACCTTGCCGCTCGGCGTGACGGCGACGCTGGAGGCCAAGCGCTGTGTGTTAAGTATTGATGAAGCTTCAGTCCGGTAAACAAATGGGAGATAGGGAAACCATCAACAGCCTCTCTATCTCCCATCTTCGGAGTTCTATTTCCCAAAGGGTTACCAGCGAATCACAACTTTGAACGAGCCTTTGTTATCGCGCACGAAATCGTCGTTGATGCCCAGCCACAAACGGCCATATTCGCCAGGTTCCGAAGATGGATTGCCTTGCGGGCCAATTAAGACAAAATTGGAGTCGCGGCCATCACGATAACGAATCTTGCCGATCAATGCGCCTACTCCGGCTTCAGGGACTGGATAAGTTGAAGTGCGGACTTTGGCGTTCTGGTTGCCTTCGGGGCGGGCATAGGCGCGATTGCCGATTTCGATTTCGCCTTCTGCCGTGATCTCGAATGTCATGTTTGGTTCGACATCAATGCCAGTGTCTGTCCATTGTTGAGTTGCCAAAACCATGACGGTTTTTTCCTTGCCTTGTCGCGGGTAGCCGCTGTTACCGCTGATGTCGCCGCGATAATTGCGATCCACCGATACCGTCACGCGAAAGTTTCCGCGAGCATTGGCGGTTTCCCAATGGTTGACGGTGAAATACAGCATGCCGTCGTTTTCGGCGACAAACTCGACTCCGCGTCCGATGAAAACCGGCGGTGAATTCACGTCCTGACCAATGGCGGCAATCAATGCGCCGTCGTTGGCATCCGGCATCGGAGCGTCAGGATCGCGACGGCCATTCAATCCATCGGGGCCGGTTTGGGTGCGACCTTCCAGCGTGACCGTTCCGGTCGCTTCGACATGCACCAGGTTGCCGCGGGCGACCTGAATGTTGGAGCGAATCCATTTTTCTTCCAATTGAACATTGAAGGCCGGGAATCTTTCCCATTGTGTGTTGCCGGCGCCGGGTTGATTGTTATCGCGCGATGGCGGGCCGGGACGACCCGGATCCGGTTGATTGCTTGCAACTGTGTCGCGTTCGATGACAAGTCGGTCTACTTCCGTCGGACGGAACCTCAGCCGGTTTCCGTTGGTCAGTTCAAAAGTGAATTGACCATTTTCAAAACCAACGAACGTACCTTTCAACACGCTGCCATTTTTCAAATAGAGCGTGTCTGCCAGCGCAACGCCCGCCAGCAAAGTGATCAAAGCAAGAATCGCTAAAATTTTTCGCATAGCTTTTCGTTTCGTCGTCGGTGAATTTGGTTTGCACGAACGACGAGACACCTCCTGTTGATTGGTTGAACTCACTTTTTGTGGGAAAAGCGGTCGCAGTATAGCACGCGCCTTTGAGTTTCAACGGCTCGGCAAATAAACTCCGCGTCTGTCGTCATACCTCAAATTATTTTCGGAGACCGGATGAACAAAAGCAGATTCTTACAGGGCAAACGCATTGCGCCGACGCCCATCACCAAAGACACCACGCTGGTGCAACTGATCGAAACAACGTTTCAGGCTTACAACGCCGCACGATTGCGCGAAGGCGCGCAGTTGTTTGCCGAACGCATGCTCGGCGAAGACGTGACCGTCGGGTTGACGTTGACCGGCGCATTGACGCCCGCGGGCTTGGGCATTTCAACGATCATTCCATTGATCGAAGCCGGGTTTGTGGATTGGATCATTTCCACCGGAGCCAACCTTTACCACGACACGCATTTCGGTTTGGGGTTGGCCATGCATCGCGGCAACGCGCAAATCAGCGACGTGACTTTGCGCGAAGAAGGCGTCGTTCGCATTTACGACATCTTTTTCGATTACGAAGTGCTGCTTTCGACCGACGCCTTTTTCCGCGAAATCATCCGCGCCCCGGAGTTCCAGCGTGAAATGTCCACCGCCGAATTTCACTACCTGTGCGGTAAATACGTCGCTGAACGCGAGCGCGTGCTGGGCCTGAAAAATCAATCTGTCTTGTCAGCGGCGTACACGCACGGAGTTCCTGTGTACACGTCTTCGCCGGGCGATAGCTCCATTGGCATGAACGTCGCCGCGATGGAATTGCAGGGCGGCAAACTGCGCCTGAATCCGTCTGCTGACGTGAATGAAACGGCTGCCATCGTTCTATCTGCCAAGCGTGGCGGAGGGAAATCTGCCATCTTCATTGCGGGAGGCGGCAGCCCGAAAAACTTCGCGTTGCAAACCGAACCGCAGATTCAGGAAGTGCTCGGCATCGAAGAAAAAGGCCACGATTTCTTTTTGCAGATTACCGATGCCCGCCCAGACACCGGCGGGTTGAGCGGCGCGACGCCCAGCGAAGCCGTCAGTTGGGGCAAAATTGATCCTGACCAATTGCCCGGCACGGTGGTGTGTTATGTGGATTCGACGGTTGCCTTGCCGCTGATTACCGCTTACGCCATGGCCAAACACGAACCGCGCCCGCTGAAACGGTTGTATGATCGCCGCGACGAGATGATGAACTTGCTCAAGAGCGAGTATGAAAAATCAGAGCGGAAATAAGAATGCTGCGCAATCGTTTTCGCTGCCGGATGCCGAAGTCGCGTTGTTTTCGGAATTCTTTTCGCCGGCAGAAAGCGATCAGTTGTTCGCCAGGTTGTTGGCGAACACGCAATGGGGACAGGGCGAGATCAAACTATATGGCAAGTTTCATCCTGAACCTCGTTTGACTGCCTGGCACGGCGACGAAGGCAAGCAGTACAGCTATTCCGGGTTGACGTTGCATCCGTTGCCGTGGACGGAAACCTTGCTGACGATCAAAACGCGCGTGGACGAAGCGGCGGGTGTGACGTTCAACAGCGTGCTTTTGAATCTTTACCGCGACGGACGAGACAGCAACGGATGGCATCAGGATAACGAACCCGAATTGGGGCGGAATCCCGTCATTGCTTCGGTCAGTTTGGGTGCGACGCGCCGGTTTCAGATGCGCCACAAACGACGCGCGGATTTGCCCCGGTTGGATATTGATCTGGAACACGGCAGTTTGTTGCTGATGGCCGGACCGACGCAGCATTTCTGGCAGCATCAAATTCCCAAAACGGCCAAACCCGTGGGACAACGAATCAATCTTACGTTTCGAGTGATTGGCTGATTCTGCAACTTTCAATCTGATCGCAGACTTCCTGAACATAATGACTCTGCTGACGGCCACGTCTTGTTCGCTGTTTATGTTGGCTCCGCCTGCCGCCTCGCCTCCTGTTTTATTGCCTTATGACATTTTGAAGCTGGTCGGTTTTGCCACCGGAGCGGCGCTGCATCTGTATCTGTGCTGGATGATTCTGAACCGTTACGGCATTCGTCAGGTCGAACGTTCGTTGCTGGGATTGGGTGGCAGCATAGGGTTGTGGCATCTGGGAAACTTTGCCGGGACGATTCACCAGATGTTGTTCGAAGACGCGCGGGCGTTGTGGTGGTTGCGGCTGGCGGATTCGTTGGCTTATGTCGCGTTGGCGTTTTTGCCTCCGACGCTGGCTCACGCGCATCTGAGAATCTGGGGGTGGTTTGACAACCGCGCGCCGCAACGAATTTTCAGACCGTTGATTGTGATGGGTTATGTTCCGCTGGTTTCGTTACCGTGGGTATTGGTCAAATTATGGAGCGAACCATACCAGCCGCCGATGGAAAAGCTGGCGCTGTTGCTACTGCCTTTCATTTTGTGGATCGTGTTTGTGTTTGGCGAATGCGCGGCGATTGATTGGCGGTTGTCGCGCGTTTGGCAGTCGGCGCGTGAACGGCGTTTTTTTGAAGTCTTCGGCGCGACGCTGGCGGGCATCGGCGCCTTGTTTTTGCTGACGTATGTGTTCGGCGCGCGGCATTGGCCGGGAATTGGCAAGTATTTCGATCTGATCGCCAAACTGTCTTCGCTCGCGCCGACGGCAATCGTGGCTTATTACATTTACCGTTATCGCTATTTGGAACTCGTCATTCGGCAAAGCTTCGTGTATGCAGTGCTGGCCGTCATCGTCCTGATGGTTTATCTGTACGGCATCCGGCGATTTGGCCTTGCGCTGCAAGCGCGGTATGAACTGCGCGCTGATGTGGTCGAAGCGTTGTTGATTCTGGTGGTGCTGGTTTTGGCCGCGCCGTTGCGCCGAGCGGTCGAACATTACCTGAAAAAACTGTTCACCACAGAAGTCGGTTTGTACCGTGATCTGGTGGCGCAAGTCGGAGCGGAAGCGTCGAGTTACGGCGAATTGGCGCATTTCATCGTTTTCGCTGAACGCCGTTTGCGCGAAGCGTTGTCGCTGGATGAAGTCAAAATCGTCGCTGTAACTCACGCCAACGCCGACGAAGCTGAAGCCTGTCGCGCAGCCGAAGCCGGGCAGTTGACAGAAATCGAACAGATGCCCTTGCTGGAACCGTTGCACGCGCTGGCGTGTTATCCGCTCTGGCGCGAAGGCCGCGTGGTTGGATTGATGATTGTGCGCGGCAATCCGCAATTGCTGACATCGGAAAAACGCGAAGTGCTGGCTGTGCTGGCCGGGCACATCGCCGTCGCGGTGGAAAACTGCCAGTTGCTGGAAGAAAAAGTTAAGCTCGAACGCGAACTTGCCGAACGCGAACGTCTGGCTTCGCTCGGACAAATGGCTGCGACCGTCGCGCACGAAGTCAAGAACCCCTTGTCGGCGATCAAATCCATCACGCAGGTCATGCGCGAAGACGAACTGGTCAGCCGCGAATACGCCCGGGATCTGGATTTAATCACCGGCGAAGTGGATCGGTTGAATCGCAGCGTTTCGCAGTTGCTCAGCTTTTCTCGGCCATCCGCGGTTGCCGCCGCGCCCGCCAGCTTGAGCGAAATTGTCGAAAGCGTATTGACGCTGACGCGCGCCGAAGCCGAACAGCGATTGGTGAAAATCAGCGTTGATCTGAAAGCCGATCCGCAATTCGACGGCGAACGAACCGCTGCGTTGAAAGAGGTTTTGCTCAACCTGACGCTCAACGCCGTGCAGGCCATCAACGCCGAAGGCGAAGTCCGAATCGAAAGCGAAAAGTCCGACGACAAACTGCGAATTTCCGTCACTGACAACGGCGCAGGCATCGCCGCCGACCAGCGGGAAAAAATCTTCGAGCCGTTTTTTACCACCAAACAGCGCGGAACCGGATTGGGCTTGGCGATTGTCGCGCGGCGCGTGCGCGAATTGGGCGGCGATGTTTCTGTCGTCAGCCCAATCACCGAAAATCGTGGCACAAAGTTTGTTGTAAGTTTGCCGCTGTGATTTATTGGCGGCGCGAAAGCGAAAAAGGAGGCTTCGCGCTTTTCTTACCGCAGGCGAGACGCCTGCGTTCCCAGCGTGAAGGTTTTTATGTCCGAAGCAAAAATTTTAATCGTGGATGACGAAGAAGCGGCGCGCTACGGAATGGCGCGCGCGCTGAAAAATTACACCGTCACCGAAGTCGGCAGTGTCGCCGAAGCGCGCAAGGCAATCGCTGCTTCCAAACCGGACTTGATGCTGCTCGACATCAATTTGCCGGGTGTCAGTGGCTTGGATTATCTGCGCGAACTCAATGCTGGCGAAGACGCTCCGCCGGTGGTCATGATTACCGCGCACGGAAACGAACGCACCGCCGTCGAAGCGATCAAATCCGGCGCTTACGATTATCTGGCCAAGCCATTTGAAGTGGACGAACTGCGACTGGTAGTCAAAAACGCTCTGGAAGCCGTCGGGCTGCGTCAGGAAAACCGACGATTGAAAGCCGAACTGAAAGCTGCGCGTGGCGTGGGCGATTTGCTGGGATCGAGCGATGCCATGCGGCGAATTTACGATTTGATCCAGAAAGTTTCTGCGACAGATGTGACCGTCCTGATTCACGGTGAATCGGGAACCGGCAAAGAATTGGTCGCGCGCGCCATCCACGAACAATCCGCCCAGCGTTCAGGAGGAGGGCGAAGCGGCGAATTCGTGGCCATGAATTGCGCCGCCTTGCCAAGCGAATTGATCGAATCGGAACTCTTCGGCCACGAAAAAGGCGCGTTCACCGGAGCCGCCACTCAGCGCAAAGGCAAATTCGAGCAAGCCAACGGCGGCACGATCTTTTTGGACGAAATCGGCGATATGGGTTTGAACACTCAAGCCAAGCTCTTGCGCGTGCTGGAAGAACGCACCGTTGAACGCTTGGGTGGTTCGCACGCCATTCCGGTGGACGTTCGCGTCATCAGCGCCACCAATCGCGATTTGGCCAAAGCCGTTGCCGAAGAAAAATTCCGCAGCGATTTGTATTACCGCTTGCGGGTTGTGCAAATGGATTTGCCGCCGTTGCGCGAACGCCGCGAAGACATCCCTTTGCTGGCCGAAAGCTTTTTGCAGACCTACGCCAAACGCTACGGGCTGAATTGCACGGAAATCAGTGCCGAAGCCATGAAGCGATTGGTCGCGTTTGACTGGCCGGGCAACGTCCGTGAATTGCGCAACGCCATCGAACGCAGCATTGTGCTGGCCGACGGCAAATCGTTGAAAGCCGAAGACCTGCCCGCCGAGATTTCCGCCAAACCCGAAGCCGCCAAAGCTGCTGTGACGTTTCAACGAACAACGCCGACTTCGACCGACGAAGAATCGGCGAATCTTCAAATTCCTTTCCTCGACGATTTCCGCGAAGCTCGCCGTGAATTCGAGCGCGCTTACATCGAACGCTGCCTGATTGAAACCGGCGGCAATGTCACGCGCGCGGCGGAAAAGGTCGGCATGCACCGCCAAAGCCTCCAACAAAAACTGAAAGATTTGGGGCTTATGCGCCGTTACGTGCTCAGCGATGAAGCGCAAGATTCTGATGACGAGTGAAAGATTCTCCTGACAAGCTGGGAGCGCGAGCGTTCTCGCCTGCGCTGGTTCCTCAATCCACCTTTTCTTCCAAATCGCGAATTCACATCACTTGCAGGCGGGACGCCTGCGCTCCCAGCTTGTGGCATCTGCCTTGCTCTAACCCCTTCCGCAACCGTTGAGGACTTGAAAACTTGCGCTGGGTTCGCTGTCATCCGGTTAATGTATGGCTGCTGCGGTGATGGCGATTCGGCGCAAGGATTTTTGTCCCGCCAATTTCATTCGGAGACTTTATGGCCATCCTGCTTTGCTTCAGTAATCAAACTTCGACTCTGCTTTGCGGGTTTGCTGCAATGGACTCCTTGATTGATACATTTGTCCTTTTGTTTGCGTTTGCAGGCTTGTTCGTGTTGGGCATTGTTATGGCTGTGGTGGCCCTTTATAGGCGTCGTTTTCGGTCAAAAGGGTCCAAGCCGATTTCCATCTTTTGAAGAGATTTTTCAGGGACATAAGCTGGCGGACATCGGTAAACGCACGCTGGTTTATTCCGCGCCGAAATGGTGAAGGGGAGGAAGTTGAGGAACCTGGATCATGAAATCTGTAACGACATTTCTGAAAAGTGTGACTCTGAGTATGCTTGCCGGGGCTGTCTTGGGTTGGTTTATGGGAATCGGCTTCTATGAATTGGTTTCCGTTCCTCAGGCTGAAAAAATGAATCCGATGGAAAGGGAATCTTTTCTCTGTATGGCAGGGCAGGCTCCCCTTGCCTTTTCGCTCTTGGGAATCATTTTGGGAATGGTATTTGGATCAGGCTTAGCAGGCGGAATTGTGATTCGTGACAAGCAGATGAAAAATTGAGCGATGAAAAAGCAGCTTATCTTACCAGCGTACTTTTTGTTGTGTTGCTTATTCCTTCCACTTTGGTCGTGGCTGGACCAACCTCCGAACAGAAATTCAGCGATAACGCGCCGACTCGTTCTGGTGCTGGACGGAGTTCCTTACGAAACGATTGCCGAGTTGAAAGTCGAAGGGCATTTCAGTCGTTTCAAGCAACCGGCGCGAATGGTTTCGACCTTTCCTTCGCTGACGAATCCTTCGATGGTGGAAATTCTGCATCACGACGATTCGCCTGGGTACGAGGACCACTTTTACGACCGCGAGCGCAATCGGTTGCTGGGCACGATTCAGGATCGGTTGCAGGGACAGAAGTTCATCGCCGGGACGTTTCGCCAGACTTTCGATTATCACGCCGATGCGTTCAAAGGCGCGTTGGGTTACGTGGCCGCTCCGATTGGAACGGCGACGTTGGCGCAGATTGATCTGATGGAATTGCGGCACGCCTTTCGGGAATCCGACGCGCCGTTGTTTGTCGGTTACATTGGCGAAACCGATTCGCTGGCGCATCTGGGCGGCAAAGAGCATTTGAAAACCTTTCTGCAAACCGTTGATCGCACGATGGAGGAATTGATCGCCGAAGCCACGGCAAGCGGCGGCCATCTGGAAGTTGAAATGTTTTCCGATCACGGCAACCGTTACGACACTTACAAGAACGTCAAACTGAACGACGCGCTGGCAGAAGCGGGTTTTGTCACTGAAAAGACCGTCAAAGACGAACGCAGCGTAGTGTTGCCCAAACACGGTCTGGTTGGAGTTTCAATGCTGTTCACGCAACCGCAAAATCGCGCGCGCGTTGCCGAAGTCTGCGCAGTTACGACTGGCGTGGATTTCGCTGTTTACAGGTCAGACGAAAACACGATTGAACTCATCAGTCGGCGTGGACGCGCTCGCGTACTGAAGAACGGCGAGCGGTTCAAGTACGAAGACTTGAGGGGCGATCCGCTCAAACTGGCGAGCGTTATCGAAACGATGAAAGCCAACGGCGCGATGAATGTTGATGGCTTTGCTTCGGCTGACGATTGGTTCGCGGCAACGCTCAATCACAGCTACGTTGACCCGCCGCGGCGGTTGTTCGACGGATTCACCAAACACATCAAAACGCGCGCCGACGTGATTGTCAGTTACGAAGACGGTTATCTGCTTGGCAGTCCAATGTTGACGTTTCTGGCTGAAATGCGAGCGACGCACGGCAATTTGCTGCGCGGCGAAACCGAAGGTTTTGCGATGTCCACGCGGCAGGAACTTGGCGCAGCGGTTCGCGGTTATGAACTCAATCAATTGTTCACGCTGGATCAACGAACGAAGGTTGGCGGCCATTTCAGCGGAAACGGCCATTGCCAGCTAGGCCCTGCGCTGGCGCAGCATGTGCTCCAATCTGCCCGTACACACTCTCAGCCTTGAGCTAAATCGAAGCAGAAAACTTTGAAGCAGGATGAACATGATTTTTTTCAGGATGAACAAGATTCAAACCTGACCGAAATCTTGCCGGAATTGAGCATCGTATAAATCCTGCCGCAAATCCTGGTCATCCTGTTTTGAAAGGTTGTCTCAATCCTGCTTGTTTTGATTTAGTGAACTCAGATTTGCCCATTGATTTCTGAAACTTGTTGATGGCTACTTTTGATGGATGGCGCTGCTCGTCGTAACATTGCCTTCGATCTGAAATGCTCGTCGGTTGAACGAGCAAGCAACATGACATCAACAGGTTATCCAGCTATGGCAAGCGAAGTCGTTTCGGCACAATCCATCAAACTGCGCCATTACCGATACACAGGCGAATTGCTGTCGCTGTTTTTGACCTTTTTGCTGTTGAGCGGGCTGTATGCGCTGGCGGCGATTTTCTTTCCCGAAAGCTGGACGACGACCTTGAAAGCGTTGCTGATTACGCTGGCGGGATTGGCGGTTTATGTGTTCAGCGTCAAACTGCAACAACGCGCGGCTTTCGGCACGCTGGTGCGCGTCAGCCCGCGACAGTTTTCTGAACTATACGAACTGGCGCTGGTTGCCGCTGAACGGTTGTCCAGTCCGCCGATTGCGGTATACGTCAAACGGTCGTCGGAGATGAACATTTACACGCTCGGATTGTGGCAACGCCCGATCATCGTTCTGACTTCGTCGCTGGTGGATCAGATGGAACCGGACAATCTGCAATTTTTCATCGGGCGCGAAATCGGCCACATCCAGGCGGGGCACACCTGGTTGAGAACGTTGCTGAAACCGCTTGGCGCTGATGTTCCTGTGATAGGGAAATTGCTGAACAGCTTTATTTTCGGCGACTGGATCAATCGGACGGAATTCACGGCGGATCGCGCAGGGTTCATCGCCTGTCAATCGCTGACTTCGGCGGTCAGCACAATGCTGAAATTCGGCGTTGGCGTTCGATTGTATGAAAAACTCGACATCCGTGAATTTCTGGAACAGATCAACGATGTTCGCAACGTCAGCGGCCATCTGACCGAAATCGTCGCTGAAATGCCATATCTGACACAGCGCATTCGCTCGCTTGTCAGATTTGCGTTATCGGAACGGTATAAACCATTCGCGTCGGCAAAACGCGGCCAAACTCAGATTTTGAAAGCGATGCCGGAAGCCTTTGTGTCTTCGAACCTGCGTTTGGACGAATTGGAGCTTCCGTCGCAGACGAAACACGCATCGGGGAAAAGCAGGCCGACTGATAATGTTCGTTCAGTCGTTTCGTCGGATGGCGGCGAAGACGAACAAATCACAATCGCTGATTTGACGCTGGACGATCTGGATGTCGTCAATGCCTTTGATCCGCGAATGTTGCTGATTCGCGTCAGCGATTCGGCGGAATTTCAATTGCGAAGCTTGCGTACCTGCATCGGGCGAAATCAGGACAACGACATAGTGCTCGATCACGACCGCATCAGCCGGCATCACGCCGAAATCGTCTGCGAAAATCAAACGCTGAAAATTCTGGATAAAGGCAGTCGAAACGGTGTCTGGGTAAACGGCCAGCGAGTGAAAGACACGACGGAATTGAAATCAGGCGACAAACTTCGCATCGGGAAACAGGAATTCAAATTGATCGTCAGGGAGAATGGAGAAACACAATGACCGCAACACAGCCGTGTCAGGAAAATGAAATGCAAACCAAAATTCGCCGGATGGCGGATGAAAGTCTGGAGGTCAAGCGACGTTTTTTTGACCGTTCCAGCGCCGAAGTCGCCGAAGCTGCGCGACTCATCATTGCCGCGATGCGCGCGGGCGGGAAATTGCTGATTTTCGGCAATGGCGGTTCGGCAGCCGACGCGCAACACATTGCCGCCGAATTGGCTTTTCGTATGGGGCGCGACCGGCAAGCTTTGCCGGCAATCGCATTGACCACGGATTCGTCGTTGCTGACAGCCATCAGCAACGACAAGCATTTTAACTTTGTTTTCGCCCGACAGATTCAGGCGCTGGGTCGCAAGGGCGATGTCGTGCTGGCGATTTCGACCAGCGGCAATTCGCCCAACGTCGTTGAAGCCGTCAAGCAAGCTCGCGCGTTGGAAATGACCACCATCGGTTTGCTGGGAAATTCCGGCGGCGAATTGGCAACGCTGGTTGATTTGCCGCTGATCGTTCCACACCACGAAACCCCGCGCATTCAGGAAGTCCACATTGCAATCAGCCACATCATCTGCGAACTGGTCGAAGACGAACTGTGCCCGGTTTGAAAAATATGTCTATTTACAACTTCGATCCCATTGAGTTTTCGCGCATCGCCACGTACTCGTTGTTCGACCGACCGAGTAAAGTGACGGTGCGCGATTTTGCTGTTCCGCTGACGGACGAACAGGCTTTGGCGACTGCGGCATTGCTTGATTCGTTGCCGAACATTCTGGCTGCGCAAAGTTTGCGAGCGGTTGTCGCCGCCATCATCGAAGCCAGAGCCAAAGGCCGCGCGATTATCTGGGGATTCGGCGGGCACGTCATCAAAACCGGATTGGCTCCGATCTTGATTGATTTGATGCGACGCGGTTTCGTCACGGCGTTGGCGACCAATGGTTCCGGCGTGATTCACGATTTTGAAATTGCGCTGGCCGGTTGGACTTCGGAAGACGTAGACAGTGCGCTTGGTTCCGGCGCGTTCGGAATGGCCGAAGAAACCGGACGATTGCTGAACGAAGCGATTAAACGCGGCTCTACCGACAATCTCGGCATTGGCGAATCTGTTGGCCGCATGTTGGTTGAAGCCAACCCGCAGCACGGCGATGTTTCGCTGCTGCACGAAGCTTACAAGCTCAAAATTCCCGTCACGGCTCACGTGACCATCGGCACGGACATCATTCACATTCATCCGCACGCCGACGGAGCAGCCATCGGCGCGGCCAGCTATCACGATTTCAAACTCCTCACAGCGATTGTGAGCGAACTCGACGGCGGAGGCGTGTACTTAAATCTGGGTTCCGCCGTGACGCTACCCGAAATCTTTTTGAAAGCCGTCACCGTCGTTCGCAATCTTGGCCATTCGCTGACAGATTTCACCACGGCCAATTTCGACTTCCTTCAACAATATCGCCCGACGACCAACGTCGTTCGCCGCCCCGTTGCCAACGGCGCAGGCAAAGGTTATAGCATCACAGGCCATCACGAATTGATGATTCCATTGCTGGCGGCTGCCATCAGGTGTCAGGAAGCAGTTGGTAGGTTGTAGTTGTCAGTTGATGGTTGTCAGTTGATAATCGCGTCTCATTTCTGAAATCTGAAACCTGTCGCCTACGACCTGTAACCTACAACCTAAAATGATTGAACTAGCCATCAGAGCCGCGCGCGAAGCCGGAGCGATCCTTCAGGATTTTGCGGCCAGCGGTTTTCGCATCGAACACAAAGGACGCATCAACCTGGTCACTGAAGCCGATCTGGCCAGTGAACGCCACATCAAAGAACTCATCGCCGCGCATTACCCAACGCACAAGATTCTGGCCGAAGAAAGCGGAGCCAGCGCGCACGAATCCGATGAATATACCTGGATCATTGATCCGCTGGATGGCACGACCAACTTTTCGCATGGGTATCCGTGTTACGCCGTTTCGATAGGAATTGAGCACAAAGGCCAATCCATCGCCGGAGTGATTTACGATCCGACGCGCGACGAGCTGTTTGCCGCTGAACGCGGCGCGGGCGCAACGCTCAACGGAGAAAAAATTCGCGTTTCGGAAATTGACAGCTTGGAGCGCGCGCTGCTCGTCTCCGGCTTTCCGTATGACGTGCGCGAACGTATGAACGATTACCTGCCTGCCTGGGAAGCGTTTCTGCGTCACGCGCAGGCTGTTCGCCGATTGGGAGCCGCCGCAATTGACATGGCTTATGTAGCCTGCGGGCGGATGGAAGGCTTCTGGGAAAAAGGATTGAATGCCTGGGACGTGGCCGCCGGTTGGGTCATCATCGAAGAAGCCGGTGGCCGTGTCACGAAACTGGATGGCTCGGCCTTCGACAATCATTCGTCGAGTTTACTTTGCACCAACGGCAAAATTCATGATGAGATGCTGACAGTGATAGATTCTTTACGCACATTGTAACCGGTTGGCAAGCTTGCTTTTGTCAATCTGCGGAAAAATCCAGGCTCAGGTCAGGAGGCGCTTGAATGAAAAGAAGAGTGATTATTTACCCAGGCGAGGATGGCTATCTGGTTGCTGAAGTTCCCAGTCTGCCCGGATGCGTCAGCCAGGGAACGACGCGCGACGAAGCATTGTCGAACATTCGTGAAGCAATTGCGTTGCACATTGAAGTTTTGCTGGAACGCGGCGAGATTGTGCCGAAAGATCAGGTCGAGATGGTGGAGATCGCTGCGTGAATAGATTGCCAGCCATTTCCGGGGCTGAATGCGTTCGCGTGTTGGAAAAAGCAGGTTTTGTTGTCTATCGGCAACGCGGCAGTCATATCACGATGGTGAGGGCTGATCCATTTGCGCAAACCACAATTCCAAATCACCAAGAGTTGGACAGAAGCACTTTACGCGCAATCATCCGCCAGACTGGCTTAACGGTTGATGAATTTGTCGCGTTGCTCTGACTTGAACATAGGTTTCTCTCTTGTACCGATCTAAAACTTCTCAATTCGCTCGCAAATTGAATCTGTTCGACGCCACGATGATTGTTATCAGTGGCATCATCGGTTCCGGCATCTTCATCAATCCATACATCGTTGCCCAAAAAGTTGGCACGCCGTTTCTGATTCTGGCAGTCTGGATTGCTGGCGGAATCTTTGCGCTGGCCGGAGCCTTCGTCTTTGCCGAACTCAGCACGGTCATGCCGAAAGTCGGTGGGCAATACGCTTTCTTCCGTGAAGCTTTTCATCCGTTGGTGGCGTTTCTGCACGGTTGGTCATTGATGTTCATCATTCAGTCGGGTGCAACGGCGGGCGTAGCCGTTGCGTTCGCCAAATACCTGCAACCGCTGTTCGGATTCGGCAATGAATTGGTGACGCCCGTGGCAATTGCCATTTTGCTGGGCTTGGCTGGATTTCACGCGCTGGGCATCAAACCCGGAGCGATTCTGATCAACGTCATCACCTTCGGCAAAACGCTGGCCATCGCGGCGCTGATTGTCGGAGCGTTTTTGCTGACCAAAGAATCAGGCATTACCTTCGAACCGTTGAAGCCGCCGGAATTGAAAAACTTCGGCTTGCTGTCGGCGTTTTTTGCCGGATTGGTTCCAACGATGTTTTCGTATGGTGGCTGGCAAAACCTGAATTTCGTTTCCGAAGAAGTGCGCGATCCGCTCAGAAATCTGCCGCGCGCCATTTTGATCGGTGTGTTGTGCGTGATTGTGGTGTATGTCAGCGCGAACGTCGCCTATGTTCACGTGCTGGGAGCCGAAGCCTTGGCCGCGACGGAAACCCCTGCGGCTGACGTTGCCGCAAAACTTGCTGGGCCATTTGGCCAGAAAGCCATCAGCTTTTTGATCGTCGTTTCGACCTTCGGCTTTATGAATTTGGCGCTGCTGTCGGCTCCGCGCGTGTATTACGCGATGGGGGCGGATGGCGTGTTCTTCAAATCCGTTGGCAAACTCAGTCCGCGCTTTCAAACTCCTGCAGTGGCGATTCTGCTGCAAGGCGTTTTAGCCGCCGGGTTTGCCATCTCGAACCGCTACGACGAACTGGTTGGGTATGCGGTGTTTGCCGACTGGATTTTCTTCGCCTTGGCCGGAGCGGCGCTGATGGTCTTTCGTCGCACGATGCCGGATGCTCCGCGCCCGCAGCCGGTTCCGTTGTATCCATTGACGCCAATCCTTTTCATCCTGTTTGGACTGGGAATCGTCTTCAATACTTTTGTGACGGACTGGAAAAATGCGCGTATTGGCGCGTTGATCATTGCGACGGGAATTCCAGTTTTCTATTTGTGGAAACGGAGCAAATCTGAACAAAGTTAAGCGCAAAGTTGCAGAAACGCTGATCAAGTCCGTCTTAGCAAACGATTTGTCTGGTCTTGAGTTGTTGCTGAGCGAAAGGGTTGATTTGAATTCAACCGACGATCATGGCGTAACAGCATTAATGATTGCGGCAGGGCGAGGAAAGCTGGAGCTTGTGCGACTGCTTTTGACCAGTGGAGCGGACGTCAACATTCAGGATTTCCAGGGCAAGTGGCCGTCGGCTGGCAAAACTGCGTTGATGTTTGCGGCGACTGGCGGTCATACCGAAATTGCGAAAATGTTGATTGCAAATGGCGCAAATGTGGATGCTAAAGACAATGAAGGCGAGACAGCGTTGATGCAAGCTGCATTCAATGGTCAGATCGCGATTGTCGAGTTACTACTTACAGCCGGAGCCAGCGTGAATTTGCAGAATTCAGAGGGAGAAACCGCTGCGACTTTGGCTGAGAACATTGGCCAAGTCAGGATTAGCGAGTTACTGAAAAGGGGATCATGAAAAACAGCGTTTACATGACCTGGGCGAAGTATCACGCTTCGGCTCGGTACAATCTGGCGAACAGCGGAATTCTCGGTTGCGACTTGAACGATCTGACGATCACGCTCGATGACGTTGCGATTAACGGTCCGAATCACGAAGGGTACGCGCCGTTGAAAGAAGCCATTGCGGCAAAGTATGGCGTGACGCCGGAGAATGTTGTTCCGGCGCAGGGAACTTCGATGGCGAATTTTCTGGCGATGGCGACCGTCGTCCAACGCGGTGACGAAGTGTTGATCGAACAGCCGACGTACGAACCGATGCTGGCGGCGCTTGGCTATTTGGGCGCGGAGGTCAAACGATTTTCGCGCAGCTTCGAGAACGGCTATCAAATTGATCTTGGTGAATTGCAGCGGCTGATTTCGCCGCGAACCAAATTGATCGTCATCACCAGCCCGCACAATCCCAGCGGAGTGGCCATCAAAAATTTTGCGTTGAAGCAGATTGGCGAACTGGCTGAAGCTGTCGGCGCTCGCGTGTTGGTGGACGAAGTTTACCGCGACATCTTGTTCGAAGAAGCCGAAGCTTGCGCGGCAACGCTTGGCGATCAATTTCTGACGACCAGCAGTTTGACGAAAAGTTACGGTTTGAGCGGATTGCGCTGCGGTTGGATTTTGTGTGCGCCGGAATTGGCGGAGCGAATGCGGCGGTTGAATGATTTGTTTGGCGCGGTGGGTTCCGTTCCCAGCGATACCTTGTCTGTTGCGGCATTCCGGCAACTGGATCGGCTGGAAACGCGCACGCGAGCAATGATCGAATCGAATACCAAATTGGTTCATGGTTTTTTGCGCGAACACCAAGACCTGCTGGAATGCGTTGTGCCGTCGCGTTCGATGATTGTTTTTCCGCGACTGAAAAATCATCAGGACGCACAGTTATTGCACGACCGGTTGCGACAATTGGAAACTTCAATCGTGCCGGGAAAATTCTTTGAATCGCCGCGACATTTCCGGCTGGGCTTTGCCGTCAAGCCGGAAGATGTTGAAATCGGGCTGCAAAATTTGTCGAAAATGTTGCGCAGCCTGATTGATTGTTGAGCGAGTCAGCGTTGCGTGCGGCGACAGGTGGATGGAAAAACATAATGTCCTCAATCGAACTCAAAACAATTGGCGTCGTTGTCGGGCCTCAGAAAACCGAAGCCTGGCAATTGGCGAGTCAACTTGGCGAATGGTGTCAAACGCGCGGAATGCTGATGAAGCTGCGCGCGAACGCAGAAGTGGCTGGCTTTGAATCGCTGGACGAACACGATGGCGAGCTTGCGGAAGACGTTGACCTGATTGTTTCGCTGGGCGGCGATGGAACTATGCTCAGCGTAGCGCGATATGTCGGGACGCGGCAGGTTCCGGTGCTGGGCGTCAATCTGGGATCGTTGGGTTATCTGACCGAATTCACCAAAGAAGAATTGTTTTCGGCGCTGGAAGAATTGCGCGAAGGCAGTTTTGATCTAGACCGGCGAATGCTGTTGGATGTGCGGCTGACGCGAGGGGGGGAAATCATTGCTTCGCAGCGTGCGCTCAACGAAGCGGTGGTCAATTTCGGGTCGCCGGTGCGAATGGTTGAACTGGAATGCCTCATCAACGGCATGTTTGTGAACAGTTTTCGCGCCGACGGGATGATTCTGGCGACGCCTACAGGTTCGACGGCGTATTCGCTTTCTGCCGGAGGCCCGATTGTGCATCCCGGCATGTCGGCTATTTTGTTGACGCCGATTTGTCCGCACACGTTATCGAATCGCCCTGTGGTCGTACCCGGCGAAAGCGTGGTGGATTTGATTTTTCCTGCCGGCAACGACGGCGTGATGCTGACGGTGGATGGACAGGTGCAAGTCGCGTTGCAGCCCGGCGATCAGATTACGGTGTTGCGCAGCCAGACGACTTTCGATTTGATTCGTCCGACGAATCGAAATTACTTTGAAGTGTTGCGGCGAAAATTGAAATGGGGAACCAGATAAAACAATGAATTCAGAATGATGAACTGATGTTACGCACGCAGTTTTTTAGTAAGCCGCTTGACACTGATATTGCACTTTAGAATTCCTCGTTCACCGCTGAGACGCAGAGTTTCGCAGAGGTTTCGCAGAGGCTGTTCTCCGCGTCTCCTCTGCGCTCTTTGCGCCTCTGCGGTGAAAGAGCCTGTCTTTATTGGCGATTATCGAGTCAAACATCTTCACAAAACTTTGGGTGCGTAACGTGAGTGATGAATTCTCTCGTTGAAGATTCGGTTGTTTCTTCAATTCTTCCTTCTACTTTTATCCTTCCGAATTTGGAGGAAAGATGCTTTTTCCAATCGGTGACGACAATTCCGAACGGCATTCCACGCCTGTGGTGACGTACGCCCTGATCGGCGTCAACGTGCTGTTTTTCATCTATCAGTACCTGAACCCGGCGTTCACGTATGGATACAGTTATATCCCGGCGGAAATTGCCAGTGGGCGCGATCTGGTGGGAACGTTCACGGTCGGCGGCGGGCGAGTTGAATTACTCCCGGGCCCCGTGCCGATTTACCTGACGTTGTTGTTTGCGATGTTCATGCACGGCGACCTGATGCACATCGGCGGCAACATGCTCTACCTTTGGATTTTCGGCGACAACGTCGAAGACCGCATGGGGAAAACGCGATTTCTGATTTTCTATTTGCTGTGCGGATTGTTGGCCAGCGCCGCGCAGATCGTCGTCAAACCGGATTCGGTGATTCCGAATCTGGGAGCGTCGGGCGCGATTGCAGGTGTGCTGGGCGGGTATCTGGTTCTGTTTCCGCACCAGGCTGTGCGCGTGTTGATGTGGGGACGCATCACGGAAGTGCCCGCGATTCTGGCCATAGGGTTGTGGGGAGTGATGCAGTTTCTGGGCGGATTTGGGCAACTGTCGGCTCGCGGCGATAGCGGCGGCGTCGCATATATGGCGCACGTCGGAGGTTTTGTCGCTGGAATCGCGCTGGTTTTCTTTTTCCGCGACAACAATCGTCAACCACGTCAACCTATTCGTCCTGCACGTCAATATAGATGAATGGCGATAGTTTGAGATGAACGAAAACTACAAGCTGATTACCGATGCCGCTGACATACCGCAAATCGCCGACGATCTGCGCGCGCAGTCGGTGATTGGTTTGGACACTGAAACGACCGGGCTTGATCCGCACACGTCCAAATTGCGATTGCTGCAATTGGCCACACCCGATGCCAGCTACATTCTGGATTGCTTTCGTCTGTTACCCGAACAGCTTGCGCCGTTGCGCGAATTGATCTCCGCCGAACAACCAACCAAGATCGCTCACAACGCCAAATTCGACGGCAAGTTTTTGCTCAAGCATCTGGGCTGGCGGTTGACTGGAATCTTCGACACGTATCTGGCCAGCGTGCTGATTGCCGCGGGCGATGAAAATACGCGACACGGATTGGAGCCGGTAGTCAGCCGGTTTCTGAATCAGCAACTCAACAAAGACGCGCAACTCAGCAACTGGGGGGGCGAATTGACGCGCAATCAGTTGGAATATGCCGCGCGCGACGCTCAGGTGTTGTTGCCGTTGCGCGAAAAACTTCTGGCAAAGTTGGATGAATTGGATTTGCTGGTGACGGCGGATTTGGAATTCGCCGCTGTGCCTGCGATCACTGCAATGGAATTGGCGGGCGTGTATCTGGACGTAGATCGTTGGAAAGCATTGCTCGACCGAATGACTGTCGAACGCGAAGCGCTGGCCGACGAATTGCAACAGGCCTTTGCCGCTGGCGCTTCGCAAATGAATTTGTTCGGCGAAGCCGATCCTATCAATCTGGACAGCCCGGCGCAGGTGAAAGAGGCATTGGCGCGCATCGGCATCGAAATCGCCGATACGCGCGAATGGACGCTCAGCAAACTGGCCGACGATCACCGCGTCATCGCCAAGCTGCTGGAACATCGCAGCCTGAGCAAAAATCTTTCGTCCTTTGGCGAAAACATTCTGGGTTTTGTGAATACGGCGACAGGACGGTTGCACGCGGATTTTCGCCAGTTGGGAACGCCGACCGGACGCATCACCACTTCTTCGCCGAGTTTGCAGCAGATTCCACACACGACGGAATATCGTTCCTGTTTCCGCGCTCCGGCGGGCCGCAAGCTGGTCGTCGCCGATTATTCGCAGATCGAAATGCGAATCCTCGCCGATTTTTCCGGCGACGAAGCCTTGCTGAAAGCCTTCGATTCCGGCGAAGACCTGCACCGCACGACGGCTTCGCAGATGTTCGGCGTGCCGCTGGCCGACGTTTCGCCTCGGCAGCGCGAAAGCGCCAAAGGATTGAACTATGGATTGATTTACGGAATGGGCGCGGAAGGGTTGGCCGGACGCATCGGAACAACCGTCAAAGAAGCCGAAGGGTTGATTGACCGGTATTTCAATGCTTATTCCGGCGTCGCGCATTGGCTGCACGAAGCCGGAGAACGCGCCGTCAGCGAACGAGAAGCACGCACGGCTTCGGGAAGGTTGTGGAAATTCAGTCTCGATCCGAACGACCGGACGCAACAGGCCGCGTTGCGTCGCGTTGGCAAAAACACGCCGATTCAGGGAACGTGTTCGGACATTTTCAAACGAGCAATGACCTTGCTGGAGGCGTCGTTATTGGGTTTGAACGCGAAAATCGTTAATGCCATTCACGATGAACTGGTGGTCGAATGCGACTCGAACATCGCCGAACAGATCAAAGACATCGTCCAGTTTGAAATGATCGCCGCCGCCAAAGAATTCTTGCCGCGCGTGCCGGTTGATGTCGAAGCCGTGATTTCAGATGCGTGGTTGAAGAAATAATCAGGAGACCCCCAAATGAAATACTTCATTACCGGAGCTACCGGCTTTATCGGAGGACGGGTGGCGCAGCAGCTTGTCGCCGCAGGCCATGAAGTCGTCGCATTGGTTCGTTCCAAAACAAAAGCGACAGAACTGGCCAAACTCGGAGTCGCGTTGGCTGAAGGCGACATCACGGACAAGGAAAGCATGCGCCAGCCGATGACCGGCGCTGATGGCGTGTTTCACGTCGCGGCCTGGTACAAAATCGGCGAACGCGACAAAACCATCGCTGAAGGCATCAATGTCGGTGGAACACGCAATGTGCTGGAATTGATGCGCGAATTGCAGATTCCGAAAGGCGTTTACACCAGCACGGTCGCGATCAATTCCAACACGAATGGCAAAGTCGTTGACGAAAGTTATCGGTTCAGCGGCGAGCATCTGAGCGAATACGACCGCACCAAATGGCGCGCGCATTACGAAGTCGCAGCGCCGATGATCGAAGCCGGGTTGCCGCTGGTCATTGTGCAACCCGGCGTGACTTACGGACCCGGCGATACCAGCGCTATCCGCGAAGTTCTGGTGCAATACCTGACTGGAAAACTGCCAATGGTTCCTGACAAAACGGCCTATAGCTGGGCGCATGTGGAAGACACTGCGCGCGGTCATCTGCTGGCAATGGAACGCGGCAAGGTCGGCGAAAGTTATTTTTTGACCGGGCCGGCGCATACGTTGTCGGAAGCTTTGCAGATCGCCGAACGCATTACCGGAATCAAGGCTCCGCGCATCAAGGCGGCTCCGGGAATGCTGAACGCCATGTCGGCGTTGATGGGATTGGTGGAAACTGTGATTCCGATTTCCGGTCAGTATTCGTCCGAAACTTTGCGAGTTTCGGCGGGAGTGACTTATCTGGGCAGCAGCGCCAAAGCCGAACGTGAGCTTGGTTTTGCCGCTCGCTCGTTGGAAGAAGGATTGCGCGAAACACTGGCTTACGAAATGAAACTGCTCGGAATCCGATGAAGCGTCAGTTTGGAGATTTTCGACGCGGTGTGTTATTGATAATTACCCTTTCAGCACGATCAGGTGGCTGAATTCGAACCATCAACAAAATTTGCCCGAAAGAAACGGAGACTTTGATGCAGAAATTTTTCCGCACCGGCCTCATATTGTTATGCGCGCTGATTTGCGCCTGTCAGGATTCCTCGCCGTCAGCCTCGACCGATCACGATACGTCCAATCGTGAAACAGCTCCTTTGCCGGACGCCGCCGCCATGGTCAAAAAGTTAATCACCCAGGACGGTTGCAAAGATTTCATTGCTGAAATGCGTATGACGACGGAAAACGCCGATGGCAAACGCGAACAGGTCGAAGTGCGATTGCAACGCAAGTATTCGGACACGGGCGCGGCGACTTTTCTGACCGTGCTTGCGCCCAAGGAAGATTCAGACAAGGCGATTCTGGTTGTCGAACGCAACGACCAGCCGACCGAAGCTTTTTCGTATCTGGCCGGGTTGAAAAAACTGGCCAAACTGAATTCGTCGCGTCCGCTGGGATTTCGTGGAGCCAAAGTCACCGTCCAGGAACTGTTGGGCATGGAGTTGGGGCAGTACGATCACAGCGCCGGAGAGCGCGCAACGGTGGATGGCCAATCGCTCATCAAAATCATCTTTGATGCCAGAAAGGATTTGAACCTGGCTTTTCCTCGCATCATTGGGTACTTCCACGAAAAGGATCAGACGCCCGCACGATTTGAACTGTTCGGCGAAAACGGCGAAGTCAGCAAACGAGTCACCGTCGAGGAAGTGAAGCCGATCCAGAATCGCCAGACCATCACCAAAGTGGCGATTGAAGACATTGCGCAAAATCTGAAGCTGCGCATGGAAACCAGAAAGATCGAATACGATCGCGGTTTGTCCGACAAGATTTTTACCGAACAGCACCTCAAGGGATTTATCACCGAGGCCAGCGCCAAACGGAACACCACAAATTGAGGCCAATGAGGAAAGAATGAGCCGTTTCGTTGTTTCTCACCCGCGGTGGATAATCGGTTTTGTGCTGGCGTTGACCATTGTCTTCGGCTTCGGATTGCGACGCGGAATGGAACTGGACGTTTCGCCGCTCAGTTTCGTCACTCAGAACGGCCAGGAGCGGCGCGATTTCGCCGAAGCCCGCAAGCATTTCGGCGCGGACGATTTTTTACTGGTCGCCGTCGTTTGCGACGATGTATTTGCGCCTGAAAATCTGACGCGACTGAAATCTCTTCATCGGCAAATCGAAAAAGTGTCCGGCGTCGGCGAAGTTCTCAGCCTGGTCAATGTTCCTTACGCTCGCAGTCTGCCCGGCGACGATGGCGGAGTTTCATTGGAAACGCTGATTCCGAATTCGCTTGAAGACAAGCGACGGTTGGAAGAAGCCCGCGTCGTGGCCACCACTGACCGTATGTTTGTCGGCAATCTGGTTTCCGCCGATTCGCGCACCATGGCTTTGACTGTGTTGCTGAAGATGGATTTGCCCACCGTTCGTCGCCACGAAATCACCCAACGCATTTACGATCTGACGCATGCTTCCGGCTTTGGCGAAGTCTATTTCGCGGGCGATCCGTTTTCGCAGCTTCGCGGAACGCAGGCGCTCAAAGACGATTTGAAGTTGTTGTTGCCGCTGACTGTGGCTTTGATCGTTTTGCTGATGTGGCTTTGTTTTCGGTCTTTGACGGCGGTTGTGCTGCCGTTGGCGACAATCGGCATTGGGCTGATTTGGTTGCTTGGATTGATGGCGTATTTCGGCACGCATTTCACGATTCTGGTTCTGATGCTGCCGACGGTCATGCTGGCGATTGGTTGTTCGTACATGATTCACGTGCTGAACCAGATTGGGATAATTTGCGAAGAGAAAGAGAGGCAGAGTGATGGAGCGACCCAAGAAGCAGAAATGTCTGGTTCAATTCCTCAATCCCTCAATCCCTCAATCCCTCTTCAGTCCGCAATCGAAAGCGCAATGCGGTTCATCAATTTGCCCGTAGCGGTTTCGGCCTTGACGATCATTGCAGGGTTTTTGTCGCTGACCTTTACGGAAATTCCCGCGATTCGTTCGACGGCGATTTATTCCGCCATTGGCGCAGCCTTCACCATGATTCTGTCGCTGACTTTCATTCCGGCGGTGCTGGTGATGTTGCCGTCTGGCGCCGGAGCGTTTCGCGTTGGGTTGCACGGCAAACTGGTTCGGTTTCTGGAAGAGACAGGACGTTGGGCGACTTCACATCAGCGATTGCTGTATGTGCTGACGATCATCATCGTCGTCTTCAGTTTGTTCGGAATGCGTCGAATCATCGTTGATATAGATTTCTTTCGCTTTGCCAAGCCGGGAACCGATTCTCTGATTGGATTGGAAGAAGTCGGTCGCCGATTATCCGGCGCGGTGACCTTCGACATCATCATCGAAGGCAAAACGAGCGGCGCGATTGAAAAGCCGTATGTGTTGGAACGAATCGCACAATTGCAAGCCTTTGCCGAAACGCGAAAAGGACCAAACGGGCAAGGAGTGGATCGTTCGTTGTCTGTCGCGGATTTCATCAAACATCTGAACCGTGCGTTCAATGGCAACGATCCCAAACAATATGCAATCCCAACCGACGAACGAATCATCTCCGATCTGTTTTCAGACCGCGACCAGTTGAAAGGTTTTTTGACCGAAGACGGGCGCATCGCGCGCGTGCTGGTTCGCTCCACGCTGACCAGTTCGCAGGCTATGGCCGATGTCGTTCGGGAAATCGAACAACAGGCCAAACAACTGCTGCCGGAATTTCGGGTTTTTGCCACTGGAACCTTTGTCTTGCTCAATCGCACGTCGGATCAAATCGGCGGCGAACAGGTGCAGAGCATTGGCATCGCTCTGGTGACCATCTTTCTGATGCTGGCGATTCTGTTTCGTTCGTTGCGTGTCGGATTGACGGCGCTCATTCCCAATCTGATTCCGGTGGTGTTCTTTTTCGGCTACATGGGGTGGCAGGGCATCAAGCTGAATTTGACGACCAGTCTGGTGGCCAGCATAGTGCTTGGGTTGGCAGTGGATAACGCCGTGCAATTCATCATCCGGTTTCGTCGCGTGCAAAAAGCCGACGAACCATTGCGCGAAGCAATCATCGAGAGCATGCGGCTGTCCGGTCGCCCGATCATTTACGCCAACGTCGCTCTGGCCGCGACCTTTGCCATTTTCGCCGTCTCGAATTTTCAACCGGTCAGCGATTTCGGTTTGTTGTCGGCGGTGACGATCATCGGCTGTCTGGTCGAAGATTTGGTGTTGCTGCCATCGCGCCTGACCTCGCCAATTTTCCGGGCGAAATAATTTGTGAATTCCGCTTATGCGATTGCTCAAACCATCCTTGCTTTATTTCTTGATTGTGTTTGGCGTGGGGTTCATTCTGGGGCCAATCCGTGTGCTTTGGCTTGTCCCGCGAGTAGGAGAGCGAACCGCTGAGTTACTGGAACTGCCCTTGATGCTGGTTGCCATTGTTCTGGCGGCGGGTTGGATCAATCGCCGGTTTGCTGAAATTACCTCGCCCATTTCAAAACTGGGCATCGGCTGGATTGCCTTTGTGATGGTGCTTTCAGCCGAAATCATCTTGGGGATGACGCTGCGCGGACTTTCTCTTGCCCAAATTATTCTTGACCGGGACCTTCTGGCCGGAACTGCCTACTACGTCAGTTTGATTCTCTTTGCCCTCATGCCCTGGCTGTTGAGCCGCATTCAAACGAAGACGTAACACGCTTGTTAAACAGTCTGGAAACCCTGCTTTGGCACAGTCGTCACTTCCCAGGCATGGCGGTCGCGCAATAAAGCCGAAAGCAACATCGTGTGAAGCCCGTGTCCTGACCTTGCAGCGCGCACGTGGCCTAGAATGGGCATTCCCGCCAACGCCAAATCGCCGATGATGTCCAGAATCTTGTGGCGAACGAATTCGTCCTGAAAGCGCAGTGGTTCGGAATTCAAAAAACCTTCGCGCGTCAGGGCGATGGCGTTGTCCAGCGAGCCGCCACGCGCCAATCCGTTTTGTTTCAACATCTCGATTTCTTCGACGAAGCCGAACGTGCGAGCCGGGGCGATTTCGCGCGAGTAATCCGCGACCTGAAAACTGACTTCGTATTGCTGCACACCGATCATCGGATGATTGAAATCAATTTCGCAGGTGATGCGAAATTCGTCGGCAGGCTCGATGCTCATGGTGCGGTTTTTCTCGCTCACCGAAATCCGTTTCAACACGCGCAGGTAAGGACGCTGTGCTGGCAATTCGACTATTCCAGATTGGCGAATAAACTCCACCCATTGCTGGCTGCTGCCGTCCAGAATGGGAACTTCCAGCGAATCTACGTCAATGAAGACGTTGTCCACGCCGCATCCGTACAACGCCGACAACAGGTGTTCGACGGTGGAAATCATCACGCCGGATTTCATCAGCGTCGTGGCGTAACTGACGTGCGAGACGTATTGCGGCGCGGCAGGAATTTCAAAGTCGTTTAGATCGGTTCGACGAAACAGGTAGCTGGTATATGGTGGAGCCGGTTTGACAGTGACGTTCACAGGCGAAGCGGAATGAAGGCCGATGCCTTTGACGCTGAAACTTTTTCCTACCGTGGTTTGCTGATTCAATTCATGTCCTCGTTTGTTCGCAGTATCGGTTTGGTGAACCGCCAATAAACCAGCAAACTGCACGCCATAGAGTTCAGGTTTGGAAACTTCTTTATAAAGGCTTATTGCGCAATGCGAAGCGACAATTTGCGGCAAACGAGTAATTGAAATCCTGTCGCAATTGAACAACATCGGAAACAGCAGGCTGTGGATTTTGAGCAAACAAAAACGCGCCGGTGAAAAGACAAAAGCCACGAACAGCGACTGTTCGTGGCTTTTTGAAAATTGATTCGTCCCGAAAAGTGTCATTCCGAGGCCGGCATCGGGCGAGTGCGATATTTCTTGCGATTCCGTTTGCGAGCCAACGCCGATTTCAATCGGGCTTTTTCTCCGGGCGGAACGTAAAAGGCGTGCCGTTTGACTTCACGAATGATGTCTTCCTGCTGCACTTTGCGTTTGAAACGGCGGAGCGCGCTTTCCAGCGTCTCGTTATCGCCGAGTTTAACTTCTGCCAAAGGTCTTCACCTGCCTTTCAATCATGGCAATTTTTAGAATGGAACCAGTCGCCGGAATCAATCTGACGGCTGAAAAAGAAGGCGGAGCATACGCGCCGAACCCAGTATCGTCAAGCGATGGAAGTTTGGGGGAAGATCGGACAGGACGGCAGAGCGTTGGCGCTCCACTGCGCGGTCAATCGGACGCCGCGTCCGGCGTGGCAACGAGGGTCAATAATCATCGTCGAATCTCCTCATCTCTGGCTGCGACTTCGGCCAGAAAGCGAATGCAGGTTTTGATTCCGCGAAAGAAATTCGGCAGGTGGAACTTTTCGTTCGGCGCGTGTATGCGGTCGTTCGGCAATGCGAACCCCATCAAGACCGTTGGCGCTCCTAACAATTCCTGAAAATGATTGACGATGGGAATCGAACCGCCCGAACGAAGGAAAACCGGCGAAGCGCCAAAGCCATGTTCATAAGCGCGCACTGCCGCGCTCATCGCCGGATGATGGCGATCAATCAATGCCGGTCGCGCTGCCAGAAAACTTCTTACCGCTGTCCGAACTGTCGGCGGAGTGATCCGGGCGATGTGACGGCGAACGAGCCGCTCGATTTCAGTCGGGTCTTGATCGGGGACAAGCCGGAAATTCAATTTGGCTGTGGCGCGCGCAGGAATGACGGCCTTGACGCCCGGCCCTTGATAACCGCCGGTGATGCCGGTAACGCTGAGCGAGGGACGAATCGTCGTTCGTTCGTAAAGTGAAAAGCCGCGTTCGCCCCAACCGGTTCCGGTTTTTGCGTCGCGCAGAATTTGCCGGTCATTGGGGCCGTTCGCGGCCATAAAGTTTCGTTCGGCGTCGCTCCATCGGCGAACGTTTTGGTAAAAGCCTGGAATGGCGATTCGCTTGTTTGCGTCGTGCAGACGTGCAATCAGTTCGCACAACGCTTGCAATGGATTGTGAATCGCTCCGCCGAAATTGCCGGAATGCAGATCACCCTGTTGTCCGCAGACTTCCAGTTCCAGGCTCAGCCCGCCGCGCAAGGCGTAAGTCAGCGCCGGTTGATTCGCCGCCAGCATTCGCGTGTCCGACATCACGACCGCATCGGCAGCCAACTGCCGGCGATTGCGTTCGACAAACGGTTTCAGATTCGGCGAACCGATTTCTTCTTCGCCTTCAAACAAACACTTGATGTTGACCGGCAAACGGCCTTGCGATTTCAGCAAAGTTTCAATTGCTTTGACGTGAGCGAACATCTGCCCTTTGTCGTCGCAGGCTCCGCGAGCGAACAGGTCGTCGCCGATGATGGTCGGCTCAAACGGCGGGGTTTGCCATTCGGCCAAAGGTTCGACGGGCTGCACATCGTAATGGCCGTAAATCAACACCGTCGGGCGGCCAGTGGCGGCGAGCCATTCGGCGTAAACAATCGGATGGCGAGGCGTGGGAATGACTTTGACGCCTTGCAATCCGATGTGCCGTAAATGCCCGGCCAGCCAGGCGGCGCAGCGTTTCAAATCATCCGCGTGTTTGGGCTGCGCGCTGACGGTCGGGAAGCGGATGAATTGTTTCAACTCCGCCAGAAATCGGCGTTTATGAATTGAAAGAGCAGAAGGTGAGTGCGTTTGAGCAATCACAACTCACCCCTTTCAGTATTCCATTTCGAACTCTCGTTGAGTTGCGGGGCGAGTGTTGGACGTGGCTGCCCGCGCCACTCTGGCAGGTTGAGGCGCGCTGCGATCCCACGGCAACACGCGACCGCTGGGATTGCGTCCGGCCAGACCGAGCGATTGCGCGCTGGTCAGCCATTCTTCGGAGTATTCGGCGATTTCCAGCAGCAGAGCTTCGAATTGCGCGCGCTGGGTTTGCAGCACGTGCGGAGCGCCCAGCCAGCGCAGAATTTCTCTGCCGCCGACGGCCATGCGCTGGCGCGGCGAAGTCACCAATCGTTCGTTGAAGTATCGGATCAGAACTTCTTCCACTACGTCCCAGGCATTGTCTGCGCCGAACAGACGTTTGACATCGTCCGAATTCAAAATGCGGAAGGCTTCGTCCAGCAATTGCATTACTTCCACACGCAGCACATTCAAGTGCCCGAAGGAAGTAAATTTGAGGTTATTGCGCAAATCCAGTCCTGCGCGCCGGACAATCGCAATCGAACCGAAGCTGGGGTCGTAGGCGCGTTCGCGGATCACGTCCGACACACGTTTGTCGCGCCAGAACAAAGTCACCTGGTTGATGAAATGCGAAAACAGGCGGTGGAAATCCGTGTTTGCGCGCGAACCGGCTGGAATGGCTCCGCGACCATAACCCAAAACGCGGCGGTAGGCCGATTGGCGGTCTCGCTGCGTGTAACGCAAAACTTCGCGTCGGTCGAATTGGTAAAGCGAATACGCGCCTGCACCGGCGGACAGTCGCACGGTTCCGGCGCGGAACAACTCCTGCAGCTTCTGCACCACGCGAAAAACGCCGATAGTTTCGTGCTGGTAGATGTAGTACAGGTCGCCGACCGCGATGATGCGTTCGGAGGTGACGGCTTCATCGTAAGGCTGTACGCCCTGTGGAATGCGCGTCTGACCGAGTTCTGTCGCTGCTTCGGGACCTATGCCGATCAATTCGGCCAGCCCCTTGTCGGGCGGCGGCGGCATTTTGGCGTCGGCTTCTACCGCCGAGTTCATCAGATCGTCAATCTGTTTGACGAGCGCGTCAGCCAATTGCGGGTTTTGAATCAAATCGCCGGACAATTGACTGGTGACCTGTTCCCTTAACGCTGCGATACGATCAAGAAAATTTTGATACTCTTGTTCCTTTGCCATATAGCCTCCATCTGTGGCTTAGATCATTGCTTGCGCATTGGCGCTTCGTCCCTGAACTCATCCTCAGGTGTCAATCTACAGATTGCTCACGTCCTCCGATTTCTTCGGGACGCCGAAGGAAATTTATAGCGGGTTGCAATTGCACGCGACCTGTCAATTTGCTTACCAAGCGTTGGTAGAAAAGGTTATTAACCTTTTCTACCAAGTCGCATTCAAGTGAAAATCGCTATAAGCACGGCTCACTTCAGTGATTTTTGCGGTTTGTGGACTGCCGCGGAATATTGAAAGTCAATTCTTCAGTAGCAGTCTGACCGTCGGGTTCGGGATTGATTACGATGACCGTCAAATTCAGAGCCTCGTTATTTGCCGCCTTTGGAAACTTATTCATGATAGTTTCATTCCAGTTGAAGAAAGCCTTGATTTCCGTCGAGTTGACGACGACGGTGTTAACCGAAGCCAGAGTCTTGTTGGTCTCTTCATCCGAATCCTGATAGAAGCCCAGATGCACGGTCGCCCCATCCTGGAAATTGCGCCCGTTGATAATCAACATCAGGCTGTTATGTTCAGTCGAATCCATTGTCACCAGGCGAATCTCAGGCGCAGGTTGTCGTGTAATCAGTTTTGCATTCTCTTGCGTGGTTTTCAGGTTGATTTCCAGTTCTTCCAGAGCGCGCCGGACTCGTGGCGTGTGAAACCCTGCCGTTGGATTTGAAGAATTTTTACGCGAGACCTCCAACATTCCTGAAACCAGATGGAGCAAACGGTTAAGGGTTGGGATGAAGGCGTTGAGCACGCCGTCTTTCCCGGCTTCGCGCAACAGACGAGGACCTTCTTCGGCGGCGAATCGCTGAACCCAATCCAACGACTCGCCGACAAAAACGACCTCGCCGCCATTGAAGGTTATTTTGGTGATTTGCCGTTCGGCAGGACCCAGAAAAACTGAATCCATCGCGAAATAAATTTCCTCGACCGATTCGACCAACACCGCCAGATTCCGCGACAGCCGCACGAACTGTGTGCCGAGAAAAGCCTTGCCTTTCTGATTGTTGCTGAAGAAATTTCTCTGTGTCCGCCAGGTCAGCCAGAGCGAATTGATCGAATCAACGAGGATGAAAAAATTAGTCAGATTCTGCTCTTCCTCGATCGTGTTGACCTGATCGCTGGCCAGCCCGAATTCATCGCGCAGCAACGCCAGTTGCCCGCCCACAAGTTGCGGGTCTTCCAACAGCTTCGGTGAAGGGACGCTGGCCGTCGGGAGTTGCGTGAATTCCGTGCCGAGCAGATCCTGAAAATAACCGTCCACACGCGCCAGGCGCGGCCCGCCTTCCAAACCAAGTTCGTAAACCAACTCAGTAAAGCTTGAACGCACCATGGACTGGGCAGCCTCGATGTCCTCAAGATCGTGATCGGCCCGCAGCGGAATCAGGCCGTCCAGCACCGGAATCGAATGATCCAGTGCGGCGCGTGCGCGCGAATAAATGCTGGCCTGTGCGCCGGTGATGGCTCCCAGGTCGGCATCGGCGGCGAATGTTCTCTGCCGCCAGGTCAGTTTGGTCTGACCTTCAATTTCGGTAATTTCGAATGCTTGATTGAGTGAGGCCTGAAAACCGCGCGCGTCGTTGGCCCGCGGACGCCAGCCCAGAATTTCGCGCAAAGCGGCATTCACTTTTTGGCTGAGCGGCGCTGCGCTCATTCCGCTCTGACCGACCGAACGGTCAAACGTGGCCTCTTTCGTGAGCACCGGAAAGCTCAGTGCGTCGTTGGCAAGTTTCTCTAAATTGTCTGGCATTGTTATGTCCTCCCAAACTCATCAAATTCCGAAAACTCAAACGCGTCTGATCCGATGACCGACGCTGCCTATGCCGGTTGATTGCACCGTGATGGATTGCAGGCCGGCGCGTTCTGTTATCGTCTGCCAGCATTCCACCAATGGCTCGCTGACAGCGAACAATGACTGCTGGCATTCCTTGAGCGTGTCTTGAACCAACCTTGCCCAGGCTTGCCATTCGCCGCCGCGCTGGCGGCCCAGGCTGACAATTTCTTCAACGGTTTCGTAACCGGCCAGGTCTGAAAAGAGCCGTCTGGTACAGTCGTTGAATTTCGTGTGACAACAAGTCAATGCGCGACGGACCTGTTCGGCATCAATCGGGTGTGTGGCAGCCAGTTGCGCCTCGCTGGCTGCCTGGCGCATCTCTTGAACAGCGCCCAGCAGGTCTTCAACGTCGTCGCCGATCCGGTCTACCAGTTTGACCACGTCTTTCAGGGGACGATCTTCAATCACCGTCATACGCAGCGCGTTGAGCGCTTCGCACACCTGGTCGCATTGCGACACCACTTCCTGGAATTTCGATTCCATTAACACCTTGTCTCCTGAAACTACCGCCGGGCCAATTCGCGGTAAAAATTGTCGGTTATTACTCCGGGGCGAGCCAGCCGGTTGTCGAGCGCAAAACGCGAAGCGCCGATCAAAAAACGTTCGGGAACGACGCCGGGATCGTTGCCAGCAGCCAGACGCCGCGCAGCTTCTTCGACCATTTGCTGTTCTTTTGGCGCAAAGCGAATTACCTGGCTCAATCGTTTGTCGCCGAGTTCTGTGTATGGTTGAAAACAGACTGTGTCCACAATCACTTTGATCGCATCGCGGAACGTGTTGAGCACCGAAGGCGGTATGTTGCCGATGCGCGGATTCGGATACACACGTTGCCAGGCGCGTTCGTAATGATTGGCTTCGTCGGGGAAGCCCATGCGGCGCAAACATTCCGTGCTGATGAACAATCGAATATATGGCGTAGGATGAGGGCCTCGACGGCTGTATGCGGTGACGGTCGCTGGCGAACGCCCGATCACATCAATCAACGACGCCACCACCGCCGGGCCGCCCAGTAGCAAGCCGCTCAGATCGGCAAAGGTTTCCCGATTCCACCGCGTCCAGGTGGCGGCGACCGAACGTGGAAAACCGTGTTGCAACAACCGGCGGGCGATGGCGCGCGGAATGGTTCGCGCCAGGCCGATTTCGTTCTGCAAGTTGTGACTGACTTCGTGCAGAATCGCCCCCAGCGTCCAGGGGTTGACCAATCGGTGATACGGCAATTGAATCAATGGAAACGGATTCAGTTGTCGTCCCAGCCGTCGCATCGGAATGCCTCGCCGAAACGTCGCCGGAGAAAAACCCGTTCGCATATAAGAAAACGGCGGCGGAGCCGGGATGGATTTGGCCACACCCAAACCGAGAAAGGTGTGTTGGTAACAATCCTGCGCGATGCGGTCGCAACCCACCAACTTATTGCCGAATTGAGATTGCCGTTGGCCGAACAATTCGAAGTAAAAATCCCAGATTTGTTCGACGCGCCGTACCCAATCGTGTGCCCGCTCCTTGTAAGTAACCACCTGTTGCAGATTGTCTGTTGTCGGGTCTGTCGTCGAATGTGTAACGGAGTCTGTGACTTTTTTTGTCAATCGCAACAGATCGCCGCGCAAAGTTTGCAGCAATTCATTGACAGCCTGGATGTGACCATCGCTGGGTGCGGCAACGCCTGTTCCGAATTCTTCGCGATGAAATGGACGCAAAGCTGCCGCGTGCCGAGTGACATTGATCGCTTGTGCGCGCAGCAAAGGCATCATTGCCGCAGCAAATCGCGGATCGCGCGGCGGCAGATTCGCTTGCGAAGGCCGGGTCACCGTGGCGTCGGCTGAAACTGAGCGACGGCGGCCCCTTCTTCTTTGCGCTGGCCTGATTTGCGCGGGACTGGTTTCACGAAACGCGTACATGGTTTACTCCAATGCAGAAGACCCAGAAACTGTTGTCGGTCGAAAACTGGTTTTGGCGCGAGGACATCGTCAAGCTCCGATTCGGCGTTGTCTGGCCGCTGTCGTTGCCGGAGTTGGGCCTGCCGCGCGATGATACTGACGATCCAATGCGCGCGAACGTCGGAATGCCTGAACGCATTGGGTCGGACTGCCAATGACACGGGCGGTTTGACGGGCCAATGTTTGAACGGCTCCGCGCGGAGTCACGCGGCGCCCTTGAGTTGCCTGGCGAGCAATGTTCATGGCCGTGCGACGAACGACCGTTGGCAAGGCTCTCACAAGCGGACGGGTCGCCGGATTGCTACGCAACGCGCGAGTCGCTCCTGCCAAACCGCGAACCAATCCCGGAGCGGCGCGCATCACTGTTGACGCGGCGGCTGGAACCGCGCGCGCTACCATCGGAATCAACGCGCCAATAAAGGCTTCGGCTTCTGCTTCGGTTTCGGCTTCAGTTGCAGCGTGTCCCATGTGCTCCATCAAAGCGTCTGCGTATACGCGGCGGAGCGGGTTTATTTCACCTTCAAATTCACCCTCGAATTCCCATTCCAATTCTTCTTCTCGTTCTGGTATCCAGTTCAGAACTCGCGGCACTGCCCAGTTTCCAGCGGCTTGCCCAGCGGCCTGACCTGCTCCGCGCCCAATGGCCTGGCCGACCGGAACGCCTTCAGGGCCAAACAGGCCGCCAATCGCACCGCCGCCACGTTGGCCAATCTGGCCTCCGGCCCATCGGCCAAGTGCTGGCAATCCCTGGCGAACAGCCTGGCGCGCAGCCCCAAACGCGACCCGGCGCAATCCCGAACCGGGAGCCATTTGGCGTCTGCCCCAATTCGCGGCTCGACCAGCCAAACCACGAACGGCACGCAGGAACTCTTCGCTTTCGTATTCGCCTTCCAGTTCGGTTTCGTACTCGCCTTCCCATTCATTTTCAAACTCTGATTCCCATTCGAATTCGCCTTCAAATTCAGATTCCAATTCGTATTCGTACATAGCAGGTTCTCCTGTGTTTCGGGTATGTTGCGGGTTTTGCCGTGGTGTTGCCGTAACTCGCTGTAAATTTTTTTTGACAGAATGTCTGATGAAGATAACGAACCTGGTTTGGATTAGTCTGGAGCGCTCGCGCCGAACGCGGGCGCTCCAACCTGCAAGTCGTTATCAGCGGGTTTGTGTGTTGAGTGTTATCCGCGAACGGCTGCTGGCCGACGACCGGCAACACGGCGAGCCGGGCGAGTAGCCGTCGCCGCAGCGCGAACGTTGCGGGTGATGGCTGACGCGCAAGCGCGCGGATTGCCGAGCACTCGACGGGTTTGAGCCGCCATTGTCCGAGCGGCTGCGCGAGCCGTGACCGGTTGACCGGTAGCAGCGCGTCGAGCCAACACCGTAGCCGTGCGACGTACGATGGTTGGAACGGTTCGGACTGCCGGGCGGGTAATGCGACGACGACGCAGAATGCGCGTCAGGATGGCTGCTCCACGAGTCAGGTGCGGCACGATGCGACGCAAAGCACGGCGGTCAGCACGCGAAATGATATTGGCTGTGGCTGCGCCAACCATCGCTTCAGCTTCGGCTTCGGACTGAACGCGCGATGCGATTGCGGCCATATATTCAGCCATGGCTTCCTGTTGAGTAGCCGGGCCTTCGGCTTCCATTTCGAATTCGCCTTCAAATTCGCCTTCGTATTCGGATTCGAATTCGCCTTCAAATTCATATTCGCCTTCGCGCAAAGCGCGCGCCGCCAAATTTCCGATCTGGCCGCCAATCAGGCTGCCAGCCGGGCCGCCCAACGCTCCGACTGCGCGCCCGACCCAGGGCGCAGCGACACGCGCGACCTGGCGCAGTACTGGCGCGGCGCGACGAACAAAACCGCCTACGCCACGCGCAACGCGACGAATGCGACGCAAAAATTCTTCGCTTTCATATTCGCCTTCAAACTCGAATTCGCCTTCGCCTTCGCCTTCAAACTCGAATTCGCCTTCGCCTTCAAACTCGCCTTCGAGTTCAAACTCGCCTTCACTTTCTAACTCCCCTTCGCCTTCAAATTCGAATTCGCCTTCGCCTTCAAATTCAAATTCGCTTTCCAATTCAAATTCCTCTTCAAAATTTCTCGCTGCCATAACAAGACCTCCTTGCAGGTTTCCGCTAGATTCATTGTTTGCCGCGCTGTTGATTGCGTGACTCCAAGTGGTGACGACGCGCGGAAGATACGCACATCCGTTGAGCCGCGATAGTCGCTTTTTGCAGGGAAACTCGTTGGAGTTACTCTGGGGAAGGGAGCTTGAAGAAGCTAGCTGTAAAAAGTTAGTCAATATGAGCGTCGCTTATTCGTGCGACAAGCCAAACCGAAAGCAAGCTGCTATACTCCGCTGCCGTGTGGCGAGAAACCGCCAGCTTCAGCCGCCACTCTACCAAGTCAAATTTGAACAAAGGAATTGTTACCATTGCAGCTATAGCTTTGAGGAAAGAGACGTTCACAGTCTGGTCTTCATACGGAAAGGGCGATGCAAGAGCGCTTCCTGCTGAAGCCGTGACTCTGAATAAAACACTTTCTTGAACGCTATGGATCGTTAAGAAATAGGCGGATCAACCACAGTAACAGCCGTCAATTTGCCCAATGTGAGTTGCTGAGTTGATTGAGCCTTTGCCGAATGACAGCACATTGTGAAGTTCCGTTTGATCGTGGGAATAAGAGAGAAAAACATGCCAACACTAGCTCTCAAGAAAAACGAAGCGAAGGAAAAGAATCAAGAGCCATTAACTCAGCCAGCCATTACCGATCTGAAATCTCTGGCCAATAAACTGATTCAGCAAGCCAGCCAGTTGTCAGCATCAAACACGATTTACGGTGATGGCGAGGCTGAAGAGGACGAAGTGTTGCTGGATATGGAAATAGAAGGAGTGCGGTGTTTGATTTTGCGAACTCATTCAAAAACGGCTTCGGCGACAATCATGCTCAGCCCGCGCGAACAGGAAATTGCGCGAATGATCGCCAAAGGCTATCCCAACAAAACCATTGCCGCGGTGTTGGACATCAGCGCCTGGACGGTTTGTACGCACATTCGTCGAGTCTTTGCCAAACTCGGCGTAGGGTCACGTGCTGAAATGGTCGCCAAGCTGTTAGAAAAAAAATCGCTCAATGGTTCCGCACCGAATGCTCAGCCGCATTCTTTTAAGTAATAGGGCTGCACCTCAGAACCCACTGGTTTGGACTGACCCGATAAAATCCGCCTCTGCTTGTCAATTCCGAGAATTTTCCCGCACAATACTTCGTCCGGTATTCTCACTGAATGGAGTTGCGATGAAATTCAAATTATCTTTTTTACTCACAGGGCTTATGGTTTGTTTCGTTGTCTTGGAAGCACAAGCTTTAGGCCAGCAAACCATCACGCCGCAAAAACGGGCCTTGATCAAGGAATTGTTGGTGGTGACTGATGCCGTCAAGTTGGCGGAATCTACCAGCCAAACCATGATGGCGCAGATGGAGCAGGATTTTCCCCGCATTATGGAAATGTTGTTGACGCAGCAAGCGGCAGACAATCAATTGACTGACACTCAGCGAAAAGCTCTGTTGGAAGATTCCGGAAAATCTTCCCTGCGAATGCTCAAACGGTTTCAGGAAAAAGCGCTGACGGCCATCAACTTTGGAGAGCTGTTGGAAACTGTCAGCATGGAGTTGTATGACAAATACTTCACTGAAGATGAATTGAAAGACATGATCGCTTTTTACCGAACTCCGACCGGCAAGAAAACGGTTCAAGTCATGCCCAAACTCGTGAATGACACGATGCAGAAATCTACCGAACTCGTCTTGCCGAGAATCATGAGTGTGTTGGACGAGTTGATTAAGGAAGAAATCAAACGCATCAAGTAACCATAGGAGATGTAGACGAATCATGAGCATTGCGGAAACTGTCAACGACTCACCATACGCTGCCAAACCCTGGCTGAAGCATTACGACTTCTGGGTTGACCCAAACCCAAACATGCCGCGCCAACCGCTCTACCAGATTTTGCAAATCGCCAGCGCCAGTTATCGCGACAAACCGGCGACGGCGTTTCTTGGCGCGTTTCTGACCTTTGGCGAAGTCAAATCGCAAGTGGATCGGTTGGCCAGCGCGCTCAGCAAACTCGGCGTCAGCAAAGGCGACCGCGTAGGCATCATGCTGCCCAACTGCCCGCAATACCTGATCGCTTTTTTCGCCATTGTCCGATTGGGGGCGATTGTGGCGAACGTCAATCCGATTTATACGCCGCGCGAAGTCGAAGCCGTCGCCAAAGATTCCGGCATGAAAGCCATGATCGTGTTGGATTTGATGACACCGGTTGTGCTCGGCGTGAAGGCCAACACGCAGATTGAAACCGTCATTGTCACCAGCGTGCAGGAGTATTCCGCCAAACCCGAAACTGCTCCGGCGGTTCCGGCGGGGACGTTGTCGTTCAAGCAACTGATTCAGGAAACAGAAATCGCTTTGCCGCGCGTGGTCATCACTCCCGAAGAAGACGTCGCCGTCTTGCAATACACGGGCGGAACCACAGGCGTTCCCAAAGGCGCGATGCTCACGCATTTCAACCTGTATTCCAACGTCATTCAGTCTTACATCTGGGGCAGAGAATTGGTGCAACCCGGCGATGAACGTTATTTGATGGTCATTCCGTACTTCCACATCTACGGCCAGACGGTGGGATTGCTGCTGGGAACCTGGAACGGCGCAATGCAAATTCCCGTGCCGAAATTCGATCCCGATGCGTTGATTCAAGCCATCAAAGCTTACAAGCCCACGTTCTTTCCTGGTGTGCCGACGCTGTACATTTCCATGCTCAATCATCCTGAAATCAAAACCTGTGGTTTGGAATACGTGCGGCGATTCAACAGCGGCTCGGCTCCGTTGCCGGTCGAAGTCATCGAACAGTTCGAACAACTCAGCGGCGCGATGCTTTATGAAGGTTATGGATTGACGGAAGCTTCGCCGACCACGCATTCGACGCCGACGCTGGCTCGGCGCAAACCCGGCAGCATAGGGCTGACGTACCCGGCAACAGACGCAAAAATCGTTGATTTGGAAACCGGAACGACCGAAGTGCCGCTCGGTCAGGAAGGCGAATTGTGTATTCGCGGGCCGCAGGTGATGAAAGGATACTGGAATCGTCCAGACGAAACCGCCATCGCGTTGCGCGACGGTTGGCTGTTCACCGGCGATGTGGCTCGTATGGACGAAGACGGATACTTTTACATCGTTCAGCGCAAGAAGGACATGATTATCGTCAGCGGCTTCAACGTCTATCCCAACGAAGTCGAAGACGTTTTATTCACGCATCCGGCGGTGCTGGAAGCCGCCGTCATTGGCGTTCCCGATCAATATCGCGGCGAATCGGTCAAAGCCTTCGTCGTGTTGAAACCCGGCGTTTCGGCGACTGCCGAAGAGTTGCTGGAATTCTGCAAAACCAATCTGGCGAAATACAAAGTGCCGTCGGTCATCCAGATCACTCCCGGCTTGCCCAAGAGCGCCGTCGGCAAAGTGTTGCGCCGCGAATTGCGCGAGATGGAGCAGTCGGGCAAAGGGTAATCCGACTCATTCCACAGCTTTTTTCAACAAGGCAATTTGACCGGCGTGATACAGGTCGTGCTGAATCACGCCGTGCAGCATGAAGTAATTGGAATAACCAGCTTCAGGGACAAGATCATCCAGTCGGCTGTCATCAAATTGTTTGACGGCGTTGCGCAACGATTGATTGCTGGCGGCGAGTTGTTCCAGCGTCTTTTGCCACGCCGCTTCGCTGGTATCGTTGACTGGCGGAAAGTTCACTTCGTCCGGCGGATTTTTCAAGGCGTCGCCTTCCAAACGCTGTTTGGAAATTTGCTCCCACGCGATGATGTGATTGACCAGTTCCCAGATGCTGTGCGCGCCGGGGATCGGATGCGCGGCGGCTTGTTCAGCGGTCACGCCGTCCAGCAATTCGCGCAAACTGGGACCGTGCCATGCTGGGCCTTGATTGGCGCGTTTCAGTTGACTGTTGATGCGATGGGTTTCGTTCATGTCAATTCCTCCTACTGGTTTTAACCAGCGCTCCGCCGATAAATACCAGCGCCAGCGCCGAAAGAATTCCGCCTAGCTTTGCTGCCGGAGAAGTGTAGCGCATTTCAACGACGTGCTTTCCTTCCGGCACGATCACTCCGCGCAGCAGGTAATTTGCGGTGTAGATGTCAGCCGGTTGGCCGTCAATCGTCGCTTCCCAGCCGGGATAGTTCATTTCGCTGACAACCAGCGCTGCTCGTTTGTCGGAACTGGTTTCGATGGTTAGCCGATTGGACGCATAGCTGGAGATTCTGGCGTCGGCCTGGGAAAAGGCTTCATCAATTGCCAGATTCACCTTGCTCAGTGGTGGTCGTTCCAGCAAGGCAATTTCGCGTGGGTTGAACGGTTCCTGGCTCTCGCCGCGAACCGCTTTCAGCGCGTCTTCTTCACTAACGACTCTGCTTTGTGGAACCATCCAGGCGCGCGGCAGTGCATTCGGATTTTCAAAAATCGTCACGCTGTCATGGTCGTAAACTTTGCGCCAATGAGCCGGCAAGCGTTGGCGCAACACATAAGCTTCATTGCCAGCCGAATCGTAGAGCGAGCCTTTCCAGATCACGAACGACGCCAGATCGTCCGTGTTTTTCACTTCGACGCGATCCAGCAAGACGGTTTCGCCCAAATCCAATTTCGTCTGAAAACGCAGCGCCGAAAACGAGTTTTGCGCGTCCGCCGGGTAAGTGTCGAATACCGCTGGCCGCGAATGACGAATCGCCGCCTGGACTTCGGCTCGTTCGTACGCCCATTCGGCGGAATCAATACCGGCTTTGATGTCGCGTTCGATCACACGTCCGTCGGCAGTGTGAAAGGCGATTCGAGCCACCGTATGCCCTTGTTCAACGTGAACCGAATTTGCCAGCGTTGTCACCAGCGACAGCGAATTCACGGGCTTAGGCGATCCGGTGAACACGCGCGACACGCCCGCGAGCAGTTCCGTTTTGGCATCGGCGACAGCGAAGCGCATTCCGTCTTTGGTGATGGCGGCGGTTGAAGGCGCGTTGAATTCCACCAGATGCCGAACGTTCAGCAAATCCAGCACCTGCCAAGTCGGGCTGAGCACTTGCGGATCGAGCGGCGCAGTGAATGACGGCACCTCGAATGACCAACCGGCCCCAAAAGCCAGGTTGTAACGTTTGGCCATCAGCGGTTCGTAACCCGCCGCATTGTGCAGACCTTGTCGAGCGGCCAGATTGTGCGGTTCGTGGCGTGGCAACTCCACGAACAATCCGCTGCCCAGCGATGTGTAAATGCGGTTTTCTTCCGGCGGAAATTGCTTCAGAAACGCCCCCGACGGCGACACCGAATTGAAAAAGGCAGCGGTTTTGTTTTGCGGCATCCACCAGTTCAATCCCATCAGCCGTTGTTCCCAGTAACAAGCTGTGCCGATGACGACGACCAGCAAGGCCGTTCGCCACGGCGATTTCACCAGCTTCAGCCCGAACCACGTGCTTGCCGCCAACAATGCCGTGAGCGCCAGTTTGGCTTTGAGCAGCGCTGATTCGCTCAAACCGACAGGCCAAAATGTTTGCCCGGCCTCGACCGGTTTGTTCGCCAGTTTGATGAGCACAACACTCGCTGCAATGGTTAGCACCGCTAGCGTCGCCGATATCAATCGAGTGCGTCGAGTTTCGGCCATCTGCTTCAAAAAAGTCGCCGCAACATCCCAACCAAACGCCGCCAACACCGAAACCGCCAGCGTCCATTCGTAAGCGTGTCGCCAGGGAATGCGAAACAAATTGAGAACCGGAATGCGAAACGCCAGCCTGTACAGCGGCGTATGATCGCCCATCATCAACAGCATGCTGAGTACAGCAATCAGTAACCAGAAAAATGTCCGGCGATGCGTTCGCGGCGAAAAGCAGGCCGCGATGATTGCCACAACGGAAAAGAGAACCGCCAGCAATGGCACGTACGCCGTCGCTTCGTAGTTGTGGTGATAAATCGGATTGATGAGCGATTGCCAGAATTGCAGAGGGGAGAACGATCCGCCGCTGAAAATTTCGTAAGTCAGTGTGCGGCGAATGCTGAGTCGTTGCGCTTGCATGGTTTCGGCGATTTGAAACGCCGCCAGACACGCCGCCAAGCCAACCCCGCCAACGCCGACGAAAAACGGTTTCCAGCGTTGCCACGAAAGCAGTTTGTCATCGGCAATCAAGCTGAGAAACAGCCCATAAGCCAAAGCGACCAATCCGGCATACAAAAAGCCTTGCCCCAAGCCGGTCAGCACGGCCATCGCATACGCCAGTCCCGCGCCGATCAAACAGCGAACAAACGAACCGTTTCGCGCGCGCTCCATGGCGATCAGCATCAGCGGCATCCACATCACGGCGTTGGTGAACATGGCCGTTTGCCCCAAACCGCTGACCATAAATCCGGCGTAGGTGAAGCTCAGCGCGCCGAGCAGGGAAGACAATTGCCGCAATCCGATTTCTCGCAAGTAGGCAAACAGAAACGCCGGAGCCAGCAGATACGGCGCAAGTACATATATGTTTTCAGCGACGTGTCCGGGCAGGATCAGATAAAACCACGTCAGCGGATAGCCAATGCCTAGTTGCGCCATCGCCAGCAACGGATAGCCAGACAAAATGTGCGGCGTCCACAACGGCAACGATCCTTGTCGCAGCATTTCCCAAGCTACTTTTCGCATCGGGTAGCTGTAAACCAGCGCATCTCCGCTGACGAAGTAATAGCCGCCAAAAACGCCTTGCCAAAAATAGACGACGAATACGCCAACGATAACTGCCAGAGCGGGCGCTTCGGATTTGAGTTTGGCGGATGGGTTCATTGGCGGGCGGATTGAATCAGACTGTCAAAACTTGGAAACCGAGATCATTAGCGGCTTCGGCCAATCGGTCATCGAAACAGACAAAAACTTTGCGGCGAGGTTTTTCATCGCACCAGTACAAAGCGGCGGCCAGTTGAAACGCATCGCCTGTTCGCAGCGGGTGAGCATCAAGCAATTGAAGCGTGAGTTCGCGTACTTTGGGAAGCGGTTCAATCTCGCGCCAACTCTGGCTGATTTTTTGGAGGTGGCGAAGCGCGCGAGCATGTTCGCTGGTGTTCGAACGGCTGTTTCGCAATGCCCGTGCAAAAGCGCTTCGAACTTCAGCCATCGTCCCCCACCACACCGCTTTGACATCCGAAGTCTGCCTGGAAATTTGGCGAGCGCGTTGAGACGTACTTTGATAAAGGCATATTGGGACAATGGCGCTGGCGTCCCAAAACGCCTGTCGTTTTTTCATGCTTAATCCTCGTCACGGTCTTCGCTGATATAACGAACCACATCTTGATCGCCAAAATCAGCCAATGGCTCTTTGAAAAACTCTTCCCAAAACTCAGGCGTCGGCTCCACCTTCGGCAAAGTCATTCCGCCTTCGGCAACAAGTTTTGCATGATAAATTTCAAGCTCTTCATCGCTGATATACAACGGATCATCCTCAAGCGGCGGCAACACTTTGCGAGGCTTTTTCTTCGCCGATGGTTTTGCTGCTGGCGAAGACAGTTTGCTATGGCCGTTGCCGCTCAGCGGAACGAGTTTGGCGACAGGCTTGCTGCGAACCTTGATGACCAGTTCTTCGCCGCCGCGCACTTCTTCCAGATAGCCGCTCAAATCTTCCTGCAATTGTTTGACGCTTACGCTTTTCATTCGACACCTCCGAAAAATTCTCAGCCACGGGTGAGTTGGCGGTATTTTATCCGATGCGGTTGGTCGGCGTCTGCGCCGAGTCGTGATTTGCGGTCGGCTTCGTATTCGGAATAGTTGCCGTCGAACCAGACGACTTTGCTGTCGCCTTCAAAAGCCAGAATGTGTGTGGCGATGCGATCCAGAAACCAGCGGTCGTGGCTAATGACCACGGCGCATCCGGCGAAGTTTTCCAGAGCTTCTTCCAGCGCGCGCATAGTATTCACGTCCAGATCGTTGGTCGGTTCGTCCAGCAGCAACACGTTTGCGCCGGATTTCAGCATCTTGGCCAAATGGACGCGATTGCGTTCGCCGCCCGAAAGCATGCCGACTTTCTTTTGCTGGTCTGAGCCGGAAAAGTTCAGCCGCGAAACGTAAGCGCGCGAATTGACCAGCTTGGTTCCCAGTTGAATCTGATCCTGTCCATCGGAGATTTCTTCCCAGATGGTTTTGTCGGGATCGAGCGTGCGGGATTGATCCACGTATCCAAGCTGCACCGTCGCACCGGTTTTGAACGTGCCGCTATCAGGCGTTTCCTGCCCGGTAATCAATCTGAAGAGCGTGGTTTTGCCTGCACCGTTCGGGCCGATGATACCTACGATGCCGCCCGGAGGCAGCGCGAATTCCAAACCTTCAAACAACAAACGGTCGCCGTAACCTTTGCTGACGTTGTTCGCTTCGATGACCACATCGCCCAGGCGAGGACCCGGCGGAATGTACAACTCAAGCTCGGCAGATTGTTTCTCGCCTTCCTGTTTCAGCAAATCTTCGTAAGCCTTGATGCGGGCTTTGCTCTTGGCGTGGCGAGCTTTCGGAGCCATTCGCACCCATTCCAGTTCACGCTCCAAGGTCTTCTGGCGTTGTGATTCGGCGCGCTCTTCTTTCCGCAACCGTTCCTGTTTTTGTTCCAGCCACGAAGTGTAATTGCCTTTCCACGGAATGCCCTGGCCGCGATCCAGTTCCAGAATCCAGCCGGCTACGTTGTCCAGAAAGTAACGGTCGTGTGTGACGGCGATGACCGTACCTTCGTATTTTTGCAGATGTTGTTCCAACCAGCCGACGGTTTCGGCGTCCAGATGGTTGGTCGGTTCGTCCAGCAACAACACGTCGGGCTTTTTCAGCAACAAACGGCAAAGTGCGACACGGCGGCGTTCGCCGCCCGAAAGCACGCTGATTGGTGTTTCACCCGGCGGGCAGCGCAACGCATCCATCGCCATTTCCAACCGAGCGTCCAAATCCCATCCGCCCAGCGCTTCGAGTTTTTCCTGGACTTCGCCCTGGCGTTCCAGCAGTTTGCTCATCGCGTCATCGTCCATCGGTTCGGCGAATTTGTCGTTGATGGCGTCGAACTCTTTCAGCAGGTCAACGACTTCCTGCGCGCCTTCTTCGACGATGTCGCGGACGGTTTTCGTCTCGTCGAGTTTCGGCTCCTGTTCCAGATAACCGATGCTGTAACCGGGCGAGATGGCGATTTCTCCCTGAAAATCTGTGTCTACGCCGGCCAGAATCCGCAGCAGTGAGGATTTGCCCGAACCGTTCAAACCCAGCACGCCGATTTTCGCGCCGTAAAAGTAACCGAGGTAAATATCCTTGAGGACAGCTTTCTTGTCGTAAAACTTGCTGACCCCGACCATGGAATAAATGACTTTGTCAGGTTGTTGGCTCATTGTTTTTGATTGATTGAAAGTTCTGAAGTTAAGGCTGCGCATCTTGTCGCAGGCCTCAGCAAATGGCAAGACTCTATTTTGCCGCCGGAAAGGCCATCACCGACAACATCAGACTTTTTGCGGGCGAGGCAGCCGGAACCAGAATCGTGTTCCGCCGGTTTCGCGCGGTGCGTGGCCAATTTCGCCTTTCCAGTGTTCGACCGTAATGCGGCAGAAATACAGTCCCAAGCCGATTTTGCCTTTGCCTTTTTTTCCTTGCGCGAATTTTTGAAACAGCGTTGGCGCAACTTCGGGCGGAATGCCCGCGCCTTCGTCGTCAATTGTGATCAGCACTTTGTCGCCTTCGTCGTGACAGCCAATGGTGACGGTGGAATTGGCCGGGCTGTAGCGAAGCGCGTTTTCGAGCAGGTTGGAAATCACGCGTTCCAGCCGGGATTTGTCGCCGACGACTTTCCAGTCTTTTCCCAACTCCAAATTCAGATGCAATTTGACCTGATTGTGAGCGAAGGCTGCGGAAAGCGCTTCGCCGACATCGCGCACGGCGCGACCGACATCTGGAGCATTGCCGGCGTCCACTGAAAATTCGTTGAGCGATTCGACTTCGGCGGAAAACGCGCTGAGGATTTCGCGGATCAAGGTTTCCTGTTTAGCGGCCTGACGCAAACCGATTTCCAGAAACTTGCGGCCTTGTTCGGAAATCGGTTCGCTGGCCAGCAATTCGTAACCGCCTCTGATGCCCATCAACGGCCCGGCCAGATCGTGAACGATGCAATGCAGCAGAATTTCTTTCTTCTGGATTTCCTTGGCCAGTCGTTGGTAATTCAAACTCGCTTCGTTGCCTTTTTGCTGCATCAACCGTTGTTGGAATTCTTCCAGCGTGGCGTCCAGCAGCAAAACGCAATCGCCCTCTTCGGTCGGGAACAGGTGCAGATCGGCAACGCGCCCGGAAACAGTTTGCAGGCAGGGCATCATCATGGAAGTTCCTTCCAACGGCAATAATCCTTCCAGAAAATAAATCTGTTCGCCGACGGGCTGGCCGGCTTGCAGATCGGAAATTCCATAATTCGCCAAACTTCCTCCCCAATCGGAAAGTCGTCCTTGATCGTCCGCCAGCAAAAATGCAGGCGAACGCTGTTCCGTCGCCAGACGATTCAAATACGCAAACACAGGTGCAGGCATCTCAGCCATTGCGGCCTCCGGGTGTAGTTGAAATTGTTCGGGGAGATTGGAGAGTGTGATTATCGTGCGCAGACATTTTCCGCCAGAATCCGAAACGCATCTTCGACGCCTTCGCCGGTTTTGGCGCTGGCTTTGACGACGTGCCAGCCCGCAGACTGGAATTCGGCCAATGTCTGGTCGTCGAATTCCCATTCCGCCGTCAGATCGCTTTTGTTGACGACGAGGACAAAAGGAATTTCCCCGATTTGGTCTGCGACGCGTTGGCGCAACATTCGAGCGATTTCCAGCGTCGCCTGTCGCGTTCCGTCGGCAACCAGCAGATACCCTGCTGCGCCGCGCAGATAATCCATGCGGACTTTCTGAAATTCGTCTTCGCCCGCCAAATCCCAAACGATCAAATTGACTTGCTGATCGCCGAGCATGACGGTTTTTTTGTCCACTTTGACGCCAACGGTAGTCAGATATTCGTCGGAGTAAATGCTTTTGACGAATCGCGCCACCAGACTGGTTTTGCCAACCGCAAACGCGCCGAGCAGACAAATCTTTTTCTGAATCATCTCGATGAATCCTATGGGGGTGAATCCTTCAGGGGCGCGTTTGTTGTTTGGCTTGACTTGGGTCGAGCAGGGAAACTTTGAATGACACGCTGCGGTTGTATTCCTTGTCGGTTTCGCTGGTTTCTGAACGAACCGGTTGCAGCGAGCCGACTCCGACGGCGGTCAGCGAATTTGCGGGGAATCGTTTGGAATTGAGCATGAACAGAATTTTGTCGGCGCGTTGGCGGCTCAGCGCCAGATTGGCAGCGTCGTCGCCTTCGGTGTCGGTATGGCCGATCAATTCAATGCGAAGCGTGCGGCCAACGGTCGGAGCCAGCGCCGCCAGTTGTTGAACATCGGCCATCAGCGCCTTCAGGGTTTCATTTTGACCGGGAGCTAATTGCGAGCCGCCTCGGATAAACCGAATCACTTGTTGTTCAATGCGCTGGCGCAACATCTCTGGTTCTTTCAAATCTTCATCAATCAGGTTGCGGTCATCGAACTTCATTATGCCGGGCAGAGCGCGCGCCATTCGTCGTGTTTCGTCAATCCATTCGTGCGAAGCCTCGCCGCTGGCGGTCAATGTGCCATCAGCGAATTTCAACTCCACCGTAGAAGGCGGTTCGAGCAGCGCTTTCGCTCTAGCCAGCGCCAAAGGCGCATCGAGCGCAGCGTAATCTTTCAACCGAAACTCGACCGAGGCAGGATCAATGACAGTTTCTTTTCGCAAAATCGTCAGCGGATCTGCCGCCAGCGGATCGCGCAAACCGGCGACAAATCGTTTTCCGCTTTCCTTGCCGGTTTCGGCGACGACGATGCCGGGTTCTTGTTTGAGGCGGCTGACGTAAGCATTCCAACGTCGCGCGTCGCGCCAGGCGAAAAATCCCCAGGTGCCCAATCCGATCAGCGCCAAGGCCAGCAACAGCCAGATGTATGCCGGGACTTTGTAATTATTCGGCTCGGTGCGTCCCTGATATTGCGATTGCAGACACTCTTCCAAACGAGGCCGCGCGCCTTCAAACGCAGACGGATCGCCGTTGAACGTCTCGAAGGCTTCGCGCTGTTCGATGTGAATCGCTTCCAGCGCAGGGGCGAAAAATTCTTCGCGCAAACTTTCCGGGGCTTCGCCGCGAATCACCACGGCCAACATTCCCTGTGGCCCAGGCTCGAACCAGACTTTTCGCTCGTTGCCCACGTCCAGAGTTTTCGGTTTTTGTTCTTCGCCGCCGTCTGAACCGAATGAGTCGCGTCCCATGCTGAAATTGGCCACCTGCATGGCGGTCAACATGCCTGAAACGACATCGGCATCGTTGGCGATTGCGGGATCGGAAGCCACGTGATGCAACAACAAACCCGTTTGTTTGTGGATCAGGAAGACCTGCTCCACGCGGTACACCAGCGTGTGATATAGCACGATTTCGGCAAAGGACTTGCTGGAGGTCAATGCTTGAAACCGCCATTTGAGACCTTGCCACGACAAACTGTGTTTCAGCGTCTGGTCAATCGTCTGGACAAAGCTGCTGAGCGCGACGGTGATGGCTCGGCGAATGGCCGGCCCCATCAACGGGGAAATGGCTTCGGCCACCGGGCGAGGGTCTTTTTTGATGGAGTTGTGAAACGCCGTGACGACAGTCGGGGCGAGAGCTTCGGTCAAAGCGTCATCCTGCGCCGCGCGAATGCGAATCGCTTCGGGCAAAGGGCGGCTCAATTCGCGTGCGCGAACACGCGGGTTGTTCAACCGCTCCAGGATATTGCCCAATTGAATTTGTTCGGGTTCCAGCAACAACCGGCGCAATTCAGCCATTGCCTCGGCGTCGTCTGGCTGGCCGGGTTCTTCCAACTCAAAACTTGTGTCTGGCAACAAGTCTTCGAGTTGCAGAACATCGTCCGGCTCCGGTTCGTGCCGAGTCGGTTTATTGGGAACGATTCGCAACGGGGATTCAGCCATAACGCAATTCAAAAGTTATTCGTCGCCGGGAAGCTTGAATTCATTGTTGAGCCGCATGGCGAGTTCGGTGAACAAATTGGCCAGCGCCGTTCGATCCGTTTTGTCATTACGAAGCTCGCGCGATTCGCGTTGGAGCGACGCCGACAGGTCCTCGTGTTTCAACTGGATTTCATCGGCCAGTTGTTTGGCCTGATCCAGCAATTGCTGGCGCAATTCGCGTTGTGCTTGCGAACTGTGTTCGTCCAGCGCGTTGATCTTGTTGGTCAGCGAACGCGCGGCGTCGCGCAATTCGCGTGTGATGTCTTCGTTGGCCTGGGTGCGTTGTTGATTTTCCGACCGCAGCCGGTCGCCGAGCGCGCTGATTTCCTGTTTGATGAAAGCTTCGAGCGAATCGAACCGGCGGCGAGCGTCTTCGCGCGCGTCGGCGGCTTCTTTCATCAATCGTTCTTCAAGTCGGACAAAGCGGCGTTCGTAATCGCGCATCTGCGCGCCGAACAAAATGTCCCGGATTTTTTCGATGTTGCCTGCGCCTGCGACTTCCTGGGCGGCGATGTTGGCGGATTGATGGAACTCAGCGTTTGGCATCGGAATGACGTTGCGTTCTTCGGCAGCGTTCATGATTCATACTCCTTGCACGAAAGAATGTGTTGAGGCTTTGGAAACAGCCAGTCAGAGATTTTTTTGTGATAACTTTGAACCGAATGTCTTTGAGATGGATTCATCTCTGGCAGGCGAAGCATACTTGATGGACTTCTATCCCTGCAATGATTTGATTGAGGAAAAAATGACTGAACCACATTTCACTGCTAAGGCGACCATTCTGGGATTCGATGTCGGTGGAACCAAAACCGCCGTGGTCGAAGGCACACGCGATGCGGAGATTCTGCAACGGGAAGAATTGGCCACCGACGCCGAACGCCCGTTTGTCGAAACCTTTCCGCGCATTGCGGCTGCCGCTCGGCGAATAAGGACAAACGCCGAAGCCGCCGGACGGCGCATCAACGCAGTCAGCGTTTCCATCGGCGGCCCGTTGAAAATTGCCGAAGGCGAATTGATTGATCCGCCGCATTTGCCCGGATGGCACGGCGTGCGGCTGAAAGCGGCGCTCGAATCGGAATTTCCCGGCTTGCCGGTGTTTGTCGAACACGACGGCAACGCAGGCGCGCTGGCCGAATTTCATTTTGGCGCGGGAAAAGGTCGTACAGGACTTCGTCATCTGATTTTTCTGACCTTCGGCACTGGGCTTGGGGCGGGCTTGATCGTCAACGGGCAAGTGTTGCGCGGCGTCACAGACACTGCGGGCGAAGTCGGCCATCTGCGATTGGCCTGGACTGGCCCCGTAGGATTTGGCAAGGCCGGTTCGTGGGAAGGTTTCGCTTCAGGGCAAGGCCTGGTCGAATTGGCCGCGATGAAGTTTCCGCATCGCTGGTCGCAAGCAACTCCCATTCGCGAAGTCGTCAAAGCGATGTTGGCTGATGACCCGGAGGCGCTGGCCGTCGCCGCCGAAGCCGGAACCTGGATGGGACGCGGAATGGCTTTGTTGATTGACACATTGAACCCGCAACTGATCGTGCTCGGTTCGTTGGCTGTGGCATTGGGCGACCGCGTGTTGGAACCCGCTCGTCAAGCCGTCCGTGAAGAAGCTCTGCCGCAAGCCGCTGCGGCTTGCGAAATCGTTCCGGCGAAACTCGGAAAAGGCATCGGCGATGTAGCCGCGTTGATGGCCGCGATTGTTGAAATGGTTTGAGAGGGAGTTTCGCTTCTTTCAGGCTCGATTGGTGACCCGAACAAACAGCTTCAGTTCATTGGAATCAGGCGCCAACTGAATCATTCCCACGAATTCAAAGCCGAGTTTTTCCAGCACGCGAATGGAAGGTTCATTATTCTGTGAAGTGATGGCCACAACTCTATTCAAACCGAACCTTTCTTTTGCCAGACGCATGACGCCGGATGCCGATTCGACCGCATAACCTTTAGAGCAGAATTCCGGCAGCAACGCATAACCCAAATCCACGTCGTTCAACTCGGCGCGCTTCAACAACCCGCAAATGCCAATCGGTTCGCACGACGTTTTTTCCTGAACCAGAAACAACCCGAAACCGAATCGTTCATAGCTCCCGATCGGGCCGTCCAGAATATAGTTGCGCGCGTCTTCCAGCGTTCGCACGCCTTTGTCACCGATGTTTTCCAGAAACGAAGGTTCGTTGAGCAAGCGAAGAATAAACGCGGCATCGTCCACCGAGAGTTTGTGTAAGCGTAGTCGTTCAGTTTCCAGAATCATTTTTTGTGAATGGCTCCTTGATTGAGTTGACCGAAGTTGTGACTGAAACGATAAGTCGCCAAGTCATATCAGCCGCTTGAAAGACAGCCTCAATCGGCAAATTTTGCGGAATTACCTGATGTCGGAACACATTTGGAGTGGGGCGGCTCTGGGATGCTGTGGCGAATTCATCTTCATCATAGAGTTTCCTGATACCTGATACCCAATACCCGAAAACTGACTTTTACTAAAAACAGCTTTTGACCAACAGGTTTTTCGGGTTTTCAGGTGCCGGGTGAAGGGGATCGGGTATCAGGTTCGAATTCGTCAACGATAGCTCAGACATGCAGCGCTCCCAAAAGTGTCCTGGCATCAGGCGGAATTACTGAATTTGTATTGGTACTTCCGGCGCAACAGACTGGCTTAGTTCTGTCGAGCTTTCTGAGACGCGGCAAAGTATATTTGTTGTCCGAACCGCAGACAATGCGTTGAGTTCCAATTACTGATGAATGCGGTTCCATTCATCAATTTGGCTGATTCAGGGAATCGCTTCGGCTAATGAGCGCTGAACTGGTCAAACCAAATTTGCTCCGCTAGAATCCCGGCTTACTTCATCTCCATTTCAAACATCATCAATGATTCGATGCAATCCGGTTGCTGCCGCACCCGGTTCTGCACCTGTTCAGGAGACAGACAAATGGCATCCGCAGGAAAACTTGCGATTTTGGTCGGGGGCGGACCTGCTCCCGGCATCAATTCAGTAATCGGCTCAGCGACGGTCAAAGCCATCAATGAAGGTTTTGACGTGCTGGGCATTCAGGACGGATTCAAACATCTGGTCAAACGCGACCCATCGTGTGCGCGACAGCTTTCGATAAACGACGTATCGCGCGTCCATTTGCGCGGAGGTTCGGTGTTGGGAACGGCGCGCGAAAACCCGACCAGTTCCGACGAGAAGATGAAAGCCGTGGTGGACACGCTGAACGAATTGGGCGTGACGCATCTGGTGACCATCGGCGGCGACGACACGGCGAAATCTTCGGCGACGGTGGCCGATTGGTCGAACATTCGCACGGTTCACGTACCCAAAACGATTGATAACGATTTGCCGTTGCCGCCGCACATTCCAACCTTTGGTTTTCAAACGGCTCGCCACGTCGGCGCGGAGTTGGTGCAAAATCTGATGGAAGACGCGCGGGCGACTCGGCGTTGGTACATAGTGGTGGCGATGGGACGACAAGCTGGTCATCTGGCCCTGGGCATAGGCAAAGCCTCCGGCGCGACCTTGACGTTGATCCGCGAAGAGTTTGAACAGCAACAGTACGTGCCCTTCGCGCACATCTGCGACATCATCGAAGGCACGATCATCAAACGTCGCGCAATGGGCAGGCAATACGGCGTGGCCGTGCTGGCCGAAGGCATCATTGAAAAACTCGACCCGAAAGAACTGGCCGATTTGCAGGATGTGGAAAAAGACGATCACGGCCACATTCGATTTGCCGAAGTGGATTTGGCGCGCAAGGTCAAAGTCGAACTGGAAGGGCGTTTCAAACAACGCGGCCTCAAGGTTTCGATCAGCAACAAAAACATCGGTTACGAAGTGCGCTGTTGCGATCCGATTCCGTTCGATATGGCGTATTGCCGCGAATTGGGAAATGCGGCGATTCGCTTTTTGCTCAATGGCGGCAGCGGCGCGATGGTCAGCATTCAAAACGGCCAATTGGTTCCGTTGCTGTTTGCCGACATCCGCGATCCGAACACAGGCAAAACCATCGTTCGCAATGTCAGCGTCAACAGCGAAAATTACCGCGTCGCGCGTCAGTACATGCTGCGACTGGATTACACCGATTTCGAGCAGGCGGATTGGGCCGAGCAACTGGCACAGGCCGGAAATCTGACTGTTGAGGAATTGAAAAGACGTTTCGGGTCGAGCTAAACCTCAGGAGACAATGATGAATAAAAGCAATCAGTTTATGGCGATTATCGAACGTGAAGGTGATGGGTACGTTTCACTTTGCCCGGAGTTGGACATTGCCAGCCAAGGCGATTCAATCGAAGAAGCAAAGGCTAATTTGGCTGAAGCTATCGAATTATTTTTGGAAGTAGCTGATCCTTCGGAAGTTCAAAGAAGGTTACGCTCTGAAGTCTTTGTGACCAGAGTGGAGGTGGCCTTTGGGTAGGCTGCGAGTTTTATCAGGGCGTGACGTGTGCGCAATTTTGGCCGAAAACGGATTTGTGAAAGTCAGACAACGCGGTAGTCATATTGTGATGCAACGCAAAACTGACGGTTCAACGATTACGGTGCCCGTGCCTGATCACAAGGAAGTGCGGCTCGGAACTTTGCAATCAATCATTCGGCAATCTGGCTTGTTACGCTCGTTGTTTGAAGAAGAAGAGTAATCAGAATCTGGAACGGAATTTTTATGGCTATTAAAAAACTTGGCATATTGGTTGGCGGCGGCCCTGCGCCCGGAGTGAATGGCGCGATTGCGGCGGCTGCGTTGGCGGCGATTGATGAAGCCATCAAACCCATCGGCTTTCACGACGGGTTTGAATGGCTGGCGCAGCGATACACGGACGAACAACACGAATTGACGACTGACGAAGTGTCGCGCATTCACACCGAAGGCGGTTGTTTGCTGGGCACGTCGCGGGTCAACATCGCCACGGACGAAGAAGCGTTGCAACACACCATCGCCGCGCTGAAAAAATTGGAAATTGACGCGCTGGTGACCATTGGCGGAGACGATCTGGTCGCCAGTTCGCTGGCTGTCGAGCAGAAATCTGATGGCGCGATCAAAGTCGTGCAGATTCCGAAAAGCATTGATAACGATTTGCCGTTGCCTGATCCGCTGGTGTCGCTGGGATACGAAAGCGCCCGGCAAACCGGCGTTTCGATTGTCGAAAGTTTGATGGAAGACGCGCGCACCACCGGTCGCTGGTATCTGGGCGTGACGATGGGACGACCGACCGGACATTTGACCTTGGGCATTGGCATGGCCGCCAGTGCCACCTGCACGATCATTCCCGAAGAATTCCCGAACGCCGTCATTACGCTGGATGAAATCTGCGACATTGTCGAAGGTTCGATCATCAAACGTCGCGCGATGGGCAAAAATCACGGCGTCGTGTTGTTGTCCGAAGCATTGTCAGAAAGATTCAGCCCGGACGAAATGAAGGATTTGCAGGATGTGGATCGAGACGCGCAGGGCAACATTCGCGTCGCGGAAATTGATCTGGGGCGCAAGGTCAAAAACGTGGTTGAACGCCGTCTGGAAAAACGCGGCATCAAACCGACCATTGTGGACAAAACCATCGGCTACGAATTGCGTTGCGCTGCGCCGATTCCGATTGATGAAGAACACGCGCGCGATCTCGGTTACGCGGCGGTGAAGTATCTGCAAGCCGGAGGGACGTCGGCGCTGGTGACCATGCAGAACGGCGATTTCACGCCGATGCCGCTCGGCCAGTTGCTGGATTCCAAAACCGGCAAAGGCGAATTGCGCTTTGTGGACGTGACGACGGAAAGTTACCAGGTGGCGCGCGATTACATGGTGCGTTTGAACGCGCGCGATTTTGCCGACAAAGCCTGGCTGGAAACATTAGCCAAAGCGGCGGCGATGGACGTGCAAGCATTCCAGGAGCGGTTTGGCAAACTCGCGTAGTCGTTTGTCAAAACAGAACTTCAAATCTTGGGCGGCAATTGGTTCTCACTGGTTGCCGCCCAAGGTTTTTTGTCCTCGCACGCCGCATCAATTGACAGCCGCAAACGACTCGTAGAAGCTTGGCCGCGCATTTCGATACAAGCCGCATTTTGCAAGGCTTTCACTCCAACATTTCGAGACACACAAAATGGCAGAAACAAAGAGTCAACTGATTCGAGGTCTAACTTTGACCGACACGACGGCGCTGGTGATTGGCACCGTGATCGGTTCGGGCGTGTTCCTGAAAGCCGCCGTCATGGCGCAGGAAGTCGGCACGCCGAAACTGGTCTTGCTGGCCTGGGTGGCGGCGGGCGTTTTGTCGCTGGCCGGGGCGCTGACCTACGCCGAACTTGGCGCGATGTTGCCTCACGCGGGCGGCGAATACGTCTTCCTGAAACATTCCTACGGCGAAGCCTCGGCGTTTTTGTTCGGCTGGTCGCGGTTCATCGTCGCGGGCAGCGCTTCCATCGCCAGTCTTGGAGCGGCCTTTGCCATCTTCCTTTCGGTGTTGATTCCGCTCAATCATGTTTGGGCAACCAGCACGTTTAACTTTTGGGGCAATACAATCAACTGGCAATTCGGTTCGCAACAGGTGGTTGCCGTGGTAGTGATTCTGGCGCTTTCGGCCATCAACTGTCTGACCGTGGCGTTTGGCGGCAAGGTGCAATCGGTGTTGACGGTGTTGAAGGTTGCCGGATTGGCGGTGTTGGTCATCGGCGTGTTCTTTTTTGCGCCGTCGGCTAACTGGTCGAATCTGGCTACGCCAACGGGAACGGCGGAATGGACAGGGTTGTCGGTCTTCGGCGTGGCGATGCTGGCGGCGCTGTGGGGATATGACGGCTGGAACAACATGCCCATGGCGGCGGGCGAAGTGAAAAATCCGGGACGCAACATTCCCTTCGCGCTGATTGTCGGAATGCTGATTGTGATGGTCGTTTATTGCCTGACCAATCTGGCCTACTTTTACGCGCTCCCGTTCCAGGAAGTCGTCACTTCGAGTTCGACGCAATATCGCGAAGCCCCTTCTGTGGCGGCCAAGGCGGCGCAGAGTTTCTGGGCGGGCAGCGGCGGCAAACTGATTTCCATCGCCTTTGTCGTTTCGACGCTGGGGGCGCTCAACGGTTCGATCCTGTCGAATGCCCGCGTGCCGTTTGCCATGGCCGAAGACGGATTGTTTTTCAAGCGCATGAAATCGCTCAGCCACAGAACCTACGTGCCGGTGTTTTCCATCGTCGTTCAAGCCATCTGGTCTTGTGTGCTGGCGCTGTCAGGGACGTTCGATCAATTGACCGACTGTTTGCTGTTCGCATCGTGGATTTTTTATGGCTTGGTGACTTCGTCGGTCTTCGTGTTGCGTCGCAAAATGCCGAACGCCGAGCGTCCGTACAGAACGCTGGGTTATCCGTTTGTGCCGCTGGTCTTCGTGCTGGTGACGATCTGGCTGATCGTCAACACCTGGCAGACCAAACGAGTTGAATCGGCAGTTGGTTTAGGCCTGATTCTGATCGGCTTGCCGCTGTACTTTTACTTCAAGCAGCGAAAGTCGCAGCAAGGTTGACGATCATTTGGCTTTGCTTCGTCCGTTCTTTTTCGTCGGTTTTGAGCCTTCAACGGCAGCAAGCAGGCCTTTTGCAGAAGAGAATTGGACCCGATTGTAAATGTCGCGGAGTTTCAATTTGCACTTGATCGAAGCGATTTCGATTTCGGCATTGAGGTCGGTTTCAATGGTCAGCAACCATTGCCGCTTGCCTTTCTGACGAACGTAATGCTCAACGCAAGGGCGATTTTGAGTAATCAGAATGTAATCGGTCAATGAGCGGATATTCTGGTACCGATCAAGTTTTGTGCTGCGATCGTATGTTTCCGTTCGCGGGGACAACACTTCGACGATAACCGTGGGGTTGAGAATCACGTCTTGCTGTTGATCGTGAAAGCTTGGTTCGCCGCAAACGATGGTCAAATCAGGGTAGGAGAACAAATCCTGCAAGTCGGTTCTGACTTTCTGATCTGAGGTGTAGCCGATACAAGAAGAGTTTTTTATGGCTTGATGAATTTCTCCAGCCAGATTGAAACAAAGCTGATTGTGCGTCGGACTGGCTCCAGCCATCGCATAAATCTGGCCGTCCAGGTATTCGTGCTTGGTTTCAGATTTTCTTTCAAATGCCAGATATTCTTCGGGCGAGTATCGGTAATCCAGTTTTCGTTGAGCGAATGCCATTTGTAGTTCTCCAGTCGTTGATTCGTTGACCGGCGATCATCTTAACCAAAGCAGTCGTTTCTAAAAAGGAGTTTGATCCAAATGAAAAAAGCATTTGTCGTTCTCTGTTTGTTGTGCGCGATTTCTGTTGTCGCACCCGCGCAAGATGCCAAAGTCGAAAACGGTTCGATCAACGGCGCAGCCTTTCGCATTGAAATGCCAGCGACCTGGAGCAAAGGCTTGGTGATGTATTGCCACGGGTATCAAACCGTCGGTTCAGTCAACAACTTTGAAAATGCACGAGCGCAGGCATTGCGCAAAGAATTTTTGTCGCGCGGTTTTGCCGTGGCCGAATCGGCGTATAGCACTCAAGGCTGGGCGGTGAAGGAAGCCGTCGAAGACACCGAAGCTCTGCGGAGATATTTTGTCAACAAACACGGCAAACCAGCCGAAACCATTGTGCTGGGCCATTCGATGGGCGGAGCGATTTCGCTGGCGACGATTGAAAAGTATCCCGAAGTCTACGACGGCGCGTTGCCGATGTGCGGGCCGTTGAACGTCACACTGAACGGGTTTCAGGAACGCATTTTCGACATGCTGGTGACCTTCGATTTTCTGTTTCCGAACGTGGTCGGTTCGCTTGTGAACCTGCAGCAAGCTGCCAAGTTGGATCAAGCGAAAGCCAAAGCTGCCATCGAAGCCGCACCCGAAAAAGCTGCTCGTTATGCCAAACGCTATAGTTTGAATTCGTCGGCGGAAGCGCCGTTCGTGCTGGCGTTCTGGTACGAGATCGTTCGTGAGCTGCAAGTTCGCTCTGGCGGAAATCCTTTCGACAATCGCAATACGATTTACGACGGATTTGAAGATGACATAGCGCTCAATCGCGGAATCAAACGCTACGCCGCCGACGCCAAAGCGCGCGAATATCTGTTGCAGCATTATTCTCCGACCGGAAAAATCAAAGACCCTGTGCTGACGCTTCATACGACGTACGATCAACTGATTCCTGGGCGTTTTGTCAGCCAATACGACGAATTCGCGCGCGTTGCCGGAACGCAGGATTTATTCGTCGCCAAATTCGTCGTCGCCAACGGCCATTGCAATTTCACAGCGCCGCAAACCGGAACTGCGTTCGATGAATTGCTGGCCTGGATTCGAGACAAGAAACGTCCGACGGCGGGCGAAATCAAATAAGGGCGCACTTCACACTTAATCAACTATGCGAACACTCGATCTGACGATTCTCGTGGCGTATCTGGTGGGGACGGTTCTGTTCGGCGCGTGGTTTTCGCGTTCGCAGAAAAACGTCAAGGATTATTTCGTCGCGGGCGAACGTGTGCCCTGGTGGGCGGTTATGGGGTCCATCGTCGCCACTGAAACCAGCACAGTGACGTTCATCAGCGTGCCGGGATTTGCCTACAACGCGAACTTCACGTTTATGCAATTGGTCATCGGTTACATGATCGGGCGCATTGTGGTGTCGCTGATGTTTGTGCCGCTGTATTTTCGCGGCGAATTGTTGACAGTTTACCAACTGTTAGGCCAGCGGTTCGGCAGCGGAGTTCGCCGTCTGGCGTCGCTGCTGTTTTTGACTACGCGCAGTCTGGCCGATGGATTCCGGCTGTTTGCCACCGGGTTGGTTTTGGCGGCGCTGTTGCTGGCGATGCCCGGAGTGGAGCCATTGGCCACGAGTTGGTTTCCTTCGCTGGAACCGAAATTCGCCGTCCTGATCGTGTCGGTGCTGGTATTGGGCGCGGCGACGATTTTGTACACCTATCTGGGCGGAATGGCGGCGGTGATTTGGACGGATGTGATTCAGTTGGTCATCTATCTGCTCGGAGCGTTGCTGGCGGCCTGGATTCTGTTTGGCAAAATCCCCGGTGGTTGGGATGAAGTCGTTCAGGTCGGAATCGGCGCGGGCAAATTCACCTGGTTCGATTTCAGTTGGACGCTGACGAAAAGTTACACCTTCTGGTCGGGCGTCATCGGCGGAGCGTTTTTGACGACGGCGACACACGGAACCGATCAAATGATGGTGCAGCGATATTTATGCAGCAGTTCGACGCGGCAGGCGCGTGTGGCGCTGTTGACCAGCGGCGCAGTCGTCTTCGTTCAATTCATGCTGTTTCTGCTGATTGGCGCGATGCTGTATGTTTATTACACCGGTCACGCTACGGCGGAAATCGCCAGCTTCACTCTCAACGGCAAACTGCAAACCGACCGCATCTTTCCGCATTTCATCGTCACGCATTTGCCCGCCGGAATCGTCGGGTTGGTGGTGGCAGCCATTTTTTCAGCCGCGATGTCTACGCTGTCTTCTTCGCTGAATTCTTCGTCGGCAACGGCGGTGGGCGATTTTTATCTGCCGCTGACCGGGGGCAAAAAATCCGATCATCATTATTTGACGGTTTCGCGCGTGATGACCGTCATCTGGGGAGTGGTTCAAATTTCGGTGGCCATCATGGCCATCAAACTTTCCAGCCGCGTGGTGGATGAAGTGCTGGGCATTGCGTCGTTCACCAATGGCGTGATTTTGGGCGTGTTCTTTCTGGGAACGTTTACGAAACGAGTCGGGCAGACGGCGGCCTTTATCGGCATTCTTGCCGGAGCGGCGTTGATGCTCTGGGTCAAGCTGCAAACCGGCGTCAGTTGGCAATGGTACGTGCTGATTGGATCGGTAACGACGTTTGCGGTGGGCTGGTTGGCGAGTTTTGTATTCAAAAGACAGACGCCCGAATTTGAGCCATCGCAGTTCTGATGATTTTCGATACTCATTCCGAGGCCTCTTACAAATGCGCACAGGCAGAAAAATAGCGTTCATCGCATTGGCAATTATCCTGATTGCATCAGCAATTGTGTTAGCGCGATGGATGCGTGCGCCTCGTCAAGAAGAGGTTCGATTTCAGAATGCAGATGTCACGCTGGCTGGCACGCTTTGTTTGCCACCGGGAACAGGCCCTTTTCCCGCAGTTATTTTCATTCACGGATCAGGCGACGATAGCCGGGAAAACTACCGCTACTACGCAGGTTTTTTGTCCAAAAAAGGGATTGCCATTTTGATTTATGACAAACGCGGAGTTGGCGCTTCGAATGGGAGTTGGAAATCAAGCCCATTCAGCGTACTCGCGGATGATGCGCTGGCAGGTATCAACTTTCTCAAAAATCACCCGGCAATTGACGCGAAACATATTGGAGCCTGGGGCGGCAGCGAAGGAGGAGTCGTTGCGCCTTGGATTGCGTCGCTTTCTTCAGATGTCGCATTTGTGATTATGCAATCGGCTCCTGGGATGACTTTCGCGCAGCAGAATCTTTACCAAAACGAACGCCAGATTCGAACAATCACCCAGTCTGAAGAAGAGGTCGCGCAAGCACTCATGGTCGTTAAGCTTCAGCAGAATTACGCTCGGACAGGCACAGGCTGGCAGGCCTACGCAGATGCCAGACAAGCAGTCAGGGAAAAGGCCTGGGCTTCGGCTCTCGGTGACTTCTTGCCGCCCGATCATTGGTGGTGGCGTTGGTACCGCACCAAGATGGATTATGATCCTATACCTATGCTGGAGAATGTGCGCGTTCCGGTGCTTGCCGTTTGGGGAGAAAATGACTTGATTGTGCCCGTGTCAGAAAGCCGAATTGCGGTCGAACAGGCATTCACGCGAAGCGGCAACCGTGATGTGACCTATCACGTCTTTGCCGAAGCCGACCATAGCATTCAAACGGAAAGCTGGTTGCACGGGCGTAGGCCAGACCCAGCGCATCTGGATATTTTGGCCGAATGGATTTTGCGGCACACAAAGACTACTCGATAAACACATCGAAACGATTGGCGAGGGGGGAAACATTCAGGCCTGTGATAAAGATGGATTTCACTCTCGCCAAGCCAAAGGCTTATCGTGAAACTTAAAATACTTGCGTTCCTATTCATTGTTGCATTCGCTCTTAGTCCTTCTGCCGCGACTCAAACCAACACTTATCTTCCCTTCGACCGCAAACTCAGCAAGAAAGATGAAGACTGGGTTCGCAAAACTTTGAAGTCGTTGACGCTCGACGAAAAGATCGGGCAGATGTTTCTGGCTGATGCCAATGTCGTGTTCTGGAACCGCGAAAGCGAAGAGTTCAAAAAGTTGCAACATCACATCGTGAACAACAAAGTCGGCGGCGTGCTGGTTTTTCGCAGCGAAGTTTTGCCGACGGCGCTTTCGGCCAATCGCTGGCAGGAACTGGCCAAAGTTCCGTTGCTGATTGCTTCTGACCTGGAAATGGGATTGGGGATGCGGTTCGACGACACGCCTTGGTGGGCGCCGAACATGGCTGTCGCGGCGACGGGCGACGTGAAATGGGCGCGGTTGCAAGGTGAAGCGACGGCTCTGCAAGCTCGTGCGATGGGCGTCAACTGGTTGTTCGCGCCGACTTCGGATGTGAACAACAATCCGAACAATCCGGTTATCAATGTGCGTTCGTTTGGCGAAGACCCTGCGACTGTCGCCGGATTCGCCAAGGCGTTTATCGAAGGCGCGCAAACCGCCGGAGCGATGACGTGCGCCAAACACTTTCCCGGTCACGGCGACACGGCAACGGATTCGCACATAGGTTTGCCGGTGGTGGATGTCAGCCGCGAACGGTTGCTGAGTTTGGAGTTGATTCCGTTTCGCGCGGCGATTGAGGCTCGTGTTGGCGGAGTGATGTCGGCGCATATCGCTTTGCCACAGATTGAAACCGAACTCGCCGCATCAGTCAGACAGTTGAGCGAACACGAAGCCGCTGCGACGGAGTTTCGTTCGTTGACCGAATCCAGCGCGGCGCGAGTGACTTTGCCAGGGACTTTGTCGCCGAAAATCATGACCGGATTGTTGCGCGAAGATTTGAAGTTCAACGGCGTTATCGTCACCGATGCGATGAATATGGCGGGCATTTCCGCTCGCTACACGGCGGCGGAAGCGGCGGTCAAAGCCATCAAGGCCGGTGTTGATCTGATCGAAAAATCGCCAGACATTGACGCCGCCATCGCCGGAGTCAAAGACGCCGTCGCCAAAGGCGAAATTACAGAAGCGCGGATCAATGCTTCGGTCGAACGATTGCTGAGAGCCAAAGCCGCGCTGAATTTGCACCGGCAAAAGCTGGTTGACCTTAACGAAGTGGATCGGGTGGTGAACAACCCGCGATTTATGGATTTGGCTGAACACATTGCCGAGCGTTCGTTGACACTGGTGCGCGACGAACAAAAAGTTCTGCCGATCAACGCCGCCGGAAGCAAAGTTTTCAATCTGACTTTCACCGACGAAGACGACCGGTTCATCACCAAACCGTTTGTGGATGAATTGCGAAAAAGAAATGAAACGGTCGAACACTTCACGCTGGACGCACGCGCGACCGAAGCCGAAATCAGTCGTCTGCTGGCAAAACTCGATTCATCAAATCCCACCGCGGTTATTTATTCGGTCGCCGTTCGCGCCCGCAGCGGAAAAGGAAGCGTGGCCTTGCCGCCGGTTGGCAAACGACTTGCCGACGAATTGATCAAACGCCGTCTGCCGCTGGTTGTCATTTCCTTTGGCAATCCGTACCTGCCGCTGGCGATTCCTGATTCGCCGTCGTACCTGCTGGCGTATGGTCTTTATCCCGTTAGCCAGCGCGCCGCCGCCAAGGCATTGTTCGGCGAAATCGAAATCGCAGGCAAGCTGCCGGTCAGTTTGCCTGGGCTTTATCCACTGGGGCATGGAGTGAAAGTCGAAAAACAATCCAGATGAATCAATTCAATCTCTTTCAGCCGTGTGGCACATCGTGTAAACTCCGCGCTTCTTTTTTCCGCGCGAATTCTGATCTTCTTTAAGGAGCAACGATGGGCAACCGAGTGCGCGCCGTTGTCGCCGGAGCGACAGGCTATTCCGGGCGCGACCTGATCAAGTATTTGCTGAACCATCCGCAGATGGAATTGGTCGGTGCTTTCGCTTCACGTACTGGCGAAATCACGCCACTGGCAACAATTCATCCGCAATTGATGGGACTGACGAAGCTCAATTGCCAGCCGTTCGACGAAGCCGCGATTGCCAAACTGGACGCGCAAGTCATTTTCTTGGGAACGCCGAATGAGTTTTCGCACGAAGTCACGCCTTCGCTGTTGGAAAGCGGCGCAACCGTGGTGGACATCAGCGGAGCGTTTCGGTTGAAAGACGCTTCCCTGTATCCGAAGTATTACGGCTTTGAGCACACTCGGCCTGATTTGCTGGAAAAAGCCGTTTACGGGCTGACGGAATTTGTCCGAGCCGAATTGCCTGGCGCAAAACTGATCGCCAATCCCGGTTGTTACCCTACGACGGTGATCGTTCCGATGAAACCGTTGCTTGATGCCGGGTTGATTGACCGCAGCCAGGCTATCATCAGCGATTCAAAATCCGGCGTGACCGGAGCAGGGAAGTCGCCGACCGCCACGACGCACTTTGTCGAAGTCAGCGAAAGCTTCAAATCGTACAACGTCTTCAAACATCGCCACACGCCGGAAATCGCGCAAGGTTTGGGAATTGAAAACTCGCCGACCTCGCTGATCTTCACGCCGCATCTGCTGCCGATCAATCGAGGCATTCTTTCGACAATCTATGCTCGGCTGAACTCTGGCGTGACGCGCGCCGACGTGCTGAATGTCTGGCAGAAAATTTTTGCCGATTCGCCGTTCGTTCGAGTCTTTGCCGAATCGCAGCTTCCCGAAATCAAGTTTGTCGCCAATACGCCTTACTGCGACATTGGCTGTGCGGTGGACGAAACGACTGGCCAATTGATCGTCGTTTCCGCCGAAGACAATCTGCTGAAAGGCGCAGCCAGCCAGGCGCTGCAAAACGCGAATCTGGCGTTCGGTTTTGACGAAGGAGCGGGGCTTCGATGAGCAGAACAGTCATCAAACTCGGCGGCAGCATTCTGATTAACGCTGAACTTCGGAAAAAACTGGTGGCGCAAATCGCCGAGCTTCATCGCGCCGGCCACGAACTGATTCTGGTTCACGGCGGAGGCAAACAGATTGCCGCGTTGCTTGAAAAACTCGGCGTCGAATCGCGTTTTCACGATGGTTTGCGAATCACTGATGCTGCCGCTCGCAACGTCGTGCAAATGGTGTTAGCCGGACAAGTCGGCAAGGATTTGGTGGCCGAACTCGCTCGTGTTGGTGTGAACGCGGCCAGCATCGCTGGTGGCGACGGCCAGAGCTTTCTGGCTGAAAAGATGAATGCTGAAGACGGAACCGATTTGGGCTTCGTCGGGCGAATTGTCAAAACGAATTCGACGCTGATTGATGCGATGCTCGCTGCCGGAGTCATGCCCGCGGTTGCTTGTCTGGCGATGGGCGAAGCCGACAAGGAGTATTACAACGTCAACGGCGATCAAATGGCGGCGTCGGTTGCTGCCGGATGCCAGGCGGAAACGCTGGTGTTTGTGACCGATGTCGGCGGAGTGCTGGACGGTGAAGGGAAGCAAATCGCGCAATTGAATCGCGCGGGCATCAACGAATTGATGGCCAGCGGAGTAGCTTCAGGCGGGATGCGTCCGAAGCTTCGCGCTTGTAATGAGGGTCTGGAAGCCGGAGTCAGGCGCATCCTCATTGTTGGCGCAGCCGAAGAAAACGTCCTGATGCGAGCTTTGCAAAGCAGCGAACCGCTCGGTACAACGATTCATGCCAAATAAAAGCAATTGACCATTACCCATTGGCCATTGCCCATTAACCGACAGGTAATGATGCTTCTACCCTGACGATTAATTGGCAATGCGTAATGGCTAATGGCTAATTACGATTTTAACGTTTGCAAGCAGGAGAAACGGATTTAGCCGATGAGCGAATTTATCTTTGTTTATGGGACGTTGCGGCCTGCGATGGCTCCGCCGGAAATGAAACACATCGTCGAACGGTGGAAACCGGTTGGTTCGGCGACTGTGTTGGGGCAGTTGCTGGATTTGGGCGATTACACAGGAGCGGTGCTGGATGCGAACACGTCTTCGCGGATTATTGGCGAAGTCTTCAAACTGCCGAATGACCCGGCGATGATGGCTGAGCTGGATGAATACGAAGGATTTGAGCCGGACGAACCTGACACCAGTTTGTTTTGCCGCGTCAAAGCCGATGTCAAATTGGCCAGCGGCGCGATTCAGCCTTGCTGGATGTATGTGTACAACCGCGAGGCTTCGGACGCGGCTTCGCGCAATGGCCGCGAAGTCAGTAAACCAGCGGCTGCGGCATCAGCAGCAGGCAAAGCGCAAAAGAAATCATCTCGAAAACCGAACAAGACGGAGAAGGAATTGAACGAACAGGATCAAACAGCAACATTTACGCTCGATCAGGCGCAAGCGCTGGAATCTCAGTTTTTGATGCAAACCTACGCGCGCAATCCCGTGATGCTGGTGCGCGCCAAAGGTTCGACGATTTACGACGCCAACGGCAAAGCCTACCTGGATTTCATTTCCGGCATCGGCGTCAATGTGCTTGGGTACGATCATCCGCGCGTCCGTCGCGTGCTGCGCGAACAAGGCGATCTGCTGCACACGTCGAATCTGTATTACCACCCGTTTCAAGGACAGCTTGCCGAAAAACTGGCCAAAGCCGCCGGAATGGCGCGCGTCTTTTTCTGCAACACCGGAACCGAAGCCAACGAAGGCGCTTTGAAACTGGCGCGCGGGTTTCATCATCGGCAAGGTCGCACTGAGCAAACCGAGTTTGTTGCATTGGCCAATTCCTTTCACGGCAGAACGCTCGGCGCGCTTTCAATCACAGGGCAGGAAAAATACCGCACGCCTTTCGAGCCGTTGATTCCTGGCGTGCGCTTTATTGACCCGAACAATTGTGCCGATGATTTTGCCGAAGCGCGCGCGGCCATCACAGATCGAACAGCCGCCGTGTTGATCGAAACCATCCAGGGCGAAAGCGGCGTGGTTGCCATCAGCGACGATTTTCTGAAAGTCGTTCGCCAGCGCTGTGACGAAACCGGCGCGTTGCTGGTGTTGGACGAAGTGCAATGCGGGCTTGGTCGAACCGGCAAACTGTTCGCGTTTGAAAACACTTCGGTCAAGCCTGACGTTTTGTGTGTAGCCAAACCGCTGGGTTTGGGCGTTCCGCTGGGAGCGTTTTTGGTCGCCGAAAAATTTGTCGAAGGTTTGAAAGCTGGCGATCACGGCACGACCTTTGGTGGAGGGCCGCTGGCTTGCCGGTTGAGTCTGGAATTTCTGCAAATGCTGGACGAAGAACATCTGATGCAGCGCGTGATGGAAGTCGGCAATTTCTTCCGCAAAAAGCTGCGCCGATTACAGCGCGACGTGCCCGACGCGATCAAGGAAGTTCGCGGCATGGGATTGATGGTTGCTGCGGAACTGAACTTCAGCGGAAAAAACGTCGTCGCCAAAATGCTGGAAAAAGGTTTTTTGATGAACTGCACGCACGACACAGTGCTGCGCTTTTTGCCGCCGTACATCATCAAGAAAGCCGAAATCACCGCGCTGGTCACTGCGCTGGGCGAAGTGCTGGCTGAAGAGACAAAAGCAACCACAGATAAACACGGATGAACACAGATGGGGAGCTTGGGATGGAACTGGAAGAGATCAATAAAATCACTGAAGCCATTATTGGAGCAGCAATGAAAGTCAGCAACACTTTGGGTGTCGGCTTCCTGGAAAAGGTTTACGAAAACGCTCTGGCTGTGGAGTTAAGAAAAGCCGGGTTGAAATTTGAACAGCAGAAGGCAATTGAGGTGATTTATGAGGGCGTGATTGTTGGCAATTACGTCGCTGATTTGATCGTTGAAGGTCAGGTGTTGGTTGAATTGAAAGCGGCCAAAACAATTGATGATATTCACCAAGCCCAACTGCTCAATTACCTAAAAGCAACCAAGCTGAAAATTGGTCTTATCATAAACTTTGGCACTTCGAGGCTTGGTATAAAACGAATGGCTAACTGATTAGCCGTATCTGTGTTTATCTGAGTTCATCCGTGTTCATCTGTGGTTTAACTGTTCACCGCTATGATTATTCGCAAAGCTAAAACAGCAGACGCCGTTCGCATTCACGAACTGGTCAACCAGTACGCACGGCAGGAACAAATGCTGCCGCGCACTATGTTGAGCATTTACGAAAACATCCGCGACTTTCATGTTGCTGAGCTTGATGGCAAAGTCGTTGGATGTTCAGGGCTGCATTTCACCTGGGGCGATATGGCGGAGGTTCGTTCGCTGGCAGTGGATGAAACGACAGGCAGGCGCGGCATAGGGCGAAAACTGGTCGAAGCCAACATTGCCGAAGCGCGCGAACATGGCTTGGTTCAGGTTTACGCCTTTACTTATGTGACTGAGTTTTTCGCCAAGCTTGGATTTCGCGTAGTGGCGCACGATTCGATGCCGCGCAAAGTCTGGATGGATTGCATCAATTGTCCGAAGTTCAATTGTTGCGACGAAGTGGCGATGGTGATGGATTTGGTGGAAGGCGTAAATCCCGAACCGTTTGATGTCAGTCAGGTGAACATTCCCGTCGTCAAGCTGGAAAAACGAGTTGGATAAGGATTGATTGCCCGAATGTGAACGCCCAAGTCCCGGAATCGAACAGTTTGTTGGCTGGTGCGTACTGGTAATTCTCTGTAAGTCGAAGATTTCGTTAGCCAACTTGGTTGGCACATAACTTGGAAAGGAATTTGAAAAGTAGCTCGCAGTGCCTATCAAGTGTTAATGCCGTCACTGCTGGCTCCGTTTTCTGAAAAAATGAGAAGCAAGAAGCAGGAGAGTCGCTCCGTAGAAAAGCGAACTGATTGTTCGGTCGCGTTGCCCAAAGGATTTTTAGCCGGAACCGCGGCTTGTGGTTTGAAAAAGAGAGGGGGGGAGGATTTGGCAATTATCTTCTCCGAACGCCCGGCAGTCGCGGCGGCTGTCTTTACTCAAAATCTGGTGGCGGCTGCGCCAGTGTTGTTATCGCGGGAACATCTGCGACATCGAACGCATCGCGCCGTAGTGGTGAATTCCGGTGGCGCGAATGCCTGCACTGGCGAAGAAGGATTGGATCATTCACGCCAGACCGCAGCATTGGTGGCTGAATACTTCAATTGCGACGACCGCGAAGTTCTGGTCGCTTCGACTGGAGTGATTGGTCAGCGTCTGGATATGACGAAAGTCGAATCGGGCGTGCGCGCTGCCACAGCGGAGCTTTCGCGCGAACGAGGCTGGAAAGTCGCCGAAGCGATTATGACCACAGACACGCGCCCTAAACGCGCCGTTCGCCGGTTGAAGCTCGATGGCAAGCAGGTGACGATTGCCGGTGTTGCCAAAGGCTCAGGGATGATTCATCCCAATATGGCCACTTTGTTGTCGTTTGTGACGACCGACGTGGCGATTACGAAATCGGCTTTGCAATCGTCTTTGAAACTGGCGGTGAACCAAACATTCAATCGCCTTTCGGTGGATGGAGACACTTCGACCAATGACACCTTGATGGTTTTGGCAAATGGCGCAGCAGGGAATTCGACAATTTCCAAAGCTTCGGGCGCAGACTTCGATGCGTTCACCAGAACTTTGACCGATGTTTGCCGCGACCTGGCGAAAGAAGTCGCCCGCGACGGCGAAGGCGCGACCAAATTGGTGACGATTCAGGTTCGCCGAGCGCCTGGCCTGCGCGACGCAGAGAAAATAGCTGTGACCGTAGCGACCAGTCCGCTCGTCAAGACTGCTTTAGCCGGAGCCGACGCCAATTGGGGCCGGATTCTGGCTGCCGCCGGACGCAGCGGCGCGAAATTCGATGTTTCCAAAGTCGAAATCAAGCTTGGCAAGCTGGTTGTTGCGCGAAATGGGCGTGGTCTGGATTTCGACGAAGCGCTGGCGCTGGAAATTCTCAAACGCGATGAAGTGACTGTCACCATTGATCTGCATCAAGGCGATGCCGAGGTCACCGAATGGACCTGTGATTTGACGGAAGGTTACATTCGCATCAATGCGGATTATCGTTCGTGATCGGTAATTGGTGGCCAGTTGTCGGTTTCTTTGTATTCGTGGTTTGTCGTTTATTTGTTTGGCGATGGTGTTGCCGACAACCAATCACCGACCACTGACAACCGAATCCAATTTTCTTGCAACCGCTCCTGAAATCAGTTCGTAAACAGCAGCGGTTAGGTATCCGAAAACATTCTGTTTTCAAGCAATTCAACTCGGAGAATGAGGAAGATGATTACGAAAAGCTTTCAGGCTCTGTCTCGTCAATTGGCGGGTCTGGCATTGGCCGCGTGTTGCGTGATGGTGCTGGCCGCATCGTCATTGGCCCAGGAACAGACTCAACCCGCGCAAACCCAGCAACCGGAGGCACGTCCGATCCCGCAGCGCACAGTCGGGCTGGAGCCGGGAAAAGTCGCCCGCTGGACATTGCGCGATGCGATTCTGGCCGCATTGGAAAACAACCCCGACATTGAAATCGAACGCACCAACGTGCGACAGGCCGGATTCGATTTGCTGGCGGCGGAAGGGGCTTACGATCCGATTTCGACTCAGGGTTTTTCCTACAACTCTTCGGGAAGCCCGAACACTCGCCCGTTCAGCGGTGTCGGCAGTGACCAATCGGCATTGACCCGAAAATCCATCACATTCAACTTCGGACATCAGGGGTTGATCTACAACTCAGGTGCTTCTTACCAACTCAATTTCAACAACACGCGTTCGTCGTCCAACTTCAGCTTGTTTTCATCGCAGTTCGATCCGCAACTGAGTTTCACGATCACGCAGCCTTTGTTCCGTAACTACAGAATTGATCCGAATCGCCGCCAGATTCAATTGAGCCGCAAGCGGCTGGATTTGTCGGACGCAGTTTTCCGGCAGCGCACGATTGAAATCATTTCCCGCGTGCAGCAGGCATATTGGGATTTGGCGTTTGCGATCAAGGATGAAGAAATTCAGCGCGATGCGGTGAAGTTGGCTGAAACGCAGCTTTCCAACAACAAACGTCAGGTGGAAGTGGGGACGCTGGCTCCGATTGAAGTGACTCAATCCGCCGCCACGCTGGAATCGCGCCGCCAGCAGGTATTCGCCGCGATGAACTCTGTTGCCCAGGCCGAAAATGCGCTCAAGAATCTGACGCTTGGTCCGTCCAATGCCGATTTGTGGGATGCTCAGGTGATTCCCGTCGAATCGTTTGACGTTCAGCCTGTCACGATTCCGCTGGCGGACGCCCAAAAACTCGCCGTGGAAAATCGCCCTGAACTCAAGCAGTTCGCGCTGCAAAAAGAAATGAACCAGACGGACATTTCCTTTTTCCGCAACCAGGCCAAACCGAGAATTGATCTGGTTGGCGGATATACGACCTTCGGAACGGGCGGTACGCCGGCAACTTCTACGGCCACGGTTGGAAATTGCGTCTCTCCGTTTTCGTCGCCATTATCCGGCAACTGTCTGATTCTCGATCCTGTCAGAGATGCTCAGGGAAACATCACGCAATACAACGTGAAACCAGGCTTTCCGTTTTCACCTAACACGATCCAGGTCACCAACCCGGTTGCCACTCAATTCATCGGCGGTTATGGAACCGGTCTCAAGAATCTGGTCCAGAATGAATTTCGTAGCTGGAACGTCGGCGTGAACATTGAAATTCCCTGGCGCAATCGCACAGCCAAGGCGAATCTGGGACGAGCCGTCGAAACTTCTCGCCAGCTCGAACTTCAAACTCGTCGTCAATTGCAGGGCATAGAAGTCGAAGTTCGCAACGCCGTTCAATCTGTGGAAACGGCCAAGATGCGAATCGAGGCTTCGCGGGCTGCGCGCGAATATGCCGAACAACAATTGGAAGGCGAAGAGAAGAAATTTGCCGCCGGATTGTCCATCACGTTCTTTGTTCTGCAACGGCAGACTGATCTGGCGGTCGCTCGCGGTTCGGAATTGCGCGCGTTGGCCGATTACAACAAAGCCGTTGCCGAATTGCAGCGAGTGATGTCCACCACGCTGACCAGCAACAGCATCGAAATCAAACCTACACCGCAGGTTTCGATCAGGTAAACTGCGAAGCGGTCAGAAAACAGAATACAGCCAAAACAAAACAAGGCGATTGGATTTGGAAATCCGGTCGCCTTGTTTTATTGAGGTTGTTTGGCGGCGAATCCGCAAAAAAACGTCCGAACATGAACCAGAAGGTCTAACGACCGTTACCGCTGGCAGAGTTGCGCAGAGACAAAACCGGCCAAAAATCCGGCTTGACGCGAATAACAGAGCCGGATAGATTGGCGGTCGAGTAATAATCAATCACCGCCCCCCTATTCCCAAAGCTTGAACCATCGCCTTTGAATTCGTGGGTAATTTCGACTGAGCGACGATTCCCGCGAAGGAATTCGATTTATCCAGACTTCCGTTAGGAGAAGACCATGAAGATGATTTCAACACCATCCTGCTCGAAAGCGTTCCGAGCATTGTTTGTCGCCTTGCTGATGACGCTTGCAGGAACGGCTTTTACGGCGCAGGCACAGGTTTCGGCGGTCAATGCCGCCAGTTATGCGACCAATAAGGAAATTGCTCCTGAGACCATAGTCGCTGCGTTTGGCACGTTCACGACTCAGAACAATCAGGTGTACATCGCCAATACGACACCTTTGCCAACCACGCTTGGCGGAGTCAGCGTCCGCATTGGAAATGCTGATTGCGGTTTGTTTTTTGTGGCTCCGTCCCAGATCAATCTGGCCATCCCGTCGAATGTTCCTGACGGAGCCAGTGTGACGATTACGGTCACCAATTCGAACAACACCGTGACGACTGGAACCGTGACGGTTGTGCGTTCCGCGCCGGGAATTTTTTCGGCCAGAGCCACAGGCACCGGAGCCGCTGCGGCTCAAACCAGCGATGGCGGGCCGCTGATCAACACATACAATCCAGATGGAACCGAACGCGATGTCAGCGCCGGAACCAGGGAAGCTCCGAACGTGCTGGTGCTGTATGTGACGGGAATTCGATACACCCCGGCGGCCAATCCGGGCGATGAAAATGGCGTTGCCGAAGCCGTCACGTGCCGGATTCAGGGAGTCCCGGCCACTGTGTTGTATGCCGGGCCGGCTCCGGGATTTGTAGGACTCGATCAGGTCAACGTCATTATTCCGCCGGAACTGGCCGGCTTGGGCAGCGTCAACATCCGTCTGCGCGCCAATAATCGTGATTCGAACACGGTGACGATCAAGCTGGCCGGAAACATTCCGCCGGTGCGCGCTCAGTCAATCACCTTCGGGCAAACGGTGACCGGCGCCTTGACCGCCGACGATCAGGTTCAGGCCGGTTCAGAAGGCAGCACCTTTTTCTTCGACGCTTACAGCTTCACGACAACGACTCCGAACACGACGATTGCCGTGGACCTGCGCTCGAACAACTTCGATGCTGCCGTTCTGCTCTATAACAATGCCAGCGGCACTTTGAGTCTGATTGCCGCGGACGATCAATCCGGCAATTACGGCAGTTCGGCATCTTCAAACAACAACAACGCCCTGTTGATGACGGTCATCCCCACGCCGGGAAGTTACGCCATTTTCGCCACTTCGTCGGACTTCGAACCGAACGGCATGGGAGCATACACGCTCAGATTGTTGGACAACGTGGCGACGCAGATCGCCTACGGACAGACGATCAACGGCAGCATTACGAATACGGATTTGCAGACTTCCGCCGGAACTTATCTGGATTTGTATTGGTTCAGCGGAGTTCAAAGCGACAACGCGCGAATCAACATGAATTCCACAGCGTTTGATTCTTTTCTGCTGTTGCACAGCAATGTCGGCGATCCGCGTCTGACCCTGGACGACAACTCTGGCGGAGGGTTGAATGCCCAAATCACTTACCGCCTGACTTCCACCGGAATTTACATCGCCATCGCCACTCCGCTCGATCCGAACATTACCGGCAATTATTCGATTCAACTGACCAAGCTGGCCAGTCTGGCGGATGATCCTGTCGCGGCGTTCAGAACCGGATTCGGCTCATTGTTCAAAGCTCCCGGACGCGAAATCTTCGATCATCGTACCGGCCTGAGCGAGCCTGACAAACCCAGTCTGGAACGATACGGCACGCGCCGCGTAATCGAACGATAATCGTTTCAAACTCACCAAACGTCAGATTTGGCGATTGGCAAAACAGGGAAGTCACCTATCAGGTTACTTCCCTGTTTTTGTTGTTGAGATGTCTTGTTTTTTTTCGACCTTCATTCGATCATCATCGCGCTTTCACTTCCTGAAAAAACATCAAATGGAGTTTTCGAATTTCCTGAACCGAGTCGGTACGATCTGGTTTTGATTATTGTATTTATTGTCGGGTGGGCCAGCGTTTTGACTATGGTCGCCCTGGTTTTTGTTTCTGGAGGAAAATTGATCGTCAAAGCAAAAAGCGCAATGACATCAACACGCTTGATTCCCGCGCTCAGCGGGTTGGTTGTGACATTGTTGGGCTTGATGATTTGTTATCTTGCGCTGCAACAAGCCGGAATCAAGCCAGGCGATTTCTGGCATGTCGAACTGGATCAGGCAAAATCGTTTTCAGCGTTGGCGACGCTGGGTTTGGGATTCGTGATTGGATTGCGCCACGCGCTGGACACAGACCATCTGGCCGCCGTTTCGACAATTGTCAGCGAACGTAAACACTGGTTGAGTTCGTTGCTGGTTGGCGGATTGTGGGGCGTTGGCCATACGGTTTCGCTGCTGATTGCTGGCATTGCCGTCATTTTCATGAATTTGAACATCGAAAAATACGAAAAGCCTCTGGAATTCTGCGTCGCGTTGATGTTGATCGGTCTGGGAGCGAATGTGCTGTTCAAGCTGGCGCGTGGCGGACGTATTCATTTTCATGAACACGAACACGGCGGTCATCGCCACACTCACCCGCATCTTCACGACGGCAATCCTGAACCTGACCCGCACACGCATCACGGATTGAAGCTGGGCTTTCGCCCGTTGGTGATTGGCATGATTCACGGGTTGGCGGGAAGCGCAGGTTTGTTGCTGGTTTTGTTGGCAACGATCAAATCTACTGCGCTGGCGTTTGGCGTCATAGCCATTTTCGGCATTGGTTCCATCGGCGGGATGATGGTGATGAGTCTGGTGTTGAGTTTGCCTTTGCATCTGACGGCGGATTCATTTACGCGGACGAATCTGGCTGTACGCGCTCTGGCCGGCGTTTTCAGCCTTGGTTTTGGATTGTTTAAGGCCTATGAATTTGGGCACGAATTGTTTTGAAGGAGTCCATTGTGAAATTGCTTTTGTCGGTCTTGATTATTTTGGCGCTGGGATTTTCTGCCTCGCAATCTACGGATAAGTCCGTCACTTTTGTCGAAATTCCTCCATCGAAAAGCGGAATCACCTGGGTTCACGACAACGGGCGATCCGACGCCCGGCATCTGCCGGAAACCTGCGGCGGCGGCGGATTGTTTTTCGATTTCGACAACGACGGCTGGCTGGATGTGTATCTGGTCAACAGCGGCCCGTCGGATTTTTATTCTCCCAAAACGCCGATTCGCAACGCGCTGTATCGCAATAATCAGGACGGCACGTTCACCGATGTGACCGAAAAAGCCGGAGTCGCCTGCGGCAAGATGGGGCATTTCGGCATGGGAGCGGCGGCAGCGGATTTCGACGGCGACGGCTGGCAGGATTTGTACGTCACCAACTACGGCGAAAACGTGCTGTTTCGCAACAACGGCGACGGCACGTTCACCGATGTCACCAAAATTGCCGGAGTCGGCGCGCCGAACTGGTCAACCTGCGCGACATGGTTCGATTACGACAACGACGGCAAGCTGGACTTGTTCGTCTCCAGCTTTGTGCAGTATAGCGCGACTGGCAGCGTGTTTTGCGGCGACAACAAACAAGGGCGCCGGTATTACTGCATTCCGCGCGTTTTCAAACCACGCCCCAGCTTTCTCTTTCATAACGACGGGAACGGCAAATTCACCGATGTCAGCAAAACCTCGGGCATTGCCAACGCGCTGGGCAAATCCTTTGGCGCAGTGGCGACGGATGTCAACAATGATGGCTGGCTGGATTTGTTTGTCGCCAACGACACCACGGCCAATCATTTGTTCATCAACAAAGGCAACGGCAAGTTCGAGGAAATAGGACTGGCTTCAGGAGTCGGTTACAGCGACGCTGGAAGTCCGCGTTCGGGAATGGGCGTGGACGCTGCGGATTATGACGGCGACGGTTGGCAGGATTTGTTCGTCGCCAACATTGACCAGGAACTTTTCAGTCTCTACCGCAATGAAAAAGACCTGACCTTCACCGATCAGGCGGGCGAAATTGGCCAGGCGACGCGATTGCTGAGCGGTTGGGGATTGAAGTTTTTCGATTACGACAACGACGGCGACCCAGACCTGTTTTTGGCCAATGGCCACCCGGACGACATGGTCGAAACCCAGGCTGCGCGGGTGAAATACAAAGAGCCTCTGGTGATGTTTGAAAATCTCAACGGCAGATACAAAAACGTCAGCGCGCAATCCGGCGATGTGTTCAAAAAGGATTTTCCGGCGCGCGGCGCTTCCTTCGGAGATTTCGACAATGACGGGTGGATTGACGTTCTCATCATCAACAACGGCGAAGCCCCGGTTTTACTGCGCAATCAGGGCGGCAGCGGCCACAACTGGATCGGATTGAATCTGGTTGCGGGAAAAGGCAGCAATCCCGGCGCAGTCGGCGCAATCATCACCTGGACGGCAGGCGGCGTGAAACGTTCGCGCTTGAAAACCAGCGGCGGCAGTTATCTGGCTTCGCACGATCCGCGCGAAGTTCTGGGACTGGGCAAGGCGACAAAACTGGACAGTCTGGAAATCAAATGGCCCAGCGGCAAAGTGGACAAATTGACAGATTTGCCAATCAATCAATACATCAAGATTGTCGAAGGCCAGGGACAGGCAGGCAAGAAATGACGCTCAACGAGCTTTGCCTTGCAGTTCGTGAATGGTCACCAGATTGATATAAGTCGGAATGCCGTTTTCCACGCCCACTTTCAACAGAACCTGAAAGTGTTTTGGAGTTTTTCCGCCAGCGCCCGCCTGAGCCAGTCGCTGGTTGAATTGCGGAAGGTATTGTTTGCCGGTGATGAATTCCGCCGCCGCCGCAGTTCCTTCGCTGTGCAATCCCGCCACCACCATGACCATATCTCGGTTGGACAAATTCGGCGCGACGGTAATCAAGGCGTAATCCTGAATCAGTTTTCCCGACTGAGGGTCGAAATCGGCGCGATATTCAGCCTCTTCGCCTGGGCGAGGATTCAGGTTCAGCACCGTCACCTGATCGGTGTATACGAAATCTTCGATGGCGGGCAAACTGCTTGACCAATTGTTGACCCACACGCTGCCCAACGCTATGACGTTTTGATCCTGCAAGTCTTCGGCGCTGACCGTTCGACTTTGCTTGAGCCTCAAGCTTTTGTCGGCGGTGCGAAACAGATCGGTGATGCGATGAACTCCGATGGCTTCGCCAATGCCTGTGTAAGTGTCCGTAGTCAATGCCAGTCTGGGATTCGGAATAATGCGAATGATGGATTTGCTCGGCAGTTCGTCGAAAATCGCTGTGGATTGCGGCGTCGTAATCGGAAAGGATTTTTTGACTACCGGGTCGGGGTCTGCCGAATTCAAAAACCTGAACACCGGCGGATTGCTCAGCACCATCAATGTCGGATCAGAACTGGTCAGAAATCCACCCCAAACCGGCTGAAACATATCCAGCGATTCACGACGCTGGTTTAATTCCTGGCGCAAAGAGAAATTGGAATAAGCGAGCGCGGCGCAAAGCATCAAGCCAGCCACTGCGGCCAGATACAGCCAATAATTCCGGCTTGGTCTTATCTCTGGAATCGTCTGCTCGGTCGCCGCAGGCGAAGCCGGTGTGAATGATGATTCGGTGTTTTCAGCGGTAAGATTTTGAGGCGGCCCGACTCTGACAAAGGTTGGTTCGTAATTTCCTATAGGGATTTCAATTCGTATGCCGTCATTGGCCCCATCTTTTTGGTAATACCTTTCCAGCTTTTCCCGGACACCGTGAGCGCCGACACGAACAATCGGGTCTGTCGCCGGGTTATAGGAATTGTCACGGTCGAAAACTTCCCGGCCAATCAGGTACTCGTTCAATTCCGCACCACGACCTGCCAGATGAAAATCACAGATTAAACGCAAAAATTTCTGCTTCATTGGGGCGTGAGCAAAGTGCTTGCTCGCCATCACGCGTTCAATCGCCTGCTGGATTTCGTCAGGGCTTACTTTCTCGGATGTTTGTAGATTTTCAGGGGCCACTTTTTCGTGAATCGCCATAAGTTGTTGACGGCATTACGTTATTAACCTTGTCTGTAACGGTTAGTAGCCGTAAGTCCGTTGACTCTGCTTCTGATAGTCGGGTAAAGAGTGTCACATCGAATTGACGACCGTCATTATACTGAAAGTATCTGATTTACCAAGCTTTGCTGAATTTGTAATACAGCTCTACGAATGCCGGAATCCATTCAGGATTTCGGTTGCGCTAATTCTATAAACCTCAATTAAAGAAGTATGGTTTGAGGCAGTCTATCTGACTTCCTTTCGCGGCTGTTTTCAGATGTTCAAAATTTCGACGTTGTTGACCGTCCGGCAATGTCAGTTTGTGAACGCAGTGGAACATCGGGAAGGGAAAATTTTCTGGAGGCTATCCAAAATGCGAACCCAATTCCAAACAGCCAGAAACATTCTTTGGTTGTGGATATTTGCCTTTCTGGTTTCAACAATGTTTCTATCGCTAGGTTTTGCTCAAACACTGACGAGCGCAACCCTGCGAGGAACAGTAAAAGATCAGAATGGTGCGGTCGTGGCGAATGCGACTGTCACTTTGACGGCAGACGCAACCAAGGCTGAGCGGAAGGTCAAAACCGGCAGCGAAGGGGTGTATGTCATTACTTCGATTCAGCCTGGCGTTTATACGCTCGAAGTTGAAGCGTCCGGCTTCAAAAAGCACATCAAGGCGGAACTGGTATTCAGCCCGAGTGAAACCAAAGGCGGTGATGTGACGATGGATGTCGGTGCTGCCACTGAAAGTGTGACTGTCACGGCTTCTGCCATTGAAGAAATCAAAACTGAAACCGGAGAACGGTCGAATACGATCAAAGCCGCACAGATTGAAAATCTTTCGATCATCAGCCGCAACAGTATTGAATTGTTGCGAATTTTACCCGGCGTAGTTGCCCCGGATTCTTCTGTATATCAGGTTTCAACTTTTGGCAACGCCCAGCAATATGCTGTCAATGGCCAACGTGGGGAAAACAACAATATCAGTGTGGATGGTTCGCGCGTCGTTGATATTGGTTGCAATTGCGGCAGCATCGTCAGCTTGAACAACGATTTCGTTCAGGAAGTAACTGTGCAATCTAGCAACTTCGCCGCCGAGCATGGGAACAGTGGGGTGCAGATCAGCGGAACGACTAAATCCGGCAGCCGAGAGTTTCATGGATCTGCATACACATACGTTCGGCATGAGGTTCTAGCGGCGAATGATCGTTTCAGGAATTACGTCAAGGCTCAGGACCCGAATTCATTGGCTGGGCAGAAACCGCCCGGTCAGTTTTACTACCCGGGTGGAACTTTCAGTGGGCCAATTGCCTTGCCAAAGAAAGTATTTGGCCCGCTGGGTGGGTTCAACAAGGATCGGGATAAATTGTTTTTCTTTGTTGGTTTCGAGGTTCAGCGCCAAACGTATGGCGCACCGCCGCGCATCTCCAATGTCCCCACCCTGGCGCAGCGGCAAGGAAATTTCAGCGGAACAACGGTCAGAATTCCGGCTGGATTTGCCAATGCAGGGCAAGAAGCTCCCAATGGCAATTTGGCTCCTTACATCAATCCGATTGGCAAAGTGCTGATCAATTTGTATCCGTTACCGAATTCGAACATCCCAGGCCAAAATTACATCTCCAACATCACCCAGACGACACATCGTAAGGATTTCAAGTCGCGGTTTGATTATAAAGTCAGCGATAAGACCAACCTTTATGTCCGTGTTACCCGCGAGACGCAGGGCGATGTCAACCCTTACGGTATTTGGTGGGGGCCTTCAACCTTCGAATTGCCTTCTCCCAACGTTCAGGACAATCTTGGTCGTTCGGTGGCTGTAGGCCTTACATCAGTCATTAACCCAACGATGACCAACGAAGTTGTATTCAGCGGTAGCAAGCTGAAACTAGATAACCAGTATCAAGACCCGGACAAAGTCAGGCTTTCGACGCTTGGGATTGAAAACATCTGGCGGTTGCCGTTCGACAATACTCGTTTTGGTCGGCAAAGCCCGTTTGTTTCGTTGTCGTTGATTAGCTGGGCGCAGGGCCAATTGTGGTCGCCGGGCACGAACCCGATTTTTGCCTGGAACGACAGCTTTTCGATCACCGACAACCTGAGCAAAGTCGCCGGCAGTCACACGCTGAAATTCGGCGCATTGATTGAACAGGGCAACAAACGCCAGAACTTCCAGGGCGATCCCGATTCGCAAGGGCTGATCGGATTCAATAACTGGAATGGAACCGGAACCGGAAACGATTTCGGCGATTTGCTGGTTGGTCAACTTACGGATGTGGGACACGGAACACAGCCGCCGATTGGCAACTATCGTTTCTACAACTATGAATTCTACGCTCAGGATTCGTGGAAGGTTAAACCGAACTTTACGCTCGAATACGGATTGCGTGCTTCGCACATGACCGTCAACGAAGAGCGCAAGGGCTTTGATATTTTGTTCAGCCCGCAGGCTTATCAACGCGGTGCGGGATATTACATCAACGGCGATCCTTTCCGTCCGAACGGCGTTTTGTCAGCCGCGCGCGGTGAAATCCAGAAAGGCGCCATTACTCCTCCGAAAGTTCTTTGGGGACCGCGTCTGAACATCGCCTGGAGTCCGCTGAAAGACGACAAACTCGTCATTCGTGGCGGCGCGGGCATCTTCTACAACCGAGTACAGGGCAACTTCCAATACGATGCCACGTTGCGCGCGGCTCCGAATGGAAACGTCGGCGCCACCATCGGGCCGTTCACGACCATTCCGGGAACGAACTTTACGTTCAATGATCTTGGCGGATTGACGTTGAGCAACATGGGCGCAGTCACATTGCCAAATGGACAAAGAGTATTGGTTGATCCGCTGCGGTTGGCCAGCGGTGGCGCCCAGATCATTTCCCCCGACCCCAACTCGAATGATTTCCCGACAACTGTGACCACCAGTCTGAGTGTCGCCAATCGGTTGCCGTTCCAGATGGTTTTGGAAAATGCGTATGTCGGAACCTTCGGTCGCCATCTGGCGGCTCGGTTGCCGATCAACACGGTTCCTTTGGGACGGTTGTTGACTGGCAGCATCGCGGGCGATCCGGGCAGCACCATCACCATGTTGGCCAACCCAAATTGCGATCCGGGCGAAATCGGGCCGAACAACACCGTAATTCGCAGAGGCAATTGCCAGATCGTTCAGCAAACCGGCGTTGCGCTGAATTTGAGCAACCCGTTGCATCGCCAATCGCTGGGTGACGGCATACTGAACAGTTTCCGCCCGTTCCCGGATTTGGGCGGCGTTCGGTATCAGCAATACACCGGCACGTCGAATTACCATTCATTGCAGACGACGTTGAGCCGTCAAGCGGGCAAGAATCTGCAATTCTTCGCCACCTACACTTTCTCGAAAGTGTTGGGCACGCGCGGCGGAGAATTCAACGATCTCGATCCGCTGGATACGCGCGGTCGTTCGTATGGCGTGTTGGATTATGACCGCACCCATATTTTCAACCTGTCGTACAACTACAATCTGCCGAATTTATCCCCCAGCAACCACCTTCTCGCCAAAGGATTGTTGAACGGCTGGCAGATGTCCGGCATTACCACCTGGTCGAGCGGAACTCCGGTCAACCTGCGCTTCACGGGCGATGTTGCCAACCTCGCCGTTGCGGCGTTTGGTTCGGATGCCTTCCAGGCGGCAGGTTATGCTGCCGGAGCCATCGCTCCGACGTTCAGCAAAAATCCGAATCTGGACGGAAAGAATGTCGGCGACCGCGTTTTGGATTTGAGCGCCATCGGCATTCCAGGGTTTGGCACGACTGGCCCGGTGATTTCGCCGTTCTACTTCCGCACGCCGAACCGGCAGAACTGGGACATTTCTCTTTTCAAGAACTTCAAGATCAGAGAAACCAAGAATCTGCAGTTCCGCGCCGGATTCTTCAATATCTTCAATCAGGCATTTCCGAAGAATATTGATAACCAGAACGCCAGCAACAGCGACATTTACCTGACGCTGGAAACGGTTTGTCGCCGCACGGCGGTCAACCGGCCTCTGGTGTTGGCCGATGGAACTATCACATCGTTTACTCAGACATTCCCCAACGGACTTGGCGGAACGCAGGATAACAAGTGTGATCCGGCAGGCGGCTTTGATTTCACAGACGCCACCAAGGCTAATTTCGGCAGAATTACGACGAAACGCGGCCAGCGCGTCGTTGAACTGGCTCTGAAATTCACCTTCTAACGCTGTTCATTTCGATGAACCGATTCTTGGCGTCGGGAAGATTGAGCGATCAAACTTCTCGACGCCAATTTTTCATTTGCCGCGAGGTAGAGTGGCGTGAGTTCGGCTGGTATACTTTGCGCGTTTATCGAAACCACTCAACAGGCAAACCCAGATAGTTTGTAGCTTATGGCTGTCGTCATCGCCCAATGTGTATTGATGTTCGCGTTCGTTTTGGCGCCGGTTCAAGACCGTGAAACGGTTCGCCAATCGGAAGCTCAATTCGCGCGCGGTGTCGAAGCCCAGAAGAAAGGCGATCTCGACGCGGCGCGGCAAGCTTATGAAGCGGCATTGAAACTGATTCCGCAACGGATTGACGCTCTGTCGAATCTGGGCGTCGTCTATGCCAAACTCGGCCAATACGACAAAGCCGCCGCGAATTACAAAGCGGCGCTGGCGATTGACCCGAACGAACATGACATTCGATTGAATCTGGGCATTGCGTATTTTCAAACGCATCAGATTGAAGCTGCGCGGAAGGAATTGGCGCAGGTGGTCGCCGCCAAGCCCGACCAATTGCAGGCGCGCCAATTGCTCGGCGTGTGTCTGTTCCAGATGGGCAAACTTACCGAAGCGATCAAAGAATTGGAAACGGTATACAACGCACAGCCGGAGAATATAGGCGTGGCGTATGCGCTCGGCACGGCGTATCTGCAAAACGACCAGATTGAACAAGGCCGCGCGCTGATTGATAAAGTCTTCAAGTTTTTGCCGCCCGCCGAAGGTCATTTGATTCTGGGAGCGTTGAACGCCGCCACACGCAATCACGTCGGAGCGGTGGAAGAGTTGCGCCTGGCCGCCAAACTCAATCCGAAACTCCCGACCGTCCATACGCAACTCGGCGTCGAGTATTTGATTACCGGAAATCGTGATCTGGCGATTGAAGAATTTCGCGCCGAATTACAAAACAATCCGCGCGATTACATGGCCAATCTGCGGCTGGGCTGGTTGTTGCGCGAAGACGGTTTGTTGGATGAAGCCGAACCGCTGTTAAAGCTCGCGCTGGAAATGCGCCCGGACGACATTGCGGCGCTGTTTCATTCGGCGCAACTGGCGCAGGCGCGTGGCCGCGTGGACGAAGCCGTCAAGATGCTGGAACGCGCCACGGAATTGCACAAGGATTTTCGGCAGGCGTATGTTTTGCTGGCTCGATTGTATTTGAAACAGAAACGCACGGCGGACGCCGACCGGTTGCGCGCCATCATTGACCGGCTCAATGAAGAAGAGCAGAAGCGCCAGCCGACCGCTGACAAATTGTCCGAACCTCCGAAGGCGATAGAGCGTCCGATCAAACCACCGCAATCCGAATGAAAAGGTTGTCGCGATTATTTTTGGCACTGGCTGCGGCGTTGTTTGCTGCGGCGTTGGCAATGTCTCAATCCGGTAAACCCGGTTATGTTGGGACGAACACCTGTGCCGTCTGCCATTCTGAAATTGTCGAACAACAGCAACAGACAGCGATGGCCAAAGCTCTGGAACCAATCGGCAGTTGCCGAATACTGGATAAGCATCCTTTGCTAAAGTTTCAACAAGGCCGGTTCAGTTACCGCATCGAACGCAAAGGCAATCAGAGCATTTACACCGTCACCGAAGGCCAGGCAGTCGTTTCGGCTCCGATTCAATTTTGTTTCGGACAAGGCAAATCCGGGCAGACGTATGTGTATGAACTCAATGGCGTGAAATACGAAAGCCGCGTCAGTTTTTACAACGCGATTGACGGGCTGGACATCACGCTCGGCCATTCGCCCGAAGCTCCGAAAACCCTGATCGAAGCCGCCGGACGCGCGATGAGCGTTGACGAAGAGAAAAACTGTTTCTTCTGTCATTCCACCGGAACGAATGTCGCGCAACGTTTTCAGCTAGAAAAAATGACGCCCGGCATCGGTTGCGAAGCCTGTCATGGACCTGGCGAGCCACATGTCGCCGCAATGAAAGCAGGTGAAAAAGCAGGCACCGGAATAAAGAAGTTGGGGCAGGTGGACGGTGACGACATGACACAAACAGTTTGTGGGCAATGCCACCGCAGCGTGGATGATGTGATTGAGATGCCTAACAGAGCAGGCATCAACAACGTTCGCTTTCAACCATACCGAATCTTTCACAGTAAATGTTATTCCGCCGACCGCCGCATCGGCTGTACGGCTTGCCACGATCCGCACGGTGACCCGTCAGCGAACGCTGCTTTTTACGACGCAAAATGCCTGGCTTGCCACCTGACCAAAACCGAAAAGGCGACGGCAGAACGATCTGCGCGAGCCTGTCCGACCGGCAAAAGCAAATGCACCGATTGCCACATGCCAAAAATTGATTTGCCCGGCGCGCATTTCAAATTCACCGATCACCGCATTCGCATCGCCCGCGAAGGCGCGCCGTATCCAAATTAAGAGCGAAGTTATGAACCGCAAATTACCCATTACCCATTACCCATTACCCATTACCCAACAGGGAAGAGAAATGTTCTTGTCGGTGCGCATTCTTGTTCTGGTTGGGTTAATAACAATTGTGACCTTGCCCGCACTGGCTCAACGCTCCAAAACGACCAAGCCCGCTGCAAAACCGTCGGCTCCGCCCACTGCCAGAGCGCAATCTCCGGCCTTTGAAAAAATTGCCGCCGAAGCCAGCCAACAGCGCGAAGCCGGAGATTTCGACGAAGCCATCAAGCTTTACCAACAGGGTGTCGCCGCCCGCCCGCGTTGGGACGAAGGTTGGTGGTATCTGGCGACGTTGCTTTACGAACAAGATCGGTATGAAGAAGCCGCCAAGGCCTTTGGGCGTGTGGCTGCCTTGCGTCCGCAAGTCGGCGCTCCGGTGGCGATGCAGGGATTGTGCGAATACCGGCTGGGCCGATACGACGACGCGATGCTGCACCTGCAACAAGGTCGCCAACGTGGTATTGGTGATAACCCCGAACTGGCGCGCGTCATGCGTTATCACGAAGGCACGCTGTTTTTGCTGCGCGGAGATTACGAAACGGCGCAGCGCGTGTTCACAGGATTGGCCGTCGAAGGTTCAAACACGCAGGATTTGATGATCGGATTGGGATTGTCCGTGCTGCGAATTTCCGCCTTGCCTAAACAAATTGATCTGAACCACCGCGACCGCGACCTGATTCGTCGCGCCGGATTGGCGCAACATTACTTTGCTCAATTGAACGCCGCCGATTCGCGTTTGGAGTTCGAGCGATTGGTCAAAGATTTTCCTACCACGCCGAATGTGCAATACGCTTATGGCCGCTTTCTGATTGACTCGCGCGATGACGACGCCGCGATTGAAGCTTTTGAAAAAGAAATCGCCAACTCGCCTTCGCACGCCCTGGCGCGGTTGCAGATTGCCTACATCAAACTCCGCAACAAAGACCCCGAAGCCGGCATGCAACTGGCTGAAGAAGCCGTTCGTCTGACGCCGCGATTGCCTCTGGGACATTACGTGTTGGGACGTTGTTTGTTTGAAACCGGCGACAACAAACGCGCCATCGAAGAATTGGAAATCGCCCAACGCATGGCTCCCAGCGAAGCTCGCGTCTATTACGTGCTGGCGCGCGCCTACGCCAAAGCCAATCGTAAACAAGACGCCGACCGCGCGCGCGAAACTTTTGCGCGGCTGGACAAGATGAACGAAGAAGCCATGCGCCGAGGTGACGCTCGTGGCGATGCGATTGAGGAAAAAGAGAAGCCGTAGCTCATTCATCGCTGAAGGCGATAAGCGCGCTAATGACTAATGGGCGTGTGGTTTGGCTGAAGCTTTGGGTTTGATGAGCGAAAACGAGTTTCGCGTCAGCTTTTGATAGTCCGACGCCGACTCTTTGATTTCGATGAATTGGTTCGCGGCCACATCTCGAAACACCTGTCGCGTCTTGCCGCCCGGCCATTGGATTTCCAGTTCTGCAATCTTCTGAAATTTTCCCAGTCCGAAATGCTGCGCCAGCGATGAAGCGCCGAACGAACCTCCGCTCGAAACTTCACGATAACGCAAAGACTGTTTGCCGGTTGCGTCGGCCAGCGTCAGTTTGATCTTGGCGCCGATGGCTGCGCGATTGGATTTTTCGCCGACCAGTTTGATCGAAAACCAGTTCGTATTGTCCGACAAGCTGCCAGCTTGTCGCTGTTTGCTGAGATCGCTCTTCGTAAAAGCTTTCGACAAGCTGGCTGTTTGTCGAACTGTCGGATTGGCGAACAACGCTTTGTTGTATTTATCACCGGGAATGAAGCCGCCGACGTTGACGTACAAATCCTGATCGCCGTCATTGTCCAGATCGCCGAATCCCACGCCGTGACCTTTTTGCAGATGACCGGTTCCCATTGCCGCCGTCACATCCGCAAAGCTTTTTCCTTCGCGATTGCGAAACGCAAAATTCGGCATCAAGGCTGCGTACGAAGGCGCTCCGGTCCCCAGGTACACATCCAGAAAACCGTCGTTGTCGAAATCGCCAAAGTTTGCGCCCATCGTCGGCACGACCTTCGCCAAACCGACCGCCGCCGTCACATCGTCAAATCCACCGCGTCCATTGTTGCGGTAGAGCTTCATGGTTTCGGCTTGCGGCGGCAATCCCAAGAATTCACGCGCGACTTCCGTCACCGAAGGCACAAAACTGGCGACAAACAGGTCCAGCCAACCGTCGTTGTCATAATCGAAAAACCACGTCGGAAAACTCATGAGCGGTTTGCTGACGCCCAGGCGCGCGGCGACTTCTTCAAATGTGCCATCGCCTTTGTTTCGGTACAAAAAATTGTCCTCGCCGTAATTCGACACGTACAAATCGGCAAAGCCATCGTTGTCGTAATCGCCCCAGGTCGAACCTTTTGAAAACCCTGTGCGGCCCACTCCGGCTTTGCGCGTCACGTCTTCAAACGTCCCGTTTCCGCGATTGCGAAACAACTGACTGGGAGTTTCTTCGTGCGCGATGAACACGTCCAGCCATCCATCGTTGTCGAAATCCGCCCACGCCGCCGAATGCGTGCGGTGGTCTGCGCTGAGCAATCCGCTCGCTTCAGTGACATCGCTGAATGTGCCGTCGCCGTTGTTTCGCAATAGCGAATTGCGCATCGGGAATTCCCAGCCACCGCGCATGACAAAAATGTCCAGCCAGCCGTCGTTGTTGAAATCCGTCTGGATGCAATTGATGCCGCCGATTTGATCGCTCAATCCGGCTTTGTCGGTTTGATCGCTGAATGTGCCGTCCCCGTTGTTGCGGAAAAACTTCAGCGATTCGCAGGCGTCCACGCTGCTGATGACCACGTCCAGCAAACCATCGTTGTCGAAATCATCCAGAATCGTGCCGCCCGCTCCGCTGATGCGATCCACGCCGACTTGGGCGGCTACGTCGGGAAACCTGGGAGCGCCGGCATCCTTGCCGGCATTTTTCTTTAGGCCTCCTGCGGAGGCGCTGCGGACTGGGAAGTCCGCGCTCCCAGTGCCAAGCGTCTGCATTGCCAGATTCAACAACCAGCGAACTTCCAGGTTGTCAGGCCGTTTGGCCAAAAAGCTTTTGAAATGTCTGACCGCCGCCGAAGACCCCGCCGTCAATTTGTGCTGCGCCTGTTTGGTCAGAGGGAAGATGCAGGTTTCGGCGTTGTGATTGTGGACGCAATTGTCCAGTTCGCCTTTTCGCAAATGCGCAACGCCCAGAATTTCGTCCAGGTAAACCAGGTCTTCGGAGTATTGGGGATTCGCCACCAGAGCTTTGACCAACGCGGCGCGCGCGGATTCAAAGTGTTTGATGGCGTTGGTCATCTCGCCGCGATACGACCACAACTGGCCGAGTTCGTTGTGCAGTTGCACAATTTCGAGGAGATGCCGATTGGCTTCGACGGATTTTTCCAACGCGGACAGATACCCTTCGGCGGACAGAAAAGCGCGACGTTCGGCATCCTGTTTGGCCTGGCAGATGGATTTCAGATCGAGCGCATCCGGCATCTTGAATGCGCGCGTGATTTCGACTCGCCCGGAAACTTCCAGCACAGTTTGGTAATCGCCTGCGCCTTCGACACGCCGATTCCAGCTTTGATCCTGTGGCGCACGTGATTGCGCGTCAGAAAGCTGGATCATCGCGAACGCCAGCAAAATCAACACCGCAGATATACGAAATGTTCTGTGTTGTAAGTACATGGTTGCTGCGACTTCGGCTTGGGGCAGGAGGCCTTTTCGTAATAGGCGGCCTCCTGCAAGCCGTCGTTCTTCCACGCGGAGCCATTACTTCGGCGTTACCTTGGGAGTCACATGGATCAGAGCGCCGGGATTGGCGTCTTCCAGCAACCACAGCGAACCGTCGGGTGCTTGGGCCACATCGCGAATCCGTTTGCCGATTTTCCAGCGTTCGGCTGTTTTGGCTCCGCCCTTGCCGTCGAAGGTGATGCGAACGAGCGACATCGTCGCCAGGCCGCTGACAAAGCCACTGCCATCCCATTGCGGAAAAGTTTTGGTACCGCGATAAAACATCAGGTTGCCCGGCGCGATCACTGGTGTCCAATAGAGAACCGGCTTCACGAAATCAGTCCGCGTGTCGTGACTGGGAATCGGCGTTCCGTTGTAATTCTTGCCGTAAGAAACGAGAGGCCAGCCGTAGTTTTTGCCCTTCTCGATCAGGTTCAACTCGTCGCCGCCGCCGGGGCCATGTTCAAGCTCCCATAATTCACCGGTGGGCGAAAACGCCAACCCATACGGCGCGCGGAAGCCGCTGGCCCAGGTTTCTGAGGGCGTCAGGTTGGGGCCGGGAAAGGTATAGGTGCTCACCACTTTCGCGGTCTTGGCCATTTCGGTGTCCTGCGGCGGATCAATCAGCGAAATGGTCGAAGCTCCGGTTTTGCCGTAATTGGGATTGCCCGGAAACGGTTTGCCATCCAGCGTCAGGCGCAGAATCTTGCCTACCGGCTGGTCTGGGTCTTGGGCTGGAGTCATGCGCTGGCGGTCTCCAACCGACATGAATAGAGATTGGCCATCGGGCGCGAAAGCGATCTGCCCGCCTGCCTGGCCTCCCTTGCCTCTGGGCATCTGGCGCCACAGCACAGTGAAATCCAGCAAGCGATTCCGTCGGAAGTCCAGCTTGGCGCGCGCCAATGCCTGGCCTCCGCCGTAATCACCCGGCTCGATATAGGTGATGTAGACGCTTTCGTCAGTGGCAAAATTGGGCGAGACGAAAATGCCCAGCATGCCGTTCTGATTTTGCCAGTAAACGGGAGGCGTATTGCCCAAGGGCGCGATCTTTTCTCCCTGCGCTGAGACCAGCCAAATCGGCCCGATCTTTTCAGTCACCAACATGCGCCCGTCCGGGAGGAACGCAATTCGCCAGGGCAGCCCAAACGTAGCGGTCGTGGTCAGTTCAAAAGGCAGTGTCGCTTCGGCTTGCTGCTCGCCCACATTGGTTTGAGCCAAAACAGCCCCCGACACCAACGTGAGAAGCAGCACTGCTCTCGCTAATTTCATCATTGTTATCATTCTCCTTATTTCCAGTTTGAAAGACGGTGTTCAACACCAGACTCGACAAAAAAGTTTGCGTAACGAATGTCGGCATTTCTATAAACAGGCCGTGCCTCTGGCGCCAATTCCCAAACAGGCTCTCAAGGTTTTATGCCGGTCAGCGGCGGCGGCACTCCTCTCGCCTCAAGTTTGTCTGCCATTTGTTTGGCCCCTTCCCGCAACCACGGCGTGTCATCTGGGTTCAATGGTTCGGTGATGAAAGAGCTTCAATCTTGACCCTTCAGACCTCCAAATCTCGTTGATGCTCAGCTCGCAACTCTTCAACCGTAATGTTTCGGGTTTGTGCGATGTGGCGCAGCAAATCCAGCGGTTCGATAACCTTCAAAGGGCGGAACTGTTGACGAAACTGTTTGCATTCATCGGAGTGGCCGGTATTGAGGCTGAGAAGGTCTTTGTCACGGCTGACCAGGAAATGAGCATCAACAGCGCCAGCGAGATTAACGTACTGCTCATCATCTTTATCGCGTGAATAAGTGAATTTCTTCGGAACGGAACGGAACGGACGAACTCACCAACCTCTCGCAGTTGATCCAGAAATGAACTCACCAATTCATCAGTCAGGGTGACAAACGAAGCACGTATTTTGGGACGATTGAGAACCTCCGTCAGTTCTTCCAGCACATCCTGAGAAAGAAACAGTCGCACATAACCGCTTCGGGCGAGCCAGAGACAGGCTGCTGCGGCACTCTTTTCTTTGGCGGCGGCCACAAGCAACACGTTGCAATCATAAACGACCCGTAGCTTCGTTTCGGCGCTCATCCCAGTCACTTTTGCTGTTTGGCTTGCTGTTTGATCTGAAAAACTTCCTTGCGAGCTTCGGTGAAAAGTTCGTCGAGTTCGTCTTCTGAATAGCCCTTCGCTTCGACTTCGGCGCGGAATGGCGCAAGGATTTCATCGAGTGTTTTCAGCTTTGGAAAATGATCTTCCTCGGCCATTGCACGCAGGTATTCATCCAACGACAACTTGTGCGCGGCAGCTTTTTCCGTCAGCAATCGCGCCGTTTCCCGTCCGATTTCAATCTGTATGGTCTGCAAATTCATTTGCTGTCCTTTCATTTGCGCGCGAATGTACTCCGCCAATTCCCACAAAACAACCGTTTGAACGTGGAAGCTTGCAAGGATAACTTGTCTCAGTTGCCGCCACTGTTTCTTGCCTCAATGCGGTCGGCCAGTTCTTTGGCCTTTTCCCGCAGCCACCGCGTGGGATCGTTTTTCGCCCGTTCGCGCAACAGCACCAGCGTGTCAGGATCATCCGGCCAACCACGTGTGATGGCTTGCAGCGCGACATCACGCACCCCACTTCGCCAATCTTCCCATTCAGCTTCAGGAGTCGCGTCATTCACCGCGCGATCTTTGAGAATGGTCAAAGTGTCGGGATCGTCTTTCCACCCGCGCGCGAGTTCTAGCACGGCGGCTTGACGGACATTGCTGGTGTCATCCTTCGCGGCGCGCACCGATTCAAAGTGTTTGATGGCGTTGGCCATCTCGCCGCGATACGACCACAACTGACCAAGTTCGTTGTGCAGCCAGATGATTTCAATCTGCTGGCGACTGGCTTCGACGGAGTTTTCCAGGGCGGACAGATAGCCTTCGGCAGAAAGAAAGGTTCGCCGTTCAGCGTCCTGTTTGGCCTGGCAGATGCTTTTCAGATCAAGCGCATCCGGCATTTTGAACGCACGCGTGATTTCCACGCGGCCAGAAACTTCCAGCACATTTTGATACTCGCCCGCACCATCAACGCGCCGATTCCAGCTTTGATCCTGTGGCGCGCGGTTTTGCGTTTGCACGCCGGTCGTCTGCATCAACGACACCGCGAGAAGGGCTGTGAGGTAAAATGGAATAAAAATTTTGCGCGGCATTTGCATTCCAGCGACCTCGCATTACTTCGGCTCTATGCTTTCTTTATGCATTTTTTTGTTTGTCGGGTTCCTGAAAGTGTGTTTCTTCATTAGGCGTCAACTCTTCGTCAACCCCCACAGGCAGGTCAAATTCTTTAGCGCGACGCAGAATTTCTCTTGCTACTTCGTACTTGGCCGCATCAGGAAGTGTCTCGAATGAAAAGAGGATTTGTTGAATCGCTGGGTCCAGGGTTTTCTTGTTGAATGACGCAAAGGTTGAGCTAAATTCACGTGTTGGATAGCCTGAGCTTCCATAATCTGTATAGATTCCTGTGTACCCAATCCTTAGAAAAACGAGTTGATAAAATAGAACTAAAATGGTCGAACACTGAATAATGTGATTTTGGATTTCAGCCCAATTTACCCTTCCCCCATGAGCAAATTTGTTTCTAAGTTCTCCATAAGCTTTGACCAAAGCTGGCTCAATTAAACCTGCATTTCGGAATGCAATCAGAAAATCTTTCGCTCTGCGTCTTTTCATATTGCTGATTGTACTGGTGAGCCTTGCGCGGAAATTAGTATCTAGCTCGGATATTCCTTTAATTAACTCAAGAACCTTTGAAATGTTGTTTTCAAGATTCTCGTCTGTCTCAAAGTCTGTTCCGAATTCCTCAGCAAGTAGAGATTCGATTGAAACGGATAATGTCAAAGCTTCCACGTCGAGTGATGACATTCCAGACGAAATAACAGATCGAACGAGGCTGCTTAATGAGCACGGCTTACTGTTGCCATTTTTCATCTCAAACAATAAGTATTTCTCAAACAGCTTCCAAATCTGATCACCGGATTGATTAAGAGATATGGGAGGGCCAATTCTAGTTCTCTCTGTACTTTTTGAAGTTGCGTGGAGTCGTACCTCCTCTAATGACTTATCCCGAATTTCGAGCATTGACCAAGACTGAATACTGCCACTAACAAAGTGGAAGGCTTCGATTATGTTAGTTAACATATTTTCGGTAAAATCTACTTTGTCTGATGTCGCAGTTAGAATCGTGATTCCAGAGTCTTTCTCGACCTCAAAATCAATGTCGCAGGCGGTAAACCTTGCGATCTTCAAATCCTGACTCCGATTTCGTAGTTGACCAGCAACCTGCGTTTCTGTACTCACTAAGGTATTCGTTGGGATTCTAATATCACGGTTAAAACTCAACTTCAGATAAGACTTGCTAGGCGCTGAAGAGATTTTATTGCTATTAACTAACTGTGCTGCTTTGCCAACTATCACTGTACCGCCTGGCCCAGAACTTCGATCTGGGAGTATGTCCTTTGCTTCCCAGTTACGTCCTTGAATGTCTGTCGCCCTTAGGTTGTAGTAAAACCGCTTATCAATAAGTTCTCCCGCCTTCCAATTCAAGGACTCAAAAACCTCTTGTAGCGGAATTGAATCAGGAAAATAAAGTTTGATTTCAAAGTAGTCGTTTTCATTGAATGATAAATAACCCGAACCTTTGTAGGTTTGTCGTTCAGCGTCAATCTTACTAGGACTGAGTTCTAGGGACGGACAATCTAAAACAAATTGACCATCAAGAATTTTTTGCACTTCTTCTTTTTTCAAAATCATAATGGCGTATTTACCTGTCTTATAGCACTTATGTGGTAGAGCGCCCATTCGAATCAGCTTGAATGAGATGACTCAGCATAAGTGTGCTGGGTTGACCGGACGCCATTGCTGGCGCAATTGTTTTCGGCGGAAACTCCTACCTCTTGGTCAGGGGTATTGCCGTCACGACTTGGCTGGACTGCTAGATGCGAATAAAAGCCCGCCAGCTAAAGATTACGGCTCAACGGTGAAGGTTTGCGAACGCGTGACGCTGGTTTGGCCATCCTTGACTGTGATCTTCAGCACATAGGTTCCCGGATTCAGGCCGTCAATCGGCAAGGCGCTGGCGTAGGCGATGCGGCCTTGGGCGTCGGGCGCGCCTAGCTTCAAGGGGAAATCCGCAACCATCGTTTTGCCTTGTGTGACTTGCAGCGTGAATTCCGAAATCGGTTTGGAGCCTTTGGTCAAATCTTTGGGAAGATAGACCACAAAATAAAATCCCATCTGTTTGGTGGCGGATTTTTTGAAGGCTTCACCGAGGTTCGGGTAAATCATGATGTCGCCAACCTGGAAAAAGCTGTCTTTGTTTTGGCTGGCCGGAGATTGTTCGGCGCGTTGGATCAAACTGACTGTGCTCAATCGCAAACTGGTTTCGTCCGGCTCTGAAATTTCGATGGTCGAACGTTGCACGCTGGCTTTGCCGGTGGGCGCGTCGTGAGCGATGGCTTCGATGTCGTAACGTCCGGGTGGCAATTCGGCTTCGCGGTAAAACAGCATCTGTCCTGCGCGCGTGGCGTTCAATTTATCCAGCGGGCCGGTCAGCGCGTATTGGCGGCTGAGTTTGGCGACCACTTGTTTCGATTCGTCCTTGATCAGCGCCAGCACTGTGAAATCCGTGGCGAAGGTTTTCTTTTCACGGTTTTCGACAAAGGTGAAGGCGTTCATTGGCGCGGCGACTTCGACGACTGTTCGCAGCTTGCGTTCGGCGTCAGGGAAATTGAAACCCATCATGCGCATCGGAAAGGCTTTGGCCGGATTCGGTTTGTTCAATTCCACCAGCGCAGCCGATTCGTAATACAGCATCGGCACGTAGCCCGTGGCGTTGACGGCGAAATATCCCTTGCGTGTTTGCACGTCGTAATCGCCTTTTTTCAGTTTGACCGAAACCTGGCGGAATTTGCCGTCCACGTTCTGGTTGGTCGGCGAATAAGTCAGCAGGTAATAACTGTGCAAATCCTCGTCCACCTGAGCCAGTTTGCCTGCGATGTTGCTGGTGTCGCCGATGAACGTGCCGCCGGTTTCCTGCGCCAGTTGCATCAATCCGCTTTGCGGATTGAGCCTGATCAGGTCTTCGTTGCGTTCCAGCATGGCGGTCATGGGTCTGCCGGTTTCAGGACGGCTCGGATCGGCGTCAACGCGGCGGCGACCGAGCGCATTGATTTCGTCGCGGGTTTCCTGATTGGGGCTGATGGCGCGCAAGCCTGCGGAATCAATCGTGTAAATGCTGACGTTCAACCGATTGGCCTGGTTGATGACCGAACGGAAATGCGCCGCGACGTTGGGCGGAATGGACAGACCTTCTGAAAAGAAAACAACCGCTTTGCGTCCGGGCAGGTTTTGCATTGAATTGACTACGGCCAGCAATCCGTTCGAAGTGGAGTACCCTTGAGAATCGCGTTCCAGCACTTCAAAGGTTTCCAGCGTGCGCCGCGTCATTTCAGCGAATTGCAAATCCACAGAAGCCGCACCTGCCGCTGAACCGGCGGCTCCAGCGGCTGCTGCATTGCCGGAAGCTCCGGCTGCCGCAGCCGCCGAAGAGCCGGATGAAACCTGTTGCTGCAAATCGGCAATGCGCTGATTCTGGCTGCGCGCCTGTTCGGCGGTGGAAGTGAACACAGCTGACGAACTGGCTCCGGCGCGATCAATGGCTTCGCGGATCAAGCGGTTGTCAGTGGTGTAGTTCTGAATGACTTTCAGCGCCAGATCAATCGTAAACACGCCCATGTAATCGTCCGGGCGGGCGTTTTCGCCGACGTAACTTCTGGCAGCGTCGCGCGCTCGCGTGCGTCCGTCTTGCGACAAACGATCAAAGACAATCGCAATGGCGCTGACGCCGATTTCAGGTTCGCCTGTGGCCAGATTGGTGGCTCTTGGAGTTACTGGCGCAGCTTCTTTTTTCTCGCCAGCGGTTTCGGCAACGGCGGCGGCTTTTTCGCGCGTCACCAGACGGAACGATTCGATTTGTTGGCGCTGGCCGTCTTCGGAAACTTCAAAATCGGCAGCAGCCAGGTCTTTGACGACGCGGCCTTTTTTATCTTTGACCACCACGTCCAAAATGACTTCGGCGGTTTTGAGCGAAATTTTTTGATCCTGTGACGGGTCCTGGGCTGCGACTTGAAAGGGCAACGACAACGTCAACGAAACGATGAGCAGCAAGGCGGTCAACGATCTTTTCATGTCTGATTCCTCTTGGACGAACTATTTTTGTTTGAAATGAGTGACAGTCGGCGTTCTCGCGCTTAGAATGCGCGCCGCCGCGTCGAAAGGTAACATCAAAATCGCAGTAACCCAACCAGTGACGAATACATGAAGAAGAAAGTCACCATTCGTGATGTGGCCGCCAAATTGGGATTGTCGGCGATGACGGTTTCGCTGGCGTTGCGCGACAACCCGCGTATTCCGGCAGAAACCAAACGCCGCATTCGCGCGACTATGGACAAGCTTGGGTATACACCCAGCCCAGTGGCGCGCGCGTTGGCGACAGGCCGGTCGAATCTGCTGGGGGTGATTGTTCCGAACAGTTCCGATCACTATTACGCCGAAGTCATTCGCGCGATTGAAGACCACGCCAGCGCCGCCAACTTTCATGTCTTGCTGGCCAATGGGTCGTATGAAATGGAGCGTTACACCGACCGCGTGCGCGATATGATGAGTTTGCACGTCGGCGGCATCATCGCCGCGCCGCCGTTCACCAGCGACAAACCGAAACTGCCGCCGTTTTGGCAAAACCTGCTCAGGAAAGACGCCGAATTCGATGTGGTGCTGGTCAACCGCGAATTGCGCCCGCCGATCTTTCACCAGGTTGCGCCCGATTACGCCGACGGAGTTCGATTGGTGGTCGAAGCATTGGCCGAACGCGGGCATCGCCGAGTGGCCTATGTTTCAGGCCGTCCGGCGATGTTGCCGATTCGCCAGCGATTGACGGCATTCAAACGCTTTACGCGACAACGCGGCTTTGTGCAGGACGATGCGTTGATTGAACACTGCAACCTGACTTTTGCCGGAGGCTATGAAGCCGGTCGGCGATTGTGGGCGGCGAATGGCGTAAAGCCTTCGGCAGTGGTCGCCTTCAGCGATGTCGTCGGCGTCGGGTTGTTGCGGTTTCTGGACGAAGCTGGCGTTCGGGTTCCCGACGAAGTTTCGGTCGTCAGTTTTGACGGCACGGCGGTCAGCGAATTCACGCACACCAGCCTGACTACCGTCGTCACGCCGATGTATGAAATCGGAAGGCAGGCCTATCAGATGTTGATCGGGGCCATGAATGGCGAGTTCAGTGAAGCGCAAAGTCTTATTTTGCCGGTTGAATTGAAGCTGCGTGAATCTCTCGGAGAGGCGCGTAAGAAATCAGCTTGACAGATTTTTATCGCCTGTGGTCTATTTCGCGCCGCGCTTAGTTTACCGGTAAACCAACTTCGTCCGCCGGAACCCATCTGACAATTATTTTGTTTGACCTGGACAGGAAACGCGATGATTTCACGCCGCGAATTTTTCACCGTGCCGATTGCCGCGGTTTCGGTTGCCGCGCAGCTCAACGCCGCTCCGAAACCTGCCTACAAAGCTGGTGGAATCAAGCTCGGATGCCAGACCAACGCCTGGCGAATTGACGCTTCGAATTTCGACAATGTTCTGGCTGTGCTGCGGACGTTGAAAGAACTCGGCTACGAAGGTTTCGAGACAGGGTTTCGCAACGTGCAAGGCCAGTTTGCCAACTCCGCCGCTGCGCGAAAACAGATCGAAGCCACGGGGCTGAAGTTTCTTGGCTGCCACGTCTTTTTGGACAAATACGACGAACAGACTCAAGTCGCGCCGCTGGATTTGGTGCAAAGGATTGCCGATGGCGCGGCTTCGCTCGGAGCCGAGCGATTGATTTTGAGCGGCGGCGGGTTGATCCGAGATGGCAAAGTCGCGGCGGACGCTTTGAAACGCAAAGCCGACGGATTGAATGCAGCCGGAAAGTATTGCCGGTCAAAAGGAATCCGGCTGGCGTATCACAATCACGGCCCGGAATTTGAAGCGGGCGGTTTGGAAATCGAAGGTTTGTACGCACACACCGATCCGGCGCTGGTGGACTTTCTGCACGATTTTGGCTGGGCGTTTTACGCCAAAGCGAACGTGCCTTCATTTTTTGCCAAACATCACAAACGCATAGTCGGCATGCATCTGCGCGATTTCAAAAACGGCGAACAGGTTCCGCTTGGCCAAGGCCAATTCCCGATTCGTGAATTGGCCGTTGCGATCCAAAAAGCGAAATGGTCGGGGTGGGCGATCAACGAAGAAGAGCGGCTGAGCGGCGAAAAGCCTGGCGAAAAGGCCGTCGCTCCGGCCAGGCAAACGATGAAACAGATTTTCGACAAATGACAGCGTTCAGAGTACCAGCTTTAGCTGGGTTGCGCGCTTCGCGCGCTTTCCGCCAGAAGGCGGTACTCTGAACAAATTCTTCGACAGGTTTTAGCGATGAAGCGAAGAGAGTTTTTAACTGGCTCCAGTGCAGCGGCTTTGACTGCCGCTTCATATTCGCGCGTCGTCGGAGCGAACGACCGATTGGGAATGGCGCTGGTTGGCAGCGGACGCCGTGGCCGCGAAGTGATGAAAGCGTTTTTGGCAACCGGCAAAGCCGAGCTTAACTGCATAGCCGATGTGTACGACGTGCAACGCGGACGTGCGCGCGATTTTCTGAGCGTCAAACCGCCGGAAGTCGTCGCCATCGAAGACGCCCTGAGCCGAAACGATGTGGACGCCGTGTTGATCGGTTCGCCGGATCATCTGCATCTTTCGCAAACGCTTACCTGCCTGAAAGCCGGAAAGCACGTGTACCTGGAAAAACCGACTTCGCACAATTTTGAAGAAGGCGCGAAGTTCATCGCCGCCGCCAGGCAATTCAAAAACGTCGTCATCCAAACCGGCACGCAACAACGCAGCGGAGCGCATTACGCTCGCGCCAAAGAAGAGATTTTTGACAAAGGCAAACTCGGCAAAGTCGTTTTCGCGCGCGCCATCTGGCACGACTTTCCGTGGCAGCGGCGCAAGATCGAACCGCAGCCGAAACCGGCGGGGCTGGATTGGGAACGTTTTCTGGGGCCAGCGCCGAAAGTGGCTTACGACTGGATTCGCTACGATTCGTGGCGCTATTTCCCGGATTACGGCGGAGGTTTGCTGGCGGACATACTGACGCATTGGGCAGACGTGGCGCAGTGGATGATGAACGAATCGCGTCCGTTGAATGCGACGGCTACGGGCGGCATTTACCAGATGAAAGATGGTCGAGTGAATCCAGACACGGTCAACGCCGTGTTGCAGTACGCGGGAGGAAACAACGGCAACTGGAATTTGACCTTTGAATCTTCGGTGCTTTCGATTCGCAACGAACGTCCGGGCGTGTTTTTTCAAGGCACGGAAGGCACATTGGAAATCACGCGCGCCGAATACGTTTTCACTCCGAACAAGAGCGATGCGCAAATCGTTAAAGCGGAAGGAAACCTGGAAATCGCCCACACAACGAATTTCATTGAAGCTGTGAAAACCGGCAAACGTCCGAGCGCCGATATTCAAATTGGAATTGAAGCTTGCAACCCTGTGCATCTGGCGAAAGCGGCGTATTGGAAGAAACGACGCATGAGGTTCGACACCACGGGAATGAAGATCATTGAAGATGTTTAGTTCTAACGAGGCGGCAATATCGGTTTGAAGATGGCTTCAAGCTGACGTTCAATTCTGGAGAGTCGTTCGCCAATGGAATCTATTTTCTGGTCGAGTCTTTTGACCTCAGAGCGCAATTCGTTCTGCAAACCGTCGAATCGAGAGTCGAATCGCTTTTCCATTTGCTCCAAAAGTTTTTCAGTCGCGCGCTGGTTCAGCCAGGACGCAGCGAAAATGGCAAAGACCAGTGTGACGACGGCGACAACGGCAGAGATGATGGCAATGGTTGTATTCATAACGGTGCGAATTCTAGCCGATACCAATTGAGTTCAAAAGGTCTGAGCAATGATAGTCATTCGTCAGGAACAACCAGAAGACGTCGCCATGATTCACCACGTCGTTCATCAGGCCTTTGGCCAGGCGGCGGAAGCAAATCTGGTAGATGCGTTGCGGCGAAACGGCAAAGCAAAGATTTCACTGGTTGCCGAAGACAATGGACGTGTAATTGGTCACATCCTGTTCAGCGAAGTCACACTGGAAGGTCAACTGACAGGGATTGGACTGGCTCCGATGGCGGTTTCACCCGAACGACAGAACGAAGGCATTGGCTCCAGACTGGTCGAAGAAGGTTTGAAGCGCTGCCGCGAAGCCGGGTATCTGTTTGCAGTCGTGCTGGGACATCCTGAATTTTATCCGCGCTTTGGATTTGTCCGGGCGAGCCTGTTCGGACTCAAAAGTGAATATAACGTCCGAGATGAAGCATTTATGGCCTTGGAGTTAGCAAAAGGCTCGTTGGCGGGTTTTGCTGGGATGGTCAAATATCAACCCGAATTCAACGAAGTCTGAATCGGCAATCCGCAATGCTGATTCGTCATCCAACCATCTCTCAAGTTTTTTGAGAAACCCACAAGGAGGCAACAAATGATGCGAAAAATGATGGCGTCGGTTTTTGTCGCCACGTTTGCGCTGCTAGTTCAGGCAACGGCTTTTGGACAAGCGGTGTACGGCACGATTGTCGGCACGGCCACCGACCCGCAAGGTGCAGCCGTTGCCGGCGCCAGAGTAATCATCACCGATACGCAGCGACAGGTATCGGTGAGCACTGTCACCAATCAGGATGGCAATTTCACACAGCGCGCGTTGATCGCCGGAACCTATACCGTGCGAATCGAAGCCACAGGGTTCAAAGCCGCCGTGCAAACGATCATCGTTTCGGTTGACCAGGAATCGCGCGCGGATTTGAAACTTCAGGTCGGCGACGTATCCCAGGTCGTCGAAATCAGTGCGGAAACGCCATTGCTGAAAACCGAACGCGCCGATGTGGCGGTGACTTTTACTGAAAAGACCGTCACCAACTTGCCGCTCATCAATCGGCGCTTTTCGCAATTCGAATTGCTGACGCCCGGAGTGCAGGCGACGACTTCGCAAACGGCTTCGTCCGAAGACCCGCAAGGTTCGTTCCGCAAAGTGGTCAACGGCCAGAGCTTCGCCGGAACGACGCAACTGCTGGACGGCACTGACAACCGCGACGCCTTGCTCAGTTTGATCGTCATCAATCCGACGCTGGAATCATTGTCCGAAGCGAAGATCACCACGGCGGCTTATGACGCGGAATTCGGCGCCACTGCCGGAGTCATCAGCGTGCAGACCAAATCCGGCACGAACGATTTTCACGCAGTCGGATTCAACTTTCTGCGCAATGGCGTGTTGAACGCGCGCAATCCATTCACGCAATTCAATCCGATTCGCGGCAGCGATCGTTATATCCCGGTCACGCAGTACAACCAGTTTGGCGGAGCGGCCAGCGGCAAGATCATCGCCGACAAGTTGTTCTGGTTTGGCGATTACCAGGGGACGCGGCGCAACACAGGCGGTTCGGCGTTGTTGCGAGTTCCGTCGGCTGCCGAACGAGCCGGCGATTTGAGCGGGTTGGGATTGAACATTTTCGATCCGGCCAGCGGCGACACTCCGGCGGCTCGCACGCAATTTCCAGATAACAAAATTCCGACGAACAGGCTTTCGGCTCAAGCGCAAAATCTGTTGAAGCTGATTCCGCTGCCGAACATTGACGGCGTGACGCGCGACAACCCGAATTACGTCGGCGCGGGCACGATCAAATTCAACGAAGACATCACCAACACGCGCTGGGATTATTTTTACAGCCAGCAATTGCAACTCTTCGGACGATACAGCTTTGCCGACTATCGCCTGGATTCGCCGGGCATTTTCGGATTCGCTGCGGGCGGACGCGGATTTGACGAACAGGCTCCGTTCGCGGGCATTTCGCGCACGCGCAATCAGAGCATTGCTTCGGGATTCAATTATTCGGTCAGTCCGACCTTGCGAACCGACTTTCGCTTCGGTTGGTTCCGTTATCGCGTCAATGTGGACCCTGGCGCTGGCGAAACCACTCCGGCCAAAGACGCAGGCATTCCCGGTTTGAACAACGATTCGTTCACGGGCGGCATGCCCGCTTTCCTGCTTAACGGTTACGGCCCCGGCGGCAACGGCGGCAACCAGTTCAATTTCGGTTACGCGCTGCAATTCGCTCGTTGCAATTGCCCGCTGCGCCAGAACGAACGCGCGTTTCAGTTCGTCAACAACTGGTCGAAAGAGGTCGGCAACCACTCGTTCCGCTTCGGCATTGATTACCGCTATGCCATGAACCTGCGCATCCCGTCCGACCGTCATCGCGCGGGCGAATTGCAATTCAACGCCGCGCGCACGCAAGGCGCCAGCGGCGGCGGTTCGGCGCTGGCCTCGTTCCTGCTCGGCGATGTCAGCGTGTTTGAACGTTACGTCAGCACGATCACGGACGCTGAAGAACGCCAGAATCGCTACTTCACTTATGTGCAGGACAACTGGCGCACGACGCGCAACCTGACCATCAATTACGGCTTGCGATATGAAAACTATCGTCCGCAAACCGTGACCGGCGCTGGCAAAGGCGGTTTCGTTGACATCAAAACCGGCGAAGTGCTGGTCGCCGGCACGCAAGGCGTAGGGTTGGATTTGAACCAGCAACCGGCGAACAACCTGTTCGCGCCGCGCATCGGCATCGCCTACAAGCTAGGCGACAAAACCGTGCTGCGGCTCGGTTACGGTCGTGGATTCGACATCGGCGTGTTCGGTTCGGTGTTCGGCCACAACGTGACGCAGAACCTGCCGGTGCTGGGCATTCAGTCGAATCAGCCGGCGCGCAATTTCGATGCGGTGTTCAATCTGGCGCAAGGACCGCAAGCGCTGGATCCGGCGACGATTCTCAACAATCAACCCAAAGGACCGAATGGTCGTCCGATTCTGCCCAATGGCGTGACGGCGTTCATTCTGCCCGATCGTTTGCGATTGCCGACGACAGACAGTTGGAACGTGACTATTCAGCGTCAGACCATCGGCGACATCGCGGTCGAAGCGGCGTATGTCGGAACCAAAGGCACTCACGTCTTTGCTGGGTTCGGCGGCGATTACGATTTCAACCAGGCAACGCTGGTTGGTTACCCGACATTGACCACCAATCAACGCAAACCGTTTTTCAACAAATTCGGCTGGACGCAGAACTTCCGCTATTACGGTTCTGACGCGAGCAACAATTTCCACTCGATGCAGTTGAAGGCCGAGAAGCGTTTCTCGCAAGGTTATTCGCTGCTGACGCATTACGTCTGGTCGCGGTCGTTCCATTACACCGGAACCTACTACAACATTGACGCGACTCAGGCTTATGGCCCGAACGACAACCATCGCAGCCACGTTTACACGCTGGCCAACGTCATGGAACTGCCGTTTGGCAAAGGCCGCAAGTTCCTCAGTGGTGCAGGCAAGGCATTGGACACGGTTCTGGGTGGCTGGCAGATGAACGTCATTTATTCGTGGCAAAGCGGATTGCCGTTCACGCCCAGTTACCGCGATTGCAACGCCGACCGCGACACCGGATGGTGTCGCCCTGATCTGGTCGGCAATTGGAAACCGGACAATCCGGATCGCAACGCGTGGTTCATCACCACGGCGCAAGGCGGTTCGACGATCACTCCGTTGACCACCAACGGCCAGGCGATTGGCCCCTGGCGACGCCCGCAACGCGGAACCTTCGGCAACGTCGGACGCAATCGTTTGCTGGGGCCTAGCTTCCAGCAATTCGATATGTCGCTGCAAAAAACGTTCAACGTCACCGAACGTTTCAAAGCGCAATTCCGCGCCGAAATGTTCAACGTGCCGAACAAGGTCAACCTGGCCAATCCGAATGCCTGTGTGGATTGTCCGGGAACGGCAGGCCGCATCACCAACATCTTCCAACTGGCCACCATGCGCCAGATGCAGTTTGGTTTGAGGCTGTCTTACTAACTGAGTAGTCGGGAGTCGGGAGACGGTAGTCGGTAGATTTTTCAAACGCCGACTACTGACTTCCGGCTACCGACTCCTTTCCTGATGGTCAAAACGATGACTAGCTCTTCAGTGAAACTTGCAGTTCAACCGGCGACTGTCGCCGAACCGATTCACAAAAGCGATTCCGTCAAACCCGGCACGTTATTCAAATCAGTGAATCCGAGCGCGACTTATACGCCGCGCTTCACCCCTGAAACGGCAAAACTCGAATGGCTGAGTTGCGGCGAATATGCGATTGAAACAGGCGCCAAGACAGAAACGCTGAGCAAAGCGAACGACGAAACCTTGTTGTTTATGTGGAAAGGCAGCGTCGAAGTCAGCGTCGGCGGAAAGACTTATTCGCTTGCGCCTTACGACACGCTTTACATTCCGCGCGGAGCCGAGTTTCAAATCTCAAACTCAACTTCTGAACCTGCGCGCGTGATTGAATGTTCGGCGACGGCGGACAACGTGCATCCGGTGCATTATTCGAACTTTGCCGAATACTCCAAACGCGAAGACCGCATTCGCCACCTGGCTGGCAAAGATGTCTTTATGATGTTCGACGTACCCGAGGCCGCCGACAAACTCATCGCCGGTTACACGTTCTTCCAGCCGTATCAACGTTCCTGGCCGCCGCACAATCACACCGATCAGGAAGAGACTTATATTTTCATCAAAGGCCACGGCGCGATGGAAGTGTACGAATCGCCGGAAAAACTTTGTTTCGTGACTTCAGTCAACGAAGGCGATCTGGTGACGATCCCGATGATGAATTACCACCCGGTCTTTTCGCAGGATTCGCCGCTGGAATTCATCTGGTGCATCGCGGGCGCGCGGTATTGGGTGGGCGATAAAAACAAAGACTTCATGGCGGGCAAAGGCGACGCCATCACAACCTAAGTAAACAGTAGACAGTAGACAGTAGAAAAACAGCTATCTGACTACTGACTACTGACTACTGACTACTGACTACTGACTACTGACTACTGACTACTGACT
>CAYYDG010000002.1:229032-261158 GCA_964470555.1 uncultured Heliomicrobium sp.
ACTCTTCATTATGTTTGTTACTCACCTTGAATGCTCGAAGACGGGCAAGAGCTACGAACCCAACAAAATTTACAACCTTTCTGAAGCGGGCAAACCGTTGCTGGTTCGTTATGACTTGAAGCGCGCGGCGCAAACGCTGACCAAAGACAGTTTGAAGGGGCGTGTTTCTTCGCTCTGGCGCTATCGTGAAGTGTTGCCGGTCGTCAGCGATGAAAACATCGTCACCCTGGGCGAAGGCTGGACGCCGTTGCCGCGCGCCAAACGGTTGGGCGCGCTGTTGGGAATGCCGGAGCTTTACATCAAGGACGAAGGCGCAAATCCGACCGGCTCGTTCAAGGCGCGCGGGCAGACGGTGGCCATTTCGATGGCCAAAGAATTGGGCGTCAAAAAAGTCGCCATTCCCACGGCGGGCAATGCGGGCGGCGCGATGGCGGCGTATGCAGCGGCGGCAGGATTGGAAGCGCACGTCTTTATGCCGCGCGACACACCCGCAGCCAATCGCATTGAATGCCAGCAATTGGGCGCGCACGTGACGTTGATTGACGGGCTGATTACCGATTGCGGCGCCGAAGTCGCCCGCCGCAAAGAAGCCGAAGGCTGGTTCGACGTGTCCACGCTCAAAGAGCCATACCGCATCGAAGGCAAAAAAACGATGGGTTATGAATTGGCCGAACAGTTCGGCTGGGAATTGCCCGACGTGATTTTGTATCCGACCGGCGGCGGCACTGGGCTGGTCGGCATGTGGAAAGCCTTCGATGAGATGGAAGCGATGGGCTGGATTGGCAGCAAACGTCCGCGCATGTTTTCCATTCAAGCCACAGGTTGCGCGCCGATTGTTCGCGCTTACGAAAACGGCTGGGACGAAGCGCCGGAATTTGAAAATGCGCATACGGCGGCTTCGGGGCTGCGCGTGCCGCGCGCGATTGGCGATTTCATCATGCTCGACATTTTGCGAACGAGCGGCGGCGGAGCCATTGCCGTTACCGATGAAGAAATGATCGCCGACACCAAAATCGTCGGCGCGGCGGAAGGCATCTTTTGTGCGCCCGAAGGCGCGGCATGTTTTTCGGCGTTGAAAAAACTGCTCAGCAGCGGGCAAGTGTCGGCCAACGAACGCATCGTGCTGTTCAACACTGGCACGGGTGTCAAATACCTGGAAGCTTACGGGTTGAAAGAGGCGCGCTAGCAAAACTCTGTTCCATCCACGAAGTCACACGAAGAAGCACGAAGTCTGGCAGCTTCCTTCGTGATCCTTCGTGTGGCTTCGTGGAGAAAATGAATGGCTCAAGCAATTGAACAATCATCTCAATCCGGGGTAGTTCAGGTGATGCCGCCGCTTCACCGGCAGGTGCGCTGGTGGATTCTTGGCTTGCTCTTTTTTGTCACGGTCATCAACTTCGTTGACCGGCTGACGCTTTCGTTCGTTGCTCCGGTTCTGCGTGACACATTCAAGCTGACGAATCAGGATTACGGCTTCATCGTTTCGTCGTTCGTCTTCGGGATGATGATTGGCGAATTTCCGATGGGCTGGTTGATGGATCGCCGGGGCCCGCGCTTCGGGCTGTCGTTTGCTGTCATCTGGTGGTCAATTGCGAACGCGCTGCACGCCGTCGGAATGTCAAAGTGGCATTTCAGCGCGCTGCGTTTCTGGATGGGAACGGGCGAATGCGGCAACTATTCGGGCGGCGTCAAAGTCGTCGGTCAATGGTTCCCGCCGAAAGAGCGCGCGTTTGCGATTGGCATTTTCAATGGCGCTTCGTTGATTGCGGGGATGATTACTCCGCCGTTGGTCGTCCTGATCACGCTGCGGCTGGGCTGGCAAGCTGCCTTTCTGATTCCCAGTCTGATCGGCATGCTTTGGGTTTTCTTCTGGCACAGTTATTACCGCGCGCCTGAACAACACCCGCAATTGACCGCCGCCGAGCGCGATTACATCAACGAAGGCCGTGAGGAAGAAACCGGCCAGGCGCCGACCAGTCTGGAACTGTTGCGGTTGCCGCAGACCTGGGGGCTGATGCTGTGCCGTTTGCTGGTTGGGCCGGTGATTCAGTTTTATCTCTTCTGGCTGCCGGAATATCTCTACCGTTCGCGCGGGTTGACGTTGGCGGCAATTGGCTTCGTCGCCGTGCTGCCGCCTATCTTCGGCGACGTAGGCAGCATCGGCGGTGGATGGACGGCAGGCTGGCTGATAAAGCGCGGTTACAGCGTGATCAGCGCGCGTAAAATTGTGATGTGGGCGGGTGCGGCGCTCTGCGCAATGAGCGTCGTTGTCGTGCTGGCGAATGTGCCTGTCATCTGGGGCGCGGCGCTTTGCGCGGTTTACCTGGGGCATTATGCGTTGTCGGCAAATATGTTTGCCGCCATCACCGACCTCATCCCAGGTTCAGCGACCGCGCGTGTGACGGCGCTGACCGGGATTGCCGGTGGTTTGAGCGGCACGCTTTTTCCACTGCTAACCGGGTGGCTGGTGGACAAGGTTTCCTTCAAACCGGTTTTCTTTATCGCCGCGCTGATGCCCGCGGCGGGTGTGGCGGCACTTTGGCTGCTGGCCGCGCGGAAACGGCCTGTTGCCGGGGAATGACGTTTTATGCCTGAAGTTTTAATCACTGAAAACATCATCGGCGAAGCGATGGACAAACTGCGCGAGCAATTTGATTCCGTCTTCGAGCCGAATTTGTGGAAAGAGCCGGATCGGTTGCGGGCGATGATTCCGAACTTCCGCGCCTTGATCGCTCGCAACCAAACGCAAATCACGCGCGACATCATCGAAGCCGGCGTGCGGCTGGAAGTCATCGCGCGCGCCGGCGTCGGGATGGACAACGTGGATTTGGATGCGGCTTCCCGTGCGGGAATCGTTGTCAGTTGGACGCCCGAACAAAACACGAATTCCGTCGCGGAATTGACGATTGGCTTGATGCTCAGTCTGGCGCGGATGATTCCCGATGCCGACGCACACACGAAAGCAGGCGGCTGGGATCGTTGGAAATACATGGGCGTGGAACTGTTGGGCAAGACGCTCGGCATTGTCGGGCTTGGGCGCATTGGCAGTTCGACGGCGATGAAAGCGCGCGCCTTGGGCATGGAAATTTTGGCCTACGATCCTTACGTTGAACCCGATTCTTTGCGCGCGATGGAAGTTCGCGCACGGATGACCAGTTTGGAAGAAGTGCTTTCGCGTTCGGATTTCGTTTCGCTGCACCTGCCGGAAAATGACGAAACGCGCGGAATGTTTGGCGCGGAACAATTCGCCCTGATGAAACCGAGCGCCTATTTCATCAACTGCGCGCGCGGCGGAGTGGTGCAGGAAGACGCCTTGCTGCGCGTCTTGCAGAAAAAACGCATCGCTGGCGCGGCGCTGGAAGTTCGCAAAATAGAACCCGCTCCGCCGAGCGAATTCAATCTATTGACCAACGTCATTTTAGTGCCGCACATCGGCGCGCAAACCCACGAAGCGCAACGCCGCGTAGTGACGACGGTTTGCCGTGACGTAGAGGCGATTCTGCAAGGCGGAGAAGCAAAGTACTTCGCCAATTTCAGTAAACCAAAAGGAAGACTATGAAATTGTTTCTCGATACAGCCGACGTGGCTCAAGTCCGCGAAGCGTGGAGTTGGGGCATCATTGATGGCGTGACGACCAACCCTTCGCATGTATTCAAAGCCGGGCGCAAGCCAATGGATATTTACACGGAGATTCTGGACATCGTGGATGGCCCCGTCAGTCTGGAAACCGTCACGTTGACCGCGCCGGAAATCGTTGCCGAAGGCCGCGAACTGGCCAAATTGCACAAAAACGTCGTCGTCAAAATCCCGCTCATCAAGGAAGGTCTGAAAGCCGTCAAAGTGCTGGCTGCCGAAGGCATCAAAACCAATGTCACCGTCACCTTTTCGCCATTGCAAGCCTTGCTGGCGGCAAAAGCAGGCGCGACCTATGTCAGTCCGTTTGTTGGTCGCCTGGATGCCGCCGGACATTTCGGGATGGAACTGGTCGAACAAATCAAAACCATCAATGTCAATTACGGCTTTGATACGCAGATCATCGCCGCTGCGATGCGCCATCCAACGCATGTGCTGGAATCGGCGCTGGCCGGGGCCGATGTTTGCACTGCGGCATTCGACATTCTGGATCAACTGTACAACCACCCGATGACCGACATTGTCCTGAATCAGTTTTTGAGCGATTGGGCAAAGGTCCCCAAATAGTTCGCAGTTCACAGTTCGTTGTTCACAGAGTTGAGCCGCGAACTGTGAATTGCGAACTGCGAACTGTGAACTGCGAACTATGAAAACTTATCCGCTTTACCTAAACGGCGCCTGGCATGTTTCCTCGCCGTTTTCAGAGGTCGTCAATCCGGCAACTGGCGAATCGCTCGGCCAGGTTTCGACGGTTGATCGCGCTCGTGTGGCTGAAGCAATCAGCGACGCACATCAGGCTTTTCAGTCGTGGCGCAAGCTGACCGGCAAATCGCGCGGAGATTTTTTGCTGGCGATTGCCGTCGAAGTCGAAAAGCGCAAAGACGACATCGCCCGCACCATCACGCTGGAAAACGGCAAGCCGCTTCCGCAAAGCTTCGGCGAAGTGGCGATGACTGTGGATCATCTGCGTTGGTTTGCCGAAGAAGCTCGGCGCGCGTATGGCCGCATCGTCCCGCATCAAGCCGATGGCAAACGCAATCTGGTCATCAAATCTCCGATGGGAGTGGTCGGCGCAATCACTCCGTGGAATTTTCCGCTGGTGCTGGCCGTGCGCAAGATGGCTCCGGCTTTGGCTGCGGGGAATACGTTTGTGCTGAAACCGGCGGAGCAAACGCCGCTGAGTGTGATTGCCTTTGCCGAATGCGTAGCCGCTGCCGGTTTGCCGAAAGGAGTCTTTCAGGTTGTGCTCGGTGAAGCTTCGGAAATCGGCAAAGAGTTTTTGGAAAATTCGCTTTGTCGAAAGGTGAGTTTTACCGGTTCGACCGAAGTCGGGCGTTTGCTGATTGCGGGCGCGGCAAACTCAGTCAAACCACTTTCGCTGGAACTCGGCGGCAACGGGCCTGTGCTGGTGTTTGGCGATATTGATCTGAACCGCGCGGTCGAAGGCGCGTTGATTGCCAAAACGCGCAACACCGGCCAATCGTGCATTGCGGCCAATCGGATTTACGTCGAACGTGCGATTTACGAACCGTTTCTGGAAGCGTTCACCGCAAAGATGAAGGCGATGAAGTTCGGCAACGGCTTGGAGCCGGGCGTGGAAATCGGGCCGTTGATTGACGAAGCCGGGATGACAAAAGCTCTGACACATATCGAAAACGCTGTTGCTGGCGGCGCGCGCGTGCTGTGCGGCGGCAAGCGCGCAGGCGACAAAGGCTTTTTCATCGAACCGACGGTGTTGGCCGATGTGCCCAAAGACGCGCTTTGTATGCGGGAAGAAACCTTTGCGCCTGTCGCGGCAATTGCTCCGTTCGACACTGAAGAAGAAGCAATCGCACTGGCGAACAATTCGATTTACGGCCTCAGCGCGTATGCTTTCACCGGAAATTTAGATCGCGCGTTTCGATTGATGGAAAGCCTGGAAGCCGGAACCATAGGCATCAACGACGGCGTGCCTTCCACCAGCAACGCGCCATTTGGCGGAATGAAACAAAGCGGTTGGGGCAGAGAACTGGGCAGCGAAGGATTGGACGCTTATCTGGAAACGAAGCACATTTCGCTGGGGCTGCAAATATGACCAACCAAGAATTTTTCATTTTGAGTCAATCGAACGAGATGGTGTTGTTTGAACGGGAGGCCAACGGCGAGATTATCGAAAGGCCGTTGGCTGGATGGCGGACAAGTCTGTGCAGCGCAGAGGTCAATTGCCAGCTAGGAAATTGGAATCATCAAAACGGCTCAGGAGGTTGTTTTGGCGCATTGACCGGCTTTGCTTTGCCTGATGGCGCGATTCGGGGCGTTTATGCTGCTTGGGTTTCACGTTCACGGTTGACTGCCTTGACGACTGAACAGAAAAAAGGTTTTCTCCCGCTCAGCCCGGATTTCATTGTCGAACTCATTTCTGAAACTGAAGACATGCCGTATTTTCATTTGAAAATGCAGGAATACCTTTCTTGTGGTTCCAAGCTTGGCTGGTTGATTGATCCTGAAGAAAAAGTCGTTTACGTCTATCGTCCAAACGTCGAGGTTCAGAAACTGCAAAACGTCAACGAAATTTCCGCTGATCCTGAACTGCCAGGTTTCACGCTTGATCTGACCGAAGTCTGGGAGCCGCAGCTTTGACTTTTATCAAAAGTCGAACTGATCCACATTCGACTTGTTGAAGATAAACGGAGCGCCCAGTAACACATCGTTGTCTTTCACTTCCAACCGTTTCAATCTGCCAGCATTGATTTCTTTATCGCCGAGTTTCAGTCGTCCGGCGCTCAATTCATTCGCTGCAAACACCGTCAGGTAACCCAAATCCAGAGTGTTCCACAGCACGAAACTTTCAATCACGCCGTCGTGAACGTAGGGCTTGCACAAGCTGGGAATCGAAAGGCCTATGACTTTGACATCCGCGCGTCCGGATTGCTTTACGGCTTCGGCAGCGCCGGGAACCGCTGGCGCGGCTACGCCCATAATCAATTTGACGTTCGGATAGACTTTCAAAACGTTTTGCGTTTCCTGAAACGCGCGGTCGCGGTCGCCGTCGCTGGGTTGAATGGCTGCGAGTTTGATGGCCGGATATTTTTCCGCCAAGCGCGCCTTGATGTGTTTGATCCATTCGTTTTGGTTGGCGGCGCTCAAACTGGCGGTGATGATTGCGAATTCTCCTTTGCCGCCGAGTATGCGGGCGGCTTCGTCCATCAACGTGTAGCCTATGCCTTGCGGCGTGGCTTGATTGATAAAGAAGTCGCGGGCATTGGCTTCGGCGTCGGCGTCCCAGGTCAAAACTTTAATTCCTTTGTCACGGGCTTTGCGCAGCACAGTGGAAATGGCGGCAGAGTTTTCGACGCTGACGGCTACTACATCCACGCCGCGCGTGATCCAGCCCTCGACGACTTCGTTTTGCTTGGCGGGATCGAGATCGGTCGGGCCGTCCCAGATCAAATCCACGCCGAGTTCTTTCGCCGCTTCTTCAGCGCCTTTGCGGCAACTGACAAAATACGGATCGCCTTTGGCTTTGGGCATCATGCCGACGACGGTTCGTTTGGTTGGCGCGGACATAACAGTTTGCGATTGATTGCCGGTGGTGGTCAGCGAACGAACCAGTAGCCAGTTGCTGCCCGCGATTAACAAGCCCGCCGCCAGAATCGCCGCGCAGATAAATGCAACTTGAGAGTTTTTCATATCGAGGTCTTTCGCGTTCGTAGTTCCGCCTTCAGGTGGCAGCGTTCGTTTGCCGAGTCTTTCGCCGGAAGTCGGAACCACGAACTTTTCAATGCAGATGGTCGCGATCAGCAGCGCACCAGTCAGTATGCCAGCCAGTTCCGTCGGCAGCGCAGCCAATCGCAATCCGTTTTGCAAAATGACGATGGCGAACAATCCCAGCAGCGTTCCCCAAATCGTGCCGCGTCCGCCAAAGATCGAAGTTCCGCCCAGCACAACCGCCGTAATCGCCATCAGTTCGTATCCGGTTCCGGCATCGGATTTCGCCTGGCCCAGATGTGCGACGTAAATCACTGCGGCCAGACTGGCGGCCAAACCGGATAGCACGTACGCCAGCCCAATTCGTCGCGCGACGGGAATTCCGGCAAAACGCGCGCCTTCGGTAGAAAAGCCGATTGCATACAGGCTGCGCCCAATGACCGTTCGATGTTGCAGCAAAAAGTAAAACCCTGCCGCAGCAATCAAAACCAAAGTTTGCGGCGGCAAAAATCCAAACCAATATCCTTGTCCAAAAAACAGAAACGAAGCCGGGAAGTCCGAGTAATTGGCCACGCCACGGGTGATGCCTTCCGCCAACCCACGAAAGAGCGAAAACGTGCCAAGCGTGACAATCAGCGGCGGCAATTTGAACCGCGCGATCAGCAGCGCATTCAATCCTCCGCCCAGCAAACCGACCAACAGCGTCAATGCGATACAAAGCCAGACGGGCAATCCGGCGGTTTTATGCATCCAGCCGAAGGCGATGGCTGCCAGTCCCATCATCGAACCAACGGACAGGTCAATGCCTCCGGTAATGATGACCGGCGTCAACGCCAACGCCAGCAGGCCTATTTCCACGCTCAGCCGTATGATTTCAAACCCGTTCGAACGCGAAAAGAAGTTTTCGCCGATGGCGCTGAACAACGCCACTTCGATGAACAACAGGATCAGCAGCGCCCATTCGTGATTCGGAAACAAGCGTTGCCGCAACGGTTCTTTGGTGGCGAACGGAGCGGAGTTGGTCATTTGAAGAATTGATCTGGATTGGATTTACAGCGTAAAGCGCGCGGATTATATTGGCCGCGCTTATCAAAGCAAAACGGGCAAAACGGGCAAAACGGGCAAAACGGGCAAAACGGGCAAATCGCACTAATCCCCAAAATAGCTCCAACCGGTCGGAACGTTCTGCCAGTTCGTTTTGATCAGGCTACGTTATCAATTCGGCGTGACAAGCTGGCAGCTTGGCGCGCTTTCTTTCAGGAGGAAAATCATGGATTTGACAGGAATTCTTCAAGACGCGCTCAGCGGCAACAACGTCAGCCAGATCAGCCAGGCGATTGGCGCGGACGAAAGCTCGACCAGCAGCGCGATTCAGGCGGCGTTGCCGATGTTGCTGGGCGGATTGGCGAACAACAGCGCCAGCGAACAAGGCGCGGCGGGTATTCTGGGCGCAATTGACCGCGACCACGACGGCAGCGTGTTGGACGACATTGGCGGATTGATCGCCGGTAACTTCGGCGGCAAAGCAGCCAATGGCGCGGGCATTTTGGGACACATCTTCGGCGGCCAGCAGAGCGGCGTCGAACAAACTGTCAGCCAGGCCAGCGGTTTGGATATGAACAAAATCGGCCCGTTGCTGGCGATTCTGGCTCCGATTGTGATGGGCGCAATCGGTCGCGCCCGGCACAGTGGAGAAGTTGGTACGTCCGACTTGGGCGGCCTGCTCGGTGGAGCGGCGCAATCCATGGGCGGCGGTTCAGACTTGCTGGGAATGCTCGGCGGACTGCTCGACCGCAATCGCGATGGTTCGGCGGTGGACGATGTCATGGGAATGATCGGCGGTATGTTGGGCGGACGGCGTTAATCGCTAAAACCGTAGACAGGGTTCTCAGGATTGGTTTTTATCCTGAAAAACTCTGAGAATCCTGTCTATTTTTCAAATATGTCCGACTTCAAATACCAACACGGACGGCTCAGCTACCTGAAAAAATCCACAGGGCAGGAGCGTGGGCTTGAAGACTGGCAACTGACGCGCAATCGCGACAATTCGGTGACGATGCGTTGTCTGGCAATGACCGATGATTCGCAATTCGTCCGCGATGTCACGTACACGCGCGGCAAAGACGGGCGGCCTTCGGAAGTCTTCATTCGCCTGCACGTCAGCGACCGATGGATTGGTTCCGGCTACTTTCGCATCGAAGCCAATAAATTGATTGCCGTCACCGACAGCCCCGAAACCGGCCACACACAACAAACTCTGGCCATTCCCGCTGATTCTTTTTCCATCGTTTCTCACGCCGTGATGCTGGATGGCTGGGCGATTTTCAATTACGACCGCACGCTTGGCGGCCAGCAGACGCGCACCGTGTACAACACTTCGACGCGCTGGAACGGAACCGACGGACCGCTTGGACGGCTGGAAACGGTTCGGCTGAATCTGCTCGGCGAAGAAGAACTCACCATCCCGGCGGGCACATTCAAAGCCGCCCACTTCACGATTGATTCCGATGAATTGAAAACGCCGACCGCTCATTTGTGGGTAGCAGGCGAAGACAAGATTCTGCTCCGGTACGATTGGGCCGAACTGGATCACGAATACGTGCTGACTTCGTGGAAGACTGAGAAGCGATAGCTAATTTCTGGGCGCCAATTTGGCCTATGAAAAAAGAGCAGAGTAAAAAAGAAGTTTGTAGCCGCTTTTTGGCAAAGGTCGTGAAGGAGCTTTCTGGCTGTTGGCGGTGGACAGGATACTTTCGAGACGGGGGACATGGCGGGTTCCGCTTTCGTGGTGCGTCTTGGAAGGCACATAGAGTTTCATTTGTTCTCTTCCGAGAAGAAATTCCAGAAGGACTTATTGTTCGACACCTTTGCCATAATAAATGGTGCGTGAATCCACAGCACCTAGCCATAGGAACACCTAAAGATAATAGTCTTGACTGTGTGAAGGCTGGACGCCGTAAGCAGGAAATGTGCAAGAAGGGGCTTCATTTTCTGACTGAAGACAACGTTATTATCTATAGAAAAACAGGTGGGCGTAGTTGTCGAACATGTACGCTTGAGTATGCGCGGAATAGATACCATCTTCGCAGGCAAGGCCTGCTACCGCTCAAAGAGAAGTCCTCTGATAAGGATCGCTTCCTTTCATTTATTGATCGTGAAAACAACGCTGCTGGCTGTTGGAAATGGATAGGCAATGTGCAGCACCATGGCTACGGAACATTTGCTTTTAAGAACGCAGGTTTCAAAAGCAAAGCGATCAGAGCACATCGAGCCAGTTACATATTGTTCAAAGGCGATATTCCTCAAGGAATGCTTGTCAGACACCTTTGTAACAATAAGTTGTGCGTAAATCCAGATCATCTTGAGCTTGGCACTGCTGCTGACAATAGCCGAGACTATAAGGAAGCTGGGTATGGTCGAAGCACGCACTGTCGTAGTGGCAACCATCTTCTTGAAGGGGAAAATTTGTATGTAGACCCAGATGGGGGCCGACATTGTCGTGCGTGTGAAAATGAACGTATGCGTACTCCGGAAGGCACTTACCAGCAGCGCCTCAATCGCTGGAAGCGTCTTGGTAAAGTGGATGCTGAAAAACGTGCTTCAATTCCACATTTTCGAGATAGGTTGACCCATTGTAAGCGCGGCCATCCATTTACTGAGGAAAATACTTTTGTAACTTCTGAAGGCGAAAGAGGGTGCAAAGAATGCCGCCGCTCACGTCAACAATCGGAGGAATCCAAGCTAAGGAGAAAAGCTGGGTATCTAAAGAAACGCTACAATTTGACGGATGCTCAAGCTGAAGAACTTATCGCTTCTGGCCTTGATGGGAGACGCGATAGCAAATACATAAAGGAGTTTATACGAAATATGCGGTAAGCCCAGAAGCGATCTTAAGGATTCAAGCATAATTGTTTTGCTTATGGAACTACTTATCTTTTCTAAAATTCGTAGCTTAGCTTGGGGTAAAAAGACAAAGAGACTGTATCTAAGTTTTATGCCGAACTCGTTGAGCAAACTCTCTCGACAAGTTTACCTGGCGTTGCTTATTGGATTGCTGTTGGTCGGCGGCGTTCTAGCGCAGAAAAAAGATTCGGCGGTTGAGTCGTTGCGTCCGGTAATTGTGCAAGGAGCAATGCCCGTAGAAGTCGAATTGCTGGTCAAACGGCTGGAAAACGCCAGCGAAGAGAAAGTCGGTGGTTGGATGTTTTGGCGCGGGACGGTGAATGGGTATCCGGTTGTTATCTCGAAAACGCTAAAAGGCATGTCAAACACGGCAGCGGCGACGGCGATTGCCATCGAACGGTTCAAGCCTGTCGCCATCATCAATCAGGGAACGGCGGGTGGGCACGACGCGCAGTTGAACGTGTTCGACATCGTCATTGGCGAAGCCGCCGTCAATCTGGGCGCGTTCAAAACCGGAGTTCGCCAAGCCGGGCAGGGAAGCGATTCGATGGAATGGCTTCCGATGGATTTGCTGGCTTCGGAAGGCAGCGCCGGAGAAGACCCGAACGCGCGAACCATGCGCCGGTTCAACGCCGACGAACAGTTGTTGGCCGTCGCCGACAAAGTGAAAGATTCGTATCGCAAAGGCAAAGTCGTTCGTGGCGTGATTGGTTCCAGCGACGTTTGGAACAGCGAACTTGACCGGATCAATCGTTTCCACAAACAGTTCGGCACGTCGGTCGAAGAAATGGAAACGGCTTCGGCGGCGCAGATTGCCAAATTCTTCAACGTTCCTTTTTTGGGCATTCGCGTGCTGTCGAACAACATCACGAACGGCGGAAAGTACAATGGAACAACGGCGCTGGCTTGTCAGGAATATGTGTTTGAAGTCGTGAAGGCTTACGTTGCGGCTCGGCGGAAGTAGCGATGAAAAGGAATGCAGCTTACCAAAAGAACGATGAATCAAGTTGAGCAACTTCTTCACCCGCTTGTCGGCCAATACGTTTGGGGCGTGGACTGGGATAGTCAACTCAGCCTAAGAATGAATTTTGGCTCCCCCCGTCTTCGTGTTCACAAGCCGCTTTCCTCGCGTCCAAATGAGCGCATTGTACTTGCTCGCGGAACCTGGTGGCTGTGGGCTTATTTTGCTTTGTGGAAGATTTCATTCAACGGCGAGCTAGCTGCAAAAGGAGGCACATCAAAGTCGCGTTCATCGTTCAAGAGAATCGTACGTGCGACAACGCAACTTAGCGGTCAGGTTGTGACCAGCGTCAGAGTAAAACCAAAGAGTGGCAAGCTGATTTTGTCGTTTGATCTTGGTGGGCAGCTTATCCTTCGGCCTATAGATAGACGCAAAATGCAGGATGTTTGGTTATTTTATGGTGGTGAAGATGACCCGATACTTACCGTTCGATCTGATGGAAAGTTTAGCTACGGCAAAAGTGATGCTCACGAGCAATGGTTGTCCATAACTTAAAGACACAGCGAAAGCCATGTATCAAGGCTGAGCGTTTTCGGTATTATCGGTAGCTCATCGTAAAAAAGGGAGCCACGAAGGCTCCCTTTTTACGTTTACGGCTTTGGCCGGAGTTTAGAACCCGCCGTCCATTCCGCCGCCCGGAGGCATCATCGGAGCTTTCTTGTCTTCGGGGATTTCCGAAATCAAGGCTTCGGTGGTCAGCATCAGGGCTGCGATGGAAGAAGCGTTTTGCAGCGCCGTGCGTGCAACTTTGGCCGGGTCAATGACGCCCGCCTTGACCAGGTCTTCAAAGACTTCGGTCGCGGCGTTGAAGCCAAAGTTGGCGTTCTTTTCGCCCTTGATGCGTTCGACGATGACCGCGCCTTCTTTGCCTGCGTTTTCGGCAATCTTGCGGAGCGGTTCTTCCAGAGCGCGGCGAACGATGTTGACGCCGATCTGTTCGTCTTCGTCTTCCAGTTTCAGGCTTTCCAGAGCTTTGGCTGCGCGAACCAGAGTCACGCCGCCGCCCGGAACAATGCCTTCTTCAACCGCCGCGCGAGTGGCGTGCATGGCGTCTTCGACGCGAGCTTTCTTTTCTTTCAGCTCGGTTTCAGTTGCCGCGCCGACTTTGATAACGGCAACACCGCCGACCAATTTGGCCAGACGTTCTTGCAGTTTTTCGCGGTCGTAATCGCTGGTGGTTTCTTCGATCTGACGACGGATGGTGGCAACGCGACCGCTGATGTCGGCTCCTTTGCCAGCGCCTTCGACGATGGTGGTGTTGTCTTTGTCAACGGTGACTTTCTTGGCTTTGCCCAGGTCTTCCAGTTTGACGCTTTCCAACTTGATGCCCAGGTCTTCGCTGATGACTTTGCCGCCGGTCAGGATGGCAATGTCTTCCAACATCGCTTTGCGGCGGTCGCCGAAGCCAGGAGCCTTGACGGCGCAAACATTCAACGTGCCGCGCAGTTTGTTGACGACCAACGTCGCCAATGCTTCGCCTTCGACATCTTCAGCGATAATCAGCAACGGTTTGCCGAGTTTGGCGACTTGCTCCAACAACGGCAGCAGGTCTTTCATCGAGCTGATTTTCTTTTCGCAGAGCAGGATCACAGCGTTGTCCAACACTGCTTCCATGCGTTCGGCGTCGGTGACGAAATACGGCGACAGGTAACCGCGATCGAACTGCATTCCTTCGACGACTTCCAGCAGGGTTTCCAGCGAACGGGATTCTTCGACGGTGATGACGCCGTCTTTGCCGACTTTCTTCATCGCTTCGGCAATGATGCCGCCGATGGTGTCGTCGCCGTTGGCCGAAATCGTGCCGACCTGCGCGATGGAATCTTCGTTGACCTTTTTGGCCATCGCGCTGATCGAAGCGACAGCTTGTTCAACAGCTTTTTCGATGCCGCGTTTCAAAGCCATAGGGTTGGCTCCGGCGGCGACGGTTTTGACGCCTTCTTTGAAAATCGCACGCGCCAGAACGGTCGCCGTGGTGGTTCCGTCACCGGCCACGTCCGAAGTTTTCGACGCAACTTCGCGCACCATCTGAGCACCCATGTTTTCCAGCGCGTCTTTCAATTCGATTTCCTTGGCGACGGTCACACCGTCTTTGGTGATCGTCGGCGAACCGAATTTCTTATCAATGACCACGTTGCGGCCTTTCGGGCCTAGAGTGATGGCGACTGCGTCGGCCAATTGGTTGACGCCGCGCAAAATCGCCTGACGCGAATCTTCGCCGTGAATGACTTGTTTAGCCATAGTTGTTTCTTCCTCCCAAAAATTTTGACTAAGGTTGACGCTTATTTGCCTTTGGCTTTGGCCTGGCCTTCGATCACGCCCAGAACATCGTCTTCGCGCAGAATCAGGTATTCTTCGCCATCCAGCTTGATTTCAGTTCCGGCGTATTTGCCAAACAGGACTTTGTCCCCGGCTTTGATGTCAATGGCGATGCGGGTTCCGTTGTCCAGCAATTTGCCATTGCCGACAGCGATCACTTCGCCTTCTTGCGGTTTTTCTTTGGCGGTGTCTGGGATGTACAGACCCCCACGCATTTGTTCCTGGTCTTCCACGCGACGCACGATGATGCGGTCGTTCAGCGGACGAATTGTTGTTGCCATTCGGAAAACTCCTTTCAAATTGGTAGTTTGATGGTAAATGTAAATGAAATACGTTTGGCCTTCCCTCGTTCAGAGCGCTTAGTTGAGTGTTGTTGGCTCAACTAATGTGCAGATTTGCAGTTCAAATTTGCTGGCACTCTTCAAAAGGAAGTGCGAAGTATATTTAGCGACTTAAAAACTGTCAATTCCCATAATGGCCTTTGGCAAAAGAAAGAGAGCTTGAGAGGCGAAATGCTTATAAGGAAAAGAGAAAACTGCTTTGACAGCCTGAAAGCCCGTCCATAGAATGCCGTTTCATTCACAGTCCTGCTTGATCCAAGAGAACAAATTCGATGAACATTAATCCTGATTTTCTGGAAATCCTGCGTTGTCCGTTTTGCAAAGCCCGAGTGGAGTTGAAGGCTGACGGCAGCGGATTGAAATGCGAAACCTGTTTTCGCGTCTATCCGATTCGTGACGACATTCCGATCATGATCGTAGAGGAAGCGACCATCGAAAAAGAAGTGGAATCTTGATCGCTGCGTTTGCCGTCACTTTCAAATGTTTACCGATTTCTTCCAACAACTGCCAGCGAATTCCCGCGTGTTGTTCATACGGCTTCGGAACTTGGGCGAAGCTGTGTTGGACACGGCCAATCTGCGTGCCTTGAAACGATTTCGCCCGGATTTGGAAATCGTCACGTTGGTGGAAGCCATTTACACTGACCTGTACGCTGCCGATCCAGACATTTCGGCCATCGCTTTGCCGCGCAAAAATACAGACAACCGCAGCACCTTTGCGTCTCGGTTGGGAGTGATCAAGGAAATCCGCGACCGCAAATTCACCGCTGTAATCAACCTGCATGGCGGTCCGACCAGCGCGCAACTCACCTTTGCCAGCGGAGCCAGACATCGTGTCGCTCCGGCGCATTTTCGCAATGGATACGCCTACAATTTGAGAATCCCTTCGGTTGATGACATTTTGCAACAGCCGGGCATCAGCCAGCGATTGCACACGGTCGAAAACCAGTTTGCCGAATTTCAATGGCTGGGATTGCCGGGCGCACAAGCTGCGCCGACTCATCTGCACGTTGCGCCAGCGATGCAGGAATCCGCGCAAGCGAAGCTGGCTGCTGCTGATGTGGATGTCGCCCAGCCGTATGCCGTTTTGGCTCCGACCAACGAGTTTTATACCAAACGATGGATGCCGGAACGCTTTGCCGAAATCGCCGATGCATTGATCCGTCGAGGTTTGCAAATCGTGATGACCGGAGCGCCGACTGAAGAGCAGCGAGTGCAATTACAGGCCGTTCAGAAAGCGACCAAACAGAAACCGGCCAGTTTGAGTTCGCTGAGCATTGGCGAACTGGTCGCTGTCATTGCCGGAGCAAAGCTCTTTGTCGGCAATGACAGCGGCCCTGCTCATATTGCCGCGGCGGTGAAAACTCCGCTGGTGGTGTTGTTCGGGCCGGCGAGTTCCGTTCGCTGGCGACCGTGGCGAGCGCCTTCGGAACTGGTGCAGAACGATTTTGCCTGCAATCCGTGTTCGATGTACAAGTGCGAAGCGTTCGACGAACCGGAATGTATACGTTCCATCACTGTGGAGCAGGTGGCGAGAGCGATTGATACAGTCTTGGGAGGAAACTCAAGCTGATTTAACGGAGGAGGAATTAAGGTATGAGAGCATTGAAGAAAAACAGACTGGAAGAAGACGGGTTGCAATACGTCGAAAATGCGCCGGAACCGCCACTGCATCCGGCAGAGGTCAAGGTGCGTGTTTTGGCCGCAGGCATTTGCGGCACCGATTTTGGCATTTACCACTCTTCGACGAGAAAAGGCATTCGGGACGAAATGCTTCGTCACCTCGGTGGAGATTCCGCCGGGTATCAGCCATTGGTTATTGGCCATGAATTTTGCGGCGAGGTCGTCGAAATTGGGGCAGGCGTTCCCAAGGCATTGGTCAGCATTGGCGATTACGTCACCAGCGAAATGCACATCGCTTGTGGGTATTGCCACCAGTGCATGACCGGGCGCAAGCATGTTTGCCAGAACGTCAAGATCAAAGGCGTGCATCTGGATGGAACCTTTGCCGAATACGTCTGCGTGCCGTTTGAAAACCTGATCAATCTGGAACGGTTCGGCGGCAGGCAGATGATCCCGCCTCGATTTGGCGCGTTTCTGGATGCGTTGGGGAACGCCGTTCACACAGTGATGGAAGGTGACGTTTCCGGCAAAACTGTCGCCGTCCTGGGGTGCGGAACTCAGGGGATGATGGCGACTGCCGTTGCACGGGCGCTGGGCGCAACCAGGATTTACGTGACGGACTTTTCAGTGGCGACCAGCGGGATTGATTCCAACCATCTGGCTAGACGGTTTGAAATCGTGCGCGAGATGGGCGCGGATTTCTGTTTCGATACCAACGAAACCAATGCACCGGGACAACGACAGGAACTCTTTGATCGCATCAGCCACGAACACGGCGGAGGCGTGGATGTCGTGTTGGAAATGAGCGGTTCAGCCGCCGCGTATGACGACGCTGGAAAGTTGGTCAAAAACGGTGGCCAGATCATGCTGCTCGGAATTCCGTCAAAGCCATTACCGGCGTTCGATATTGGAAATTCCGTGATCTGGAAAGGCGTGACCATGCGCGGCATTTTCGGCCGTCGAATGTTCGACACCTGGTACACGATGCTGGATTTGCTGGCTGCGGATAAGTCGGGTCTGAAAGCCAAGCTGGAAAAGATCATTTCTCGTCAACCGATCATGCTGGATAACTTCGAGAGAGGATTTCAGTTGGTGCGAACACAGGAAGCCGTCAAAGTTCTGTTGGCGCCCGACACGAATTTCAACCTGGAGGCGTAAATGAATCCAACCGAACTTTATTCCACGTTGCAGAGCGAACTTGATCAGTTTGAAGCTGCCAAAACGTACAAATACGAAGTCCCGCTGGAAAGCGAGCAGGGCGGACGCGTTCGCGTCAAAGGCCGTGACGCCGTCATGCTGGCTTCGAACAATTACCTGGGATTGGCCAATCATCCAAAGATCAAGCAAGCAGCGCATAGCGGATTGGACGAATGGGGGTTCGGCATGTCGTCAGTGCGTTTTTTGTGCGGAACTGAACCGATCCATCTGGAACTGGAAGAACGCATCGCGCGCTTTGTCGGTTGTGAAGCAGCCATTCTGCATTCGTCATGCTTTGCCGCCAACGAAGCCTTTTTCACCGCTCTTTACGCCAACGATTTTGGGCAAAGCGAATTCGAAGACGTCATTTACAGCGATCAATACAACCACGCCAGCATCATTGACGGTGTCAGGTTATGCCGCGCAGTCGCCAAACAAACCGCGTCGAAACTTTATCGCAACCGGGACTTCGCTCATCTGCGCCAGATGCTCGAAGAAGATCGCGCCAAAAATTACCGCATCAAAGTCATTGCCACTGACGGCGTGTTTTCGATGGAAGGCCATCTGGCTCCATTGCCGGAACTGGTCGCGTTGGCGCGCGAATTCGGCGCATTGCTGTTTGTGGATGAATCGCACGCCTCTGGAGTGTTGGGCAACACCGGGCGAGGCACGCCGGAAGAGCTTGGCGTTCACGGGCAGATTGACGTTGTCACCGGTACTTTTGGCAAAGCTTTGGGCGGAGCTTCGGGCGGATTCATTGCCGGGCGACGCGAGTTGATTGAATTTCTGCGCCAGAAATCACGGCCTTACACATTTTCCAACACCGTGCCGCCTGCGGTGGTGACGGCTTCGATTGCCGCGTTGGATTTGATCGAAACCGATCCGGGCATCGTCACGCAGCTTCACGAAAACACTGCGTATTTCCGGCGCGAAATTGTGAACGCGGGATTTCGCATTCTGGAAGGCACGCATCCCATCGTCCCTGTGATGCTGGGCGAAGCCGCCATCGCTCAGGACATGAGCCGCGAATTGCTGGACGAAGGCGTTTACATCAAAGGGCTTTGGTATCCGGTGGTGCCGAAAGGCGAAGCACGGTTGCGCGCCCAGATTTCCGCCGCCCACACGCGACAGGATTTGGATCAATCCATAGAGGCTTTCAAGAAGGTCGGCAAACGATTGGGAGTTCTTTCGTAATTTTACAGACAGGAAATTATCAATGCGTAAGTTCATCTTTGTGTTTTCAATCTGCGCTTTGTTTATCGCTGCTTTCTTTTTTGGTTTTCAGGCATCGGTTGTTCGTTCTGCTGCGCCTGACGCACGTCAGATCATGGAGATGGTTTACAAACAGGACACGAGCCGCGACACGACCTGGCGCGCGCGCATGGACGTGTCTGACAAGAAAGGAACCGTGCGCAGCAAGAAATTTATCTTTCGCAAGCTTGGCGGATTGGGCAACAGCAAAACGCTCATTCGTTTCACTGAACCGGCGGAAGTTCGCGGCGTAGGATTGCTTTCCATCAACCAGGGCGGGCAAGCCGACCGGCAATGGTTGTATACGCCAGCGATTCAGCGCGTGCGCCGCATCGCTGCTCAGGAACGCCGCCAGCGATTCATCGGCACGGATTTCACCAACGAAGACATGGCCGAGCGCGTGTTGGACGATTACACGTACAAGATGCTCAGCGAAGGCGAAGTCGTGGACGGGCGCAAAACTTACAAGATCGAAGGCCGTCCGGTTTCCGCCGACAAATCGCAATATGCTTACGTTTACATCTGGGTTCCGGTGGATGTGCCCTATTCGGTGCTGGTGGAAATGTACGACAAAAACGGCCAGCGGTTGCGCGTTTTGAAAGCCAGTGATCTGGTGAAGATTTCCAACATCTGGGTCGCCAAACGAATCGAGATGAGTTCGCCGACCGAAGGAACAAAAACCGTGCTGTTGGTGGACGACATCAAGTTCAACACTGGTTTGAAAGAAGACCTGTTCACGCAACAGGCGCTGGAAAAACCAGACGTGTTTTAAGTCTTGTTGTTCTGTAAAGAGGGCATTGCGTCGTGAAAATCGCTCTGGTTTCGTTGTTGGTCGGGGTGGCTGGGTATGTTGTCGGAGTTGTTCTGGGAATGCTGCTGGTCAACCTCTTTTCTTCCAACACGCACGACAAATCCCTGGAAGCCGCGATGACATCGTTTTTCGTTTATGGCCCGTTGGCCGCGGTGCTGTCGTTTATTGTGACTCTTGTTTATCTGCTGAGCCGCCGCGGCAGGTAACCCTTACGATCAAACTTTCATTGTTATGCCAGTTCCGAATCAAATCAGTTTTGACACTGAGGTCAAACCACACGCGGCAGATCTCTATGATTACGCTTCCATTGCCGAGACAATTGAGGGCTTCGATTCGATAACCGAAGCCGACATTGCTCGTTATCACGAACAAGGCTTCATCGCTGTGCGCAATGCGTTTTCGCCCGCCGAAGTTCAATCAGGGCTGGACGGGGTGGCCGAATTGATCGCCGGGCGAAATCCCGAATTTCAAAACATTCAATTCACCGCCGAAGTCCGCGACCGGCTGGAAAGCCTGAGCTTTGAAGAGCGAATGGATTCGGTGCGCCGGTTGCTGTATTTCGTGGATTACGAACCGCGCACCAAAGCCATTGCCAATCACCCGAAGCTGTTGTCGCTGGTCAGTCGTTTGCTCGAATCCGAAGCGACGATGTTTCAAGACATGGCTTTGATCAAACCGCCGAATGGCCGTGAAAAACCCTGGCATCAGGATCATGCCTACTTCGAACTGACGCCGGAAACTCGCGTCGTTGGCGTCTGGATCGCTCTTGACGCTGCCGGAATTGAAAACGGTTGCATGCGCGTCATGCCTGGCTGGCATCGCGGCAGAAAGTTCTGGCACTTCCAGATTCGGGATTTGCAGATTTGCGATTCTGAAATGGAAGGTTTGCAAGCCCATCGCGTCGCCGTGCCGTTGGAACCGGGCGGCTGTCTGATTTTCGACAGCTACATTCCGCACGGCACGCCCAGCAATTTCACTTCGTCGCGCCGCCGAGCTTTGCAGTTTCATTACAAACCGGTCAGCGCGCAAACAATCACCGCCGAAGAGCGCGTTGCTTTCTGGGGCGGCGAAGCCAACAACATTGCCTGCTAAAGTGTCAGTCCCCCGACTGTGAAGAAGGGGATCGAAATCTTATGAAGCTGAAACTCGTCAAAAGTCTCTGGGGAATGGAAGGCACGCTGGCCGAAAAAGTCCGCCGCATTGCCGAAGCCGGATACGTCGCCGTCGAAGCGCAAGTCCCTGCCGAAGATCAATTGCCCGAATTTCTCAGCTTGTTGAAAACGCACAATCTGGAATTCGTGGCGATGGTCATAACCGACGGAGCGACGGCAGCCGATCATTTCACGTCGTTTCGCGCAAAGATTGAAAAAGCGCGCAGCTTGGAACCATTGCAAATCACCGTTCACGGCGGAAAAGATTGGTGGCCGTTTGAATTGCAGAAAGAATTTTTCGCTGAAGCTTTGGAGATCGAACGCCGCATAGGCTTGCCGGTCAATCACGAAACTCATCGTGGTCGTCCGATGTTTACGCCGGCAGCGACGGCTCGATTGCTGGTGGAATTTCCTGAGCTTCACATCAACGCCGACTTCAGTCATTTCGCCAACGTCTGCGAAAGCCTGTTGGAAGATCAAAAAGAAGCGATGGCGTTGTGCATTTCACGCGCGCGGCATTTGCACGGGCGCATCGGTCACGAAGAAGGCCCGCAGGTTAACGATCCGCGCGCACCGGAATGGGCTGCTCAAGTCGCCGCTCACTTCGGCTGGTGGGATGAAATCGTTCGCACGCGATTGGTTGCCGGGGCCGAATACTTCACCTTCAACCCGGAATTCGGGCCGCCGACTTACATGCCTACGCTGCCGCACACGCGCCAGCCGGTGTCGGACTTGTGGGAGATTTGTTTGTGGACGGCCCAACAATTTGAGCGCCGCTACAACGAATTGGTCCTTTAGCAATTCACCGGCGCAGCAGCGCCAACGCAAAGTCGCGTTTCAGATCAGTGCTGAACGACAAATGAATCCACAGCATTGCCAACGGTTCCAGCAACCGTGCGATTCGCAATGCACCTGCGTCAATCGTCTCAAAGCCCACGTCTTCTGAAAGTTTACAAACCGCAGCCCGGCTTGCGGCATCGTCTCCGCAAACGAACATCACCGAACGCCGATCGCCAAAACTCGGCTCGGCCATGTTGCCGAAACCGGTTTGATTAAACGCTTTGACCACGTGCGCGCCCGGAACCATTGCTGCGATCTGCTCCGCTCCTGAAGTGTCGAAGCCGATGGTCAAACCCAACCCACCTGCGCTCATCGCCAGCGGATTGGTGCAATCCACAATGATTTTGCCCTGCACGTCGCCAGCATTGCGCAACGCATCGGGAACAGCGTTCCAGGGCGTAGCGAGCAGGATGACTTCTGCATTTGCCGCTGCTTCCACAACCGTTCCCGCCTTGGCGCCGATTTCGGAAATCAACCTCTGAGTCTTTTCGCTTTGCGGATCGGTCACGCCGAAATGAATTTCGTGACCCGCAGCGGCCAATCGTTTGCCGAGCGCGCCGCCGACCGAACCTGCTCCTAAAATTGCGATTTTCATTTTGTACTCCCTCAAATTCCCAATGCCTGAATGACCAGCCGGGCAGTTGCCGCGCCTGAGTATTGTTGCTGGCCGGTGATCAAACGTCCGTCACGCACGGCGAATTCTTTGAACAAGCCGCCGGTGATGAAATTGGCGCCCAGCTTTTTCGCTTCGTCTTCGATACGAAATGGCATCAACTTTTGTCCGACTACGCTGTCTGCAAAATCTTCTTCGAAATTGGCAAAACCGGTCATCGTTTTGCCTTTGATCAGTGGCTGGCCGTCTGAAAGTCTGACGTACAACAGCGCGCAGGTTCCGTGACACAACGCAGCAGTGACTTTTTCCGCTTCGTAAAATTCAGCCAAAAGGTTATGCAATCGAGTTTCGCCCGGAAAAGTGAACATGGGAGACTGGCCTCCTGCAACAACGATGGCGTCAAAATCAGTAGCGCTAATATCATTCAGATTTTTCGTGTTGTCTAACAACGCCATCAGATTGGGCGAGTGAATGAAGCCCAGGCTGATCAGATCGTGCGCGGAATAACCGCTGGCGTCGCGCGGGTCACTCAACGAGTCCATTTCCACTTTGCCACCGCGCGGGCTGGCAATTTCCACGTCATATCCCGCTTCGATGAATTCCAGCCACGCGTGCGTCAGTTCCGACGCCCAGAACCCAACAGGCCATCCAGTGGTGGTGGCGATGGTCGGATTGGCGACCACCATCAACACGCGCTTCTTTTCGCTTTTGGTTGTATTCAATGCTTTGCTCATAGAATTTTTCCTCAAAATTGTGACGCGCTGTTGCTGATTGCACAGGCGACAGCCAAAATAGTGGTGCGTTGAATTGGCGTCAAGAACGCACTTTTTAGTTAGCGACTCACCAAAAAGTAGGCAACCAATGAGCGTAAACACCAATGGCAGGCTGTTAGTTTGTCCGGTCGAAACGGCGCTGGAAATGCTCAGCGGGCGATGGAAGGCCAGAATTCTTTGGAAGCTTCATCGTCAGACGATGCGGTACAGCGAGTTGCGGCGCAGTTTGCCGGGCATTACCGAAAAGATGCTGGCGCAACAATTGCGCCAGCTTGAGCGAGACAATCTGATTACTCGAACCATCCATCCCGGCGTACCGCCGAAAGTCGAATACAGCTTGAGCGAATTTGGCGCGACGCTCTCGCCGGTTCTGGATTCCATTGCCGACTGGGGAGTCCAAAATCGCCCGCACATTGTCGAGGTTCTACAACGTAACGGAGCGCAATCGTGACTCCGGCTTTCCATATCCAGGCTCAGGACTCCCCAACGAAAAAGATGAACAAGATTCGAACAGCGTTTGTCGGCTGCGGAGGCATCGCCGACCATTATCTGAGCGTGTATCGCGACCTGGATTTTGTCGAAATGGTCAGTTGCGTGGACGCCAGTTTGGAACGCGCGGAACTGGCGGCGGCGAAACTTGCAGACAACTTGCTCAGCAAACCGAAGCCGCGCGCGACGACCGAGTTCGCCGACGCCCTGAAGCCAGATGTTGATCTCGTAGTCATCAACACGCCGAACCATCTGCACCGCGAACAAACGCTGGCTGCCTTTGACGCAGGCAAACACGTCCTGCTGCAAAAACCCGTCGCCGCCAATTTGGCCGACGCCGAAGCTATCGCTGCCGCAGCCGAACAAGCCAGACAGCGCGGTTTGGTCAGCGGGCTTTATCTGAGTTATTTCGACCAGCCGTTGATGCACGATTTGAAAGCGATGATCGAAGCCGGTTGGTTTGGCGACATCGCACACTTGTACGCGCGGCTGATGCATCGCGGAGGTTTGGCGGTTTCCCAACAGGTGTTGGCTGGCCAAGCCAACTGGCGCGCTTCGTTGGCGGAAACCGGCGGAGGCTGTTTCATACAACTGGCCGTGCATTACGTTCATTTGTTCAAGTGGATGATGAACGCTTCGGTCGTTCGCGTGATGGCCATGACAAAAAATCAGCATTGCCCGGGCATCGAAGGAGAAGATTTAGCCTGCGCGATTCTGGAATTTTCCAACGGCGCATTGGCGACGCTGGATATGGCCTGGAACACGGCGGGCGAACAATTGTCGGTTCACGGCACGCGCGGCACGTGCGAATACATCAGCAATCAAACCTTGATGCTGGATTCGCTGGCCGGAGCGTTCGACGGCCACGTCATTCAGTACAGCGGTCAAAGCTCGCAAGCTTCCCCCGCTGCACCCGGCGCAGCAGCGACTCAGCAAGTTTCTTCTGTCATTGCTCCGCCATTGGGCGATTGGCAAAATCCATTCAACCAACACCTGATGTTTCTGGAAGCCTTGCGCAATGACAAAGAGCCATTTGTTTCGATTGCTTCGGGCTTGGATGATCTGCGCGTCGTCTCATCTGTCTACGAATCCGCCCGAACCGGCCAGGCGATTCAACTCTGAAACCTGCTGCAAATTTGGCGCGATGTCGTGGTATAAACGCCGCGCTTGATCGGCAAAAGCCGTTTCTCAGCCGATCAACAAAGCCGGAATTATCAAGAATTCAAATCAACAACGAGGTTTTCGTGAGCCAACTCGACAAACCAATTGAGGTCTTTATCTCGTATTCCAAGAACGATCTGCCACGCTTGGAAGAGCTGATTGCCCATCTCAGCAACCTGCAACGCGAAAACCTGATCAGCGTTTGGTATGACCGCCAGATGACCGCGGGCGAAGAATGGAGCGACGAAATCAACGAGCGGCTGAATTCCGCCCGGATGGTTTTCCTGCTGGTCAGTCGCAATTTTCTTTCGTCGAAATACTGTTTCGATGTTGAACTTCCACGCATCATCGAACGGCAGGATAAAGACGACGTTGTGGTCGTTCCCATTCTGATCAGCGCCTGCGAGTGGGAAAAGGCGGCGTTTAGCCAGTATCAGTTGCTGCCGAGCAACCGAGTTCCCGTCGCCAGTTGGTCGAATACGGACGAAGCCTTCCGGGATGTGGTCATTGGCATTCGTAAAGCCGTTGAAAAATTACGCGGCGAATCCGAAGAGCGTGCGCGTGCCATCTTGAGCAAACCTTCTGTCTCGCGTCATCGGTTGCCTTATCTGTGTGATCGCAGCGATCAGGAAATCCACCTGGGTGAAAGTTTGCTTGAGTATCAGACGAGTAAGAGCGGGCGTCCAATCGTCTGTTTGATTCATGGGGATGAATTGGAATGCCACGGCGATTTTTTATGGCGGTTGCGTTACAAATCGCTGCCCAAGTTTCTCGACCTGGAACCGAAGCAAATGTCGGTCAAGGATTGCGAACTGCCGTTGCCGCGTCGCATTTCCGACCAGGCGTTCCGCGCCAGTTTGGGCGAAGCTTTGTTGGGCGACAGTTCTGCTTCACGCGAGGAAATTTGGCAGTTCGTTTCTCAGCATCAGGAACCACTGATGGTCAGTTTGCACCTGATGACTTCAGAGTTCGAAGAGTGCGGTGAATCGTTGATCAATTCGTTTCTGGAATTTTGTGGCAATTGGCCGGATTTGCCAGCCGGACGATGGATGCTCTATTTCCTGTGTTTGAAATATCAACGCCCCGTCAAGGCAGGGATGTTCGATTTTCTCAAGAAGAACAAACGCCAACAATTGAATCAACGACTTCGTAAGCAACTTGAAACGATGGAAATGTCCAATCACTCGAATGTGTTTGGAGTCGTGTTGCCGGAATTGCAGGCCATTTCACGCCGGGATGTGGAATGGTGGAGCCGCAACATTTGCCACATCCCGGAAAAAGAGATTCGCTCCTGGTTTGCAGACGAAACTGCAATTTCGATGGAAGATTTGGCAGGCAAATTGAAACAATTTGTTTGAACCTTGGAGCAAACAACCAATCACCGAAGAGGATCGAAACGATGAGCCTTCCTTACTACACCGGAAACCCTGAAAATCGCCGCCAGGATGGCGCAGCCAAGCTGCCCGGTTCACGCCGCGCCCGGCAAACCGATCCGGCAGGGTATTTGCCCGACAAAGGATTGGTTGACGCGGTCAACGTCGCGTTGTTGTTGGGGCAGCCGCTGCTGCTGACGGGCGAACCCGGAACGGGCAAAACGCAGCTAGCATACAGCTTGGCGTGGGAACTGGGCTTTGATGTGCCGCTGATTTTCGAGACCAAATCGTCCAGCACGGCGCGCGATTTGTTTTACGGGTACGACACGCTCAGCCGGTTTCATGCCGCACAAACCGGCGAGGGCAGCAACGCCAGCCTGGATTATCTGACCTGGCACGCGCTGGGCATTGCCATTCTGCAATCGCGTCCGCTGACGGATGTCGAACAGTGGTTGACCAAAGATTTTCTGTACAACGGCCCGCGCCGCTCGGTCGTGCTGATTGATGAAATTGACAAAGCGCCGCGCGACTTTCCGAACGATCTGCTGAACGAAGTCGAAAACCTGTATTTTCGCGTGCCGGAACTGGGCAATGCGCGCATCGCCGCCAGCGAAGAAATGCGCCCGATTCTGGTGCTGACCAGCAATTCCGAAAAGAACCTGCCCGAAGCCTTCTTGCGCCGCTGCGTGTATTACAACATCCCGTTTCCTGACCGGAATCGCCTGACCGACATCGTGATGGCGCGCGTTGGCAGTTTTGAAAACAGCGATTCGCCGCTGTTATCTGAAGCACTTGAGTTGTTTATCAAGCTGCGCGAACCGGGCAGCGGGCTTCGCAAAAAACCGGCGACGGCGGAATTGATCGGCTGGTTGATTACACTGAATGAAATGGGCGCAGCGACCAGCGAACCTTTGAAGAAAAACGGTTCGGCAGCCCTGGCCAGTTTGAGCACACTGCTTAAAAGCGCCGACGATCAAGAGACAGCCAGACGAATTGTCGAAAATTGGTTGAAATGATGGCCGAACAACGGTTCAACCCGGAACACATCATCGAACTCGCCGAAGAGTTGCGCCTGGCGGGATTCGACATCGGCACGCAACAACACATCGCCGCGCAGGATTTGTTGATCGCGCTGGCGGCGCACAATCGCTTGCCCGCCGACCCGCGCGAATGGCGCTCGCTGCTGGCGCCGATCTTTTGTGCTTCGCCCAATGAACAGGAAGAGTTTTACGGACGCTACGAGCAGTGGTTGAAGCGCCATCCGGAATGGAAAGCCATCGAAGACGATTTGCACGAACCCACGCGCCGCGAAATCACCATCCCCGCCGCAGCGATCCACTGGCTGAGAAAACCGTTGGGGATTGCGTCCGCTGCGCTGCTGATTCTGCTGATTGGCTTTGCCGTATTCCTGTCATTGAAAACAAACCACACGCTGACAGGCGAAGTTTTCAGCAGCGAAAATGAAGTGCGACTTTCCAATGCACGAGCCGAGTTTTGGGATCAGCAAGCCACGACAAACGACAACGGCAACTTCACGATCAATTATCGAGTTCGGAATTGGTATCGAGTTTTCAACCGGCAAATGGCCGAACTAAAAGTTTCGCACGACGATCACGAACCGTCTTCTGGAATAAGACTGGATGTGCATCAGCCTTCGCATCAGTCCGTCAAACTGCAAAAGCGGCCCGTAGCAAACGATCCAATCACGATCAAAGCCTTTCCGCCTCAACCCGAAGATACGCCACCGCCGATTCCACTGTTACCGGACTTCACCGCGACGAAACCCGCACCGACGACTACGCCGAATCCGATTCGCTGGTATCACTGGCTGCTGATTGCTTCGCCGCTGGCGTTGTTTGCCATCTGGTTGTTGTTGCGCTGGCGTCGTCGTCGCGCGTTGCTGCAAAAGCTGCAAGCGGCGGGCAACCCGAACCTGCGCCGGTTGACCGTGCGCGGAGCCAGCGACCATTTGTTTCAGAGCCAGACGTTTCGCCGCGCCGTACAGGATTTACGCCGCCATCGGCGTGTCGAAGTCCGCGACCTGGATATTGCCGCAACCGTCAACGCCACCATTCGCCGAGGCGGAATGTTCCAACCGCGGTACGGCGTGCGCAAAGCTTCGCCCGAATACCTGTTGCTGATTGATCGCGCCAGTCTGGCCGACGAACAGGCGCGCTTTGCCGAGGAATTTTCGCAAAGGTTGGAAGCGGGCGGAGTTTTCGTTGACCGGTTTTATTTCCAAAACGACCCGCTCACTTGCCGCCAGCGCGAACTGAATTCGCCTACGGTCACGCTGCTGGATTTGGCAGCGCGGTATCCCGAACATCAATTGCTGATTTTCAGCGACGGCGCTGGCTTCATCAGCCCTCTGACCGGTGAAGCGGAACTTTGGTTGACCAGTTTTTCGCACTGGCCGCTTCGAGTGATGTTGACGCCGGAACTGGACGAACCGAATGGTTACCGCGAATTGGAATTGGCGGAAAATGATTTTCTGGTGTTGCCCGTAAACGACGCGGGATTGGCCGCGCTGACCGAAGCCATCAACGCCGGAATCTTGCCCAACCTGAAACCCGCGCAAACCAGCAACGGCAAGGCAACGCCGTTTCCACAACTGATTCTGGAACGCCCCAAACGCTGGCTGGAACGCCACGAACCTCGCCCGGCAGCGTTGAACGAATTGTGCGATCAGGTGCGGGCGTACCTGGGCGAAGACGGCTGGTACTGGCTGGCCGCTTGTGCGGTGTATCCGGCGCTGTCGTGGGATGTCACGCTTTATCTGGGTTACAACTTGTTTGGTCGTGTCAGTAGCCCGACTGTCAAGGATGGCCTGGATCGTGAGGCCGCAGCCCTTGCTGACGCACGGGCTACTGACAAGGCTTTTGAAGACCGTTTGCTGCGGCTGATTCGCTTGCCGTGGTTTCGGTATGGTTCGATGCCGGATTGGCTGCGCTTGCGGTTGATTGAATCTTTTACGCCAGAACAGGAAACCACTGTCCGCCAGACGATTGAAACCATGCTGCTGAGCGCGCTCGACCATCCGCAGGAAGGCATCCCGCTGGAAATCGCCGAACATCCGCCCGCTGAGCCTGGCAACTGGCTGCAACGATTGAGAGCGAAGTGGCACGATTGGCGGCAAAGAAAGAAGCTTGCCGATTTCATCGAACACGAACCCGAAGAAAGTCCGCTCAAAGATTTTGTCTTCCTCGGATTCCTTTCCGGCAATCGAGCGCGACGCCTGACCGTCAAGCTGCCGGAGTTGTTGAACCGCGCGCTGTTTCCGCAAGGGCAAGCCGTGCTGGGAGTTCGTCCAGCAATGGTGGCAGTGCTGGCAATCCTGCTCTCCGCTACAGGCGCGGCTTACGTCGTCAACCGCTCGCAACAGGGCACGAACACGCCCCCCACGCTCAGCCAGTTTTACCAGCAGATGGATAAAGCCGAGCAACTGGGGTTTGTCGCTGAAAAGACCCGGCAAGTGTTTTCGGAATTGGCAGACAGGCCTGACAACGCGCTTCGGGAAGAAGACTTTGAACTGATTCGGCAAAAAGTTTCCGATTACGCCGCCCGCGTGGGCAATGGTTCGACTTACGACAAATTCGCGTCGCCGGAACAGAATGCTTTGCCGGAAGACCTCAGCTATGTCTTCGGGCGCGGCGTCAACTACGCGCCTGAAATTTTCAAAGCATTCACTGCCGGGAAATACAAACGTGGGGTTCCGGGGTTGTATCTGGCAATGATGGAATCAGAGTTCAGAGCCTGCCCCAAACGCGGCAGTGTGCCCGGACAAGGCATGTTTCTAAGGCCGGATTTGAGACTCAATTCTCAGCAGGGCTGCAACTGGCAGCAGGACGCGCGAGAGTTAGGGGATTATTTTGCCTCCATCATCGGCGATTCCAGCACAACCGATAAGGCGATCCAGGCCATTGCCGGAGCCAATTACGTGACGGGAGACGATTCCGGCTCGCTGAACATGCGCGGCGGTCACGTCTGGAATTTGTTGTTGGGGTTACGAATCCCGAACAATCCGGGGCAGGAACAACAAGACAATCTTGAGCGCGCGCAACTGGTTGATTACGTGTACTGCTTTCTGGCCGCCGCCATTGTCGGCGAAAACCCGATCAAGTTCGGATTGGATATGGAGCCGCTTTCTCGCATGGCCCAAAGGGGATTGGCTTCTCCATCACCGTCGCCTTCAGTTTCGCCAACGCCAACTCCGACGCCAATGATTTGCCTTGCTTCCGGTCAACTGGTGAATCAGGGCGGGTATGTCATTCGCTCTATCGGGTATAGAAACACGCAAGGGCAGGTCGTGGACATCGGAAGCAATTATCCGTTACGAGAAAAATATCTGGGGCAATTGTTTACCGTAGCCATTGAAGACAAAGAATTGCTCAGCGACGCCCAGCAGATTCTGAGCGCACAGAGGATCACTTCGTCGCCAACGATAGTTTGTTATTTCAGGCGCGATCCCGGCAGTTGTGGAAACGTGACTTGGTTGGTTCAGAGCGCGCCCAGCCCGCGACAACGTCCGGCGTGTGTGGATGCGATCTTGGCCGTTCCGGCGTTTGGAGCGGAAAATCCCAATCCGGCAGCGACTCCATTTACCGTCACGCAAACGCCGACCGGGTATTCCGTCAATCTGGGCGAAGGCGTCAGACCGCTGGAATTGGTGCTTTTGCAGGGCGGGCAATTCACGATGGGATCGGATAAAGGCAGTGAAAATGAAAAGCCGCCGCATCAGGTTCAATTGTCGGCATTTTCCATCGGCAAATACGAAGTCACTCAAGCGCAATGGCAGGCGGTGATGGGCAACAACCCAAGCCGATTCAAAGGCGACGATCTGCCGGTGGAAAACGTGTCGTGGAACGATGTTCAGGAATTCATCAAACGATTGAACGATAAAACCGGCAGCCAGCAATTCCGTTTGCCGACCGAAGCCGAATGGGAATATGCCGCCCGCGCCGGAACAGACACGGAATATAGTTTCGGCGATGACGAAAAATTGCTTGGCGAATATGCCTGGTACTACGACATTGCAGATGGCAAGACTCATCCGGTTGGAACGAAGAAGGAAAACCAATTTGGTTTGTTCGATATGCATGGCAATGTTTGGGAATGGTGTTCGGATTGGTACGACGCAAATTACTACCAGCAATTTGGCAAAGGCGTTGTTCGTGATCCACAAGGACCTGGGGCAGGCTCGAACCGCGTCGTTCGCGGCGGCAGTTGGCGCAACATCGCTGTTCGCTGTCGGTCGGCGCTTCGGAGCAGCGACACCACCGACGACCGCGGCGGCAATCTCGGTTTCCGCCTTGTGAGGATCGGCAGGTAGCCCTTTTAGCTCTTTTTACCCTCTTTACTCTTCCGCGCGGAATTTAGGCAGTGGAATCGTAGCGCAGCAAGCGCAGGTCGCAGCGAAGCCGACCGAAGCGGCGAAGCGAAGATGGAACTGCCGGGGATGGTTGAAACCGGGAGCGTCAGGAGAAGTGTTTTTTTGCCCCGCCGCGAAGCGGCCGAATTTATTTTTATGGCTGAAATCACAATCATTTTGCCTGTCAGCATAACTTTGGACCACTTCAGCGTTGTGCTTGCATACTTTGAGCGCAACGGACGGTTGAGCGCCGTAGAATGGAAAGCGGCGTTGAAAGCGTTTGATCTTTTGGGGCAGGCGACCATTGCCGGACAGGGCAAACGGCAAAGTTTCCGTCAGTTTTATGAGAACGAAATTGATCGCCGCTACGCCGATGAATTCCTGGGGCAGATTATGGCTGCTGAAACGACGGATGTTGCTGCAAATGCTCTGCAGCAAAAAGTCACGGTTGAGATCGTCGCAAACCTGGAAAGCGATGGCTGGTATGCTGAACAGATTGAGAATTCAGAATATCTGGCAGCGCAGAAGTGTTCGGCATAACAGTTGATAGTTCGGGTGGGACTCGGTAAATCAGGC
>CAYYDG010000003.1:0-249243 GCA_964470555.1 uncultured Heliomicrobium sp.
TTTGCTTATCTTGTTCGACAACCTTCCATACACACAAGTGAAAACCGATCTAAAGGTCGAACGATGCTTCGAAATCCTGATCCGGCGCACCATTGCCTGCGGGATTGTTGGTTTGATCGTACAGCACCGCGCCGGGGTTGTTCGGAGCAGTGACCGTTCCGCCTTTGCCAGCCGCTTTGCCCGGCGTGTTCTGGGCTTCAACTGCCGCTCTCCAATCGGTGCGAGTCACCGAACCGGCGTTGAGTGTGTTGTAAAGCTGGCCAACCACTTTGTTGTCGGCGAACGTCGCCTGATGTTTTCGGATTAAAGCCGCAGCTTTTTGCGGCTCGATGGCGAGTGCGAAACCAACTGCGACCAGTACACAAATCGTCAGGAGTTGGTACCGTCGCAATTTGCTCATTGCGGAAATCTTCATAGGATTTTCTCCCAAACCCCGAAAGGGGTGTGTGTAGTGAGTTAAACGATTGTCGCTCCAGCGCAAAACTTTCCGCGCTGTCGGCTTTCACATTTGAGCGAAAGGCGATGATTAACAGTGCAAAGCTTATTCATGGATGCAGGGCAATGGCGAAATCAAAACGCATCCAAGGTTCTTTGCAATGGTTCTTTCAGCAAACACGGTATGCAAAAACAGAATCCCATCCAACCTGTTTATTCAATTTCGTAACCGTAAATTTTGTTTCTTGCAGAAGTGTCGTCGAGAATGTGAGTGAGTGAAGTTCGCTCGACGGTCGGGATTGTAAGCCATGAATTCAGGATTTGTCAGGTAGTTCCCCACCTATTGAAAAAAAAAATCAAGCCGGTCGTGCAGGAAAAAAAATTGGGTCAGATTCCATCCAGGGACGGCGACAGGGTTTTTGGCGCTCGTACAGCCTCAAATCTTCTTTCAGCATCGCCAACAAATCCATCAGATTTTCCGAGCCGTTTTTCACCAGGCTTTCAACGCTTTCAATGGCTTTGCGCTGATGCTCCACAGCCTTCACAAAATCGCCTGTCTCGGCATAAGCCATGGCCATGGTCTGAACATAAATTGGTCTGGATTCTGTGGAAAGTTTTTCTTCGGCCAGAGCGACGGCACGTTTACCGTCTCGAACTCTGGAATCCGGGCAGGCCGCCAGCAATCGCACCATGACCATCATCACGTCACGGTGTTTCGGTAATCCTTTAACCAGATTTTCCATCTTGTCGCGCGCGTCGGCGAATTTTTTCTGGCGAATGAGGGCAGGAACCAGCTTCATGTGCGGCGACGGATTTCGTGGCGTTAGCTCCATTTGCCGCCGGTAAGCGGCTTCGGCTTCGGAGTATTGTTTCAGCCGCATCAACGCGTCGCCCAACACCAGATTGGCGTCCGCCAGATTTTTGTCCACCGCCAGACCGGCTCGGAAATGTTTGACGGCTTCCTCATCGTTTCCCAACTGAGCCGCCAATATGCCCAAACTTTGGTGCGCTTTGGCATAATTTGGCGAACGGCGGAGCAATTCATTCAATTGCGTTTTGGCTTCGTCGTATTTTTTCAGCAAGACAAAAGTCGAAGCGTAATTCATCCGAGCCGTGATGTTTTCCGGATCGGTTTCGACCGCCAGGCGGAATTCATCATTCGCTTCGTCATATTTTTGAGCACTCATCAATCTGGAACCGCGCGAAACGTGCGCGTGCGCTCCCGAAGTCAGATCGCCCAACGCGGCCATCAGTTCATCACCGAATTTGACGTTGCCCGTTCCGCGTTTGGCCAGACTCTCGTCGGCTTTTGCCAGATCACCCAAACCGCGATATGCCTGCGCCAGCGGGTAATACAATTCGGTCGCTTCGGGCATTTCCTTCAACGCCTGCTCGAAACTCAAAATCGCCACCGCGTAATTGCGATTGGCCAGCGCCAGATCGCCCATTCCAGCCAATGCCGCGCCCTTGGTCAGGTTGAAATTTATCGCCTGTTTGAACAGCGCTTCGGCTTTTTCATTTTGGTTGAGTTTCAGGCAGTTGCGCGCCGCACCAATCATCGCCGGTGCGTAATCGGATTTGAGCGAAAGCGCGTTTTCAAAACTGGCGATGGCCTGTTCCGGTTTGCCCAGATTTTGATACACGTACCCCAGATAATGCGGCCAGCGATAATCTTTTGGATGAAGCGTCCTGGCATTCAGATAACAAACCTCAGCGGCATCGAGCAGTTTGTAAGCCTGATATAACTGCCCGATTTCGCCGAAGGCTTCTCCCAACAACTCATCGGACAAATTCGCGTTGATTGCCTTGTCCAGGTCGGCCTGCCCGTTGGAGATTTGCGTTTTGACCGCGGGTTCCAGCGCGTTCAGATCAATTGCCGGGATGGACAGCAACGCTCTGCCAGCAGGCGCGGGTTGGTTTCGGCATCCGGCCAAAGCCAGACACAAAAAAATAAAGGTGACAATGATTGCTTTTTGTTGTTTGAAAGTCATTGATCGGAACTCATGGCTCGACGCGACGGCGTTTAGAGTACCAGCTTTAGCTGGCAGCGGCGGCTTTAGCTGCATTGCTTGCGAATGAGTGATGGCGCGGGCTAAAGCCGCTGTCGCCGCCTGAAGGCGGTACTCTAAACGCCGCCCTTGCCGCTGCCTTCACGCAAGGTGGTGTATTTGTCGGCTTGCACATTCGTCCATTCTTCGGTTTTTCCGCTCGGCCACGTCACACGAACCGCGCCGATTTCCGTCGTCGTACCCAAACCAAACAACACGCGCGGATCATTGGCCGAAGCGTAACTACCGTCGGTTCTGGCTCGGCGCAACAAGGTCGGTTTCTGATTCCGAATCAATCTGACTTGCGCGCCCAAGGCATCCCGCCCGGATTTCGCGTCCACCAGTTTCAGCCCCGCCCAATGCTGGCGGTTGCCGATCTGGTTCAGCAGCAATCGCGCGCGCCCGTTGTTGTTGGTAATCAGCACGTCAATGTCGCCGTCGTTGTCCACATCGCCGAACGCCGCTCCGCGTCCGACTTCGGAAAGTTTGAAGACTGCGCCCGCCTGAGCCGTGACTTCGACAAAGGTCGAATCGCCTTTGTTGCGATACAACTGATTCGATTGATGAAAAGGAAACGGGTCTTTGGCGGCAGCTTGCGCTTCGATGATGGTGACGGCTCCGTTGACAGCCAGAATATCCAACCAGCCGTCGTTGTCGTAATCGAACATCAAGGTGCCAAAACCCGTGCTGTTCATGCTGGCCGTGCCGATGCCGGTTTCAAACGAGCGATCTTCGAACGTGCCTTTGCCGATGTTGTAATAGAACGTGCTCTTTTCGCCGCTCAAATGCGTGACAAACAAATCTTCGTCGCCGTCGGCGTCAAAATCTCCGGCATCCACTCCCATACTGGCTTCGGGTTTGCCATCGCGGCTGACGGCGCATCCGGCCAGCAAGGCGTCGTTTTTGAATGTGCCGTTTTGCTGGTTAATCCACAGGAAGTTTTCGCGCTGATCGTTGGCGACGTAAATGTCCGTCCAGCCATCTTCGTTGAAATCGCTGCACACCACGCCGAGCGCAGAACCGGCTTCGCCCGCGATGCCGGATTTGGCCGAAACGTTTTCAAACGTCCCGTTGCCTTTGTTGCGAAACAGCATCGAAGGCATCGGCGAATACGCGCGCGGCGCACAGTAATCCAGCCGACTGGTCGGCGAATAACATTTCTTGTTGTTGGCGATGACGAAGTTGACGTAATTGCAGATGAACAAATCCAGCGCGCCGTCGCGGTCATAATCCACAAAGGCTGCGCTGACGCTCCAATCGGTATCGGCGATTCCGGCTTTTTTGGTCGCGTCACTAAAGGTTCCATTTCCGTTGTTGCGCCACAACTGCACTTCACCGAGTCCGGTCAGCAGCAAATCCGTCCATCCGTCGTTGTCGAAATCGCCAGTCGTCGCGCCCATTCCATACAGCCGGGCGACGATCCCGCTTTGCGCGGTTACATCCGAAAAACGAAGCTGTCCGCCGCTCAATTCGTTGCGATACAGTCGTCCTTGCAACGCGCCTTGCGGTTTGACGGTTGCGTCGCTGATGGTTTTTCCCGTTCCCAGCATCGTTCCCTGCACCAGATACACATCCAGATCGCCGTCGTTGTCGAAATCGAACAAGGCCGCGCCCGCGCCCATAATTTCCGGGAAATAAAATTCGCCGGACATGCCGTTGAAATGGATGAAATCAATGCCGCTCTTTTCGGCGACATCGGTGAAGATTTCTTCGCCGGAAACAGGTTGATATTGTCGAGAAACAGGTTGCTCCGACTTGCCGCAAGCCACCAGGAAAAAGTGCAAAGTTACGAGAAAAATAAAGGCATAACGATTCATCGGTTTGTTATTCCTGTTGAAACTGTGCCCGAAGAATTCGCAAGAAATCTCCCTAAGTCACAATTTCTATTCTGTTGTAGTTTGCGGTAAGGGCGAGCCTGGTCTGCGACGAGCCAATCAAAACCCATTACCGGGCAGCATCCGCGCTGTGGCGCGCCTGCCGAGCATCTATAGAGTTCGTCTCTAAAGACGGTTTCGGTGTCAAGAAAAAGAGTTTTCGAAATTCTGGAAAAATGAGAATTTGAGTTGACGAGAAAGCCGCATCTGGAGAGTTCGTTTCTGCCAGGAAGTAAACCATCTCTCGTGAGGAGAGATCCAGATGCTGAGCTTTCGTCTCAATATAACGGTTAATCAGAGCAAAGAGCCAGACTGCAAAATCAAAACCTCAGCGCATTTGATTAGCCGGTTCTGTTGCCGACTGTTCCGAAATCATTACACGCAGCCATTGATGCGCTGGATCGTTGTGAAAGCGTTCGTGCCAGAGCATGGCCAGCCGAAACGGCGGCAGATTCAGCGGGACAGGCAACACTTGCAGCTTCAGTTGTTTTTGAAAGGTCATCGCCAGTCGCTCAGGAATTGTGGCGATCAAATCGCTGCCCGCAACCGCGAACGGCACGCTGGCAAAATGCGGAACCTGCAATGCAGAATTTCGCGCATAGCCTTTTTGCGCCAGCAAGGAATCAATCACGCCCTGACCTTCGTCCTTGTAAAACACGGCGACGTGATCGGCTTCGGCATATTGGCGCAACGTGAGTTTTCCGCGCAGCACGGAATGATGCTGGCGAACGATGCAAACGTTCTTTTCTTCCCACAACTTTTCTGACCGAATGCTGGAATCCAGCGCCAGCGAGTCAGCATAAAATCCTAATGCCAGATCGAACGAATCTTTCAGCGCCGAAGCCGAAGGCGGTTCAAACAGATTTCGCGGACGATGAAATCGCAACCGAATGCGGCTGGCCTGGTTGTGCAAGGTTTGCAGCAGAGATGGCAGCAACAGTATTTCCGCGTAATCGTTGGCCAGCACGTGAAAGACCTGTTCGGACGCCGCCGGATCGAATTCGCGTTTTTCTTCCAACGCTGCGCGCAACTGGGCGAGCGCCGTGCTGATAATCACTCCCAGGCTTTGCGCCAATGGCGTAGGCGTCATGCCAGACGGAGTTCGCAAAAACAGTTGATCGTCGAACGTGCGACGCAACCGGGTCAGCGCGTTGCTCATTGCCGGTTGGCTCAAACCCAGACGTTTAGCCGCGCGCGTCACGTTGCGTTCGGACATCAGCGCTTCGAACACCAGCAGCAAATTCAAATCCATGGTTTGCAGATTCATCGTGTGAATAACCTATATCACGACAATCCATCAAACGAATAGCGAAACTTTGCGTATATCACGGCAGCAACCAGTGAACGGAAAACTGAAATCCACAATTTGTGAAATGACAGGGAGGAACTTGTATGAAACCGAAATTGATTTGGCTGGGAATTGCCTTGTTGGCGCTGGCTTGGCCGGTGTTGGCTCAGCAAACGACCAACCCGGCGGCACAACGAGCTGCCGATCTCGTCCGCCTGATCGAATCCGGCAAGCGAGCGGAAATGCAGAAATACGTGAAGGAAAATTATGCGCCGGAATTTTTGGCGCGGGCGTCAGTAGATGACCATTTGGGTTTTATGCTCAGCCAGCAGGATCAAATGCGTGGCGTAGAAGTGCTGAGCATCAAAGAAACGTCGGCAACCAGCGTCGAAGCCCGGTTGAAAAGCAAATTGACCGGCAGTCAGGTGGTGCTGATCGTTCGCACAGAAGCCAATGCGCCGAACCGCATCAGCGGCATTGGGATGCGTCGAGCCAGACCGGAACCGGGCGCACAGCCCACGAAAAAGCTGACTGAAGCCGAAATGGCCAAAGAACTGGACGCATTTGTGCAAAAGCTGGCCGACGCTGATCTGTTTTCCGGCACGGTCTTGCTGGCCAAAGACGGAAAAACGATTTACCAAAAAGCTGTCGGCATCGCCAACAAAGATTTCAACGCGCCCAACAAAATTGACACCAAATTCAATCTGGGTTCGATGAACAAGATGTTCACCGCCGTGGCCATCGCACAACTGGTCGAACGCGGCAAGCTGTCGTTTGACGATCCGCTGTCGAAATTCCTGCCGGATTTCCCGGACAAAGAATCCGCCGAAAAAATCAAAATCAAACAAATCCTGACGCACACCGCAGGTTTGGGCGGATATTTCAGCCAGAAGTTTCAAGAAGCTTCGCGCGACCGATTCCGCACGGTGGACGACATGATGAAACTGGCCAGGGAAGAAAAAATCCTGTTTGAACCGGGCAGCCGTTGGCAATACAGCAACACGGGTTTTCTGGTGCTGGGCGCGGTCATCGAAAAGGTGAGCGGGCAAAGCTATTACGATTTCGTCCGCGAAAACATTTACAAACCGGCAGGCATGACCAATTCGGATTGTTATGAACTCGACCGCGTGAACACGAATCTGGCCGTCGGCTACGAAAAAGAGTTCACGGAAAACGGCATCCAATTCCGCAACAACATCTTCATGCACGTGTTGCGCGGAGGCCCACAAGGCGGCGGCTATTCCACAGTCGAGGACTTGCTGAAATTCGATGTCGCGCTTCGCTCCGGCAAATTGCTCGGCAAGGAGTATGTGAAGCTTTTGCTGTCGCCCAAACCGGAGTTGAAGTCGCCTGATTACGGTTATGGCTTTCAGATTGACAACGAAAACCAGATTGCCGGGCACGGTGGCGGTTTCCCCGGCATCAACTCCAATCTGGATATGTTCCTGGGCAACGGATTCACGGCGGTGGTGATGTCCAATTACGGCAGAGGCGCTTCGCAGGTAAGCGACAAGATGCGGGAACTGGTGCTGAGCGGCCAACCGGCACAGGTTTCCAACCGCTAAACCTGACAAACCAAAAACAGTGTGAGCGGGTCAGCGCAATTGCTGCGCCGACCCGCTCACATTTTCAGCCGAAAGTCAGAATTGCCATTACTCGACAAATTCGACGTTGACCTGATTCGGAATCACGCCTTTTTTGAAGCCTTCATCCAGCAACAGTTTCACAGCCTGACGGTCGCGGTCGGTGTACCCAAGCGTGGAGTTGTTGACCCACATCGCCACAAACCGATCCGCGGTTTCGACCGGCATATCGCGCGCGAACTGCATCGCGTAACGCAAGGCGTCTTCGCGGTTGTCCATCGAAAACTGGATCGAACGGTGCAGCCAATACGAAACCTGTTTTTGCAATTCCGGCCCCAGGCTGCGTCGAATGGCGTTGCCGCCCATTGGCAACGGCAATCCGGTTTCCTGTTTCCACCACGCGCCCAAGTCCACAATTTTGTCCAGGCCTTGTTCGTGAAAGGTCAACTGGCCTTCGTGAATCAACAATCCGGCGTCGTATTTTTTGGCGACAACCAGATCAATGATTTCGTCAAACGGTTCAACACCGTATTCGAATTCCGGCGTGTGCAGTTTCAACGCCAGAAAGGCGCTGGTCAGTTTGCCGGGAATGGCGATGCGCATGTTTTTCAGTTCACTGGCGGAAGTGGGTTCGCGCGCCACGACAATTGGCCCGTACCCATCGCCGATGCTGGCTCCGTGCGGCAGCAGCGCGTAGTTGTCCGCAATGTAGGCGTAAGCGTGAAATGACACCGCCGTCACGTCGTATTCCTGCGTCGTCATCGCAATCTGATTGAGCGATTGAATGTCTTTCAGAACATGCGTGAACTGCAAATCACCTGTGTCCAGCTTGTCGGTGGCCAGGCCGTAAAACATAAATGCGTCATCCGAATCCGGACTGTGCGCGACTTTAATTTCTCGTTTCATAGATTGATTTTAGATATTTGCCTGTTTCTGGTGCTATTGAAAGATGACTTGTTTGTTAGAGTAGTCGAAAGTGACGATGTAATTGCTCAGAAATCCTGCTCCAAGGATCGCTCCATATTTGCTGAGCCCGTGGTCAAGCCCCGTTCCTTTGCTATAAAAGGCAGTTTTTACTGATTCTTGCTTCAGCTCGCCTACTTGCAACGAATTTATGATTGAAACTTGTGGCCGTGTTTTTTCAGGTGGCTGCTGGATTTTTAATTCTTTTAGGGCAGCAGGGGATAAAGAGAGTGCAAGATTTTGCCAGGAATCAACAAGAGCTTTTATTTTTAGGCCATTGACCAAAATGCCTTTGATGACCGGCACAGGTTCTTCACTAGTAATCTCCATTTGAATAATTGTTTTTGTTGACTGGGGTGATGTCTGATTTGATGTTGGATCCTTATCGCCTAATCCTTTAGGGAAAAAGCGTACTACATTATTTTTGTAGTCAACTTGTAGAGGTTGTTTTTTCAGAAAATCATGGCCGAATATTCCATGCAATGGTACACCTAATTCTTTGCTGTAAGCATCTAGCTCACCAAGTTTCATATTCAAGGTGTCAATTTTCCACTCACCGATTTGGATACCTGATACTTGAGCGTATGTAATTTGTTTCGCGGTTAGAGGGTCAATGTAAAAGAGAGTTTGGTAACCAAGCTTGGTATGAACTTCCCAAGACAGAGTGGATCGGGAAGAGCCAGTCGCAATCGCTATATTAAACGGTCCAGTTCCTTTTACTTGGATTGGAAGCACAACTGCTCCATTCCTCATCACAAAAGGAACTTCAACGATTTTCAACTCGCTTGCCGCCAAAATTCCCGGGCAAGAAGTGACTATAAAAAAAGCTAAAAATAAAACTCTTAGAACCATTACAACCTCAAGGTTTAAGAAAGCAGTTAGCGATTTAATTTACGCTGCCGCAAATGCGCGCAGCGGATGATAAAGCGTGTCGCGTTCGACGGCTTCAAAGCCGGCTTCGTTGATCAGCCGGATGATTTCGTCCGAAGTCGCTTCGTTTTCGTTTTTGGCTTCGACCAGATAGGACTCCATCAGCTCGCCGCCTTTGGAAATCGTTCCGTCGAAATCGTTTGCGCCGAAATGCAGCGCCGTTTGCGCCAGTTTTTTGCCGAGCATGACCCAGTAGGCTTTGATGTGGTCAATGTTGTCCAGCATCAAGCGCGATACGGCAATGACTTTCAAACTGTCAATTCCCGAAGGACCGGGCAAATGCGAAAGCTGCGTACCCGGAGGATAAAACGCCAGCGGAATGAAGCACTGGAATCCGCCCGACTTATCCTGCTGTTCGCGCAACCTGACGAAATGATCTACGCGGTCTTCGAGGGTTTCGATGTGGCCGTAAAGAATTGTCGCGTTGGTTTTCAATCCCACCTTATGGACTTTGCCTGCCATGTCCAGCCAACGCCCGCCGTCGGTTTTGTGCGTGCAAATCTTTTCGCGCGTTGCTTCGGCAAACACTTCTGCGCCACCGCCGGGGCAGGAATCCATTCCGGCTTTATGCAATTTTTCAATCACCTCTTCGTCCGTCATCTTGTAAAACTTGGCGAAAAAGTCGAGTTCGACCATCGTGAAGGCTTTCAGGTGCAGACGCGGAAATTCGCGTTTCAACGCGGAAAGCAAATCGGTGTAGTAAGAAAACGGCAGCCGCGTGTTCAATCCGCCGACGATGTGCAATTCGGTCGCTCCCGCTTCGGTGGCTTCGCGCGCAACTTTCAGGCTTTCGTCCAGGCTGTGCGTGTATCCGCCTTCCTGGTTGTGTTTGACGAAAAAGCCGCAGAATTTGCAATCGGCGTAACAGTAATTCGTCGGGTTCAAATGGCGATTGACGTTGAAATAGGTCTTCACCCCGTGTTTGCGACGACGAACGATGTCCGCCAAACGGCCTACGCCATGCAGATCGTGACTTTGGAAAAGCGTCATTCCGTCGTCAAAACTGAGGCGTTCATCAGCCAGCACCTTTTCGGCAATCGGTTCCAACTTTGGATCAAGTAAATAGTTGTTCGGCATCATTACGTCCCTGCTTTCTCTACTTTTTCAATTTCTCTTGGATCAATTGTTCAAACTCGGACTTGATGACTTCACCGGGAGCTATGCGGACGCGCCTGGCAACGATCTCGCCTTTCTTTTGCACATCTTCCGCCGCGATCAAAATGTTCAGCGGAGTTCCCCAGTGGCGGTTGTCATCCAATTTGCTGCGATAGGCATAATGCGTCGTGCCGGTGCGGTCTTTGAATTTGCTATCGCCTTCGATGCAGATGGGATATTCCGGCTTGTGCCGCTCGATAAAGCCGCGCAATTCGGTTTCGTTCGAGTATTCGCACACGCCAATGACCATCAAGCCGCGGTCTTTGTACTTTTCGTAAAGCTCTTTCAACGTCAGCACGTCGAAATTCGAGTTATGACACCACGCGGCAAAATAATGCACCAAGACCAGTTTTTTGCCCTTGACCGCTTCGCTGAGTCTAACAATATCGCCATCAAGCGTGGCAAAGCTGAAGTCCCTGATGTCCATTTCGACTTCGCGCAACGGGACGTAATGATGACCGCGATCTTCTTGCGCCGCCGCTGAAATTCCGACAACCAGCAGGCACGCAACCAACAGACAAAACTGTTTCAAAGTGGTTTTCACCGTCTCACCTCGATTTCATCAAAAACACGTCAGCCGCAATCGTCACGAACAAAATCACGCTGACCCAGGCATTGGTGTTAAAGAAGGCTACGTTTAGCCGCGACAGGTCGTCAGCGCGCACCAGTCGGTGCTGGTAAAACAACAACGCAGCCGTGGCGATGATGCCCAGCAAGCCAATCCAGTGCAAGCCGGTCAAAAAGAACACCCAGACCAACGCGACCAGCATCGCTGCGTGCAAACCGCGCGAAATCCACAAAGCCGTGGCGATGCCGAAGCGCTGCGGGATGGAATTCAATCCGGCTTCGGCGTCAAAGTCTCTATCCTGGCAGGCGTAAATGATGTCGAAGCCGGCAGTCCACAGCATGACGGCCAAACTGAGCAGCAACGGCACAGGCGAATCAACGCTGCCGCGCACGGCGATCCAGGCTCCGGTCGGCGCAATCGAAAGCGCCCAGCCCAGCACCAAGTGTGAAAACGAAGTGAAGCGTTTTGTGTACGAATAAACCAACACCGAAACCAATGCGATGGGCGACAGCCAAAGTGTCAATCGGTTCAACATTGCCGCTGCCAGAAAAAAAACTGCCGAAGAAACAACCGTGAACAGCGCGACAAATTGCACGCTCAACAATCCGGCGGGAATCGCTCGTGTCGCCGTTCGCGGATTGGCGGCGTCGAATTGGCGATCCACCAGCCGGTTGAACGCCATTGCCGCCGAACGCGCTCCGACCATGGCGACAACAATCCACAGAATCTGCCACCAACTCGGCAAGCCATTCGCCGCCAGCACTGCCCCCAGAAAAGCAAAGGGCAGCGCGAACAGCGTGTGTTCGATCTTGATCATTTCCAGCGTGATTTTCAGATTGCGAAGCATTTCTACAAATCCAAAGTATGGCGGAGCGCAGCGGAAACATTCGCCATTGCCTGTTGCGACAAACTGCCCAAGACAGAGTCAATTTCTGTTTCTAAAATCGTTGCCAGGTTGTCTGTCATAATCACCGAATCCAATCGCAAGCCTGATTGCCGCCCTTCTGGCGAAGTCTTTAAGATAAGAACGCGACTTGGGTTTTGAGCATTCGCAAGATTGCTGGTAATCATTGCCACAATTGTTTGGGACAGACCTGTTTTAAGCTGATCTGATTGAATCACCAATGCAGGCCGTCGTTTTGCTGTGCGAAGGTCTGAATTAGGAAACAGCACTCTAACCACATCCCCACGATTAGTCTTCATCGTAAATATCCATTTCTGGACGATTCCATTCTTCGGCAAAAGCGCTTAAGCGTCGCTTCAAGTCTGCGGCTTGCTCCTCATTGATTCCTCGAGATGACAAATCTATCTCGTTGGGTTCGATAAAAGTCACCAAAACTCTCGCTTGTTTCAAGTCCGGTGGAATAGTGGAAAGCTCCACCTTGCCATTCGAATAAACTCCTTCGACTGTCAACATAGTTACTCCTCAGTTAATTTCTTCGGCTTCCTTCCCATCGAGTCTCCTGCCGATGCTCAAGACCCAAATGATCCAACAACCGATGCGTGAAATGCTCGATCAGATCATCAATCGTTTTCGGGAAGTGATAAAAGCTCGGCATTGGCGGAATGATTCGGACGCCCAGTCGAGCCAGTTTCAGCATATTTTCCAGATGAATCGCATTCAACGGAGTTTCGCGCGGAACCAGAATCAATGTGCGATTTTCTTTCAAAACCACATCGGCGGCTCGGTGAACCAGGTCGCGCGTCACCCCCGAAGCAATCGCCGCCAGAGTGCTCATGCTGCAAGGAACAATGACCATCGCATCGCTCAGGTAAGAGCCGCTGGCGACGGTTGCGCCGATGTCATTGGTCGAATGAACGATCACCTTGTCGGAATCTTTGCCAAGCAGTTCGCGCACAACGCGAGCGTCGGTTCCGGCGACTTTCAAACCAAGTTCTTCACCAACCACACGGACTCCGGCTTGCGTAATGACAAGGTCAATTCTGCCGACTTCCGAATTGTCGTTTAAGTGTTTGAGCAAGCTTTGCGCGTATATCGAACCGCTTGCTCCGGTGATACCGACGGTGATGGTTTTCATTGGTGTGAACTCAATTTACGGCCTGTTGTTCAATCAGGAAGGCAATATAGGAGTCGCTCGGAAAACTTGTCAAGCAAGGCTTTCGGCGGCTATGTTGATGTCATGGACCAAGTACGATTGAAAGATTTGCTGCAAAAATTCAAAAGCGGCGAGATTGAATTGGAGCAAGCCCTGGACGGTTTGCGCCACTTGCCGTTTGAAAGTCTGGGGTACGCGACGGTGGATCACCACCGCGCCATTCGCCAGGGATTCCCCGAAGTCATCTTTGGGCAAGGCAAAACGCCGGAACACGTTGCGGGCATCGCGGAACGATTGCTGGAACGGGCGTCGAATTTGTTGGTGACGCGCACCAACCGGGAAGCTTTCGAGCAGGTCAAGCAGATTGCCGCCGACGCCGAGTTTCACGACAGTTGCAACGCGATTTCCGTTCAGCGCGACAAAACCGTTCTCGGACGAGGCGTAATTGCCATTGTCACCGCTGGCACTTCAGACATTCCCGTTGCCGACGAAGCCGCATTGACTGCCGAAATCATGGGCAATCAAATCGTGCGGCTGTTTGATGTCGGCGTCGCCGGAATTCATCGCGTCTTAAGTCAGCGCGAAGTGCTGCAATCGGCCAAAGTCGTCGTTTGCGTCGCGGGCATGGAAGGCGCATTGCCCAGCGTGGTTGGCGGTTTGGTCAGCGTGCCGGTCATCGCCGTTCCGACCAGCATTGGGTACGGAGCCAGCTTCAACGGCATCGCCGCGCTGCTGGGAATGCTCAATTCCTGTTCGTCGAACGTGACGGTGGTCAACATTGATAACGGCTTCGGCGCAGGCTTTGTGGCCAGTCTGATCAACCGCGAATGAGCCGCTTGACGCTTTGCAGAGGCTTGCCGATACTTCGGTTTGGTTAAGTTGGTACGGAGGTTTAGAACAATGGAACCTATTCAACAAGTTTACGAATGTATGCCAGAAGTGATTACAATTCCTTCTGAAATTAGAGAGCGGCACGTTCGAGTTACATTCGAACCGTTGGATGAAGAACCAGATTTGGCAGCGCTTGCCGCGAGTGTTGGGATGAAACTGGAGGATGTGAAAGACCTGCACGCGTTGAGGTTTATCGGAAAACTGCCAGACTTTCCGCCACGCGAACCACAAGGTGAGTATGAAGCACGTGAGGAGTTTCCCTGGGAATGAAATACCTTCTCGACACGAATGCATGCATCAATGGTTTGCATAAACACAATCCGATTTTTACTCAGCGATTTTTGGCCGTTCCTGAAACAGATAAAGTGGTCTGCTCAATAGCCCGAGCGGAACTTTATTACGGCGCTTACAAAAGCAAATGGCCCCAAAACAGCTTGGCTGATCTGCAGGCTTTTCTTCAACCTTACCCCAATCTCGATTTTGATTTGATAGCCGCTCGCATTTGCGGCGAGATTCGTGCTGAGCTGGCTCGCAAGGGAACACCGATTGGTCCAAACGATGTTCAAATTGCTGCCATTGCGCTCGCGCACGGTTTGACGGTAGTCACTCACAACATCCGCGAATTTAGTCGCGTCCCCAAACTGATTCTGGAAGACTGGGAAACCTGAAAACCAAAAGGAACAACTGCAACAATGGAAATCAAAACTCACGACAAACTGTTCATCAACGGCCAATGGGTCAACTCCACCGGAACCGGAACCATTGATGTCATCAACTCCACCACCGAAGAAGTGATGGCACGCATTCCCGAAGGCACAGCCGATGACGTCAACGCTGCCGTTGCCGCCGCCAAAGCTGCGTTTGAAAACTGGTCAACGACTTCGGTTGACGAGCGGCGGCGGTACTTGCAATTGATCGCCGACAAACTGGCTTCGAAGAAAGAAGAAATCGCTGCGCTCGTGGCCGCCGAAGTCGGCATGCCTTTGCCGCTGGCAACCGCCGTTCAGGCTGGAATGCCCGCGATGATCATGGGATCGTATGCAGAGTTGCTCAACAGTTTTCAGTTTGAAGAAACCATTGGCAAAGCGCTGGTGGTGAAAGAACCGGTCGGCGTCGTCGGTTGCATTACGCCCTGGAACTTTCCGCTGCATCAGGTGATTTGCAAAGTTGCGCCAGCATTGGCTGCCGGATGCACAGTGGTGTTGAAACCCAGCGAAGTCGCTCCGTTGACTGCTTTCGTCCTGGCGGAAATCATTGCCGACATAGGCTTGCCCGCCGGAGTGTTCAATCTGGTCACGGGGTATGGCCCGGTCGTTGGCGAAGCGATTGCTGCGCATCCCGATGTGGATATGGTTTCCTTCACCGGTTCGACGCGCGCGGGCAAACGCGTCAGCGAACTCGCCGCGCAAACCGTCAAGAAAGTTTCGCTGGAACTCGGCGGCAAATCGGCCAACGTGATTTTGGATGACGCCGATTTCGAGCGAGCGGTCAAAAGCGGCGTCGGCGCGTGTTATTTCAATTCCGGCCAGACGTGTTCGGCATTGACGCGCATGCTGGTTCCGCGTTCCCGTTACGATGAAGCCATCGCCATCGCCAAGAAAACCGCCGAAAGTTTCACCGTCGGCGATCCGCTGGGCGGAGCCGCCAAGCTCGGCCCGCTGGTTTCGGCCACGCAGCGCGAACGAGTCATCAACTACATCAAAAAAGGGATTGAAGAAGGCGCGACTTTGGTTTGCGGCGGAGCAGAACGCCCGGAAGGTTTGGAAAAAGGTTATTTCGTGCGCCCGACGGTCTTTGCCAACGTGAACAACAAAATGACGATTGCTCAGGAAGAAATTTTCGGCCCTGTGCTTTCGATCATTCCTTACGAAGACGAAGATGACGCCGTCAGAATTGCCAACGATACGATTTACGGCTTGGCAGGCGGAGTCTGGTCTGGCGATGCGGAACGTGCCAAACGAGTCGCGCGACGTTTGCGAACCGGGCAAGTGGAAATCAACGGCGGCAAATTCAATCCGCTGGTTCCGTTTGGCGGTTACAAACAATCCGGCAATGGTCGCGAACTCGGCAAATACGGCCTGGAAGAGTTTTTGGAAGTCAAAGCGATGCTGATGTAAAGAATGGATCGAGTTTAGTTCTGCCATTTCACCGCAGAGACGCCAAGAACGCAGAGGAAGCGCAGAGAAAAACTCTGCGTAACCTCTGCGACACTTTGCGCCTCTGCGGTGAAAAAAGTTTGGCAACTTTACTCCCAAGCTGCCCCGAAGTTGGTGCTTCTTGCGCCTACGGCTGAGCAGAGCGCAAAATGCGTTTTCGGTCTCCGCGCCGGAAAACCCGACAATTACTTCAAACTGGCATTTTCAAACTGGAAAGGAATCTACAGGCGAAAAAGCCTGCTGCTGGGATTTTTATGGCATTCAACCCGAAACATTTAAGTCATCTGATTACCAACGGACGTGATCGCGCCCCGGCGCGTTCGATGCTGAAATCCATAGGCTTCAGCGACGAAGACCTGGCCAAGCCGATCATTGGCGTTGCGCACATGTGGATCGAAACCATGCCCTGCAACTTCAATCACCGCGATCTGGCCGCAAAGGTCAAAGAGGGCATTCGCGCCGCCGGAGCTACGCCGATGGAATTCAACACGGTTTCGATCAGCGACGGCGTGACGATGGGAACCGAAGGCATGAAAGCTTCGCTGGTCAGCCGCGACTTGATCGCTGATTCGATTGAACTGGTGGCGCGCGGTTATCTGTTCGACGCGGTGATCGCCATTGTCGGCTGCGATAAAACGATTCCCGGCGCGGCGATGGGATTGATCCGCTTGGATATTCCAGGTCTGATTTTGTACGGAGGTTCGATTGCTCCGGGTTATCTGAACGGCAAAGCTTTGACCGTACAGGACGTGTTTGAAGCCGTTGGCCAGCACGCCGCCGGAAAAATCAACGATGCGCAATTGCTGGAAATCGAAAACGTCGCCTGCCCCGGAGCCGGAGCTTGCGGCGGACAGTACACGGCCAACACGATGGCGATGGTCATGGAATTCATCGGTCTGGCGGTGATGGGAACCGGCAGCGTTTCGGCAACCGATCCGATGAAGGAAAAAACCGCGTTTGAAGCGGGCAAATACATTGTGGATTTGCTACGGCGAGGAACCAAACCCAGCGACATTCTGACGCGCAAGGCATTTGAAAACGCCATTGCCGGTGTGGCGGCGACAGGCGGTTCGACCAACGCCGTGTTGCATCTGCTGGCGATGGCGCGTGAAGCTGGCATTGATCTGAACATTGACGATTTCGACACAATCAGCAGCCGCACGCCGCTGATTGCAGATTTGAAACCCGGCGGCAAATACACGGCAGTGGAACTTGGCAAAGCGGGCGGCATCGGATTGGTGGCGCGCCGCTTGGTCGAAGGCGGGTATCTGGACGGCAGTCAGATGACCGTCAGCGGATTGACCATCGGCCAGGAAGCCGAACTTGCCGACGAAACTCCGGGACAAGATGTGGTGTTTTCCACTGACAATGCGCTGAAGCCAAACGGCGGTTTGGTCATTCTGAAAGGTAATCTGGCTCCCGAAGGTTCCGTGGTCAAACTGTCCGGCTTTGAACGGAAAGTGCATAGCGGCCCGGCCCGCGTGTTCGAACGCGAAGAAGACGCGATGAACGCCGTCACCAGCGGCTCTATCAAATCCGGCGATGTGGTGGTGATTCGCTACGAAGGACCAAAAGGCGGCCCTGGTATGCGCGAAATGCTGGGCGTGACCGCTGCCATCGTCGGCAAGGGGCTTGGCGAAGAAGTCGCCTTGATGACCGATGGCCGGTTCAGCGGAGCGACAAAAGGTTTGTGCGTGGGCCACGTTGCACCGGAAGCTGCCGCTGGCGGCCCGATTGCCGCGTTGCGCGAAGGCGACATTGTGACCTTCGATCTGGAAAACCGATTACTGAATGTTGATTTGACCGACGAAGAAATCCAGCAGCGATTGGCCGAATGGACTCCGCCCGCGCCGCGTTACACCACAGGCGTGTTTGCCAAATACCGCGCGTTGGTTTCGTCCGCGTCGGAAGGCGCGATTACTCGTCCGTCAAATTCGGAAATTCAATAATACCGGGCGTCTTTTTGCAGGTTCTGATGATAACCCTGAAAAATCCTGACGATCCTGTCTAAAACTTCGTGTCTTCTTTGTTTGTCTTCGTGGGGAAAATATTTTCTTGAAAGCCATAGATTCTCAAAGCTTTGAAACGCATGCCAGAACCCAAAGCCGTCTTGCAAACCAATCGCCGGAGTTCATACCCACGATTCAAGTTCTGAAATTCTTACGGTTCATTGTACTGCTGGCCCTGCTGTGCCTTCCGCCAACCGGGCGATCCGCGCAGCAATACGGCTGGGGACGTATTGCTCCGGCGTTCTGCGGTGTGATCGGAAATTTCCGCGTGAGAGACTGAACCAGTGGCGACTGTGGAGTTTGTGACCGCTGTGCGCTGGCCAAGGACTGCGACGCTTGTGGCCTTATCGTTCGCCCTCGGAAAAAATCTGGTCGGATATGAATTTTTTGAGCGCCAGAAGTGAGGCGTCAGAGAGTTTGAATTCAATCTTGCCCCACTTGCCGGCAAGGGTGTTGGTCTCCAGTAATTTTCGCAGATTTTCGCGCTCCAGGCCGGCTTGCGCCTGCTCAGTCAGCAGCCGGCTCATTTCAAAAAAATCCGTATGAAAGCCCGCAATTGGAATTTCCAGCGTGGTTGTTTCCAGGCTGAGCGACAAGGTTGCGGCGTCTTTGAACAACAGCGGTGTGCGGCGATTGGAACCGTTTCTGAAGGCCGCAAGTTTGAAATGGAATTTTGCCGTTTCGTTGGGGTGTTTCCCTCGGTAGATTGTGTTCGCTGTCACCATCAACCGGATTGGCGGCGTAAACATTTCGTATAAAGCGCACTCGACAGTTGTCAGGTTTGTCTCCGGGTCATATTTCACTTCTCTTCGACAAACGTCTGCCGACTTCTGGGCGTGTACCGCCTTGGGCAAAACCGTCAAACAACACATCAGCGCAATCAGCAAACTCACATTGCTTCTTTTCATCGCCTATTTGCCTCCTTTTGCTCCAGCAGCTTTTGCTTTCGGTTTCATGGCATTCGACAGCGAACAAAACCCGTTGCCGTCATCAAACCAATCGCGCAGCAATTCGCTAACGCCCGGTTTGCCCGCGCCGATGAAACGGGCGCGGCGCTCACGATACGCAGCCAGAATCTCTGCCGCGCGAGCACGAATCGCACGGTCTTCGTCCTGTTCGACATAGCCTTTCGGCACCGCCCAGACGAACTGATGTTTTTCAGCGCCGAACGTGGAAATGGAAAGAAAATCGCGTTCGACAAATTTGCCCGTCTGCTTTTCCGATTCGCCGGCGTTGACGAAAAACTCCACGGCGTAAGGCGGGAAGCCGAACAGGTAGCCGTAGCCGCGCCAGCGCAGGCCTGGCTGGCTGTATTCAATCGCCATCAGCACCTCCATCGGATGCGCGTGCGGCGTCAGCCCGAACGGCGCAAAGTAATCCGCGTACTTTGACACCGTGGCGGAAAGCGCAGGCAGGTTCAACAACACGGCTTCGGCGGCGCGCGTCAGTTCTTTGGTTTTTGAATCTTCGTAGGTCTGCGCAAAGTGCCGCACATCGGCAAACAAATCCTCGCCGCAGCGCCAGGCGGCCAATGCCTGCCGCGCTTCTTCAATTTCCCGCAAGTCCGGTTGCTTGACCGCAAATTTGAAAGACGCGACGCCGCTGCTCATGGGTTTCAACCCGCCAATCAGCGTGTACAGCGCTTCCGAATCCAGCGCCTTCAACAACAATTCTTCTGATTTGGCGCGCAGTGCGGGCGGCAGTTTTTCCGTGGGAAAACACTGCGCGCGCGGCACGCCGTTGGCCAGCGCCTGGAAACTCAGCAAAAGCAGCAAGAGAAAAACAAAAATAAATCGTTTCATCAGCAATCGTCCTCGAAATTGAAAATTCAGATTGTTTGGCTGGATTGTTTGAAATGTAGCGGCAAGCCTGATTTTCGGCGAGCGCTTTTTGTTGAACAGTCACCAAACCGGCGTTTTCGGTCAAATTCAACAGGCGAATGGCAGGCGTGGCAATTCATCGTAGTTTGCCGACCACTCATCTTGCTCCAGCATCCATTTCTTGAAAACTTGTCGCAGAGATTTCTCAGCCAGCTAACCTGAGCCTTTCACAAATTACCAATCAAATACTTGAAACAAGCAAGCGAGGAGAAGAAATGTTTTCATCCATTCGATTGGCGCTGACGGTCGTAGTTTTGTCAGCGTTAAGCCTTTTGGCATTGGCGGCATCGTCGGCAACTTTGCGCGGGCGCGTCACCGATGCCAGCGGAGCCGTTATCGCCGGAGCGGAAGTCACAGTCACCAACACGGCGACCAATCTGGCGCGCAAGGTGGTGACCGACGCCAACGGTTTGTACGTTGTCCCGGAATTGCCGCCGGGCGTTTACCGCATTGAAGTCGGCAAAGACGGCTTTCAACGCATCACACGGCGACAAGTGGTGCTGAACGTTGCAGGCAGTTTTACGGAAGATTTCACGCTCAGCGTCGGCGCGGTCAAAGATGCGGTCACCGTCGAAGGGAATTCCTCGCTGGTCAACCGCGAATCCTCCACGGTGGCCACTGTCGTGGATCGGCAATTTGTCGAAAATCTGCCGCTCAACGGACGCAGCTTTCAGGTGTTGCTGGAATTGACGCCCGGCGTGACGCTGGCCAAATCCAGCCTTCAGAGCACTGGCCAGTTTTCCGTCAACGGACAACGAACCAACGCCAATTACTTTATGTTGGACGGCGTCGGCGCGAATTTCGGCGCCAGTTTGACGGCGCAAAGTTATCAGCAAGGCGCGGGAACGCAACCGGCGTTGTCCGTGCTGGGCGGATTCAACAATCTGGTTTCGGTGGACGCCTTGCAGGAATTCCGCGTGCAAACGTCGGGTTACGATGCGCAGTATGGCCGTTCGCCCGGCGCGCAGGTTTCGATCACCACACGCTCCGGCGGCAATCAGTTCACCGGTTCGGCGTTCAACTACTTCCGCAACGAAGCGTTGGACGCGGCGGATTTCTTCGACAATCTCAATCGCATTCCCAAACGCAAACTGCGGCAAAACGATTTTGGCGGAACGCTGGGCGGCCCGGTGCGACTGCCGAAAAAAGTGTTTGGCCCGCTCGGTTACGACGGACGCGACCGCACGTTCTTTTTCGCTTCGGTGGAACAGTTGCGTTTGGTGCAACCGCAGGCTGGCGTCTTTCGCGCCCGAGTGCCGTCGCTGGCCGCCCGTGAAGCCGCAACCGGAGTGATGCGCGCCATCTTGAATGCATATCCGCTGCCGAATGCTCCGCGTGTGGCGGCGGATGGCGATCCGGCGGACAGCGAACGTTATGTTGCCGGGCTTTCGTATCCTTCGCGCATGACTTCAGTCGGCGTGCGTTTCGATCACAAATTCAGCGATGGGCTGACAGTGTTTGGACGCTTCAATGTCGCGCCTTCCGAACAGTTTTTCCGCTCTTTTCCCAGTCAGGAAAATCAATTTCGCAAAGACACACAGACGTTCACCGGCGGCGTGACCTGGACGCTTTCGCCGCGCGTGGTCAGCGATTTGCGATTGAATTACAGCACGGATCGCGGCGATTTCGATTTCGTCGGCGTGCCGGTGGATGGCGCGGTGTTGCCGCCCGACAGTTTGCTTTTTCCTTCGTTTGCGCCGCGCGCCAGCACAGCCGTCAGCTTGCAACTTTACGGCTTTGGGCCGTCCGGCGTGACGGCGGGCAATCTGACGCAGGGCAAAACGCTCGGGCAGCAACAGCGGCAATTCAACCTGGTTGAAAACCTGACGCTGGTCAACGGCGGCCACGAACTGAAATTCGGCGCGGATTATCGGCGGCTGCGTCCATTGCAAGACACACGCTCGCTCAGCATCAGTTACAACTTTGGGACAGAAACCGCGCGGCGCACGGGCGTGCCGACGGCGATTTCTGTGCAGGCCTTCGCGCCGGTGACGGATTTCTTAGTGCAGAATTTGTCTCTGTACGCGCAGGACGCCTGGCGCGTGACACGGCGCGCAACGCTGACCTACGGCCTGCGTTATGAAATCAATCCGCCGCTCAGTGGCGACCGGCTGCCGTACCAGATTGACGGGCTTGAAAACCCGCTGACCGCGACCCTGGCCAAACCGGGCACGCGACAATGGGAAACCACCTGGAACAATTTCGCGCCGCGCATCGGCCTGGCCTGGACGCTTTCGGAAAAACACGATCTGGTGGCGCGCGGCGGATTCGGATTGTTTTACGACACCGGATTGGGAACGGCGCTGCGCGGTTACAGCAGCTTTCCGTACAACACTTCGCTGAACATTACCGCGCCCGCGTTATTGCGCTTTCCGGCCAATGAAGCCGACATTCAACCGCCGCCGTTTGCCGACACCTTGCCACCGCCGTACAACTCCAGCTTTTTCGTTTTTGATCGCCAGTTGAAACTGCCTTACACGCGGCAATGGAACGTGACGCTGGAAAAAGGCCTGGGACGAAACAACGTCGTCACGCTGGGATATGTGGCCTCCGCCGGACGCCGGTTGCTGCGCGCCGAACAGTTGCAGAATTTCAACGCGGCGTTTGTACAGCAACGTTTCGGCCTGCCGGCTCAACCGCTGGTCGTCATCAATCCGGCGATTTTCGGCCCGAACCTGGCGGCGACCACGCCGGTTGGCGGTTCAACAGTTTCGGTCACGCGCAACGCTTCGGCTTCGGATTACCATTCGTTGCAAATGCAGTTTCGGCGGCGATTGTCGCGCGGATTGCAAACGCAGGTTTCCTACACCTGGGCCAAATCGCTGGATGACGTTTCAGACGAAACCATCACGGGCATTCCACTGGATCGCATTGACCAGCGGCTGGAACGCGGCCCGTCGGATTTCGACATTCGGCACACGGTCGTCGCCGCCGTCACGTATGACATTCCACTCGGCGCAACGCTGCGCAGCAATGCGTTTGTGCAGGCTGCGTTCGGCAACTGGTCTGTGGATGCAATTGGCCGGTATCGTTCCGCCTCGCCCTTCAATGCCATTTCGCAAGCCTTCGATCCGCTGAACATCAGCGCGACGCGTCGGCTGGATGTGAAACCGGGCGTGCCGTTGTATCTCGACGACCGGACAGCGCCGGGCGGCAAACGGCTCAACCCGGATGCCTTCGCCGTGCCTGCGGCGGGACGGCAGGGAACCTTGCAGCGCAATTCCCTGCGCGGATTTGGCGCGCGCCAGCTAGACCTTTCGCTGCGTCGTCAGTTCAGTTTGACCGAAAAACTGCGGCTGCAATTTCGCGCGGAGTTTTTCAACGTCACCAACACGCCGAATTTCGGTGACCCGGTGGGAACCTTCGGCGGCGCGACGTTTGGCTACGCGCAAAACATGCTGGGACGCGGCTTGAGCGGCAACACAGGCGCAACGCAAACCTCGCCCAGTTCAGGATTCAATTCGCTCTATCAAATCGGCGGGCCGCGCTCGATTCAGTTCTCGCTTAAGCTGCTTTACTAAACCAGCACACACAACATTGAGACACGGTTTGGCTTGCGCCAAAGACGAAAGGGACGGATTGAAGTCCGTCCCTTTCACCACTTGGAGAATGTCAGCGTGATCTCAACCAGCGAGTTGATAGCGGCGCAAGGCGCGCAGGCTCAGCCAACCGATGACCAACGCGGGAATCAGCAAGCCCAGCAATCCGCCCAGCACACGTTTGGCGACGACACCCAGCGGTTCTTCCCAAAAGGAAAACGACGGAAAGCGGTCGTAATCGCCGGTGCTCAGCAGTGCTTTTTGCACGATGCGCGGCGTGAAGTGTGCGCGCCAGCGTTGGTGGAAATCATCCACCAACGAAAGAAAGTGCCGATACCGCGCTGCACTGGTTCCGGCAATGTCGTTGAGCGCCGCTTGCGTGGCGATGGCGGGCGAGAGAAAACGGAAGCGATCAACCAGCGATTGTTGCCCGATAACCTGGCGATCAAAGTGCTCGAGCACCGGCTGCACCAGGCGTTCGGTCTCGCTCTGCACGGCAATCGAGCGGGTGTAAAAGTCATTCGGGTCAGCCTGCTTGCCTGCCGTCAGTTCCGGGTGGTCTTCCAGATATTTCGACAATAACTGACTGCCTTTGGCTGTTGCTTCGGCAGAAGCGCGCCGCGTCGCCTGCACCATTTCCACACGCGAAGGCACCGGATAAATCGTCGTCACCGCCACGTTGAGCAGCGAAGGAATCAGCAGCACAAACACCAGCCACAATCCGGCCAGCGCCATCGCATTCGTCGCCGACGATTTGCCGAAAGCGTTGACGGCAATGGCCAGCGCAAACCAGAACGCGCCGTAACCGGCGACAATTCCCACCCACAACAACAAACGCAACCACGCGCCTTCTGCATTGAAGCTGACGCCACCAAGCAAAAAGCCCGCCAGTGAAAAGCCCACGGCCAGCGCGAGCACAACCAATGCCCGCAAACCGATTTTGCCCGTGACGAAGGTGCGCAAACCGACCGGTTGCGACATCATCATCTGCAACGTGCCTTGTTCGCGTTCGATGGAAAGCAGGTTGTAGCTGAGCGCCAGAATCAGCAGCGGGTACAGGTAAATGATGACGAAAGCCAGATCAAAGCGCCCGGCCAGCAAATTGGTCGGGTTTTCGATTTCGTCGTTGGTGGTGAAGGTCTGTTTGCTTTGCGAAGAAACCTTGAAGTAGTACGGATACAAATCGCTTTGCCCAACGCTCAGCGCGGCCAGCGGCGCGGGCGGGAGCGTCGCGTAACGCGGCGCGGTGCGACCGGCGGCGACCGAAGGCAAACGCGGATTGGCAAAGGCCGAAGCCGGTTGGCCGCCTTGTTCAATCGAGGCGACTTCGGCCTTGGCTTTGGCAAAGCGGTCGCGCTCTTCCTGTTGCGCAGCGTCCAGCGTCGAGCGCTGAAAGCTCACCCACGAAGAGCCGTTGTAAACGCCGTATCCAATCAGCAAGGCGAACAACGGCGCGATGATCCATAACGTGCGGTCGGCAACCAGCGACCGCCATTCGTGTTTCATGATTCGTGTCAGCATAGTTCATCTCAACAAAGCGATTAATCCACGCGCATTTTGGCGGTCGTCACTGCGGCAAGAGCCAGTGCCGCAACGCACCACAATGTCAGCAGCGCCAAACTGACGGTTTGTTTGCTCAGCGCCCACCAAGCCGAAGGCGCGTCGTAACGAAAGTCTTCGACCGTTTGCCACAACGCGGGTTTGGCCAGATAACTGAAATCCTCTTTTCCGGCATTGAAGGTCATGTCGTCGTTCATCTTTTTGACTAGGAAGCGGCGATAACTTTCCGCCGCAGCGGCAAAATCCCTGTGATGCGCGAAGTCCGTTCCGGCCAGACTCATGGAAACGGATTGCATTGCCAGCATCGGCGCAACCGCCCCGGCCAATTGTTTCAGGCGGTTCTGCCGTTCAAACCGGTTCCACAATTCGCTGTAGTGTTTGTCGAAAATGACGTTGCCGTGTTCTTCGCTTTCCTGCAACGAAATGCCCGCGAAATTGACCGGCAGGGCTTCCAGCTTGTCCACGGCGTATTGCTTCAGCACTTTTTGTTTCAGGGCTTCGGCGCGTTTGTCGGCGGTGTCGTGACCGTCCGGGCCGCTTTGCATTTCGCGATCAACTGCTTGCTGAAATGCAAAGGCCGAGGGCGTCGGGTGAACGCGTTTGGCGACATCGGCGATGGCGCGCGGCGCAATCAATCCATTGACGATCCAAAACGCCAGCAACACGACCAGCGCCATTTGCGAAGATTTCGCACGCGCCGACACCGCCAGCGAAACGCCGATGAACACGCCAAAAAAGAGCAGGTAACTGGCCAACAGCCACACCATTCGTCCCGCGCTTGCGCCCAGCAAACCGTTGTCGGAAATCATCGCCAGCGCCACGACGCCGACAATCGTCGCCGGGACGATCAGCACGCCGAGCGCGCCCGCGATGCCCAGGGCCTTGCCCCACGCCAGATCAGTCTTCTTCACTCCGAGGCTGAGCAATTGTCGTAACGTGCCTTGTTCGCGCTCTCCGGCAAAGGCCGAAAACGACAGCAGGATGATGAGCAGCGGAATGAGCAATTGCAGCACCGTCGCTGCGGTCAGCTCGCCGAAGCGTTGTACGGCGGTCGCGTCCTGCGCAGGTTTGAATTTGAATTCGTTCTGCTTGTGCGCTTCCAGCCAGACGGATTGGCCGACGAACGGGTCTACGCCGCGATCCAGCATGGCGGGCAGCAGCTTCGGCTTGAAGGCGTAAATGCCGTAATGCGCCGCCGAATGCGGATTCTTGGCCGGCTGGCGCAACCACTGATCGCGCGTTTCGGCCTGGGCCAGATCGTGCTGGCGCTTTACGTCGCGGTAATGTTTGCCGCCCATTACAATCGCCGCTAGCAGCAAGGCGAAGACGATGGCGGCGGCCCAGCGGAAGCGTCCATCGCGCAACATCTCGGTCAATTCTTTGCGGGCAATCCGAATGATCATTGTGTTTCTCCAAACGAAAATTATCTGTTCATCTAAAGCTTACTCCTGTCGCAACGCACGCAACGGATCAACTTTGGTGGCGCGCCGTGCCGGCAGCCAGCAAGCCAGCAACGCCACCGCCGCCAGCGAAACAGCTACCAGCAAGTAGACCAATGGGTCGGCGCTGCTGATGCCGTACAGCATGCCTTTGATCAAACGCCCGCCGAGCAATGCGACAAGCAAGCCGATGCTCAATCCGAGGAAAATTATTTTTGCGCCTTGCCCGACGATGACCAGTAACACATCACGCGGCTGCGCGCCCAGCGCCATCCGAATGCCGATTTCGCGCGTGCGCTGGCTGACCGTGTACGACATCACTCCGTAAATTCCAATGCCCGCCAACGCTAGCGCCAGCCCGGCGAAGACCAGAAACAAAGTTCCCGACAAACGCCGCTGCCAAACGGTGTCGGCGATGCGCGCTTCCATCGTCGCGATGTTGAAGACCGATTGTTCGGGATCGCTCGCCCACACGGCGCGCGTGGCGGCGTCCGCAAGATTGAGCGGCGGGACTTTCGTGCGCAGCAGCAGATACATATTGCTTTCGCCCACCTGTTGATATGACACGTACAAATCCAATCCGCCATCGCCCCCGATGTCTTCGTGTTTGACGTTGCGCACGATGCCAACAATCGTCGTCCACTGCGATTGAGAAAACAGGTCGCCTACTTTCAACCGTTTGCCGATGGGGTTTTGATTGGGAAACATCCGTTCGGCCAAACGCTGGCTGATGACGCCGACGCGCTCGGTTGTGGCCGCGTCGAATTCAGTCAAGGTTCTGCCGGCGACGAGCGGGATACCCATCGCTTGAAAATAATTCGGGCTGACGCGGATGTCGTTGACGAAGGGGTTGCGCTGCTGTTCGTCCGCCGATTGCCCCTCGACGGTGAAGGTCAGCTTGCCTTCCTGCCGCTCGGCGGCCAGCGGCAGGTTGCTGGTCATTGTGGCGGTTTCGACGCCGGGTAACGCAGACAAGCGTTCGAGCAGTTGTTGGAAAAATTGCTTCTGACGTTCCGGCCCTTGCTGGTCGTTGAATTTGCGCCACGGCAACGCCACGCGCATCGTCAGCAGGTTGTCAGGATTGAAACCGAGGTCGGTCTGCTGCAGCCGCTGAAAGCTTTTTACCAGCAAGCCGGCGCCGATCAGCAAAACCATTGCCAACGCGACTTCGGCAACGATCAAGGCTTTGCGCAACCCTTGACGTCTGCCCTGCGAACCTTTCGCGCCTTCTTTCAACAGTTCGTTCAGGTCGGGTTTGGAGGCCTGTAGGGCAGGCGCAAGCCCGGCGATCAAGCCGGTCAAGAGCGAGACGACAAGGGTGAAAACCAATACACGCCAATCCAGATCAATCGTGATCCAGGTCGGCAGTTCGGCGCGGATCAACCCCTTGAGCAAACGCACCCAACCCACCGCAAAGGCCAGCCCGAGTAATCCGCCAAAGGATGCCAGCAACAGGCTTTCAGTCAGCAACTGCCGGATCAATCGTCCGCGTCCCGCGCCGAGCGCCGTGCGAATGGCGATTTCGCGTTCGCGCGCCAGCGACCGCGCCAGCAGCAGGTTAATGACATTCGTACAGGCGATCAGCAGGATGAAGCCGACCGCCGCCAGCAGCAGCCACAAGTAAGGCCGCACGTCGCCGACCGCGAAATCGCGCAACGGTTTGAGCGTGAAGCTCAGTCCCTGGTTTAAGTCGGGATAAGTTTTGGCGAGGCGTTGGCTGAAAGTATTCAATTCGGCCTGCGCCTGTTCCACTCGTACGCCCGGCTTCAGGCGCGCCACCGCATAGACGTTGCGTTTGCCGCGCTCATCGTAATTGGGCAGGAACTTGCTGATGGCGATGGAGCGGAAAAGCTGCGTGCTGGCCGGAAAATTGAACTGCGGCGGCATCACGCCGAAGATTGTGTAAAACGGCGCCGCGTCGAGCGTAATCTTGCGCCCCAGCACGCTTGGGTCGCCGCCGAAGCGCCGCTGCCAGACTTCGTGACTGAGCACGACGCCGAAGTTGCGCTCGCGGTCGTATTCTTCCGGCCAGACGCCACCGTGCAGTTGCGGCACGCCCATCACTTCAAAAAACTCGCGCGTCGCCAGAATGGCCGAAAACTCTTCGGGCGCGCCGTCGCCGCTGTAGTTGTATTGCGCACCGGGAATGTACGCGCCGATCCTCTCGAAGGAAGTAAGCTGCTCGCTCATGTCTTTCAGTTCGAACATTGAAAACCGCCCCTCTTCGTTGCCGCGCACCGCCGTGATGCGCACAAGGCAGTCAGCGTCTTTGTACGGCAGCGGTCGCAGCAAGAGCGCATTGACGAAGCTGAAGATGGCCGTGTTTGCACCGATGCCCAAGCTGAGCGTCAGCACGACGACCAAAGTGAAGCCCGGTTTTTTGATGAGCATCCGCGCGCCGTAACGCAAGTCCTGCCACATTGTCTGCATTGACGACTCCTTTCCAAAACGTCGCATACGCGCGCCGTTCAAAAATTTAATTTCAAGCCGAACTGAATCTGGCGCGGATTCGTGCCCACCAGATTGCTGGTGATCTGGCCGAAGCGCGGATTGGTCAGCGTGTTGATCGGCGCGCCGAAATTTGCACGATTGAAGAGGTTGAAGAAGTTCGCTTCAAACCCGACGTTGTAACGCTCTTTCACGACAAAGCGTTTGAGCAGCGCCAGGTCATAAAACATCACACGCGGCGCACGCAGCGCATTGCGGGCAATCATCGCTTTGGGATCAATCGTCGTCGGCGTAGCCAATCGTGTCAGCGCGTCGGCCTGCGTAATGAGGAACTGCGTGCGTTCGCCGGAACCGCTGCGATACAAATCATTCAGGTTGCCACTGATGAGTGCCGGACGATCCGCCGTCGCATCGCCGTCGTCGTTGAAATCTACACCACGCACGATGTTGACCGGTTCACCCGAACGCAGTACCGCCAGCCCGTTCAAGGCCCAGCCGCCCAGCAGCGCATTCACAAAACTATTTGCATCACCGAGCAACGCCCGCCCACGTCCAATGGGCAATTCCAGCACGTGCGTAAACGTCAGGTTGTGACGCACATCAAATTCCGACAGGCCGAAATCTGCGCCCGGATCGCGGGCGACGAAATTTGCGCCCGTGCCTTGCACGCCGGATTGCGACGGGTTCGCAGCGGAATTCAGGAAGGTTGGAAACGTCGTGAACGAATCGCGCGAGTTGTTGTCTTTGGCTTCGCCTAAGGTATAAGCCGCAGTGAAATCCAACCCACGCGCAAAGCGACGTTTGGCCGTAATCTGCAAGGCGCGATAGCGCGAGAGATTCAGGTTGTCTATCAATTGCTGTGTCGTAAAGCGCGGATCAGGACGCGCCGCCGTCGGGAATCCGCCGAAGCCGTTCGGTTGTGCCTGTGACAACAGGTTATTCGTGCGCATGCCGACGTAAGCGACGGTCACGCTCGTGTCTTTGCCGAGTTGTTGTTCGACCGCGATGTTCCAACGGTCAGTGCGTGCGTTTTCGACTTCGGGATTCACAGCCGTGATGGCCGGATTCGCCGCCGCAGTAATTGGCAGCGCCTGGCTCAGACGAAACGGAACATTCGCCGTGTTGCTTGAAATCGCATACGGCACATTGCCAACAGCGGCAGTGAATTGAATCTGAATCAGGCGGTCGTAATACCAACCATAACCTGCGCGCACGATGGTGCGGCCTTTGCCGAACAAGTCATACGCGAAGCCGAGGCGCGGCTGAAAGTTGTTGTAATCGGGATTGTAATAGCGCAAATCATCCGTCAGCCGCACGATGCGATTTTGCGTGCGCCCAAACTTGAAGGGGTTCACGTCCGGCACGACATTGCCCGCGCCATCCACCGCAAACAGATTCGAGAGTGCGTTATTGACTTCGCTCCACACGCCGAAAAAGCTGTAGCGCAATCCGAGATTCAGCGTCAGGTCGCGTCGTACGCGCCAGTCGTTTTGCACGAAATATTCCTGCTGGCGCGAACGATAACCGCGCATCGGCGTCGTCGGGCCACTGCCGTTGTTGCCATACGAGGTCAGCCGCGTGGAAACCGTCACCGTGTCCGTCGCCTGCGGATTTGCGCCGTAAATTCCGTTCGCGCCAACTAGCGAATTGGTAAACTCAAACACGGACTGCCCCGAACTGATGTTGGCGACGTTGTTGTGAATCGAACGCAGATCTGCGCCGCTGCGCCAGGTCATATTGCCGCGCTGCCACGTGTGCAGCACCGATAGTTGCGGCGTCGTTTGATTGTCAATGAATGCGCCGTTGACTGCCGCGCGAAAGAACGGCGCGGACGATGGACCGGCAGTCACCAGAATGCCGTATTCGCTCGAAACGCCGAGCGCTTGCAGGCGCTGGTCAATGCCGCCTTTGGTGAATTGCTGAAAGCGGTTGCGCAACACGCCGCCGCGAATTTCGAGTACTTGCGCAGGCGTCAGGTTGTAATTGAGTTGAATCGCCGCCGATTGGTACTGGCGCGGCGCGACTTGCGTGTCGAGCGGCGTGGCTGATCCGGCAGTCACGAACGAACGCGCGAAGCTGTAACGCACATTCGCCGTCAGCTTGTCCGTCAGGTGATGATCGGTGCGCACGAGAAACGCATTTTGCTCAATGTTGATGGGCGGCGCAGCGCTGATTTGCACGGTTCCCGCTTCGCCGTTGGAGGTGTTGCCATCAAAGAAGGCTGCTGGGAATCCCGCCGCGACGATGGCGTTGCGTTCGGTTGCGGGCAGCGGCGTAAACGTTCCCGCCGGATTGCCGCTGGCTGGCGTGATGCCGCGATCAATAAAGAAGGTTTTGAAAAAGCGCTCCAGATCGCCCGGCACAAAGCGCAGCAAATCCGCGTTCGGCACAACCAAATTCGATGCGGTTTGATTCAAGCGCCGCTGCTGAAAGCCTTCATAACTGCCGAAGAAAAAATTCCGGTCACGAATCAACCTGCCGCCGAACGTGCCACCATACAGGTTCTGTTTGAAGGGAGGTGTTTTCGCTCTGCCGTCCTCAGTGCGGAATTGCGGGCGTGGATTCGCCTTATAAAAGTAATCCGCCGCATCCAGCGCATCATTGCGCAAGTATTCATACACCGAGCCGTGCCACTGATTGCCGCCGGATTTGGTGACGAGGTTGATATGCCCGCCGCTGCCGCGTCCAAACGTAGCGTCGGCGTTGGAAGTGATGATGCGATATTCCTGAATAGCTTCGGTCGAAACCAGGTTCGGCACATTCTGTCCGAGATCGGTGTTGGAACCATTCACGCCAACAAAGCCGGTGTTGAGCCGTTCGTCGTTTGAGCCGATGCCATCCACCACGTAGCTGTTCGTCACCGCACGTCCGCCATTGATGGAAGGGTTATTCGCCGAGCCGGGATTGCCGACACCGGGCGCAAGCTGCACCAGCTTGATGAAGTTGCGCCCGTTGAGCGGCAGTTCCTTGACGCGGCGCTCATTGACCAGACTGGAAAGCTCTACGGTTTGCGATTGCATGAAGGCAGCTCCGCCCACGATCGTGACGGTTTCGTTGACCAGGCCCACATCCAGCGCGACATCCCACACCACGTGTTCGTTGACCGCGATGACGATGTTTTCGCGCTGCGCGCGCTTGAAACCATCTCTTGCAACGCTCAGCGTGTACGTCCCCGGCGCGACAAGCGTGAACCGATACTCGCCGCCGCTGTCGCTCGCGGTCGTTTGCGTCGTAGCCGTCGCCGCGTTGGTGAGCGTCAGCGTAGCCCCGGCGATGGCTGCATTACCGGAATCGCTGACGTGCCCGCGCAAACTCCCGTTGATGCTGACTTGACCGAATGCGCCGGATGGTATGAAGGCGAGCAAGGATAGCGCGCCAGCAATGAACAATGAGCGAAGCCCTCTCATCTTTCTCCTCCTGATGGATGATGTTTGTCGAAGCTTTGAGTGTTTTGAAATTGCGAATTGCCGGGAAAAACTAGCAGGAGGCTTGAAAGGCAACCACGCTTTTTCAATCAAAGGCTGCGTATAGGTAACAACTTGTAACAATGTCAGGTTGAGTGGCGGAAACCTCACCGCCGAAAGTTATAAGACAGCTTCATAAATAACGTGCGCCGCTGTCGCACCAAGCCCGCTTCGGCGTCACGCCGATTGAAGAGCGGGTCGTAGCCGTTGAAGAGCAGATCGTTGTAGCCCACAAACAACGCCGTGTTCGGACGCGGCTCCCAGGCATAAAGCAGGCTCGCACCGAACTGCCTGGCCGCCGTGTCGTAATCGAGGATCGTTCGCACCGCGTGCGCGCGCGTGAATTGATAGGTCGTGCGGCTGCGCAGGATGTCCTGGCGCAGCAGCTTTCTCCCCGTGCCGCGTTCGTTGATGCGGTTCGACAGATAGAGCAGCGAAGCGTTCAGCCGGTCGTTCGGTTTGAAGGTGAGCGTTTGATTGAACTCGCGCTGCGGCCCGACCACAGGGTTGCGCGGATCGAAGTTGACGCCCGCGCCGATGCGCAGCGTGCCTTCAAAGCTGACGCGGCGGAAACTGTTGATCGTGTAGTTGACCACCTCGGCTTGATGCGGCAAGGCGCGCCCGGCGAAGTATTCCTGACTCCAGGTGTGATAGGCGTAAATTGAAATGCCGCGCGCGAGCTTGAGGTCGAAGCCCGGATCAACATACGACTCGTCAATCTTCCCCTCCCAAGTCTTGATCAGTTGCGGCACGATGAAAGGTCGCACGCTGACCCACCACGAATTCTCTTTCGGTTGAAACAGGTAGCCGTAATTGCCGCGCACGCCATATGTCCCTGAGCGGCGATTGAAGCCGGTCTGCGTGATGTAGCCGGGCGTCGTGTGGTAAGCGTTGGTGAAGATGCGCCAGTGGCGTCCACTGTGCTGATGCCAGACGTAGCTGGTCGAGCCTTTCTTGACCGCGCCGTCCAGTTCGCGTGTCGTTGACCACGCGCCCTGAAAGCCGAGCGTGTCGGCGGGCGTGAAACGAATCTCGCCGTCGGTCGCCAGCACGGTGTTGGAACTGCTGGCAAAACGCCGGTCGGTGAGAAAGAACCCGACGCGCGAGTTTTCACCGAGGTCGCGCCGCACACGGAAGATATTGAACAAGGCGTTCTCGCCGAAGCGCGGATCGTTCAAGGCGAAGCGCAAACCCGGCGCGCGGTCGCTCGCCGCCAAATAGCCAACCTGCTGTTTGCCGATTTTGCCCGTCAGCTTGACGCCCCAGTCGGGATCAATGATCTGGCGCGTGTTGACGAAAGTGCGCAAGCCGGACGAGCGAAAGAACTCCGCGCCCTCCAGAAAAAACGTGCGTCGTTCGGGATAAAACAAGGCGAAGCGTTGATTGACGGTGAGCTGCGGCACGTCGGCTTCGATCTGCGAAAAGTCCGGGTTGATCGTCGCCGACAAAGTCAGATTGGGCGTCAGCGTGTAGGTCGCGGTCAAACCGGGTTCGAGTTTGTTGACGGTATTCAAGCGCGCGCCGCCGGGCGCGTTCACGTCGCGTTCACGTTCGCTGTTAATCAAACCCGTCAGCGTCGGGATCAGATCGAGCGTGCGTTTGGCGAAGATGTCTTCCAGTCCTTCCAGCCGTCCCATCTGCGGCAGCAGTTCCTGCACGGCGCGCGAGATCGGTTGCCAATGAATGCGCTCGGCTTTGCGCGCGATCCAGCGTTGCAGATGCAAGCCCCACGTCTGTTTGCTCTCGGCTTGAAAGCGCAGCGTTTTGAACGGAATCGCGACCTCCACGACGTAACCGTCATCGGTCACGCGCCCTTTCGATTCGAGGATGCCGTCCCAGGTCAGGTCTTTGACCTCACTCGCCTCGCCGACGTTGCCGCCGATGATGATGCCGTCGGCCTGAATGCCGAGCGGGTTGAAGTAGAGCACGTAAGCCCGCCGTTGGTCGTTGAAGGTGTCGAGATAGACCGTGACGTAATCGTCCAGGTAGACATCGTCACGCCGGGCCACGCGTGCCCGAATCGCCTGCGGATCGGAGTCGTAAGCGTGGAAGGCGAGGTAGAGATGTTCGCGGTCATAGGCGAGGAAGACTTCAGTCTTCTCTGACGGCGCGACGTTGTCGCCCGGCTGAATTTGATTCGATAGTTCGACGCGCTGCGCGCCTTTCCATTCGGCCTCATCGAGAATGCCATCAATCTGCGGTGCAGCCAATCGTGACAGACTGATTGGCGGCGCGGACCCATTCGCGCTGACCGCACTTGAAAGCAGCGCCAACACAAAAAGAGTAGCGCAAACCCGCGTGGTTTGAAATTGCGTTTTCTTCACTGCATCAAAACGTTCTTTTCTCTTCCAAAGAAAAGGCTTCGTTTCACTCACGTCCGAATCTAATCGTGCATGTGTTCCAGGTAAATGCGCTCCAAATCGGCGTGGCCGATCTCTTCGGTACGGAGCTGATTGACTAACTTGCCGCGCTTCATGATGCCGACGCGCGTACCGGATTCTTTGGCGCGAAACAGATCGTGCGTCGCCATCAGCACGGCCACGCCGCCGTCGCTCAGCTTCTTCAACAACGCCGAAAATTCATTCGAGGCTTTTGGGTCTAAACCGGAAGTCGGTTCGTCGAGCAGTAGGGCTTCGGCTTTTTTCGCCAGCGCGATGGCGATGCCGACTTTCTGCCGCATGCCTTTGGAATAAGTGCCGACGCGTTTGTCGGCGGCTTCGGATTGCAAGCCGACTTCCTTGAAAAAGCCCAGCAACTGATCGCGCGAATATTCTTCGTGACCGGCCAGAGCCGAGAAGTATTCCAGGTTTTCCAGTCCCGTCAGGTTTTTATAAAGCATCACCTGTTCGGGAATGTAGGCAATGTATTTTTTGGTTTCGAGCGGTTGCGCCGTGACATCCAGATTGTTGATTTTGGCCGTGCCGCTGGTGGGTTCGATGAAATTCAAAAACAGATTGATGGTCGTGGTTTTGCCCGCGCCATTGGCTCCGAGCAGGCAAAACACCTCGCCCGGTTCGATTTTCAGGTTCAGCGCATCCAGCGCGGCGGCGCCGTTGTAATGTTTGGATAAATTGACGGCTTCAAGCATCAGCAGTCCTCCGAAAGCTTGTTGTTGTGCGATTGGTCAGAAGTTGTTGGTGCGAATTCAAGAAGCGTCATCTTATGGATTGCTTCCAACACCAGACGACATCTTTTTTATGAGTTGTCGCATTTTCCCAGCCAGTGGGCTGTTCAGTTCGGTGAACAGAATTCGGAGTGTTTTGAAAGGGTGCTGGGTGTTCCGCTTCCGGCTGCGGCCATTGATCGCCGGAAATCAACCACTCAACTCGATGTTCCGACAGTTTATGCAGTTCCTGTCGCCTGGTTTGCCTGGGCACGGCTACATTGAGCGTTGAACGCATGATAAGCCGGAACTGGGAGCAAACCGATGAATAGTAATTTGTTGCGAGTGGTGATTGCGGACGATGAGCGCCCGGCGCGGTCGTTTCTGGCCGCCATTCTGCGCGGCTTTGAAGATGTCAGGCTGGTCGGCGAGGCCGAAAATGGCGCGGAAGCCATTGAATTGATCGAACGAGAAAAGCCTGATCTGGCGCTGCTCGACTTGCAGATGCCGGAAATTGACGGGCTGGGTGTTGTGCGATTGCTGAAGAAAAGCTGCATACCGCTTTTCGCTTTCGTCACAGCTTATGACGAATATGCCGTGCGCGCGTTTGAATTGAATGCTGTAGATTATTTGCTCAAGCCGGTGGATAAAGCTCGGCTGCGGGATGCGCTCAACCGCGCGCAGGAGCGTCTGGAAAAAGCCGATCTGCGGTTGGACGCCACAACGCGCGTGAACGCCGCCGCCGCTTCGTATGAAGAAGCGACTCGACCTGCATTGCTCGAACGCATTCCTGTCCGTCAGAAAGACGAAATCGTGATTGTTCCCGTCAGAGGAATCGTTTCCATCGTCGCCGAAGGCGAACTGCTGCGGCTGACCACCACCAACAATGAAATTTACACCATCGCCTACCGGTTGAAAGACCTGGAACTTCGCCTGCCTGCTTCGCAATTTATACGCTTGGGACGTGGCGCGCTGGCCAATCTGGATATGCTGCACCGGGTCAGTCCTATGCCGGGCGGAACTTACGTCGCCACCTTGAGCAATGGACAGCAACTAAATATCAGTCGCCTGCAAGGCCGAGTTCTGCGCGAGCATTTGCTGAAGCTATGACTCGTCATGAAAATTGAAACGAGTTTTAGATCGCTTTTCAGTCGAGTGCATGGAGGAATCAAAAATTCAACACAAAGGTTCTAAGGTGCAAAGGTTCAAAGACCGATCAACATTGCCAGTTACTCTTCTTTGATCCTTTGCGTTAAGCCGTATACTCATTGGCGCAACAACAGGCTCCCCGCTTTGATTTCGCCAGTCAGTTTGTAAATCGGATAGGTCTTTCCTTTTTCCAGATACGCATCCAGAAAATTCCAGCGGACAAACCCATCGTCGCTTTCGGCTTCCAGCAGGTAAAAAATCAGCGAAGCCAGTGGCTGCGTTGTGCGAACCAGAATCGAACCGGAGGGAAACGTCACTGTTTCGGTTTGCGCGCGGCCTTTCAGTTTGACTTCGGCGTGGCCTTGAAAGGCGCGAGCGGCCTTGTTGACCGCGTCAATCACAAAACTTTCGGCTTCGGTGGTCAGTGGTTCAATCAATTCTTCAACGGCTATGCCATGCGCGTGCAGTTTTTCGATCACGGTTTTCAAGCCCGCTTCATTTTTGAACAGGTAAGCGCGCGGAACCGGATTGCTTTTGGTGGCGGCGAACAAACCGTAATCGGGCATCGGCGTTGGCGTGAATTTGTCTTCGATCATCGCAGTCATGTCTTTGCCGTTGCGAGGATTTTTGACCTTCTTCACTTCGCCAACCAGTATGTTGACGGGTTTGTCCAGAGCTTTGAGTTCAAAGGCGACTCCTTTTGCCGGGAGCTTGCCGCGAACGGCGTCGGCGTCTACGCGATTGATGAGCGCTGTTATTTCAGCGGCGTGCAGAGCGGAGTATTTGAAAATCTCTTCGACAAAGGCTTCGGTGACGGCGATGCGGCCTTTGAAATCCAGATAACTGTAGGCTTCGGAAAGAATCGTCAGCCGGTTGCGCAAACCGACGTAGTTATTGCCGAACATCGGTTTGTGGTCGAAGGTGCGCCAGATTTTGGTTTCCGGCTTGTCAGCGGGCAGGGCGGCGCGGCCTTCGCGCTGCATTTCGAAGGTGTTCACTTCGCGGTTCATGCGCTCTTTGGTGGCGAAGTTGCCGTAAAAATACGTGCGGAATTTGTGTTTCGTTTGCAGCGTGCGTGTGATGGCCGGAAGCATCTTGTTGCGACCAAACGCGATCAACCGCGCGTCGGCGTTCGGGTTCAGCGTCGGCGCATAAGTCAGGTGATAACCGTGATACGAACCGTTGGTCGTGTGCAGATCAACGGTCAGATGCGGATCCCAGCGATTCATCAATCCCACCAGCGCGTTGGCTTCGGGCGATTCCAGTTTCATGTAATCGCGGTTCAGATCCATGCCTTTGGCGTTTTCGCGCGTACCGACTCCGCCGATGGGGCCGTTCTGCGCCGTGCGGTTCGCGCCGTTGATACGTTCGTTGCCGTCGGCGTTGTAAATCGGCGCAACCAGAATCACCAATTTGTCCAACAGCGTTTTCAAATCTCCGGCGACAATGCGACGCGACAAATGCAACATCGCTTCCTTGCCTTCGACTTCCCCGGCGTGAATGTTGGCTTGAATGAAAACGACAGGTTTGCCCGAAGCGCGAGCTTCGCGCGGTTGGGAAATCGGCGGATTGGCGAAAATCATCAGCGGCATTTCGCGGCCTTCGATGGTTTTACCGAAGGATTCCACGCGCAATTTGTCGGTGAGTTTTTGCAGGTCAGCAATGAATCGCAGCACGTCTTCGTAACGGCTGGTTTCTTCGTAATTGGAAAGTTCGGCGCGCGATTTGGGCAGTTTGTCCTGGGTTCTTGGCATAACAGTGGTTGTCGTCAGCAGCAATATACAAAACAGCAGAGAAGCCGTTTTCATGGATTTGAGTCTCCGGGTTTGATTGAAGTCGGGTCAGCGGCGCGGATTGTAGAAGACGGCAGGAAAACTTTCTAGACGTTCAATTCAGCAACGATTTGACCACGGCAATCTTGTATAGCCAGCCAAGCAATCCGGTAAAAATCAGAGCGTAAATCAGCCAATCAAATCCGCGCGCCAGAACAACGGAAGACCAGGGAACGCGCCGTCTGAGCAGAACAATGAGAAGCGGAATGCTGATGACAGTCAAACTGAAAAGCAGCACGCCGAATGGTTGAACCAAAAGCGCCTGAGAAAAATTCAGTCGCGCCGAATGGGCGAAGCTGGTTGTCACGCCGCAGGTTGGACAGGGGATGCCCGTCAGTTTCAAAAACACACAAGGCGGCAATCCCAGTTGTTCGTGCGTACCAAAACCGCTTGGAGATGGGCGAAGTATTCTGGCCAACGTCATAGTGATTCCAGCCAGAACCATCAGTCCCAGATAAATGAGCCGATCATTGTTTGAAAAGGCAATCGGCTCAGCGGCGGCGGCGAATGCAGCGCCATTCACTTGAATCCGCTTATTCGATTGGCGATTTTCAGAGTTCAATTGATTGTGCTGCTGATCATGCTTAAAAGTCCCATTGCCGCGCCAGCCAGACAGTAAATGACGGTTCCGGCGATGCCCAGATAAAATCCGACTTTGGCCAGCGTTTCGCCAGCGCGCGGAGCCTGTCCGGCGGCAATCGCGTTCATTTCCATTTTGCCGAGAATCATTCCCGGAATGCTGGTGAAAAAGGCGCACATGACCAATCCCAGAATGCTCAGCACCATGGAGGCAATCGCGCGTCCGCTGGCGCTGCCTTGCGCTGATAGACCGGCGTAAGAGCCTTGATAAGCCGGCGGCCCTTGATAACCGGGATAAGGCGGCGGCGGTTGTTGCGGTTGACTGGGAGTCGAATACGGCGACGGATTGATGTAAGCGCCGGGCTGTGGCTGGCTGCCTGGGCGCGTCAGAGGACTGGAACAGTTGCGGCAAAAACCTGCGTCATCCGGGTTTTGAGTACCACATCGGGTGCAAAACATTAACGGTAACCTCCTGGGTGTTGGAAAAAATCAGTCCGTGGTTTTAATTGGTATCGCGGGACGAAGGAATCGGAATTGGTTCGCGCAATCGCGCCGTCGTCGGTTCGGCAATGCTGAAATCGGAAATCGGTTGGGCGGATGTTTCGCCAAGCTGCTGGACAGGTGAAGTATTCGGTACAGGCGCAAATAATGGCTGCGGAGAGATTCCCGCATGTTGTTTTTTCAGTTCGACAATTCGTTTGCTGATGAACATGCCGTTAAAGACCATGGCCAGTCCGATTAACAAGGGAACCAGACCGACAGCCCAGATGCGTTGCAGAATGATTGCTTCAGACCCACCGACCGAATTGGCGATGGCTTCGAACAACAGATTCAGGAAAACGGAAAGCGACAATCCGATGCTGGCAGTAATGACGCCCGCTTTGACTTCTTCCAGCCGTTTTTCTTCGGGCAACTTTCTTTTCTTCTGCTCGCGTTTTTCCTGATGCTCTTCCATCCACCATTGATTCCAATCCGTGGATTGGTTGGGGACAATGCCGGCTCCGCCTTTGCTCATCACTCCCTGCACCCGTTTCAGATTGGTTCCGCACTTTTTGCAAAACTTGATGGCCTCGCGGGTTTCGGTTCCACAGCTTGGGCAAAACATAAATCTACTCCTCTCGATCGGGGTGCTGAGCTTCAGCGCGCCAGATGTTTGGTTTCCTCTTCGGTCACACTGATGGTCGGTTGCACCGGAGCAAGTTCGTTGGTGCGCCGCGCGCTTTCCTGAATCGGAATCGCGGCGGAAAATACCGGTTGAGGCGGCGCCGGTTGCATTTGAGACTGTGATTGAACGGCGGCAAATGTCGCCGGAGTTATGAAGTTCGATGTCACAGATTGCGCTTCAGGAGCCACTCGTGAACTGACGATTTTGGAAATGCCGATGGCAAACACGATGAAAGCGATGAAACTGCCGAATCCAAATGGTGAACGCCAACCTCTGTAGGGAATGGAAAGGAAGAAATTGACCATCTGATAAACCAGAAACCCGCCGCCCAGCAACGCCATGGTTATTCCCTTGCGGGTTTCCCGATGCCGGTCGTAATCAATTTGGGGAATTGCTGGCGGCAAGGTATGAACGACGGGTTGAACAGTAGGAAGCTGTCCTGTCAGCGCCTGCGAAACCAGTTGCAGGTTGGTTCCGCACACCGTGCAGAATTTTTTGCCGTCTCCCTGATTCGATCCGCATTTCGGACAAAACATCACTTACCCCTTTGTTATTGCCTAGCTGCGACGAAACGAATTGAGCAGTTTTCGCACTCGCCCCTGAAACAACGACATCATTGACATATAACCGTAACCAAGCAGGAAGATCATGAGAAACGGAATTGTCAGATAAATGTTCGAGCGAATTGCGTAATACACTGCCCCGACGAAATACAGCGCAAAAACCAGTTCGATGAATGGCAACCAGCCGCCCTTGCGTTTGTATTTCTTGGCTACTTGCAGCCAGTTGTCTTTCTTGTTTTCGACGTTGTATTTCGGCGTGCGGACGAAACTGGATTCGACGCCGAACAGCGCTTCCAGCACGGCGCGTGTATTGGAAAACACCAGCCCGATGCCCATGGCCATGGCCATTGGAATCAACCACAACCGCCATTTTTCGTTCGGGTATTTGTACCGAATCGCTGTGCCATAAAAACTGACGACCGAAAACGTGGCGAAGATCATCAGCGGAGTATCGAACAGCAACATCTGGAACATGCCCTGATTGAAACGAACGATCAGCACAGGAATGTGCAAAATGCTCAGCACGATCATCAGCATTGCCGCGCAATTGCCGAACAAACGGAAAAACAATTCGACTTTTTGCTGTTTGGTCAGTGTCGGGTGATGCCAGATTCTGGGCATCAGTTTCAACCCGACCTGCACCAAGCCTTTCGCCCAGCGGCGTTGCTGCGTTTTGAAGGCGTTCATTTCCACAGGCAATTCCGCCGGAACTTCTTCGTCAAGCAGATAGACGAATTTCCAGCCCATCAACTGCGCGCGGAAACTCAAATCAGTGTCTTCGGTCAACGTATCGTGTTGCCATCCGCCGCTGTAATCAATGGCTTCGCGCCGCCACATGCCTGCGGTTCCGTTGAAATTGAAAAACGCACCGGTGCGATTGCGCGAAGTTTGTTCAACAACGAAATGGCCGTCCAGCAATACTTCCTGAATGCGCGTCAACAGTGAATAGTTCGCGTTGATGTGTCCCCAGCGCATTTGCACCATGCCGACTTTTTCGTCGCTGAAAAAATCCACCATCTTGCGCAGCGTGTCGGGTTTCGGCGTGAAGTCGGCGTCGAAAATGGCCATCAACTGCCCTTTGGCGACTTTCATGCCTTTGTCCAGCGCGCCGGCTTTGAACCCTGTGCGGTCGGTGCGGTGAATGTGAACGATGTCGAATCCTTGTTGTTTGAATCGTTCGACCACTTCGGCGGCAATCTGAACGGTTTCGTCCGTCGAATCGTCCAGCACCTGAATTTCCAGCAAATGGCGTGGGTAATCCAGCTTGACGACCGATTCCACCAGCCGTTCGACAACGTACAGTTCGTTGAACAATGGTAACTGCACGGTGATGTGCGGCAATTCGTCTTCGGCAAATTTGCGGCGGGGTTGCGGTTTGATGTCGCGGTATCGCCAGAACTGAAACACCATTCGTATGCGGTAAGCGCCCAAAATGGCCAGCAGCGCCAGAATGGTGAAATACATGATGACGATGGTCCAATCGAATCCATCCATCGAAGAGATGTAGCTGATGTTGTCTCGTCCGTGGCGCAGGATTGGATCGAGCAGAATGTCCACGCTTTCCGGTGGATCGGCTTGGAGCAGAAAAATCGAAAATAAGTTCATAGTTTATGAATCCAAAAAATGAAGGTTGTTTATCAAGAATGCCTGCCAAAAGCGGCAGGCAGGCCAGCATGGTAGCTGCCCGACTGCCGCTGTCAATGTTGCCGAGTGTCGCTGGCGTTTAATTCATTTTGGCGAAGGTTTGGCTTGCGGCTTTACCAGCGAAGTCGCCGCTTGCAGCACCGCCGCCCAAGCCGCCGACTTTGGATCCACTAGGTGAAAATGGTCGGCGTCTTTCAGCGAGACCAATTCCACGTCGGCGTCGTTTTTTCGTTTGGCGGTTTCGATGTAATCCGTGGCCATTGCGGGCGTAATGATCGTGTCGCTTTCGCCCTGAATGATTTTTTGTTTTACGCCAATCGGAATCAGCGTAATCGGCGAGGCCTGATCGTAAATCGCCGCTTTGTCTTTGGCTTCGCCGCCGGTGAATTGAATGACTTCCTTGTCGCAAGCCGTGCCGGTTCGGCGCAAGTCTGTGATTCCGGCCAACGAAACCACACCTTTCAGCTTCAGCGGATTGGCCGAATACAGAGGATTGTCTTTTTTGAATTGCGGACGCGCGCCGAGCAGCAACGCCAGATGGCCTCCGGCGGAATGACCGACGGCAATGACTTGATCGAGATCGAGCGAGTGTTTGTCGGCGATTTCGCGCAGGTAATCGGTCGCGCGAGCGGCGTCTTCAAAGGTTCCCGGCCAGCCTCCGCCAGCGTTGCCTACGCGGCGATATTCGATGTTCCAGGTGGCAAACCCCGCTTCGGTCAGAGCCGCGCTGAGATGTCCCATGTAACTCAAACCGAATTGCGACATCCAACATCCACCGTGAATGACAATGGCGACGGGATGTTTGCCAGCGGTTTTCGGCAAACGCAATTCGCCGAATTGAAATTCGTCGCTGCCATAAGCGATGCGGTGGTCGGCTGCCGGAGCAGGTCGAATCAAGATGCCGCGCGAGCTTTGGCTTTGTGTCCGGGCGGCTGCGACAAACCCGGCAACGGCCAGAGCAGCGAAGAAAACAAAGGCGAAGAGTTTCTTTTGATCGAGCATTGCGGTATTGACTATTTGTTATTTCCCAAACAGCGATTTCAGTTTTGCCGAAAGCTTCGACGAAAACATGGCGCCAACCACGCGCGAAAACCAGCGTTCGGTCACTGCGTCGTAGGGATACCACATGATTTCCCGCTTCAACCCGAAACGATCTGTGACAATGACCTGTTGATGGCAAAACCGGCGAATGCCTTCGGCTCCGTGACGTTTGCCGATGCCGCTTTCTTTCAATCCGCCCGAAGGCGCGTCGGTCACGCCGAATCCGGCAATCACGTCATTGACGCAGGTGATTCCCGCTTCGACCTGCGCAGCCAATCTTTCGCCTTTGGCCTTGTCGCGCGTCCAGACGCTGGCGTTCAATCCGTAAACCGTGTCATTCGCCAATCGCAAAGCTTCGTCGGCGTTTTTGACGCGCATGATCGGCAACACAGGGCCAAAGGTTTCCTCGGTCATGATCTTCATCGAATGATCCACATTGGCCAGCACCGTCGGCTGATAAAACCTGCCAGGCAGATTTGCGTCCAGTTTGCCGCCGGTCAGAATTTCAGCGCCGCGTTGCCGCGCATCGGCGACGTGAGCTTCGACGGTTTCGACCTGTTTGGGAAACGTCATCGCCCCCACGTCCACACGATTGCCGGTTGTGGTTTCGCTGAAATCAATGCCTTGTCGCAAGCGGCGAGTTTTTTCGACCACGCGCCGAGTGAATTCGTCGGCGATGGGTTCTTCGACATACACGCGCTCGACCGAAATGCAGACCTGGCCGGAATTGGTGAAAGCTCCCCAGACGGCAGCATTGGCGGCGCGTTCAATGTCGGCGTCTTTGAGTACGATCATAGGGTCTTTGCCGCCAAGCTCCAGACTGACCGGAATCAACCTTCGCGCGGCGCGCTCGGCAACGGCTTTGCCTGTGCGAATGCTGCCGGTGAAAGAAATCATGTCAGCTTCGTCCACCAACGCCACGCCGGTTTCGCCGTAGCCGTTGACGACCTGCAAAATTTCCGTAGGTAATCCGGCAGCGGCAAAAGCCTGTTGCATCAATTCGGTTCCGCGTTGGGCAATCAGCGGAGTCCATTCCGAAGGTTTGATGACCACCGCATTGCCCGCCATCAACGCGGGAATCGCTTCGCCTATGGTCAGAATCAGCGGGAAGTTCCAGGGCGTAATCATCCCAATGACGCCGCGCGGGTTGTAAATCGTCGTGACCTTTTTGTTTTTCAGCAGATGCGGACTGACGCGCTGCGGCTTCAGAAATCGCCGCGCCTGTTTGGCGTAAAACGTAATCACGTCGCAAACGTAAGTGATTTCGATCAAGGCTTCCAAACGCGGTTTGCCGTTTTCCTGGCAGATCAATTGAATCAATTCTTCCTGATGCTGCAAAAACAAATCGCGCGCCGACAGCAAGACTTTCGCTCGCTGGTTCAGTTCCAGCGCCGACCACACGCGAAACGCTTCGCGCGCACGAGCGACAAAGGCACGAACCTCAAACGGCGAATTGATCGCCACCTCGCCAATTTTTTTCAGCGTCGCCGGACTGTGGACTTCTATGAATTGGTAAGAGTCTATGCTTAGCCGTTGAGACATCTTTATCTCCAAAATTTTCAGACAGGATTGACAAGATTTTCTTCAGGATTGACAGGATCAATCACAGGTTTGGATGATGGTTTGTAGTCTCGGTATTTGCGCCTAACCTGAACAGAGGGTGAGCCAAAGTTGATTAGCAGGCCGTTTTTTATATTTGTCGCAGTCAGGTAATGAACCAATTGAATCTCATTTTCTCTCGCAAGAGATTGGTTGGCCTTCAGCTCGACAATGATTCTATCTTCTACCAAAAGATCAGTGGCATACTTGCCAACGATTTCTCCGTCATACCAAACGTTGATATCGGCTTGCTGAAGAACCTTCAATCCTTTTTTCGTTATCTCTTTGCGTAAGGCGTTTTCATAGACCTTCTCCAGGAAGCCCGACCCAAGCGTGTTATGAACCTCGTATGCGCAGCCGATGATAATTTCGGTAATCTGATCGTCTGTCATTTCTTCCCTCCCTTCTCCTGTAAATCCTGTTTGAAAATCCTGTAAATCCTGTCTACCAGTTTTCTTTTAAGCTTTTGCCACGATGTTGAAGTTGACGGTGATTTCGTTTTTGACCTTGATCGTGCCACCCGCTGCCGAATACGGCTTGATGCCGAAATCGGTTTGGCGCAGCGTGTATTTGCCGATGGCGCGAAGCTCTTTCGCGTTGATGGTCAGCGAAACCGGGACGGCGATTCGTTTTGTCACGCCGTGCAAAGTCAGATCGCCGTTCAGCGTAAAGTTGTAAGTCTCGCCGCCAGTTTGTTTCAGGTCGCTGACCGACGCGGATTTGAAAGTGATCTTCGGGTGCTTGGCCGATTCCAGCACTTCATTGTGCATGGAATCGTAAATCTTCTTTTTGTCCGATTCGCTCGGTTTTTTGTCGAGCACGGCTAACGACGTGGCGTCTATGTCCAGTTCCAGCGAACCGCCACTTGCGCCCGCTTCAGGAACGACGATTTTGCCCGTGAAGGATTTGACGCCGATTTCGTGGTCGTGGGCCAGTCCGCTCAGCAACCCGGTTTTCGGCACGAAGACCCAGAAACTGCTTTCGCCTGCGACAATCGTATATGTTCGGGATTTCTGCGTTGCAACCGGCCAGCCGATCAACGACAGCGCGATCAACGAGAACATCAAGATGAAGTTTGGTTTCATACAACAACCTCACGGAGTTTTGGCGACGATGTTGAAGGTAACTTTCAATTCGTCGGCGACTTTAATCAGTCCCATACCTTTCTCGAACGGCTTCAGCCCGAAATCGCTCAATTTGAGTTTTTCTTCGCCGCTGGCGCGAAGCTCTTTTTCGCTGAGCGTGGCGTTGACCGGAAAACTGACACGTTTGGTCGTGCCGTGAACCGTCAAATCGCCGGTCAACGTAAAGCTGCGTTTGTCGCCGTCGCGTTGCACGTTGCCAACGCTGACCGAAACGAATTTGATCGAAGGAAATTTGTCTACCTCCAGAATCTGGTTTCGCAGCACGGCGTGGAATTCCTTGCGCTCGAAATCGCCCATCGCCGCGTCCACGTTGGTCAACTGTTTCGGATCGGCTTCGAGTTCGACCGTCAGTTTGGTTTCGTCTTTGGGCAATTCCACTTTGCCGTTGAAGCTTTTCGCCAGAACTTTATGGGTGGGATAACGACGGCTGATCATTCCTTCCTGCGTCAGGATAACGGCGATTTCGCTATTTGTTGCGTCAAAGGTGAACACGCGCGGCGGTTGAGGTTTGGCTCTTTGGCGCTGCGCTGAAACCGGTGACACTGCAAACAGCAAATTCACCAGCAACACCAGCAAAACAGTTTGGCGGAATTGATGGAACATGCTTTGTCTCCAAAAAAAGCGGATGAGTTGGAGGAAAACCTTGAAACTACGAATCTTCACGAATGAACATAAATAGCCAAAATCATTCGAGAACATTCGTGGTATTCGTGGTTGATTTCCTGTCGCCTCAGTTGCGATAACTGGTGGCTTCGACTGGTTCGACGACGACCGCCGTGCCGTAAGCCAGCACTTCCGTCACGCCGCCCATGACTTCGTTGGCGTCGTACCGCGCGCCTATGATTGCGTTGGCTCCGATTTCCGAAGCGTGCTGAATCATGATTTCAAACGCCTCTTCGCGCGCCTTTTCGCAAAGCTGCGTGAAGAGCGAAATGTTGCCGCCGACCAGCGTCTGCAAACTGCCGCCAATCGTGCCGAACACCGAACGCGAACGCACGGTGATGCCTCGCACGACACCTAGATTGCGAACCACGCGAAAACCAGGCAGCTCAAATGCCGTTGTGACCATGTGATGTGCAACGGAATATCGCGGCGCTGCGACCTGGTAAGGTGGTTGCTGAATGGGAGCGTTTTCCATTTACGGTTCCTCGTTTGGTTCAAGAAAATAAACTGCCTTGTTGAGTGTCTTTTGCTTCGGCGTCGTATTCCGGCGGAGTCCAAAGGTAGTTTTCGATTTTGCAGCGACCTTTGTCGTTGAAAACGATGCCTTCGGATTCCAGCAATCGCTGCTGCAAATCCGGCGGCGTAGTCATTCCGGCAGTTGAACACGCGCCTTGAGAATTGATGACGCGATGCCAGGGAATGTTACGTTCGTCTTTCGGCGTGGCATACATCAAATTGCCGATGGCTCGCGCATCGTACCCTGCGCCCAGCACGCGAGCGACCAAACCATAACTCATGACTCGACCGGGCGGGATTCTCATTACGAGTTCGTAGGCTCGATTGCGGAAACTTTCGTCGTCGCGCGGACGATTCGGCGCGGCATTGCTGACGATCTGTTTGTCTTTTTTGCCTGCCATAGTTTTTATAGTTTGAAAGCCGTGATTCGCAATCGCCGGTAATCGGCGAACCAAGTACCGTCGTGGAACAGTCGTTCACGCAGAGCAGTTTTGACTTCGGCAAAGATGGCTTGCTGTTCGGATTCGCTGAAGCCGATGACCAATTCGCGGCGAAACATCCTGATCCAGTTTGCCAGACCTTCTTCGCCGCCTTCGAGTTTGGTCGGGCGGTCGAACAACACAGCACTCGTAACTTCGATGCCGTGTTTTTCCAGCAAGGAAGCGTATTGGCCAATGCTGGGGAAATAATTCGTGGCTTTGACTTCGCGCCCGTGCTGACGGCGAATCGCACGTTCCAGCGACGTGGCGATTCCGGCGATGTTTCCCTTGCCGCCCATTTCGATCACGAATCGTCCGCCGGGTTTCAACACGCGAGCCATGCAGATGACGGCGGCTTCGGCACGTTCAACCCAATGCAGCGCGGCGTTGGAAAAGATGGCGTCGAACGGTTCGTCAAAAGCGAAGTCGGAAGCGTCCGCGACCAGAAAGGTCAGCGCCGGATACGCCGCTTTCGCCGTGGCAATCATTTCCGGCGAACTGTCCAGACCGATGACTTCTGCTCCAGCATCGGCAATCTGTTTGGTCAAATGGCCAGAGCCGCAACCCACATCCAGAATCCGTTCGCCGGGTTTGGCGTCCAGCAACGACAACACCCCTTCGCCGTATTTGGTGACGAAGGAGTGTTTTTGATCGTAAAGGTCAGAATCCCACTTCATGGAAAACATCAGTTCAACGCAAAGATGCAAAGTGGCAAAGGCGCAAAGCAAATCCAGCAAGAAAATTCTTTGCGGCTTTGCAGCTTCGCGCCTTTGCGTTTATCCAATAAATTCGATTAGCCGAACAGCGGCGGAACTTCGCAACCGGCGATGCGCAGATAAGTGTACAACTGGCCGCGATGATGGATTTCATGTTCCATCGTCAGATGCAGCAACGCGCTGCGCGACATTGCAGCGTCAGGCCCGAAAGGCGCAACCGTTTCCGCCAATTCTTCCGGCGTCATCGCTTTGACGGTGGCAATCGCTTCTTCGTGGGTTTTGTCGTATGCCGCGATCAATTCGGCAGTGTCTTTGATTTGCGGCGGAGCTTCTTTCGGAAACACTCCGGTTTTGGCCGCAGCTATCAATCCAGCTTCGGCGATCCACAAATGATTCATCAATTCGCCCAGCGTCATGGCCGAATCTGCCGGTTTCCAATCGTATTTGTCGTTCGGCGCGACCGCCATGATTTTGGTGGTTTGTTTGTGAATACGACGCCAATTGCTGATGAAAGAATCCATGTTCATTGGTTGTTGCTCCTGTAGTTTTGGATTGGTTGATGGGACAAACGCCGGTTTAACGACGCTCACTGCACTTGAAAAAACTATGTTCGCAGAACGACACGCGCCGGGCTGCCATCGCCGTCTTTGATTTTGAGCGGCAAACAAACCAATTCGTAATCGCCGGGTGGAACGTCGCCGAGCGCCAGACCTTCGACAATGACGACGTTCGCCGCCAGCAAAACCAGATGCGTCGTCGGTTCGTCGAAGTTGAATCGTTCGACCGACAGGTAATCAATGCCGACCAGTTGCACGCCGCGTTCGACCAACAGCCGGGCGGCATCGGGGGCGATGTAGACAAAATCTTCGTGGAACACTTTTGATTCGGGCCAGAACGATGAATTGCGAGTTTTGAACAACACGCGCGTCGCGCCTTCCAGATGGCAGCGATTCAACACGGTGGCGTCAATTACCGTAACATCGCCGACATCAACGACTCTGGCTGTGCCGAGCAAAATTTCCAGCGGCAATTGATCCACCGATCTGGCTCCGGCGATGAAATGCGACGGCGGATCAATGTGCGTGCCGATGTGCGTGCTGCAACAAAGCCGCGTGACGTTGGCGATGTCGCCCTGTTCCAACGACATGATGCGTTCAAGCTGAATTTCGGGATCGCCGGGATAAACGGGCAAGTCTGCCGAGATAGGGACAGTGATGTCGTAAATTTTCATCGTGACCTGCCGCCAGAATGTGTTTGTTGATGACGTAATCGTAAAAGCTCGTAAGCGGCGGCGAGTATAGAAACGGCGTTTTGCAGTGTCAAACTTTGCTTCCGATGGGGATTGCTGTGTAAGCTGTCGGCCTCTAACGTTCAACTCAATTTCAAAAAGGACATTCATGGACAAAGAACTGGAAGTCGCCAGACGATTGGCGCGCGAAGCCGGAGCCATTTTGATGGGCTTTTACAAAAACGATGCCAAGGTGGAATGGAAAGGATATGACGATCCCGTCACCGCCGCCGACAAAGCAGCCAATACCATGCTGGTGCGCGAACTGGCCAGGGCGTTTCCGAACGACGCCATTCTTTCGGAAGAGGCCGAAGACGATCAGGTGCGATTGACCAAAGAACGCGTCTGGATGGTTGACCCGATGGACGGAACCAAACAGTTCATCGAAAAACTGGACGAATTTGCGGTGATGATCGGTCTGGCGGTCGCTGGTGAGCCGAAAGTCGGAGTGGTTTACAACCCGGCAACCGATCGCATGTTTTATGCCGCGCCAGGTATCGGCGCGTTTGTCGAAGAAGCTTTGACGACCAAACGAATGCGCGTTTCTGACCTGAGCGATCCGACCAGAATGGTTGCGGCGATGAGTCGTTCGCATCACAGCCCGACGGTGGATGCCATACGGAAGCGACTGGGTTCGACCGGCGAATTGCGATCAGGCAGCGTGGGGTTGAAACTGGGATTGATTTGCGAAGGTCGCGCTCACATTTACATACACGCCGGAGCCAAAACCAATCAATGGGACACCTGCGCGCCCGAAGCCATTTTGCGCGCAGCCGGAGGAATCATCACGGACAATTTCGGCGAGCCGTTGCAATACAACACCTCCCACGTGCGGAATCTGAAAGGCATCATCGCCACCAACGGAACGATTCACGACCGTGTGGTTAAAGAAACGACGGCGGTGTTGGCCGAACGCGACCACAAATAAAAAACGCGGGGCAGTTGTTTGCAATCTGCCCCGCGTCGCCATCGTTTCCAGCCGGAAATCAGTTTGAAAAAGATGTATTGACTCCTATCCTGCTTGCACGATCCACCGATTTGACGGTGGTGGTAATCACCACATCAGCATTGGTTTTCCCTGCCAGTTCCGGCTTCAGTTTGACATCAATAATGTCCACGCCGGGAATGGTCGCTCCGTTTCCAGACGGCTGGCCACCAGCGAAAACTGTTTCCAAAGTGACATCGCCGATCTTGGCCACGACTTTGTCGGCAAATCGCCAACCAGTTCCAAAGATACGAATGATGTTTGGCTCTGCTTCTGTGCCGACTGCGCAGGGCGGATTGGTGAAGGTGATTGAACCGTCAGCGTTCACTTTGCCGCATTGCGCGCGCGCGGCGCCGTTTCCGTCGCCCGTTGTCGTGAAGACGCCCGCCGCCGCGTCCAGCACTGTGACTCTGCCGCGAATGTTGGTGCCGTTGTTGTTGACGACGACTTCAACGAGTTCAGCGGGTTTGGCGTCGTTGGGCATCAAAAAATTGATCTGAGTCGGAGAGATGTATGCAATTCGCGCCGGTGTTCCTCCAACCGTGACTTTGACGCCTTTCAACTCCAGCGGGTAATCCGGCCCTGCCGCTTCCATGGTGTCATTGGCCAGCATCTCGCCCTGCACAACGGCCAGCGAACCTCGCGCGACAATGCCGCCTTCGAAACTGGCCGCATTGAATGTGGAAAGCGAGGCTTCAAACTCTGAAAACGAAGTCGTCGTTTTATTACTGTCAATGTTGGTCGTCGAGATGACAGTCACTGTGATTTCCTGGTCCATTTTGGCCGCCAGTTCCTTGGTCAGCGAGACATTGATCTGATCCAGTCCCAGGAATTCCGTCTGAGCGCCGGAAAATTGCGGCGTCAAAGTCACGTCGCCGATTTTGACCTGCAAGCCTGCGGTATTACGCCAGCCAGTTCCGTAAATAATCAGCAAATTGAACTGCGATTCATTGCCCACCGAGCAGGGCGGAGCCGTAATCAGAAAGCTCAACCCATCGGGCGAAACCTGGCCGCACTGGGCTGTGGATTTTCCTTTTCCGTCGCCGGTCGCGCTGAACACGCCCGGAGCGGCGCTGACGATTTTGGCTTTGCCCGCGGATTGGACACCGTTGTTGTTGATGGTGAAATCCACTGTGTCGCCGACGCCGATTTCATTCGGCACAACAAAGTTGATTTGTTCGGGCGAAACGTAAATCAGTCGTCCGGCCAGGCCATTGACCGTGATCGTCACGCCGCCAAGCTGGAACGGCAGATTGGCGCTGGGAGCCGTCATAGTTGCGTTGGCCAGTTGGGTTCCAAAAACCGCGACAATCGAACCTCGCGCAACCTGCGTATTGTCAAAACTGGCTGCATTGGCGAACTTGGCTTCCGTGGCGTTTTTCGCGGTCACAGGCAGCACATAAGCCTGGAAAACGTCCTGGATAGCCAGAGCGTTCGAAGCTATGACGTTCGCTTCGTAATTGAAACTTATGGTGTTCCCCGTGCTGTCAGCAAAGACAGAAAAATTGTTCGATCTCTGATCGAACACAGTCAGCGAAAGGTCAGTAAAGGTGATTTGCCGAATCTTGTTTGCGGCAATGTCGTAGCGGAATGCTTCACGACTGCCGTCGGCATTGTCCGCTTTGACGCCGCTGGGCGTTGCCGGAGTCAGGTTCAACACCGACGTGAAAACGACGTGCGTTCCTGTGGAATTGATGCTGGGGAAATAGTTGAAATCATTTTTGGTGAAATCCACAGTGGTTTGATCGGTGATTTGAGTGAATTGGATGGTCGAGGCGCTCAAATCCGCCAGGAATACTTCGCGCAGCTTTTCGGAATTTTTCCCGGCGAAATCGCCTGCCGATTCAAAAACCAGTTTTGTGCCGTCGGAATTGATCGGATGCGTAAACGCCAGCATGACGTTCATCACGCCGTTGGCCGGGACAGCCGGGCCGCCGGTTGTGTCCGTCACCTGACGCATGGTGTTTGCCGGATCGCCGACTTTGTACGTATAAATTTCGCCGTTGAAATCGGTGTTTTTATTGGCCGCAGAACCAGGAAAATTAAAGCCAGAAATGAAAGCCAGCACCTGTCCGTTGCCGCTCAGGTAAGGATTGGAATTGAAACCTTTGACGACGAAATTGACTGTGGCGTCAATGTCGCGCGTGGCGGTAACTTGCGAATACTGTCTGGTGTTGGCGTTGTAAAGGAAAATTTCCCCGTTGCCGTCAGGATTGTCGTTGGTCGGGCCTTCTTTGAGAGCCGTGAATGCCTGCGGACCGCCTTCGATCGCTTTGAAATTCTGCCGCGTCGAAACAAACGCAATGACGGAACCATCATCGTTAATCGTCGGGGTGTAGTTATGGAAAATATCTTTGACAAATTCATCTTCACTGTCTTTTCCAGTGTCGGTGATGCGCTTGATGGTCGGCGTCGTTGAATTGCGGGGAAGATCGGCAACAAAAATTTCGTAATTGCGATCTTCATTTTTCGTTCCGCCCAAATCGGCGTTGGAAACGAAAACTATCTTGGTTCCGTCGCCACTGATGGCCGGAGTTTCATTGTTGATGAAGGTCGTCACCTTGTTGACGTCCATCGGGTCTTCTTTCAGATCGGCAGTGTCGGTGATTTGAATGATGCTGCGCGAATCCACGTCGTAAACCCAGATGTCGCGGTTGCTGTCCACGTTTTTGCCGTTGTAATCATTGATCGAATCGAAAACGATGCGTTTGCCGTCGTTGCTGGCCCCACGAATCTGCGTGCCGATGACATTGGGCGTCACGGGCAACAGAGCGATGGAAACTTCGTCGGTTGCTGTTTGCTGGGCGGTGGTGCGGGTAAGAGCGGCAAGTGTGCCAATGATGGCAATGGTGAATGAAAGCAGAAGAATTCTTTTCACGCTCAAAAACTCCTTGATCGAAACGCTTCGCTCATGCGAGCAGCTATGTCATAAAAGCTGTCCGAGCCTGTGTTGCGCGCTGTATTGTCTGTTGAGATTGGTGTCGAATTTCAAGCGGCGGATTATACAGAAAGCCCCACTTGCTGTCGAACAGCGAACATGGGCATCTGGAAAGTAATCAAACGCCTTTTGTTGCGCTGTCTGACGCTCCGATGAACGACCGGTCATTGACGCTCTTGCGAAACAAAAACGGGAATGCGCCTGATGACGCATTCCCGTTTGGTCGGTTGTCGGCCTTGTTAATTGCCGTTATGCAGCTTTTGGACTGATGTATTGGTCGTAATGACGGAACGGTTCCCAGGTTCGATTGTCTTCCGCAATCGGTTCCGGGAAGCGATCTTCAATATCAACCATCTCAACTGCTTCGATGTAAACCCGCTCCAGGTTTTCAGGGTTGAACCCATTTTGCTGGCAGGCTCGCACATGCCGACGGACAATTGCATCTACTTTTTGGCGTTTGTCGTCCGGCAATTTGTTAATCAGTCGCAACGTATCATTGGTTATTTTCATCATCCCTAACTTCCCCCTTTTCTATATTTTAATTGTTTTTCGTTCTCGCCCCTGCCAACAAAAAATCTTACGTTTTTTCTGTCAGTCAGGTTCTTTCAGCAAAGCCTTCCAAACCACCTTCTGAACGAAGAATATAACTCTGACCCGCAAAATCCGGTTACGAATTTTCTGGGGACTGCAATTAATTTCCATTAGCCAGTTGGTGAAAACCGCTCTTTAATTGTTTTGGAAAAGCCTACCCAATTTTAAGATTGTTTCTGTATCCGAACAGACAGAACCTGTCCAAGTTTGACCGGGTTCAATCCGCTACAGCCTGCTTGACGACGCGAAAAGCCGTGAGGCACACTGCCTGCGTTTTACTCTGACAATCCTTTTTTCGGCTGCCGCCGAGTTACGCATCATCAGAAAAATATGGCGAAGTTTGAACAACACATTTTTATCTGCACCAACCAGCGTCCGCCGGAAAATCCGCGTGGTTGTTGTGATCCGCAAGGGTTGGGAACTCTGCAACTGCTTTTCAAACAGGAACTGGCAGTCAATGGATTGAAAGGTTCCGTCCGTGCCAATCGCGCCGGATGCCTGGATCAATGCGAACACGGCCCGACGGTGGTCGTGTACCCCGAAGCTGTCTGGTACGGCGGAGTCAATTCTGTCGAAGATGTTCGGGAAATCGTCGAATCGCACATCATTAACAAAGTTCCTGTGGCGCGGTTGATGCTGGCGAATGAGTGCATCAACACACCAGTTTGCGCCCATAAATCGCCGAAGAAATCCGAATAATTTTGTTATGGCTTTACGCGATCCACTCAAGATCGTTTCCATCGGCGGTGGCACGGGGCTTTCGACCTTGCTCAGCGGCCTGAAACGATTTCTTTGCCCAGATGCTGCGGAGTCTGAAATTCAACTGACGGCGATTGTCACGGTCACGGATGACGGCAAAAGCTCCGGGCGATTGCGAACGGAATTCGATGTGTTGCCGCCGGGAGACATTCGCAATTGTCTGGTGGCGCTGGCGGATGAATCGAACCTGTTGACCGGTCTGTTTCGTCACCGGTTTGCGGGCGACGGTTCGGTTGGAGGTCATTCGTTGGGAAATTTGCTGATTTTGGCCTTGAACCAAATGAGCGGCAATTTTTTGACGGCGATTGAACAGGCAGGACAATTGTTGGAAATCCGGGCGCGCGTGTTGCCTTCGACGCTGGACAACGTTGATCTGGTCACCCGAATGAATGGCAAAACCGTTCGCGGACAGGTGGCAATCAAATCTCATAATTTGCCGATTCGTGAACTGGCGCTCGAACCGCCGGACGCGCGCGCTTTGCCGGCGGCGGTGGCTGCCATTCACGAAGCCGATTTGATTACTCTGGGACCCGGTTCGCTCTTTACCAGCGTGATCGCCAATCTGTTGGTCAAAGGCGTTGCCGATGCTCTGGCCGAATCCCGCGCTCGGAAAATTTATATCTGCAATGCAATGACGGAATTTGACGAAACCGACGGCTTTACCGCCGAAGACCATGTTTGGCAACTGTTGAAGTATGCGCCCGCGTTGAAGCTGGATTATGCGTTGTTCAATTCCGCGCGAATTTCCGACCAGATGTTGAAACAATACGAAGCCGAAAAGGCTCATCTGATTGAACCGCCAAACACTGAATGGTCAGAATCGGGGGAAACCAGATTTCTGGCCTTGCCGCTGATTTCCGAATCGCACACAGTGCGTCACGATCCTGAATTGTTGAGTCGTGCGATTTTTCAAATTTACGCTTGTTGAAATCGCTCCGAATTTGTAAGTGTGCTGGGTAATGATTTCCTTGCTGGGTAAAACCGAAGCTGAATTGATTGAATTCGCCACCGGGCTTGGCGAAGCGGCGTTTCGCGGCAAACAGCTTTATCAGTGGATTTACGCGCGTCGCGCGCTGGATTTCGAGCAGATGACCGACTTGCCTAAATCGTTTCGGGAAAAGCTCAGCCAGACAGCGACAATCACCGAAACCAAAATCGAACGGGTGTTTTATTCGACGGACGGCACGCGCCGGTATTTGTTGCGACTGGGCGACGGTCGCGAAGCCGAAGCCGTTTTCATGCCCGAAGAACGCCGCGACACCATCTGCATCAGTTGTCAGGTGGGATGCGCCGTCGGTTGCAAGTTCTGCATGACGGCTCAACTGGGCGTGAAGCGAAACATGACCGCAGGAGAAATCATCTCGCAGATCGTCATTGTCCTGAACGAAGTGTATGGCGAAGGCAATGAAACTCCGCACGGCACCAATCTGGTGTTTATGGGAATGGGCGAAAGCTTTTTGAATTATCAGGAAGTGATGCAATCCATTCGCGTCATGGCCGATCCAAAAGGGTTGGGAATCAGCCCCAAGCGCGTGACGGTTTCGACTTCGGGCATTGTTCCGCGCATTTACGAATTCGCCCATGAATCCGTGCGGCCTCATCTGGCCATTTCGCTGTCGTCAACGACCGAAGAGCAGCGCAACGATCTGATGCCGATCAATCGCAAATACACGTTGGCGGAATTGATGAAAGCGTGCCGGGAATATCCGCTCGACGAACGCGAGCGGCTGACGTTTGAATACGTCATGCTGGCCGGAGTGAATGACAGCGACGAAGACGCGCGGCGATTGGTTCGGTTATTGAACGGCATTCGTGCCAAAGTGAATTTGATCCCGCACAATCCCGCGCCTGAATTGCCATACCGCGCGTCGTCCATGGAGCGCATTCTGGCATTCCAAAAAACTCTTACCGACAAAGACATTCCGGCGTTCATTCGCCGTCCGCGCGGCCAGGACATTTCCGCAGCCTGTGGCCAACTTGCCGCGCGGCATCAAGCGCAAGGATGAAAAGTCATTTGGTTTTGAACGACCGGGCGATGGCGTCCGTGTGGCTGCGCAATGTGGACAGGATGTTTTTTCTGCCTATGAATTGCAGCCGGTAAATCGTGTTTTCGTCGGTTTTCAAATAATAAACGCGCCCGGTGAATGGTTGGCCGCTGGTCGAGAAATAATCGTAAGACAGCAATGCGCCGGATTTGCCTGCGCCGATGACGAATTTTTCCAGCGAAATTTTGTCGTATTTCGGATTGAAGCGAATGCGTTCCGATTCATCCTTGTTGGCATATTCCATCGCGTCCATTTTGCCTTCAGCTTCTTCGACACGAGTGACTTTCAGCGCGCCGTTTTCGCGGACTTTGTAGACGATGTTCACTTCATTGCGTCCCAAGCCGTCCTTGTTGACAATGCCCAGCCAACCGGCGGGCAGCGAGACGGTGTATTTACCATCCGGGTCTTCAAACACTTCCTGAGCAGAAGCTTCGACGACGAACGCCGCCGCCAACATCACAAGCAAAAAAGCGAAAAGAAAATGACGTTTCATCAAGATGCGCTCTCCTTCCAATTGATCTTTGTGCGCGAATCTGGGGCGAGCATCACGCGCAGTTCTTTGCGACCAAGTTCCTGAACGAGGGTTTGGGTTTGAATTGCAATTAAACCATTAATGCCGATTTCAGCAGCGGCAATCATTTCATTCATTTGTTCACGATTGAACGGCTCGGTTTCTGCCGTGCCCTGAACTTCGACAAAGCGGCCGTCGCCTGTGCGCACAACATTCATATCCACTTCGGCGGCGGAATCTTCGACGTAATCCAGGTCGAGCAGTGCGCGTTCGCCGACGATGCCAACGCTGACAGCGGCAATGAAATCGCGCAAGACCGGACGGGTGATTTTGTTTTCGTCGAACAGCTTTTCCAACGCCAACGTCAAAGCGACAAATCCTCCAGTGATCGAGGCCGTGCGCGTGCCACCATCGGCCTGAATCACGTCGCAATCAACCGTCAAGGTTCGTTCGCCCAACGCCGCCATATCCACCACCGACCGTAAACTGCGACCAATCAATCGTTGAATTTCGTGTGTTCGTCCTGAAGGGCCGCCGCGACCGATTTCGCGCGACGTGCGATTCTGCGTTGCGCGCGGCAACATCGCATATTCCGCCGTCACCCAGCCAACGCCCTTGCCTTTCAAAAACGGCGGCACTTTGTCTTCAATCGAAGCCGTGCAGAGCACGCGCGTTTGTCCGGCTTCGATCAACACCGAACCTTCGGCGTATTTCGTGAAGCCGCAAATCATATTGACGGGACGCAAATCGAGCGGTTGGCGACCGTCGTTGCGAGTTTTCTGTTCAGAGTTTGTCATGTCCAAAAACTTCCACCGCTTCCAGATGTTCGAGCGGCGCGCCCAATATCCTTTCGGCAATTTTGTGAAATCGCTGCGCGGCGTCGGTGACATAAAACCGGCTTTGCGACGGTTGCTTGTCGCCAGCCTGTTGATCAACCAGTTGGTCGTGTTGTTCCAGCAACTGAGCCGTTTCTTCCGCCACTGCTTCGGCGGAATCAATCAGCGTCACGCCTTCGCCCATCGTTTCGGCGATGACGGTTTTCAGCAGCGGGTAATGCGTACAACCCAACACCAACGTATCAATCTGTTGTTCGCGCAGAGGGGCAAGATACTGGTCGGCAAGGAGTCGCGCAACCTGCGAATCAGTTTCGCCTTCTTCGACCAGCGGCACAAACAGCGGACAGGCGCGCGAAAATACTTCCACCGCACGTTCGCCGCAAGCTTCGTGAATGGCGCGTTCATAAGCTCCGCTGCCGATGGTTGCTTCTGTGGCAATGACTCCAACGCGGCCGCTGCGCGTGGTTCTGGCTGCCGCGCGAGCGCCCGGCCCCAGCACGGTCAAAAACGGAACATCGAATTCTCGGCGCAAACTTTCGCGCGCCATAGCCGAAGCCGTATTGCACGCGACGACAATCATCTTGACGCCTTTTTCCACCAAAAACGCGGCATCTTCGATGGCGTATCGCTCAATCGTCGCACGAGATTTTGTCCCATACGGCACGCGCGCCGTGTCGCCCAGGTAAACGACGCTTTCGCGCGGCAATCGCTGGCGAACGGCTCTGAGCACGGTCAACCCGCCTACGCCGGAGTCAAAAATGCCAATGGGAAGAGAATTCATCTTCAGGAAAATCAAAAGTCAAAAGGCAAAAATCAAATGGCAAAAGGTCGGAAGTTTTCTTTCCATTTTTGACTTTTGCCTTTCGACTTTTGCCTTTTGATCTCACGATGGAGGTGGAGAGAATCGAACTCTCGTCTGGCAGCCGTCTTCGAAGGAATCTACATACTTAGCCGCTTCGCTTAAAGTTTCGCTCGCACCCGGTAGCAGAAGCGGCGAAGAACCGGGCGCAAACTATGCCAGATGAGTTTCGCTTTTTGACTCTGACCTGCGTCAAATCGCTAGCCTGCAAAGTCGGCGCTCGACATCCGGCACACAGGCGATGCCGGAGCGAACGGGCTGTGAACTAGGGTTAACTAGGCAGCCATTGCGAGTTCTTGGTTCGCAATTAAGGTTTTGCCTGCAGTTTACGGGTTACAGACTTCCCGGTATGCATCCGTCGCCTCAGGTCTCCCATCGAAACCAATGCACCCCCCAAGAGTTTGCATTTCAGCGAACGATCAGGAGTGTACGCGTGAGCTTTGAACAGTGTCAAGAAATCACTTTGGCGCAGCCCAGCAATGTTCTCGACAAGGTCAGGCATTTTGGCTATCGTACCTGCGCCCAAATACATAAGAGATAAAAATCGTGAGCGCGGCCAGTCCGCGCTTTCGTCCATTTCAGGATCAAGCATGCTCTGATTGTTTGACCAAATTGCAGTAAGCACCACAAGGAGAGTTATGAGTAAAAACACCGGTTGGAATCCGAGTTCGTTCGGATTGGAAAATCACGGCCTCAAAAACATCAATCATTCATATTGGAATCTGACGACTGCCGAACTGTACGAACACTCGGTCAAACGCGGCGAAGCCACCGTCGCGCATCTTGGCCCTCTGGTAGTCAACACGGGCCAGCACACAGGTCGCGCGCCGAATGACAAATTCATCGTTCGCGAAACGTCGTCGGAAAAACACGTCTGGTGGGGAAAGGTCAATCGCCCGTTCGAACAGGCGAACTTCGACCAGTTGCGCGACAAAGTCCTGCGACATCTGGAAGGCAAAGACTTGTACGTGCAGGATTGTTTTGCCGGAGCCGACCCGCAATATCGGTTGCCGATTCGCGTGATTACCGAATACGCCTGGCACAGTTTGTTCGCGCGCAATATGTTCGTCAGGCCAGACTGGAACACGCAAACTGCCAATCACGTGCCCGAATTCACCGTCATCAACGCTCCCACCTTTCAAGCCAATCCCGAAACCGACGGAACCAATTCCGGCACATTCATCCTGATGGATTTTGGCCAGCGGTTGATTTTGATCGGTGGAACCAGTTACGCGGGCGAAACGAAAAAATCCATCTTCACGCTGTTGAATTATTTGTTGCCGCTGAAAGGAGTGCTTTCGATGCACTGTTCGGCCAACATCGGTCAGGACGGTGATGCGGCGATTTTCTTTGGCTTGTCGGGAACTGGCAAAACCACCTTGTCCGCCGATCCCGAACGGCAATTGATTGGTGATGACGAACATGGCTGGTCAGATCGCGGCGTGTTCAACTTTGAAGGCGGCTGTTACGCCAAAGTCATCAATCTTTCCCCAGAAGCTGAACCGGACATTTACGCCTGCACACGGCGCTTCGGGACGGTGTTGGAAAACGTGGTGATGGATCCCATAACACGTCGGTTGGATTTGAATGACGGCAGTTTGACCGAAAATACGCGCGCGGCGTATCCGCTGTCGCACATTTCCAACTTTGAACCATCGGGCACGGGTGGCCATCCGAAAAACATCATCATGCTGACGGCGGATGCTTATGGAATTTTGCCTCCGATTTCCAAACTGACGCCGGAACAGGCGATGTATCACTTCATTTCCGGCTATACGGCCAAAGTCGCTGGCACGGAAAAAGGCCTTGGCAAAGAACCGCAAGCGACCTTTTCCGCCTGCTTCGGAGCGCCATTTATGGTGCATCATCCGGGCGTGTACGCCGAACTGCTGCGCGAACGAATTGCCAGACACAACGCCAATTGCTGGCTGGTGAATACAGGCTGGTCGGGCGGCCCTTATGGCGAAGGCCAGCGTATGAAGATTGCTTACACGCGTGCGATGGTGCGCGCGGCTCTGTCTGGCCATCTGGCGAACGTAGCCACCGAACCCGATCCGATCTTCGGGGTTCACGTGCCGATTGGCTGCCCGGACGTTCCCAGCGAAGTTCTGAAACCGCGCAATACGTGGAAGAATCCTGCGGCTTACGATGAAAAAGCGCATCATCTGGCTCGGTTATTCCGCGACAATTTCGAGCAATTTGCCGCCGGAGTGTCCGACGAAGTGAAAGCCGCTGGGCCAAAAACCGACTGACCAACACCGTCTGAACGGCCTGTTGACAGCTTTGGGGGCAGATGGCAGAATCCGCCCTTCCTAAAACGCGCCCGTAGCTCAGTTGGATAGAGCGTTTGGCTACGAACCAAAAGGTCGCACGTTCGAGTCGTGCCGGGCGCATCAAGCAAATCAAACAAAAACGGGCATCTTTCGATGCCCGTTTTTGTTTTACTTCCACAATCAACCACCATGATTGCGATTTGGCTTATCTGAAATTTCTTTTGATAGGAAAAATCTTCCTTTTATTGCTGGTTTATTCCCAGTCCGAAGGCTCATGCAATGACGGCTCGCCCGCATCTGACAATTAACCACCTATTCGCCAACCAGGGACCTGACAAGCTGGCAGCTTGTCGGACATTTACCGAGAATGAATAGACCCTGATTCAACGCCTCAAACAGGGACAGGCAGAAGCCGGCATGCTATTCTGCCTGTCCCTTTTGCATTCAACTCCAATCAGACTTACGAAACACAATGGCACAGTTAAAGACTCTCTACGACGCAATCATCGTCGGTTCCGGCGCAGCAGGCGGCATCGCCGCGCACGTGCTGGTCAACAAAGGTTTGAATGTTCTGCTGTTGGAAATCGGGCCGAAGTGGGATCGCGATACGATCTTTCACACTGAACACAGCCAGCCTTACGACATGCCGTTTCGCGGACTTGGCAAACCCGGCCAATACGATGGGCTGTGGAAAGTTTCGGCCTACACCGAACACCTGTACGTTCATCCTTTCAAAGACCCTTATGGCCGCGCGCCCGGCACTGATTTTCACTGGACGCGCATTCACGCCGTCGGAGGCCGCACCAACACCTGGGCGCGCGTCAGTTTGCGAATGTCCGAATGGGATATGAAACCGAAATCGCTGCAGGATGGCGCGGGCGAAGACTGGCCGATTTCTTATGAAGACCTGACGCCGTATTACGACAAGGCCGAAGATTTGATGGGCGTGTTCGGCACGCGTGAAGGGTTGGCGGTGATGCCGGATGGAAATTATCACGCGCCGACGCCGCCTCCGCGTTGCGGCGAAGCGCAATTGGTTCGCGGCGGCAAAAAAATCGGCATTCCGATCATCCCCATTCGCAAAGCCATCATCCTGAAAAACCGTGACAATCGCGCGGCCTGTCATTACTGCGGCAATTGCGATTACGGCTGTTCGACGGGGTCGCGGTTTTCCACGCTCGACGCCATCATTCCCAAACTGATCGGGCGAAAGAATTTCACCTTGCGAACCGGCGCGGCGGTGCATCGCGTGCTGCTCGATTCCAAAACCGGCAAAGCGCGCGGCGTCGAATTCGTGGACACGAAAAACCGGCTGACTTATGAAGCGCGCGCCAAAGTCGTCGTCATCGGCGCAGGAGCCATGGCTTCGACGCGCATTCTGTTGAATTCCAAAACCCGCCATCACGAGCGCGGACTTTCCAATTCCTCCGGCGTGCTCGGCCATTACCTGATGGACAATTTCAAAGCCGGAATGATCAGCGGTTACGTTCCCGCGATGAAAGGTTCGGAAGTTCTCAGCGATGACGGAACCGGCGGCGGTCACATTTACGTTCCGCGTCACACCAACATTCCGGGCGGACGCAAGGTTTCTGCGTTGCGCGGTTGGCAATTTCAACCCAACAGCGGTTCTGGCATTTTTCCAGGCTACGCCAAACGCTTTGCAGGCTTCGGCGCGGATTTCAAAAAGACCGTCCGCGACGTTGCTCCGGCGCGAATTTCCATGGCTGGATTCGGCGAATGTTTGCCGTATTTCGACAACTACTGCGAGATTGATCCTTCAGGCTTGAAAGACCGGTATGGCATTCCCCAGCTTCGCTTTCACGCCAAGTGGGGCGATAACGAATTGAAGATGGCCCAGTTGATTTACGACAACGCTGAAGAATTGCTGCGCGCCGCCGGAGCCGAAATCATTCCTTATACGCGCACCTTGCCGCCTCCGCCCGGCGATGCCACGCACGAAGTCGGCACGGCGCGCATGGGCGACGATCCGAAAACTTCCGTGCTGAACAAATTCAATCAGGCGCACGAAGTCAAAAACGTTTTCGTGGTGGATGGCGCGTCGTTTGTTTCCTGCCCGGAAAAGAATTGCACCCTTTCCATCGCAGCAGTTTCGTGGCGCGCCAGCGAATATCTGGCCGAAGAATTGAAACGCGGAAATCTGGACTGAAAATCAAGAAATCGTCATTTACGAAAATTGATCCAGCGTGCTAGATTGCCTGCCAAACAGTATCAATTTTTCAAAGCAATACACATGGGATTTCCAATAGATCAGTCGGAAACATCGCTGCCCCCGAATGTCGTGGAGCAGCCTGTGCCCGACACCGAACATCAGCGCGCAGAAGTTTCTGGCGACTCGTTAGAAGATTCGCTCCGGCGATTGCGCTCAAGGCAGTTGATGATGGAAGCCGTTTACGGTTCGGCAGGCGCAGGAATTTTCCAAGCTCCCGCTTCGCCAAACGACGAAACGGCGAACAGTGACGAACCAGCGCCAGACGAAAAATCGGACGAAAGCGATGATGGATCGGACGAACTGGAAGCCGTGTTTGCCGACGAAGAATCGCCGGAGCCGGTTTTTGATTTTGAAGCAGCCTTTGACGATCTGCGGCAGGAAATTCGCAGACTGGGGCGCGAACTTTTCAAAACCAATCGCGCGGCGGAAAGCAATCAGGAGTCATTCGGCGAAGCTCTGACGGAAATTCGCCAGCTTTCAAACATCGTCGCTCAGATTCCAGCTCAAGCTGCCGACTCTGTCGCCGAAGCCCGATTCGAAGCAAAAGCCTCATTGTGCCGCGATTTGCTGCGATTAGCCGATTCCGCCGAAGCCGGTTTGAACGCTGCCGATGAATTGGTCGCGCGGTTGGAACAACAGGCTCAGCAACCCGCGACCGGTCTGGTCTTTCGTTTTCAACAAGTGCGGCAGTTGCGCGAATCTCTGACGGAATCGGCGACAGCTATCAAACAATGGCGCGACGGCCAGCGATTGATGGTCGAACGTGTGCAGGCGATTTTGACCGCCGCGGGCGCTCGTCCGATGGAAACGCTTGGACGCATTTTCGATCCTTCGTTGCATCGCGCCGTTTCCGCCGAAGCGCGCCGTGACGTTTCGCCCGGAACCGTCGTCGTCGAAGAGTTAAAAGGGTACACGCTGGAAGGCCGAATACTTCGATATGCAGAGGTCACAGTAGCCAAAGATGAGTAAAACAATCGGAATAGATTTAGGAACGACGAATTCGCTGGCCGCCGTGGTTGAAAATGGGCGGGCGCGAATTTTGCAACGCGGCAACGAACGGCTGGTCCCATCGGTTGTGGGGTTGTCTGACGACGGAAACATCATTGTCGGACAAAGCGCGTTGAACCAATACGTCATTGCGCCTGAACGAACCGTGCGTTCGATCAAACGTAAGATGGGCACGGACGAAAAAGTCTCGCTCGGCGACCGCGAGTATTCGCCGGAAGAAATTTCATCGTTCATCCTGCGCCATTTGAAAACAATGGCCGAAGAAGTGTTGGGCCAACCGGTCACCAGCGCAGTCATCACCGTCCCGGCTTATTTCAGCGATGTGCAGCGACTGGCCACCAAACGCGCAGGCGAAATGGCCGGGTTGGAAGTTCTGCGCATCATCAATGAGCCGACGGCGGCGGCTCTGGCTTACGGATTGGAAAATCAGGCCAATCAATACTTGATGGTTTACGACCTGGGTGGAGGCACATTCGACGTTTCGATCATCGAACAAATGGGCGACATTATGGAAGTTCGCGCCAGTCACGGAAACGTCAATCTGGGCGGCGACGATTTCGACGAACGTTTGTTGCAACATCTGTTGTCCGTGCTCTCGTCGGCTCATCGGCACGATTTCAAATCCGACCGCCGGGCCATGGCGCGGTTATCGCGCGCTGCTGAAGCGGCCAAGATCGCCCTGTCGTCTGCGCCGTATGCTCGCGCGGCGGAAGAATTCCTGGCGCGATACGATGGGCAAATCGCTCACCTGGACACAGAAATCGCGCGCGATGAATTCGAAGCGATGATTAACGATCTGCTGCATTCAACGCTGGAATCAATTGACCGCGCGTTGACCGACGGCAACTTGAAAGCCGAACAGATCAATCGCGTGCTGCTCGTCGGTGGTTCAACGCGCATACCTCATGTGGCGGAATTGATAGAAGATCATCTGGGGCTGCAACCTTCGATGGAAATCAATCCCGATGAAGCCGTCGCGCTTGGTGCGGGCGTACAGGCAGCCATCATCAATGGCGAACCGGTCGAAGCCATGTTGATTGACGTTTCGCCCCACAGTTTGGGAATCGCCGTTGCCGAATTTATGTTCAACAACATAATACCCGGCGCGTTTCGTCCGATCATCCGCCGCAATACAACCATTCCGACCACCAAATCCGAACGCTTCTTCACCATTTCGCCGACACAGGACACGGTCAACATAGAGGTGTATCAAGGCGAAAGTCCTGTGGCAGCGGAAAACACTCACCTGGGCAGTTTCCTGTTCACGGAAATTCCGCCTGGTCCCGATCCCGAACTTCCGCGCGAAGTGATAGTCGAATTCAGCTACAACCTGAACGGCATAGTCGAAGTCAGCGCCCGCGATCACAAAGGCGAACGCCGCGAAGCGATCAGTCTCAATTCCAACGCCAGCCAGCGCGCCGCGTCGGAACCCGAAGTCAAAAAACACTTCAATCCGAAAATTGAACGCGATGTCGCCAATTCACTGGCCGCTGCCGCTCGGCTCGAACTTAAACTCGATTCCGACGGTCGCGCCAAAGACCTGAATAAGTTGCGTGCCGCACGCCACAAACTGGAACAGGCGCATCAGGGCTTGGACGAAGGCAAGCTGATGGAAGCTTTGAACGACCTTGACGATTTGCTTTACGAACTCGAGTAATTCCCACAAGGCGATTTTTCTGAATCGTCTTTTTGCTACGCCAGATGGCTAACAAGAAAAACAAAACCAAACACGGTCACAAGCACGCGCCGCAGTTTTCACCTTTGGAGTTGCTGAAACAGGCTGAAGAACAGTTGCGACAAGGCCAAACCGAACAGGCCTTGCAAATTCTGCGACGCGCCGAAAATGATTTGCGTCCGCGCACCGGCCCCGACGGTAAAAAAGCGCCTTTGCCTTCCCACCTGATTCCCGCGCAATCGAAATTACCGGGCGTGATGGCAGGCGCGTTGGCGGCGAATTCATTGAAACTGGCCGACCCGCAACAGAAACTCTCGGCTTTGGAAAACGCCGTCAAATACGCTCCGGCGGAATCTCGTTACCTGCTGGCGCTCGGCGCACAGCAGTTGTTGCTCGGCCAGACCGAAGCGGCTTTCGCCACGTTTCAAAAAGCCCATGAAATTTCGCCGGGCGATAAACTGGCGACGCGGGCCATCGCTCTTGGCTTGCTGGCAAACGGGCGCGCGCGCGAAGCGGGCGATTTGCTCAAATCGAACCCGACGGAAACGCGCGACGAACCCTGCCGCAGATTGTCCGTCATCAGCGATTGGCTTTCCGGCAGTGAACCGAATTTCAATCAAACGCTTTCTCAACCGCTGCTGTCGGGACTGCGCCATCTGGCACAAAACGAAAACGACCAGGCCAAGACAGATTTGGCGACTCTGCCGCCGATTGACCATAACCCCACGCGCACCGAAGCCGCGTTGTTGGCGACTCAGTTTTTTTACAGCGGAGTTTCCGGTTTCCAGGCGAACAGTTACCGCGAAGCCCTGGCCGATTGGCGCGAAGCCAGCCGGTTGACCAAATCGCACAACTTGAAGCTGGGTTGGAACGACAGGTTGATCGTTTATTACCATCGGCTGGCCGAGCGCACATCCGCCGGCGATTTGCCGCTGGCTGTCGAATGCTGGCAGGAAATTCTGGCCATCGCTCCGGCGGACAAAATTGCCGCCAACAATTTGATGATCGCTCGCCGCGCAACCGCTCAACAGGCCTGGCGCGATGGCCGCGCCGAACAGGCCGCGACGATCTGGCACGAACTTCTGCAATTGAAACCGGCGGATGAAAACCTGCTGCAAAGCGCAGCGCTGGCTTGCGAAAAGCTGAATCGCAAATCCGAAGCGCTCAACCACTGGCGCGCGCTGGCCAGAGTCTGGCGGCAACAACTTAAACAACGCGCCGGAGAATCCGGGTTCAAAGACAAGCTGGACAACCTGCAAAAACGCATTCTTGAGTTGATGCACGAATCCGGTGTGACGCCCGAACAGGAATTGAATGAATTGGAAGCGGCATTGCGACTTGACCCCGACGACCAGGCATTGTTGCTGCGATCAGCCGAAGTCCTGCTGGAAATGGGCAAGCCGCAAAAAGCGCTCAAGCATCTGAACCACATCGAACAAAAATACGGAGCCACTGCGATTCTGCTGACGCATAAAGCCAATGCGATTGACATATCCGGCAACACCAAATCCGCGCAGCAAACCTTCAAGCAGGCGGTTGAAATGGAGCCGGAGAACCGTCTGCCGAAACTGGCGTATCTGAGTTTTTTGGGACGCGAAGCTGATGACGCCTTTGAAGATGAAAAAACTGATCTGGCGATTGAATTCAGCGAAGAACAGTTGCGAATTGATCCCAACCACGTCACCGCGCTTACCAGGCTTGCGGCGATCAATTTTGAGCTTGGCCACCAACCTGAAGCAAAACAATTTTTGAAACGCTCCATCGCTATCGCCCCGGACAAGCCGCAGCCTTATGTCATGGCCGGTGGGATATATTGGAAATTCGGCCTGAAGAAAGAAGCTAAGGAAGTTTTCGCCAAAGCTTTGAAATTGGATTCCAGCGCCGAATGCCATTTCCAGATTGGGCTGGCGTATTTGATGAGTTGCGCCCACAAAGAAGCCGCCAAATGTTTTGATCTGGCTGCAAAGACTGCGCCTTTCGAGCTTGTCTTGGAAATGGGACTTGAGATGTTCGAACATGGCGAAAAGAAAGACGCCCGACGGTTCATGAATCAAGCGAAAAAACTCAACCCGACCGACCCTATGCCATATTTCATCAATGCCATGATCGTCGTCGGTCGCAATCCTCTGGAACTGATGCTGGCAAGCGACAAGGATCGGAAAAGCGCACTGGCGGAATTGGCTGAAGCAGAACGATTGATGACGGGTAACAGGGAATTCGATTCAATACGGAAAGAGTTGAGCCTGCTCAAACAAGCGCTCGAAACAACGCCTTCCGGTTTGCTGGACGCTTTAGGCAACCTGGGCGGCGGTCTTCCGCCGTTCCTGCTTGATGATGAGCCGGACTTTTTTCCGCCCGCTCCCAAACGAAAGAAAAAGAGATGAACCTGACTTTCGCCGACAATCCGTACAAAACGCTGGGCGTCGAACGCAACGCCACAGAAGCCGAAATCAAACAGGCTTACTTCGGGCTGATTCGCCAACATTCGCCTGAACGAGACCCTGAAGGTTTCAAGCAAATTCGTGCTGCTTACGAAAAACTACGCTCAGGCGGCGACCGCGCGCAAACCGAACTGCTGTTGATTGACGAAAGCTTGATCGAAGTGAAACCGGAACACTTCCAGCAATTCGATTCCGACCCTGAACCGATCACCGCCGAAATCATTCGCCGCGACTTGCTTGCGCTGGAAGCGTTTATTCTGCTGGAAGACGCCGCTGCTTACGCCACGTAACCTTCATCTTCGGGAAGGTTGGGTTTGGCCGCCGCCGCCACAGCCAACTGGTCGCAGCGTTCATTTTCCTTGTTGCCGGCGTGACCTCTGACCCAGACGAATTCGACCTTGTGCTGTTCGCAGAGCGTCAACAACTGCTCCCACAAATCCGGGTTGACGGCTTTGTCTGTTTTGTTCCGCATCCAACCATTCGCTCGCCATTTCGCAGCCCAACCTTTTTCAATCGCGTTGACGACATATTGCGAATCGGTGTGCAGCTTGACCGAGCAGCGTTCTTTCAGCGCGCGCAAACCTTCAATCGCGCCGAGCAGTTCCATGCGGTTGTTCGTCGTTTTGCGAAAGCCGCCAGAAAGCTCTTTGCGATGTTCGCCGAATAACAACACCACGCCATATCCGCCCGGCCCCGGATTGCCGGAACACGCTCCATCCGTGTAAATCACCACGTGTTTCAGATTGCTCATAGCTAAAAGTTTTTCCTGATGACCAATGCCGCCGCGTGCGCCGATAACTTGACGCTGTCCGACGAATCCGATTGCGCCAGGGTTTCGATCTTGCCCAAAGCCTGACGAACGCGCAACCGTCCAAGCGCGCGAACCGCCGCCCGTCTTACGCCCGGTCGTTCATCGTCAAGCAACGCCATCAACATCGCTTGCAGATCGTCCGTTACTGGAATCCCGCTCAATTGACTGAGCGTTTCGCAAATCGTTCCCAGCAGATTTCCGTTAGTCGTTTGCCCGAACAGCGCCAATAGCAAACCAGCGGCTTCGCGGCAATTCAAATCTTTCAGCGCGTTGATGGCGACAATCAAATCGCCGTGTTCGCTGCCTTGCCAGTTTTGCAGCACAGCCAACAACGTCGCAACATCCGGCGCGCTGCCGCCCTGCCGCCACATCTCCACCTGCAATCGCCAATCGGTTGGTTTCAAAATTATTGTCGCCGCATTGCTGGCCACCAATGTTTCAGCTTCGGTCTTCGTTTTAACTTGCGCGACGACGAAACCGGACAGCGCAATCCGCGATGATTCGGCCATCGCCCGTTTGCCGTCTGCGGTCAACGTCAACCGCGGATATTCTTCCGCCGTCAATCGCAACAGCCCACGATCAATCAATTCGTCAATCCATTCCATCACGCGTTTCTGCGTGTGAAGCTGCAATGCGCCGTAATGCGGATTGTGATTCAAATGAAATTCCAGAAGGCGTTCGCTTTTGCCGCCCGTCAGCAAAGCCGCCACCATCGAACGGCCAAACTTTCCATTCAACTCCGACACCGTTTGCAGAATCGTGCGCGCCGTTTGGTCGGAAGCTTCATTGGCCAACGGTCTGGATCGAGGCGTCAGCGCAGGCTCGGCTTGAGTTTTGCCTTGCGGGACGCACACATCGCACGCCCCACACGGCGGCGAAAATCGCTGGCCGAAATAATTGAGAATCGCCGCGCGACGACATTTTGGCTCCAGCGCATAAGCGATCATGCTCTTCAAGCGTTCGTTCGCTCTGTAACGGCGCGCATTCATTTCGCGAACATCCAGCTTCAAATCGGCGTCGGCATTTTCCGACAACGCATATTTGCCTTCGGGGGTCAGCGCAATGCAGCCTTGTTCGTGCAGCAATTGCAAAGCGGCGTTGACCGCAAGTTCCGGCGTTCCGCTGGCTGTCGCCAGATCGCCAACGGCAACCGCCAGCGGCGCGGCTTCGCGCAGCAAGGCGTAAAGCTGCACCACCGCCTTCGGTTCGGGATAAGCCTGATCCAGCAAAAAACGCTGCGTTCGCACATCGGATTGCGAATAAAACAGTGTGCAAACCGACGCCGCTCCATCACGTCCGGCACGCCCGGCTTCCTGGTAATAATTTTCCAGCGAACCTGGCACGTTGTAATGAATCACGCGGCGCACGTTCGGTTTGTCTATGCCCAACCCGAAAGCCACAGTCGCCACAATGATGCGGCAATCATCCTGCAAAAACCGCTGTTGAGCTTCAGCGCGCTGTGCGGCGCTGAGTCCAGCGTGATACAGCACGGCATCGAAACCTGATTGAAGCAATAACTGATGAGCCGTCGCCGCTTCTCTGCGCGTGCTGGCATACACAATCACTGCGCCAGATTCGCTCTTCGCCAATTCGATCAACCGGTTGTCTTTGTCTTCGCGCTGATCGGTCTTGAGCGATTCCAATCGCAGATTGGGACGGTCGAAATCGGCGACGACTTTTTCCAACGACGGCAAATTCAGCGTGGCCGCAATGTCGTTTTGCACTTCCAGCGTCGCGGTCGCCGTCACCGCCAGAAAGGTCGCGCGGCGCAATTCCGGCAACCGCGTCAGCAAAGTGCGGTAATGCGGACGAAAATCGTGCCCCCACTGGCTGATGCAATGCGCTTCGTCAATCACCACCAGCGAGATTTCGGTTTGCCGAACCAGTTGCTGAAAACGCGGCGAATCAAAGCGTTCCGGCGCGACATAAACCAATTTGTGCTGCCCGCTTTCGATTTCGCCGAATCGTCTTCCGACTTCCGCCGGGCTGAGCGCGCTGCTCAAACTGGTGACGTTGCGAACTCCGCGCCGCTGCAAAGCCTCCACCTGGTCCTGCATCAACGCTATCAGCGGCGAAATCACCAGCGTCAATCCCGGCAGCAATTGGGCGGACAACTGATAACAAAGCGATTTGCCCAACCCCGTAGGCAACACCGCCAGCGTGTGCCGACCAGCCAGCAGATGTTCGATGACTTCGCGCTGGTTGGGGCGGAACGAATCAAAACCGAATTGTTCGCGCAACGCGCGTTCAAGTTTGTCCATCTTTCACGCCAGCATCTAACGGTAAATCGTTTCGTTTGGCAGCCTGTCGCGCGAGTAATTCACAGCGTTTGTGCTCAGGCGCAGCTTCTCCACGTTCAAGCCAAACGAAGTCAAGCTCGTGTTGTTCTCCAAGCGTAAGAAGCTGAGTCCATAAATCCACATTCGGAGTAGGATTTCTTTCGCTGTTTGTCCATCCATTATCGCGCCAGCGTTGCACCCAACCTTTGGCCATTGATTCGATAAGGTAAAGATTCTGGCTGCGAATAACGACGTGACATTTAGCCTTCAGCGCCTTCAGCCCTTCAATAACCGCTATCAGCGTCATGCGATTGCTGGTGGTTGATTGAAAACCGCCCGCCAATTCTTTCCGGCGCTCGCCGTAAATCAGGATGGCAGCATAACCACCTACGTTATTCCACAAACTGAGGCCGTGAACATAAAGCTCAACCGTATTCATATTGTTCATCGCCTTGGCTCCCTACAGTTTGGAGTAATCAATCTCCACAGCCAGTTCCGGCAGCGAATGCACGCCAACCAGAATCAGCCAATGTTTGTTTTGAAACAGCCGCGACAATCCCAGAGTCAAATACATTGCCTGTTTTCCGTGTTGCCGAAAATCCTCGTCGTTCAGCGAAGCATTGCCGCCAGCGGATTTTTCCAGCAGCTTTCGCCCCAGCGCGCGCATACGCAAATCGGTGCAGCCAATATCCGTAAAGCTTTCGCCCTGCAAATCGAACGACGCGCGCACCGAAACATCTTCGCCGGTTTGATTCAGACGGAAGGAAAACGAATAACCGTCCGGCTGAACCAGCATCAACGAACGTTCGTGACCGTTACACAGCGGCGCAAGATCGCGTTCAACGTGCGCGGCCAGAAACTGCGCCTGTTCTGTTTCGGAAAGTTTGCTGATGTGTTCGGGTTTGTGGCTCAGGTCCATCGTCCAATCTTCGATGTGAGGCGGATGCGGAGAAGCGTCGGCGAACCAGAACCGAGTCACGCCCAGATTGACCAGATGCGATTTTCCGCCATGAAAAAAATCCAGCGGCAACAACGTGAAATCCGAAACGCCTTCGCGCGGCAGGCGTTGTTCGGATTTTGGGCGCACCGGTCTCACCCAGCGACCATCAGCGTCAATTCCCGCCACACAAACGCCGCCATGCATTTTGGTCAAGGCCAGAATGGTTACGTCTTTGACCGTGCTCACAAATGTTTGATTTCCGTTTCGGGCTGAAGCTCGCGCAGGTATTCGGCTACCAGCCGCCGATGGCAATGCTCCGGTGTGGGTTCGGCGCAGAGCAGACATAAGGCTTCTTTGGCCAACAATTCGCGCGCTTGCGTTTCCGGCGCGCGCGTTTTCAACAACTCATTGAACTGTGTTTCGTAATTCGCCCAATCCGAACCTTTTTTGTATGCGTCCAGAATCTCATCAGTCGGTGCGAATTCGGGGCGATGTTCATAAGCGATGCCGAAACCCGATTCCAGCAGATAAGCGAAATCAGGCTGCTTGCTCCATCCGGCAAGCTGCGAGGTGTTGCGCAATCGCACATCCACCACGCGGCGCACGCCAGCCGCGCGCAGCGTTTCGATGAACTCGCGCAAACTCTTTTTGGTAAACCCGATGGTGAAAACCGTCGCCATAGCTTTTAGAAAAGACTCGGTCAAAAAAGACTTGGTTGCGCTGGCTCGAATTCCGCCGCCGTAGATGTGACGGATTCGCCCGAATGCAGAATGTGTTCGACTTCCACGCCGCGCCGAATCAGCGTGCGCGTAATCAGCCAATACCGGTGACAATGTTTGTAATCGGCTTCGCTGCACAGAAACGCGACGCGGCGACGTTCGGCCAGCGCCAGCAATTGGTCAATGCCCGCCAGATACTCCGGCGAATCGGCCACTGCATCGTAATCCACCTTGCCGCTTTGAAAATAAAACTGCTCGCCTTCGGGCCGCCCGCCGATGCGATTGCCCAGATACACATATTCGATGCCCTGTTGGTTGACGGATTGTTTCAGCGCTTCGCGGCTGAAATGCGGGTTGTAGCGGCTGTACGGCTGACTGCGCGTGTCCACCAGCGCGGCAATTTCGTACCGCCGAAGCAGATCGAGAAAAGCGTCAATCGTCGCATTGCTGTGGCCTATGCTGAAGAGTTTCATGGCGAGCGGATTATGAGCCGTCTGTCAGAGACTGGCAATAAAACGCTACATCTTTTTTGAATTTTCTGGCGACAAACTGAACAAATTGTTGACCTCTTTTTAAGACTCAAGCTAGACTTCATTTGCTCGCCTGAACTACATCAACGAGCGAGTGCATGCAACTCAACCGTGCCCCTTCTTAAAATTTGCGCCCCGCCAAAGCAATTGCTTATTCATCTTTCATCGCAAAGATGAATAAGCAAATTTTTGTCTGAGCCGTTATGAAAATCTTCTCCCAGCTTGTCGCCAAATCAGATGATCTGACGTTGCGTGATGCCTGTCAGGCTATCACTCGCCTGGTTCGCGATCTAAAACATGATTCTTCGGTCTGGTCGTTGGCCGAATTAGGCGCTGATGATGATGACCTTTGTTGGTTGATTGACTGGTCATCAAATCTCGATGCAGACATGGTCAGACGTTGGCAGGTATCGCCGCCACATCGTGCCGCATTCGGCAGCCTATTGTTGCTGTTCGCATCAGAATACACTCGGCGCTGCTTGCCACGTGATGGCGACTGGTTTGTTCCTGCATCAATTTTATTTTCGCCGCAAACACGCTCCGAGCTTTTTGATGGCGCTGATCCATCGGCTTTTCATCGGCAGGCTTTGATCGAAGCCGCTCGAAAACTTCGATTACGAGGCGTTTGTGCAGGAAATGATCTCGATCTTGAATGCCTGCGCAAACTTGTCTTCGCGCAAATAGGTTTCACCGGAACAGACATTAAACGCCAATTGGCATGCTGGATGTTAGCGGGTGAACAACCTGCCTCTATCAACGCATTGTTGGACTCACAAACAGGCAGCCAATCTTTTCTTCAATTTTGGGAATCAGGCAGAGCGTACTTGAGCGGCTCCATGTCTGTAGAAATTTTCCGCCAACGATTGGCGGAAACTACTTGGTGTTTACCACAATGGATTGATCCAATGGTTTCCGCCTTGTGCGCCGCGCAACCGCCGTTGCCGATGGCTGTGCCAGTCAACGCCGACGCGCTCATTCAATCAAGCGTGACAAGTCAGGATATTTTTGCCGCGATTGATTTGGATGAAAGCCAGGCTGTGCTTCTGGCAACATGCAATGCCGTTCGTGCGCTCAACGCTCGCGCAGATGCGCGACAAATCGGGCGCGAACGCTGGTCATTGGCCGAGTTGCAACCGAGCGATTACGACTTCATCTGGTTACGCGTTTGGTTGAAACGACTTGATGAGGCGGCGCTCAAGGAATGCGCCACGAATGACGCGAGCTTCGACACTGCCGCAGGAAAGGTCAAATGGGACGAGGCCATCGGGCTTTTGCTGTTGTTCTGGCTGAGCGAAACGGCACGGCGCAAAAGCGTGGAAGGCGAATTGTGGCCGTGCGTCGCCGAGGGCTACTTCACGGAAGATACGCAAACTCTGCTTTTTACGCAGGGACGGCCAACACAGTTGTTGTATGAGATGTTGCGGGCGGCGGCGGAGCGGTTTCATCTGCGCCACGTCTTGCACGAAGCTGGCGGGATGCGCTGGCTCAACACAGTCTTTCTGCAATTCGGTCTGACATGGCGTGGGATGCGGCAACGATTGCCGGAGTGGTTGATCGGGCAATCACCGCCTCTTGCTGTCGCGGCGTTGCTGGATGAGCGCGGTGGCAGCGCCAGTTTCCGCCAAATGTGGCAAGCTCTGCGCGCGCGGCGCCTGAACCAGGCTTCCGACGATCATCTACGCCGCGAACTGGATGGTAACCCGTGGCTGTTGCCGGAATGGATTGATGACGTAATCCGTCTGGCGTCGGACGCGCCAATTCAAAACGTAACTGCTTCGCCCGCGCTCGATTCATTTCTTTCGCAACCCCTTCTGCGATGGTACGACGGAGGCAGTCCGCATTTCGTCTGCCAGCTTGCCGCGCCTTCAAACTTAAATCTGACCGACGATTGTTACGATGTGCGGGTTGGCAGGCGGACTGTCGCGCAATTGCTCCGGCAGCAGGATGGAAGTTACCAGCCAACCCCATCGCACGTTATCACGCTCGATTTCGACCAACTATCAATCACGGCCAACATGGTCAATCCACAAGGCGAAACCGTCGCCGGTTGTGACCTGAGCTTCTGGCCGCCGGACGATGAAGTCGTAATCTATCGTCTTCCCTCCGGTGAACGATTGCCCGATGCCTTTAATGCCACTCTTAGCCCGAATCTCAGTTATGCATTGTTGACGGCGGCCGATTTGACTGTCGAGCCGGAGCCTCAGGAGTGGCAGTTGGCCAATTCGCAATGCGCAAAACTCTACCGGTTGCAAGCGCCATGGCCGGCGGAAACGAAAGTGCGGTTGGAGGGGGAACTGTTGTGGGAACCGAGCTTGCGTTTGCCGTCGGCCCCTCCGAACTGGACGAATCAAGTTGACGTCTTCGCGGCGGAAGAGCGCGCGGTCAGATGGGGCGAGGAATTTCAAATCAGGATCATTCATCCGCCAGATGTGGTTGTCGTTCGCGCCCGATGTCTTGGGCGCGCGCTTCCTCTCGCACGGCAAGATGAGACCAAGACACTGGCTGGGCCGCTTGTTATTACGCCGGAGTTCAACACACACAGGCTCAATGTACGTCTATGTCTGCAAAAAGATGGACGGCAATGCACAGTGCAACGCACGTTGATACCGAATGTGATCGGCGCGAAGCATCTGACTGATGGAAAATGGGAGCGACTCAACAAACATAGTGTACTGACCGTGTCGCAAGCCAAGAGTGATTGGTTCGAACTTGTCCCACCAGTGAGTTGGTCCGGGCTTCCAGTCAACATCAAAGATTTATTCCTCTTCGAGGGCGATTGTTCGTGGCGCAGATTGCCTCAGGGTCTCTCCTCGCTGGGCGAGTTACAGGGCTGGGGCGCGCCGTTGCGAGTTCGGCCATTGTTCAACTTCAAACCGGGAATGGCGTCGCTTTGGCTGGCAAAGTCGGTAATAAATCACGGCGAGTTGGAAGAGGCGATTTGCGACGCTCTGCCGAATGGCGCGGCAAGGCTGTTGCGACTGCGCTTTCGCAAACGGATCGAGCCGGGCGAGCTGCATTCAGTGTTTTGGTGGGATGCGAGCGGCGAACTCATTCGATTGGCTCCGAAATATCACGATGAAGCCGAGGGCGCGTGGTGGTGGGTGTGTGATTTACCAGAAGAATGTAGCGAGATGCTGGCTGTAGCCGTCGCTTATGCGGGCGAGCGGATGGGATCGTGGTGGCCAGAAGAACGGTGGCTACGACTGGCTCCCGAGTTAATAGTCCAAGATGCTAAACGAACTGCGGCGCTATTGCGCTGGTTCCATCTGCCGCTTCTCAGTCACGAAGCCGTCGAAGATTTACGACCGTTTATTGCGGAACAGCCAATAGCCTTCCTGAAAGCCTGGCTGCTGAACCAGGGATTACCGGATGAATTGGAGTTCCCGCCGAAAAAGGATGAAGCCTGGCTGGGAGTTGTGCGAACGCTGTTTCGCGAGTGGCGGCCGGATGCGGAAGTGGCGCGGCAAACATTGCTGTCGCTGGCTGACGTTGATGATGACGATTTGAGTGAGTTCCTATCTGACGCTGCGAAGCATTTGCTTGAGGTTGATCCACTGCTAATGGCAAGAGTCTTACGCGCTTGGCAATTACCTCAACAGAGATCATCAATTGATGAATTACGGCTGCAACTGGCCGAGTGTGACAGCTTGATCAATCTCAACCAATTCAAAACGCAGTTGCTAAAGAGTATTTGTAATTTGTTCCCTCAAAGCCCCGATTTCGACCACTTTGTCCAAAGCGGTATCCTCAACCGCGCTGTCCAGGCGCTGAATGGAGCGAGGGTTGAGAACGCTGACGAAAACAATCTTGCCCTCGCCGCACGATTTGACGACTTGCGGCTGTTGCTCGCCCTGCACCTGCTTGAACGCCTTTAATCATCGGAGGATCACAATGTCGCAACTTGATGCTTTTACTTTGACCAACAAAGTTCGCCAGCGTTTGGTGGATTTCGCGCTCAACACCAATTTCGCGCGCGGCGAACGGTTGAACGAAATCTGCCGCCGGCTTTGGGCTGGGTCGCCGGAAACGGGCGGCTTGGTCAGCGACCTGTGGGTGGAGGGAGCATTTCCGTCAGAAACGGCCGCCGAAACGCTCGACAGTCTGACGCGACAGGGCAAGTTCAACGCGACATTGGCGCGGCATCTGGATGAACGTGACGCCGCGCCGCGTCATCGTCAGCTTTATCGCCATCAACATGAAGCGATTTTGGCGGCACAGGAGAGCCACTCCGGCGGCGCGCGTCCGGCGTTGGTTGTGACGGCGGGAACCGGCGCGGGCAAGACCGAAAGTTTCTTGCTGCCGGCGCTCAACGAACTTTGGGAAACGCCACGAGCGCCTGGCGCAGGCGTGAGGTGTTTGATCCTTTATCCGATGAACGCGCTGGTCAACGATCAAGTAGACCGGCTGTACAACTGGCTGATCGGCCAAACCCGGCTGACGCTCTTTCACTTCACGAGCGAAACGCCGGAGAACGACAAGGCCGCTGATCGGGAGGGCATTCCGAAATGGGAGCCTTGCCGATTGCGCACGCGCCAGGAAGCGCGGCGCAACCCCCCGGATATTCTGATCACTAACTACTCGATGCTTGAGTACATGCTCTGCCGCCCGCAAGACGCCGTATTTTTCGGCGATGGACTGCGCGTTGTCGTTTTAGACGAAGCGCATCTTTACACCGGCACGTTGGCGGCGGAGATTACGTTGTTGCTACGCCGCCTGCTGGACCGTTGCCGGTTGCGGTCGGAACAGGTTTTGCAGCTTGCGACTTCGGCAACGATAGGCGGCGGCGCGGAGGGCGAGTTGGAATCGTTTGCCAGTCAACTGTTCAGCAAAGAACAATCTTTGGTCAGAGTTATTCGCGGGCAGGCGCGCCGAGCTGATTTGCCTCCGCCCGCGCCTCCTGTGACCGGCGCATCGGTAAGTGAAATCTCCTCGCGCCGATGGTTGCGGGCCGCCACGCTCAACGCCGAGGCGAATGGCGAGTTGTCGTTAGCCAGCAATCCGGATCAGTGCGATGAATTGGCCGACGACCTGAGATTGTTGGTTGCGCCTGAAATCATCGCCAACGCCGTCAACAACGTGGGCAATAAACCTGCGCTGTTATTGCGTCAGGCTTTGGCGCACTCGCCTTTGTTGCATCGAGTCGAAAACATCTTGTGGGAGCGCGGGCGATTGCCTTTGCGAGAATTGGCGAAGGAGCTTTGGCAGTCGAGCGATGACGCCGCAGTGCGCGCGACAATCGCCTTGCTGCAAATGGGAGCGGCGGCGCGAGCGCAAGCCAACGATTACCCGCTGCTTCCTCATCGGTTACATCTGTTGGCGCGACCGACCGATGGGCTTGTCGTCTGCCTGAATTCCAGTTGCGCAGGCGACGAGGCTCTGAAGTTGGCCGGAGCAGGGTGTGTGACAGGCGGTTACAGCGATCATTGCCCGCATTGCGATGGCGCGACGCTGGCATTGCACCGCTGCTTCAATTGCGGCGAAGCGGCGCTGGCGGGAACGAATGTTGATAGACGACTGCTGCCAGTGGGAGCCTATGATTTCAGCAACAGAAAATCACTCTTCTCTCTTCAGCCGTGTAATGAAAGCCAGCCAAAAACAATAGATCCGGCGACTGGGCAACTGCGCGGGTTTGGATTCAACGGGCTGACGGTTTATCCGCTCAACAAATGCCCGCGTTGCGGTGGAGAAATCTGGCAGCCGTTCGTCTCGCCATCGGAATTGACGTTGACCATTCTGGCCGAAAGCGCGCTGGCTGAATTGCCTGAATACCCAGCCAGCCATCGCGACTTGCTCCCTGCGCGTGGGCGCCGGATGTTGGCGTTCAGCGACAGCCGTCAGGAAGCCGCGCGGCTGGGGCCGCGATTGACCTTGCAACATGAAATCCAGCTTGTGCATGCGGCGCTGGCTCGCTGCGCGCAATCCGGCGCGCCAGTGGATGCGGCATCGCAGGAGTTCCTGTTGGAAGAGATTGCCAATTACGAAAAGCGATTGCAGCAACCAAATTTGACCGCGGCCACAAGACAAACCATTCAAGCCAGACTCGATGAGAGCCGACTGCGATTGCGCGCGCAGGCAGCGGGCGGTTCGATTGATGACTGGTGTAAAAAACTGGCGGAGGAGCCAGCGATCAAACAATTGATGGATGCTGATGCCGCCAGCGCGCACTCGGCGGCGGATTGGCCCGCGCGCGCTCATCAGCATTGGGAGGAGAACGCGCGCGCCATCGAACGAAGGTTGCGGTTGTTGATTGGCCGTGAATTGGCGAAACCGATCCGGCAATCCGCGTCAGTAGAAACGCTGGGGCTGCTCGAAGTCACCTATCCTGAGTTATCTCAGATTCCACCGCCGTCAATGTTTCTTGGCTCTTTGCCGGACGATTCCGTGCGTCAGGCTTTTGCCGAATGCTGGACAGATTTCCTAGCCGCGCTTTGCGATTCGTTGCGGCGCGATGGCGCGATCACGCTTGGATCACGCGAAGAGGATCAAGCGTATCCGTTCGGCGGCGAGTTGGTTAGACGCTGGTGCGCGGAAAGCACGACGACCGGAGCCTATCTGGTACAGATGCTAAGCCGCCGCCGGTTGCGATTCGCCGCCGCCGTGTTGCGCAACTGCGGATTGCCGGAAGATCGGATTGAAGAGGCGGCGCGGGATATTTTGCGGATTGCTTTTCAAGCGTTGCGGGAACGCGCCGAGGCTTTGCCCTGGCTGCTGATGGAATTTCGCCCGCTCAAGCAAGGCGGCTCGGTTCCCGCGCTTCAAATCAACTTTCCGCAACTTGGCCTGCGCTCGCCAACGGAACTGTTCCGCTGCGAGTTGACAGGTCACATCTGGCCGCGTTCGGTGCGAGGCTGCGCGCCGGAGGAAAATTGCGACCGGCTTCGGCCTGTCAGTTCTGAAGAGCTTGACCGCGACCCGCGCGTTGGCAGACAGCGCAGCGAATTAAAGTCTTCGCCCGTCTTCGATATCGGATTGTGGGCGGAAGAGCACAGCGCGCAGCTTTCAGCCAAGGAAAACCGCCGGTTGCAAGATCTGTTCAAGGTCGGCGCGCGCAACATACTCAGTTCAACCACGACGCTTGAACTCGGGATTGACATTGGTGGCTTGAACGCGGTGTTGATGAGCAACGCGCCACCCGGCAAGGCCAATTACCTGCAACGCGCCGGACGTGCCGGGCGGCGCGCCGATGGCTCGTCAGTCGTGATCACTTACACGCGATTGCGTCCTTTTGATCGCGAAGTCTTTCGGCGATTCGGTGATTATCTGGGACGCCCATTGCGCCGCCCGCGCGTGCTTTTGGAACGCCCGCGCGTGGTGCGGCGGCACGCTCACGCCTTTCTTTTGGGCGAATTTTTTCAGGTGGTCTATCCGCCCGGCGCGCACGTCGGAGCAATGAATGCGTTTGGTAATATGGGACGATTCTGCGGCGAAGCGTTGCCGCGCAAATGGAATCGAGGCGAAGAGAAACCGGAGTTGCGCACTCCATCTCCAAATTGGCAGCCGTCCGCTGAAACTCCGTGGTGGGACCCGACAAGGCAAGATGCCGGGTTGGAAGACCGCTTTCTCGATTTCCTGCGTTGGACGCGCGATTACGGCGAGGATGTTTACCGTCCGCGTGTGGAAGCCTTCTTTGAAGGCACGCCGATGCGAAAGCTTCCCGATGGATGGCGATCTCTGCTCGACTTGGTCATCAGCCTTTTCACTACTGCCGTGAAAAGTTGGCGTGAAGACTACAAAACGATGCGGGATGCATGGGAAACAATCAGTGAGACGATGCCGCAAGCGCGGGCGCAGGCCAACATGCTGCGCTATCAAATGTCCGCGCTTTACGAAATGACTGTGATCGAAGCGTTGGCAGATCGTCAGTTCCTGCCGCGCTACGGTTTCCCAATCGGGTTACAGAAACTACGAGTGATCGCGCCGAGCGAAGACGGGGAGCGAACGCGCATCCGTGAAGAAGATCAATTCCGTCTGGAGCGCCCCGGTTTGCTGGCGTTGGGCGAATATGTGCCGGGGTCACAGTTGCTGGTTGGTGGAAAATTGATCACTTCGCGTGGCTTGCTGAAACACTGGACGGGCGCCGCGTTGGACACTTACATTGGCCTGCGCGGCCATTACACGACCTGCCGCAATAAACATTTCTATTACGAAATTGCGCAGCCGCTCACTGTATGTCCGCTCTGCGATCAACCGTCACACCAGTCACGACGTGATTTGTTGCTTCCCAAACACGGTTTCAGCAGCGCCGCCTGGGACGCGCCTCGCCGCAGCGTTGAAGTCGAACGTGTTGGCCGGGTTGAGCGCGCCACCATCAGCTTTGCCCGACGCGAACAAGACACCGATCAGAAACGACAAAATTACGCTGGCGTCGTCGGCCTCTTCGCGCATTACCGGGAGGATGGCGAGCTATTGGTTTACAACGAGGGAGCGTCACAGCGTCATGACGAAGATGCTGATGATCCGCAGGCCACGGAAGGTGGAAAAGGCTTTGCCATTTGTTTGAAGTGCGGTTACGCCGAGAGCGAGCGTAAGTTCGGGCAAGGCCGGCTCGGCCTGTCGTCAAATTTCTTGCAGCACGCGCCATTGACAGCCATAAGCAAATACTCCGTTTGTTGGGGCGACCACGAAGCGCCCGTATTGCGCAACCAGACACTGGCCGCGCGCGAGACAACGGATATTCTGTTGCTGGCCTTTTACGGCGAGCGCGCAAATTTAGCGGAAAGCGAGTCACTGGCGGAGACGCTGGGGCGGGCGCTTCAAATTGCCGGCGCGCGATTGTTGGAGCTGGACACGCGCGAGTTGGGAGTAATGACAACGGACACGGCGGAGGGCTATGGCGCAGTCTTGTATGACAACACGCCGGGCGGCGCAGGTCACGTGCGTGAGTTATTGGAACTGGAACGTAATTGGCTGGAGGCGGCGTTGAATGCGCTTTATCTAAATGAGGATCACGACCGGAGATGCGAAACGGCATGTCTGGATTGTCTGTTGACTTTCGATGCGCAGGAAGCCATGAGCCAGGGGTTGCTGAAACGAAAAGAAACTTATGAAGTATTGAGCAAATTGCTGGCCGGGGTGCCGTTATCCTTGCCAGAGCCTCAAAAAACTATTGAACAAGAGTTCCCTGATTCAGCGGCGCAAGCGAGCGTCACCGAGCGCATAAAGCGAAACCAACAGCGGCTTCGCCAAAGATGACTAACATGTTTCGGCACTTCAGGCGATACGTTCGATTTCGACCACCGAGTTGTAATCCGGGATGCCGCATTCGGGATCGCACACGCCGCGCCGGACCAGCACGTTGCCTTCCGGCCAATGCACTTGCACATTGCCGGGAGCAATCGGCGCGAAGCGGCAGCGACCACGCAACTCGCCAACTTCGCTGCGAACAAGAATTGAATCGCCTTCAGCAATGCCCAAGCGCGTGGCGTCCGTTTCGTTCATCAACACGTCTTCGCGCACAGCGCCGTTCAGCGGGTCGCGCCGATTTTGAATCATGCTGTTGAACTGTTTGCCTCGCCGAGTCGAAAGCCGCAGTTTGCCATTGTCGTTGGCTGATTTGATTTCAAGGATGGAAAACCTGGCGCGTCCGTCGGTGGTTTGAAATTTTGGGATGATGTTTCCTTCAGCGTTGAGCGCTTCGCACAGTCGTTCGCCGCCCCATTGAACCTGATCGCCGGTGGTTCGTAAATTCTGAATGCCGTCGTAACTCGGCACGGTGTGGGCAATTTCGTTGCGGATGGCTTGCCCGTCGTCGAAGTGAATTCGCTTGGCCAGTTCCGGCTTGGCACGTTCGGCAATCAGCATAGGGATTTCCCATTCGGCTTTGGCTTCGCCGATTCTTCGTCCCGGAATTTCCGGGCTGAACAAAATGCGCCGTTCGGTCGAAGTTTCCGTTCCTCCGCCACGCTGTTCGTAACGAGTTGCAGCAGGCAGCAACAACACGGTGTCTGCCGGTTCGACGAACATTTGTGGGCTTAAAACTATGTCCTGATGAATGCGAAACGGAACTCGTGCGATGGCTTCGCGCACGAAATCCGGTTCGGGCAGCGTTTCCAGAAAATTTCCGCCGCTGATGTAAAACCAGTCCAGCTTTCCATCGTGCGCGGCTTCGATCATTTGCACGGCGTTCAATCCGCGAGTCACCGGAACTTCAAAATTCCAAAGCTGCTTCAACTTCAAAGCTCCGGCTTCATCAACCGCTACGAAGCCGGGAAATTGATTCGGCACGCAGCCGACTTCGGCTCCGCCTTGCACGCCGGAATGACCTCGAATCGGAACCAAGCCACTCTTCGGTTTGCCGACAAAACCGCGCGACAACGCCAGATCAACAATTGCTCGTACATTTGAAACTCCGTCTGCGTGCTGAGTGATGCCCATTGACCAGACGAAAATCGCCGTCTTCGCTTCTGCCAGCGTTCGTGCAAAACGCAGCATTTCTTCGCGGTTTGCGCCTGCGGCAGCTTCAATCAACTCCCACGACTGTCTAGCAAGCGAAGCTTTAAGTTCGTCAAAACCGGTTGTGTATTCGTGGATAAACGTTTCGTCTGTCCAACCGTTTTCAATCAAATGTTTCAGCGTTCCAGCGATGAAAGCTTTATCGCCGCCCGTGTGAACCTGAAAGAATTCGTCAGCCAGTTTCGTTCCGAACAACGCGCTTTCCGTGACCGAAGGAATCCAGTATCGCTCCAGGCCGGGTTCGCGATACGGATTGATGACGGCGACGCGAGTTCCCTGCTGTTTGGCGTAGTAGATGTATTTGGTTGTCACCGGTTGATTGTTCGGTGTGTTGCTGCCGAAAAAGATCAGCAGGTCTGTGCCTAACCAGTCTTTGTACGAAACGGTGGAAGCCGCGACGCCAATGGATTGTTTCATTGCCACGGTCGAAGGCGCGTGGCAAATCCGCGCGGAGTTGTCCACGTTGTTTGTGCCGAGGAAGCGCGCGACTTTTTGCGCTACGTAATACGATTCGTTCGTCAATCCGCGCGAAGTCAGATAAAACGCGATTCGTTGCGGATCAATTGCTTTCAACCGCTCGGCGGCCAGCGTCAGTGCTTCTTCCCAACCGATGCGGCGAAATCCGGCTTCGCCTTTTCGTCGCAGCATTGGATAGGGCAACCGGCCAAGTTCTCGCAATTCGCTGGCGCTCTTGCGCGACAAGTCTTCCGCATCGGCCAACAGTTTCACGTCCAGCGCAGGCGCAGTATTCAACCGCATCAATTCCAGCCGCACCATGCACAAATGCACGCCGTCCATAGTGAAATCGTGAACGCCTGCCGTTCCCAACGCGCATCCGTCGCAAACGCCTTTGGTCAGAATGCGCCAGGCGAAAGGCAACTGGTCGCGGTTGCGCCAGACGATTTTGGCCATGTCCAGATAATGGTTTGGCTTGACGTGGCCGATGCCGTTCGGCACCAGGCTGACCCAGTTTGATTTGTTCCAACCGGTTTTGCTCATCAAAAATCTGCTCCGGTGGCAATTAAAGGTTGCCGCTTATGGTTGATGATGATAAGTATGTCGCGCGATCACATTCTGGCCGCAAATCTACTCAATCCCGATCAATCATCATTTATGGCGAAAAAAGAATTGCCTGTGTTGCAGACCAACGGAACCGAAAAAGCGAAAAAGCCGCGATTGCGTTACGACTGTTCCAAATGTCCCGGTTATTGTTGTTCGTATGACTGGATTCGCGTCAACAAACGCGACATTCAGCGACTGGCCAAACGTTTCAGCCTGACTTACGAACAGGCCGAAACGAAATTCACCAAGTACGAAAAATCATACGAGGCGCGCGTGCTCAGGCATCGCAAAGATCACATCTTCAAAAGCATGTGCATGTTTTTCGACCAGGAAAACAGGAACTGCACTGTGTACGAACATCGCCCGACGACCTGCCGCGATTTTCCCGAAGAGACGACTTGCGGGTACTACAATTTTTTGATGTGGGAGCGCGAGCATCAGGACGATCCGGAGTTTATTCCGCTTCAGGTGTGAAGCTGTTCGTCGGACACACGAATCAGGGCGGCGCTCAGTTCGCGTTGAAACTCGCCGCACAGGTGTTTCAAATCAATCGTCAATGCGTTGGCCGTCAGTTTTCGCTGAAACGTGATCAACCCGATTTCGTTTCCGGCATCATCGGTCAGCGGCAAACTCAGCATCCATCTGGCCGCAGTCTGGTTCATCAATGATTGATCGTCGGTCAAAGCGTCATCCAGCGAATCAGCTTCTCGTCGCCAATTCCAGATCGTGTGGCTGGCATTGCCGCCTCCGATTGAAAACTGGCTGACATTCAAATCCAACACGGCATAATCGAATTCGTTGGTTTCCAGCATGGTTTCGAGCGCGGCAAAAAGCTGCGCAGAGCTTTGCACCTTGCTTAAATCCTGGCTGGCGCGGCGGACTTTCACGTTGACAGCCAGCGACCGCCGCCGCTGCGTCACGCCTTGTTTGATCTGATTGCCGAGTTCGGCAAATTCGGCGTAGCGCAACCGCTGCACGCCAAACACAATTCCCACACCCAGCACGAAAAAGACCAACGCCGCCAGACTGCGCTGCGGATTGAGCAGCATCAATCCGAACAGCGAAAATAAAGCGCAGACTGCATACAATAAAATCGCTGCCTGGCGTTGGCTCAATCCGTGTTGCAACAGTTTATGGTGAATGTGTCCGCGGTCTCCGGCCAGCAAGGATTGGCCACTGACAAACCGGCGAGCAAGCGACAATCCGGCTTCGGTCACAGGCAATCCGAACGACACCAGTGGAATGGCAATCGCCACAATCGTCGAACCTTTTTGCGAACCGGCCAGACTGAGCGCCGCCGCCATAAACCCCAAAAACAAACTGCCCGAATCTCCCAGAAAGATCGTCGCCGGATTGAAATTGAATCGCAGAAATCCCAGCGCCGCTCCGATCAAAACCACGGCCAGTTGGCTGATTTCAGGATTCCCCTGCGCAACGGAAAACACCAGAATCGAAAGCAGTGCAAACACCGAAGCTCCCGCCGCCAATCCGTCAATGCCATCAATCAAATTGAACGCGTTGGTGATGCCGATCACCCAGACAGCCGTCAGCACGAAGCTCAACCACAGCGGCAATTGCCAGTGACCGCCAAACGGCGACGAGATGTTTTCGATGCGAAAACCACCGGCAAAAATCATTGCCGCGGCGATGGTTTGCACGATGACTTTTTCCGGCGCGCCGACATTGCGAAAATCGTCGTAGACACCGAACAGAAAAATCAGCGTCGCCGGAGCCAGCAGCATCAACAACCGCGGCAGGTTGGCGCGAAAAATGTCGCCGACCATGTTCGTCATCAACGGCACGCAAGCCAGCGTCGCCATAAACGCCAGATAAATCGCTATGCCGCCCAACCGCGGTGTAGGTTTGGCGTGAATATGCCGTCCGCCTTCAGCGCCATCCGGCATGGCAATCGCTCCCCATTCAGTCGCTTTGCGACGCACCAACGGCGTCAGCAGCAAAGCCGCCAGTAACGAAAGCATGAACAATGTGACGTACGATCTCATTTGGTGGTTGGTGGTTGGTGGTTGGTGGTTGGGGTTCGATTGCCGACAACCGAAAACGTCTCACCGGCAACCGACAACCGGTCACCGACAACCGCCAGATATTTTTCAGCCAGCACCGAACGCAAATAATTTACCTTGACGAATTGCTGGCCGTTCGCGCTCATTCGCTTACGCAATTCCGGTTCGGCGCGCAAACGATTGATGGCGGCAAACAGAGCGTCTTCATTTTCCGGCTCTATGCAGACGCCGGCTTCGGCGGCGGCAACCAACTGGGCTGCTTCGCCTTCGACGCTGCAAATGATCGGACAGCCTACGCCCATCAACTCGAACAGCTTGGACGGCAGAACTTTTTGAAAGATCGCCAATCGGCGCAGCGGAACCAGACTGACATCGCTGGCGCGATAAAAACCCAGCAATCTTTCGCGCGGCTGTTCATCCAGAAATGTCAGATTGCCGAGCGACAGTCGTTCCGCCAATTGCTTCAATTTTTGTTTTTCTGCGCCTTCGCCGACGAACAGAAAATGCACATCGGAATCGTTGCTGAACCGTTTGGCCACATTCAATACAACTTGCAGCGCATGAGCCATCCCGTGCGTGCCGATGTACGAAACGACAAACTTATCTTCCAATCTGAACTGCTGCCGAACCTCTTCCGGCGTCACGCTCGCCGAAGCCAGATAAGCTGCGTCAACTCCGTTGGTGATGATTTTGATCTTTTCCGGCGCAACGCCTTTGCCAATCAGATAATCGCGCGTGGATTCGGCAACCGGAACGATCAAGAGCGCATGCCGGTACAAATACATTTCAATCGCTTCGAGCGCGCGAATCAGCCAGCGATTTTTCAACGCTCCCATTTCCACCGCCGACTGAGGCCAGATGTCGCGGACTTCAAAAACGAACGGAACTCGCTTGATACGACTGAGCAAATAAGCCGACACCGCGCAAAAAAACTGCGGAGACGTTCCAATCACCACGTCCGGTTTGCGGGTCAACAACGCGCCCAAAATCAGCGACGAACAAAAGAACGAAAGGAAATTCAGCACGCGGCGAAAAAAGCCTTTGTTGGCGGCGCAATACACCCACGTTCTGAGCAGATCAATGCCTTCGACCGATTCGCGTTTGACGAATTGACCGCGATATTCCGGGCGAATCATTCCAGTTGGATGATTCGGAAATCCCGTTACGACCGTGACTTCGTGTCCGAGTTCCGCCCAACGCCGCGCATGTTCGAAGGTGCGCGCCGACGGCGCTCCCATCTCAGGTGGAAAGTATTGGCATAAAAACGTGATTCGCATAGCCGGAGCGCGGACATTTTGTCCGCCTGGTTCGCGGACGTTCCCGTCCGCCTTTACATCCTTATTCGATACCCAAATTCCTCTCCCGACTTCACTCGATAATCAAACTGAATTACGGCACTCGGCTTCGCAATTCCAAAATCAGGAAAGTACCATCCTTGAACCGAAACTTCGTCGCCAACAATCACTTTCGCATCGGCAACGTTCCCGAAGGCTTCAATCACAATGTGTCGCTGCCCCAATCGGCAGAGCACTTTTGCGTCATCGAGCAATTTGGCTTCAATTGCCGGATGCAGATGAATAAAGCTTGAAGCCATAGCCGCATTGCCGACGGGTGAATCCGTCACGATCCATTCGCCGTAATCGTTTCGCTGAATTCGCCGCTGATGAATGACGCGCCGGTCGTAACGTTCAAATGTTCCGCAGAAGTTCCAGGTCGTGTCATCGCCGCTGGCATCGGCATTCAGCACGGTTGCCTGCCGAGCCATGCGAAACGTGCTCCACACTTCTGACTGCTCAACACCATCAAACATCACCGTGTTGTGCGCGCGCGTCGAACGGCAGTATTCACGAAACCGATCTCCGCCATAACCGTGAACGCCGGAATCCACGATGAACGGCTGGCCATCGAGCCGCAGTTCGTAACTGAGTAAATCACAGTGCGCGTGCGCAGTGTTGTACGCCACTGATGGTGCGCCCGCGTCAACGATGATTTTTTCCCGCTCGTTCGACGACGCCCACACGTAATAACCGGTTTGCGGAAAATCGGTTTTCACTTGCGACGACGATCCGACAACACGCTTCGCGGTTTTCAGAATCGGTTGCGGGCGAGTTTCCGCCGTGTTTGCTGAATCGTTGAACAGCGCCAGAGTTCCATCCGCATAACTCATCGCCGAAAGGAAATCAGCCATCGCCTGCAATTGGGCTTCAATCTTCGCATCGCGCTTCATTCGCTCAAACGCCAACAGCAATGCGTAACTTTCCAAAAAATCCGCCAACACTTGAGCGTGATACATCGGCGAACGTTCGTAATGTCCACCGTCCGCCAGAACCTGTTCGTCCAGTTCGCGCCACAACAACCGCTCGCCAGCTTTCAACCAGCGTTCGTTTTGAAAGAACAACCCGCCGACAACCAGCGCCTTGACGTTTTTCAGCAGATGATTCGCCAACAAGTGATGCTCCAAATGCCGATTCAGAAACCCAAGTTGATCGAAAATACTCGCTCGCCATTTGGCCAGAAAACTTTCGTCCTCACGCTCTGTCACCAGAGCATAAGCGTAAATCCAATTCACCACACGCAGCGAAATCGGATAAGCATCCCAACCGTCGCTGCGGCCAACGCGAGCTTCACCAATCCAGCTTTCGATCAATCGGCGACATGCTTTCCAAACAGACACATCGCTGCGTTCAGCCAACGCGCGCGCGGCCAACGGCGCAAAACCGAAATAATGAAGCTGATAATTCCAAAGATGACTTTCGTGCCGACCATTCCAATCCACCGGGTCAATCGTCAAGCTGCGGTTCAGAAACGTAAACCGGTTTTGTTTCAAATTGCCCAACCAGCCGTCAAATTCAATCAGAGATTGATTCAGGTGCGCGAACTGTTCGACAAAACTTCGGCGAATCGTTTCAACCGATTGCGGCGAAACCGATGGAACAGCCGAACCAACCGCCGTCGAACGGAACGCCAACTGCGGCAACGCGCGATAAAGCCGAAACTGCGCCATTCGCAATGGACGATATGCCAATTGCTCCCAACGCAAATGTTTCAGCGTTCTGAACAGCAACAACAGATTCAACACTCGGCTCCAAAGCTGACCGTCTCCGGCTTCCCGCTTCGCAGCGAATCTTCAATCCGCAATGTTGCCAGCGTGGTCAGCACCAGACTGCGCCAGGCAATCGGCATTTCGTTTCCATCACGCGCCGCCGCAACAAACGCTGCCAGTTCCTGATCGAAGCCTTTGTCCTGCGACAGGCGTTTCGACGTTTTGCGTTTGCCATCGCGCCACAGTTCCAGTTGCCGAAAATCATCCAACACCGCCGCGCGTCCGCCACCGAATACTTCCACACGCTCTTTCGGCAATGCGCGGTCGCCGTTGGCGAAGTAATTGATGTTGCCGACGGAACCGTCGCTGAATTTGACGACGATGCTCAGCGTATCCGTTCCAGCAGCGCTGCGATAGGCAAACACTTCCGCCGGTTCGGCTGCGGTCAGAAATTGCATCAAGTCCACAAAATGGCAAACTTCGCCGATGATGCGCCCGCCACCTTCGTCCTGTTGAATCCAGCTTTCTTTCGGAATTTCTCCGGCGTTGACGCGATACGTGATGGCCAGCGAACCCGCGTCTTGAAAGAACTGTTTCATCTCCACGGCCAGCGAAGAAAACCGGCGATTGAATCCAACCAGCACCTGCCCCTTGTCTTGTTCCACAGCAGCGGCAAGTTCCGCCAAACCTTCTTCCGTCGTCGCCAGCGGTTTTTCGACGAACACGGTTTTGCCTGCGCGAATGGCTTCGGCGGCCATCGCGGCGTGTGTGTCGTGTCGCGTCGCGATCAACACTGTGTTGATGTCTTCCCGGCGCAGCAGTTCGTGGTAATCAGTTGAACAGAACTCGAAACCAAATTGTTCGCCGACTGCTTTCGCCGTTCGCCCAGTGGTGGTCGCCAAACCCACCAAATTGACTCCGCCAAGTTTCGCCAATCGAGGCAGCAACACGCTTTTGGCAAAATTGCCTGCGCCGATCATTCCCAATTGAACTTCGTCAGCTTTACGTGTTGAACGTAACGCGATGACGTTTTCACTTTGGCTTGCTGCTTTGTCGTACGTCAGCAAAATGCCCAGATAATTCTGCTGCGTTTTGCCGGTGATGATGTCGTAAGCCTGTTCGGCCTGTTCAATCGGAATGCGATGCGTGATGAGCCGTTCCAGCTTGACGGCTTTTGTCGCCACCAGCCGCAGAAATTCCTGCATGTTCCGTCGCTCCGTCCAGCGCACGTAACCGATGGGATAATCCTTGCCGCGTTCTTCGTATTCGGCATCATAACGACCCGGGCCATAAGACCGCGACAACCGCAATTGCAGTTCTTTTTCGTAATAGACCTTGCGGGGAATATCCATTCGTACCGCGCCGACCATTGAAACCACGGCGCGATCCCGCGCAATGACGCCAGCCAGCTCAATCGGGTCGTTGGTGTCCGCCGCCGCCGTCACAATCACCGCGTCCACTCCAAAGTTGTCAGTGAATTGCCTGACGGCCAGTTCAACATCATTGCCACGCAAGATTCCGGCGTCACAGCCGAATTCGCGCGCCAATTCAACCTTGCTCGCTTCCAGATCAATGCCGATGACGCGGCAACCGGCGGCTTTCAAAATCTGCACGGTCAATTGTCCGAGCAACCCAAGACCAATCACCGCCACCGCATCGCCCAGCTTCACTTCAGCCGTTCGCACACCTTGCAGCGCAATCGCGCCGAGCGTGACAAACGCCGCTTCGTCAAAACTGACGCCATCAGGAATTTTGACCGCCAGATTTTTCGGCACAAAAACAGTTTCTGCGTGCGAAGCGTAATTCATCCCCGCGCAAGCCACGCGGTCACCAACTTGAAACTCATCCGCTCCGCGCCCAACTTCGCGCACCACACCCGCGCAACTGTATCCAAGCGCCACTGGCGTTTCGAGCTTCGCTTTCACCGTTCGCAACGTCGCCATCAATCCATCTTTGCGAAGTTTGCCGATCACTTGCCTGACCAAATCGGGACGCTCTGCCGCTTTGCCGACCAAAGACTTTTGCGCCAGATCAACCGTCATCTTTTCCGTTCCCGCGCTGACCAGCGACGCGACGTTGCCCACCAGAATGCCGCCGCTGCGACAAATGGTTTCCGGCACGTCGTCCACTTTCAGCACGCCGGAGCGAAAGTTTTGAATTACTTGTTTCATTGTAAAGCTGAGAGTTCACGCTTCAGCGTGTCGCCAGTTGTGACACGCTGAAGCGTGAACTCCAAACGGTCAAAGGATGTATTTCCGATACCACGTATCGAAAATCAGAATGGCAAACAGTTCATACGCATTGTCGCGCCGACCTTGGCGATGTTCTTGGCGGAGTTGTTGGATGTAATCGAATTCGAAAATGCCTTCGCGCTGAACGTACTCACGCGGCAAGAGTTCGTCAAAAAAACGATCCAGCTTCGCTCGCATCCAGCCGCCCAGCGGCACGTTGAAGCCTTTTTTCGGCGCGCGCAGGTTCTCCGGCGGAATCAAATCGGCAAACGTTGTTCGCAAAATTGTTTTGCTGCCCGCGCGGTTGAGCTTCATCGAAAATGGAATCTGAAACGCCAGTTCAACCACGCGCGGATCCAGAAACGGCACGCGCAATTCCAGCGCCCAGGCCATGCTCATCTTGTCGGAATATTCCAGCAGATTGTCCGGCAGAAAAGTTTCGACGTCCAAATACGAAAACCGATTGCCATCGTCCCAGCTTGGCGGAATGTGGTTGAGATGATCTTGTAACACGCGATGCGAAGCCCGATTACCGTTCGCCGCTTTGGCGAACAATTGGGCTTTGCGATCTTCGTCCAGGTAATACACCCACTTCAGGTATTGCCGCGCCGGATCGGCATCCAGCCCGGCGAGCAATGCGCGCACGCGATGCAACCGCCGGTCATTGAAATCATCTTTTTGAAACGACAACGCAGCCAGCGCAGCCTTTGCCGCCACACGCGGAACAAAGCGCAGATACTTCATCGCCTGCACGGCGCGATAACGCGGATACCCGCCGAACAATTCATCGCCGCCTGCGCCCGACAACGCGACAGTCACGAAGTCGCGCGTATACCGCGACAGCAAATATGTCAGAAAAAACGTCGTGTTGCCGAACGGCTGATCGAAATGCCCCACCAGGTCGAGCATTTCTTCCGGACGTGAAAGATCAATCGTCAGTTCGTGGTGTTCGGTACCGAATTTGTCGGCGACGCGTTGCGCCTCTGCGCGTTCGTCGTAATAGGTCATCTCCGGTTCGTCGAACAGCACGGTGAAGGTTTTGACCTGCCGCGACTGCATTGCCATCAAACCGACGATCACGTTCGAATCAATCCCGCCGGAAAGAAATGCGCCGAGCGGCACGTCTGCCATCAATTGTTTCTCAACCGCGTCCGCCATCAATCGTCGTAACTCTGCTCTGATTTCGCGCTCGTCGGTTGTTGGTTTGGCCAATCCCCAGTCGGTAATTTTCCAATACCGCTCAAACTGCACCACGCGCCGCGTGCGCAGATCGTATTCCAAAAAGTGGGCAGGCGGCAGCGCGCGAATGTCGCGAAAGATGGTGTTTGGCGCAGGCACGTACAGAAACGAAAAAAAGTCATGCGCCGATTGCCAGTCAATTTCCGGCGAATACACACCGGCGGCCAGAATCGCTTTGATCTCCGAACCGAACAGCAACTGGCCATTGGTTTCGATGTAATACAGCGGCTTGACGCCCAACTGATCGCGCACCAGAAATAGCCGCTCGCGCCGCGCATCATACAGCGCAAAGGCGAACATTCCGTTGAGCAGCTTGAAGCATTCTGGGCCGCGTTCTTCGTACAGATGCAGCAACACTTCGCAATCGGTCTGCGACGCGAAGCTGTGTCGTTGTGAATCCAGCCCTGCCTTTAATTCGCGGTAGTTGTACAGTTCGCCGTTGAAACTGATCCAAACCGAGCCGTCCTCGTTACTCATCGGCTGGCGCCCGGAGGGCGAAAGATCAATGATGCTCAACCGCCGATGGCCAAACGCCAGTTGATGAACGGGGAAAAGTTCCACGCCACCATCATCCGGACCGCGATGTGTCAGACTGAGCGTCATGCGTTCAATGACGCCCGAATCAACGTTTCCAGCAATGCCGCAAATTCCGCACATGAATTATGAAGGAGTACCAGTAGGCAGGCTTTGATACAGAATTATCTCAATGGCAAATACAACAATCGGTCTGTCATTTCTTCAGGCTCGCAAGCTTTGGCCAGCAATTCCAGATCGGCAATGTATTGGGCAATTGTCACTTCGCTTTGGCGTCCGAAAATAACACCGGCAAACGATTCGCCGATTCGTTGTCGTCGAGCGGTTTCGGCCAGAAAATCCTCGTCCTGCGTGAACAAGACACGCCCCAAGTTTCCCGCGCGATTGAGCAAAATTGGGTCATCGAATTGGCGCGCGCCGTCTTCCTGCGCCGTCAAAACATCCACGCCACGCTGTCGCAAACCATCAGTGATCGCCCGGTGAACATGGACATCCATGTAAAGTTTGAGACTCAAGCCTGCCCAAGCCTTTCCATCAATTGCTCTCGCGTGAAGGCTTCGCCCGCCTCTGCTCGCATCAATTCAATTCTTCGCCGGCTTTGTTCGACCTGTTCGTCCATTTCATGTTGATGATCGAAGTAATAGGCCAAAGCTGCATGAATTTGAGGCAACGCCAGGTGCGGATGCTGGCGATGAATCTCTTCGGCATTCCAGCGATAGGCAATCCAATCAAGCGCGACTTCTATGACTTTGGTGTTTGCCCCCTTGATCCAGACACGACCGTCTTCGTCCAGTTCCAGGTAATTTTGTGTGATTGTCTGTCGGGCGGTTGCCGCTTCAGATACAGTGCTCATCTTTTTGCCCTCCGATTCTTACAACTATCACGCAACATAACGAAAAACAATTTATGAATGCTTGCTCCCTGCTGGTCGCGGCGCTGATTCGTCGTTTGTGCGCTGTGAATTCATCAGTTTCGTTTCGTAAATCTTCGCTGCAATCACGGCTTCGTGCATGGTCATCAGCGTGCAGAAAATCAGCCCGGCGCGTCCGTCCAGAAATCCGAGTTTGACTACATACATCCAGAGGAATCGTAACAACGGGCGAAACGGCAATCGCGCCCACAAACGTTTGATGAACCTTTTGCGCTCGATGGGAGAACCGAACAACGACGCCCGCACACTGCTTGCGCCCGAATCGCCCACGGCCAGATTGGCATACACGCGCGCTTCCCAATTGGAATATCGGTTATGCCGTTCGATGAAGTGATAGATGCTTTTGAAATCTTCGTGCAGCAAATCGTGCTTCAGATATTCAGCGCGCCCGTCCAGCAAGACGTGTTCGTGAACTTCCACGTCGCCCGCGTTTTCCACATCTTCGGCGTGCGGACGTTCAAACCGCCCTCGCCGATGTTTGAACAACCGCAAATTCCAGCTTGGATACCAGCCGCAATGTTTGATCCAGCGCCCCAGAAAAATCAGCCGCCGATTGATGTAATACCCGTTTGCGTCATTCGGATGATTCAAGACCTCAGCGATTTCCATTTGCAGTTCCGGCGTCACACGTTCGTCGGCATCAAGCAGCAGCACCCACTCGTGCTTGAACGGCAAATGTTCCAGCGCCCAGTTTTTCTTTTTCGGAAAGCCTCCGGTGTAATCAAATTGGACGATTTGAGCGCCAAACTGTTCGGCGATTTCACAGGTTCGGTCGGTGCTGTGCGAATCCACCAGCCAGATTTCATCCGCCCAGGCGACGCTTGCCAGACAAGCCGCTATGTTGCGTTCTTCGTTTTTGACGGGAACGATAACTGAAAGCGGAAGCTTGCTCGTTCGAGAAATCATCTTTTGTTTCATCCACCCCTTGCTTACGCGCGGGGTACCGACTCGGCGACGCGAGCGATCAATGCCGTCAACTGGCGAACATGCTCGCGCCAGGAAAATTCATTGCTGCGCTGCAGACCGCGCGCGCTTAATTGGTTTTTCAGGCTTTGATTCGTCAACACTTCCACACATCGTTCCGCCAGGTTCGTTTCGTCAAACACGCCAAAGTACACCGCCGCATTGCCGCACAGTTCACGATGCACAGGCAAATCCGCCGAAACAACCGGCAAGCCCGAAGCCATCGCTTCGACCAGTGGATGGCCAAAGCTTTCGGAATACGATGGACAAACAAACACATCGCAGAGTTTGTACAGTTGATGCAGATTGTCGTAATCAACCGCGCTGAGCATGGCAATGTCATCGCGTACGCCCAGCCGGTCAATCAATTCCGCCGCTGCCGTTGCGTCATAGCCTCCGTAAACAGCGCCGCGTTGGATGTCGGTCGTCAAAACCAACTGCACGTCTTCGCCGGTCTGCTGCTTCATTCGCAATTTGATGAGCGGAAAGGCGCGAATCAGAGTTTCAAAGTTGCGAAAGTAATTGTAATGGCTGACATACAACAACCGGCGACAGTTGCTGTGCAGGTTTAATTTGGCCAGCAGCGCATCTGGCAAAGGAGTCTGATTCGAAGCGAATGTGTCGGCGTCAAATCCAAAACGAAGCGTTTCGATTTTGACATGCTCCAACCCTTGGGTGGTTTCGATCTTTCGAGCAAACGCTGCTGTGGGCGCGACATTGACTGTGGCGCTTTTGATGGATCGTTTCGCCAGCCAGCACTTTATCCGGTGGGCAAACAACTCCCGGCGCAACTTGCGAGTTCGCAAATCACGCTCGAATTCCGACGAAAACAGCAGATCGTTTCGATTAAACAGAATCTGCGGCACGGGCGAATTGAACAAGGCAAAGTTGCCCAACGACACCAGCACATCAATGCGCCGCGATCGAATCAGATTACGCAATTCGCTTTGTTCCCACCAAAACCGCTGGAACAGGCCTTCTGTTTGGACAACCTCGGTGGTCACTTTTCCCGAAGCCAGATGAAAACGGTTTTCCATGTGTGATTGCGGCAGCAGCGCCAGATACCGCTGCTGCTCGTCGCTGCCATTCAACAGCGGCAAAACGTTCCGCAAATAGGTCACGCCGCCTCCGGCAGTCGAAGCCAGCGCGTTGAAAAGAACGTGAATCACTTTGGGCAAAATCAGGGAAGGTTGGTTGCTGAGGTTGAATCGGAATCCTTGATCCGAAGCACAGTGATGATTTCATCCTGCGAACGAAATCGCGTGACGACGGAACAATGTTGTAACGAAAAATTCCGCGCAGCCATGACTTCATCTACGCGATTGCGCCACGGTTCGACCGCCAACATCTGCTCGATGGGAAATTCCGGGTCCAGCATGCGCCGCAAATTTCCGTAAGCGGCAATGTACCGCCAACCCAATTTCCGCTGTTCGGCTTCCCATCCGGTTGGTCCAGTTTCCGGGTACAGCTTCGCTTCGATTTCGCGAAACGGCAGGTATGGCTCATGAGTGAAGTCTCTGTCCCAAAACGCAAACCACAACCCGGCGCTGGCAAAGACCGGCTCAGACGCGGGAACCGCAGACCGCAATTCACTCAACTGCGCCTGAAGCGGCGTATCCTGTCGCGCTTTCCAATGCCAGACGCCCAAATTGAAAACATACGCCGCAATCACCGATGCCAAAACGCCGCGCCTGATCCATGGCCACGAAACCATCTCAAACGCTCTGGCCATCCACAGCGCAAACAGCGGCCAGGCAAAAATCAGATACCAGCCGAATGAATTGCTCATCAACGCAGCCGCGATCAGGAAAAAGGCTCCCCAAGTCAAAACGACGGCTTTTTCAGTTCGCCCGCCTCGCCAAAGTAAATACGCTCCGCTGGCCAGCACACAGATTCCTTCCAGCAGATGGCGATGGCCGCGCGCATTCCAAAACCAGTTCAAGTACCGTTGCAATTCTGCGCCAAGCGCTCCAATCAATCCGCGATCCAGAATTTTGACGCCGTGCGTCGCCAACCCATGTACGGAACTTTGCCGATGAAAGGCTGCGACGTTTGGCCAGTAATGTCTTGCCAGCCAGTACACAATGCCAATCACGCCGCCGCCGCCATACACCAGCACTCCGCGCCAAAGCTGGTTCCAGGCAGGTCGTTTCGCCAACAGCCAAAACAAAATTGGCAACGGAGCCAGCAGAAATCCGTTGGGATGAACATCTCCGCTGACGCCCATCGTCAATCCTGCCAGGAACAATCTGCCAAACGGCGATTCAACGGAAGAAGACGCCACCAACCAAAACGCCACCAGCAAAAACAGCGTCACCAGCAAATCCGGGCGCGCCGAATGCGATGCGTTGAAGAAGATTCCTGAGAGCGACAATAACAGCGCCGACAACAACCCTGTTTTTGTGTCCCACAATGTTCGGCCAAGAAGAAAGGTCGCAACCAGCAAGGCTATGCCGACCAAAAAAGAAGGCCAGAGAGCGTTTCTGACATTGACGCCAAAGAAATGGGTGAATGCGCCTTGAACCAATGCGCCCAGATGGCCAAGTACGACAATGTCCTCGCCCATCCCGGCCACCGTTTTGTAACCCGGAACTCCGGGCTTGCCGGATTGCCAGATTTGATGTCCGGCGGCGGCATACGCGCCATCGTCATCGGTCGGGAAAGCCGGAATCCGAGCTACGGCAAAAGCGTGGTAACCAACGATCACTACAATGGCCAGCGCCAGCAACCAGATTTTTTGTTGATCGGAAATCGTCAGGCCGTCGTACCTTGTTGGATTTGCCATTTCTGTTTTATCTCTTCCGCAAATTTCGGAACCTGCGCGGTGGAAACTTCCGCGCGCCACGACCATCTGGCGGCGACTCCGGCCACCGGAACCCAGAACATCAACGAAGTCAGATTGCCGACCGAAAACATCCAACTTTCAAAAAACGCATTGGCCAATCCGGCGACAAAAACCGAAATAAACACGGCATTGATATTTCGCTCCAGGTATTCGCCTTTGCGCTGAGTCAACGAGACGGCTCTGCTGCCAACGCGGTAAATCAACAACAACAGCAGAATCAGTCCCGGCAATCCCAGGTCGCCAAAAATTTCCAGGTAACTGTTGTGCAATGCGCGGCCGGCTTCTTCGTCTTTGGTAAACGGAAACACCAGCAAATGCGAAGAAGCAAAACCGTACCCGGTCAATTTCTGTTTCCAAAACAGCGGCCAGACACCTTTCCACATTTTGAATCGCTGTTCTTCGTTGAGCTGGGAAGCAAAATCCGTCACTTGAAGCGATTTGTCGGTTCCTTTGCGAACAAAGCTGATCAAATCGCTTTTCAACGCCGGAGACACGGCCAGCACAATCACCAGACAGATTGCGGCAGCAACGATTTTGATCCGATATTTCAGGTTCACGACAAAGAAATAGACCGAAACGGCAATCACCCAGGAACTGGCGCCGTTGCGGGAATTCGAAAACCACAAGCCGGCCAGAATAATTGCCAGCAAGGCTCCGTCCAGCCATTTTTCCCATCGCTTTTGCGCCACAACCTGCCAATGGAACAAGACGTAAGGCGTAATCAGCGCGGAAAACGTGCCGAACATATTTTGATTGCCGAAAAAACCAGCATACTGGTTCATGATGATCGTGATTCCATACCCAAGCCCTGAAATCAGCATCAACAAAGCCGGCGCCAGCATGATCCAGGCAGCGTAATACTTGAGTTGAAAGAAGTGCAGGCAATTGACGCTGTTGTAAAAGTAAATCGTCATGCCTTTCATCACGGCAAACGCCAGCAAAATGAAACTGAGAGTTCGCAGAAATGAATAGCTGAAACTGTCGGCATAAAAGGCCGACAAGAACATGTCCGACAACAACAGCATGACAAGCAGACCCAGCATTACATCGGTCTGAAACTTTTCAGGAGCTTTCAGCCGCCAGGCAAAAACCGCAAACAAAATCAGCGCTCCCCAGCGTGCCAGGCTCAGCGGGCTGAACGTCCCTTCGGACATTTCCGCAGAAATCCCGTAATAGGCTTTATTCGCTGCATACACGACAAGAATGAGGAAAAAGATGCTGTAGATGCGTAAAAAGGAATTCTTCAAACGGGTATGCAATACCCAGGCGAAACAACCCAGTATAAAAATCAGGACGGGCGCTGCGTTCATAAAACTATCTGTTGGAATTCAGAATGAAACATCAATTTCGGGACTTGTTGTCGTTCATCGTCCAGGTAAATGGCACAAGCACGCCTTTGCCCTGCCATCCTTTCGGATACAACCGCCCGGTTCCGTAATAATCTCCATCAATGACTTCCAGTTCGATCACTTGATGAAGCCAGTCTTCGATTTCGTTGTTCACCTCGAAAAACAACGTCAAGAGGTAGTGATTCTGGCTGAGCGGCAATCTGGGAATCACGCACTGAACCGATCCCTGAGAATCCAGATTCACAGGCGCGGCAATCACAGAATCGCTGGAACAGTTGAACAACGGTTGCCCCAGATTGTCATAAAACGTGACCGACAGCCGACAACGAGATAATGGTTTTTGCTCCGCGGATTTGTACATCAGCTTGATGACCAACGGTTGGCCCGACACTCCGTGCTGAACCACATTGCCGGCAAGGTCTTCAAACACCACGCGAGAGAAGCGAACTCTTCCCGCGCCTTGCCGATCCGAATACGAAGACAAATCGCCGGATTCGTTGACGAGCGAATGTTTCATGTAATCACGCACAACGGATTCGATTGCGCCGTCCGAAGTCAAGGTTCCTTGCTCCAACAGCACACCGCGTTTGCACAAACTGAGTAACGCTGACGTATTGTGGCTGACGAACAAAACCGTCCGGCCTCCTTGTGAAACCTCGCTGATTTTACCGAGGCACTTTTTCTGAAATGCTGCGTCGCCAACCGAAAGCACTTCGTCAATCAGCAGAATTTCAGGTTCCAGATGCGCCGCGACGGCAAAGGCCAGTCGAACGTACATGCCGCTGCTGTATCGTTTGACTGGCGTGTCAATGAACTTATCAATTTCGGCGAAGCTGACGATTTCATCGAACTTCCGATCAATTTCGCGGCGCGCCATTCCCAGAATCGAACCATTCAGATAAATGTTGTCGCGCCCGCTTAATTCAGGATGAAAGCCCGTGCCGACTTCCAGCAAGCTTCCTACTCGCCCGCGAATTTTGACCGTGCCTGTGGTGGGTTCGGTAATGCGCGAGAGAATTTTCAGCAGCGTGCTTTTGCCCGCGCCGTTTCTTCCCACGACACCGACCACTTCTCCGGGCTTGATTTCCAAACTCAGATTCCTGATTGCCCAAAACGTTTCCAACGATTTGCCATTGCGTTGTCTGGTTTTGAAGAAACCATTTTCACCCCGAAAAAAGTCTGTCACGACATCACGCAACGTTTGCCCCAACGCGGCGTTTGTCCCAAGTGTGTATGATTTGGAAAGGTTTTCTATCTTGATTGCAAACGAAGGTTTCATGACAAACCAGAGCTTTTCATAAACAAAAGCCATTTGCCGAAATGCAAACGACTCCCTGAACCATCAAAGGAAACCTCGTGACGAGGCAGCGTTGGATTTTCATTGAAACACGAGAGGAATGAAGTTCGTGGTCTGCCTGAATGGGGATTTCGCCCAGAGAGTCGGTTTCTCCGCCCGTGACGTTACGCAACCGATCTTGTGTTTTCGCTGTCCAGGTTGTTTCCGTTGTTGCCGTTGTCACCGGTTCCATTGCCGTAATAATACCGGCTGTAATAAGTCGAGTAGTAATAATAATCGTGCGGTTGCAACTTCACTTGATTGATGACGATGCCCAGAATTTTTGCGCCGACCGATTGCAAATGCGCCTTGGTGCGTTGTGCCATTTCCCGCGGAGTCACGCCGCCTTTCACGACAATAATCACTCCTTCAACCAGTGAAGAGAGAATCAGGCTGTCGGCAAAGGAAGAAACCGGCGGCGAATCAATGACCACGTAATCGAAATTCGACGACAAGGTTTCAATCACGGTCTTCATCTTGGGCGAACCGAGCAATTCCGCAGGGTTGGGTGGCAAAGGACCTACCGGCAAAACGTACAGATTGGGCATGGCGATCTGAATCAGCGAAGCCAGTTCCCCATCGCCAGCAAGATAATTGCTCAACCCGGCATTGTTTTTGAGGCCAAAAATTCTATGCACTCGCGGGCGGCGCAGATCGGCGTCAATAATCAACACCGAAGCTCCGGTTTGCGCCAATGAAATTGCCGTGTTGACGCTGGTCGTCGTTTTTCCTTCGGCGGGTTGGCTGCTGGTAATCAGCAAGGTTCGCGGAGCGTGCCCCGCTGACGACAGCAACAGCGCCGTGCGAAGCTGGCGATAGCTTTCGGCAATTGACGAATTGGTTTCGACCTGCGTCAGTATGACCTGGGAATTTCCTGCGCCAGCCGGAGCAAGTTCTTTATTGCCCTTGCCTGCGAGCAACCTGCGGGCCTTGCCGTTGCCTTGTAAAATCGGAATGACTCCAAGCGCAGGCAATCTGAGATAACGATCAATATCCTCAACCGATTCGATCTTGTTGTTGATGTAATCGAGAAAGAGCACCAGACCGATTCCGCCAATCAGCGCCAGCAACGCCACCAGAAGAATGTTCTGGCCGCGTTTCGGTCCAACCGGAGCGCGCGGCATGGACGCAGCTTTGGTGATACGAACGCTGGGTTTGAGCAGACCGGTGGCTGAAATTTCGACGCCTTGCTGGCTTTCCAACAGGTTGTCCAGCATTCGCCGATTGGTATCAATTTCCTGTTGATACATCTTGGCCGTGATCGCGCCTTCGTTTTGTTGCAATGTTTCCGCGCGTTGCTGGGCGAATGCTTTCCGCAATGAGTCTTCTTTTTGTAAAGCGCTGCGGTATTGGTTTTCGGCGGTGGTCAGAATGCGCTGGTGCGAAGCGCGAAGTTCTCCTTCGAGCCGGGCAAGTTGCTGTTCGACTTTTTTCACATCGGGCCATTCGGGCGTGAATTCAACCAGCAATTGTTCGCGTTGTTGGCGCAATTCGGTGATCTTTTTGTTGAGTTCCTGAATGATCGGATCGCGCTGGATTTCCGGCAAGGTCGTGACATCCGCAATGCTGCGGCTCATTTCAAACGCAAGTTGAGCGTTTTTGCGGTCGGTTTCGGCTTGCAACAACAATTGGTTGAGAGCCACCAACCGTTCGGAAACCGTGTTTTCTTTTTCGCCGAAATCCAGAATCTGGTTGGCGCGGCGATAATTCAGCAATTTTTCTTCGGATTCTTTCAGTCTCAGTTTGTATTCTGCGATGCTCCTGCCCAGAAACTCGCCCGCTTGTTTGTTCGATTTCTCTTTGGTTTCGTAATTGTTCTGAATGCAGGCTTCCGCCCAGGTGTCGGCAATTTTACGAGCCAGGTCTTTGTTGGTGTGGCGATAATGAATGTTGACGAGCCGGGTTTCGCGTTCAGGTTTTAATTCCACATTGCCCAACAACACATCAATCTGAGTTTCCAGTCTTTGCATGTCAGCCTGCTCATCGCTTTCACCGTGAGTCACATCCAGAAGCTGCGACTGGGAGTTCTGCCCGGCAGGACGAAATCCGGGGATAAAGTCCGGGTTGTTGTCCAGGTCCAGAGCCTTGGCGACGAGATATGCAACGCGCGGGCTTTGCATGATCTTCAACTGAGTATTCATGTATTGAGTGTCGTCGCCGCCAGCCATGTTGATCTGCAAATCCTTTACATTGACGACACGGTCTTCGCGTTCCAGCACAATCTGTGTGACGCCTTCGTACACATCAGGCAAACGAAGATTGTAAATGGTGGCCAGCGTCACCATGACGATGACGACGCCGATGGGAATCCACAACCGGCGACGGATGATGCGCCAGTAATCTCGCAGGTGAGTTTCTTCGGTTTCAACCGTCACGCCTCGCCCGTAAGCGTAATCGCGCCGCAAATCCATCAAAGCGGCTGCTTCTTCAGCGGTAATCAGTTTATTCTTGTTCTCTTCCTGCATAATCTGAAAAAACAATGCGGGCGCTCAGGCCCGGACAATTCTATCGAATGATGAAATACGGCAAGGCGCTCAGCATGCTGATGCTGACTCCCAGCATGTTGCGAGAAGCAGCTCGAATCGTCGAATTGGGAACTTCGATAATATCGTTCGGCATCAAGACGACGTCTTCAATTTTGCGTTTGTTGATGTCTTTAAGGTTGTAGACGACTTCTGATCGCTTATCCGAATCCGGCTCCTGTCGAACCAATCGCACGCGCCCTTGAGCGCCTTCCATGTTGATGCCACCCGCAAGGCCTATGGCCTGGGTCAGCGTAATCTTGGTTGTCAGCGCGTAGGCTCCGGGACGGTTGACCGCGCCAGTGACATAAATCTGATCGGCTTCGGGAACGCTGACAATGTCGCCGGGCTGGATGTACAAATTCGCGTCCAGCTTTCCACCGAGCAGGTCTCGTAAATTGACCGAAGACAAAGCCGTCAAAATCGAAATTTTTCCGCCGTCAGGATCGTCCGCTTCAGATGCCGGTTTTCCCTCCGCTGAAATCGGAACAAGACCCGGATTGTTCTGGCAAAAATCGTAATCGTTGCTGTGAATGATGTGAATGAACGTTCCGGCGCGATTGCTTGGCCCTCCGGCGTAAGACAGCAATTCGAGCAAACGAACCCGGCGTTGCAGTTGAAACCGCGCGGGTTGATTGACGGCGCCGATGACCGCCACCGGCACTCCCTTGTAATCTTTCACAAAGACGTCCACTTGCGGATCGCGCAGGAATTTTTTGTATTTGTCGGCAATCTGCTGAGAAATTTCAGCTTCGGTCAGACAGGCAACCTGAATGTCTTCGATGAATGGCAATCGTATGCGTCCGGCTTCGGTCACACGGCGTTCGCCGCTCAATTCCGGGCGATTGAAAACGCGCACATCCAACACGTCGCCAGGACCGATGCGATAAATCTGTTCTCCCGGATTGCCGGTCGGAATTGCATTCGGCAACACCTGGGGTTTGGCCGATTGAGGGGAGAGCGGTTGTACAGCGGGCTGTGGATTTTGGGCCAACGCCATACTCGAAACGGTCAGATACGCAACCACGGCAAACAAGAATGATTGGAACATTCTCCGCAACATAACTTTTCCCTGATGTTTTCCAGCCAACAAGCCAGCAGCCCGGAAAGACTGGGTCAAACCAATCGTCAAAAATCCATGCGACGTTTTAGTAGGGGATTTGGATTTCCGCACGACAAAAACGAGTTAAGAATTCCATCTGCCGAAAACTAAAAGCCGAGCCGATTTTAACGGAAACCTTGATTTCAATTGCTTAGCGATGATTTTCCCGAACGGGGAAACAAAGTATCGCCGATGCTCTTCGACACTGTCAATCTCATTAACTTCAAGAATATGTTGAGTTTCAGAGTCTGGCGATGGCTTGCCAGCCGCCGAACGATTCAGTAGTCTCACCCGCGATATGGCCACAATATCTGTTCGACCCATCATTCTGAGACTGTTTTTGCTGCTTCTGGCGCTGGCCGCTTTTGGCGTGTTGTCTTTTCTGGTCGTCCGTTCGGCCATTGGCGATGCGGTCATGAGAGCCGTTGAGCGAAGACCCGACCTTCCGCCTGAAAATAAATTGAAGTGGGCGGATTTGGCTGTCGGCCTGGCTGACAGCGACCCGCTGAGTCATCTGGGACGCGGCGGCGTGTATCTGTCCGTTGCTACCGAAGAGCAAAATGAGCAGTTTTTGGCGACGGCGCTGGAAGAATTGCGCCAGACGGTGAAGATGAACCCGGAAGATTATCGAACCTGGTTGGTGTTGGGGCGGGGATTGGATCGCGCAGGCATTCAGGACGAAGCCCGGCAGGCGCTGGAAAATTCGGTCAAGCTTGCGCCCAGCCATTTCGAACCGCGTTGGGCGTTGGGCAATCATCTGTTGCGCAAAGGCGAACGAGACGCGGCGTTCGCTCACTTTCGACAGGCGCTTGCCGGACGACAATCGGCCTTGCCGCTGGTTTTCGATTACGCCTGGGATTCGTTCAACGGCGACGGGCGAGCGATTGCTTCGGCATTGGCGCTGAGCGGCGAAGCGCGGTCTCAAATGATCGCCCTGCTGGTGGGACGCAATCGGTTCAACGACGCCATGAACATCTGGCGCGAAACATCCGATCATTCCGCCGCCGAAGCTCAACAAGTGTCTTTGGCGTTGTATTACGCCGGACAGATGGCAGCGGCTTACGAAGTCTGGAACTCCGTGCAGATGCCTGATCGTCCTATGCCGGACGCCGGATCGTTGCTGGCCAACGGCGGGTTTGAAAAACCGCTGGTGATTGATTCGAAGATGCCGTTTCTGACGTGGCGAATCGGGCCGATAGGCGGTGTCAAAGTGTCGCTGGATCGCAAAGCGCCGCAGGAAGGAACCCAGTCTTTGCGCATCGGGTTCGAGGTTCGGGAAAACATTCCACAAACCTTTTTTGCGCAAACCATCGCCGTCAAACCTTCGACGAAGTATGAACTCAGTTACGCCGTCAAAACGGAAGAGTTGAACGGATGGAGCATGCTGACGCTGGAAGCCATTGACGCCGCCGACGCCGGACGGTTGCGCGCAGCCAACGCTCCGCTGCCGAACAAAACCACCGAATGGAAAGAAGAGTCGCTCAAATTCACGACTGCCGCCAAAACCGATGCAGTGACCATTCGATTCCAACGCCAACCTTGCCCCGATCCGCCTTGTTTGCTGACCGGCAGAGTTCTTTTCGATGCGTTCAAACTCGCCGAAGTGGCGAAGTAATGTCACTTCTTACTTGGGCTACTCGTGGCATCAAACACGATTTCGCCGCCGATGACCGTCATCAGGCATTTGGTTTTCAGAATGTCGGCTTCGGGAATTTGCATGATGTCCGCCGATAGGATCGTCAGATCAGCCCACTTGTCCGGTTCAATCGAACCGCGTTTCTTTTCTTCAAACGCCGCGTAAGCCGCCCAGATCGTAAACATCTTCAACGCCTGTTCGCGCGTGACTTTTTCTTCCGGGTGCCAGCCTTCGCCGGTGAAGCCTTTCTGGTCCTTGCGAGCGACTGCAGCATAAAACTCGATCATCGGTTCGCCGCGTTCGACCGGAGCGTCCGAACCTCCGGCAATGACAACGCCGGATTTAATCAGCGTTTGCCAGGCATAAGCGCCTTCCAGCCGCTTCAAGCCAATTCGGCTGGTCGCAAAGTGCAAATCGCCAATCGCATGTGAAGGTTGCATGGAAGCAATCACGCCCAATTTGGCAAAACGCGGAATGTCCGCAGGATTCAAAATCTGAGCGTGTTCGATGCGCCAGCGCGGAGGATTTCGATCCTGGCGTTGAATCATAGGCACTTCGTTGTAGGCCGTTTCAAACCAATCCAGAATCGTCCGGTTGGCGCGGTCGCCGATGGCGTGAACTTCGACTTGAATGGTTTTCTTCAACGCTTCGGCCAGCATCGGCAAGACCTGTTCGGGTTTGAACGTCAGAAAGCCATTGGTGTCGTGGTCGGCGTAATTTTCCAGCAGTGCAGCGCCTTTGGAACCGAGCGCGCCATCAATGCTGACTTTGATCGTGCGGATGGTCAGTTTGCCGTCGTACAATCCGACCTGCTGACCTTCGCGCAACAATCGCTGAGCGTCAGCGCCGGGGCCGCGAATGGCTTCATACAAACGAATCTTCAGTTTCTGTTCGCCGTACAGTTTTTTGACCAATTCGATTTGATCCCAGCCGACTCCTGCGTCCTGCACCTGAGTCCAGCCGAGCGAAATGCTGCGTTTGTCTGCCAGCAACAACGCCTGCTCCAGATCGGCTTTGGTCGAAGCAGGGATGTGGCGACCGACCAATCCTTGCGCGCGATCCAGCAACATACCGTTCGGTTCACCGCGCTGTTTGTCCATCATGATTTCGCCGCCGAATGGGCTTTCGGTGTTTTTGTCAATGCCGGCGATTTTCAACGCCGCGCTGTTGGCGACGGCTCCGTGACCATCGGCGCGCGTCAGATAAACCGGATTGTTCGGCGCAATCTTGTCCAAATCCCAGCGCGTAGGAAATGCCTGCGGTTTCCAGAAAGTTTCGATCCATCCGCGCCCGGTCACCCAATCGCCGGGTTTGGCTTTGTCCACGCGAACTTTCACTTTGGCCAGAAAATCTTCCAGGCTGGTCGTGCCTTCCAGGTTCAGATTCATTTCGCGGAATCCCACACCGGCAAAATGGTAATGCGCGTCGGCCAGCCCCGGAACGACGGTCGCGCCTTTCAGATCAATGATCTTCGTGACTTTCTTGCCTTCGTACTTTTTGACATCCACGTTCGAGCCGACAAAGGCTATGCGGCCATATTTGATGGCGATGGCTTCGGCTTTGGGCTGCGCGTCGTTGACTGTGTAGATGTTGCCGTTTTTGAAGACTATGTCGGCAGGTTCGACTTGAGCGCCGGTTGGTGTCAACGACGGAACGAAGGCAGACAACGCCAACACTGCGGCGATGAAAAGCAGGGCGGCAATTTTCATGACAGATTTTCTCCGATTCTGTGATTCGTAGTTCCGCCTTGTATCTTCAGGCGGCGGGCCTGGCTTGTGGCAGATTTCAATTCAACGTCACGGATTCAACCTGCCTACAAACCTGATTTGGGAATGACTTTGTAATCGTCGCGCGTGTGGCATTTGGCGCAGGCGCTGCCGCCTGCATTATCAGGTTCGCCGCTGAACACCGTGCGTCCGTAATGCCGTCCGCCGTCGTGACAACTGAAACAGCCTTTGCCGCTGCGTTGATCGGGCGAAGCATGCGCGGTGATTTTCAATGTCGCGGGCGAATTCTGTTTGTAGCTGCCGCTGATCGTGTGGCAGGCCATACAATCGCCGTTGGCGTAACCGACGTGCGTTTTGTGTGTGAACTGCGCGGCAAACGCTTTGCTCGCCCTGAAAAACACTGGCGGATCGTTCGTTGTCTGTTGCGTATGGCAAACAACGCAGCCGGATTTTTGCGCGGCCTTTTGATCGCTGCTCGTCGGCGAATGGCAGACGTAACATTCGTTGTGCGCGGCAATGCCGAGCAGGGCCGGTTTCGGCGATTGCTGGTGACAGAAATTGCAATCCGTGTTTTGCCCGTTCGGCAATTTGTACGCCGCGTGCGTTTCGTGCTGTTTGGCGTCGAAGAAGGCGTTGAAATCATATCGGCGCGGAAAATCGCGTTGCGGCGGGCGCGCCGTCAACCCTTGTCCGGTGTCGTGGCAAATCGTGCAGGTCTGTTGCGGTTTGGCGACGAATTGCTGGATGTGGCATTCGACGCAGGCTTTGTGACCCGGAAATTTCAATTGCTCCTGCTTGTTGCGGTCAGTGGTCGGAACCAGGTCTTTCATCAAATCGCGCTGGTCATGGCAGGAATCGCATTTCAATTCGTGCGCCTGCGAAGTGCCCGGCGGCACTTTGACCACGCCCAGATGCGATTGATGCGTGAATTTCTCGTAGTTGATCGGAGCGGTTTGCGCCGGAATCGCCGTGGGCGAAGGCGTAGGTTTCGATTGCTGTCCGCGTGCCGCAAACGGATCGAAAAACGCCAGACACGCCGACAAACCGCAGAGAGCAAACACCAGTTTTATTTTTTCCATCCTCATCGTAATTCACGTTATCGCCTGTTTGATTGATTCGCGCCGGAACGAAAATCGGAAACCCATCGCCGCAGCGCAAGATCGTCCCGGTTAGCAAACCTGTTCAATCGTCGCCAATCAATGCCTGCCTGTTTTTCCGTGTGGCAAGCCGAACACGGACTGATCGGAGCCTTGGTGTCGGCGTTTTTCTCGTCGCGATAAGTTTTGTGGCATTCGATGCAACCGGCTTTGATCTTGGTGTTCGTGCTGCCGGAAATGCCGTGATAAGCCTCTTCGACATTGACGCCGCCGCCTTTGCTGTCGGTGTCGGGGTGTCCGATTTCCTTATGGCAGGTCACGCATTTCAACACGACTTCCACACGCGAATCCTTGTTCGTGTGATGACAATCCTGACAGCTTTCCGAATACGTCGGTTTGATGTGAGTCCCGTGATCGAAATTTTCAACCACGCCCCATTTGTTATGTTGCCCCCAGTGCGGACTCTCTTTCGGGTCGCCAAGCCGGATGATACCCGTCGGCGCAGGTTTCACATTTCCAGATGGCGCGGGCGTTGAAGCCGCTTGTTGAACAGGCGCAGGCGCGGGCGTCGGTTTCGGCGGCGTAGGCGTTGTCGTCGGAGCCGGACTGATCGCCGGGTTGCCAGTCGGAGCCGGTGTTTGCGGTGGAATTTGTTGCGGCGTTTGTGTCGGCGTCGGTTTCGGCGCAACCGGAGCCGGGGTCGGCGTTGGTGTTGGTTTCGGCGCAACCGGAGTCGGTTTCGGCGCAACCGGAGCCGGTGTTGGAGCCGGAGTCGGTTTTGGAGGTTCAGCAGTCGGAGTTGTCGGCGCTGTCGTTGTCGGAGTCGTCGTTGTTTGCGTGACGGGTTGAATCGCTTTTTTGCCGAAATGGCTGGGCGGCGGCAAGGCCGCGCCTTTGGCTGCGAACTGTTTGATCGTCACCAACGAATGGCAGTAATTGCACTTCGCCGTTTCCAAAGTCACTGCGCCTTCGATCTTCATCTGCATTCCGTCTTTTTTGTGGCAATCCACGCAACCCAACGCCAGCGGCTGTTTTTCTTTGGTCTTGCGGTCTTCCAGATAAAAATCTTTCAGCGTGTTGGCTGTTTTGCCCGTGGCATGACACGACAAACAATCCACAACGGATGAGCCAATCGCGTCGTCGTGCGTTTTGTGGCTGAACGGCAAGGGCGATTTCGCGCCTGCTTTCGGCGGATTCAATTCGGTGTTGACGATTTGCCGAGCGAACCAATGCACCGCCAGTTCCGAACCGGCCACCGGGCGATTGTCTTTTGGCGGTTTGGCCGTTTCGGCGTGACAGCCGACGCAGTTCGTCGCAAAGGTATTTTTAGGATCAGGCTTGTTCGGCTTCGGCGGCGAAACGATTTTCGGATCAAGGTGACAAACGAAACATTCGGGATGCGAAGGCGCGCTCATTTTCACGCCTGCGGCAAAGTTGATTTTGGCCACTGTCGCCGGAGCCGTGTTCATCGTGTGACAGGCCGCGCATTCAAAACGGTTTTTGTCCAACCCTTTGTTGGCTTTGGCATCGGCTTTGGCGTCATAGAATTTGATGCGTTCTTTCAGCGGCGTTTGCGTCGCATACGATTCGTAATAATCCACGTGGCTGCCGTGAGAAAAGCCGTCGTAAAACTGCGAAACGCCGCCGCCATCAGGATTCGGCAAACGGCGAATGTTCGTCGCCATCACCTTTTGATCGAACGAAGTGCCGGTGTGACAGATCGAACACATTTCCAGTTTCGTCCCCGCGCCAGTAAAGGCATGACAATCAATGCAGGCCGAATGGGTTTTGGCGTCAGTCAATCCATTTTTGTGGCTGGGATAGCCTATGACTTCGATGTCGTGCTGGTCTTTGCCGAGTTTGTCTTTGGCCGCCGAACCGTGACAGTAGGCGCAATCCAAGTCGGCGGTCAGCGTTTTGCTGACCAGGCTTTTGACTTTTCCTTTATGAGTTTTGTGCTGGAATTTGGAATAGTTCGGGCCGGACGCAGCGCGCTTTCGCTGTGCCTCCACGCTCGGCGAAAGCTCTAAAACGCGCCCCCAAAGCAAGACGCACAGAACAAAGAAAAGAATGGCGACGAATCGTTTCATAGCTATAGATTGGGATGTCGCGGGAATTTCACCCACGGTAACCGAGCGCCGCGCACAAAAAACTGATCGGCGCGAACCTGGTCGGGAGCTTCAAAGCCTACGCTGCCTGCGGCGGCAATCAGGTCATCCTGATCTATGCCGTCACCACTGATTCCTATGGCGCCGACCAAAACCCCGTTTTTATACAGCGGCACGCTGCCCGCAAAAATTTGAGTGCCGTTAGGCAAACTGGGAATCGCCGAGCAACCAGTCACCGGCAATCCGCTCAGAATGCGAACCAACGACGTTCTAATCAGCGAAAGCTGCAAGCCGGTGTTGAATGGCGACCACAGATTGATCGGTTTCGAGAACGGACCGTTTGGCGTGCCGTCAATGCCGTCGGGCAAAAACGGGCGGCTCAAAAATCCCAGCGCACGATCGCTGAAAGCAATCGTGCCATCCAGCCGCAATCCATCAACAGCGGCAGCATCCGCAAACTTGGCGAATTTGCCCGCTTCAGCGGCGCGCAGTTCGGCTCCGGCGGTCGCTTTGCTGAAAAACGCGGCGCTGCGTGCTTTTTGCGCGCTGACATCGAACCCGAAAATCGGCGCGTCCTGCGTGCTGAACAATCCCAACACTGCTCCAGTCAGATCGGTGACGGCGATATTCACTTCGGCGGGCGAACCAGCGGGAACTCTAATCGCGGCTCGCGTGCGATTGGCCTGCTGCGCGGCCTGGGTGATGATGCGTGTCACGTCGGCAATGGTCAGTTGCTGTCCGCCATTCGACGCGCCGTTCTGGAACGGAAAATAGCGCGCGTCCACTCTGCCCGCAATTCCGCCCAGCGTCAGCGGCGTGAACATCGAAGCCGCTGCGGCGCGAATCGGAAACGCCGCCAGCACTGTTCCCGGCAAACTGCCAAAGGCCGGAGCGGTTCCGCCGGTTTGCGGCGCGTTGACATAAGGCAGCCGGTTTCCATCCACCAGAATCTGATCGCCGCGTATCGCCGCTGGGGCTTCGAAACCCAGGGTCGCCGCAACGGCGATGATTTCTTCCGGCGATTGATCCTGATCCGAAGCGTCCAGATCAACGGAATACAATCCATCGCCTTCGATGCCAACGCCGCCCGCCGCCACGCCGTTTTTATAAATCGGCGCGCTGCCCGGATCGCCTGACAAGCCCAACGGCAGATTTGGCATTTTCACATCCGAACAGGGAAGTTGGGAAAATTGCACGCCGAACAACGGCCCACCCGGAGTGTTTCTGACCAGTGGAGGAAAGTGTTCCTGCACGATGAAACTGGCTGTCCGCGTGGTGAAAGCGTTGCCCTGTGTGCTGAAAAACGCCGTTGTGCCTGCTTTGGAAATCGCCGCCAACGCCGCTCCATCGCGCAACGGGCCGGGCGGAGCGACAAACGTTCCGTCCGGATTTCTCAGCGGAATGGTGATTTCGTTCAGCCCGTCCTGGTCGGCAGGTTTGCCCGGCGCGCCGGTTTGCAGATTGGTGGAGCCGATTTTGATGTCGTTGCGCGCACCGTTCATTTTGAACACGCCGAGCACAGTTCCTTCTTTATCCACGACGGCAACCGTCACCGGCAATCCGATTTGCTGGGCGCGACCAACGGCTTGAGAAATGATCTGTTGCACGTCGGCAATGGTCAGCGAATTTTGCGCAGGCGCGGCTGCTTCGCCAGCGAGTTTCAGTTGAACTGTGTTGCTGGCGCGGCCTTCGGCCAGCAACGTGATATCGGCGATTCCGCCCACCATGTCGGTGGGCAACATGACATTGATCTGATCCAGACCGGAAAAGAATCCCTGCGCGCCGGCATACATCGGAACGATTTCTCTGCCGCCGATGCGAACTCGCAAACCGTTCACGCTGCGAAATCCGGTTCCAAACAGCAACAGGTAATTTGGTCGCCACGAACTGCCCGCGCTGACGGCTTTGGCAGAACCATCCGCGTTGACCACGCTGTCATACAACACTCCGTCGTAAGTCGTCAGCGCAACCGGCGCTCCGCGTCCGGTGTAAGAAGTCGTAAAAATCGCCGGAGCAGAATTAACCAGTTGCACTGTGCCGCGCGAAATTTCTCCATTCCCCGAAGTGATTATGATCTGCGCTGTTCCCAAAGCCGCTTGATCCGGGATCAGATAATTGACCTGGCCCGCGGAAACAAAAAACAGCGACGCAGCATATTCGACACCCTGGCTGTCAATGACTCGGACTGTCGTCCCGGCCAGTGAAGTCGGCAAGGGCACAAATTGCGCCGATTCGGTTCGCGTCGCCAGATTGTTGCCAAACGCGGCGGCAATCGCTCCTGGCGAAAGCATGGAAGCAAAACTCGCGGCATTGACGCTGACAACAGCGACATTCGGTGTGGCTGAAACTTTGGCGGACGTGGGAATCCTGAAAAACAAACCTGAAGCGATGATGACGGCGAGAACCACAAAGGCTACGGGGAAAACCGAACTGCTTTTACCGAGATTGAAACTTGCGCGCATCTTCAAACTCCTGAGAATTCTGATCTGAATCTTTGAAATGGGATGACTGGTTGAACGAAAAGAAATACCGGCACCCTGGAGCCGCGCGTGACTATATCCTTCAGCCAAACATCGTCGCAAGCAAAAAAAGCCATTGATGAAGTCATGCTTTGTCTTCACCGCCCAGATCGAGATTTACGAGAGCGAAGCCGTGTTGTTACAATCTGCCGCCGCCGCAAATACGTGTGCGCAACTTTACCTGTCATCGAACAAGCTTATGCCAGAAACAAACATCCGAGTTCTGTTAGCCAAACCCGGTCTGGATGGTCACGACCGCGGAGTCAAAGTCATCGCCCGCGCTTTGCGCGACGCCGGAATGGAAGTCATTTATACCGGCTTGCGCCAAACGCCGGAACAAATCGTCAATGCCGCCTTGCAGGAAGACGTCAACATCGTCGGGCTTTCGATTTTGTCCGGCGCGCACATGACCATCTTCCCGCGCGTGCTGGAGCTGATGAAGGAAAAAGGCATGGACGATGTGCTGCTGTTTGGTGGAGGCATCATCCCTGAAGACGACATCCCCAGGCTCAAAGCCGCGGGCGTCAGCGAAATCTTTTTGCCGGGCGCTTCGACCGAAGACATCATCAAATACATCCGCGAAAACGTGACGCCGCGTGACTGACACTGCTCGCCCAATCCTGCTCGAAGAGCGTGAGAAAATAGCCATTCTCACGCTCAATCGTCCCGCACAATTGAATTGTCTGACTTCGGCAATGATGGCCGAACTGGCAACGCTCGTTGCCGAATTGGAACAGCGAGAAACCCTGTGTGCGTTGATCGTCACCGGCGCAGGCGGAGTGTTTTCGGCAGGCGCGGATTTGAACGAAGTCGCCGCGCTCGATCCGACGACGGCTTACGACTTTTCGCGGCGCGGGCAACAATTGCTGATGGATTTGGGTAACGCCGCTCCGGTGACGATTGCGGCAATTGACGGGTATTGCCTGGGCGGAGGGTTGGATATTGCGATGAGTTGCGATCTGCGATACGCGACGCCGCGATCCAGTTTTCAACATCCCGGCGCTCGGCGAGGCATCATCACCGGCTGGGGCGGAACTCAACGGTTGCCTCGATTGGTCGGCGTGGACGAAGCCCGGCGATTGTTGATCACCGGCGACCGCATTGACGCCGCCGAAGCGTTTCGGATCGGACTGATCAATCAGATTTGCGACGATGCTCTCGGTTACGTCACGCAATTCGCCGAAAGCATCGTCCACAGATTTTCGCGAGAGCAGTTGCTGAATCTGAAAGCAGCTTTGACCTAAGCTCACTTCTTCACCGCCAATTCATTGCGACGATTGACGACATACGCCCGAATCGCGTCCACGTCTTCGGCGGTCAGCGTTTGTTTGAATCCGGGCATGCCTTCGCTGGCCAACGAGCCATTGAGAACGATTTTTTGGTAACTGTTGAACGTCGCAGGTGACGAGTACCGCAAATCCGGCAAGACGCCGCCTCCGCCCAGTGCGGCAATGCCGTGACACACGGCGCAGCTTCGGGCAAACAAATCTCCACCTTTGCCAATCACTTCCGCCGAAGCTTTGAGTTCGATGGCCGTCGGAGCCGCCGGTGGTTTGGCGGCGATGATCGGAAGCTGCTGTTTGCCGTTGAGCGCAAAGGTCAACAATCTGCCCGGCGTCGTTGGCAAACCCAGGCTGCCACCGGTCAACGCAAAAGCTCCGCCCCAGCCAACCATAATCGAAACGTACTGTGTGCCATCAATTTCGTACGTCACTGGCGAAGCAATGACGCCAGTGCCAACCGTGACTTCCCACAGCTTGGTGCCTTTGTCCGCGCTGTAGGCGACAAAACGTCCATCGGCTGTGCCTTGAAAAACCAGATTGCCCGCAGTGGTCAGCGTGCCGCCGTTCCACATGACAATGTAAGGAACTCGCCAGCGTTCTTTTTGCGCGACCGGATCCCAAGCCAGCAAGTGCCCGGTTGGCAAGGCGGTCGGCGGGTCTTTGACAAGTGCGAAATCCACGCCGGTATTCCATTTTCCGTTTTTGTCGAATTTGAAATTCTTCTGCTGGGTATAACCGAAGATCGTTTCCTGAGCCGGGATGTATACCAAGCCAGTTTGCGGATTGAACGACATTGGTTGCCAGTTATGGCCGCCGAGCGGGCCGGGCTGAATAATCGCCGGCCCATCTTTGAAACGCACTCCCGGCGCTTCAATCGGGCGTCCGGTTTTTTTGTCCACGCCTTTCGCCCAGGTCACCGTCACGTAGGCTTCGGCGGAAATCAGTTCGCCCGTCGCGCGATCCAGCACGTAAAAAAATCCGTTTTTCGGAGCCTGCATCAGCACTTTGCGCTGGCGTCCATTGATCGTCAGGTCGGCCAGGACAATATGCTGAGTTGCTGTGAAATCCCACGTGTCGCCCGGCGTCGTCTGGTAATGCCAGACCAGCGCACCCGTGTCGGGCCTGACCGCCAAAATCGAAGACAAATACAGATTGTCGCCTCCGCCGGGACTGCGAACGTGCTGATTCCACGGCGAGCCATTGCCTACGCCGACGTACAACAAATCCAATTCGGGGTCATAAGCCATCGAATCCCAGACGGTTCCGCCGCCGCCGACTTTCCACCATTCGCCCGACCAGGTTTTGGCGGCTTTTTCCATCGCAGGTTTCATCGCTGCGGGAACGACTTCGTTGGGATCGCCTGGGACGGTGTAAAACCGCCAGGCCATTTTTCCCGTCACCGCGTCGTAAGCCGAAAAGTATCCGCGCATGCCGTATTCGCCGCCGCCGTTGCCGATCAGCACTTTGCCTTTGACCACGCGCGGAGCCGCCGTGATCGTGTACGGTTTGGTTTGATCCACCGTCACGACTTGCCAGAGAGGCGCGCCTGTCGCCGCGTCCAGCGCCGCCAGTCGTCCGTCGAGCGTGCCGACATACACGCGGCCTTTGTAAACGGCTACGCCGCGATTGACCACGTCGCAACAGGCTTTTGCGCCCGCGGCGTGAGGAACTTTCGGATCCCATTTCCACAACTGTTTGCCAGTGCGGGCGTCAATGGCGAAAACGATGCTCCAACTGCCGGTCGTGTACATAACTCCGTCCACTATGATCGGAGTCGCTTCCAATCCCCGGTCGGTTTGCGTGTCGAACGTCCAGGCCAGTCCCAAATCTTTGACGTTGGCGTTGCTGATTTGTTTGAGCGGGCTGAACCGCGTTTCGGCGTAATTGCGTCCGTGCGTAATCCATTCGCCGGTGCGAGCATCGGCGTTTTTCAACGCGGCATCGTCAATTTTCGCCGCCGGCTTTTGCTTCGAAGAAGTGGCGGATTTCTTTTGAGCATCTGCGTTCGGTGAAAACACCAATCCGATTGCCAGCAATAGCAAACAAGCAAACTTCACTCTTCGGTTCATCGAAAAGCCTCCGTAAAAAAAGGGAGCGCGGACATCTTGTCCGCCCGTGGTCAATTTTTAACTGCGTTGGCGCGCATTCTGCCGCAAGAATTTGCCGAAGTCATCCGCCGCTGGCATTTCTCGATGATCGTGGCTTGCCTTACATTGAGCGGCGGGTTTGGCGGTTAAACTTTCAGCCGTTCAACTCAGGAGGTTTTAGAAATGACTTTACGCAGAATTCTTTTCGGCTCGATTTTGGCATTGAGCCTGACAACCGGTAGCGCGCTGGCTCAGCAAACGAATTATTCGGAATACGATCGGCTGACGCGCAAATACGTCAACGCGCAGGGGCTGGTAGATTACAAAGGCTTGAAGTCAGAGCTTCCGGCGCTGAAGACTTTCATTGACCAGATTTCCGCCGTCAGTCCCGAAAGCCATCCGCAATTGTTTGCCGATGGCGGCGAACAATTGCGATTCTGGATGACGGCTTACAACGCCTGGGTGCTGCACATCGCGGCGTCGGAATATCCCAGCAAATCCGCGCTCTGGAATTTTGTCGGTTTGTTCCGCAATCGCAGCATCAAACTCGGCGGCAGAGATTCGTCGCTGGAAGAGTTGGAACACAAAATCATCCGCGCCCGATACAAAGAACCTCGGATTCATTTTTACATCAACTGCGCCGCATACAGTTGCCCACCGCTGTGGCAAGGTGCGATTCCGCAGGGCAAAACCTGGGACGTGTTGAATCAATCAGCCAAACGATTCATCAACGATCCGCGCAATGTGAAATTCGACCCGGCGACCAAAAAGCTGCAACTGTCGAAAATCTTCGACTGGTTCAAGGACGATTTTTTGACTTACCTGAAAGAGAAACAAGGCATCACTCAACCGCATATCGCGCAATATCTGGTCATGTATTTGGACGAACCGATGCGCTCGGCGCTCGAAAAAACTCCCACCAGCGAAATCAGCGTCAGCTATTTCAGCTACAACAAATCGCTCAATGAACAGAAATAACCACCTGTTTCAAAGCAGGAAACAATGAAACAGGATTGACATGATTCTTTGCAGGATTAACAGGATTCAAACCTGACAAAAGCCTTTTTGGAATTGATGATTTTGTAAATCCTGCCGCAAATCTTGTTCATCCTGTCAAAAAAGGAATGTCTCAACGTTTCTTGTTCTGATGTGAATCGGGCTGGCTCAACTTGTGTCGCGGCTTGAATGGAAGTGAAACCCAAAAAAATAAGGAGAGACTTTTGATCTCTCCTTGTAAAGGCTAGCTTTGCTGGGATGAAAACTTGGAAGACAATGGTGCAAGAACTAACTCGCACTCAGCGGCAAATAGAGCAAGCCCAGTGCCACGAAAATCCGGCTTGCGATTTCCAAGCTTATCTCCCCAAAAGCCTTTGGTTTAACGCTAGAATTGAATGAGAAAGGCGGATTCAAGGTCTGGTTTGAATCCAGAATTTCGGAAGAGCGCTTCAATTTTTCGGAAAAAGAAGCCAATTGTTAAATCCCGAATCCCGCCAATGGAGCGTTTCGGCCAAACATTCGTAGGCATAAGCCGTAAAGAAAACTCCATCGTCAACCGCGGGGGCTGACAGCAAAACGCTGCGGAACAGGCTCTGTCTGAGACAAAAACGGTTTTCAACCCAACACCCGATCCCGCATCTGTAGTGCCAGCATCTACGTCCGCGATTGCTCCAAGCCCTGTTGAATCTTGAGCAGGATCCCATCGCCCGGCTTGATCTCCCATTCGTCCAGCCACACACGCAAGCCGTCTTTGCGCAACCGCTCGGCCAATTCGCGCGCAGCGGGTTTGTCTTTGGCGCTGTGGCTGATGAAAACGTCGTATTTGAATTGTTCGTTCATAAGGGAAACCTCAACAGGTCGAACTTTGGTTTCGTACTCACCAGCTAAATCGGCAAGCCGAATGCCTGGCGGATGAAGCGGCACACAGAGCGGCAATCCTCGATAGCCTGTTTCGCATCTGCTTTGGTGGCGTCGTTGCCCGGATAGCGATAAACCACGGCGAATTTGTTCAGCGCGTCAAGCTGTGGATCCAATGGCAACCAACCCGGCTCAATTGGCAGGATCAGTTTTAACAGCGATTGCAGATCGTGAGTTTTGCTGAAGGCGATGCCGGCTTCGACCAATTTGGCTTTGAGATATTTTCCGGCGCATTGTTGGCAATGGTAACAAGCGACGTCATAGACAGGAATTTTGCGGGCGCGATACATCTTCTGCGCGGCTTCCCAATCCCCTTCGGCTTTGCGCACCCATTCAGCCGTGATTGGCTTCATACATGACCTTTCCGTGCTCCACAATCTCACGCATGAATGGGTCTTCGATCCTCAATCGCTCTCGGACCTGTTCCGCAGTGCGCACAAGCAAATCCATCGGCGTGACCAATCCCAGTTCGCGGCTGATTTTGATAGCCTGTTGAATCGGGCTGCCTTCGAAATTCATCACAATCAACAGGTCAATGTCTGATTCCGGAGTCGGCTGGCCGTAAGCGTGTGAACCGAAGAGGATGATTTTTTCGGGCTTGAAGTGTTGGGCAATCCTTTGGCAAATGCGCTGAATGTATCCAACGCGCTCGGCAGGGTTGTTAAAACTTTCCTCCCTATCGCGGAATTTTTGCAGATACTCTTCTACTTGCGGTTGAACGGTTGCCATTTCCTCACTTCCTTTCGGGCGATGGCCGGATTATACGCTGGCGGCGGCGACCCATTACAGGTCGCCGCGTTTGAACTGGTCGGCGATGTAATCGCACGCACGGGCGGTGATGGCCATCATCGTCAGCGTCGGATTTTGGCATCCTACCGAAGCGTAACAGGCTCCATCCGTGACAAAGACGTTTTTGGCGTCCCAAGTTTGATTCCACTTGTTCAGGACAGACGTTTTCGCGTCGCTGCCCATGCGAGCCGTGCCGACTTCGTGAATGCAGAATCCCGGAGGCGCAGGCGTCGAACTGGTGTATTGAACTTTGAATTTTGCGGCGTCGGCCATTTCCAGAATCGTTGCCAATGCGTCTTTGGCCATCGCTTTTTCATTCTCGCCGTGTTTGCAATCAATGTGCAGCACGGGAATTCCCCACTTGTCCACTTTGTTCGGATCAATCGTCACTTTGTTGTTTTTGTCCGGCAGCATTTCGCACCACGCGCCCAATCCCCAGGTGACTTCGCTTTTGGCTTCGCGCACCATCTTTTTGAAATCCGCGCCGAAACCCGGAATTTGGCGCCCTTTGAAAAAGCTGGTGCTGACACGAACGCCGCCTTGCATGCCATAACCGCGAATGAAGTCTTTGTGTTTGTCCGTGATGTTGCGGAAACGGGGAACATAAATGCCATTGGCTCGACCATCGGAAAAGTCGTATTCGCTGCCGAACAATTGTTCGACGACTCCGCCCGCGCTGATCGAATACATGTGGTCCATCAAGTACTGTCCCAACACGCCCGACGAGTTCCCGAATCCATTTGGGTGAATCCGCGATTTCGAATTCATCAGAATGCGCGTGGATTCCAGCGTCGAAGCGCACAGCACGACGACTTTGGCGTATTCGTCACGTTCCTGTTTGGTGATTTGATTGACGACGCGCACGCCTTTGGCTTTGCCGGTGTTGGTGTCCACGATGATTTCGCGGACGACGGAATTCGGCTTCAAGGTCATGCGTCCGGTTTTGGCTGCCGCCGGGAGCGTCGAACCCGGACTGCTGTAATACGAATGCGTAGAACAACCGCGGTCGCAATGTCCGCACCAGTGGCAAGCGGCGCGGCCTTGATGCGGCTGAGTCAAAATCGCTGCGCGTCCGATGATGACTTTGCGGTCTTTCCATTTCGATTCGACCCCTTTTTTCAACAGATGCTCGCCGCAGGTCAGCTTCATCGCCGGCAGGAATTTGCTGTCGGGCAATTGCGGCAGATTTTCATAAGACCCGCTGATGCCGACAAAATCTTCGACCTGATTGTAATAAGGCTCCAGGTCAGCGTAACTGATCGGCCAATCTTCGCCGTATCCGTCGCGGCTGGCGGCTTTGAAATCGTAATCGCTCATGCGGTACGACTGGCGTCCCCACGTAATCGAGCGCCCACCGACGTGGCGTCCGCGAATCCACCAGAACGGTTTGTCTTCGGGCGTGGTGTACGGGTTGTCAATGTCATCCACAAACAAATGGCTGCCGTATTCGTTGGCGGCGTAACAACGCGATTGAATCGGTTGGCGCGGCGCGTACTTGGCTCCACCGACCAATCCGCGATACTTCAATTCGTAAGGCCAGGTGTGTTCGCGGAAATCTTTCTTTTCATCCAGTTGGCGACCGGCTTCCAGCACCAGCACGGTCAATCCTCGTTCCGTCAAGACCTTTGCTGCCCAACCGCCGGTTGCGCCCGAACCGACAACAATTGCGTCATACACTTTTCTCTTTGATGCTTGCATAGATGGAGTCTCCTTCGAGTGGGTGAAAGTTTGGCCAACTATCGTTGACTCTTTACTTTTTCTCAAACCGTTTTGGCTTCAAATCCGGGTTGAGTTTGTATTTTTCGATTTTCCATTCGCTGACCATCGCGCCGTTGACGGCTTTGACGATTTGATGAGGCAGCATCACGCCGTTGACCGAACGATAATCGGAAAACAGCAGTTGCACGGCGATTTCCTGGGCTTCGCCGGGAATGGCGTCGGCGGATGCGGAAACGACATATCCGGCGCTGGGAAAAACGAAATCGCGGTAACTAATCATGGAAGGCAGCATCGTGCGCTGATCCAGAAACAAGCGTGCGGCGAATTCGTCGGCTCCGGTGATTTCAATGGCTTCGACAGGCCCGTTGGCGGTTTGCAGGGTTTCGGCAAAGCTGAACTGCAAGGGGAACGTTTCCGGCGCGGCAGCCAGCCAAATCAGATGCAATGCCGCCAATTCTTTTTTCAATCGTTTTTCCAAAGCGGCATTGGCCGTTTTGGTGTTTGGCGGTCGCGGACGATTATCTGCCGGTTTGGCTTCGCCCGAAGCACGACGCTCATTTTCCAATTTTTCCAGTGTGTCATTGGGCGGGCGACCATTGGCAGACATCGGAATGTTCATTCCCAACACGCTTCGTTCGGTGGTGACATTGCCGGTGGGCGAAGTCGAACGGACGGAAGTCGTACCGGTTGCCGCTCCGCGCATTCCCATGGTTCCGGTGCTGATGGTCGTCCCTGAAGCCAGAGGGTCGGGGTTCGGGTTGATGGCTCCGTCGTCACCCGAAGCGCGAATGACGCTGTTGTCCACCCAGGCTTGATCGCCATTGAGCGTCTGCATCATGGTCACTGTGGTCAGGTTTTTAGGATCGGATTTTTCCGTTCGCAGCAATTTATCCGGCAACAGCATTTCCAGCTTCAATTCGCCGGTGGTTTCGCCCGTGCGCGTCACGTTTCGATATTTTCCGTTCAGCGACAGACTGCGAACCGGTTTCAGTTTTTCTTCGCCGCCGAGTTTCTGGCGAAACTGTTCAATCAGCTTCTGTGTTTTGGCGGACTGATCGGAGTTGGCAGATTGCGCAAAAGCCGTTGCGGGAAAAACCATCAGCAATGCGAGTGCGAATTTTGCGGGTTGCATCAGCGATTTACCTCCTGTGTTGGGCAGAATGGTCTGCCAGCTTGTCCCACGATTGAAGGTGCTATAATCCGGCCATCATCTGAAAGGTGCAGTACGTATTTTATGCTGAAAGAGAAACTTCCTGCGATAGGGCGCGCGCTTTCCCTGATACTTTTGGTGGCGACCATTGCCGTCATTGTCTCTGCGTTTATCCGCGCGCGACGACGTCCGGTTCCTCCCGGCCCGATCAAAGCCGAAGCCAGATTGAAAGCCAACGTCACGTCACGCGTCGAAGGTTACGAAAGTGTGGTGATTGACGACAAAGGCCGCGAAAAATATCGAATCCGTGCGGCTGTGGACACGGCGTTCGATGATGGTCGCCACGAAATGGAAAAGGTTGATCTGACGGCCTTCGGTGAAATTCAGCAGGACGGAAAACCCAAAACTGTTCGCATCACTTCGGAACGCGGCGAATACACTCCGGCGCAAAATCTGGTCACATTTGAAACCAACGTCGTGGTCATCAGCAGCGACGGTTTGGAAGTCACCAGCGAAAAATTGAATTACGACCAGAAATCCGAAATCGCCAGCACCGATGTCGCCGTGCAATTCAAACACGGAGAAATCAACGGTTCGTCCATCGGCGCGCAGCTTTACGCCAAAGATCGTTTATTGAGCTTATGGAAAGATGCGCGAATTGTGGCCACGCCAACGGCTCCGCCCAATTCAAAAGACCAGAAGAAAAAGACAGGCCTGCCGGTTGAAATGCGAAGCGATAAAGCCAGCTACGCGGAATTGCAGGGAGTCGCCCGCTTTGAAGGCAATGCAACCATCACGCAAGGCGAAAAGATGGCGCGCGCCGATTTGATTACCAGTCTGGTCAACCCGCAAACGAAAAAATTGGTGAGCGCGGAAATGCGCGGCAACTCGTTGCTGAAATCGCAGGAGAAAACGCGGATGTCGGAATTGCAGGCGCGCGATATGGATTTTTACTTCGACGACGCACAGCATCTGAAACAAGCCGTCGCCGTCGGAGCGGCTCGCGCAACGTCGCTGGAAAAAGGTTCGCCGCGAGAAATTCTGGCTGAAAAAATTGATGCTTATTACTCGCCAGGCGAAAAAGAGAGTTTGCTGCAATCGGTCGTCACGCAAGGTCGCACGACAATGAAAATCGAAGTGGCCGAAGATATGCCGAACGCCAAAGAAATCTCCGAAAGAATTATCGAAGCCGATGCGGTCAACGCCGCGTTCCGCGAAGATGGGGTGAATCTGGCTCGCGCCGAAGCGACCGGCAACTCCGTGCTGACGATCACGCCGAAAACGGTCAAACCGACTTCTGACCGGCAAAAATTGCGCGCTGCCAGATTCACGGCGGACTTCTTTCCAAAAGGCAATGCGATCAAAACGTTTTTGGCCGATGGCAATGCCGTTGCCGAATTCGAGCCGCTGGAACCGAAAACCAAACGATCCCGACGTTCTGTGACCGGCAAAAAGCTGACGGCGAATCTGATCGAACAAACGCAGGACATTGACCTGCTGACCGTTGAAGGCGGCGCGAAGTTCGTCGAAAATTTTCCCGCCGGATCGAAAGAATCCGACCGCAACGCCACTGCCGACCGGGCAGTTTATACGGCATCGAATCAGATTGTGGCTTTGCGCGGCAAACCGTTGTTGTGGGATTCGACTTCGCGCGCCAATGCCGACGAAATAGACGCCAACGTGGAAACAGGCGAAAGCTTCCTGCGTGGGCGCGTGCGAACGACTTATTTCAGCCGCGAAAAAACCGGCGGCGCGGCTCCGTTCAAAAAGGACAAGGCTCCGGTGACCATTGCGTCCGATCAGGCCGTGGTCAAACACGGCGAGGGCGCGGCGCGTTACACGGGCAACGTTCGCGCCTGGCAGGACAGCGATTTCATTCGCGCAGACAACATGGAACTCGACAACGGCGAAAAAATGTTGACCGCCTGGGGAAATGCGCAATCGGCGTTTTACGATTTCGAGCGCGAAGTAGATAAGAACCGCAAGGAAATCATTCCTGTCTTCGCCACAGCGGACAAGATCGTTTACACCGACGCGAACCGCACTGCGCATTACGAAGGCACAGTCAAAATCAAACAGGGAACCGATCAGATTGACGCCGCCGTCGCCGATGCGGTGATGGATGAACAACACAAACTGTTGAAATTGACGGCGTCGAACAACGTGGTCATGACGCAACCGTTGCGCCGCGCAATGGGCGATCAGGTCGTTTATACAGCCGCCACAGACACTGCGATTTTGACGGCGGCGGCTGGAAAGATGGCCATGGTGGAGGATAAAGAGCGCGATGCCGTGACAAAAAGCGAAAAATTGACTCTGCATTTACGCGATGCTAGGATCGAAGCCGGTAGTGAGAGCGGCAGCAAAAAGCGTGTGAAAACCACTCATCGAATCCAAAACTGAGCCGTTGCCGATCACCCCCAATCCGCTTCTTCAGGGCGTAGATCTACAAGCAGTTCAGCGCGAAGTTCAGCGAAGTTCCACTTACGAGTTTTAACAATGAAGAGGGTTGTGATGCAGCAGGAGGTTGGGAAATGGTAAGCGATGCGGTCGAATCGGAACTCGAACACGCAAACCAGACATCTCCCCCGGCGGCTTCTATCGTAAGTGTTGGCGCTCTGCGTGCCGACAACTTGAAAAAATCGTATCGCCGTCGCACGGTCGTCAGTGACGTTTCGATCAACGTTCAACCCGGCGAAATCGTGGGATTGCTGGGACCGAACGGAGCAGGTAAAACGACGACGTTTTACATGGTGGTCGGTCTGGAAGAACCTGACGAAGGCCGCGTCTGGCTGGGCGATCAGGAAATCACACGGTTGCCTTTGTACAAACGGGCGCGGTTGGGAATCAGTTACCTGCCGCAGGAAGCATCGGTCTTTCGCAAATTGACGGTCGAACAAAACATTCTGGCCATTTTGGAAACGCTGGACCTGACGCGCGAACAACGGCAGGAACGGTTGGAACAATTGCTGGAAGAGTTTCATTTGAACCACGTCCGCCGCAACAAGGGATTTGCCTTGTCGGGCGGCGAACGGCGGCGAACTGAAATCGCCCGCATGTTGACGTTGGACCCGAAATTCGTTTTGCTGGATGAACCCTTTGCGGGAATTGACCCGATTGCGATAGACGATATCCAACAAATCATCGCGCGATTGCGTTCGCGCGGAATCGGAATTCTGATTACGGATCACAACGTGCGCGAAGCGCTGGAAATCACCAATCGCGCCTACATCATCAGCGAAGGCAAGCTGTTTCGTTCCGGCACGCCGCGCGATCTGACCGATGATCCCGAAGTCAGACGGGTTTATTTGGGAGAGAAATTCAGGTTGTAGTGGATGGTTGACAATGGACAATTGATAGTTTTTCGATCACCAAAAACTACCAACTAACCGTTATCAACTAATCAATTATCGAAGGCTATGTCGTTCAAACAATCATTAAACGTCAATCTGTCTCAGCGATTGGTGCTGACTCCACAATTGCGCCAGCGCATAGAGATGTTGCAGATGACCAAGCTGGAACTGAGCGATCTGGTCACGCAACAGATGGCTGAAAATCCGATTCTGGAAGAATTGGCGCCGGAAGAAATCAACATCCCGGCGGATTTGGCGAATGCGGATTACACCGAACCATCGTCCGCAACTTTGAATGGCGCGGCGGAATTGCCTGAAAATCCGCTCAGCAGTTACGAGTCCTTAGATTTCAGCGAACCTTCGTTCGTTCAACCCGATTCGTTTTCGGAAAATGGAGATTACAGTTCCGCAGGCAGCGAGATGGTTTCCGCCGCTCCTGCCGGCGAGGCGATGGAATTCGATGGCGGCGAAGTACGCGAAGCGGATTCGAGCAACCGCGATGCTTTCAGCGAAATTGATTTCGGCTCCACCTTTGAAGAGTATCTCGATCCAGGTTATCGAACGCGCGAAATCGAAGTCGGCAACGATAAACCCGGCTTTGAGATGTTCCTCTCCGCCGGTACGAACCTTTCCGAACATCTCAACGCTCAATTGCGAACTACCATCACCACACCTGAAGTCCAGGCGGCAGCCGAAGCCATCATCGGCAACCTGAATGACGACGGATTTCTGGTGGACGCCACGCTGGAAGAAATCGGGCAAATCGGCGACTGGTCGCCGGAAACAATGGAGCAGGCATTGAAGATCGTGCAGCAGCTTGACCCGACCGGCGTCGCTGCGCGCAACCTGCAAGAATGTCTTCTGATCCAACTCAACTATCTGGGCTACGGCGAACGATTGGCGGCAACCTTGATCCGCGATCATTTTCATCGGCTGCAACACCATAAATGGCCAGAACTCGCCAAAGAGCTTGGCACGACCGTCGAGCAAATCTCCCAGGAAATGAAATTGATTCGCCAGTTGGAACCCAAGCCCGGTCGCAAATACGCGCCGCCTTCGACTCATTATGTCGAGCCGGAGGTATACATCGAAAAATTCGACGACGATTACATCATTCGCTTCAACGACGACGGACTTCCGCAGCTTCGCATCAGCCGCAAATATAGCCAGATGCTGAAGAACAACGAAACGTCGAAAGAAACGCGCGATTACATCAAGGAAAAGGTAAGGTCGGCGGTTGATCTGTTGAAAAACATCGAACACCGCAAACAGACCATTTACAAAGTCTGCGAACGCATTGTCGAACGCCAGCGCGATTTTCTGGACAAAGGCGTCGAACACATCAAACCGATGATGTTGAAAGATATTTCCGAAGACATCGGCATGCATCTTTCCACCATTTCGCGCGTCGTCAATGGAAAATACGCCCACACGCCCCAGGGCGTCATCGAACTCCGCCGCTTTTTCACCGAAGGCATGACCAACGACGACGGTGAAGAAGTTTCGACTCGTATCATCAAACTGAAAATCAAAAAGATGATAGAGGCCGAAGACCCGCGTTCGCCGATGACCGACGACCAGATTGCCGACATTCTGGCCAAAGAAGGTCAAAAGCTTTCGCGGCGAACCATCGCCAAGTACCGCGACCAGATGAAAATCGCCGGTTCGCGCGAACGGCGGCAAGTAGTTTGAATTTGAACAAGGAGCACCGGGATGAAAATAGAATACACAGGACGTAATTTCACCATCTCACCCGCAATCAAAAAACACATCAACGATCATTTCAAGAAAATCAACACCTTGCTCAACGGAGCCAGCCACGCGCACGTCATTCTGACCGTCGGCAGGCATCATCGTCACATAGCGGAAATCGTGGTCAACTGGCACGACCGTTCGCTGACCAGCAAGGCCGACACCACCGATATGTACGCTTCGTCCTTGCAGGCGATTGACAAGCTGCACAAACAGGCGGTCAAACTCAAAGGCAAGATCATTGACCGGTCGCATCACGCCAAGCCGGTAAAAATCGTCGCGCCAAGCCCATTGCCTCCCATCGAACCGGAAAAAGATGAGCCACGCATCATTCGTTCGCGTCGTTATTCAATCAAGCCTATGACCCCGGAAGAAGCCGTGCTTAGTGTTCAGGAATCAGCGGATCAATTTGTCGTCTTCCGCGATTCCGATACCGACCGCGTCGGCGTGATTTACAAACGCAAAGACGGCAATTACGGATTGATCGAACCATAACGATTTTCGGTGGCTGTTGGTCGGTGGCCGGTTGTTTTGTCGCCACCGACCACTGACTACCGATCACCGACCACCAGCAATGACTCCTCAACTTCTCATCATCACCGGCCTGAGCGGTTCTGGCATGTCTTCGGCGATGAATGTCTTTGAAGACTTGGGATATTTTTGCGTGGACAATCTGCCAGTGCAGTTGATTCCAAGCTTCGTCCAGCTTTTCGAGCGCAAGGAATTCGGCGTGACGCGAGCCGCGCTCGGTTTGAACATCCGCGAAGGCGAATTTCTGAACAGCTTTCCGCAGGTTTACGCCCAGCTTCGCGCGCGCGGCGATCTGGAAACGACGGTGCTGTTTCTGGAAGCCTCAGATTCGGTTCTGCAACGCCGGTTCAGCGAAACACGTCGCCCGCATCCGCTCGGCGAAGGTCGTGTGCTGGAATCCATCGGCGAAGAGCGCAAACGTTTGGAACCGATTCGCGCGTTGGCCGATGTGGTGATTGACACTTCCGACCACAACGTTCACAGCTTGCGCGCCTGGTTGAAAACACGTTTCGCGCCGGAAAGCGCCGAAACTCAAACCGACATCACGGTGGTCAGCTTCGGGTTCAAATACGGCGTGCCGCTGGATGCCGATTTGCTGCTTGATGTCCGCTTTTTGCCCAATCCGTATTTCGTGCCGGAATTGCGAGAACTGACCGGCAACGATCAACCCGTCATTGAATATCTGGAAAAAAACACCGAAGCCGTTGAAACCATTGGCCGGTTCCGCGATCTGCTGGATTACCTGATGCCGCTTTACCAGCGCGAAGGCAAAAGTTACGTCACCGTCGCCATTGGTTGCACGGGCGGCAAACACCGTTCTGTCGCAGTGGCCAACGCCCTCAATCAACACCTGAACCGCGAAGGCTTTCGGGCGCGCGTCACTCATCGAGACGTGAAGAAATGACCAGACGATCCAGACCGACACTCCAACAACTCCGCATTGGCGTGGACACGGGTGGAACCTTCACCGACTTCATCGTTGCCTTCAAGCATCACCAATTCTCTTTCAAAGTTCCTTCCACCCCCAGAGCGCCCGCCCAGGCGATTTTGACCGGATTGAGCCACGCGCTGGACCAACTCGGCGAACTGGTCGGCGAGATCGAAACCGCGCAAACCGAAATCGTTCACGGCACAACCGTCGCCACCAACGCCTTGCTCGAACGCACAGGCGCGCGCACGGCTTTGGTGACCACCGCCGGATTTGAAGACGTGATTGAAATCGGGCGACAAGCGCGCCCTGATTTGTATAACTTGTCGGTTGTTCGTCCTGCGCCGCTTGTGCCCGCGGATTTGCGATTCGGCGTCAAAGAACGCATCGCCGCCGATGCCAGCGTCATTCAACCGCTGACTCAACGCGAACTGGCTGCGCTGGTAAAAAAACTGAAACTCGTCGAAGTCGAATCCATTGCCGTTTCGCTGCTGTTTTCCTTTGCCAATGCCGATCATGAAAAACGGATCGCCGATGCGCTGGAACCGCTCGGCGTGCCGGTGTCGGTTTCGCACAAAATCCTGCCGGAATACCGCGAGTTCGAACGCACTTCGACCGTCGTCATCAACGCTTACCTGGCTCCGAAAGTCGGCCATTACCTGAGCGAATTGACCGAAGGTCTGGCGCGCAAACTCAAACGCCACAACGAACCGCGATTACGAATCATGCAATCTTCCGGCGGTTCGATTTCCGCCGAAATCGCCGCGCGCGAACCTGTGCGAACGATTCTTTCCGGCCCGGCAGGCGGAGTCGTCGCCGCCATGCGCGTCGCCGAACTGGCCGGATTCGACGACATCATCACGTTCGATATGGGCGGCACGTCAACCGATGTGGCGTTGTGCAAAGGCGAAGCGCGCACCACCAACGAAGCGCAAATCACAGGGCTGCCCGTCGCCGTGCCTGTGTTGGACATTCACACCGTAGGCGCGGGCGGAGGTTCGATTGCCTACGTGGACGAAGGCGGCGCGTTGCGCGTCGGCCCTGAATCCGCTGGAGCAGACCCTGGCCCGGCTTGTTACGGTTTCGGCACGCGACCAACCGTGACGGACGCCAATCTGGTCTTGGGAAGATTTGCCGGTGGGGGCTTGTTGGCAGGCGAAATGCCGCTCGACGAATTTCGCGCGGCAATGGTTCTGGATCGGCTGGCCGAAGATATGTCGCGCGCTTCGTCCAAACTGGTCACGCGCGAAGCGGCGGCGCTCGGCGTCATCCGCGTCGCCAACGCGAACATGGAACAGGCGCTGCGTCTGGTTTCGGTCGAACGCGGTCACGATCCGCGCCGATTTTCACTGGTCAGTTTTGGCGGAGCCGGAGGTTTGCACGCCGCGGCGCTGGCTTCGGCATTGAAGATTCCGCGCGTGCTGATTCCATCGTTTCCCGGAGCGTTTTCGGCCCTGGGAGTTTTGCTGGCCGACGTGGTCAAAGATTATTCGCGCACAGTCATGTTGACGATTGACGCCAGAGATAAATCAACTCTGCCGCGCCGCGTCGAACGCGAATTCAGTACGATGGAAAAACTGGCCAAAGCGGATTTGCGCGCCGAAGGTTTTGCGCCGGAGCAAACCAATCTCGTTCGTTTGCTGGCGATGCGTTATCGCGGCCAATCGTTTGAACTCGAAGTTGCCGCCGATGCCGACCCCATCGTTCACTTTCATCAAACCCACCGCGAACGATACGGCCACGCCGACGAACATCGAGCTGTCGAAATCGTCAGCGTCCGATTGCGCGCCATAGGCATGACAGACAAACCCAAACTGAAGCAGGAAAAATCCTTTCGCCGCTACAAAGCCAAACCTGACCGCGAAACGTTGATCTGGCTGGGCGACAAACGTCGCAAAGCCGCCGTCTTTGACCGGGAATCTTTGCTGCCCGGAGCCTACTTCACCGCGCCGGCCATCGTCGTGGAATACGGTTCGACGACACTGATTCCCAACGGCTGGCGCGCTTCGGTAGACGCCTGGCAAAACCTGATTCTGGAATCCCTTTGAATGCTGATAGACATCAAGAAAAAGAAAAGAACTACGAATCACACGAATGCTCACCAATAAAAGCAAAGGGTGAAGCAAAATAGGAATTTACCGGTTTCCAGTCCGACCATTCGTGTTCATTTGTGACCATTCGTAGTTGAAACATTTTCTTGAAAGCCATGAGATGAATTGAAGAGAACTGCTTCAGGCGGTGTTGCTGTTGGCATTTGTATCGGATTTCATCCGTCCGTACAGCCAGGTTTTGGCCGAAGCCCAATCGCGTTTGACGGTCGCCAACGATACTCCCAGCACATCGGCGATTTCCTGTTCGGTCAATCCGCCGAAATATCGCAATTCGACGACCTGTGCGGCGCGCGGATCAATCAGCGCAAGATCGTTCAAGGCTTCATCCAATGACAGCAAATCAATTTTTCGATTCAGAAAATTTGCAGGCGACAAGCTGTTCGCCGCTTCTTCTACCCAACGCTGATCGCCATTGTTGCGAACCTGGCGATGACGCGCTGCGTCAATCAAAATGCGTCGCATGGCATTCGACGCGACAACGAAAAAATGCGCGCGACATTGCCATTCCACTTGCGCGCCGCCAATCAACCGAACAAAGGTTTCATTGACCAGAGCCGTGGCCGACAGCGTTTGATAGCCGTGTTCTCCGGCAAGATAATTTTTCGCGCGCTGGCGCAATTCGGCATAAACCAATTCTGTAATTTGTTCTGCGGCATGGTTGTCACCTTCACGCCAAGCCAGCAGCAATGTGGTGAAATCCGGTGAGGACAAGGCCGTAACCTCCATCAATTAACGTAATTTGTTTCGTGGAAGTGAGCTGTTTGCTCCGATTCGTCCGCATTATACTTGCGAAGAATGGATGAACAACGTTTCTCACCCAAACCTTGACCGATGACCATAGATCAATGGCGACAAGTCAAAGACATTTTTGAAGCCTCGCTGGAGCGCGAACCGTCCGCACGCGCGCAATTCATCGCCGAACATTGCGGCGGCGATGATGCCATCCGTCAGGCGGCAGTACAGATGCTCCGCGATTTCGACGAATCCGGCGATTTTCTGGAAGAACCGGCGCTGGTCGAACTCGGACTCGATGGCGTGCAATTCGATCCCGGTTACGAACAAGGCCGCCGCATCGGCCCTTACCGCATTGTCAGCGAAATCGGGCAAGGCGGCATGGGCGCAGTGTATCTGGCCGAACGCGCCGACGACGCCTATGAAAAGCGCGTCGCCATCAAGATGGTCTGGCCGGGCGGCATTCGGTCGGAAATCAATCGGCGATTCAATATCGAACGTCGCGTGCTGGCCGCGCTGGAACATCCGAACATCGCTCGTTTGCTGGATGGCGGCGTCACAGAAGACGGATGGTCTTACGTGGTGATGGAATATGTGGATGGTGTGCCAATCACCGAATACTGCGACCGCCAAAAACTTTCCATCGCCGAACGTTTGAAGCTCTTTCAATCGGTCTGCGAAGCCGTGCAATACGCTCACCAAAACCTGATCGTTCATCGCGACCTGAAACCATCGAACATATTGGTGACACACGCGGGCGAAGTGAAGCTGCTGGATTTCGGCATTGCCAAAATTCTCGATCCGACCGACGACGCCGCCGGCCAGTCGCCGACCTTGCTGAATTTTCTGACTCCGGAATACGCCAGCCCCGAACACATCGCCGGCCAGCGCATCACCACGGCCAGCGATGTATACAGTTTGGGCGTGCTGCTGTATGAACTGCTGACCGGCGCGCGCCCATTCAACCCGACTTCGCGTTCGCCGCAGGAACTGATCCGATTGATCGAAACGCACGAACCTGCTCGTCCCAGCCAGGTGTCTGCCCAGTTGGACGCCGCCACGCGAAAACAACTGCGCGGCGATCTGGATAACATCATCCTGAAGGCGCTGCAAAAAGAACCTCTCCGACGGTATCAATCCGCCCGCCAATTTAGCGAAGACATCGCGCGCCACCTCAACGGCGAACCCGTCATCGCCCGCGAAGCGACCCTCTTTTATCGAACAGGTAAATATCTCAAACGCCGTAAAGCCTCATTTCTGATATTGATCCTCGCGGTTGCTACTTTGCTCGGGATCACCAGTAGAGAAATTCATCAACGACGCCGCGCCGAAGAACAAAGCCGCATTCAACGAAGGACGCTTTATGCGGCAGATATGCAAAAGGCACAACAAGATTGGCAAGATGGCCTTCCGTCACGAATGCAAAAGACGTTATCAAATTGGTTGCCCAGTTTCGGTGAAGAAGATTTGCGTGGTTTCGAATGGCGTTATCTCTGGCATTTAGCAAATTCCGAATCGCTCAAGATTGATTTGCCAGAGGTAATGCGCGCGCTGGCGCTTTCACCGGACGGTAAAATGATTGCGGCGGCACTGACGTCGGGAACCACGCGACTCTATCACTCCGAGGATGGGCGAGAACTTGCAGCGTTCAAAGGACCTGGCGAAATAATCCGCGGAATCGCGTTTTCACCCGATGGGAAATTGCTCGCCACCTCGAGTGCGAAAGGAATCACACGGCTTTGGAACTTGGCAACCAGGCAGGAGATTTTGAGTGTCAGCGGTCACGGCAACGAGATTGTTTTTGCTGTGGCATTCTCACCTGACAGCAAGATATTTGCGACGGCAGGAAAAGACGGCGTTGCGAAACTTTGGAGCGTTGAAAATGGAAAAGAATTACGAGTCTTCAAGGAGAATGCGGCAGGATTACGAACAATCGCTTTTTCCCAAAGCGGCCAAACAATTTTTACCGGAAGCGATGACACACGCATTCTGTGTTGGGATGTCAATACCGGGAGGCTGAAGCAAGTACTCAAGGGGCTGGAAGTGGATGTGATGCATCTGGCCGTGACGACGGATGAAAAATACCTGCTCGCCTGTGGTTCCGACCCTGAGGTCAAGATGTGGGAACTTGCGACAGGCAAAATCATTCGCGCTTTTTCCGGGCATTCGGATCACGTTTGGAAAATGGCGCTTTCTCCTGATGGAAAAATTCTGGCTTCCGGCAGCGTTGATCGTTCATTCAGACTGTGGGAGATCGCCTCTGGCCGTGAGCTGGCGAAAATCATGGGGCATGACAAAGAGGTTGCTTTTATCGCATTTACGCCTGACGGACTTGGCTTGGTTACCGGGGATGGTTCTCAATTGAAACTTTGGGATATTAAATCCCTTCTTCAGCCAAACATGCTGCGTATGCCCAGCAAGTGCCCGGTTGAAACACTCTCCTTATCTGCTGATGGAAAATTGCTGGGCACAGGCGAAACCTACTCTTCCGGCGATTGTAAACGGCCTCTCAATCTGAGTGTTTGGGAAGTTGAATCGGCAAAAATCAGGCTGACAATCTCAAACGGAAAGCACACGACATCGCTGAAGTTTATACACCAAACACCTTTGTTGGCGTATTCCTACATTTTTGGATTGGCAGGTGTGTTAAATGCACAAACCGGGCAAAAATTTTCTGAGTTCGCAGGGCATTTATCGAATGCCAGTCCGCAAAAGTCCGGCTCTTCGGATGGGATATGGTCTATGGATGTATCGCCTGATGGGCGATTGATCGCTTCAGGGAGTCAAAGAAATACCGTAAAACTATGGACTCCCGATGGCAGTGAAGTACGCACATTGTATGGCTCAAGCGAACGCGCCAACTCCGGTGGCCAGGTAGTCCGCGCACTTGCGTTTTCGCGTGATGGGCAAAAATTGGCAGCTGGCGGTTTCGCCACAGGCATTCCCATTTTTGACCCGGTCTCCGGAAAGCTTTTGTCACGTTTGCCAGGGCACCCCAAAAGCTCGGTTCTGTGCTTGAAATTTTCACCTGACGATCGAATGCTTGCCACGGCCGGAGAAGATTCAGTGATAAAAATTTGGGATACACACAATGGACAATTGTTGAAAACCCTGGAAGGACATTCTTATCACGTTACTTGTCTCGCCTGGTCCCCTGATGGTAAGCGGCTGGTCAGCGGCAGCAAGGACAAAACCATTCGATTCTGGAATGTTGCGCTTGGCCTGGAAGCGATGTCGCTAAAAGAACATACCGACACAATTACCTCACTGGAATTTTCAAACGATGGTCGGCTGCTGGTTTCAGGAAGCTGGGATGGAACAGTTCGTTTCTGGCGCGCCCCATTAGAAGACGAAATTCGCGCATTGCCCGCTCAACGCTGAATCAATCACCAACCTGCCCGATTTATTCCAACACCAACAAAAAAATTTCCCGCCGCGTGAGCTGTTTTTCCCGCCTCGCTCGCATTCCAGTCAGTTAAAGCAAATCAGCTTTAACCCAGGTTTCGCCCCACTGAGGAAGGAATGCCGAGTTTCAAAGCGTTCGTAATTGTCGTTTGGATCGCAGCGGTGTGCGCAATCTCGGGCTGGGCACAGAGCGCGTCGCCGTCGGTCTTTATCGAAATCGAACGCATCTTCAACCGGCAGGGCGAACCGTTTACGCAATTTGTGTTGACGCTCAATCGCAGTTTGCAACGCGCGCCAAACTATTCCTGGCAAGTGGCGGCGGATGGATGGGCGGGCGGCGAAGACCCGTACTTTGCCCTTCGGCTCGAAGCCTGTCGCCGCGTTGAACGCGGAGCGCACGCCATCCAAAGCTGCGGCGGAATGGGCGTGTATTACGAAGTGCAAACGAACGGCGCTTCTCCCGTAGCCGCCATCAGCGCGGAAGCGGATTGGTTTCACGGGCGAGTGAAAAGCTATGCGTCGTTTGAACGCGCGTTCATGGCGCCGACATTCAGTTATTACCACGCCGAAGCGTCGGCTGCTGCGTGGGAGCGAGGGCGATTTCGGGTTTCCGCAGGCGTACTCAGCCGAACCATCCAGCGCGCAGCCGCAAAGCTCGCGCTGGATGTCACTTCACGAGCGCAACTGTTCGCAACCGCAGGCAGCGGACAAGCGACCGTCGGCGCGAACTTCAGGTTTTGAGTTATGAACATGGATAACCAACCAAACATCTACGACGCTTTGTGGGATCCGCGAGAATATCTGCGCGAATACTACAGCCAGGACTTTATCCCGGACGACGAAGAAGCCTTTCAGCAACGGCTGGTGGCGTTCCTCAAATGCGAAGGCCGCACGTTTGCGCGGGCGATAGATGTCGGTTGTGGACCGACTGTCCATCTGCACACGGCGCTTGCGCCTTATGTCGGCGAATTGCATCTGGCCGATTACCTGTCCGCAAATCTGAACGAGATTCAAAAATGGCTGCGCGATGAACCGGAAGCCCATAACTGGGACATCAATATCAAGCACGTGCTCGAACAGGAAACTTTATCGCGGGCGACTCCGGCAGACATTGAAGCGCGCAAACAGTTGATGCGGCAAAAGGTCACGGCCCTGAAACATTGCGATTTGCGGCGTTCAGACCCACTTGGCGAAGGCGCGAACTACGATCTGGTGCTGTCGGCTTATTGCGTAGATGCGGCGACGCAATCAAAAGAAGAATGGCGGCAAATGATTGGCAGTCTGCTCTCGCTTTGCGCTGAAGGGGGCGTAGCGATTCTGCTTTCCGCTTGCCAATCCCGGCAATACCAGGTTGCGGACAAATCGTTTCCTTTCGCGAGCGTGGATGGAGCGGACATTGCTGCGGCACTCGCCGCAGCAGGATTCGATCCGCTCCGGACGACCCTTGAAACCGTTTCGATCAAAACCTGGGCGGAACTGGCTTTTGACAAGATTGTGATTGCCATCGCCGCCAAGCACAGCTCGCAGGCATCTTGATGAGTCAGATCAACCCCACGCAACTGTCATAGCATAAATAGATTTAGTCGCCATGTTTCTAAAAAACATCTTCAACCTCACACAACATTTGCCCACACCACTGTTGGTCTTAGACACCGCCAAGGTGCGCGACAACATAGATCGCATTCGTCGCGCACTGCCCCAGGCCGAATTGTTTTATGCCGTGAAATGCAATCCCGACCATCGGTTGCTGGAAGCGGTGCGGCTGGCAGGCGCCGGATTTGAAATCGCTTCGCGCAGCGAAGCCGAAACCGTTCTGCAATTGGGTGTCGCGCCGGAGCGAATCATCTGCCTGCATCCCATTAAAGCGCCGGAATTTTTGCGCTTTCTGCATGGGCGCGGCATTGAGGTGCTGGCGGCGGACGGCGTTCACGAACTGGATAAAATTGCGGAATACGCGCCCGGCAGCCGCATCGTTCTGCGCATCAGCGTGCCGAACGAAGGCAGCATCGTTCCGCTCAACCGCAAATTCGGCGTGGAGCCGCAAGCAGTTGTTCGGTTGTTCCGACACGCCTGTGAACGCGGATTACATCCCTACGGCCTCACCATTCACGTTGGCTCGCAGTGCGAACGATTGGAAACCTGGCGCGCGGCGTTATCGGTTTGCCAACAGGTATGCGCCGAAGCGCGACAAAACGGATTGCCGCTTTCTTTCATCAGCCTGGGGGGAGGTTTGCCCGCGCCTTACACCAATGATGCGCTGTCGCTGGATGCCGTCGGCCAAACGGTTCAGGCAATGTTGCCGCAATTGCTGAGTTCGAGCGACTGCATCCTCAGCATCGAACCCGGTAGAGCCATTGCCGCCAGCGCGGGCGTGTTGATTTCGACCGTCACCGGATTGGCCGAACGCGCCGACGGGCAATGGGCTTATCTGGACGCGGGCGTTTATCACGGGTTGTTGGAAGCGGCGCGCATCGGCGGCGGGCAGATTCCATATCCGGTGACGGCCGGAAACCCGGAGCGTGAACCGCAGATTTACAACCTTGCCGGCCCGACTTGCGACAGTTTCGATTTGCCCTTCGAGCGATTGCGGCTGCCGGAACTGCGCGTCGGCGACCGCGTGGCAGTGCATTGCGCGGGCGCTTATTCGACGGCACTGGCGTCAACTTTTAACGGCTTTCCGGCGCCAGTGGTTTATGCGTTGGATCAATTGGAAGCGGGCTGAAATCTTATTGCCCCATGCGCATCAATCGGTTTTGAAACGAGTCGGGTTGAATGTCTTGTTGAATTTGATTGACGGTATTTTTCAAAGAGGTGATCTCGTTGTTCATCGCCACAAAACGACCGCGCAAATCAACATACATATCCTGCTGCATTTTGATCATCTCGCGTTGCAAATGGGTAAGCACATCCAACTTGGCATTTATTTCGTTGACTGCTGATTGCAAAGCCGCTTGCCCCGTTTCAAGCACCGCCAAGCGAGCATCAACCGATGGCGGCGGCAATTGGTCGGTCGTTTCATTTTCACCGTAGTTGGTCATAGCTGTTACCTCCATTTCGATCATAAGGAGTCGTATGAGCCTCGTCAATGTTTACAACGAATGGGATCCGCTGGAAGAAGTGATTGTCGGGCGCGCCACCAATGCGCAAATCGCCCAGCCAGACAAAGGATTATTTGCCGTCGAATACCGCGCTTATCGCAGTCCGGAAAAGATTCCTTCCGGACGTTATCCGCAGCGCGTGATCGAAGAAACCGAAGAAGACCTGACCACTTTGATCGAAACTTTTGAACGATTGGGTGTGACGGTGCGGCGTCCGGAAATCTGGGATCATTCGCAAACCTTTAGCACGGCGGATTGGACAACGGATGGTCAATACAACTATTGCCCGCGCGATCTGTTCCTGACCTTTGGCGATTGGGTCATCGAAGCGCCCATGACCTTGCGAGCGCGCCAACAGGAAACTACGTCTTTCAAACCCATTCTGTTGGAGTATCTGAAATCCGGCTGCCGATGGATCAGCGCTCCGCGTCCACGCCTGACGGACGAAATGTATAACTGCAGTGACAAAGGAAGCTCGGCCTTGCTCGACCACGAACCTGTTTTTGACGCAGCCAATGTTCTGAGAGTCGGGCGCGATGTGCTTTACCTGGTTTCCGACACCGGCAACCACTGCGGAGCGCAGTGGTTGCAAACTGTCCTGGGAAGCGAATACCGCGTTCGTGTTTACGACAACGTTTACTCCGGCAGCCACGTGGACACGACTATCACGCTGGTGCGGCCTGGCCTGGTGGTTGTCAACGCCGAACGTGTAGGGCCAAACAATCTGCCGGAGATGTTCCGCGACTGGGAAGTAATTAACCTATCCGAGGTTGTGGACATCGGCTTCACAGAAACAGTTTATGCATCGAAATGGATCGGCATGAATTTCATGATGGTTTCTCCCGAACTTGCCATCGTTGAGAAGGCGCAAATGCCTTTGATCCGGGCACTGGAAAAGCGGCGCGTCGAGGTCATTCCTTTGCAGCTTCGCCACGCCCGCACGCTGGGCGGTGGCTTCCATTGCGTCACGCTGGATGTTCGCCGCAAAGGCGAATTGGAAAGTTATTGCCTGCCGCCCGACCAATCCAACGCAACCTGGTGAATCAAAATGAGCTTGAACAATAACAATCTGGCAGTTGTGTATGCGCTGCTCGTCCTGATCGGGATTACCAGTGGAGTCGGCGACATCTTGCTTTACAAATGGGCGAAGGCTGCGCATTTCGGCTGGCTGCTGGCGGCGTATGCCGTCTGGTCGGTCAGCATCGCCTCGCTCGCGTTGCTGTTCAAACTGGATCATTTCTCCTTTGGCGCGGCTGTCGTGCTGGCGACGGTCATTCATCTGGCAATCGGAGTTTGCTGGAGCTTGCTGATGACCAGCGTCAAAGTCACCACGTTGGAAATCATCGGCTTGATTTTCGCCGTCATTGCCGTGGTCTTGCTGGAAATGGGGCGAGCGTGAGCGATCTGAAGTTATGCAAAACGATCTGTTTTCGAAATCCGAAATTCCTTCGATGTGTTTGCGCGACGTAAAGCGTACAGAAGCGTTTCGTTCAGCCATCAACCGGGTCGTCAAACCCGGTGATGTCGTTCTGGACGCCGGAGCGGGCAGCGGCATTTTGTCTTTCTTTGCGGCAGCGGCAGGCGCGCGCAAGGTGTACTCGGTCGAATACGATTCGGGCCTGGCGGAATTGCTTCGCCAGAACGCAGCACGGAATGGCTTTGCTGAAGTCATCGAAGTCATCACGGGCGACGTGCGCGAGTTGCGTTTGCCTGTTCAAGCCGACGTGTTGATCGCCGAACTGATCGAGACCTGGTTGTTGGATGAGTTACAAATTCCGGCTTTGAACGCGCTGCGCGCCAATCGCGTCATCGGCGAAAAAACTCGGATGATTCCCGAACGCTACGAAGCCTTCGCCACATTCGGCCACGTGGATTTCGACTGTTACGGCTTTCAGCTTCCGTTTCCGCTTCACAACTGGCCTTACCTGGCGGAATCCACCGGATGGCAGATGTTGCCGTTTCATCCGATGACGGAAACCGTCAAGGCCTTCGAGCTTCGATTTAACCGGTACAACGATCCGAATTTCCAGATGACGATCCGCGCCAATTCAATTGCTGCTGGCAAGGTGAACGCGATGCGGCTTTCCGGTGTAGCGCATCTGACGAATGACCTGACGCTGGGCGCTACGGTCGCCTTCAATGGCGACAAGGTTATCCCGATTGAAGCTTTCGATGTGCAATTCGGTCAACCCGTCAGTTTGTCTTTGTCCGGCAATTGGGGGGGGGGGATTGAGCAGGCTGGCAGCATCAAAACCATCTATGTGAGCCGCAGTAAAAGAATGACTAACAACGAGAATTGTTGTCGCGGCGGCTGCCTGCCAAACATAGAAAAAAGCCATCCGTATCTTATATCGAACCGAAACGAAGGAGTTTATGTATAACAAACAACACGAAATTGACCGGCTGATTGAATCCGACATCATCCACACGCTGAAAAGCATCGGCTTTCCCGAATCGCTGGAATCGTGGCAGCAAGCAACGCCAATGATTGATCCAGATGGGCAAACCCTGCGCTTGCTGGGTCATCCTGTGATGGAACGATGGGAAGAGCCTTACATGAAAAAGCTCGCCGAGATTGCCACCTCCAAAGCCAGCAGTTTAGTCACTGGGGGGGGGGGCAGTTTTGGAACTGGGATTCGGTTTGGGGATGTCGGCTCAGTTCATTCAAAGCCATGCGCCAAAACACCACATCATCATCGAAATGAATCGAGCCATCGCCGAATCGGCGCACATCTTTGCCAACCGGCAAAGCGGGCAAGTGACGATTCTGGAAGGCATCTGGCAAGAAATTGTTCCGGGTTTGGAAAGCGAGAGCTTTCAAGGAATTTTGTTCGACACTTATCCGCTTTCGGAAGAAGAAGTGGACGTCATCTTTTACCCGTTTCTTGAACACGCTCACCGTTTGCTGGCTCCGGGCGGAGTGCTGACCTACTACTCGGACGAAGCCACCTGGTTCAGCGACGAACATTTAGCAGCGTTGCGTGAGGTCGGATTCACCAAAATTGATGGTGAACTTGTTCCCGTGACTCCGCCGCAAGATTGTTTGTATTGGCGTCAATCAACAATTCTTGCGCCAATTGTTGAGAAATAGAGCAAGTTGGAGTTTGACCATGATCAACATTCCAACTTGGTTGGCGTTCGCGCTAACAAGCCCGTTTTTCTGGGGAATCACGCACGTACTGGATTCATATTGTGTTGACGAAGTTTTCGATCATCCATGGATCGGAGCAATCACCAGCGGGCTTTGCACTTTTTTGGCGCTGCCGTTTCTGGCCTTTGGGTTGTTTTTTGTGCCAACTGTCCCAATGACTTTGGGAGTAGTCAGTTTATGTGTGTTGTCGGGCTTCGTTTTTATGGCAGGGCAGATTGCCTATTTTTATGCTCTGTCGTTCAGCGAGTCGGGGATTGTCGCTGCTTACTGGAATTTGATTCCCCTGCTGTTATTGGTAATCAGCTATCTCTTTTTTGATGAACACCTCACGCAATATCAATATCTCGGCTGCGCCTTGCTGATTCTTTCTTCGGTCGGATTTTGCCTATTGGACGGCAACGCTGAATCACGCTGGCAGGCATTTTGGTTGATGCTTTTCGGTGTGTTTTGCATGTCGGTTTATTTTCTAATCCAGAAAAAGGTTTTTGCGTTTTCACCGGTTTACCAAGTATTTCTTGTGAGCAGCTTCTCCATTGCGAGCGCTGGATTGATTCCGTTGCTCAGCCCACGCCACTTCAAAGTATTTCGTCAAAATTGGGAGCGAATTCGCCCAGCATTTGGATTTTTGCTGACTATCGAAATTGCCAATCTAATTGCCCTCGGCACAAGCCAATATGCGGTGAGTTACGGATACCCCTCTCTTGTTTCGGCAGTCGAAGGGACTATCCCGGCTTATGCCTTTCTGATTTCAATGATTCTGTACGCCGTTTTTCGAAAGTTTGGTGAGGAAGAAGCTCATCATCATCTGCTTACCAAATTACTGTTGGTTGGTGTGATGGCGTTTGGCGTTTGGTTGGTTTCGTAAATTTATGAATGTCTCAGAAGAATTGAAACATAATCAGTCAGCCAATTTCGGCTCTGTGTGCTGGCGATACCATTCCGTGATTTCATCCACACCCCATTGATCGGATTCGACGGCCAGCACCAGGGCGACGGTTTCAGGCAATGTGGTTTTGACTTTAATGCCATTGCTGGAAAGAAAACGAGCAACCAGCAAAGTGGCGGTTCGCTTGTTCCCGCCAACCCATGGATGACTTTTGATCAGCCCGAAGCACAATGTCGCGGCTTGTCGGAGCAAGTCAGCATTTTCATAAATCGCTGCATGGCGTGGCCGAGCCAAAGCGGATTCGACGAGATGAGGATTAAAAGGACCGGCGCGCGTTTCACCGAGTCGCCGCATCAATAGCAAGTGGAGCACAAGGGCGTCTGCATAACTGAGGTAATGGACACTGTCAGGAGACATTTTTAGTCGCCAAGCCGTTCCAATTCTTCAAAGGTTTCTCGATACTCCTCGAAGATGCGCTCGAAATCTGCCAACAATTCATCGGAAGCCGGTGGCAGGATTTCCAAGTCAATCGAACCTTCCCTTGGGTAGAGCACAACGAAGGAACCCGGCGAAACTTTCATAACATCTGCCATTTCAGGTGGGATTTCCATTATCCAACCGGTTTCGCTTTTTTGTGGAGCAAGTACTGCGCTCATATGCCTCCTTGCATGGTGAAATCTTAGTTGAGCAAACCATAAACGTCTTTGATCTCGCCGCCGCCTTTCAGGAACTGTTCGTGAGCGCGCCAGGCCAGACGGTTGCGTTCGTGTTCAGTCAGCACTTCATCGAGCGCGCGTTCGACAGCTTCGGCTTCGGTGCTGACGCCGAAAATTTTCTGCACGCGGCGGAGCTTGGCTTCGTACACCAGTAACTGTTTATGCCGAGTTTTATTTTTAGTCCGGTTCATCGCTTCAATGCCTCAACTCTCAGGCATCATATTTGGACAAAATATGCCGAGTCAATCTTCAATTCGCCGTCACCGCTTTTGGAAATTCGGTCAATGGGGCGCGGGATTGTATTTGTACAACACGTTCAACTAGCCTGTGCGATCCAATGGGCTACGTCATCGCCGAAGCCAATGGTAACGAGCAGGTTCTTTATGCAGACTGCGACTTAGCGAGGGTGAGCCGCTTGCAAGAGCTTTGGGGATTTTTGCAGGCTAGAAAACCGAGAGAATACAGAACGCTTACCGGTTTAGATTGATTTGGTTTCTGAGATAGCGCGTTCAAATCGGTAGCTGGACCGATTTGAACGCGCTGGTTTGGGAGTTATTTCGCTTTGAAAGCTTCGGTCAGAATTCGGCCCATGGCGTTGCTGGGCGTTTCCAGTTTCAACAATGCGGCCAGCGTGGGGGCAATGTCCGCCGGGCTGCTGACGGTGTGAAAGCTCCCTGCCGCGATGCCTGCGCCGTAAAAAATCACCGGCACGTGGGTGTCGTATTTGTAAGGCGACCCGTGTGTCGTCGTCACCGATTCGCCAACGAAATAAAACGGCTGGGTGATGATGACCAGATTGCCGTTGCGTTGCGGGTGAAAACCGTTGGTCACGCCTCGCGCGATCGGCGTGTTTGGCATTTGTCCCGCCAGAATCTGTGACCGCGTGAAGGCTTCGACAATCGCGGGCAGTTTCAGCAGCGCTTTGCCGGCGACCGCTTCGACTTCGGCGGCGTCGAGTTTGCGGCGTTCGATGGCCGCTTCGTCCAGGTACACATTGCCGTTGACGGTTTGCAGCACCCATTTTTCTTCGCCGAAGCGTTGGTTCAATGCGGCGGTTAGGGCGTCGTTGATTTGTTTGGCTTCGATTCGGCCACCGTATCCCAACTGTTGAACCTGTTCGGGAATTGGCGCAACGCCGTGATCGGCGGTCAGCGCAATGACCACCTGATCCAATCCGATTTTCTTGTCCAGATACGCGAACAATTCCGCCAGCGTGCGGTCGGTTCGCAACGTCATATCGTGAACTTCCTGGCTGTACGGCCCCATCGCATGGCCGAGCAAATCGTTGGCCGAAAAGCTGATCGTCAACAAATCCGTCACGTCGTCCGCGCCGAGCTTTTCGGCTTCAATCGTGGCTTTGGCCAGATTGACCAGATGGTCGTTGGCAAAGGGCGAGGCTTCAAACTGCGCAATGAATTTCGTGCCGGGTTTGGTTTCGCCGCCATTGATCGTGTACGGAAATTTCGTGCCGTAAGGAGATTTTTCATACGGCGCGTCATCTTTGTCCGATCGCGCGTAGGCTGATTCAGGCAGCATCCGTTCCCAGGTTTTGCCAAAGTAACTGAAGCAATGATTGTCGCGGTTGAAGGCTTTCAACCAGTCGGGCAATTCGCTGCGGTAATACGTGCTGGTGACGAAATTTCCCGTCGAACTGTCGAACCAGTAAGCCGCGTCCGGGCGTTTGCCGACGGGCAAAATTGCCGAACGATCTTTGTACGACAAGCCTATGACTTTGGCCTGACCGGCGCTGGCCAGTTTCAATTCGTCGCCGATGGTCGAACCCAGCAAGCGATGCGGCGACATGCCTGAACCGTCTCTGCCGCCCACCAATCTGGTTTTGTCATCGCTGACGCTGCTGACGCGACGCCCGGTTGTGCGGTCGTACCATTCGTTGCCGATGATGCCATTCATTGCCGGAACCGCGCCGGACATGAACGTCGCGTGACCGCAAGCGGTGTAAGTCGGCACGTGAATGTAATTGGCGTTGGTAAACACGGCTCCGCCTTCGAGCAAGCGTTTGAATCCGCCTTCGCCAAACTGGTCGCCGAACCGATTCAGATAATCGGCGCGAAGCTGGTCAATGACTATGCCGACCACCAATCGAACTTTCTTTGGCGAAGTGGCTGCGCGACGGCGTTGCTGAGCGGTCGCGGGCGAAATCAGGTTGAAAAATAAAAGCGCAAAACAAAGCAGAACGGCAAATCGCCGCTGATGAATGAACATACTCGCTCCCTTGATAATGTCCGACAAGCTGCCAGGTTGTCGCGGTGCTGGTTTCACGCTTTCCTGAGTCAACGACAAGCTGGCAGCTTGTCGAACTGTCAGCGCCGCCGTTTTCGTCGTTTCAGAGCAACACAACGGGGATGACTCATTGGAATTTGAATGAAATGGTGTGCGGAAACGCGCCGAAGCATAAGCGGTCGTCGCAGATGGTGACAAGAGCCGCATCGTCAGGCAAAATTTCGTATCCAGAATTTTGTGAATGTCGTATTTGCCAGCGTGTCATCATCGGAATGATACGCGGCATTTCCCAAAAAACTTTTTTCAATGAGCTTTATCAACAATGGAATCGGCTGGCTTTTATCGAACATCTACATTGGCTTTTGTCGGGATCGTTTCCATCTGCGTTTTGACGTTTGCGCTGCCCGGCGCGCTGGCGTTTCAAGAGCAGAATAACGAAAGCTCCGCTGCGACTCCCAAACCATCTCCGACACCGACGCCTACGCCTGCGGTGCGCGTTCAACCACCGAACGAACTGCAAAAGGCGCTCAACGAATTCCGTACTCAGATGAACGCGCTGACTGGCGGCACGGGCAAAGCTCGCCCCGCCGGAAAGCAGAACAAACTGAGCGGCAGGTTGTACGAAAACCTGCGCAATGATTTTTTCGACGCCGTGCCGCATGAAGTTCGCCAACGCGGCGGAACCAAATCCCTGTTACGGCGCAACCAGTATGGATTCAGCGTCAGCGGCCCGGTCTGGCTGCCCAAAGCGTATGACGGACGCGGGCGAACGTTTTTTTCCGCCAATTACGAAGCGACGCGGGAACGCATTGCTCAAAGCCTGTTGCTGACAGTGGCCACGGACAAACAGCGGCAAGGGGATTTTTCCGATCTGGTGGACAGCGCAGGCCAGCCGATTCGGATTTATGATCCGCTGACCACGCGCCCCAATCCAGCGTACGACCCATCCAAACCGATTTCGGCAGACAACCTGCAATATCTGCGCGATCCATTCCCCGGCAACGTCATCCCGGCCAACCGTATGGAACCGATTGCCCAGGCCGCCGTTGGTTTGTATCCGCGCTCAAACACAAATGTCGGGCCGTTTCTGCAAAACAATTACTGGATCAATTCGCCGTTTGAAAACCGTGCCGACGGTGTCATTGCCAAGCTCGATCATCGGTTGAACGAAAAACATCAACTTGGATTCAACTTCAATCGTTCGCAAGGCACGCGCAAATCCCCGGAGTATTACCCAGGCCCGGCCAATGCCGGCGCGCCCAGTTACGATTACGAAAACGGCAGCGTCAGCATGCAGGATACTTACAACGCTTCGCCGCAAATGGTTTGGACGTTTTCCGGTTCGGCGGCTTACGGAGCGACGACTTCTGTTGAGCAGGATGAAACGCAGGATTATCCACAGCAATTGGGGCTGAAAGGCGTCTTTGCCAGATACTTTCCGCGTTTTGCTTTTAACAACGGCTACCTTTCCATCGGACCTTCGACGGCGGTGTTTCGCGATCGCAGCTATAACTACAGCGGTTCGACGGCGGTTTCGATCAATCGCAAAACGCATACCATCCAGATGTCCGGCGTGGCTCGACGCAGTTTCGCCAATTCGATGAGTCCGTATTACCCGTCGGGGTTGTTCATTTTCAACAATTCGATCACAGGGTTGCCGGGTGTGGTCAACACGGGCAGCTCGTTCGCCAGCTTTTTGCTCGGCGCGGTTTCGCGCGGCGAAGAAGGCGTGGTGCTGCATCCGTCGTATTACAGCAAGAATTTTTTCGACACGAACATCAGCGATCAATGGCGAGTGCGTCCCGGCATGAGTTTTTCAGGCAGTTTGAGTTTCGAGGTGGCCACGCCGCGCGTCGAAAAATACGACCGCCAATCCACCGTGTCGCTGGATCATCTGAACCCCGCGAACGACAAACCGGGTGCGCTGATTTTCGCCGGGCGCGATGGCATCGGACGTGGATTGCAACCTGTGACCATGCGCGTCGAACCTTCAGTCAGCATGACGGTCAATCCCTGGAACGACCGTCGCACAGTGGTTCGTACCAGTTACAGTTTGAGTTACGAAGATTATCCGCTGTACGGGCGGCATTTCGGCACGCAAGGGTTCAATGCCACGCCGGTGTTCGTTTCGCCGAACGACCAATTGCAACCGGCGTTTTGGTTGCGCGACGGCATGCCGACGAATTTTCCTCATCCGCCTGCGCTGGACCCAACCGCCGTCAACGGCATCGAACCGGATTACATTGACCGGTCGGGAATTCTGCCGACCAATCAGCAGTGGTCGTTCAGTCTGCAACGCGAATTGCCGCAGGCGTTGACGATGAACATGGTTTATTCCGGCTGGCGCAGCACGCATCAATTGGTGGATGGATTTGCGCGGTTGAACATGGTTCCGGTGGAAAATCTGACGTACCGCGACCAGCTTTACGACGAAGCGTTTCGCAATTCGTTGCGTCCCTTTCCGCAATATCGCAGCTTCGATATGGGCGGGTTGTATCCGCTGGGCGATGCCAAAGGTCACGCCATGTCGGCAACCGTAGACAAACGATTGTCCGGCGGATTGTTTGGCCGGTTCAGTTATCGGTTGGCGAAGCTGTTGGACAATTATTCGTCCGGCATGCCGCAAGACCCGGACAATCGCCAGTTGGAATGGGCGCTTTCGACTTCGGACATTACGCATTCAATTTCGGCCAGTTACACGTATGAACTGCCATTCGGCAAAGGCAAATGGTTTTTCGCTGACAGCGAATTTGTCACTCACACGTTGGGCGGATGGAATTTGAGCGGGCTGAGCAGTTGGCGCGGAGGCCAACCGCTGAGTTTGCGTCCGCTGTTCAATCGCACGGGAGGAGTCGTTGGTAATTTGCGCGTCAACCTCGTTCCCGGCGTTGATCCTCAAGTTGACAAACCTTCGCCCGAACAATGGTTCAATCCGGCGGCCTTTGCGCAACCGGACGATTTCACGCTCGGCAACGGCCCGCGCACACATCCGCAACTGCGAAATCCGGGAGCGCATGTTCATCATCTGTCGCTGACCAAACGCATACCGCTCTCGTCTGAAACGTCGCTGGAATTCGTCAGCGAATCGTTCAACTTTCTGAATCACGCCAATATGAATGCACCAGACTCACGCATCGGCCCGGAATCCAGCCCGAACCTGAACGCCGGAAAAATCATCGGCACGTCAGGCGGTCGCGTCATGCAATTCGGATTGAGGATTCTGTTTTGATCGAAGAAATCCCAAGCTCCAAAACATTCATCGCAGAGACGCAGAGAACGCTGAGGAAACGCAGAGGTGCATTGCCACTTTCTCTGCGAAATCTCTGTGTTCTCTGCGCCTCTGCGGTGAAAGATATATTCAAATTTGTTGCCTTGTTGTTGTTGCTGTCAACGCCTGCGTTCGCGCAAAAAGAAGGAACAGAAACTGCGCCCAAAGGCTTGTTGAAGATTCCAGTCTGGGTGGAAGAAGGCGCGGATAAATTTTGGCTGGACGGCAATCGCCAGGCATTCAAAGTCTTTGTCGAAGAAAAAGAATCGCCGCTGAAAAGTTTTCAGACGCCAAAAAGCTCTACCATTTTATTGATTGTCTTCGATACCGTAGCCGATCTGGCGCGCGTGGATCAGGCGCGTTTGGCGCTCAACGAAGCCATCAAAACGCTCGGCCAAAATTACTGGATCGGATTGTTGAAAGCGCAGAACGGATTATCGGAGTTGCAGGAACCGACGGCAGATCGCGGGGCGCTGGCACAAAAGATTCAAGCGATTCAGGTCAACGGCAAAGCCGGTTTGCTGGACACGTTGGAACCGGTTTCCAAACTCGCCGCCGGAATGATGCAAAAAGCCAACGTGCGTGTGGTTGTGCTGTATGTCACCGATAGCGGCATCGGCAATTATCGCGCTGATTACCTGAACCCCGTGGTCAATTCCAGCGATTCGGGCGATCTGAGCCGCCGCTTTTCCGACCGCGCCGTGCAGGAACAAATGAGTCGCCAGGTTGACGCGCTCAGCCAATTTACCGTCCCGATTTTCATTCTGCATCTGAATTATCGAACCGATTCGATGAATCTGGCTTATCAGAGCGGACTGGAACGAATCGCTACGGCTTCCGGCGGATTGACCTTGTTCAGCCGCACCAGCGACGACACGGATTCGTTATTGAAAACGCTGTTGAAGCGTATTCAATCGTCGTATTTTCTGGGTGTGGAAACGCCTGCTTCTGACAAGAAACGTCGCGCCGTTAAACTTCGCGTCGAAGCCAAAAAAGCCGACGGTCAGTCGCCGGGCAAAATCGTTCATCGCGATCAGGTCAGCTTGCCGAAGAAGTAACGATCAATTCAAAACAAACCAGAAACTCCCGATTGCCATCAGCGCCCAGAATCGGCGAATCAATCACTCCGCGCGATTGCAAACCAATCGAAGCCGCAAACGCCACAATCTCCTGCACCACACGTTGTTGCGCCACTTCATCACGAACAATGCCACCTTTGCCGACTTCGTCACGCCCGACTTCAAACTGCGGTTTGATCAGCGTGATGACCAAACCTGACGGCTGCAAAAGCGGCGGTATCACCGGCAAAATCTTGGTCAGCGAAATGAACGAGACATCGCCCACCACCAGATCGAACGTTTCGGCGAAATCATCGGGTTGCAAATATCGCGCGTTGACCTGTTCACGGACTTCGACGCGCGCATCCTGCCGCAATTTCCAATCCAACTGCCCATGACCGACATCCACGGCCACAACACGCGCTGCGCCGCGTTGCAATAAACAATCGGTAAAGCCTCCGGTCGAAGCGCCAATGTCCAAACACACCTTGCCCGCGACCTCCACGCCAAAAGCGTCCAGCGCGGCGGCGAGTTTCAATCCGCCGCGACTGACAAACGGCATCGGTTCTTTCACGGTCAACGGAGCTTCGACCGCAATCAACTGTCCGGCTTTTTCCAGCCGTTGCCCATTGCTGAAAACCTGCCCGGCCAGAATCAACGCCTGCGCTTTGGAGCGCGTGTCGGCCAATCCGCGCTCGACCAGCAGCTTGTCCAATCTCTCTTTTGATTTCGATTTCATCAGTGATTTACAGCTTTATCCGAACGGGAAACCAACTACGAATGAACACGAATGCTCACGAATCAGTCCAGCGAAGCTAAATCAGAGCAGGCAACATTGGGACATTCCCTTTTAACAGGATGAACAAAATTTTCGGCAGGATTTACAGAATCATCAAGAGCAATCAAGTTCCAACTTGGTTTGAATCCTGTTCATCCTGAAAAAAAATTATGTCCATCCTGTCTCAAAGTTTCTTGCCTCGATTTAGGTTCTGGTTGAATGCCCATTCGTGTTCATTCGTGTGTATTCGTAGTTTGCCTCTTCTTCGATTTTCTGGCGATTGTCGAAACTGTATGCGAAGCTTGTAGAGTTATGAACGACTCCCGACTGGTAATTCATCATTCCATACAGCAAACCCACCGCGATTCGTTTGCCGAAGACGTGCGCGCCGGGTTGACCTCTCAACCGAAAACTCTGCCGCCGAAACATTTTTACGACGCGCTCGGTTCGCAATTGTTCGAAGCGATTTGCCTGCTGCCCGAATACTACCCCACGCGCGCCGAAGCCGAAATTTTCCATCGCCATGCGGCGGACATTGTTTCGCAACTGCCCGCGCCCTTTGGCATCGTTGAACTCGGCAGCGGCAGTTCGATCAAAACGCGTTTGCTGATCGAAGCGATTCTGGCTCGACAGCCGGAACTGCATTACCAGCCGATGGATATTTCGGCTTCGATTCTGCAAACCAGCGCCGAAACCTTACTTGGCGAATACCCGCAACTGTGCATCACCGGTCACGTTGGCGATTACACGCACGGCCTGGGTTCCGTTGTTCGCCGCGAAAACGAACGATTGCTGGCATTGTTCCTGGGATCCAACATTGGCAATTACACCGACCACGAAGCGCGCGCCTTGCTGCTCATGATTCGAACTGCACTGCGACCGGGCGATGGATTGTTGTTGGGCGCGGATTTGAAAAAGTCGCTGGATGTGCTGGTTCCGGCGTATGACGATGCGCTGGGCGTGACGGCGGCGTTCAATTTGAATGTGTTGGCGCGCATCAACCGGGAATTGGACGGAACGTTTGATTTGCGATTGTTCGGCCATTGCGCGCTGTACAACGACGAAGCCGGGCGCATCGAAATGCATCTGGTCAGCCGTGTGGCGCAAACCGTCGCCATCAACGCGCTGGGATTGCGCGTCGAATTCCAGGCGGGCGAAACCATCCACACGGAAAATTCCTACAAATACGATTTGCCACAACTGGCGGCGTTGGCCGCGGCGACCGGCTTTCAGCCGATGAAGACGTGGTTTGATGACGAACGACGCTTCAGTTGTAATTTTTGGCAGGTGGTTTGAATGTCGTAGCTTCCGAGAAAGGTTCAAAAGAAACCATTTTCGGAGCAAGCATTTCAATGACGATGAAAGCTTATGCAGCGCTTTGCGCCATTGCCTTGGCCAAATCCTGATACCAAAGAGCGCGTCGTATGCGAAGCGTATTGGTGTACGTTTGAACTCGGTGGCGTAATTGTTCGGGCAAGGCAGGAGAGGAAAGTAATTCATTACCGAGAACGATTGCCTGGTAAAAAGCGCCTGCCTGTGCCCATAAACTCAGGGCGCTGAAGCTGTGGAGAAACGATTTTTCACTGAGTCCCAGTGTCGCGCAGCGTTGGCTCAAGGATTCCTCGATTTGTGCGGCTTCGGCAAATTTGCGCGCAGCCTCATCATCTCGCGCCAGTTCACGCAACAATTGAGCTTCGAGAATCAAATCGGATTTGCGAACTTCATCGGCTTCAAACGCTGCATCCAATCCTGCGCGGTTGATCGCAGTTACTTGTTGCTGACTCATAGCATTTCCTCCGCAAAACGATGGAACGAGCAGATCACCTTGTTTTCAGCAAACCCTGCCACAATGACATATCCGTCTATTTCGTAAGGGGTCTCGAGCAACTGACGAACCTTGCTGCGATGCCGAGCTTCGATTTCGGCAGTCATTGTTCCGCTCACTTCCAACCCATATTCCCGGTCGCCGTCACTTACCCAGAAATCAAACCGGTCGCCATCGGCTGCCACCTGGCTTATTCGCATTGGTGTGTAGCGCGCCAGAACCACGCAAGCCAACCCCAATGCTGCCCATTCGGTAATCGTTCGCTCCTGAACTCCAAACGGTTGTGTTGGAGCGCTTGATGAAGACCAATAAAGTCGCAATTGCTCCTGGTGGTTGGGGACGTTCTTAAAATTGAGCAATGCTACAGTCAACATTGCCTCGGTTGCACGTTGTTCTCCTTGCAATCTGGCAATGACAAACGGGACAAAAACGCCTGCGCCGATTCGATGATCCAGCACAATATCTTCCAACCGATATTCGCCAAGCGCATCACTCAAAGCAAAAACCTCATTTCAATCTCTTCGCCACGACCAAAGTATCATTTGGCGTTTCTTTCCGCGCAAGCCACTTACCGTTTCAACTTCTTACTTTTGCTCATTCAGGTTTTAGTTGTAGCGGCAAACCTCGTTTCTCAGGTTTTAAGCCAGTGCCTGATCGAAATCGCGCAGCAAGTCGGCCTCGTCTTCCAGGCCGACGGAAATGCGCACCAATCCTTCGTTGATGCCTGTCGCGGCGCGTTGTTCCGCCGACAACTGCAAACTCCACATCGAAGCCGGATGCACGACCAGCGTTTCAAACCCGCCCAGGCTGGCTGCGCGCACGCCGAGTTTCAACGACGACATCAACTTGTCCGCCGCCGAATATCCGCCGCGCAATTCCACGCTGAGCATGCCCGTGAAGCCTGTCATTTGTGCATTGGCCAGCTCGTGTTGCGGATGCGATTCCAAACCGGGGTAATACACACGAGCGACTTTCGGGTGCAATTCGAGAAACTTGGCTAGCGCCATCGCATTCCGGTTGTGGCGTTCGACGCGCAGCCCCAGCGTTCTCAACCCGCGCAACAACAACCAGGCGTCAAACGGGCTGAGCGCGGCTCCGGCCACCAGGGCAAAGCGCCAAACTCGTTCAATCAACTCTTTGTTGCCGACCATCGTTCCGGCGGTTACGTCGTGATGGCCGCCAATGTATTTCGTGGCGCTGTGGATGACAGCGTCAATCCCCAAATCCAGCGGACGCTGGTTGATCGGTGTGGCAAAGGTGTTGTCGCAAATCGTCGTCAGGTTGTGCGCTTTGGCCAGTTCGACGATGAAGCGCAGATCGGTCAATTGCATCAATGGATTGACGGGGGTTTCGACGTAAATCAGTTTGGTGTTGGGCTGCACGGCAGAGGCGAATTCGGCATTGCTGGTCTGATCCACGAAACTGACTTCGATGCCCCAACGCGGCAGGATGTCTTTCAGCAAGGTCGTCGCCCCGGCGTAATGATTTCGCTGGGCAATGATGTGATCGCCTGTGTTCAACTGGCTGGCCAGCGCCGAAAAAATCGCGCCCATTCCCGATCCAAAAACCAGCGCCAGTTCGCCGCCTTCCAGTTCGGCCAGGGTTTGTTCCACCATCGCGTGGTTTGGATTGCCGTACCGTGTGTAAAACTCCTGCGGTTTGGTGGCAATGGCGATTTCGGCAAACTCTTCGGCGGTTTCGGCTCCGAAAGTCGTCGTTTGCCAGATCGGCGGGCTGATGGCGGTCGTGCGATTCAGATCTTTGGCGGCGTACACCGCCTTGGTTTGCATGCCTTCCAAATCGAATTTCTCTTTGCTCACTTCAGATTCCTTGCAGTACGGGGAGCGTGAGCGACCTGATCTTCCGACAAAAAGCGACATCAGAAAGCTCAGGTCGCTCATGCTCCCCGCACTGATTTTTAGTGCTGTGAAAGATAGGTGTATTGCAGCGTCGCCAAGGCCTGTTTGACAGCGACGACGGCGGCATCGAATTGCGCTTCGTGAACCAGCACGGCATCGGTGCTGTAAGTCGAAACGCTCAAAATGCTGATGTCGGCTTGTGCCAATGCGCGGCTGATTTCAGCGATGAATCCGACGACCGAAAAATCCAGAAAGGTGTCGAAACGGATCATCCGCCAATCGCCGCGCGCCCGCGCGCTGGGAAAGCGGTCGGCAATCTGCTGCCAATGATTTTCGGCAATCATCAACGTGATTTCCTGTTTGTCTCGAATCAACGAAACAAAGCCGTCCGCTTCGAACAAACATTCCACCGCCGCGCGGTATTGTTCCAGCGGCAAACTGGCCACGGCATATCGAGTTTCAGGAAGATACAGTTGAATTGCCATAAAGTTATTCAATCACGGCGTAAGCTCTGACCGGGAAGGTTCCTACGCCGCGAAATTTGATCGGCGCGGCGTGAAAACGAAATCCCGTCAGCGGCAGTTTGTCCAGATTGCACAGATGTTCGGCGATGGGAATGCCTGCACTGAGCAACACGGTGTGCGCGGGACGCTGGCCATCGTTCATATCGTCAATGTTGACCGAATCAATGCCAACCAGAGCGATTCCGGCGGCAACCAAAAACTCTGCTGCCGCGCGTGTCAAAAAAGGAGCCTCTTTGCCGTACTGCTCCGTTCGCCAGTGAACATCCCAGCCGGTGCGTACCAGCACGGCACGGTTTTTCAGCGTCAGGTTTTCAAACTGGTCAATGTCAATCGCCCGGCTGGTTCGCTGAGTGGCATCAATGACCAGCCCTTCCAGATCGGCCAACCGTTCCAGCGGCAGCGAAGCCAGATCGCCGCCTTCGGCAAACCGATGAAACGGCGCGTCCACATACGTGCCGGTGTTGGCGACCATTTCGATACGTCCGATCTGAAACGTCGTGCCTTCGGCATATTTGCCAAGCGCAGCTTCGCGGCTCAGGTAATCGGAAATGGCCGGAGCAGGCAAGCCGGGATAGGTCACCATCCCGGTTTCAATTTCGTGGCTTACGTCAATTAAATTTCGTGACATTTCGCTTCAATACGCGGACTCGAATTGCAGAACGCGAAGCTTTTCGATTTGGGCGCGGGCGCTCAGGTTCAGAAATTCGACTCCAACCACCTGGCCGCGTTCGTCGTAATCCAGAATTACACCCGGCTGCACTTCTTCCGATTCAACAATGGCCGATTCATCCAAGCGCAGATAAAGCGTGTCAGTTTCCTTGTCTATTTTCAGCCTCATTTTCTTTTCCCGATTTTCTTCGACAAACGTCGGTCAAAAAACACAGTCACGATTCGGCGAGGATCAGAGTTTGGGTTTACCACAACATGCAAAACTCGCCCATCTCTTTCATTCGCTTTCTTGTTGGAGTATTGACGGTGCGCCAAACCCATTCTTCCAAGATATTGCGCTCTGCCAGCATTTCTTTGGCATGAACTGAAAGCTCGAATTCTGGCATTGGCACACCTTCCCAAAGTTATCGCATTGCCGCTTGAGGCCAGCCGGATTTGCGGAGTTCCTGCTTCAATCTGGCCATCGTTGCTTCGACGTCTTCCAGTTTGCGCGGAATCGAAGCGGACATGTTCACCGGATCGCCGGTTGTCACCAGAATGTCGTCTTCGATGCGAATGCCAATGCCCTTGTATTTTTCAAACGCGGGGCGAACGGCCTGGATGAAGCGTTCGTTTTCCGGCGTTTTCGGCAACCAATCCAGCGCGTCCGGGCGAATGTAAATTCCCGGTTCAACGGTCAGCACCATTCCCGGAGCGAGCGGCGTGCGGTAATCGCCAACGTCGTGAACGTTCATGCCTATCCAGTGGCTGGAACCGTGCATGTACCAGTGACGGAATTCGTTGTTGTCTTTGGAGGTAATCAAGCCGAGTTTGAACAATCCGTCTTTGATGATTTCCGCCGTCACGCCCTGCACTGATTTGGTGTTGGACGCCGGGTCAAAGACTGCGCCGACGACATTGCCTGCGCGAACGCGATTAATCGAAGCCGTCTGAGCGTCATACACAATGCGATAAATGTCCGCCTGCTCTTTGGTGAATTTGCCGTTGATCGGAATTGTCCGCGTGATGTCGGCGGTGTAATGGTCGAATTCCGCTGCGCAATCCATCAGCAGCAAACTGCCGTTGTCGAGCGGTTCCTGGTTGGTGATGTAATGCAGCGTGGTGGCGTTTGCGCCTGCGCCGACAATGCACGGATAGCCCCAATTGTCGGCACCGCGTCGTTTGAAGGTGTATTCAAATTCCGCCTGGATTTCATATTCGAACATCGCGGGCGAAGCGACCGCGAACACGCGATGAAAAGCTTCAGCGGTGATGTCAGCGGCGTGTTGCAGCAGTTTGAGTTCCCACGGCGATTTCACCAATCGCAATTCGGCAAAAATGGGATGCGCCGAGCGAAGCTTCAATCCGGCATTTGTGGCTTTCAGGTTTTCAGCGAATTCGTGTTCGTGGCGATATTCGCGCAGGTCGCGGCCTTGCGGCGTCAGCAGATAAATTTCCGCCTGATCCTTGTTAGCGGCTTCGATGAACGTTTGAAATTCGGTTTGCCATTGCGCCAGCAACTCGGCGTTCGGTTTCGAGACCGGGCCGCGTTTGGCAATGGCGGCTTCGGCTTTTGGGGCCAGTGTTGCCAGAAAGCCATTCAGCAAACTCATGTCCCAAACTTCCTGAACGCCGCTGCGTTGCCGCGCGTCATCGCTGCTGAGCATGCGTCCTGTCCAGGTTTCGCGGCGAGGGTCGCGTTTGGGAACGAACAAAATTTCGCGCGCTTTCTTCGCTCCGGGAATCAAGACCAATGCGGCTCCGTCCTGATTGATGCCGGTGAGGTAATAAAGATTATTTTCCTGTCGGTAATGGTAATCAACGTCGAAGGTGTAAATGCGCGGTTCGGTGCTGAACAGAACCATGATCGCCTTGTCGCCCATTCGCTTCATCGTTTCCTGACGGCGTTTGGCCAATTCCGCCAGCCGTTCGGCTTCGGAAATCTTCGGCGCAGGCGGAGCCAGTCGCCATGCTTCGGGCGCGGAACTTGTCGCTTCGACCTGCGGCGCAGGAGGCAGCGCAGTCAAAATCAAAACAGCCAGCGTCACCACAAATGCTGCGACGCTCAAACGGCGAAAATTCGTCTTCATCGGTTCACCTCGATTTTGTGAAGAGAGATTATTTCAAATTGGCAAGCCAAAAGTTTGGCGAATCGGCTTGCGAACATTACGACAACTCTTGATTGCATCTTTTGCAGTAGCTTTTGTGGCATTTACACCCGGATAACGATAATCAACGGCGAAAGCATTCAGAAAAGACAGGTCGTTATGCAAAATGCTCCAACCAGACTCCACTGTTTGAGCCAAGTTAAGCAACTGAATCAGGTCATGCGTTTTCCTGAATGTGATACCCGCTTCGACCAGACGGGCTTTCAGATATTTTTCAGCGCACTGTTGAGCGGAGAAACAAGCCAGATCGTAATTCGGGTCTTTGCGAGCGCGTGCTTCGCGCTGTGCGCTAATCCAGTCTTTCTCTGCTTTGACGATCCATTCTGATGTGATCGGCTTCATAAAGAACTGTTCCTTGTTCGACGATCTCCTGCATAAACGGGTCGCCCATACCAATTCGTTCCTCAATCTGTTCCGGCGTTCTGACCAGCAAATCAACCGCCATGGGCGTCTGAACACGCGATCTGATCGCTCCAGCCTGATAAGCAGGATGACCTTCAAACGGCATGACAACCATCAAATCCACATCTGAATCTTCCGTCGGCGCGCCATAAGCATACGAACCAAACAACACGACCTTTTGCGGATGACAGATTTCGACAATCTGGCGACAAAGCTCGGAAATTTCTTTTTTGATGGCTCGACCAGCTTTCATGGGTATTTTTCGCCTTCAGGAGATTTTGATCAGCAGCCACAACAATAGCACGTGAAAAGCCCAGATCGTAAGCGCGTAAGGCAATTGGAATTTGATGACGCCGTATTGATCGCGCAAATTCAGCAGCGCTGCCGGAACGATGTTGAAATTCGCCGCCATCGGCGTCATCAACGTGCCGCTCGAACCGGCGGTCAGCGTGATGATCGCCGCCATCGCCGGATTTACGCCGAACGGCTGAATAATCAGCGGCACCAAGACGCCGGTTGCAATCACCGGAAATGCCGCGAACGAATTGCCCATGACAATCGTGAACAGCGCCATTCCCAAACAGTTTGCCAGCACCAGTAAAAACAGATTGTTGCCGGGAATCACTGCTTGAATGCCGCCCGCGATCAAATCGCCGACTTTGGCAGCCGTGAAAATCACGCCCAGCGAAGCTAGCAATTGCGGCAGGATGTTCACGGCTCCCATGGCTTCGTTCAATCGGCGGCCTTCATTCATCAAGGTTTTGAATCCTGCGCGCGTCAGTCCCAACGCGATGACCATTGCCGCTACGCCGCCGAAACCCAATCCGACCAGAGCGCCACGGTTGGCGTCCATTCCCAATTGCCGAAACAGAATGGCAAAGAAAAACGTGACGACCGGAATGGCTATGACCGGCACAAAGATTTGATTGCCAAACGGAGCGCGAACCTCCCGTTCGCTCGCCGATTCGCCAACCTTTCCGCGCGTCACTCGCCCCAATCCATCCAACGCCACCATGGCCACCACCAGCATTCCGGTCAACCAATACGGCATCCAACTGCCGAAAGCGAAAATCACGCCCAGCACCAACCAGAACATTCCGCTTCCGATTCGTCGCGGATTGCTTTTGTCCGCGAAAGTCATTGCCGCAAAGACGAACAACACCGCTCCTGTCAGCGCATACACGACATCCAGATTGAACAGCTTTTCGATCATCGCGCGGCCTCCCGGTTCAACCAGCGATCCAGCAACCAGAATTGCACGGCGGCAAACAGAATCGAAGCCACGACGACGGGCACGGTAAACTTCACCAAATCCCACACGCCGACGGCAAAGCCCAGTCCGTTCATCACGCCGTACACCAGCAAAATTCCGGCTTGCACCGGCGACAGGTTCTGGCCGTAAAAATTGCCGTAATTTTCGGCGGCGGCGTTGGCAGCTTTGATGCGTTCGACAGCGGCAGGCTGAAGCCTGGACTCTGAACCTTTCTCCGCCGCGCCCAGTGACATCGGAAACACCAGCGGACGCACAAACGAAGGATGCCCATTGAGCCGAATGCCAATCGCTCCGTGCAGCACGCGAAAAAGCTGATAAACGATCTGCAATCGTCCAACCGTCGCCGCGCGTATGCCGCGAATCAATTTGGCGGATTGTTCCTGCAATCCGAAGCGTTCGCTCAAACCGATGGCGGGCAGCGTGATGATAAACAGCGTCATGAGCCGGTTATCGGCAAAGGCTTTGCCCAGTGTGTTGATGATGCCAATCTGACCGGGTTTGGTCAGAAAGGGAAGCTGCGAGAAAAATCCTTCGTGCGAAAACAACGGCAATCCGGCGATGAGTCCGGTCGCCAAGGCCGCCGCCATCACCACCAGCGTGGTTCGCATTTTCAACGTTATGCCAACGACGATGATGACAACGCCGATCAGTGCAAAATGATTTGCCATGAGTTTTTACTTGAGTTGAAAATGAATCACGCCACCATTCGCTTGTGACAGCTACCAGGCGGCGTGATTCGGTTGATTTTCACAGGTGGTTATTTACAAACTTTCAATCATTCGGTCACCCAATGTGTACCGATAATCCCGCGGCAATCGTTGCAAAATTGGCACATACCATAAAATCAAATCATACGTTTTCTGGATCACCGGCAATTCCGGTGTTGTTTTTTTACTCATGCCAAAAACCAAAAAAAATTCGACCGCTTCGCGGTAGGGTAAAAAGGGTAAAAAGGGCTAACAGGGTTACGAAGACCTGGCGGCAACCACAACACGAAATCCGAAAGCGTTGTTACGGATGCCGGGTTCGAGCCCGTTACGGAAGGCAGAGCGACAAACGTTACCATTGAGGTTCCACGAGCCGCCCCGAACGACCCGCCTAGAACTTAAGTCTTTACCACTCAACCAAGCTGAGCCATCTGTTGGCGCATCTTGATAACTGTCATGCCTATGATCTTCGCACCATTCCCAAACATTGCCGTGCATATCGAACAAACCGAAATCATTTGCCACACCCAGGCTGCCGACTTCAATGGTTTCGCCACGCGACTTTTCCTTTGGCCCATTGCCGTAAGGATTCTCGCTGTAGTAGTTGACGACCTTGTTTGTGATCGTTTCTCCGAAAGCGAATGGAGTCGTCGTTCCCGCGCGACAGGCGTATTCCCATTCGGCTTCGGAGGGCAGACGGTACAGACGACCGGTGTGATTGGCAAGCCGTGCGCAAAATTCTCTGGCTTCGCTCCAATTGACTTGCTCGACCGGGCGATTGTCGCCTTTGAAATGTGACGGATTGGGTTCCAATTCAATTTCGATTTTCGGCAACGCGGCGACGGCTCGCCATTGCGACTGGGTAACGGTGAATTTGCCGATGTAAAACGGCGGAATGGTCACTTCGTGCTGCGGCTTTTCATTTTCAACCCAATCGGCGCTCCGACCATACCGCTTGCGATCTTTGCGGACTTCATCAAGGTCTTTTTCGGATGATCCCATCAGAAATTTGCCTCCGGGAATGAAGACCATTTCCAGCGGAGCGCTGCCGATTTGCTCGATGAATTGCCAGGCGTGGCCGGTATCCAGCTTTTGGATTTTGCCATCGGGTTTCAGTCGCGCAGTTCGGAATTCAAAGCTGACCGGAGTAATCACGCTGGGAGAGCCATCTGTACCCATCGGCATAGGGATTTCTGTTTGTGTTGAACCGCCATCGCCCGCGTCGAATTCGTACCCCATCTGCCGCAAAGCGGGCAGCGTGATTTCGGCAAAAAACTGCGCGTAATCGGCGGCGACGGGCAACCGCTCTTTGCCTTTGGGGTCAAGCATCAACGCGATGAATTCGCGGACGCTGCCGATGCGTTGACCGATCAAATCGGAAACGGCGTTTCGCACCACTTGTTCGATTTCGCTGCGTAGAATGGTGGACAGCAATTCCTGACGAACTCCGGGGCGAAACTCGAACATCAAGTCGGACAAGCTGCCAGCTTGTCGTGAGTCTTTGCCGGGTGGGGACAAGCTGGCAGCTTGTCCGACCGGAACAACCAACCCGCCGAGCAGAAATTCCGCCAGATGCTCCAATTGCGGAGCATCGCTCATCGCCCGTTGCGTGACGCGCATGACTTCCATCGTCAACGGCATAAACGACAAACGCACGGCCAGATCAAAGGCTTCGGGCGATGCCGTTGAACGAAACGCGCTGACCAATTCGGCGGCAGCGGGCTGGTTAATTGGTTCGGGCTGGGCGGCAGGTTCAGAAGTTGGCGCCGGTTTCGTAAACAGCAGTTCTCGCAATTGATTCCACTCTCCGCTTCGTTTGCGCGGTTCGGTGACTGGCGGTTCGGATTTTGGTTCGGCGACAGGCGGCGGAATTTCCAGCATCGCCGCCCGGAACGCATTTCCGGGCAAAGCCAGCATCCGCGCCCAGCGGGCGATCATCTCCGGGTTCAACGAAACAATCGGCAGCGCAATTTGTTTGCCGTTGGGTTCTGCCCACCAGTTTGACGAAGCGTTCAATTTGGCATTGGGCGCGCCGGGTTCGGGCGAAGTGATTTCGGTGGTGGCTTCGCCGACCATCGTCCGCGCCCACAATCGTTCGCCGAAAGGTTGCAGCAACACGACGGTGGAATGTTCCGCCCAATCGGCAATGGTTCTGGCGTAAGCGCCGTCCATCCATCCGCGCGAACTGCCGTCGCTGAAGACCATCATCAAACGGCGATTGGCCGAATCGCGCAATTGTCGCGGCGAATGTTCCCGTCCGGCAGCGTCCAGCAAAAAAGCCTGGCCATTGCGGCGGAACAACGTCCAGCGGCGCACATCGCCAAAAGCTCCGGTGTGTTCCAACAATTGATGAAGCTCCCGCGCCACGTCGCGCCAGATGCTCATCGAAACCGATTGTTCGACAATGAATTCCAGATCGAACCATCGCTGGAGCGCCGGACGCATAACGGGAACCAGCGCCGTAAATTTCGGGCTTGAAGCCTCCGCTGAAGCTTCGACGGTTGCATCTTCATCCAGACGGAAATCCCAACGCGAAGCGACTCGACGACGCAACGGACGCAAGGCTCGCCCAACGGCCAGCGCATCCGGCAACGGCGACACATCAGGCACGCGAACGCTTCGAGCGGGCACGGTTCCCGCTCCGGTGGTTTGCGATTTGGCGAACAATTGTTTCGCTTTCCGGTCTTTGGCAGGCGGCGGCGACCCGATTGGATTGGATGGTTCGGATTCCGGCTGCTCTTTCGGTTGTTCGCGTTGGGTTGAAAGGTCTGCCAACTCTGGCCAGGTTTCGACACGCGGAGCGAATTGCGCCAACCACAAAATCTCCGCCAATTGCAGCGGGTCGAATTTGGCGTTGGCCTCATCCAGTTTGTTGATGAAATCAGCGAGCATTCGTGTTGATGTAATTCACACGCAAACAGAGTCAAAACCGTTGGAGTAGCGAAAACTGTCGAGTTTGCGCAGTTCCCGCCAGACGTCTGCTTCTGCAACGGCGCAAACTTGACAGCATTGGTATCTACACATGTCGGCTTCAGTCTTAAAACATGTCGGCTTCAGTCTTAAAACATGTCGGCTTCAGTCTTAAAGCCCTGAAAGGGCTTAACTTAATAGCCGAGGGCATCGCCCTCGGAATGGTGTTAAGATGAATTCTCGACCCTGAAAGGGTCGCACTTCACGTCAAATCCGACCCTTTCAGGGTCGAAAATCTGATTTGTACATTTACGGGGACGTTGTCCCCGCATATTAAATAAAGCCCTTTCAGGGCTTTGCGACTTGTGTCGAAACTAATGCTCGACAGGTTGCGCTACTTTTTCAACTTAACTTTCCAAATGACGCAACAGCGCTTCGATCACTCGTTTGCGCTCTTCTTCTGAAGCCAGTTCTTCGCCCGCCACCAGAAATACGGCGTTCAACAATTGATCGGTCGCCAGAGCTTTGCGACTTTCAACGCGGGTCAGGAAATCGTCAATTAACTCTTTCGTGCCCGGTGGCAGCTTGTTATCGAAATGAGCCTTGATGATGTCTTCCAACTGTTCGCGTTTGGGCTCCTGTATGTCCAGCCGCAAACACCGGCGCAAAAACGGAGCGGGAAAATCGCGTTCGCCGTTGCTGGTCATGACCACAAACGGAAATTGGCGGCAACGCACGCGACCTTTGGTTACGGTGATTTTGTTGCCGTCGTAATCCCTGATTTCGGCTTCAACCTGATCCAGACGCTCCAGTTCGGGAATGGCAAACAGGCCTTCTTCAAACACGTCCAGCAAATCGTTGGGCAAATCGAAATCGCTCTTGTCAATTTCGTCAATCAGCAACGCTCGCGGTTTGTCCGCAGGCAACAGCGCCGTACCCAACGGTCCCAAGCTTAAATGCTCGCCGATCGGGGTTGGCTTGTTTTCGATCTGGGAACGTTGCAATCGGCCAACGGCGTCGTAGCGATACAGCCCGTCCCGCAACGTGGCGCGCGAAGTGATTGGCCAGCGTAACACCTTGCCCAGCTTCAATTCGTGAGCGACGGCGTAAATCAACGACGATTTGCCTACGCCGGGTTTGCCTGTAATCAACAGTGGGCGGCGCAGGTAAAGCGCGGCGTTGACCATCTCGATCATTTCCGTGCGAACTCGAAAATTCCGTCCGCGGCGTTCATCAGCCTTTTCGTCAAATTTGCGCCAGATGGGCGGTTCAGGCAATTTCTTTTCAATGCCGTCGTGCGGCGTGTTATTGCCGAGAAAGATTTTCCAGTCAGATTTGTCAGCCATCGGTTTTTCCTTTCGTCAATCGAACGGAGTGAATTTCTCAAATGGTGTCTGCGTCGGTTCGTCCCACAGCAAAGTCATATCCGGCATTGAATTATCTGTATTTCGCAACGCGCGAACTTCTTCTGGAAAGCGATTGAAATGGTTTTTGCTGAATTTGGCGTTCACTGCGCGTTTGAATTTTTCAGCCTTGTCAGACGACTGACGAGACCAGACAGCGAATGGCGCTCCGCCCAACAACATCTCTTCCAGCGCTCTGGTTTCGGGTATGGCGGAAAACGCGACGCAAACTCCGTAATCATTGTTCCGAATGTGTGGCATCAATTTGCCGGGCGATTGTTCGACTTGCTTCGGCCAATAAATTTCGTGCTTTAGACCGGCGTCAATCCGTTGACGGATTTGTGCAGAAACAACGCGCCAATTGCTCAGAAACTGTTTCGGCAAAGCTCCTGTTGATCGTTCGCGCAGGCGAACGACAACCGAAAACATATCGCCAATCGCCGGGCCGAAGTAATTCCACCGATCAACTTCCAGTGAAAGCAGTTCTTTTGGCAGGGAAAATTCCACAAACGGTTGATCGGAATCGGCTATGCAACCGGCAACCAACGGCTCAATTTCCGCCAGCGTCAAGGCTTTTGTCGGCAGATCGGCAACCGGAACAGCCAGGCCATCGGCGGTTTGGCGTTTGGCGGTGAAGATGAATTTATCAGCCCCTTCTTTATCAGCCCCTTCGTTTGAGGGCATCACATCGAACAACAATCGTTCGCCCGAACTTTGGGATTGTTGTCGTTCCGTTTGTAGCAGATCGCGCAACGTCGCCAGTTGATTGCCATTCAAATGACATTCCACCAATTGCCGCAACGATTCGCGTTCTGCTTCTGCGACCAGGCCACTTTCGGCAACGCGCGCGACAAATTCCAGCAACGGCGGCCAGCCAAGTTTGTCAGGTTTTGTTTCGCCCAACTCCGCAATCATTTCCGGCAACGACTTCTTGCTGCCATTTCTGTTCAGCCGGTCACAGATGCGGCGGTAAATCGCTCCAAACTGGTTGTTTGCAATGGGCAATCCGCGCAGCAACCGTTCGGCGTCTTCCATCCACATGGCTTCGAGCGGGAACCGCTGTGCTTTGGTTTTGCCGTTCCAATCGCCCAATTGCCATAACACAGGCCGTTGATCGTGTTCATCTTCCTGGCAAGCTGTTTTCAACGCCTTTTCCAGACAGACAATCAAATCATCCAGCGAGTTCAGCAATCGGTTGGCATTGCAGTCTTTCAGCCAGTTCAACAGCGTGTTGGAAAAATACCCTGATCCATTTTCCAAATGAGCGAACTGCCCCGAAGACGCCGAGCGCAATTCGCACAGTTTGATTTCCGAGATTTTGTGTTCGCGGTCTTTGGCCTGAATTGGCAGGTCGAAACCGGCGGTGTGGTCGGATTTACGCTGGTTGGCGCAGGCATCAATAAACACCAATCGGTGAGGACAAGCGGTGGCCTTCCAGAATTTGTTTTCTAAAAAATTCCGCAGTTCCCCGGTTTCCAGGCAATCCAAACTTTGTTTGGTGGCTGTTTCCAGATACAGCGCTTGATCGTTGCGTCCGTGGAAATAAGCGCCGTGGCCGATCCAATACAGGATCAGCATTTTGGCTTCGGGATGTTCTTCGGGGAAATGAACCAGCGAGTGTTTGATCGGGTCGGTGGCCGCAGGCAGAACCTTAATGCCACAGTTGTTCAGGCTTTCAGGCAGATCGCCAATCTGCGACAAATGCAGCCGGATGTTCGCCGCCGGAACCTGGCAATCGTCCAACAGCCAGCGGACAAATCGCGCGGCATCGCCCGCCGGGCCAACGACGTTCATTTCTTCGTCAGCGTATTGTTCAATGCCGACAACAATGGCAATGATTTCTTTTGGTTCGATTCGTTCCAGCTTGGTTCAGGCCTTTCGTGTTTGAGCTTGGAAGAATCAACGGACTGAGAGGCAAGAACCGATTGCTGAAAGCCGTCATTCTTCCGCGTGGCGCGCGGCAGCTTAAACCATCGTTTGCACGGCGACAATGGCGCGAAAGCCTGAAAAGGCTTGAAAATCCGGCCTTTGCAAAAAGCCAGACCGCTGTTTATCATCGCGCCTCATTTCCGAACGAAGACCCGAACGCACCCATTCAACTATGAAATTCGTCCGCGAAGATCACGAAGCGACACGAGGAGGTTTCAAGACCTCTGGCGTGTCGCTTCGTGTTCGGCGCGGATTTTTCCAGTGTTTCAATCGTGGAGGAAAATGGCTGAACAGGCAGAGAAATTTGATGTAACGGTCATCGGCGCCGGCCCCGGAGGATACGTGGCCGCCATTCGCGCGGCGCAGGTGGGATTGAAAACCGCAATCATTGAACGAGACAAATCGCTTGGCGGAACTTGTTTGCTCCGCGGCTGCATTCCGACCAAAGAGTTGCTGCATTCGGCGCAGGTGTACGATTTGATCAGCGACCCCGAAGAATTCGGCGTCAGCGTCACCGGCCTGAAGCTGCATTTCAACAAGGTCATGGATCGCAAAAACAAGATTGTCACCAAACTGTCCAAAGGCGTTGAGTTCCTGATGAAGAAGAACAAGATCACCGTCTTCAAAGGTCAGGGCAAACTGGAAGGCAAAGGCCGCGTGACGGTCACAGGCGCTGACGGCAAAGTCACTGAAGTGCCGACGAAAAACGTGATTCTGGCCACCGGCTCGGCTCCGCGTTTGTTGCCCGGCATGTCGGTGCAAGCTCCGCGCATCATCACCAGCGACGAATTGCTGGATATTGACCACGTGCCGAAATCGCTGGTTGTGTTGGGCGCAGGAGCCGTCGGTGTTGAATTTGCTTCGGTTTTCAAACGCTTCGGTTCGGACGTGACGATCATCGAATTGCTGGATCGGCTGGTTCCGATTGAAGACGCCGAAACGTCCGCCGAATTGCAAAAAGCCTTTCGCAAACGCGGCATCAAGGTCATGACCAGCACCAAATTCGAATCCACCACGGTCAACGCCAAAGACGTGACGATCAATTTCACCGGCGCGGACGGCAAAGCGGGAACGATCAATGCCGACACGCTGCTGGTGGCGATTGGTCGCCGACCCGTGACCGATGGTTTGGGACTGGAAAATACCAAATGCGAAATTGATCGCGGATACATTCAGGTGGATGAGTTCATGCGAACCGCCGAACCGAACGTGTATGCCATCGGCGACGTGGTTCCGACGCCCTGGCTGGCGCACGTGGCGTCGAAAGAAGGCTGTCTGGCCGCCGAACACATTGCCGGACGAAATCCGCGTCCAATCAATTACAACCTGGTTCCGAACTGCACTTACTGCGAACCGGAAATCGGCAGCGTCGGACTGACCGAAGCTAAAGCCAAGGAAAAAGGCTATGAAATCAAGGTCGGCAAATTCCCGTTTTCGGCGTTGGGCAAAGCGATGATCCTGGGCGAAACCGAAGGCTTTGTGAAAGTCATCGCCGATGCCAAATACGACGAAGTGCTGGGCGTTCACCTGATCGGTCCGCACGCGACGGATTTGCTGGCCGAAGCTTGTGTGGCGATGGGATTGGAAGCCACCGCTGAAGAGTTCGGTCACATCATGCACGCGCATCCCACGCTGAGCGAAGCCGTGATGGAAGCCGCCGAAGCTGTCCACGGAATGGCAACCAGCATTTAGTCTTTACCTTGGGGGGGGGTAGTAACAATGAGCGTAAAGGCAGCAAAGACAAAAAGTAAAAATGGAACATCTGTCTTGAAGCGGAAGCGAGAAAAGACACAAGAGGAATTAAACCTCGAAACTCGGTTGATCTGGATTGAAAACGACCCAGACGCGACGCCCATTGCCAAAGCTTTGGCGCCGCTTGTGCGAGAGCGCATGGAACGCGCCTGCAGCGGCGAAGAACCTTATCTGACAATTGAGCAAATTCAGGAAGAGTTGGAGCGCAGATAATGGCGATCATGACTTATCTGGATACAAACTGCCTGATTGCTCTGGCGGATGCCGAGCCACAGCGGAAACAAAAGGTTTTTGATTTGTTGAATGACCCGCAAAGAGTCTTCGTTTACAGCTCTTTCTTTACGCTGGAAACGCTCTCTCTGGCCATCCACTACAAAAACAAAAAACGGCAGCAAGTATTCCGCGTGTATATCAATCTTTGCGCGCACTTCTCCAATAACTTGCCCGCGATTATTAACGAAGCGTACAGGCAATCCGAGCGATACGGAATTGTCGGGATTGATGCTTGTCACATAGCCGCTGCCGTAGTTGGTTTGGCAGAGGAGTTTTACACTTTTGAAAAACCGACCAGACCGATGTTTCGCACAAAAGATTTGAAGGTCATTTCGCTGCTATGACCTGATTACAAACCAAGCAGTCGAACGAAACCGAAAGAGGAGACTTGAATGGCTACAGATGTTTTGATGCCCCAGATGGGCGAATCAATTGCTGAAGGAACGATTGTCAAATGGCTGAAACAGGTTGGCGACAGCGTCGGGCGCGACGAACCGTTGCTGGAAATTTCAACCGATAAAGTGGACGCCGAAGTTCCATCCCCCGCCGCGGGAGTGTTGTTGGAAATTCTGGCCAAAGAAGGCGAAACCGTCGGCGTCAACGCCGTCATTGGACGATTGGGCGAAGCCGGAGAAGCAGGCGCTTCTGCTCCGGCTGCTGCTGCGCCCGCGCCGGTTGCCGAAGCGCCGAAAGCTGCGCCTGCACCAGAACCGGTTGCGGCTGCGCCAGCCGCGCCTGCTGCTCCGCCAGTTCCTGTTACTCCGGCAGCGCCAGCCGCCAACGAAGAATCCACAGGCGGCAAGGTGCGTTCGTCGCCGCTGGTTCGCAACATTGCGCGCGAACATGGCGTCAACCTGGAAGAAGTTCCCGGTACAGGACTCGGCGGTCGCGTGACCAAAGAAGACATTTTGAATTTCATCGAACGCGGCAAAGGTGCTGCTCCTGTCGCAGTTCCTGCTGCGCCTGTTGCGCCTGTTGCTCCGCCCGTTCCGGCAATTCCTGTTGTGCCGCCCGCACCCGTTGCCGCGCCACCCGCTCCGGTTCCGGCCACTCCGGTGTTCGCCGCTGGCGACCGCGTGACCATCGAACCGATGACCAACATGCGTCGTCGCATTGCGGAAAACATGCTCAACAGCAAACGCACTTCGGCGCACGTGACCACTTTCTTTGAAGTGGACTTCACCAACATCGCGCGTCTGCGCGACAAGGTGAAAAAGAGCTTCGAAGCGCAAAACGGCACCAAGCTGACGTTCCTGCCGTTCGTCATCAAAGCGACGATTGACGCGTTGAAGGCTCTGCCCATCGTCAATTCTTCGGTCGAAGGCGACAACATCGTCTACAAACACGATTACAACATCGGCATTGCCGTGGCCTTGGATTGGGGCTTGATCGTTCCGGTCATCAAACAGGCTGATGCGCTGAGCATCACTGGCCTGGCTCGCTCTTCGCAGGATTTGGCGACACGCGCTCGCGCCAAACAACTCAAACCGGACGAGATTTCCGGCGGGACGTTCTCCATCACCAACTTCGGTTTGTATGGCGGTTACACGGCGACGCCGATCATCAACCAGCCGCAGGTGGCGATTCTGGGAATGGGCGGCATACACAAAAAACCGTGGGTGGTGGAAACTCCGGACGGAGACGCCATTGCCATTCGCCACATCGGCGTCATGAGCCTGTCGTTCGATCACCGCATCATTGATGGAGCCGTCGGCGATCAATTCCTGGCTCACATCAAAAAGACGATTGAAACGACCGATTTTTCGGCGTTGCTTTGAACGTTCGTAGTACCGCCTTCAGGCGGCCTGCATTCTGTAAAAAGTGTTTCCGCCTGAAGGCGGTACTACAAACGATGATACCTATTTGCGAAACACGTTATCTCGGTTCGATGCCTTACGGCGAAGCGCACGAATTGCAAAAGCAACTGGTCGAGAAACGAAAAGCCGACGAAATTCCCGACACGTTTTTGCTGTTAGAGCATCCGCACGTCATCACGCTGGGGCGGGCAGCAGACCGAACGAACATTCTGGCCGACGAGACGACGCGCGAGCAGTTTGGCGTCGAATTGCACGAAACCGGACGTGGCGGCGATGTGACGTATCACGGGCCGGGGCAATTGGTCGGCTATCCGATTTTGAAGCTCCAACCGGGGCGGCAGGACATTCGCCGGTATGTGCGCGATTTGCAGGAGGTGTTGATCCGAACCGCCGCTGATTTCGGTGTCGAAGCCGAACCGCGCGGCGGAGAATTTGTCGGCGTCTGGGTCGGCAACGAAAAACTGGCCGCCATCGGCATTCGCATTTCGCGATGGGTGACGATGCATGGATTTGCGCTGAACGTCACCACAGATTTGAATTACTTTCGGTTGATCGTGCCGTGCGGCATCAAACCGGAAGGCGGTCACGGCGTCACATCACTGGAAAAACTTTTGGGGCGTCCGGTGGAGATGACTGAAGTAGCGCCCCGTGTCATACGGCATTTCGGCGAGGTCTTCGCTCGCCAAATGCTTGGCATTGATTCTCATGAATTCCAAACAGAGGAGAACCCGAACCTATGACTCCCAACGACGAAACCGTAGGCCCGCCGATTGATCGCGGTGACGAAACCACCAGCGATAAAGACGGATTGGCATTACATACCAAAATTCTGATCGGATTGGCCGTCGGCGCGATTTTCGGCATTGGCTTGAATTTCATGACGGCGTCGAATCCAGGCGCGAACGCAAAAGTGATGTGGGTGGCCAAATACATCACGGATCCGGTCGGCCAGGTGTTTTTGCGCATGTTGTTTATGGTCGTCGTGCCGCTGGTGTTCGCTTCGCTGTCAGTTGGCGTGGCCCAACTCGGCGATTTGAAAAAGCTCGGACGAATAGGAGTCAAAACGTTTTCTTATTTCATGCTGGTGACGGCGCTGGCCGTGATGATTGGTCTGACGCTGGTCAATGTGGTCAAACCCGGCGTCGGATTTTCTCCGGAAATCCAATCCCAGTTGATGGAAACTTTCGGCCAGGAAGCCGAACAAAAAGGCGCTCAAGCCAAATCCGATCAGGGATTCGGCATCAACACTTTCGTCAACATCGTTCCACGCAACCCGATTGACGCCGCAGCCAGAACGGACATGCTGGCGGTGATTTTCTTTGCGCTGATTTTCGGCATTGCGTTGACGCTGATTCCGCGCGAAAAATCCGAACCGGTGCAAAAGGTGCTGGAAGGTTTGGGCGAAGCCATCATCAAGATTGTCGGCATGGCCATGCAGATTGCGCCGTTTGCCGTGGCGGCGTTGATTTTCAGCACCACGGCGCGTTTCGGTTGGAGCGTGTTGCAAAGTTTGTTGTGGTATGCGGCCTGTGTCGTGGCCGGATTGTTGATTCATCAATTCGCAGTGTATTCCGTGCTGGTCAAGGTTTTCGCCAATCTGAATCCGCTGGTATTTTTCCGCAAAGTTACGCCGGTCATGATTACGGCGTTTTCGACCAGTTCGTCGAACGCCACGTTGCCGACTTCGATCAAGACGGCGGAAGAAGAATTGGGCGTGCCGCCGCAGATTGCCGGATTCGTTCTGCCGCTGGGCGCCACCATGAACATGAACGGCACGGCGTTGTTTGAAGGCGTCACCTGCGTGTTTCTGGCGCAGGTATTCGGCGTGAATCTGGGCATAACCGAACAGTTGATTGTCGTGGTGTTGTCTGTTTTGATGGCGGTCGGCACGGCGGGAGTCCCTGGCGGTTCGATTCCGCTGTTGATGATCGTGCTGGACACCATCGGCGTTCCGCCCGGCGGCATCGCCATAGTTCTGGGCATTGACCGCATACTGGATATGGCGCGCACCGTGCCGAACGTCACCGGCGACATTACCGCCGCTTGCTTCATCGCCCGTTCTGAAGGCACGCAATTGAAAACCGGCGCAGGGGCAAGCGCCGAGTAAACGGATATTGTTTATGAGAAGTTTGAAGGACAAATTACCCAAACCGGAATGGTTGAAGATCAAGCTCAACATGGGCGAAGACTTTCTGGAAGTCCGCCGCATGATGAACGATCTGAACCTGAACACTGTCTGTCAGGAAGCGCGTTGCCCGAACATTTATGAATGCTGGTCGAATCGCACGGCGACTTTCATGATCGCCGGAGATGTTTGCACTCGCCGCTGCGGTTTTTGCGCCGTCAGCAAAGGCGAGCCGAAACCGCTGGACGCAGGCGAACCGATGCACGTCGCGGAAGCCGTCAAGAAATTGAATCTGCAACACGCCGTCATCACCGGCGTCAACCGTGACGACAAATCCGATGGCGGAGCCGAACATTGGGCGGCAACCATCAAAGCCGTTCGTGCTGTGAATCCCGACTGCAAAATCGAAGTCTTGATTCCCGACTTTGAAGGAAATCAGGATGCCTTGCAGGTGGTGCTCGATGCGCAACCGGACGTGCTGAATCACAACACCGAAACCGTTCCGCGTTTGTATCGCCGGGTTCGTCCGCATGCTCAGTATCAGGAATGGACTATGACCTTGTTGCGCCGCGCCGCCGATTACCGCGATCGCGTTTTGCCGACGATGTTGGCCAAGTCTGGAATTATGGTTGGCCTGGGCGAAACGACCGAAGAGATTCTGGAAACCATGCGAGATTTGCGCGCCATGGATTGCGACATTCTGACCATCGGCCAATACCTGCAACCCAGCGAGCGCCGTTTGCCAGTCGAAAAGTTTTACACTCCCGCCGAGTTCGCCGAATTCAAACGCCTTGGGTTGGAAATGGGATTTCGTTATGTCGAATCCGGGCCGCTGGTTCGGTCCAGCTACCACGCGCACGAACACAAGCCGGAAAACGCTCATAAACTGAGCGAGCAGTTGTTTGCGACTTCGCCTATCATTGGCAACAGCCATCGGGAATTGCCCGTACTCAATTCCCTGTAACCGGGTTTTCATCCAAAAGGAGCTGTTATGGAAGAAATCACGAAAGACCTGACTGATAGCGAAAAGCTAAATCTGATTCTTGCCGAACTGGCTGATATGAAAATTTGGCGAACGAAAGTTGATGCTTTCATCGAAGACCGTTCGCGCGACACTCAGCCAATGCTCGGAAAGATTCACAAGGAAATCGCCGATACTCGGCATGAGATGCGTGAAAGATTCGAGAAGTCAGATCAGCGTTTCAACAAGATTGAAGAACAATTAGCCGTTGTCAGCCAAGACTCAAAGAAAATCGCTCGATTGGTTCGAGCGCAAAATACAATTATGTTCGAGGCAAAAGCTGAATGGGATGATTACGGCAACCGCATTCACGAGCTTGAAGAACAGATGGAAAAGCAGAAAGCTGCTTGAATTGATTACCAGCCGGTCGAGTTCGCTCATGACCGGCATATTTTTATCAGGAGAGAATTTTTTCGATGTACAAATTGGTTTTGATTCGCCACGGCGAAAGCACCTGGAACAAGGAAAACCGCTTCACCGGCTGGACGGATGTAGACCTGTCCGACAAAGGCCGCGAAGAAGCCAAAGCTGCTGGCGAAGTGTTGAAAGCCGAAGGCTTCACGTTTGATGTCGCGTTTACTTCGGTGTTGAAACGCGCGATTCGCACGTTGTGGACGGTACTGGATGGATTGGATTTGATGTGGATTCCGGTTCACCATTCGTGGCGATTGAACGAACGTCATTACGGCGGGTTACAAGGATTGAACAAGGCCGAAACCGCCGCACAGTTCGGTGATGATCAAGTCAAAATCTGGCGACGCAGTTACGACATTCCTCCGCCGGTGTTGGAAAAGACCGACGAACGTTATCCCGGCAACGATCCGCGTTATGCCGATTTGTCCGAAGCCGAATTGCCGTTGACCGAATGTTTGAAAGACACTGTCGCTCGCATGCTGCCGTACTGGCATGAGCAAATTGCTCCGGCGGTCAAAGCTGGAAAGCGCGTGATTGTCGCGGCGCACGGCAACAGTTTGCGCGCGCTGGTGAAATATCTTGACGAGATTTCCGAAGAAGACATCATCAACCTGAACATTCCGACCGGCATTCCGCTGGTGTATGAATTGGACGAAAACCTGAAACCGATCAAGCATTATTACCTGGGCGACGCCGACGCGATTGCCAAAGCCGCCGAAGCCGTCGCCAATCAAGGCAAAGCAAAATAAAGCGAGGTGTTCTATGCCGATTCGCCGTCTGCTGATTTTTTCTCTTTTCTGTGTCTGCTCTGTTGTCGCAAATGCCCAAACTCACTGGCCGCAATTTCGCGGTGCGCAGTCGTTGGGCGTGGCCGAAGACCCCAACCTGCCCGACAAATGGAGCGCAACGGAAAACGTCGCCTGGAAAACGGAAATCCCTGGTATTGGCTGGTCTTCGCCGATTGTCTGGGGCAATCAGATTTTCCTGACTTCGGTCATCAACACGGGTGACACCGAACCGCCGAAAAAAGGTTTGTATTTCGGCGGCGAACGCCCAACGCCGCAGGCGGAACATCGCTGGATGGTGTACGCCGTGGATTTCCGAACCGGCAAAATTCTCTGGGAACGCGAAGTGTTCAAAGGCATCCCGAAATTTTCCCGGCATTTGAAAAACAGCTACGCTTCGGAAACGCCCGTCACTGACGGCGAACGGGTTTACGCTTACTTCGGCAATGTCGGGCTTTATGTTTTCGACATGAAAGGCGCGTTGTTGTGGAAACAGGCATTCGAGCCGAAAAAGACTCGTTTCGGGTGGGGCACGGCGGCTTCGCCTGTGGTGTACAAAGACAAATTGTTCATCGTCGTTGATAACGACGAACAGTCGTATCTGGTGGCGTATGACAAAAAGACCGGCAAACAGCTTTGGAAAGTTGACCGCGAAATCGGCACGAACTGGGCGACGCCGTACATTTGGGAAAACGGCCAGCGCGTCGAATTGGTGATTCCCGGCACGAAAGCGGTTCGCTCGTACGATCTGGACGGCAAAACGTTGTGGGAATTCAAAGGCATGTCTTCCATTGCCATACCGGTTCCGTTTTCCAAATTCGGGTTGTTGTACATCGCGTCGGGTTATGTTGGCGATCAACATCGCCCGGTGTATGCGATAAAACCTGGGGCTTCCGGCGACATTTCTCTGAAAGAAGGCGAAACCAGCAATCAATACATTGCCTGGTATCAACGCCAGGCCGGGCCGTACAACCCTTCGCCGATTGTGTACGGCGATTTGTATTACACGTTGTTTGATCGCGGCTTTTTCACCGCGCACGACGCGCGCACAGGCAAACTGGTTTATGACAAACAGCGCATTGATCCGGCATCAGGAGCCTTCACTTCTTCGCCATGGGCATACAACGGCAAGATTTTCGCTTTGAGCGAAGACGGCGATACCTTCGTCATTCAGGCGGGCAATGAATACAAACTGGTTGGCAAGAATTCGCTGGATGAAATGTGCATGGCGACTCCGGCAATCGCCAAAGGAAGCTTGGTGATTCGTACGGCGACCAAGCTTTTTCGCATCAGCAAGAAGTGAGTGTGAGAGTGAAGAACGGCATAGTTCGTTTAGCCCGTAAAAACAGTAAGGAGACGGTGAATGCTGCAAACTTGGGAAGCTGTTCGCTACGAAAAAATCATGGATAACGGGCGTACCAAGCCGCTGATAATCGAATGCGAATATCTTCCTTCTGCCGGGGCTGAAGAAGTAGTTGAGCCGGAAGTTAACACAACAAACCGTCGCCTCATGGTTGTTAAGACGCCGGGCAACCCGAGTGTAACCACAACCAGCCTTTTATGTGAAGTAATTGGAAACTTGCTGGCTCGTGAATTCGACATTGCTACTCCACAACCAGCATTGGTCAACCTGAGCCAGGAGTTTGTTGACGCTGTACAGCCATATGTCCAAAAATGTGGCATCAACTTGCAACCTGGCTTAGGGTCTGGGTGCGAGTTTATAAGCGGTGGCGCAAGACCCGTTATTCATGGTGCCTCACAATCTCCGGAAGAATTTTCCAGAGCAACTTTGATATTTGGGTTTGACTTGTTGACACAAAACCCGGATCGAAGACCTGAAAAACCAAACTGTGCATCAACTCGCGGGAGGAGTTATTTGGCTTTCGATTTTGAAATGTGCTTCAGCTTCCTATTTTCAATAAGGAAGGTTGATGCGTGGCGGGTGTCTCAAACTGGAATAGGTTGTCGTCATCTTTTCTATTCCGCATTGAAAAACAAGGCGCCTGATTGGCAACCGCTTATTGAAAGACTAAAAATCCTGCGAAGTGAAACGTTGGATGGTTGGGCGTCGCTTTTGCCCCATGACTGGCTAGCTCATTATCCCGAGATTCGTGAGCATTTGCTGGCAGTTGCAGCACATGCAGATGAATTCGAGATTGAGTTACAAAGGAGTTTGATATGAAGCGCATCACTTATACCTATAGCGTAATCAGATATATTCATGATTCTGCGGTGGGCGAATCGTTAAATATTGGTGTCGTGCTTTATGCCGCGACAATTCCATTTATTGGATCCAGGTTTGAAATGCGTTTTGAGCGACTGTCGAATACCTTTGCTAGATTCGACGGGGAACATTACAAGCGTACATTGGCCCAAATTTCAGGAGAGATAGACAGACTTAGTGACAGATGCAGTTCGATGCTACTTATGCCAATTCAACAGTGGCAGGATGTCGGCGGGATTGTTTCCGAGATAATCCCTGACGAGGGAATGAGTTTTCAGGCTGGTCCTGTTTTGGCAGGAATAACCGATGATCCTGTTGTTGCGCTGGATGAAATCTTTCAGCGGATGGTTTTATCTCAATACGAGTTTCAGAAAAATGAACGTCGAACTGATGACGAAGTATGGGCGAACATCTACCATAAGCCATTAGTCAGTCGTAAAGTGAGTAGCAAGTTAAGACCTTGGAAGCCAACAGTAGAAGACTTTGAATTGAAATTTGACCATGCTTTCAAAAACGAAAAGTGGCATGTACTGGAGCCTGTTTCGCTGGATTATGTAAAGGCAGATTCAATTCAAAGCAGAGCAACAAAGTTGCTTGGACTCGGCACTGCACTTCAAGGGCGCGATGACTTAGGAACTCTGTATTTATTATTAGGGAAGCCCAAGTCCGCCGATAACCTGAAAAATTATATCAAGGCCAAAAATCTGCTGCACAAGATGCCAATTAAGCACGAGTTGATTGAGGAAGACGAAGCCGCAAGTTTTGCTGACAAACTTGCGGCTGAAATGCGTGAGCATGGTTTGATTGATGATGAGAAGTAAAACCCACTCTGCCTTCGCAAAATTTTCATAGAATTTAAGTCACAACCAAGTAACTATTACCTATGATGGCAGTTGAGCTTTATGTTGATGATCTTTTGAAACCGTCGAAATCTTTGTTTTCATTGAACTTATGGCTTTCTTCAGCCAGCATGGAATTGTGGCATCGTGGTTGCTCTAGCAAGGGTGGGGCAACGAGATACCAGGTGGTTAAACCCACTGACGGTGTCAGCGGTTACCAAAGGTGAGGAAGGTAACCGCACTTATCAGGCGCTGACAGGCAATCCCACGACTGTCAGCGCCTATTTCTTTTTCTATAGCCCGATAATTTTGCGTCCGTCAGCCGATGACCAAACATCCCCCTACCTTTTACCATTCACCTGTTCGATCCCACGCAAAGGCCTTCAATCGTTCCAGCAAATTTGCCGACAACTTGCGGCCATCGGAACAGGCAATGTTTGACTCGACGTGTTTGGTTGAACGCATGCCTGGAATGACTGTGCTGACGGCATCGTGGCTGAGCGTGAAGCGCAAGGCGAGTTCCGGCAAACTGGCGGCTTCTGCGCCGAGCAAGGCTTTCAGCTTTTCCACTCGATCAAACACTTTTTGTTTGCGGTCGCCGCGGAAAAACCACGACCGAAAATCGTCTTCGGGAAACACGGTGTCGGGCGTAATCGCGCCGGTCAATCCGCCTTCGTCAAACGGCACGCGAGCCAGCACGCCGATGTTCAGTTCCTGGCAAACTGGATATAGTTCGTCATTCGGAGATTGCTCGAAGATGTTGTAAATCACCTGCACGGCATCAATCTGACCGGTTCTGAGAGCCTTGATGACGTTCGCCGGTTGGTAATCGTTGATGGAAATTCCGACATAACGAATCTTTCCCTGTTCCCGCAACTTGGTGATGGCTTCGATCCACTCGGTGCGTTCGACCCAGTTGTCGTGCCAGACGTGGAATTGTTGCAGGTCAATTGTTTCCACGCCCAGATTTCGCAAACTCTTTTCCGTGCATTCGACAATGTAATCCGCCGGGAACACTTCTTCGAGCGGCACGTCCTGCGCGGGCCATTGCAAATTTTTCGGCGGAATTTTCGTCGCAATGAACACCTGCTCGCTGCGCGCGCGCGCGACTTCGCCAACCAACCGTTCGCTGTGGCCGCGTCCATAAGCCAGCGCGGTGTCAATAAGGTTCAATCCGCGATCAATTGCCAGATTCAACGCGCGTTTGGCTTCGTCGTCATCGCCGCCAGTCCATTGCACGCCGCCAATTCCCCAAGCGCCATACCCGACTTCGGACACGCTGATGCCTGTTCTGCCCAAGTTTCTGTAGTTCATGAAATCTCCTGTGATGTGGTATTAACTCGCTTCGATTTAGTCACTCCATCGTTCACGCTGTCAAGCTTCGACACGCACAACATTATTCATCGAGGGTTTATGGCACATCGGTTGGCAATCATTGGCGGCAACATCGTCACTCCACATTCGGTCATCGAAAACGGCGTCGTGCTCTGCGAAGACGGCAAAATCGCTTTTGTCGGCTCCGGTAAGGACGCAGCGCCGGAACCGGGTTCGCAAATCGTGAACGCAACCGGCGGAATCGTCATGCCAGGGTTTATTGACACGCACTTTCACGGCAGCGGGGGAGACGATGTGATGGCCAATGGTGCGGAGGGCATTCGCCGCATTGCGCGCGCGTTGATGCGATTCGGCACGACAGGGTTTTTGGCAACGACGATTGCCGCGCGGCATTCGGAGTTGATGAAAGCCACCGATGACACGCTGGCCGCCGAAGCCGCTGACCGTCATTCACCTGAAGGCGCGGAAATTCTGGGGTTGCACATCGAAGGGCCATACATCAATTTGAAATACAAAGGCGCGCAACCGGTCGAAGGCATACGCGATCCGAACTTCGACGAATGCCGCGAATTGCTGGCGGCGGCTGATGGCCGAATCAAAATTATGACGATGGCTCCGGAATTGCCGGGCGGAATGGAATTGATTGCCTTCCTGAAAGCGAACGGTGTCGAAGCATCGCTTGGACATTCCGAAGCCGATTACGACACGGCGTTGGCGGCGATTGAAGCAGGCGCGACACGCGCAACGCATTTGTTCAATGCCATGTCGGGCGTACATCACCGCAAACCGGGGTTGGCTTCAGCGGTATTGAACGAACCGGGCATTCAGGCGGAACTGATTTGCGATGGCGTGCATGTGCATCCGCGAATGGCGCAACTGGCCTGGCGCGCCAAAGGCCGCGACGGCGTGACTTTGATTACCGATGCGACGGCAGCTCAGGGCGTAGGCGATGGCACATTCACGCTGGGCGATTTTCAGATTCAGGTGCGCGGGCCTCTCTGCACTTTGATGGACGGCGTGACCATCGCCGGTTCAGTGCTGACAATGAATCACGCCGTCGGCAACGCCATGAATTTTACGGGAATGAGTTTGATTGACGCGGCACACACATCGTCATTGGCTCCGGCGCGCGCTTGCGGAGTGGCTGACCGCAAAGGCTCCATCGAAATTGGCAAAGACGCCGACCTGGCTGTGTTGAAGTCGGATTTTTACGTCGGATTCACTATTCGCGCAGGAGCGGTGGCTTACGAACATCGCGCTTGAAAAGTGTTTTCTCAATCACCACTTCATCAGCCCGGCAATGGTCTGCACCGCAGCCGGATCGTCCGGGAAGATCACGGGCAAATCCGAAGTCCGTTGTGTGCGGTCGCCCACGCGGCGCACCTTGGCTTTCACCGGGCAGCCGCAGGCGCTGTAAATGAACGTGAATTCGCGTTCCGAACCGTCCGGCCATACATCACGCAGCTTCTGTTGCGAGTTTTGCAGATACACATCCAGCGCCGAACTGCCTCCACGCCCGCCGTCCAACACGTAATTTCCGCCCGTGCCGTTGTCCATCATCACCGTCAAACTCTTTGGCCCCGCCGGAGCGTCGCCGGGATTGCCGAATCGCCCACGCCACAACGTCTCGCCTGTCTTTTTGAACTTCATCCAACCCATCCCAGGTTTTTCGCTGCTGACGTGCATGGACATGTGCAATTTGCCTTCAGGAGTCATTTCGCCGTAAGCGTCCAAAATGGCAAAGGTGCGCCCCTGTTGGCCGGGATCAGGCTGGTATCCGCGTTCGATTTCCTGAATGCCTTCGGCGATGGTCGCCGGTCTGCCGAAATCAAGTTCGACCGTAACCATCACGGCCTGCGCGATATTCATTTTGATCGGTTCTTTCAATCCCATGTCGGGTTCGGCGCTGGCCGATGAATTCGATTTGCCCAACAGCGTATCGCCATAAAAGTAAATCGCCGCCGCTGCGCCCAGCATCAACACCATGGCCAGCGGAGCCAACCAGCGTTTGATACCTGAAGAATCGGCAGATTGATTGTTGGCAACCGCTTTGGTTGTCGAAGAATTGTTTGCCGTTTGGGAACCGGCGTTCTGCTTGTGAGTATTCTTTTTCGCCATACGTTTCTCTTTCGATGAAGCTCTTGAACCTTGAAGTCTTTGCGGGTATACCTTGCAGGCCTCGCATCATACCAGACGTATCGGCACAGAGGCCAAATCCAAACCAAAATTCCGAACTCAAGAAATCGCGCACGTAGGAGGTAAGTTCCGCACGCATGAAGTCAAAGGGCAAAAAGAAACTTCCGGTTCACGTCAAATCGCAAACTCAACCGGCTGATTCGGTGGAACCACAGCAAACCGAACCGCAACCAAGCGCTGTAACGCCATCGCGTCAGGTTTCGCGCGAACCTGGTTCGCCATCGTTTTCAATCAAGCCCGGCAAATCGGAACGCAACGCCGTGCTGTTGATTCTGGCCATCACGCTGGTCGTGTTTTTGAACTCGCTCGGCGGAGAGTTTGTTTACGACGACAGCTATCAGATTTTGAAAAACCCCACGTTGCAATCTGCCGACAACATTCCGGCGATGTTTACGCAAGGCGTCTGGCAATTCATGAGTTCCGACACCAGCAAAGCCGTCGGGCTGTATTACCGCCCGATGTTCAACAGTTTGCTGATCGTCAATTATCAGTTGTTCGGGTTTTCGCCTTTTGGCTGGCACTTGGTTTCGCTGCTGTTGCATTTGACGGCGACTTTTCTGGTGTATCGGCTGGCGCGCGCCTGGCAATTGCCGCGCGAAATTGCCGCGCTGGCAGCGCTGCTGTTTGGAGTTCATCCGATTCACGTGGAATCTGTGGCCTGGGTTTCCGGCGTGCCCGATCCACTGGCGACAGTGTTTGTCCTGCTGGCGTTGATCTTTCACGAACGGTTTGTCCGCGCCGAAAATGATCTGAAAGCCTCGAACAATAAATGGGTCTTGGCCAGCTTTGGCGCGGCGCTGCTGGCGCTGTTTACCAAAGAAGTCGCCATCGTCCTGGCCGGTATCGTCGCCTTGCGCGAATGGTTGCGCGACAGCGGCGAAGAAAGCCTCAGCGCAAAATTGAACCGTGTCGCGCAACGCATGGCTCCGTTTGTGATTGCGGCTTTTTTGTATCTGGCGGCACGCATCGCCGTGCTGGGATTCATCAGCAAACCCGAACCCAAGGCTGCCGGCATCACGACTGAACAGGTGTTGTTGACGCAACCTTCGGTGTTGTTCGCATACATACGAATGCTGTTTGTGCCTTATCCGTTGTCGGTGATTTACGATCACGGTTATGTCAACGCTCCGAACCAGATGCCTTTCTGGTTGCCGCTGCTGTTGTCAATCGCCGTGCTGGCCATCGCATTCTGGCTGGTTCGTAAATCCAAACCCGGATTGCTGGCTCTGGCCTGGACGTTGATGTTTCTGCTGCCTGTGTTGAATTTGAAAGCCTTCAACCCGGAAGAATCAATCATCCACGACCGCTATCTGTATTTGCCTTCCGTGGGCTTTTGCCTGTTGGTGGCAATGGGCATCGGCTGGTTGTACAACCGCGCAAGCGCGTCAAAACAGAAACTCGTCTTTGCCGCAGCCATCCTGGTTGTGGTCGTGTTTTCGGGACTGACGTTCGTCCAGAACTTCACCTGGCAAAACGATCTGACGATGGCGACGCACGCAATGACTTATGCGCCTGGGCGACCGTTCTTGATGAATTATCTGGCCGCGTATTATTCGAATCAGGGCAAACCCGCCGAAGCCGAGAAATTCTACAAACAAGCCATCGCCGCAAAGCCCGATTATTACGACGCCATGTCCAACCTCGGCGACATTTATTACAAGCAAAACAATTTTGCCGAATCGGAAAAGTATTACTCGCAAGCCGTCACCGCCGGAGCGCGTTACACACAAACGCTATACAACCTGGCCGATTCGCTCGCCAAACAAGGCAAGTTCGCCGCCGCCGAACAGCCCTTGCAACAGGCCATTGCCGAACAAGCCAATTACGCCGAAGCGCATTTTTATCTGGGTTGGGTGAATCAACAGCAGGGCAAATTGCCGCAAGCCGAGGCTTCGTATCGCAATGCGCTGGGTTACAAACCTGAATATGCCGAAGCGCGGATCAATCTGGCGACGGTGATGAACGATCAGGGACGATTGAAAGACGCCGAAAATCAATTGGTCGAAGTCAGAAAAATACAGCCGGGAAATCCCGTCATGCTGTACACGCTGGGCGAAGTGTACCGAAAATCCAATCGGGCACAGGAAGCCATCGCTGTGCTGACGCAACTGACCAACGCACAACCGCAACATCAACAAGGCTGGCTGAGTTTGGGGCAGTGTTACGAACAAACCGGCAACGCTGCGGAAGCCAGAGCGAAATATCAGCGTGCCGCCGAAATCGCCCCGCAAACTGCCGTCGCAACAACCGCGCGCACACGATTGGCCGCATTGCCCTGAAGCTTGACACCTTTTCAGGCCATTTTTATAATGCGCCCGGTTTTGCGATAACCAAATCAATTTTGCCAATTTAACGAAATCGTTTTTCCGAGCTTCTGTAAGGAGAGTCCCAGTGATAAAACTGGACATTATCAATAACGTCTCTGACAAGACCGGCGTGTCGAAGCAAAAAGCTGAAATAGCCGTGGAAGCTCTGTTTGAAGCGATGAAAGACGCGATGCGACGCGGCGAACGTATAGAGTTGCGAGGATTCGGCGTTTTCGTAGTCAAACCCCGCAAACGCGGCATCGGTCGCAATCCGCGCACGGGAACTCAAGTGGCTATTCCGGAAGGCAAAACAATTCGCTTCAAACCAGGCAAGGAACTGCAATCATAATTTTTGCGCCTCCATCTCACTTTCACTCCTTGACTGAATTGGCGGCTTCGGGAAATCCGAAGCCGCTATTTTTGTCTGCACTCAACGGAATTTCCGTAACTCCATCGCCCGCCGTCGAAACCATGATCGAAGCTTCGCCAACGCCATCGCGGTTTTGCGGCAGATAAAATTCCCGTTGCACGCGATCAATCAGCCTTGAAACATTTTCAGCCGTGGTCAGTGCCAAGACATTTCCGCCAAAGCCTCCGCCCATCAAACGCGCGCCGTAAACGCCTGAATCCGAGTTGAGGATTTCCACCAACTGCTCCACCTGCACAGTCGAAACTTCATACAAATCGCGCAACGCAGCATGCGTCTGATTCAGCAGCTTACCCAGTTGTCGCATTGCGTTTTCTTCGTTCATTCGCGATTCGCGCAATACGGCGACAGCTTCGTTCACGCGCCAAACTTCGCCGAGGTGATACAACGCGCGAGCGCGAATCTTCAGCGATGAGTGCAACCGTTCGCCGATCAGCGCCGGAAACGTCGTTTCGCAACCATGAAAGCTTCGCGGATGAAGTTCGCTGAATTCCCGCAAGGTCATGCTTTCCGGCAACTGATTCAGCAAATTTCGCAAACTGTCCGCCGTTTTCAACGTGCCGTGCTCCAACAACGTAACGGCGTATCGCCAATCCAGAAAGCGTTGCGGGTCGTGGCGTTCCAAATCACGAATCAGCGCCGGAATCATCAGTCGCGAAACCGCCGCGCGTTCGTTGTATTCCAACATCACTTCACGCCCTTTGTCGGCGGCGTGCGTAAAAAACGTCACCCAGCGAAACCGCTCCTTTGGCAACAAAACTGGTTCGGCGCGAAAATCAGCGTACGTTAGATGCACCGCGTGATTTTGCCTGGCCAGACAAATGGCCGTGTGATCCAGCGAACCTCCGCGCGTGCCCAAAAACCATTCGGCTTGCGAAGAGTCTTTCGCCAGTTCGGCGAGTTGGAAATCAATCTGATTGACTCGGCGAATGGCCGCGCCTGCCAAGACAACCAGCGCGGACGATGATGATGCTCCGCTGTTGGCCGGAATGGTCGAGTCAATCAAAAAGTCAAAACCGCGTTCGATAAGCTCGCCGAATTTCCATTGCGCGAAACTGACTGCTCCCGCGACGTAATTGCTCCAGTGCGGAGCGGGAACCGGGCGATTGAATACAAACGCTTCCCAGCTTTGTCCGTCGTCGGAAAGTTGAATGTCACGGAGAGAAAATTCGAAGGGCCGGAATCGTTCGTTGAGTGAAACGCCACGAACTTTGCCGGTTTCGTTCGGACGAACGACCATCGTCATCGCGTGTTCGTGGCTGCCGAATGCCAGCGAAGCAGTCGGCAGGTAAGAAACATAATCCACGTGTTCGCCCAAAATGTTGATGCGCGCCGGCGCGCGAAAAACCAAAACGCCGCCTTCGCCATAAAGCCGGCAAAAGCGGCGCACCAGCAATTTCGGGTTGTAAAGATTATCGGCTGACATCTTCGGCCAGAGATTTCAGTTGTTTGATGCGATGTTGGGTTTCTGAATCCAGGCAGGTGAATTTGATTAACGGTTGCATGCTCCCGCCGTCAAACGTAAACGCTTCACATTCGCAATGAGCATCGCGGAATTGAATCCAGACCAGTTGAGCGGCCTTGAGTTTTGATTTGTGCTCAGACGACAGCTTGGCCATGGTTTGTTGATAAACCTTGTTGAGTTCTGCGTCCGCTTTTCTGTACTCATCCTGAGCGCAACGATTCATTTCCTGTTGAGTCATCGAATCGCCGCACGCGGGTTTGCCTTGCGGCTGTTTCTTTTGCGCAGGCGCGCCCGCAGGCAAGAGCAGAGCCAACAAGACAAAGGCGAACAAACTTCGGGTTTTCATAACTTCCTCCTATCGTCCGCATTGCGCCAACCACAGGGCGCGGTAATACCGCATCAACCGAATAGGGTCAGTTGTATCGGGAATTTCGGCCAGACAATAACGGTTGTATCCGGCGGCTTTCATCAGTTTGAACAGATCGCTCCACGGATATTCCGGCTTCCACAATTCGTTGATGTGCGCGTTCAGCAGATACGGTTTGAGCATGTCAAAGCCGGGCTTGATCGAACCGCCGATCAAATCTTCGGGGTTGGAATTCCAGCAAATGCCGACATTGGGATGATTGGCGGCTTTCATCATCGCAGCCATGCGCGGCGGATGGCTGGAATCGCGTCCGTGAACTTCGACCCAGATTTCGACACCGGCGGGTTTGGCCGCTTCGCCGCATTCGCGCAACGCCGCGCCGATCTGTGCGATGGTTTTTTCTTCGGGAACATCTTTCGGAATTCCATTCGGGCGGACTTTGACGCCGAGCGCACCTATGTCATGCGCCAGTTCTATGAAGCGTTTGCACTCGTCAATGTTTTTGCGAACCGTCGGTTGATCCGGCGAATGAAATTCGCAAACGCTGCCCAGACTCAGCAAGCGAACTTTAGTTCCGGCAAAACGCGCTTTGACTTCGGCGCGCTGGTCTTTGGTCAACGAAGGTTCAACGCCGTGTTTGTGCGTCGTGCGAAGCTCTACGGCTTCAAAGCCCGTGGCTTCGCAGTTTTTGATGATGGTCGGAATGTCCCAGTCTTTGGCCAGATTGTAGCTCACCAAACCAAGTTTGAAATTGCCGCCGCCCAGCGCAGGGTTTGCCGATTTTTGCGGCAAGGCATCGGCGGTTTCGGTCAGCGCCAGTGAACCGGCGGCGGCGAATCCTGTTTGCAGAAAGTTGCGACGTGATGGTTTGTGCATGATTTTTAGCGATGGTAAGTTGCGTTGCCCGCAACCCAATTTGAATCAGGAGTGAATGTGATCGTTTCGATAATTGCAGCCATGGACAACCAACGCGGCATAGGGGTTGAAAACCGATTGCCGTGGCGATTGTCCGCCGACATGAAACGCTTTCGTGAATTGACGATGGGACATCACATCATCGTCGGGCGCAAAACTTATGAATCCATCGGCAAGCCTTTGCCCGGCAGACAAATGATCGTCGTCACACGCGACAACGAATTCCGAGCCGATGGTTGCGACGTTTGTCATTCGCTGATCGAAGCCCTTGAAATCGCTCGTTCACGCGGTGAACACGAAGCGTTCATCGGCGGCGGAGCGCAGATTTACGAACAGGCTCTGCCATTGGCCGACCGTATGTATCTGACGTTGGTGGATGCCGAAATCGTCGCCGACACCTTTTTTCCGGCTTTCGATCTGCAAGCTTGGAATGAACGGGAACGTTTCGCTCATCCGGCGGATGAAAAGAATCAGTTCCCGTTCACCTTCAAACTGCTGGTCCGGCAATAGCTAAATCAAACCAGAAAACTTTGAAACAGGATTTCCAGGATTTTTTCAGGATGAACTGGATTCAATCCAGCGAAGCCTTGCTGGAATTGATGATCCAGTAAATCCTGCCGCAAATCTTGTTCATCCTGTCAAAAAAAGAGTGTCTCAAAGTTGGTTGTTCTGATCTAACTCAAGAATTGCTGCGTCCAGCTATCAACCGATATAAGAACAACAAAATGACTGCGCCGATGATGGACATGATCCATCCAGTGCTGGTGCTGCGGCTCAGATTAAGAATGTTCATTCCAATGTATTTGCCGACGAATGAACCGGCAATGCCCAGCAGCATGGTCATCAACAATCCCATGGGATCTTTGCCGGGCAAAACGAACCGTGCGATTAAACCAACGATCAAGCCAACAAACGCAGTAGTGATGATTTCCCACATAAGCAAAAGCTCCTTTTTCGGAAAAGTGGCGCGAACTGATTTCCGCGTCACGAAGGTTTTTTTTGGGTTTGTTTTATTGATTCGATACAACGTGAATGAGCACCGTCAACCGACTGGCGACGGTACCTGAGACTCAATCCGGCAAGCCCGTTTGAAAGACTTCCCTGAGCGAACAGCTAAATCCCGGCAATAAATCTTCACATTCCAGATTGCTGTTGCCCGTAAACACCTGCACTTCGGTCGGCGAACGGAAAATGGTGATCAATTGAAGCTTCAGGGAAACCAGCCAGACTTGCTTAACTCCTCCGTCCAGATATTCCAGCACCTTGTCCGCTAATTTGTCGTGAACGTCGTTTGGTGAAACGACTTCGATGGCCAAATCCGGCGGAAATGGCGCGACGCCATCCGGCATTCCACCGTCAGGAATACGTTCTGCCGAAACGAACGCCACATCGGGAATTCGTTCGTTCTGGCCGATTTTGAAATGAACTTCCACAGAGACCAGTCCACGCTTGTTGGTTTTCAAATAATTGCGAATTTCGCCTGCCAGATTCGCTACAATCACCCCATGCTTTCCACCTGCCATTTCCTTTTCCTCCAATTGTCCGTTCACCAACTCGTACGATTTTTCAGGATCAAGAATGGATTCACGTTCAGGAGCGAGTTCTGTTGCTACAGGCATAATGCATTCTCCTTTTGCGCTGGTTTGACTGGCGCGAATTTTACGCTCGGCCAAACACGCCAACAAGGTTTCAGCTTCGCACGCGGGCGACGGCGGCTTGCCAGCCTTCGTACAACCGTTCGCGGTCGGCTTTTTTCATTTTTGGTTCAAAGCGTTTTTCCGCTTGCCACTGTCCGGCGATTTCTTTTTCGCTTTTCCAGAACCCGACGGCCAGTCCCGCCAGATACGCCGCGCCGAGCGCCGTGGTTTCCGTAATCACAGGACGCACGACGGGAATGCCCAAGATGTCCGCCTGGAACTGGCAGAGAAAATCGTTGCGCGTCGCTCCGCCATCCACGCGAAGTTCCTTGGCTTTGATGCCGGAATCTTTCTGCATGCATTCGACCACGTCACGGGTTTGATAAGCCATGGCTTCCAGAGCGGCGCGCGCCAGATGCGCTCGGGTCGCTCCGCGCGTCAAACCGACGATGGCTCCGCGCGCGTCCTGATCCCAGTACGGCGCGCCGAGTCCGACAAATGCCGGAACGAAATACACGCCGTGATTGTCGCTGACAGAAGTCGCCAGCGCTTCAGTGTCGGCAGCGTTGGCGATGATGCCCAATCCATCGCGCAACCATTGCACGGCGGCTCCGGCAATGAAGACCGAACCTTCCAGCGCGTATTGAGTTTCCTTGCCCGTGCGCCAGGCGATGGTTGTCAGCAATCCGTTCTTGGATGCGTTTGCGCTGCTGCCAGTGTTCATCAATAAAAAGCAGCCTGTGCCGTAAGTGTTTTTCATCATGCCGGGTTTGTAACAGGCCTGGCCGAAAAGCGCCGCCTGTTGGTCGCCGGCAATCCCGGCAATCGGAATCGGCGCACCCAGCAAATCGGCGTCGGTTTCAGCGTACATTTCCGAAGACGATTTCACTTCAGGCAACAACGAAGCCGGGATATTCAACTTCTTCAAAATCTCGCCGTCCCATTGCTGTTTGCGAATGTTGTAAAGCAACGTCCGCGAAGCGTTCGATACGTCGGTGACGTGCGCCTTGCCTTTGCTCAGCCGATGAATCAACCAGGTGTCCACAGTGCCGAACGCCAGCTCTCCGGCGGCGGCTTTTTTACGCGCGCCTTTGACGTTGTCCAATAACCACGCGACTTTCGTCCCGGAAAAATAAGCGTCCGTCACCAGACCGGTTTTGTTGCGAATGACGCGGTCGAATTTTTCCTTTTTCAGTTTGTCGCAAATCGCGGCGGTGCGCCGACATTGCCAGACAATGGCATTGTAAATGGCGGCGTTTGCCGCGCGATCCCAGACGACTGTGGTTTCGCGCTGATTGGTGATGCCTATGGCGGCCACGTCCGACGCTTTGACGCCCGCTTTCGACAGAGCTTCGCGGGCGCAATACAACTGCGAATTCCAGATGTCTTCGGGGTTGTGTTCGACCCATCCGGCTTGCGGAAAGATTTGCGGAAATTCCTGTTGCGCCACGCTGACAATGCGCCCGGCACGGTCGAATAAAATGGCGCGCGAAGAAGTCGTTCCCTGATCCAGGGCTAAAACGTAATTGGGCATAGTGTTGATGTCACCTCTGATCGTTGATGTAAATGTCGTTTTGTTGGCTTTGCCGAAAGGGCGTGTTACTTTTCCTTCTCGCTCGTGTTTTGTCAACGAGCGCGGTCAACCACAAAAATCAAAATCAGGAGAAATATGATGATTGGCGAATTCGGCCTGGCGCTGGCATCGTCAGGCGGCGAAAAGCTATTTCTTACATTATTCGTAATGTTTGTCGCGGCAAAATTGGCCGCGGAAATTTTTGAGCGTTTGAAACAACCGGCTGTCGCAGGAGAAATTCTGGCCGGAATTGTCATTGGGCCAAGCGTTCTGCATCTGGTCGAACCGACTGAAATCACCAACACGCTGGCAGAAATCGGCGTGATCCTGCTGTTGTTTCTGGTCGGATTGGAAACCAAACCGGCGGATATTTTCCGCGTCGGCGGACGCGCATTGGCAGTAGCCATTTTGGGCGTGATCGTGCCGTTTGTCTTCGGTTATGTGACGCTGATTCTTTGGGGCGAAGCACAGATCGAAGCCATCTTTGTCGGCGCAGCGATGGTGGCGACTTCGGTTGGCATTACCGCGCGCGTGCTTGGGCAGATGGGTTTGCTCAATCTGGAAGTCAGTCGAATCATTTTGGGCGCGGCGGTGATAGACGACATTCTGGGCCTGATTATTCTGGCCGTCGTCAGCAGTATGGCCAAAGGCGGCGTAAATTACGTTCAGATTGCCACCATAGCCGGTATGGCCATCGGGTTTACGCTGCTGGTTATTTTTGTCGGCGCTCGCGCAGTCAACAAACTGCGTCCAAGAATCGAAAAATTGAAGGTCGGCCAATCACAACTGATGTTTGGACTGTCCCTGTGTCTGGGATTGGCCATGGTGGCTCATTACGTCGGCGTCGCCGCCATCATCGGCGCTTTTCTGGCGGGAATGGCGTTGGCGGAATCGGTCGAAGGAACGGACATGCCGCATCAAACCGAAGCCGTCACCGAATTCATGCTGCCGTTTTTCCTGACCAACATCGGCATGCAGTTGAAGCTGGATGCCTTTTTCAATCGCAACACGATTCTCATGGCGCTTGTCATTACGGCGCTGGCCGTCGTTTCCAAACAACTCGGTTGCGGGCTGGGCGTGCTTTCGATGGGCAAAAAGAAAGCCATGCAAATCGGCATGGGCATGGTTCCCCGCGGCGAAGTAGGCATTGTCGTCGCTCAAATCGGACTTGGGCTGGGCGTCATCAATGACGGAGTCTTCGGCGTCGTCCTGTTTATGGCCGTCGCCACCACGCTCATCGCGCCGCCGTTTCTGGTTCGATTGTTCAAAGACGAAAAGCGCGTGGACGAAGAAGAAATCATTCCACTGTCGCCGCTTTCCTAGATCGGTTTGCAACTGAGTTTACAGAAAGAAAACCGCGGGAAACACGGAGAGCAAACAGGGAAAGACAACGATTTTCTCAATCTCTCTTTTACCTATGTGCCCCGTGTCTTCCGTGGTTGATTTCATACAAGCGACTCAAATCTGATTCAAGTCGAACGCCATGTCACTCATCACCTTTGAAATCCTGGCCATCTTCTTCCTGCTATTGGCCAACGGAATTTTCGCCATGTCGGAAATGGCCATCGTCTCGGTTCGCAAAGCCCGTCTGAAACAACGCGCCGATCAAGGCGACAAAAAAGCGCTGGCGGCATTGGCGTTGGCCGAAGCCCCTGGACCATTTCTGTCCACAGTGCAAATCGGCATTACGCTGGTGGGAATTCTGGCCGGAGCTTTTGGCGGTTCGCGGATTGCCGAACGTCTTGCGCCGAGTTTGAGCGCGTTGCCTTACGTCGGCCAATACAGCGCAGCCATCGCATTCGCCTTGGTCGTTGGCGTCATCACTTACTTTTCGCTGGTTATCGGCGAATTGATTCCCAAACGGCTGGCGTTGCGAAGTGCGGAAAGCATTGCCTTGATGGTGGCCGCGCCAATGGGCAAATTGTCGCGCGTGGTTTCGCCGTTGGTAAATCTGCTGGATCGTTCGACAGATGGCTTGCTACGATTGTTCGGTTTGCGCGAATCGCCGGAATCTCCGGTGACAGAAGACGAAATCAAAATCCTGATCGAACAGGGCATTCACGCCGGAGTCTTTGTCGAAACCGAACGCGACATGGTCGAACGCATTTTTCACCTGGCCGACCGTCGCGTCAGCGAATTGATGGTTCCGCGAACGGAAATGGTCTGGTTGAACGTGGACGATTCGCCAGAAGAAATCGCCGCAACCATCAGCGCCAGTCCGCATTCGCGTTTTCCAGTCGCCCAGGATTCGTCCGACAACATTCTGGGAGTTGTGCAGGTCAAAAACCTGTGGGCGCAAAGCCAAAACAACCAGCCGTTGAATCTGAAAGCAATTCTGGACAAGCCGCTGTTCCTGCCCGAAAGCGCTCCGGCATTCAAAGCCCTGGAAGCATTTCGCCAGACTCGCTCGCAAATCGCTTTCGTGGTGGATGAATTCGGCGGCACCGAAGGCCTGATTACGCTCACCGATTTGTTGGAAGCCATCGTCGGCGAAATGCCAAACGCCGGAGACGCAACCGAACCAATGTTTCAAATACGCGAAGACGGTTCTTATCTGGTGGACGGTTCGTTGTCGGTCAACGATTTCAAAAAACTGTTTTCGATCAAATATCTGCCCGGCGAAGAAGGCGACTGGTTTCAAACCGTCGGCGGTTTTGTCATGACTCATCTGGGCAAAATTCCGCGCCCCTCCGACCAGTTTGAATGGGGCAATCTGAAATTCGAGGTGCTGGACATGGATCGCAAACGCGTGGACAAATTGCTGGTCAAACAAAAGGAACCAGCAGACAAACAGTAAACCGTCATAACAAAAGTATCTCGATCCATGTCACGACACTCGCCAACAACCAACGGCGTCAAAACCGTTGTTGCCAAAGAAGGCCAATGCTATGCTCCCGCCCGCAGCCGAGTCCCGAAGCAGTACCAAATCACAACTTGAGCGACGATCTTGCTATGGCCTTTTTGCCGGATTTCGAGACAGACATTTTTATCAGCTACGCTCGCGTGGATAACGAAACCGCGGGCGGCGAAGGCTGGCTGGCCACGTTCAAAGGGCACGAAGGCTCTGTCAGCGCAGTGGCTTTCGCGCCCGACGGCAAGACGCTCTTTTCGGCTGGTGGTGACTCAGATGGTAAGAAAGATTTTTCGATTCGGTTGTGGCGGGCAGCGACGGATGCGGATGTGGCTCGGCAGCGGAATCGGTAGTTGATCGTGGGCGATGAGGGGGAATGCGGTATTCATTCCATTGCTGGCCGCAGATGCGCTGATGTATGCTGAAAATGGAGGCACAAAATGATTGAAGTTGTATTGACCATTCATGAAGGCGTAGCCGCCAGCATACAGAGTGGGCAGAGTGGGCAGAGTGGGCAAAGTGGGCAGAACGAACAAAATGGCTGCGACCTGTCGCGCCGGTTGTTGGAGATGGCTGCACTGGAAGGCTTCAAATCAGGGCAGCTTACATCCGCTCAGTTGCAACAAATGCTGGGGTTTGAAAGCCGCTTTGAAGTGGACGGGTTTCTAAAAGAGCGCGGCGTGTTTTTCGATTACTCTGCGGAAGAACTCGCGCACGAAGAAGAAACCAGCCAGCGGTTGTTTGCGACACGAGCCAAATCGCAATGGTGATTATTTCTGACACCTCGCCCCTTCACCCAGACCAACTTTCGCGCCTCTGCTATGCTTTACGAACACTTTCTGAAACTGCATCAACAAGGTTAAACGATTTCGATTTGGCCAACGTATCCGTCACGATCAAGTGAAAGCGGAATCGGTGAGCTTGATCTATACTCGCCTTCGATGTCCCGCCATTTCCCTTGAAGAGGTTTGTTGCTATGCGTGATCGAATTGTTGGCATTGTGTTGGTTTGGTTGCTCGCTCCGGTGGGAGCGTGGGCGCAGGAAGCGACGGTTTCGCCAGCGATTCGCGCGGTGCCGTTGTATGAACAATGCAAAACACTGGTCAGCGGTGGCGAAGCGGCTCCGATGGCGATGGCGGCGTTGAAAGACAAAGACCCGCAGAAACGCGTCGAGGCCGCTCGGACGTTGGGCAAGTTGTGCGACAAGCGAGCAACCGAAGCGTTGATCAGCGCGGTTCGAGATGAAACGCTGGCGGTGCGCGTGGCCTCGGTTGAGGCTCTGGGGCAGTTGGGCGATGAAGAAGCGATTGCTCCGTTGGTGGATGCGATTCCCGATCAGGATTGGCAGGTACGATGGGCGATGATTCGTTCGCTGGCTTCGTTTCAGAAATATCCGTCGAACAACGCCGTGTTGAATCTGCTGACCAATCCCGGCGACAAAAAAATCACCGACGAACACGATCTGCGCGTGCGCTGTTTTGGCATTCTGATGGTCAATCAATTGCGCGACGTGCGGTTTTCGCGCAAAGCCATCAGCTTTCTGTTTGTGTTTCAGGATCACGAACGACCGGAATTTCGTCGCATAGCCGAAGAAACCGGATTGGAATTGCGCCACACGCGCAACGGATATCACGAACTGGCTGGGATTTTGAAACAACACGCCATTCCCGATTTTCGTCGCAAGGCAGCGTATTGGCTGGGCAAATTCGGAACCGAAGAAGCGCGCGCGGTGTTGGAGGAAGCCGCCGCTACCGATAAAGACCCCAGCGTGCAAAAAGCGGCTCAGGATGCGCTGGGCAGGAAGTGAAAATGTACGGCAGATTTTCCAATCTGCCGGTGTTCAGGTTGGAAAGCCTCAGGGCAGGTTAGAAACCTTGCCACACATTGTCAGTTGGAATAAGAGATAGGGCAGATTGGAAAATCTGCCCTACGTTTTTTTTCTCAGGCGTGATGTTCCTGCAAACTGATGACGCTCAGCTTGCCGTCTTTTTTCATCGAGGCAATGGCGCTGGCGGCGGCGTTGGCTCCGGTCAGCGTGGTGAAGGTCACGACGTTGTATTGCATTGCGGCTCGGCGAATGGCGCGTTCGTCGTAAAACGAAGCGCGACCCAGCGGCGTGTTGACGATCAAATCAATCTCGTCGCTTTTGATCAGGTCCACCACGTTCGGACGGCCTTCGTTGACCTTGTACACGCGTTCGGCGGGAACGCCCGAATCGCTCAAAAAGCCTGCTGTTCCACGCGTCGCCACGATTTTGAAGCCCAATTCATGAAGTCGTTTGGCGATGCGAACCGCGTTCTTTTTGTCGTTGTCGTTGACACTGATGAACGCCGTGCCTGTGGTTGGCAACGTGGCGTTGGCTCCCATCTGAGCTTTGGCAAAGGCCGCGCCGAAACTGTCGCCGACACCCATCACTTCCCCAGTCGAACGCATTTCCGGCCCCAGCACCGGATCAACTCCCGGAAACTTCACGAACGGAAACACAGGCTCTTTGATGAAGAAACTGCTGACCGTCAATTCGTCGGGCAGATTGAATTCGGAAAGTTTGCGACCGGTCATGACACGCGAAGCGATTTTGGCCAGCGGAACACCGGTGGCTTTGGACACAAACGGAACCGTGCGCGATGCGCGCGGGTTTACTTCCAACACGTACACGATGTCGTCTTTGATGGCGAACTGAATGTTCATCAATCCGCGCACATCCAACGCCTGAGCCAGTTGGCGCGTGTACCGACGCATCGTGTCCAGATGTTCGGGCTTGACCATGTACGGCGGCAGCACGCACGAAGAATCGCCGGAGTGAATGCCGGCTTCTTCGATGTGTTCCTGAATTCCGGCTATGACCGTGCGTTCGCCATCGGACAGCGCATCCACGTCCACTTCAAAAGCGTCTTCCAGAAAGCGATCAATCAGAATCGGTTTTTCCGGCGAAGCTTCGACGGCGTTTTTCATGTAGGTGTCCAAACTCGCTTCGTCGTAAACGACCATCATCGCGCGTCCGCCCAACACGTAACTCGGACGAACCAGAATTGGATACCCAATGCTTGCTGCAACGCGTTTGGCTTCTTCGACGGTCACAGCGGTTCCGTTGATCGGTTGCGGAATGTTCAAATCGGCAATCAGTTTGCCGAATCGTTTGCGGTCTTCGGCCAGATCAATGGATTCCGGCGAAGTGCCGATGATCGGAACTCCGGCTTTGTGCAATCGCATTGCCAGATTCAGCGGAGTCTGACCGCCGAATTGGACAATCACGCCTTCCGGTTTTTCCAGTTCGACGATGTGCATGACGTCTTCAAAGGTCAGCGGCTCGAAATACAAACGATCAGAAGTGTCGTAATCGGTCGAAACGGTTTCAGGGTTGCAATTGACCATGATCGTTTCGTAACCGTCTTCTTTCAGCGCGAAGGCCGCGTGGCAACAGCAATAATCGAATTCGATTCCCTGGCCGATGCGATTCGGGCCGGAACCGAGGATCATGATTTTGCGGCGATTGGTCGGCGCGGATTCGCATTCGGTTTCGTAAGTCGAATAAAGATACGGCGTGTGCGATTCGAATTCGGCTCCGCAAGTGTCAACACGCTTGTAAACAGGCCGCACGCCCAACGCCAGACGTTTTGCGCGAATTTCGTCTTCGGTGGTTTTCAGCAAATCTGCGATTCGCGCGTCGGAAAATCCCATCCGTTTGGCCGAACGAATTTTTTCGGCAGACAACGAGTTGAGGTCTTCTTGTTTGATCGTTTCCTGCATGTCAACGATCTGGCGAAGCTGAGTCAAAAACCACGGATCAATGCCGGTCAGTTCGTTCAATTCGTCAATCGTCCATCCGCGTTCGAAGGCTGCGTGCAGATAATGTATGCGTTCGGAATTCGGGATGATGAGTTTGCGGCGCAGGGTTTCGTCGTCCACATAACCGACGTAAGGCGAATTGCGCCGTTCCAGACTGCGAACGCCTTTCAGAAACGCTTCTTTGAACGTGCGCCCAATCGCCATCACTTCGCCGACGGATTTCATCTGCGTGCCCAGCAGGTCTTCAGCGCCAGGGAATTTTTCAAACACCCATTTCGGAATTTTGACGACGACGTAATCAATCGTCGGTTCAAACGATGCCGGAGTTTTTTTGGTGATGTCGTTCGGAATTTCGTCCAGTGTGTAACCGACAGCCAGCTTGGCGGCGATTTTGGCGATAGGGAAGCCGGTGGCTTTTGACGCCAGCGCCGACGAACGCGACACGCGCGGATTCATTTCGATAATGCGCAAACTGCCGTCGCGCGGATTAACCGCAAACTGGATGTTCGATCCGCCGGTTTCGACGCCGACTTTGCGAATGATCTTGATCGCGGCGTCACGCATCATCTGGTATTCGCGGTCGGTCAGGGTTTGCGCCGGAGCGACGGTGATCGAATCGCCAGTGTGAACGCCCATTGCGTCGAAGTTTTCAATCGAACAGATGATGACGACGTTGTCGGCCAGATCGCGCATCACTTCCAGTTCATATTCTTTCCATCCAATGATGGATTCTTCGACCAGCACTTCGCTGATCGGGCTGGCGGTCAAACCGCGTTCGGCGATTTCTTCAAACTCTTCGTAATTGTAGGCAATGCCTCCGCCTGTTCCGCCCAGCGTGAAACTGGGCCGCAGGATAATTGGAAAATCAATTTCTTCGGCGGCGGCGCGCGCTTCGTCCATGTTGTGGCAAAACCGCGCCTTCGGCATTTGCAATCCGATTTCGTCCATCGCCTGTTTGAACAGCAACCGGTCTTCGCCAACCTTGATCGCGTCAAGTTTCGCGCCGATCAGTTCCACGCCGTATTGTTTGAGCACGCCGCTTTCGGCCAGTTTGACGGTCAGGTTCAACGCCGTTTGTCCGCCAACGGTGGGCAACAAAGCATCCGGGCGTTCGCGTTCGATGATCGCGGTGGCGGCTTCGATCGTCAGCGGTTCGACATAAGTGCGGTCGGCCAGTTCCGGGTCAGTCATAATCGTCGCCGGATTGGAATTGACCAGCACGATTTCATAGCCTTCCTGTTTCAAGGCGCGACAGGCTTGAGTGCCGGAATAATCGAATTCGCAGGCCTGGCCGATGACAATCGGGCCAGAGCCGATGATCATAATTTTTTTGAGATCGGTTCGTTTGGGCATTCTTTTCGTTTTTGCTTTCTGAGATTAAAAACGGCGGCAATTGCCGCCGAAAGATTAAACTTGCGAAGTGTTTGACGCGACAGCCAGCCGTTCGACAAATGCTGCGTGTTCGGGCGAATTCACTCCTTTTTGCAACTCCATCAACACGGTTGCCATGTCGCCGGCCAACATGGCTGGAACATGCAATCGCAAACCGGGGAAGACGCTGCTTTCGATGATGCCTTCTTCATTTGGTTCGATGCGGACGTATTGATCGTTTTCCAATCGAAACCAGTCAATCTGTTGATCTACAACTCGCCAGACGATGTATTCCTGAACTCCGTATTGGCGGTAAACTTCTTTTTTGTCGTGCAGGTCGTAAGACGCTGTGCTCGAAGCGATTTCAACAGCAAGTTCAGGCGCTCCCAAAATATAATCGTCTACGTCAATTTCGGAGCGTCCGCCAAGTTTCGATTCCAGCCGCAACATGGCATCCGGTTGCGGCATGTTCTCGTCGTCCAATCGCACGGAGCCGTTATCGCCATAATCGGTTCCCGAAGTCGCCGCATCATAAACCCCCAACCACGTGATGGTTCTACTGTGCGGACGGCTGTGATGTTTGTGCCTGACAGGTGATCCCATATACACCACTCCATTAATCAATTCGGCTTTTTTGAGGTCCGGCATGGCGTCATAGCGCCTTTCAAATTCAGCCCGCGTCAGCCGGTCGCCATTCTCAAGCTCAGGAACCTCTTCTTTGTCCGCCAAGCCAATCGCCTTGTAAGCGTTCTCGTTTCGGTGAAATAGGGATGTGGGTAAAACAACCTGTTTGGTCGCAGTTCGTAACTCAGCCATAAGATGCCCTCCTCTGAAAATGTCCGACAAGCTGCCAGCTTGTCGTGGTCTCGATTTGACGCTTGTTAGGGTCAACGACAAGCTGGCAGCTTGTCGGACAGTCGGGCGCAGCCGTTTTCATCGTTTCAGGGCGTTGTCGCAAACGACATGTCAGACTCCTTTCGGTTGAGTGTTTTCTTCGCGCAGGCGCTTTGAGAAGCCAAAAAGTAGCACACGACTTCGGCTGAGCAAAATTGTGTCTTATTGCTGGCGTCGCAAATTCAACTCAGCCAGTTTCCACTGCGGCCATTTGGAGACAAAGCTGTATCGGTTGGTGGCTTGCGCCAGACCTTCGACGCGATTGGCTCCGCATTGCGGGCATTCGGCATGCAATCCGCGCGAAACGGTTCGACACACAGTGCAAACAGTGAATTCCGGTGAAAAGGTGATGGCCGAAACCTGGGTTTGGTGAAATGCCTGCCGGACGAATTCGGCAAGTTCGGCGGCTTGTGGCAGCGATTGGCCGAGGTGAACGTTGCTGGTGGAATTCCAGATCAACTTGCCATGCAGCGCGCCTTCGATGGTCAACTGTCTGATCGGATCGGCGGACGAATTCACTGGGAGTCTGGCAGAGTTGGTATAAAACACTTCGTCGGTTTCTTCGTCAGACGCCGGATCGGTTTCAACCGGGCGATTGAGCGCCTGCGCAACGGCTTCATTGCCGAATCGTCGAGCGTCCAACCGCGCCAGACGATTCGGCGCGACCAGGTCGTGCGATTCGGCCAGCAGAAATCGGACTTTGTGTTTCACCGACAACCGCGCAGTTTCTGCGTGCAGGTGTTCAATTACGCGGGTGGCGAATTCCTGAGATGCTGCAGAAGTTTCGATGGATTCGCCGGTGATGAATTGCGCTAGTTCAGCCAGTCCAACGGGGCAGATGCCGTGCGAAGTCCAACTGAGCGGCAGGAACGGTTCTTTGTCGGGGCGCATCGCCAGCATCGCCAACGGGCCGGCTTCGCCACGCGCCAGCAGTTTTTCCAGAAAGATGCGTTTTTCCAGCGAAGCCTGCGCGGCCAGTTCCAGCAAACCGCTGAGCAATTCAAGAACTTTCGATTCGCTGGGTTCGGCTCCGTCTATTTGATAGCCAATGCGTGGCAGATTGATGGCGACCGAAGAAAAGATCGCTGCACGCCATTGCCAGCTTTCAGATACGGCTGATGCGGCAGCAACTCCACTTCCAGAGCGTTGCAGCTTTTCGCCGCTGACGCCAAATCGCGATGAAAACGCCGAAGCCGCTTCGTCGCCATTGCGCCGGTCAAACGCCAACACAACGCCGCCGCGTTCCGAAGCCGCCCGGCAAACCAGTTCCAGAAAATTTTGATTGGCGTCGTTTTCAAAAAACGAATCGGTCAGATGCAAAACTGGGCGCGAACCAATGAAGGGCAATCCTTGTCCGTCGCCTTCCAGGTAAACTTCAAAAATCGCTTTCAGAAATTCGCGCGCGGTTTCGGTCATCGAACCGTAGTTGGTCGTGAATTTTTCGCCGCCCGCGCCCACCACCGACAATTCGCGCAAATATGCAGGCGTGTCCCAATCCAGATGCAAATCGCAACGAACGGGCTGACCTCCGCGCGCGACAATTGGCGCCGACAATTCAAACAACAATCCTTGCGCAAGCTGTTTGATCTCGCGCTGGCTCAACCCAGTCAACATCGGCGCAAATGCAAAGTTGACTGAATCCCACGCCAACGCATCGCTGAAATATCCTTGCAATGCGGCGGTGTACATCACCAGATGCGAAGACAACACTTCCGCGCGTTTGGCAGGACGCGAACCGACCAGTCCGCCGGGCAAACGAATGCCAAGCCGTTTGATGAAATCAATCGAACCGATCATTGCCGTAGGCCGATCAATTTCGCCCAAATCTTCCAGGTACAAATCGCCCGACAGGTGAGCGTTGGCAACGGCATCGGAAAACACAGTCAGGATGGCGTATTCGCGTTTGATGGCTTCGGCCAGCGCCAGACTCGTTCCTTCTGGGCCGTGCAATCGTGTGGTGTCGTTGACGCCGGTTTGGATCATGCGATCCACGTCGAACAACGGTACGCCCAACCGGGAATGTTTGCGGTATTCGGCGACAAGGCCGTATTCCAGCAAACGCGCATCCACCAACCCCCGAATCAACGGAGCGGTCAGCGCGCGTATGCCGGAACGTTCGATTTGATCCTGGACTTCCTGGCTGATTTGAGCGGCCAGTTCCGGCGACAAACCGGTTTCCAGCACCAGGGCATCGGTGATTCGCTGGGGATCGAATCGCACGACACTTTCGTCCGATTGGCGGACCAGCAATTCGGCTTCAGTTTGCGAAATGCTCTCTTTGTCTTGAACACTGCTCATAAACGTGGGGTAAGTCGAGAGTCCGGGAAAGTTTTGTGAAATCTGGGCAAGTCGTTGAACCTGACGTACAAGCATTCGACTTTTCCAGACTTACCGGCGCTTCTCTGGACTTACCAAGACTCAACCAGATGATTCAACGGCCCTGCGCCGTGTCCCAGGTTCGGAGCGGATTGCAGCGCCGCTTCCAGATAACGTTTGGCTTGCGCGATTGCTTCCGCGACTTCGCAACCGTTTGCCAGCAACGCCGCAATCGCCGAGGACAATGTGCAACCGGTTCCGTGCGTGTTTCGTGTGGCAATTTTCGGCGCACGAAACAATTGAAACTGTTCGCCATCGAATAACACGTCAGTAGCTTCGTCGGGCAAATGACCGCCTTTTACCAACACGGATTGATTGCGGATTGCGGATAATCGCGCCAGTTCATAAATCCGCTCTGCTGCGCGTTTCATTCCGTCCAGGTCGCTTACTTCAAAACCGGTCAACCGTTCGGCTTCGGCCATGTTGGGAGTGATGACGCGGGCGAGCGGCAACAAACGCTCGATCAAAAACTTCATTGCTGCTTCGTCAATCAGATCGAATCCGCTGGTAGAGCGAATCACAGGATCAACCACTACGTTGGGCAATCTGCAATGTTCGATCATTTCCGCCGTGACTTCGATGGTTTCGCGCGTCGGCAACATTCCGGTTTTGACCGCGGCAATCTGGAAATCGCTGACGACCGGTTCGATCTGCGCGCGCAACGTTTCCGCCGACTGGTGAACAGCTCCGTAAACGGCCATGGTATTTTGCGAAGTCAGCGAAGTGATGGCCGCCGTTCCAAAACAACCAAATGCGGAAAAGGTTTTGATGTCGGCCAGTACGCCGGCTCCGCCAGAAGGATCAAAGCCGGCAATGGACAAAACGACTAGCATGGAACACTCGATCACAGGAGCAACGATTTATTGCGGATACCTTATCTGGTGGGTTCGGGCGCAGATATTAACACCATCTTGGGTAACGGCAAAGACGGAGGCTCATCGTCTTTCGTTGCGGAAAGTTTCTTGTCTGACAAAATTTCTGTTCGCCGGATTCAAAGCTTTGCTATCTTACACGACGCCATGACCAATAGAATTTCGATCAAAGAAGCCACCATCATCACGCTCGATCCGGCGAACCGAATCTTGCGCGGCAATGTCGTCGTCGAAAACGGTCGCATCGCTGCGATTGAATCGTCTGCGCCGCGTTTGTATTCCGACTTTGATGAAGTGATTGACGGACGCGGGCGCGTGTTGTTGCCGGGCTTTGTGCAAACGCACATTCATCTTTGCCAGACGCTGTTTCGCGGAGCGGCGGACGACCTGGCGTTGATTGATTGGTTGAAACAGCGTGTCTGGCCGATGGAAGCGGCACACACTCCGGCGTCGCTTTACGCATCGGCGCGGCTGGGAATTGCGGAATTGATCAAAGGCGGCACGACTTGCGCGTTGACGATGGAAACGGTCAACCACACCGATGTCGTGTTTCAAGCGGTCGAAGAGTCCGGCTTCCGGGCTACGGTGGGCAAGTGCATGATGGATGCGGGCGAAGGCGTTCCCGCTGAGTTGAATGAACAGACAGAAGATTCCATTGCCGAATCGTTGCGCTTGTTGGAACGTTGGCACGGAGCCGCTGACGGTCGCATAAGATATTGTTTCGCGCCGCGATTCGCCGTCAGTTGTTCGCGCGAATTGCTGGAAAGAGTCGCCAAACTCGCGCGCGAACGTGGCGTGCTGGTTCATACGCATGCTTCGGAAAATCGGGAAGAGATCGCCATCGTTGAACAATTGAGCGGCCAGCGAAATGTACATTACTTGTATAGTGTTGGATTAGCTGGTCAATATATTGTGCTAGCTCATTGCATTCACCTGGACGATTCGGAATTGGAGATGCTGCATCGCACGGGCACTCACGTCGCCCATTGTCCTTCGTCGAATCTGAAACTTGCTTCCGGCATCGCGCGCGTGGTGGAGATGCTGGACCGTGGGATTTCAGTTTCACTCGGAGCCGATGGCGCGCCTTGCAACAACCGGCTGGATATTTTCACAGAGATGCGAACGGTGGCTTTGTTGCAAAAGGTCAAACACGGCCCGGAATCGCTCCCCGCGTTGACAGCTTTGCGAATGGCGACGATCAACGGCGCAAAGGCGTTGGGCTTAGGCGATCAAATCGGCAGCATCGAAATTGGCAAACGAGCCGATCTGATTTTGATGAATTTGCAGTCGCTGCACACGTTGCCGAATTACGATCCGGTGTCGGCGATTGTGTATGCCGCTCAACCTGAGAATGTCGAGACGGTGCTGATTGATGGAAAGGTCGTGATGAGGGACAGAGAGTTGTTGACGCTGAATGAAAGCCAGGTGATGGTTAAAGCGGAAAACGAAGCTCGACGCTTTGCCGCCATTTATCAGCGAGGGTGAAAACGAACAAAGGCCGGTGAGTTGAAAGGTAACTCACCGGCCTTCGGGTTTTGCGAATGTTGACGCGCTTACACAGCGTCGGCTGTTTTGAACGGCTTCACTTCAGCCAACTTCGGATCGGGTTTGTTCAATCCTTTGGCATCTTTGCCGTCAATCATGTGGGATTTGCCGTCAAAAACTGCGCCGTGTTCGATAATCAGCGATGGAGTGTAAATGTCTCCATAAACACGACCGGTGGGATGAATTTTCACACTTGTTTTCGCTGTAATGGTTCCTTCTACTGTGCCGCTGATTTCGACAATTCCGGCTTTAACAGTGGCTTTGATACGCCCTCGTTCCATCACCAGCAAACTGCCAGAATCAGACGTGATCGTGCCGGAAACCGAAGCGTCAACTCGCATAATTTCCGTAAACTTGATTTCTCCGACAATGTCTGTGCCTTCACCCAGAAAGCTGCGAAGATCGGTTGGACCGTCATTGGACGATGCTCTGCTGCCAAATTTCATAAAAAACGCCTCCTAAACTGAATTTATGGACGATGATTTGTAAGAAGGGGCTTTGCCGATGATAGTAGGTTGTCGTGTGGAAACCCACGTTTGCGGGCCGCGGGGGAGGGCTAAGCGTCTGACTTCCGCATTATGATCGAATAGATCCTGTCCAACTCACTCATCGAACCGAACTCAATTTCGATCTTGCCTCCATTCTGACTTTGGTTAATCTTGACCGGAGTGCCAAGAAACCTTTTCAACTTTAACTCGGCGGCGCGGATGTTAGCATCATTCTGTGGGGGTGTCGAGCTTTCTCTAATCGAAGCGCCCGAGGTGGCGCGTTTGACCGCCTGCTCTGTATCGCGGACAGACAATTTGCCGGCAATGATGTCTTCGGCAAGCCGCAATTGCTCCTCTTCAGACTTCAAACCGAGCAAAGCGCGTGCATGGCCCATGGAAAGTTGCTCTTCTTCGAGCATTTTTTGAATTTTAGCGGGCAGATTCAGCAAACGCAGGTAATTGGCAATCGAAGACCGGTCTTTGCCGACTCGCTGGGCAACTTCGTCCTGCGTCAGTCCCAGGGTTTGAATCAGCCGCTGATAAGCCAATGCTTCTTCAATCGGATTGAGTTCCGCGCGCTGGATGTTTTCGATCAGCGCCAATTCCAGCAATTTGGCATCGGGAATGCTGCGAATGACGGCGTTGACCTTGTGCAATCCGGCTCGCTGGGCTGCGCGCCAGCGACGCTCACCGGCGACAATCTGATACCGTCCGCTGGCGATTCTGCGCAACAGAATCGGTTGCACCAAACCGTTGGCTTTGATGGATTGCGCCAGTTCTTCCAGTTTGGTTTCGTTGAAATGGTAGCGAGGCTGATCCGGATTGGGTTCGATCAGATCAATGTCTACTTCCAGAAGTTCATCGCCTTGAGCCAGCGAATCGGCCAGCAGAGCACTAAGCCCTCGCCCTAACGCTCTTTTTGTCATTTTCCATTACCTCTTTTGCCAGGTTCATATAACTTTCCGACCCGCGAGATTTGATGTCGTACAAAATGATCGGCTTTCCGTGACTTGGAGCTTCGGCCAGCTTGATGTTTCTAGGAATCACAGTGTCGAAAACCTGGCTTCCCAGAAAATCTCGCAAATCAGACACAACTTGATTGGCCAGATTGGTTCGTTCGTCGTACATCGTCAGCAGAAAACCTTCCACTGCCAGAGTCGTATTCAGGCTGCGGCGAATTCTGACCAGCGTATCCCAAAGATCGGTCACGCCTTCCAGCGCGAAATACTCGCATTGAATCGGAACGATCACGGAATCCGAAGCCGCCAGGGCATTCAGGTTCAACAAACCCAGACTCGGAGGGCAGTCGAGAATGATGTATTCAAACTTGGCGCGTTCTTCGGCCAGAACGTTTTTCAGATAAAACTCTCTGCCTTCGCTGTCAATCAATTCCACTTCTGCGCCAGCCAGATTGCGGTCGGAGGGAGCGATTTTCAGATGTTCCAGTTCAGTGCTGAGAATGGTTTTTCCGATTGGCTCCTGCATCACCAAAGAATGATACACGCCTCGTTTGAACGAGCCTTTTTTGATCCCGACTCCGCTGGTCGCATTAGCTTGCGGATCGAGGTCTATCAGTAAAGTTGGAATTTCTGCGACCGCCAGCGATGCCGCCAGATTAATGGCGGTGGTGGTTTTTCCAACTCCGCCTTTTTGATTCGAAATTGCGATGACTTTTCCCATTTGTACCTGCTTGAGGAAGCTTTCAAGTGACAATTCACGCGAAACGGCACATTACCATAAGCACCGAATCGTTTCACGTGGAACCAAGGTGACGGAGAAGAATGAAGCGGGATTTTTTGACCTGGATGGTTTCACGTGAAACGCTCGGCGCTGAGAACAAACCGGCGATCCGATTCCGGGATCGGAACAACTTGGAACCGAAAGGAAGGTTCCAGTTGAGCCATGAGCAAATCTCCCAACTCTTCCGCTCCCAAAACCACCAATTGCCGACAATTTCTTCCCAAAGCGACCATTTGAGACACGATGCCTTCCATTTGCTCGACCGCGCGGGCAATCAAACAGGAGTTTCCCGGGAAATTATCGAGAGATTCAATCCTCGCTTCGACAACCTGAGCATTTTCCAGTTTCAGAGACGACAAGACTTCTTCCAGAAAAATGATTTTGTTGCGGCGCGATTCAACCAGATTGACCTTTAGTTTGGGTCTGAGCACAGCGATGGGAATTCCTGGGATCCCCAATCCGGTTCCCAAGTCCCAAAGCTCCTCAACAGTGGGGAGAACAAAGGTTTCGGCCAAGTCCGATTCCAAAATGTGGCGACGAAAAAAGGATTCGGGATCAACAAGCGTCGTCAGATGAAGGCGGGGATTCCATTTCAACACCAATTCGTAATAGGTCAGCAGACGCTCGCGCTCCAAATCAGAGAAAGCAGTTCCGGTTGAGCGGCCGTTTTTCGCGAGCAAGGCGTTAAATTGAGGAGGAAATTCCTGGTTCACGGCTGTTGTTGGCGCGAAATCAATTCCACATGAACGGTCAGCAAAGAAAGCGCCGCCGGAGTAATGCCGGGAATTCGCATCGCCTGGCCAATGGTTTGCGGACGAACACGGTTCAGGCGTTCGATCATTTCGTTCGATAACCCTGGAAGCTGCGAAAAAATCAGGCTCGGCGGGATTGCACGGTCGGCAGCTTTGGCCAATCGAGCCGCCATTGTTTCTTGCGACGCCAGATAACCCTGATATTTGAAATCGGTGACAACCGTCGTCAATTCATCCAACCCATCCACTGGTCGCAACGATTCGGGCAACAAATGAACCAGATGTTCGGGCAAGACTTCCGGTCGTTTTGCCAAGTGCGCCAGATTGACGGCTTCAGGCAAATTGACGCCAGACGTTTCGGAAAATTGCTGGAAGCCATCGGTTCTGGCGGAAATGGTTGTGCGGCGGAAAAACTCCCGAAGCTGTTCTTTGCGCTTCAATCGAGCGACAAAATCCTGATAACGATCTACGCGCAACATTCCGAGTTGATAACCAATCTCGCTCAATCGTTCGTCTGCGTTATCAATTCGGAGCTTCAATCGTTGTTCGGCGCGGGAAGTGAACATTCGATACGGTTCGTCCACCCCCTGAGTCACCAGATCGTCAATCAGGATTCCAATGTAGGCTTCATCGCGTTTGATGATCACAGGTTCCTGCCGATGGACATACCGGGCGGCATTGATTCCAGCCATAATTCCCTGAGCGCCCGCTTCTTCATAACCTGTCGTTCCGTTGACCTGACCGGCATTGAACAAACCTTTCAGCCGTTTGGTTTCCAGCGACGGCCAAAGTTCGGTCGGGTCAACCATGTCATATTCGATGGCGTAACCAGGTCGTATGATCGCCACGTGTTCCATTCCGGGAATTTGCCGAACCAGTTCGCGCTGCAAATCGGCAGGCAAACTGGTCGAAAATCCGTTCAGATAGGTTTCATAAGTGTCGAACCCTTCCGGTTCCAGAAACAACTGATGGCGGTCTTTGTCTGGGAATTTAACGATTTTGTCTTCGATGGAAGGGCAGTAACGCGGCCCTATGCCTGTTATCTGACCACTGTACAACGGCGAACGGCTGATATTGTCGCGGATGTGCTGGTGAACTTTGTTAGTCGTATAGCCGATGTAGCAGGAAATCTGACGCTGCGTAATTGCCCGGGTGGTGAACGAAAACGGCGTCGGATTTTCGTCGCCCGGTTGTTCTTCAAACTGTTTCAGGTCAATCGTGCGGCTGTCCAAACGCGGAGGCGTTCCGGTTTTCAGACGGGAAATGCGAAATCCGTGATGGCGCAAATTTTCAGCCAACTTGATCGAAGGAAGTTCGCCCGAACGCCCAGCGGAAAATCGCTTTTCGCCGATGTGGATCAACCCATTCAGAAAGGTGCCGGTAGTGACGACGACAGCTTCGGTTCGCAGCCGTCGCCCGTCCATCAATTCCAATCCAATGACGCGACCATCTTCGACCAGAATTTCAGTAACTTCGCCTTGTCGCAAAAACAGATTCGGGATGGATTCCAGTTCGCGGCGCATCTGTTTGCGATAGAGCGCGCGGTCGGCCTGCGCTCGCGGAGCTTGCACCGCTGGCCCACGGCTGCGGTTGAGCATGCGAAACTGAATTCCAGTTTGATCTATCACGCGCCCCATCAAACCGCCGAGCGCGTCAATTTCCCGAACCAGATGCCCTTTGGCAATTCCGCCGATGGCCGGGTTACATGACATCTGCGCGACCAGATCAAGGTTGAAGGTGACGATGGCGGTTTTGGCGCCCAGTTGCGCTGCGGCATTCGCGGCTTCGCATCCGGCGTGTCCTGCGCCAATCACAATCACATCAAAAATTTCGTCAAACTGCGGCATACGACCTCTGCGAAATTCTGAAGCGTTCGAAACAGCTTTCATTCTAAGGAAAGGAACATCAACTACGAATCAACTCGAATTCTCACGAATCAACCCGTACCAAGAAGGAAATTCGTGTTTATTTGTGGCAATTCGTAGTTGTTTCCAGCAATCTTGCCTTAAAGCTATTTTCCAATGCAGAACGTAGAAAAAATCTGATTGATGATGTCGGCGATCAACGTTTCGCCGGTAATGACGCCCAGAGTTTTTAGAGCTTGGTGCAAATTCGCCAGCGCAATTTCTTCGGTGAACCCGGAAAGTAAATCCTGCTTCGCTTGATTCAGCGCAGCCAGCGCTTGCTCCAAAGCCTGATAGTGGCGTTCGTTGGTGATTATAGCACTCTCGTTTGTTTGCCAGCTTTCGGCGACGAATTGCCGATAAATGAATTGCTTCAATTCTTCAATGCCTTCGCCGGTCAACGCCGACACTTTCAACAGCGGCGCTCGGTCAGTCAAAAAATGAAGTGACACCTCCGACAATTTCACATCAAGATCGCATTTGTTGACGACGAACAAATTGACAGGGAATTGCGACAACAATTCTTTTTCATCGTCCGGCAAAGTCGAATTCGATTCGACAACAGCAATCACGAAGTCGGCTTCGCTGATGACAGAGCGAGTTCGCTCGACGCCGATTTTTTCAATCAGGTCTTCGGTTTCTCGAATACCTGCGGTGTCAATCAGGTCAATCGGAATTCCGTTGATTGAAAACGATTCGTTCAAGGTGTCGCGCGTTGTGCCAGGCAAGTGCGTAACGATGGCACGATCTCGTCCTAGAAGAGAATTGAACAAAGAAGATTTACCAACGTTCGGGCGACCGATGAGCGCAAGCTTGATTCCCGACCGAATCAATTTTCCGACGCGATAACTGGAAGCAAGTCGGGAAAGCTGTTCGATGAAATCGTCAATCCGCTTGAGAAACAAATTCAGGTTCAGCGGATCAAGATCGTCTTCGACAAATTCGACCGACGATTCAAAGTGGACGATCAGTTCGATCAATCCGTCTTTGATCGGTTTCAACTGCCGAGCCAGTTCTCCGCGAAGCTGGCGAACCGCGAGCCTGGCTTGGTATGTCGTCTGTGAATGAATCAGGTCTTTGATGGCTTCGGCCTGCGTCAGATCAAGTCGCTGATTCAAAAACGCGCGCAGACTGAATTCGCCGGGTTGCGCCAGTTCCGCGCCAAGCGAAGTCAGCAACCGCACGACTTCGGCCAACACGATCGGGCTACCGTGACAGGAAATTTCGACAACGTCCTCGCCGGTGAATGAGTGTGGAGCTTTGAACCAGGTGATAACGGCTTCGTCAATTTCGCCACCGGTTTCAGGATGAAGCAGATGAAGCAGTGAAGCGTGCTGAGGAACGAACTTTAGTTCCGAACCGTTCGCCAACAATTTTCGGATCAGAGGCAGAGACTCACTTCCGCTGAGCCGAATGACGCCTATGCCGCCGTAACCGGGAGGCGTCGCAACGGCCACAATCGTCTTCAAATCGGAAGTCTTCATTGCACAAGTTGGGCATAAACTGGCTGGCCGGAAAACCGCGAGGGGGTGAAAAGGCAGGGAAGTTTTTGACCACACAAACTGACGTTATGCGGGCAATACTTTCACTCGGCGCATTTGTCCATCGCCTTCGCTTTCGGTTTTGATTCCTTCGATGTCAACCAGCGCGGTGTGAATCGCGCGCCGATCCTGGGCGCTCATCGGATCAAAGACAAACGGAACTTTGCTGGTCTTCACACGCTCGGCAGCTTTTTGCGCCATCAACGCCAGTTCTTCGCGGCGAGCATCGCGGTATCCGTTGGCGTCGAAATCAATCTGAATGCCTTCGGCAACTGCTTTGGCAAACGCGCGGCGCGCAATGTATTGCAACGCATCCAGCAATTCGGCGTGATGCCCCAACAGCAGCGGCAAATCGAACCCTTGAAACGTCACTTCAATCGCATCCGGTTCAGGTTCGGTCACTTCAACCTTAAGATCGAGCGAAGAACGGTCAATCAAATCCTTGACGAAAGTTTCCACCTGATCGCGGAGTCCTTCAAAATTGTCTTGTGTCATAACTTGCTCCGATGGTCTACGAATCTCTTATGAATTTGCCAGCGCCTGTCTGGCCTTTTTGCCTTTTGCCGGTGGTTGCGGCGATTGATTGTTTTTCGATGAATCCTCAGTCGCAGGCGGAGGACTCAATTTGTTGATGATAAATTGTTGCACGACACCAACCAGGTTGCTGACCATCCAGTACAACACCAAACCGGCGGGCGCCGACCAGAAGAAAAAGTACGTCAACACTGGCGGCATGATGTATTGGATTTTCTTCTGCACCGGATCGGCATTCGCCGGAGAAGGCGTCAATGCCGTCTGGGCAATCATCGTTATACACATGACGATTGGCAAGATGTGACTTGGGTCGGCAACGGAAAGGTCTTTCACCCAACCGAAAAACGGCGCATTGCGAACTTCGATGGAAACCGTCAACACCGTAAACACTGCCATGAAAAACGGCATCTGCAACAACAGCGGCAAACATCCCATCAACGGATTGCCTTCCTTCATCAAGGCAATCTGCTCTTTCTGAAGATCGAGCATGCGCGGATCGCTTTTATCGAGCTTCTTCATTTTCTCCTGAAGCTCTTTCATCTTCGGCTGCATCAACGCGGCGCGCTTCATGGATTGCGAACTCTTCCAGCGCAAAGGGAAGAAGAGCATATTCAACAACACAGTCAGCACGACGATTGACCAGCCGAAGTTGTGCGTGAAGGTGTTAATCGCGCGCAATGCCATCAACATAAATTGCGCGATTGGCTTCAGCATAAATTTCAAAAAGTTCAGCCAGTTGTAACTGACAATGTCTTCCAACTGAGTTCCATTGTCAGGAAGTCCGAATGTCGTGCTGATTTCTTTCAGCAGCTTCAGGTCTTTCGGTCCGGCGTAAATGTGATTGATTTCGCCGTGATTCAGTTGAACCGCCATTGAAACTTTGCCATCGTTGAGCAGCCGGGAAGCCGGAGCCGGTTTTGAAGGCACAATCACCATAGCAAAGTAATTATCATCAACTCCGGCCCAGGTGACAGGCGCGGCAATCGGATTCACAGGGAGTTTCAGGCTGTCGGCGGTTTCGCGCTCTACATCGTTGGCCAAGGCGTATGTAATTTGCGGCGCGTGTTTGTAAATGCTGGTTTCCTTGATGCCGTGGTCGCCAAAGTTCGGCCCGGCAACGACAAAAAAGTCAACCGGTTGGCCGTTGCGCGTCACGTTCGCGCGAAAATCGAAATCAAACCCGGATGATTTTTCAAAATCCACGCCCTTGAAAATCAGCGTCTTGGTAGCTTCGATTCCATTGCCGGCATAAAAAAACTCGATTTCTCGTTTTTCATTGCGAGGCAAAACGATTTCCTGCTCGGCTCCGCTTTTTATTTCAAAAACCGCTGAATTCAGGCTTTGCTCCAGCGCGGAATCGGAAGGAATGTGAAACCGGAACGGCGCGCCGATTTGCTGGGAAAGTTGCGGCGAAATCAGCGTCACTCCGGTCGGGGCATCAATCGGTTTGCCGTCAGGGAAGTGAGTCATCACCCATTCCGTTATCACCCCCCCCTGATTGGATAAATTGGCCGTCCAGAAATCGGTTTTGACTTTGACCTGTCGCAAATCCGCCTGAGTCACTGAAGCGGCAGGCGTCGGATTCACAGGTTGATTGGCCGCAGCAGTTTGGACAGCGGTCGTTGCAGTCGGCGATGGAGAAGCGGATGGGCTGGCGGTCGTTGCAACCTGTTCCTGTGGAACTTCAGAAACCGGCGGGTAAAATTTCGTGTAAAGATAGGACCAGCCAAAAAAAATCGCGGCTGACAAGATCAGAAATAAAATGAGTCTCTTTTCCATCTATGAACTCAAAAGCAACGAGACCTGGGGGAATTCGAGCTTTCTGAAAATACCAATGCGCCAACCGAAGTCAGCGCACAGGATCATATCCACCTTCACTGAAAGGATGACAGCGCGATAATCGTTTCAAGCCGAGCGCCGAACCTTTCCAAAAACCATATTTTCCAATCGCCTCTGCGGCATACTGCGAACAGGTCGGAGTGAAGCGGCAGGCTTGCGGCAATAAAGGGGAAATCGCCAGCTTGTAACCTCGCAGCAAAAATATGGCTACCCACTTCATTGCCAACCTCACAACTGCGTTCTCGAAAATGAGTCGCGGAAGCGCGCTACGGTTTTTTCCAGAGCATCAACGATTTGCGTGAACTCGGCTCTGACCAGGTCGGATTTTGCGTTGATGACCAGATCACCAGCCAGAGCCGACAAATCAACGCGAGTTCTGAGAGCTTCCCTTAACCTGCGTTTGCAACGATTGCGAATGACGGCATTGCCAATTTTTCGTGTGACCGTGATTCCAAGCCGCAACTCATTAACGTCGTTTTTCAGAATAAATGCCGAGAAATACGAAGTGTGAAACCTCTGCCCCTGGTCGTAAACTTTGCGAAACTGCTGATTGTTACTCAGCATTTTGAGCTTCTTCACAGCATTAAGTTCATCCGGCAATTCAATTGGCAATTTGTCAGTGACGAAACACTGGCGGCAATTGGCGATGGTGACGTCTGACGAATTAGTAATGATGCGGCGTCAAGCGTTTGCGACCTTTGGCGCGACGACGTTTGATGACCAGTCGCCCGGCTTTGGTGCTCATGCGGACGCGAAAGCCATGCGTCTTCGCACGACGACGATTGTTGGGTTGAAAAGTTCGCTTCATGATCTGTCTCCTTAACTATAGATTGCGTAAAGCACTGATTTTGAAAACGCAGAGACTAACAATCGCCTCTGGGAGTGTCAAGGAATGCTGCTTGTGGGCGCGTTCTATGATCTGCGCTCGACGATGAACCGCGCAATGGATTCCAGCGATTCAGTGTCCCGTTCGATGTCACGAACAGAGGCCATGGCTTCGCGGCAAAGTCGTTCCGCCATTTCTCGCGCCCCGTGGATTCCGTAAAGCGCCGTGTACGTCGCTTTGTGACTGGCGGCATCTTTACCGGCGGTTTTGCCTAGTTCTTCGCTGGTCGCAGTTTCGTCCAACAAATCATCCGCAACCTGAAACGCGAGTCCGGCTTTTTCGCCATAAACGGTCAAAGCCTGCAACTCGGCTTCGCTCGCTCCGCCGAGGATCGCGCCAACGCGAATCGAACAACGAATGAGCGCGCCGGTTTTGCGGCGATGTATGCTCTCAAGCTGTGCGCCAGTGATCGGTTGCCCTTCGGCCTGCATATCCAACACCTGTCCACCGATCAAAGCGTCTTTCGTGGCCGCCGCATGAGCGACTTCGGAAATCACTCGCGCCTTTCGTTCCGGATGCGAATTTTCATAATCGGCCAAGGTCACAAACGCCTGAGTCAGCAAAGCATCACCTGCCAGAATCGCCATCGCTTCTCCGAATTTGACGTGGCAAGTAGGCAAACCGCGCCGCAGATCGTCGTTGTCCATCGCCGGCAGATCGTCGTGAATCAGCGAATAGGTGTGGATCATTTCCAGCGCGCTGGCCACTGACAACAACTCTCGTTCGTTGGCGCCGAAAATTTCACCAGCGGCAATGGCCAAAATCGGTCGCAACCGTTTGCCGCCAGCAAAAACGCTATACCGCATTGCCTGATGAATCGTCTGCGGAATTTCCGTTTCCGCAGGCAGCAACCTATCCAGTTCCACGTCAACCAACCCGGCTTTGCGTTTGAAATACTGCTTGATGTCCACGTGCGTTTACTTTCCAAAAATCACAGTCGGCGCGTTGTGCTTTTTAAGCGGGTCGTTGACCTTCGGCAATTGTTCGCGGATGAACTTTTCGACTTCGGCAACCTTTGTCTGAAACTCCGGTTGTATTTCGTTGAAGAATTCTTTCTGCGCTCTGGTTGGCGCAGCGTTCACCCCCTGAATGTTGCCAAACAGCGAAGAAAGTTTTTCACTGATCTGTGCTCTGCCGCCGCGCAATCCGCCACCGGCTTCGCCGCCGCCTCTGCCTGTAAGTTTGGCGATTTCCAAATCAATCTGTTTTATCGAATCGGCAATGCCCGTCACCAGTTCTTTTGATGCATCGGACATCTGCGCTTTGACGGTACGATCAATCTGTTGAAGTTGTTCTTTGGCATTGTCCAGCGTTCGCAAAGTCACGTTCACCTTCGACATCATTTCCTGTAACTTCATTGAAAAATCGTATTGTTCCTGCAACTCGGCAGCAGTCACTTTCACTGTCGGATCAACACCGACCTGAACTTTCTTCTCCTGCGATTTGTCGCCGATCACCAGCTTGATCGTGTAAGCGCCCGGCAAAACTTCAGGGCCACGGGGGCGGAATCCGAAGCCTCCGCCGAATTGTTCCAACTGTTCTGGCGTCAATTGACGACGCGGCGTTGCACCTTCAATCGCCAAATCCCACGTCGCGCGGTTGAATCCTTTTTCTTTGGGTATGTTGGCGACTTCACGAATGACTTTTCCCATCGAATCCAAAACCTGAATCTTCGCAGTCGTTTTGGCGTCAAGTTTGTCTTTCAGGAAATAGGTAATGAGCGCGCCGCTCGGCGGGTTCGGCCCGGCAAAAGGTTTATCGCCGATGCCATACCGCGTGAAGCGGGTCGTGAAACGAATTGCCGGACGCACGTCAAACAAAGTCGCATCTTTGCCGGCTATGTCGGCGGTCATCTGCTGAATGGCCGTCGCGTCGTCAAAAATCCAGAATCCGCGCCCGTGCGTAGCCAAAATCAAATCGTTTTCGCGCGGATGCACAACAATGTCGTGAACCGCGACGCGCGGCAGATTTTTCATTCCCAATTCGATCCAGGTTTTGCCGCCATCATAAGTCGCGTACAACCCCAACTCAGTTCCGGCGTAGAGCAGGTTGGAATTTTTCGGGTCTTCTTTCAGCGCGTGAACATAAGCTTGCGCGGGCAGATTGCCAGAAATGTTCGTGAAGCTTTTGCCGCCATCGGCGGTTTTGAACACGTAAGGTTTGTAATCGTCCAGCATGTGCCGGTCGAAGGAAACATAAGCCACGTCGGAGCTCTTTGCCGAAGGTTCAACGTGCGACACTGGCGAGTTCGCGGCCAAGCCGGAAACATTCTTTGTGATGTTCGTCCAGGTTTTGCCGCCGTCAGTGGTCAATTGCAAATTGCCGTCGTCGGTTCCCACCCATATAACACCGGCTTTGGCAGGCGATTCGTTCACGCTGATGATCGTGCAGTGATATTCAGCCGTCGAGTTTTCGTTGGAAATCGGTCCGCCCGGTTCTTTCAATTTCGCCGGATCGTTGGTCGTCAAATCGTTGCTGATCCGTTCCCACGTTTTGCCAAAATCCGCCGATTTGAACAGCACGTTGCCGCCCAGATAAATCGTCGTTTTGTTATGCGGCGAAAACACCAAGGGCGAATTCCAGTGAAACCGATACTTTTGATTTTCCGCCGCGCCGCCGGAACTGAAGGCATACGGGCGCAACGATTGCTGTTCGCGCGTTCGCATGTCGGTTGTCGTGATGTTCCCGCCTTGCGAAAGCGACAAATAAATTTCGGGGTCGTCGGGATGGTTCAACACTTTGAAACCGTCACCGAAGGCAGTCATTCGCCAATCATCATTCAAGATGCCGGCGGGTTCGCGCGTCCGCGAAGGGCCAGTCCAACTGCCATTGTCCTGCATACCGCCCATCACGTTGTAAAACGGCAACCGATTGTCGGCGTAAACGTGATACGGCTGAGCCAGCGGCAGGTTGTTGATGTATTCCCAAGATTCGCCTTGATCGGTGGAAACGGCCACGCCGCCGTCCTGGCCGACCCACATGCGTTTCGGGTTCAATGGATCAATCCACATGGCGTGGTAATCAATGTGAATGCGCGGCGCAATCGGACGAAACGCTCGCCCCCCGTCAATCGAAGAAAACAGCGTTGACGAAACGGCGTAAACGCGATTCTCGTTCTGCGGGTCAACGCGCACATCGGTGTAATAAAACCCGCGCGAAACGATGTTCGATTGGCGATAAACGTTGCGGAAAGTGTCGCCTTTGTCATCGGAACGGAACATTGCGCCCTCTCTTGTTTCAGCTATGACGTAAACGATGTCCGGATTGCTCGGCGCGCAACGAACGCCAATGCGTCCTATCAACTTCGGCAATCCGTTGGTCAATTTCGCCCAGGTTCGTCCGCCGTCAATCGAACGAAACACACCGCCTTTTTCGCTGCCGCTGACAAACGTCCAGGGCTTGCGCTCGAACTTCCAGACTCCGGCATACAGGATGTTCGGATTCGACGGATCAATGTCCATGTCCGAAATCCCATGTTCGGCGTCCACGAACAACGTCTTCGCCCAGGTCTTGCCGCCGTCGGTAGTCATAAACACGCCGCGCTCTTCGTTCGGACCGAAAATATGTCCGAGAGCGCCAACGTAAACGATGTTCGGATTGGTCGGATGAATGACGATGCGCGTGATGTACATCGTATCTTTCAATCCCAGATGTTGCCAGGTTTTGCCGCCATCGGTGGATTTATAAACTCCGTCGCCAAACGACACGCTGTTGCGCGGATTGCCTTCGCCGGTGCCAACCCAGATCACATCCGGGTTGTTCGGTTCCAGCGCGATGTCGCCGATTGACAGAGTGTTTTGCTTTTCAAAAATCGGTTTCCAGGTTACGCCGCCATTTGTCGTCTTCCAGACGCCGCCGTCTGCCGCACCGACAAACACCAGATTCGGATTGCCGGGAACGCTTTCGACATCTGCGACACGCCCATCGAAGATCGCCGGGCCAATGCTGCGCCATTCCAGTTGCTCGAAGGTTTTGGAATCCACCGCACCATTGGCGGCTGACGTATTGGCAGGATCATTGCTGGCTGAAACCAGGCTGGAAGCAATCGCAAACACGGCTGCGACGGCCAGCAACCACACACGACTGGAAGAAAAGAGACGGCGAATCAACACGATGACACCTCCTGGAAATTTGATGAATTGTTGCGTAAATCAGGAAACTAACCGAAAGCGGATGAAATCTACTTTGGCTGAGCTTGGTTCGTCAAATTCTCAATTCTGCAGTTTCCGCACAATCCGATAAAACTGATCGCTGATGTGTTCCAGTTCGTAACTACGGCGAATCATTTCCAAGCCGGCGGCTTCACGGCTGTTTTCACGGACGCCGGTTTGCCAGATTTCGGGATCGAAATCTACGAAGACTTCCCGACCGGCGTAAAAGAAATCGTCAATCGCTTTGTCCAGTTTGTCGTCCGGCCAACCGGAACCGGGCGAAATCAAACGCCAGTACGGTTGAACTCCGATAGAAGCGAAGTAATGAATCAACGGGGAGCGTTGGCCAACAATGAACCCCGAGTTCCACGGCAACGGTTCGACTTTGGCGATGAAGCGCAACGCAGCATTGGCATTCCATTCGGCGCTGTAAAGTTGTTTGGCTTCGTAATTCCAGGTGGCTTTGGTGAGCGCGATCAAAGCGAGCAACAGAATCGCTCCGCGAACCGGGCGGCGTTTCATCAGTTCAGCCAGACACCATCCGCTGACGGGCGCCAGTCCCAGTAATCCGGTCAGCAGATAACGCGGATTGACTGGCAAATCGTGGTTGGCTAACAGAACTAAATCAGCCAGCAATCCGCAAAGTCCAAACAACCACAGCAATCGCAAAGGTCGTTTTGTCGTCAGCCAAATCAACGCCAGCGGTGACAACAATGCGACTGTTGCCGAACAAATAAAGCCAAATTTGCCGAAGAACCAAAGATTGTTGATCGAAACCGGAAACCGCCGCCGCTCTTCGGCGCTCAAACCGTACCAATTCGTCACCGCATCCAGGTACAAATTCCCTTCGTACAAATACCAGAACATCATTCCGCTGGATGCAGCCAACACCGTCAACATCAATGACAGCACAATCATTCGCCACTTCACGCCATACACCCAAGCCGCCAATGCAATAAACGGAAAATAAAAGACCGCGAATTCGCGCACGTTGGCGCTCAACCCAACCAGAAACGCCGCAACCAGAAACCTGCCCAAATTCCCTGCTCGCAAACTTCGCAATATCCACCACAACGACCAACTCAACATCAGAAAGCCGGGAATCTCACTCATCGCGCGTCCGCTAAAGGTGATGAAATACGGCGACGCAGCGACAATCAATGCTCCGAAGAATGCTGCCAGTCTGCTCGCCGAAAGTTCCTTGCACAAAGCGTAAATACCAGTGATGGCGATCCCGGTTTGCGCGATGACTCCGTATCGCAGCAGCAAGTAAGCTTGCTCCGTTGGCCAGTCGAGCCAACGATGGGCGATTCGCCACAACAAATGGTTGTAGCCCAGAAACAACGCTCGTCCCAATCCGAGCACGGAATACTTCCCTTCAACGACAGCGCTGGTGTAATCGAATCCGTCCCAATCGGAAATGAACCGGTCTTGATACTTCCAGGCAAGCCACCACGAAATGCAGGCCAGCGGCAGCCAGAGATAGAAATCGTTTTTCCAGTCGGTAGGTGGTTGGTGGTTGGTGGTTGGTTGGCGGTGATAGGTGGTCGGTAGTTGGTCAATCATTTGGTTTTTGATGGTTGGCGACTGGCAGTCGGCGACGTTTTAACACCGGCCACCGACCACCAACCACCAACCACCAAAGATCACCCTTTCGGCGCGTAATACCCTTTGCGATGACGAACCTTCAGGTCTTTCATCTCTTTGTCAGTTTTGTTTTTCAGCTTGATTTCCAGCTTGCGGAAACTGCCATCCGCAGCTTCGTTTTTCGGTTCGTAAGCCAGCAGGTATTGTTGGCGCAGATCGCGTTCCAATTGAGCAAATGCTTCTTCCAGTTGCCTGTTGCTTTTCGGAATGATGGCGCGTCCGCCAGTGGCTTCACAGATTTTTCGCAATGTGCCTTCGTCAATGCCGTAACGTCCGTGATCTCCGATACCAATGGCGTAAATCACGACTTCGGCTTTCAAGGCTTCGTCAATCGCGTCGCCGATTTTCATGCGGCTGGTGGTGTCCTGACCGTCCGTAAGCAGGATGATGGTTTTACGTCCGGGCTGTCTGGCCAGCATGTCCGCGCTGGTGGCGACAATTGCGTCGTACATTGAAGTACCGCCTTGCCGCGAACCGCCATTGATCGGCGGAGTCGGCCCGCCAAACACACCAACCGGCGGTGGAGCGACAAATTCGATCTGATCCAGTCCACGGCGAATCCGCGCCGGGTTGGAAGACAAATCCTGCATGATGGTCGTTTCGCCTTCGAATTTCAGAATGGCGGCGGTGTCCTTGCCAAAACGAATGACTGAATCAATGAACCGTCCTCCGGCTTCTTTCAACAACGGCAAGGTGTATTGTTCGCTGCCGCTGACATCAACCAGAATTGCCATCGTCAATGGCAAATCGAATTCCTTCTTGAACGCGAAAACTTCCTGCGGCTGGCCGTTTTCCAGAATGACAACGTCTTCCTGAGTAAGTTCGTTCAGGTAACGATTTTGTTTGTCCTGAACGCTGAACAGAACGTTGACCAGTTGAGTGCCGATTTTCATCGTCGGCAACTCTTCGTCTTTCTTTGGAGGTTTCTGCGGGTCCTGTTTTTGCTGAGATTGTTTTTTTTCCTGTTGAGCAAAAGCGTTTGATCGTAACGCCACCCCAAATCCAATCGCCGCAACCGCCACGACGACGATCAAACTGATGATTCGAACTTTTTTGAACTGTTTCATACTGCCTTCTCCTTCACCGCGTCACGCGGTTGCTGGTTGCCGTTGCGAAAGGGGTGACAGAGGTTTTTCAATAGCTCACTGCGGATTTACCTGCGCTCCTGTCACAGTGCGCGGAGGAATCGCCGTGTAACCGGTCTTCGTTCTGACTTTGAAATCCTTGTGATTCGGCAAACGAACTTCGATGCGGCGATATTTGCCATCGTATTTGTCGTTGACCGGCTGGTACGCGATTGAATACTGGCTGCGAAGTTCGCGGGCAATCGCCGAAAAGCTGCGTTCGAGTTCAATCACTTCCGAAGTGAAAAACGCTCGTCCTCCGGTGTCTTCGGCCAGCTTTTTCAAATCCTTGTCTTCTTTCTTGTCCACCATTCCGCCCTGCACGCCGAAAAATCCCGCGGCTTTGGTGCTGATGACGTAGACAATGGTTTCCGACCGCTGCGCAATTTCAATCGCGTCTTTCAGTTCGCGTTCGCTGACCGTGTCTTCGCCGTCTGTCAGAACAACCATCGCGCGACGACGCCCGGCCAGCGCGGGCGACAACATCTTTTCTTCGCAAATCTGATAGATGGCGTCGTACATTTTGGTTTCGCCCTGCGCTTTGACCTTGTCAATCGCTTTGGTCAGCAAATCAATGCGATTGCTGAAATCCTGATGCAATTCAATCTGCGAATCGAAGGTTACAAACAACGCGCGGTCTTTGCGCGAAGTCAGCATTGTCTGCAAAAACGAAACCGCCGCGTCTTTTTCAAATTTCAACTTGGGTTTGACGCTGTTCGAAGTGTCCATCAACACCGCCACATCCAGCGGCAAATCGGTTTGAGCCGTCAGGTTCAAAATCTCCTGCGGCACTTTGTCTTCGTAAATTTCAAAATCAGACTGCTTCAGATCAACCACATACCGACCTGTTTTGTTGTTGGTCACAGTAACGGCCAACCGAACGTTGACAGTGAATTCCTGCAACTTGGCGGGTTCAGGGTCTTGCTGACCAGCGGGCTTCGTTTGGTCTCCGGGTTTCTGCTGACCGGCGGGCGGCTGATTTTTTTGCTGTGCATCCTGTGATTGATACTGTTGTGCGTCGGCGGAAAACATTCCGACACAGACCCAAACCACAACCGAAATGACAGCCGCACAGGCAAACCAGCGACGCTTCTTCATAACTCGACCTCCAAATTAACTGCGATGATTTCAAGGGAATGAACGAGGTTGCGATTATAGTTTGCGCGGAAGTTGGCAGTAAAGCGGGCTGACTGGCAGCCCAAAAACTTCAGGCAGGCCTGAAGCCAAAATGCTTCAAAAGGCCTGCCTGAAAGTTCATCTGTAAAACTGATCAAGTTTTATTGCTGCGGTTTAGCCGCTTCTTGGCCAGTCGCTCCGCCGGCGCCCGCGCCTGCCAGCGGAGAACCTCCGCCATGCGGAACTGCGCTCGGAGTTTTGGCTTCAATGTAACGGATGGTTCCGTCTTCGATGACGTTGAAATCACGCGAAGCCGTCGTGGCGCTCGACCGCGTGGATTGCACGCAGTATTGATCGGGTGTGGCTTCGGTGGAAGTGTAAACGTAACCGCTGACAGCCGTTCCGCCGGCGAAGTTGGCGTCAATCAAACCGGCCTGGTTCAATTCGGCCAGCGATCCGAATTTACCTTTCATGGCGCTGAATTGCGCCTGGTTGTTGTGAACAGTTCTGAGCGTCTGAATGGCGGCGGTTTCGCGTCCAGTTTCCAGATTCTTGAGCAGTTTGGGAACGGCGACGGCGGCCAGAATACCTACGATGGCGACGACGATCAGCAATTCGATCAGTGAGAATCCCGCTTCAATGCGGCGGCGTGAGAGATTTTGGTGCTTCATAAAACTTTAGCTCCTTCCAAATTTAGGAAAACTTGTTGAGGGTCATTGCGACGATGCTTGTCACGACGGAAGATCAGGACGGTTCCAATATTACACACCGTCGCAGAGATTTGCCAAGTTGCCCATCAACGCCACTCACACATGCCTGACGTAACTTCGCAGCGCGACAACAAGAGCAAGGAGTGAAATAACCATCCAGGAAACCGCCCAGACCGTTGCGGGAACCATAGTCATTTGCTGCATCGTCACGGCGTCGGAATGCACTGTTGTAGAAGTGGAAAGCACAAACAGGGTTCGCAAATCCAGAAAAGCATTCAAACAGCATTGCACAGCCAGGAAGCTCAAAAAGAAATGAGCAAGCTCAGGATTGAAAAGGATCGCAACCACCGCCAAGCCGGACGCCAACAAAATCCCCATCACCCAGGTGATCCAATCTCCTGCCAGAAAAGCCGTGAGCAGCAACACAACGCCAGCGCAGGCCGTCAATGCAGCTTTGGCGCGCGTTGTGTAACTGCCCAGTATCAATAAAGCCGCTCCGAACGCCGTGCTGGTCAAATATCCTGCGCTGGCAATCGCCAACGGAAATCCTCCGCGTGTCAGGGTTTCACCGCTGGCATCCAGAAAAACGTGCAAACGTTCCACCTGCCCCAAAGTCAGAATGGCCGCAATGGCATGTCCGCCTTCGTGAATGAACGTCACGAATAACCGAATGGGATAGACCAGCGCCCATCCGAACGGCAGCAAAGCGACAACGATAACCACCACCGTCGCGCCCAGCAAAAACCAAAGAGGATCACGATTTTTTCTTGTTCGCATAACTCCGAAAACGCAGCCTCCTGCTGAAAAGTTCTAACAGCGAAAAACTCTGTAGACAATTGGCAGGCCTGTGGGGCAATTTTACCGCCTGAAAACACTTTACCGAAGGAGATAGAAATCAACCAATGCCCGCCAAAGAATTTGAGTTGCTGAAACCGCTGTCGGAACGAAATCCATTTTTGAACTTTTTGGGAATCGAATTGCTGGATGCTGGTGAAGGTTGGGTGAAAATGAAACTGACCTATCGCCCGGAATTCCTGCAACCGTTCACCGTTCACGGCGGAGCGATTTATTCGCTGGCCGACGCCGCGGCAGCGCACGCCCTGATGACGCGAATCATGCCCGAACAATATCCGACCACCGTCGAACAACGCATCAACTTTCTGAAAGCAGTCAAAAATCAGGATGTGTTTTGCGAAGCGAGCATCGTCAATCTGGGCCGCACACTGGCTTACGCCGAAGTGGCAATGACAATCGCGGACGGCACACTGGTCGCCAAAAGCGCTGCAACGTTGATGCGACTGGACGTTGCCCGCCGAAAAGAATAAATCCCGATTTATCGAATAAAACCTGCTGCGCGTTCCAGCGTCTCTTTGACCGTTTTCCAACCGAAGCCCGGCGAATAAATTTGATAAGCGAAATAAGCCATCAACAGCGTCAGGGCAACGATGAAAAGACGGTCAAGCAAGCCGTAGCCTTTGTTGCGCATGGCTTGTGACTCCTGTTCCATTTCAACGCTTGTTGAAAGTTACGATTGTCGTAATGAACTAAATGCGGGGGAAACAGTGGCGAGTTATTTTTGGTCGTTCAGGGAAAACCAGTCAATCAGGCATCACCGCGACAGCAACAAAACCTGGTGATTCGTCGCTGTCGCGGCTCAGAATTGCTCACAACCGCATTGGCATGACGATGTACTTGAAATCGTAATCGCTTTCGTCCTTTGACCGAAGCTGCGTCTGCGAATTGCTGTCCTTGAATTCCAGCAGCACTTCGCCTTCCTGAATCACTCCAAAAAAATCCAGCAAGTATTGAGCGTTGAATGCGGCGGAAATTTCCGGCCCGGCATAATCCACCGGCAACACTTCGTTGGCTTCGCCGGATTCGGAAGCCGGAGCCGAGATCGTCACTTTGCCTTCGGTGACATCAAACCGGATGGTGTGCGAGCGTTCGTCGGCCATCAGCGCAACTCGACGTAACGCCGCAGCAAGTTGTGCGGCGGGAATGGCGACACGATTGTCATTGCCTTTCGGCAGCACCAGTTCGTAATTCGGAAACTGACCGCTCAGCGTGCGCGAAGAAAGCAATCGCTTGCCGAATCGGAAAAAGAGATGGTTTTCGTTGAATCCGATTTCCACCGTTTCTTCGGTGTCGGCGCTCAGGCGCGACAATTCCGCCAGCGTCTTTTTCGGGATCAACACATCCAGACTGGCATCGCCCAGGTTCAATGATTTTTCGATGAACGAAAGCCGGTGACCGTCGGTGGCCACCATGCGAGTTTTATCCGAATGCACTTCGAATTTCGCGCCATTCAGCGTGTAACGCGATTCTTCGGCAGTGATGGCGAATTGCGTGCGCGCAATCATCGTGCGCAGCGTTTCAGCCGGAAGCGACATGGAATGCCCCTTGAATTCCGGCACTTCAGGAAAATTGTCTTTCGGCAATCCGGCCATGCGAAACCGCGAACGTTCGCAAACAATTACGATCTGATCGTTGTCGCCCTGTTTGAATTCAATTTCGGCTTCGGGCAGCGAGCGAACAATGTCGAACAGCTTTTTCGCCTGCAAACAGATCGAACCAGCCTTTTTCGCTTCAATCGGGCAAATGGTCGAAATGGCCACGTCAAGGTCAGTGCCCTTGATCGAAAGCTCGCTGTCTTTGGCTTCCAGCAACAGGTTCGACAAGATCGGAATCGTGCTTTTCTTTTCGACGACTCCTTGAATCAAATTCAGCTCTTTCAACAGAGCGGACTTGCTAACAGTAAAGTGCATGGCTTGCTCCCTTTGGAAAATTCACTGGCTAGTTACTTCTAGTAACTAAAAACAAAATACTTTATTTATCCAGCAGTAGTAGTAGCGCCTGTGTAAAAGTGGAAAACAAAAATAACTCGTTGATGGCGCGTCAGTTTAACTGGTTTTTTGCCTGTGCAAAAAACTGTTGACCGATTGTCTTTGGTGTGGGGAATTGCTGTGGAAAACTTCGACGAGCGAAAACGTCCTCAGAAGTTCACAGGCATTCACCGAAATTCACAGGCTGCCATCAAAATGTGTTGTGAAAAATCGAAAAAGTCTATTTACAGCTTGCAATTAAGTTGTTGATAACGGTGTGGAAATTGCCTTTTTTCTCTTCGTAAAGCGCCTTAATTTTTTTGACGCTGTGCAGCACCGTTGTGTGATGTTTGTCGCCGAATTCGCGTCCGATTTCCGGCAAGCTAGATCGAGTCAGATTCTTGCACAGGTACATCGCCACCTGGCGTGGAAACGCGATTTCCCTGGCGTTTGATTTGGATTTCAGTTCAGAAACCTTCAGCTTGTAATGTTCAGCGACGACTTTCTGAATCATTTCGATGGTGACGGATCGCTCTTCTTCTTCGATGATGTTTTTGATTGCTTCCTGAGCCAGCGCCAGATTGATCGTGTCGCCGCGCAGCGAAGACAACGCCGTCAATCGAACCAGCGAACCTTCTAATTCGCGTATGTTCGATTTGATTCGCTTGGCGATGTACATCGTGACATCGTCGGGCAGATTGATTTTTTCGCTTTCGGCTTTTTTCCGCAAAATGGCGACTTTGGTTTCCAGATCGGGCGGCGTGATGTCGGCGATCAATCCCCACTCAAACCGCGAATGCAGTCGCTCTTCCAGCGTCGGAATGTCCTTGGGCGCGCAATCCGCCGAAATGACTATTTGCTTTTGTCCGTCGTGCAGCGCGTTGAAGGTGTGAAAGAACTCTTCCTGCGTGCGTTCTTTGCCGGCGATGAACTGAATATCGTCAATCAGCAGAATGTCAATCGAACGATACCGTTCGCGGAACGCCATGGTCTGGTCGTACCGAATGGCGTTGATCAGTTCGTTCATGAACCGTTCCGCTGAAATATAACAAAGCCGCAGATGGCGATACTGCTCTTTGATGTGATGGCCGATGGCGCACATCAGATGCGTTTTGCCCAAACCAACTCCGCCGTAAATGAACAGCGGGTTGTAAGTTTTGGACGGCGTATCGGCCACAGCCTGCGCCGCGGCGTGAGCAAATTGATTGCAGGAACCGACTACGAAGGTCTCGAAGGTGTATTTATGGTTCAGGTGGACTTCGGAATGATCCGCGTCGGAATAACGCAACGCATTGGCCGAAGCAGTGGAAAAATACTGTCGCGAAGGTTTTGCTGGAATTCGTGACGAATTTGATTGCGTGCCAACTGAATCCGAATTGGTGGTATTGCGTGTCTGGCCAAGTTGCGTTTGCGCTTCGGAATTTGCCGAAGCTTCGAATGCGATGGCGCAACCTGCGATGCCGACTTCGTCCAGAGATTCTTCCAGCACATCGCTGTAATTGTTCAAAATCCAGTCTTCAAAAACACGATCAGGGACTTTTACCTTCAATGTCGAACCGTCAAGTTCCAGGAAAGAGGTAGGCCTGAACCACGTTGTGAAGCTTTCGTGATTGACTCGTTTCTCGACTGACGAGAGTACCGATTCCCAGATGTTTTCACTCATAAGGCAACGTCCGATGATGCCGGTTTGGCAGGCAAAAAACGCGCATGTTTTCGCGCTTTGTTGTCTTTGCGAAACCGGTTCTTTGAAATCTTTCCTGAAGTTTCCTGACTCGGAAGGGCTGCGAGTATACAGAACGAAAAAGTGATTGCAAGGAATCCATTTTCAGACTTTCGCAGGCAGTTCATAATGCGCCGACCAATCACTTCATCACACGGAGGAAATCAAAATGGCATTGGCAAATGAACTGGCCTGGATGGACGCGACGGCGCAAACGGAACTGGTTCGCAGCAGGCAAATCAGCCCGGTGGAGTTGGTTGACGCAGCAATCGAGCGCATAGAACAGATCAATCCGCAACTGAATGCCGTCATTGCCAAAATGTATGACCTGGCGCGCGCAGCCGCTGGTAATGCCAGTCAGGACGTTCCGCAAGGCGCATTTGCCGGAGTTCCCTTTTTGCTGAAAGACCTGCAAGCGGCTTACGAAGGCGTGCCGATGACTTCGGCGTCGAAGTTTTTGAAAGACTTCAAGCCGAACGGCGACAGCGAACTGGTCAAACGATACAAACGCGCCGGACTGATCGTCGTTGGCAAAACCAATACGCCTGAATTCGGAATCTTCCCTACCACCGAGCCCAAACTGTTCGGTCCAACGCGCAATCCCTGGGATGTGACGCGAACCCCTGGCGGTTCCAGCGGAGGTTCTGCCGCGGCGGTCGCTGCCGGAATCGTGCCGATGGCACACGCCAACGACGGCGGCGGTTCGATTCGGATTCCGGCTTCGTGTTGCGGCGTGTTCGGATTGAAACCGACGCGAGGTCGCAATCCGCTCGGTCCGCATTTCGGAGACATTTTCAGTGGACTGATTGCTGAACACGCCGTCACTCGTTCAGTGCGCGACAGCGCGGCTTTGCTGGATGCAACCGCAGGTTATGATCTGGGCGATCCATACATTGCTCCCCTGCCCGCGCGACCTTTTGTTCAGGAAGTCGGCGCCGATCCCGGACGTTTGCGAATAGCCTTTACGACAACGGCGGCTAATGGAGCGACAGCGCATTCTGATTGCGTAGCCGCAGTTCACGACGCCGCGAAATTGTGCGAGCAACTCGGTCACATTGTCACCGAAGCCGCTCCGCAATTGAATGGTGAAATGATTGGCAAAGCGTTCATGACGATTTGGGCGGCGGGCAATGCCTGGACGGCGGAAAGTTTGTCGTTTGCCGTTGGCCGCAAACCAACCGAAGAAGACTTGGAGCCTGCGACGTGGGCTTTGATCCAAATGGGCAGACGACGAACGGCGGCTGATTATTTGCTGGCGGTGCAGACGCTTCAAATCTTTTCGCGCCGTGTCGCGCAGTTTATGGAGCCTTACGATTTGTTGCTTTCGCCGACGGTCGCTGAACCTCCATTGCCGCTCGGCAGTTTTGAATCGCCGCCGGAAAATCCAATGGCCGGGATGCGCCGTTCAGGCCAGTTTGCGCCGTTCACGGGTTTGTTCAATGCGACGGGACAACCGGCGATGTCCGTGCCGTTGTTTTGGAATGCGGACGGATTGCCCATTGGCGTTCACTTTGCCGCGCGTTACGGCGACGAAGCGACGCTCTTTCGATTGGCTGCGCAGCTTGAATCCGCTCGTCCGTGGGCGGATCGTCGTCCACCGGTTTCGGCTTAATGAATTTGAGGAGAGTTCGAGATGAGTTCAAAAATTGCGCCTTACGGTTCGTGGTGTTCGCCAATCACGTCGGATTTGATAGTTGCCGGAGCGGTCAGGTTAGGCCAGATAGAAACCGAAGGCGAGATTGTTTATTGGAGCGAAGGCCGTCCGGCGGAAAAAGGCCGCAACGTCATAGTCAAACGATTGCCAGACGGTTCGACCGAAGATGTTTTGCCCTCGCCGTTCAACGCGCGAACTTTAGTCAATGAATATGGCGGCGGAAGTTTCACGGTCAGCGATGGCGAACTTTATTTTTCCAACTTCGCCGATCAACGGCTTTATCGAATTGCGCCTGACGCCGAACCGCAAGCCGTGACTGCGGAATCGAAGTTTCGTTATGCCGACGGCGTTGTTGATCGGCGGCGCAATCGGTTTGTTTGCGTTCGCGAAGATCATTCCGTCGCCGGGCGCGAAGCCAAAACCACTCTGGTAGCAATTGATCTGGCTAGCGGCGAGCAAACGGTTCTGGCCGAAGGCAATGATTTTTATTCCTCGCCGCGTTTGAGTCCTGACGGCAAGCGACTGGCCTGGCTGGTATGGAATCATCCCAACATGCCCTGGGACGGTTCGGAACTATGGTTGGCCGATGTCGAATCCGATGGTTCCCTGTCCAATCGAACGTTGGTTGCAGGCGGAATCAGCGAATCTGTGTTTCAACCGGAATGGTCGCCCGATGGCGAATTGTATTTCGTTTCCGATCGCAGCGGATGGTGGAATTTATATCGCCAGCACGCAGGCAATATCGAATCGGTTTGTTCAATGGAAGCTGAATTCGGAATGCCGCAATGGGTGTTCGGCATGTCCACTTACGCCTTTATTTCGCCAACGCAGATTGTTTGTGCTTACATTCAAAACGGATTTTCCAAGCTGGCGTTGCTTGAAACGCAAACAGGCGCAATCCGCGCCATCGAATCGTCCTACACGCAAATCGAAGACATTCGATCTTCGGCGGGCAAAGCATTGTTTTTTGCCGCTGCGCCAACGCAAGGTTCGGCGATAGTTCGTTTCGATCCGGCGAACTTGCAGTTTGAAACCTTGCGCCGGTCCAGCGATCTGACGATTGACCCCGGCTATATTTCCGTTGCTCAGGCGGTCGAATATCCGACGGCGTTGGGGATGACCGCTCACGGATTCTTTTATCCGCCGCAAAACCGTGATTACGCCGCGCCGGTTAATGAGCGCCCGCCGCTGCTCGTCATGATTCACGGCGGTCCGACTTCGGCGGCGTTTGCGACTTTGAAATTTGGGATTCAGTTCTGGACTTCGCGCGGGATTGCCGTGTTGGACGTGAATTACGGCGGCAGCACAGGTTACGGTCGAGCTTACCGTGAAAGATTGAAATCCAATTGGGGCGTAGTGGATGTGGACGATTGCGTCAACGGCGCACGGTTTTTGGCGGAGCAAGGTTTGGTTGATGGCAATCGGCTGGCCATCACTGGTGGCAGCGCCGGAGGGTACACGGTGTTGTGCGCTCTGGCTTTTCGAGACGTGTTCAAAGCCGGAGCCAGTCATTACGGCGTCAGCGATCTGGCCGCGCTGGAAGTTGACACTCACAAATTTGAATCGCGTTATACGCATTCGCTGGTAGCCCCTTACCCAGAAGGCGCGGAGCTTTACCGCCAGCGTTCGCCGATTTATCACACCGACAAATTGAATGCGCCGGTAATTTTCTTTCAAGGCTTGGAAGACAAAATCGTTCCGCCCAACCAATCGGAAATGATGGTCGAAGCCTTGCGGAAAAAGAAATTGCCTGTCGCCTATGTCACCTTTGAAGGCGAACAACATGGCTTTCGGCAAGCAGCGAATATCAAACGCGCGCTGGACGGAGAATTGTATTTTTACTCGCGCATTTTCGGGTTCGAGCTGGCCGATGCGGTTGAGCCAGTGCCGATAGAAAATCTCACGTAATTCACATCCACGAAGGAACACGAAGCGGACACGAAGGAGAATCTGTTGGGCAATGGGTTTGCTCTGGTTTGATTTTCCATTTGCCAGTTTCCATTTTTCATTTGCCATTGCAGTCGCCGCACATTCACTCAATGACAAATGACAAATCGAAAATGACAGATGGAAAATGATTCAGACCCCTCCGTGCTTCTTCGTGTGTCTTCGTGGAAAGAAAACCAATTGTCGAAAGCTGATTCCGACGAAGAGTTGATCGTCAAAGTCGGGCAGGGCGATATTCGTGCGTTTGAAATACTGGTCAGCCGCCACCAAAAATCCGCATTGCGCGCAGCGTTGCGATTTGTGTCCGACCGGCAGGAAGCAGAAGACCTGGCGCAGGAAGCCTTCCTGACCATCTTTCGCAAAGCGCAGAAGTACGAACCGAAAGCTTCGTTCAAGACCTGGTTTTTCACCATCCTGCTGAATCTGTGCCGCAACGCCGTCAAAAAGAAAAAGCCTTTGTATTTCGACACGCTGCCGCCGGAAATTGTTGAAGCTGCTGGAAGCGAAGACCCGGCCAGTCAGTTTGATCGCCGACAAATTCAACGGGCGCTGGCTGACGCCATTGCCAAGTTGCCCGAAAATCAGCGAGCGGCGTTTATACTTTGTCACTACGAAAATTTCAGCTACGCCGAAGCGGCGAAAACCTTATGCGTTTCGGTCAAGGCGGTTGAATCGTTGCTGGTGCGCGCCAAACGCAACTTACGTGAAGAACTGGCCTGGTTAAGAAGGAAGCAGGCGTCGTGATGGCTGAAACCGGATCAAGGAAATTTTTATCGAGAGATGACAATGAATCCTGAAAATCTCAATCTTCGAAACGACTATCTTTCAAATCTGAAATCCGACTTGCCTGCCGGGTTGGTGGTGTTTCTGGTGGCGTTGCCGCTGTGTTTGGGAATCGCGCTGGCTTCCGGCGCGCCGCTGTTTTCCGGCATCATTGCTGGCATTGTCGGTGGCGTGGTGGTTTCGCTGCTTTCTGGTTCGGAAATGAGCGTCAGCGGGCCTGCGGCGGGATTGGCCGTAATTGTGGCCACTGCAATCGCCAATCTGGGATCGTTTCGCGTTTTTTTGCTGGCTGTGGCGATTTCGGGAATGATTCAGCTTGCGCTGGGATTTTTACGCGCTGGCGTGATCGGCAATTACGTCCCGAATGCAGTAATCAAAGGCATGCTGGCGGCGATTGGCGTGGTGATTATTCTGAAGCAAATTCCGCACGCGTTAGGGCGCGACCAGCATTACGAAGGCGATTTCGACTTTTTCTTGGAAGCGGATGTCGCCAGCAACACGCTGATGGACATTGTCAACGCGACTTATTCCGCCAACGTCGAAGCCATCATCATCACATTGGTTTCGTTGGGGGTGCTGATTTTGTGGGAACGTCCTGCATTGCGGAAACACAGTTTTTTCAACCTTGTGCCGGCGGCGTTGATTGTGGTCATCCTCGGCATTCTGATGAATGAAGTATTCAAAGTGTTTTTCGCAGATTTTTATCTGAAAGCCTCGGACGGTCATCTGGTAACCTTGCCGGAAGGCAGCGGGTTTGGAGCCTTCTTTCAACAATTCACAACGCCGGACTGGAGCGCTTTCAAGAACAAACAGGTTTACACAACGGCGCTGACGCTGGCGATTGTCGGCAGCATTGAATCCCTGCTTTCGGTGGAAGCGACAGACAAACTCGATCCTCAACGCCGAATTTCTTCGACCAATCAGGAACTCAAAGCCCAGGGCATAGGGAATCTGATTTCAGGGTTGATCGGCGGTTTGCCGATTACCGCAGTGATCGTTCGCAGCACAGCGAATGTATACGCCGGAGCGAAAACGCGCGTTTCCGCGTTTGTGCATGGAGTGTTGTTGTGTATTTGCGTCATGCTGATTCCCGGTTTGTTGAACCGGATTCCGCTGGCCAGCCTGGCTGCGATTTTGTTCGTCATCGGATACAAACTGACCAAATTTGAACTCTACAAAAAGATGTACCACGCGGGACTGGAACAGTTTCTGCCGTTCATTGTGACCGTCGTCGCCATTGTCTTCACCGATTTGCTGAACGGCGTATTGATTGGATTGGTCGTCGGCATCTTTTTCGTCATTCGCACCAATCACCATTCCGCGTTGACTCTGGTCAATCAGGGCAATTATTACCTGCTGCGTTTCAACAAAGACCTTTCTTTCGTCAACAAAACCGAGTTGAAAGACAAACTGGCTTCGATTCCCCCAAACACGTATTTGATCATTGACGGGACGAAGGCCACTTTCATTGATAACGACATTTACGATGTGGTGGCGGATTTTCAGGAATCGGCCAAATACAGCAACATTCAGGTGGAATTGAAACACTTCGAATCTAAATCCCAAAATTACAGGAGAAATTCTCGTGGAAAGTTACAAAAAGCTATTGCTGGCTAACAAAGCCTGGGTAGCCGACAAACTGGATGTGCGCCCGGATTATTTCGAACGCATGGCCGACGATCAATCACCGGAATTCCTCTGGATCGGATGCTCCGACAGTCGCGTTCCGGCGGAAGATGTCACCGGAACCGAACCGGGCGAATTGTTCGTCCATCGCAACATCGCCAATCAAGTCATTCACACCGATTTCAACATCCTCAGCGTGCTGCAATATGCCGTTGATGTGTTGAAGGTCAAACACATCATCGTCTGCGGGCATTACGGCTGTGGTGGCGTCAAAAATGCGCTCACGCACAAACACCTGGGGCTGATCAACAAATGGTTGCGGAATATCAAAGACGTGTATCGAATTCACCAACGCGAACTGGATGGCATTGCCGACCAGACGGGACGTTTTCGTCGTTTGGTCGAATTGAATGTGCAGGAACAGGTTTGGAAACTGGCGGAAACTTCGTTTGTGCAGCGCGCCTGGCAAAAAGAAAATCGCCCTTACGTGCATGGTTGGGTCTATGACCTGCACACCGGATATCTGAAAGACCTGTTGATGCTGACGCCGGGCAATCCTCTGAGCGACATCTACAAGTTTGAATTTGACGATTGAACGATTCGGACAGACATTTCAAAAAAAATCCAACCGGCGCAGGGATTCCCAAACTCGGTTGTATAACCCACCGTAACCATGATTTACCAAAACGATCCAAACAAATTTTCAGAACAGGAATTCGACCAATTTCTGCGCGAAGTAGACGACTTTTACGGCGAAGCCAAGGGCGTACAAGTGCCACAGGATTTCGTCGCCCGCGTTGTTAACCTGGCTCAGGCGGAACGGTTGGTCACGTTGCCGACGGCCAATTCCGCTTGGTCGGTTCACGGATGGTTTCAGGAATTCAGTCTTTCTGTGAGGCTGGCAACGGCTTTCGCATTGTTGTTGGCGGCTGTGGGTGGTGTCCGCGTCGGTCAAGCCGTGACGGAAATCATCGCTCGGCGGAACGTGCCGCCCGCGGTGGAACTGGCCGATCCGCTTGGATTGACGGTGTCTGAACAATCCATCGTTCTGTTGCTGGAACACGACGCGCTGGGCAATCACGACCGTGCAAATCGAAATTCCGGAGAGCGGCAATGAAAAAGAAGCTTTTCCAAATTGGATTTGTCCTGTCGCTGGTGTTCAACGTCGCGGCGATTGCGACAGTTGGATACAGCCTGTATTTCGCCAAGCCTGTTTCCAGTCATAAAACTAATCCGTTTGCCGCTTACGACCGATTGAACCTGACCGATCAGCAACGGGAAGAATTGTGGTCGCGTTATCTGGAAATGGTGCGCGGCATTACTGCTTCGCGCGAACAATACAAAACCAAATGGGCAGAGGCTGTTCAGTTGATTGCCGAGCCGAAACCCGATTGGAAAGCCGTCGAAGCCAAACAGGCCGAAATTCTGGAAATCAATCGCCAGACGCAAACCATGATTTTTCAACGCTGGGATTGGGCGAAAACGCAATTGACGCCCGAACAGCAACGCATCTTTTTTGACATTCTGCACCAGCGCATCAAATCCGGCGAATTGCTTGGCGAGATCAAAACCGTGCAGGAAATCATCAACAAACAATCTGCAAAACCCTGAGTTCTCAACACGCAACAACCCTGGAGGAATAGTTTCATGAAACGCAGCTTTACCTTGTTCTTTGTATTCAGTCTGGCAATGGCAGGATGGTTTTATTCGCAACCCGCCAGCGACGCCAAAGAAGCGGTTCCGTCGGCGGCGACGGCGACGTTCAGCAAAGATGTCGCGCCGATCTTGTTCGACAAATGCGCGGTTTGCCATCATCCGGGCGAAGCCGCTCCGATGTCATTGCTGAATTACAAAGAAGTCCGCCCGTGGGCAAAATCCATTCGGGAAAAAGTCGTCAGCCGCGAAATGCCGCCCTGGTATGCCGATCCGAATCACGGCGAATTCCGCAACGACGCGCGGTTGACGCAAGCGCAGATTGACACCATCAGCAACTGGGTTGCCGGCGGAGCCAAAGAAGGCGACGCAAAAGATTTGCCCAAGGCGCCGGTGTTTTCGAACACTGGTTGGAAATTCGGCCAACCTGACGTGGTGCTGGAAATGACCGAAGAGGCTGTGATTCCTGCCGACGGAACGATTCCTTACAAGTATTACGCCATTCCGACCAACTTCACCGAAGACAAGTATATTCAGTTTGCCGAAATCAAACGCGGCGAACCGAGTGTTGTGCATCACGTGATTGTCAGCGTGCGCGATGGCAGTTTGCCTGCGGGAGAAATCCGCGGCAACACGCGCCGCGTCAACCCCGAAGCCAACGATGAACAACGCAATCAACGTCGCGCCGGTAATCAGGATGCAATGCTGGTCGGTTGGGCGCCGGGGATGGACCCGCTGACGTTGGAGCCAGGTAATGCCAAGCTGATCCGAAAAGGTTCGACGCTGGTGTTCCAAATGCACTACACCGCGACGGGCGTGGCTGCCAAAGATCGCACCAAGATCGGATTGTGGTTTGCCAAACAGCCGGTGGAAAAACAGATGATTACGCGCGGTGTGACGGTTGATCCTTACAAGCTGGTGATTCCTCCGGGACACGCCAATTTTGAATCGCGCTCTTCGCACACCTTCACCGAAGACGTTCACATACACATGTTCATGCCGCACATGCACGTGCGCGGCAAGGATTTTCAATACAAACTGGTTTATCCCGACGGCAAGGAAAAGATTCTGTTGAACGTTCCTAAGTACGATTTCAACTGGCAGTTGACGTATTTTGTCAAAGAACCAATTGCCGTTCCGAAGGGAAGCCGCATAGAATGCGTCGCGCACCACGACAATTCCGCTAACAACAAGTTCAATCCTGATCCTTCGATCACTGTTCGCTGGGGAGATCAAACCTGGGAAGAGATGATGATCGGATGGATTGATTACACGATTGATAGTCAGAATTTGCGGTTGGCGCAGTCCGCGTCCAAATAAAGTTTTCAGACCAACCTACCGGACAGGATTCACAGAGTTTTTAAGGATCGTTTTTATTCCGAAAAGCTCCGTGAATCCTGTTTCAGTCCCTTCAACAAGGAGCATTTCAATGTGGATTCCTAAAGCACTACGCGACATGAAAAAAGGCGTTGATTCGCCGATGCCTACGCAAGCCGTTTCGAATGAAGAGTTCATTCCACGTCCGCAAAGCGAACCGCAAAAGAAAGTCGAACACCTGATCGGTGAGATGTCGGAAGTTCGCGCCAAAAAACTGGGCATGCAACGCCGCGACTTTATGCGGACTTCGATGGGTATGGCGACTTGCTTTCTGGCGTCAAACCAGGTGTTTGGCAAAGTCTGGGAAGTTGATGAAGCCGAAACCTGGGAACAGGCCGCCGTTGATGAAAAATGGCCGAAGGGCGAATACTTCGTCATAGATGTGCAGGCGCATTTCACCAATGGCGCGTCAATCGGCGGATTCCGCCAGATGGAATTCGTCAAGAACATGGGTTTCAACCTGAAGAATGACGCGGATGCCTATGGCTTCAGGAATTTCGTCAAGGAAATGTACTTCGACAGCGAAACCGCCATGGTCGTGATTTCCGGCGTTCCTGGAAAAGAAAATTTGCGCGATGCAAATGGCAAGGTGTTGGTAGACGCGGAACGGACTCCGGGAATAGCCGGAAGAATTCTGCCAAGCTGGGTGATGGCCAAAGCGCGCAAGGAAATCAACGATCTTGCCGGCTCGCAGCGCGCCTTGAACCAGGGCAATCTGGCTCCGAATCATTATTGGGACAAAGCCAAAAATCAGATGAACAAGGCCGAATTGATCGAGCAAATGGAACGCGAAATCAACGTTTACGGCATCAGTTCGTGGAAATGGTATTGCCACACCGATCCGGCGGGAACCGGCAACGGATTCCAACTGGATGACGATAACGCGCAGTTTTTCATCGAAGAATCTCGCAAACGCGGCGTCCGGCTGATCAGCACGCATAAAGGTTATTCGTATCAATCGCGCACGCTCGGCCACCTGGCCAATCCGAAAGACGTAGAAAAAGCTGCGCTGCGCAATCCCGATTTCAATTTCGTCGTGTATCACTCGGCCATTAAACACGGCCCGAACGAACCGAACTGGTTGGAATCGAACAAATACGATCCGACCACGGGTGATTTTGAATGGCACTCCGTGTTGATGGACATCAAGAAGCGCAATCCGAAAATGAACAACGTGTATTGCGAAGTCGGCAGCTTCTTCAACATTCTGGCCGTCACCGATCCAAAGATTTGCGCGCATGGCATGGGCAAGAACATCAAACATTACGGCGCAGATCATGTTGTTTGGGGAACGGATTGTCTGTGGTGGGGATCGCCGCAATGGGCGATTGACGCCTTCAAACGATTCCAGATCCCGGACGATATGTGCGAGAAGTTCGGCTACAAGAAAATCACCAATGAAGACAAGGCGAAGATTTTGGGATTGAACGCCGCCAAGCTGTACAAGGTGGATGTCAAAGCTAAACGCAAAGCATTGCCGGCGGACGCGCTGGATAAGCTGAAGATCGCTTACCTGGAAAACGGCGGCCAACCGAGCAATGCCGCGGCGGGTTGGGTTCGCGCCGACGATTAAAAGTCAGTCAGGAGTTCACGTTTCATCGTGAACTCCTGATTTTTATTGTCCATCATTAAGCACCATAAGGAGAGATTTCGATGCGACGAGTAGTGTTTGTTGGAGTAGCCGTGTTGTTTGTGCAACTTCTGGCTGGTTCCACTCTGGCCCAGGCAAAACTGGAAGGCCGTTGGGTCGGCAAGGTCAAATCCATTCAAGGCGAACGCGACGCCAGTGCCACGATCAAAAAAGAAGGTGACAATTACACCGGCACAATTTCCGGTTTGCGCCCGGGGCAGGACATGGCGTTGAAAGACATCAAAGTTGACGGCGACAAGGTCACCGCCGTCGCAGAAATCGAAACGCCGATGGCGACCATTGTCGTCAATTACAAATTCACGCTGGCCGGAGACAACCTCAACGGACAGGGTTCGTTGGATTTCAGTGGCAACGCCATCAGCTTCGATGTCGAGTTGAAACGCGACACAGCGGGAGCGGCGGCTGCGCCTGCGGCCAGTTCCGCCCAGCAAGCTCCGGCTCCGCGCCAACAACGCGCAACTGTCGAACAGCCGCAGCAGAAACAATCCATTGATTATTTCGTCGGCAAATGGAGTTTCAAATTCATTGGGCGCGAAAGCGCACTCGCTCCGGCTCCGCGCGAAGGCGTTGTCGAATTCACCAAGCGAGCCGATGGCAAATCGGTTGACGGCGTGGTCACTGGCACAGCCGACGGCAAAGCGTACAAGGACACGTTGGCGTTGACTTTTGACGAAAACACCAAAATGCTGACCAGCGTTGAAAAGTTGGCCAGCGGCGCTCAGATCAATGGCACAGGCGATTGGACCAGCCCGATTTCGATTCGTTTTGCGCCGGTGACGGTCAAAGCGAAAGGCCAGACCGTGCAATTGCGCCGGACGATTTCCGTCATCGCTGCGCATTCGTTTTCCGTGACTGACGAATTGTCAGAAGACGGCGGCCCTTTTGTTCGACTTGGCAATGCCGTTTACACGAAGGTTCAATAGAGCTCGTTCAAAGTTCAGGCTTCAGCCTGTTTTCCGCCACTGGAGGTTTGAATGAAATACACAAGATTGACCGTTTTGATGTTGGCGCTTTCGGTCGGCATTGCTGGTATGGGAATCGCCAGTTACGCCAGCGGTGAAAAGTCGTCAACGTCTGCCGTGCCGACTTACACAAAAGACATTGCGCCGATCTTTTTCAAAAACTGCGCTGAATGCCATCGCCCGGGCGAAATCGCTCCGATGTCGCTGATGACGTACAAGGAAGTTCGTCCGTGGGCAAAAGCAATACGCGAACAGGTTGTCAGCCGCGAAATGCCGCCGTGGCACGCCGATCCGGCGCACGGGCAATGGGCGAACGACAAGCGAATGTCGCAAAAGGAAATTGATACCATCCTGGCCTGGATCGAAGGCGGCGTGAAAGAAGGCGACCCGAAGGATATGCCCCCCGCTCCCAAATTTGCCAAAGGTTGGCAGATCGGCGAACCGGATGTGACATTCCAAATGCCGGAAGAATTCACAGTTCCGGCAGAAGGAGCCGTGCCTTATCAATACTTCACGGTGCCAAGCAATTTCACCGAAGACAAATACGTCACGGCGATGGAAGCTCGCGCTGGAGATTTGTCCGTAGTGCATCACATTGTCGTATACGTTCGCGAGCCGAGCGGACAAGCGCCGAAACGGCAGGACATCGGAACCGGATTACTGGGAGCATTGTCACCGGGCAACACGCCGTTCATCGCTTCACCGGGAACGGCCAAGCTCATCAAGGCCGGTTCGCAGATTGTGTTCCAGATGCATTACACACCCAGCGGCAAGGAAACCAAAGATCGTTCGATCATAGGATTGAAATTTGCCAAAGGGCCTGTGGATCGTGTTATTACGACGACGGCGGCGTGGGATACTCGCTTTGTGATTCCTCCGCACGCCGAAAATCACCAGGTCCGCGCCACATACAATGTCGAAGAAGATATAGACATCATCAGTCTGATGCCGCACATGCATTTGCGCGGCAAGGATTACAAATACGTCGCACATTATCCCGATGGTCGTCAGCAAGTGCTGCTTTCCGTGCCGCGTTACGATTTCGGCTGGCAGGTTTATTACTATCCCGTCAAACCGATTCGCGTTCCAAAAGGCGCGAAGATCGAAGCCATCGCCCATTACGACAATTCGACCAAGAATCCAGTCAATCCTGATCCGAACAAGGCGGTTCGGTTTGGCGAACAGACTTGGGAAGAAATGATGAACGGATTCTTTGACTTCGTTCCGGCGAATCCGTCCAAATCCGCGGCTTCAGGCAGCAGCGGTTCGAAGTAGTAAACATCGAAAATACGGAACCAACGGAAATAACGGAATGAACGGAAGCGGATTTGATTGATTCGCTATTTGCGTCTGTTCCGTTATTTCTGTTTGTTACGTTTGTCCATCAACTGTTTTGAAAGGTGAAATTATGGCTCAAGGTATTTCGGTAAGGTTTGCCGCTCGACTGGTGTTGTTCGCGTTGGCTTTTTCGGTTGGTATGTTCAGCCTGGCGATTCGCAGCAATAGTCAGAATCAGGAGCCGCAGGCTGCCGCTGCTGCAACCACCGAAGCTCACTTTCATCACCTGCATCTGAACACGACCGATCCGAAAGCGGCGATTGATTTTTACACCAGTCGCTTTGATTGCGAAAAGGGGAAGTTCGCCGGGTTGATGGATGCCGTCTGGACGCAGAAATCGTGGATTCTGTTTACCAAGGTTGCGACTCCGCCGCCGTCTGATCTGACGTCTTCGATCTGGCATTTCGGCTGGGGCGCGGAAAAGATGAAGGATGAATATGAGCGGCAGTTGAAACTGGGAACGAAGTTTTTTACGCCGCTGACTGACATCAGTGACATCGGTGGTAACACGGGCGCGAAAGACTTGTTTTATTACGCTTATGTCGAAGGTCCAGACAAGGCTTTGATCGAATTGAACACCGCCAATCATCACCGCTTTGGCCATTTACATCTGTTCAGCGAAGACCCCGTTGCTGCCGCGGAATGGTACGTCAAACATTTGGGCGCTCGCGGACGAATTCCGACTTCGCGGACTCCGAGAATGTACAAGGGCTATCAAATTGGTCCTTCGGCATCGTTGATGCTGGACAACGTCAACATCATCATCTTTCCGGCGGAGTATTTGAAAAAAGATTACCCGGATCGTTGGAAAGACAAGGTTGTGCTGGAATCCACCAAAGGCCGCGTCGTTGATCACATCGGCATCAGTTTTGACAACGTGACCGAAGCGATGGAGAAATTGCGAAAAGACGGCGTCAAGGTCACCGACGAAATCCGCTCGCTGGCCAATGGCAAAATCAAATTCGGCTTTATCGAAGGACCTGACAAAATCCGCATCGAGGTGATCGAAGGGCACGCGAAGAAGGAATAGCCCGTTTTCACCAATCAGTCCCTGATTGAATCGTTTCAACGTTTGGTGTGCGCATGAATACTACAGAAACTGTTCGCGTTCTTTCTGTTGTGAAAACGCTCGTGGTGTTGATTGCCGCGAGCGTTTTCGTTTGGTTTTTCGGGATGAACCATTCGGCGGCACAAGACAAAGCCCAGGAAAAAACAGTCGCTCAAACGCCACAGACTCAACCGAAAAAGCTCGATCCGGCGGCTTGGGGCGGCAATCACGTTGGCAAAACGATTCCGGAATTTGCCCATGGCGATGAATGTCTTTTCTGCCATCGCAACACGATTGGCGCAACCTGGCAGGACAATGCTCACGGAGTCGCGCTTCGCCATCGTGAAGACGCCTCAGAATTGAGGGCATTGCAAAACAGCCATCCGAAGCTCAGAGAGTTGGGCGAAGAGATCGAATACTTTCTTGGAAGTCGTAACCGAGTACGGTTTTTGAAGAAAGACGGTTATGGCAAGTTTGCGATCTTGGACACACAGGCAGTGTTGAATGCACAGAAAAAAGCCGAGCGCTGGGAAGCAGTGGACGCTCCTAAATGGGACAAGGAAAAATTCGCCGATCGTTGTGCCGGTTGCCACAGCACAGCCGTTGATTCCGCAACCAAAACCTTTACAGCTTTCGGTTTGGACTGTTACACCTGTCACGGCAACGTAGATTCAAATCACAGCAATGACATTTCGCTGGTGTTGCTGTCGAAGAAGCAACGAAGCGACGTAAAGGTCGTCACTTCGATTTGCGCTCAATGCCATTTGCGCGAAAGCAAATCAAAATCATCCGGCCTGCCTTACGCCAACAACTTTGTGGCGGGCGACAATCTGTTTCAGGATTTGGTGGTGGATTGGGCTAAAGCCGATGAAGGCAGTCTGAATCCTGGCGACCGGCACGTGTGGCGAAATGTGCGAGATGTCGTCGTCAATGGAGATGAATCAATCACCTGTCTGAGTTGTCATCAAGTGCATGCGGGTGGAACTGCCAATCCTACACTTCGGCATCGCCGAATCTTGCGCGCGCCAATTTGTGGCGAATGCCACGCGGCTGACAGCTTCAAAACGCCAGTGAAATACACGGTTCGCAGTTCGTTGTGTGAATACTGATTGACGAGGTCTGAGCGATCCACTCAGACTTTGACCAGCAAATCACGCACTCGATTGCGATAGTTGATGCACTCTTCCAACACCTGCCTGTATTCCGTCACATCAACATCACGTTCACAACAAAGCAGCATCAATTCGCCATCGTCGCGGAAATTTCCATCCCATTCGATGACTTGTTCGTCTGTCCAATCGGGCGAATACTGTCGCATCTTATCGTCATCCATTCGGTCGAAATAAGCGCGCAGATTTACGCTGGTTTCATCCATTGGAGTTTCAGACGGTTCTTGCTCAAAATTCCAGATCGGTTGTTCCATAGCTCTTTATAAAAGTTGTTAATTGAATTTTATCTTAACTGCAATTAATTGCAGGGTTTACGGAACCTTTGCCAGCGAGATTCGTTAATGGAGGCACGGGTGAACCTCCTGATAATGGCGGTCATAGAGAGTCTGGGGTGGGTTCTCAACTATGGCCGCCATCTTTTTTTGCCTACTATACGCCCTTCGAATTTTCCCCATCATTTTGAACAGTATTTGGATTGCCAGGAGGCAGCAGATAATTGTCCAAGTTCAGCCTGATTGAACCTCCAGCGTCACTGTAAATATCATCGAAGCCAAGCTTGCTGCGTCGGTAGCGAGTCCAATAGAAGAAAATCCAACCAGAGATAAATCCCAGAATGATTGCTACAAATAACATGACGCCGACCCAATAAAATGTTCTGAGAATCATTTGGGCGGTTTGAGACGCTTCTTCGATGGCGAATGGGTCAGGCGGACGAAACGCCAGAGGAATATGGCTCAGTTTTTTGCCTTCCCAATAAACACCGGGAGTGTATTTGATCTGAGAAATAATTTTCTCGGCAGTGGCCAGGTCTTGGACGCTGGTTGTTAAAACGACGTAATTACCAATCCTTTTCAGCAGCCTGTTGGTTTTTGTCTCTTCGGGTAAATTGCCAAAGTAGTTTTGAAATTGCGAATATCCGTCCGAAGCAAGTTGGGGGGTATGGTATTCGACAATGACAAGTCCGAAATCGGAATTTCCATTGCGATATTTAGCGAAAGCGATTTCAGTTCCGCCAGAAAAGTTCACTACATCCTTGAGGTCGGAAAATCCATCTAGTCTGGCCAGAGCAGCAGGACCAACCAGATAAATTTCGGAATCCGGGAGTTTGTTTTCACTGGGCAAATGAGAAGGCAATGGAGGCAATTCGTCGAGAGTTGACGTCAGATGATTCTTCATTGCCTGAACCAAATCTTGCGGAACCGAATCAGTTTTTTCAGACGCCAGGCTGACAAGATAGCGGCCAGAAAAAAATTCTCGGCGATTTTCGGGCAATTGACCGCGGTTGAAAGTGAACAATCCGTAGGCGCCGGAAGGAAACTGCATTTGGAATACTTCAACGGCAAAGGTGTCTTTGCCGTCTGAGTAATGTCTGGACGCCAAACCTTCCAGCCAAAATTCCTGATAAACGTCACCATCAGGCAACACTGCGCATTGGTCAGCCGATAATCGTCGAATCGCGCCGATTGACTGCCACTTTTCTCCAAGCTTGTCGGGCAAGGCAAATTTGATGGTAGTCGTCGGAACCGCTGTTTGTCCGAATCCAGTTGAAGGCAGAACCAGCAACAGAAACAACACCAAAAGACGAAACTGGATTGATGAAATGTTCAGATGAAACGAAAGATTGAGTTTAGGCAATGCAACCCTCCTGAAAACGCTCTTGCCGATGGGTCGCCGCGGTTAAGTTTTGATGACGAGATAGCGGCTTAATTCCAATACTGCAATTCATTGAGAATTAAATCAGCATATTTACGCGGGTCACTGATGCTCCGCATCGGCATTGTACCTTCAATGGTTGCGCTGTCAATTTCGATGTCTCCGATGCCGAGCACACGTTCTTTCAACGTTTGATTGACGCTGACATCCTGGATGTGACGAAGCGGAATGTTACGCGAGCTTTTGGAAAACACGCCGTTTGCGAATTCAACTTTGACGGTGGTCAATGTGTAAACCGTGTGGTTGCGTTGAATGTGGTGGTAAATGGGACGGATAAGCAAAACGCCAACCACTATTGCCGCTGCCAGATAAGATTTGAAGTAATACGCAATACCGGCTGTTGCCAGCGTGGACAGAAGAACGGCATAGAAGTATTTCATGCCTACATCATAAAAAGCCGGATTGATGGAAAAGATGACCTCTTCGTCGTCTGATGAATTTTCGTCTTCTTCGTACTCGTCATCCAGGATGTCGAACTCGTCGTCTTCTTCGACAAAGGCTTCGTCTTCGTAGTATTCATCCTGAAAGTTGATTCTGCGACGCGCCGGTCGGGAAACAGGCGGCGGAATTCCGCGCGATTGGCGCGGGGCTGCGCTTACAGGCAGTTGATTGCCACAATGATTGCAGAACTGGCTTCCGACGGGCACATTTTTCCCGCAATAATTGCAAAACATGCTCTTCACTCCGGCTGATGCTAAAGTCGCCTCAGAAATTTTCCCACAACCTGATTGAACTCCGCTGCTGATTCGATGTTGGCCAAATGCCCGGCTTTTGGAATCACCGCCAATCGCGATCCGCGAATTGCAGCCTTCAGCTTTTCAGCTTCGCTTGGCGGAGTCAGCGTATCTTCTTCGCCTACAACCACCAATGTCGGGCAATCCAGTTTCGCCAGCAACTCCGTCGAATCATCACGTCCGGCCATGCCTATCAACGCTCTGGCAATGCCTTCGGGATTTGCAGCTTCGATCATCTGTCGCACCCGTTCGGTTATGTGTGGTTGAGTTTTCAACGTCGTTTCGCCCAGCAATTTGGGAATCATCAATTCGACAATTGCCGAAGCCCCACGGCTGCGCGCCAATTCCGCGGTTTCAAATCGCGCGCGCTTCCCTTCTTCAGTGTCGGTCGTGGCGCGCGTATCACACAGAATCAAGGCGTTCACGCGCGCAGGATACTTTCGGCAAAATGCAAACGCAGCATAGCCGCCCATCGAAAGCCCGCAAATCGCCGCTGCGCCAATGCCAAGCTGATCCAGCAATCCTGCCAGGTCGTCGGCGAAATTCGACATGGACGAATCAGAAGTCCCCAGAGTGCTATTGCCGAAACCGCACCAATCCAACGTAATGACGCGATGAGTTTGGGAAAATTCCGCCACTTGTTCATCCCACATGGATTGATTCAGCGGAAAGGCATGCAGAAACACTACAGGCTGACCTTGACCTACGTCTCTGTACGCCAGCTCTGCATCATGAATTTTGATCCGGTTCATTGCCCGATCACCTCCGATAAAACTCTACCGCGAGCCGTTTTCATCTCCAAACCGAGCAAGCGGGCAATGGTGGGCGCCACATCTATCAATCGTGCGTATTCGATTTTTTGCCCAACTTTGATGGCCTTTCCACTGAGAAAGAGCGCACCGCGCATTTCGGCTCTTGACGGCAGGTATCCATAAGCCGCTCGATCCGCTGCTTTGCCGATGGTCGAACCGCTTGCCCGGTCAGACAGTTGAAACAATGGGGCAGCGTCTAAAAACAAGACTGCGCGCGGGTCAGCGCCTAAACGAGCCGCTTCGCGCCGCACAGAAATTCGCCACAATGGATTGTCAGAATCTTCTTCCAGCGTTCGGAACAGTTGTTCCACTTCCTGCGCGGCAATCTGGTCTTGCGGATTTTTCAGAAAGATTGCTGCCGAACCTCCAAACGATTGCGCCACGGCCCGCCACGTTTTCACAGTTCCCTGTCCGTCGGTGGTCAAAAAACCTTTTTTTGCCAGCAACACATTGGGACGAAACTCACGCTCCACCTTGCTGGCTCCGTGATCGGAAACAATCAGGAATGTCGTCTGTTCTTTCAGCTTGGCGTTTTCTATCGCCTGGACGATTTTGCCAATCAAGCCATCTATAGTTTCCAATGCGATGATCGCTTCTTTGGAAAGCAATCCGTAACGCCGTTGCGCTGCGTCGTATGAAGTGAAATTGACTGCCAGCAAATTAACCAATGGATTACGGTGATGTTTGGCAATCAGCTCAATCGCAGCTTCGGCTTTAGCTGTGTCGGAATTCTGCTCGGCTTCGGGCAGGTTGAATTTGATCGTTGCGTCCGTTGTCATCGGAAAACCGATGGCCGCTGACGTCAGTTCGGCGCGATTAGCGGCTTCCCAAACGGTATCGGCTTTGATGGTTTTGGCGGAGCGAACCGTTGATGTCGCCGAAACACCCGTTTGTTCGTCGAACGGAACATCCGAAGTGATGCCGTGATCCGCCGGCAACACGCCCGTCACCAGGCTGATGTGCGCGGGAATCCGTTGCGATGGATACACGCTTTCAACACCGACAGCGTGTGAACCATTGGCGCGCAGCGATTGCAGGTTGGGAATTTTCAGCCGAAAAGAATCAGGGTCGTTGGCGTGATCGGCGCGCAATCCGCTGATGGTCATCAGCATTACGTGCGAAGTCAGTTTGGGGAGTTTGGGTTTTTCTGGCGTTGGCGAAGGAGTCGGTTTCGGTTGCTGAGCCTGCGGCGACGCGACGAAAAGCGAAATCAGCAACACCAAAACCGATGCAACTGGCAGGAAATTTCGGATTCGCATTACTTCCCTTGTGCTTCGCGTATGGCGGCAATCATTTCGCGCACTGCGCGATCCAACCCAACCAGCGCCGCGCGAGCGATGATGTTGTGACCGATGTTGAATTCTTCGATGTCGGCAATGCGGGCAATCGGGGCAACGTTGCGATAGGTCAATCCGTGACCGGCAGCGACTTTCAATCCTTCGCGCACGGCAACTCTGGTTGCGGCTTTGATTCGCGCGGCTTCTTTTTCAATCGCTTCGATTCGGCGAACGGTTTTGTCTCCGGGCTGTTCGTTCAAATGCGCGTATTGCGCCGTGCAAATTTCCACCTGAAACACGCCCAGCTTGGCGGACGCTTTGATTTGTTCAATGTCCGGGTCAATGAACAGGCTGACGAAAATGCCGTGATCGTTCAGTTTGGCGATGGTTTGTTTGATCGTTTTTTTGTGAGCGACGACATCCAACCCGCCTTCGGTTGTAATTTCCTGCGGCGTTTCGGGAACCAGCGTCACCACGTCCGGTTTAACGCGCGCGGCGATTTCGACCATTTCATCCGTGGCAGCCATTTCCACGTTCAGGTGCGTGATGACGGCTTGTTTCAGCGCGATCAAATCGTAATCCTGAATGTGTCGCCGGTCGCTGCGCAGATGCGTGGTGATGCCGTCGGCTCCGGCCAGTTCGCAAATCACTGCCGCCGAAACCGGATTGGGTTCGTTGGTGCGCCGCGCTTGGCGAATGGTGGCGATGTGATCAATGTTGACGTTCAGTCTGCTCATCGTTTTGTTTCAGCAATATCAGATTTCAGGTTGGTTATCTTGGCTGTTGAGGCGTATTTGCCCGTCAGGTCATTCCAGCGAATCGTGGAAACTTCCAACAACACTTTGATCGGCGATGCGATGGGATTGACCTTCGAACCTTCAACGTGATTCCAGCGAACGGGAGTTTCCAACAACCGCCAGCCTTGTTTTTTGGCAATGAACAGGATTTCGGGATCGAAACCAAACCCATCAATTTGTTGCAACGGAAACACCGTCTGTGCGGCTTCGCGGCGAAACGCTTTGAACCCGCATTGCGTGTCTTTGAAATTCAACCCGGTCAGCGTGAATTGAATCAGGTTGCCAACCTTGCCAATGGTTTCGCGCGCAACGGATTGATGCGTCCCGATCAAGCTGCGGTCAAGCGCGCGCGACCCGAACACCACGTCGTAGCGATTTTCGGTAATCGGAGTAATGACTTTAACGATTTCACTGGTCGGCGTAGCCAGATCGGCGTCGTAAAACAAAGCGATGTCACCCGCAGCTTGCAACATGCCATTTCTGACCGCGTAACCTTTTCCGCGATTGCCGGGATTTTCAATCAACCGCAATCGCCCGGAACTTTGTTCGGCGAATCGCAGCACTGTTTCGTCAGTCCGGTCGCGCGAACCGTCATTGACCACCAACACTTCGCTGTCATAACTCTGCGCGTCCAGATATTCGAACGTGCCTTCAAGCGTGCGTCCGATACGGTCTTCTTCGTTGTAAGCCGGAATGACGATGGATAAAAAAGGCATCTGCGTTTGTCCTCTCAGTGAGCCGGCAATATAGCACGGCAAAACTGAGTGCGAAATTGTCCGAGTCGTCAGGGCAAAGCCATTTGCCAATCAATCCAATGAAGCATCTTTTTTCTCTTGTTGTTGGCAGGTGTTTTATCTTTGGCGTTTCACAACAATGAAATTAAGTCCGGCATATTCCTACGCAACATTATTTTCGATCTTCAGCAAAGAAAGTTCTTGACGCCCCCCCCCCTGCAAGAGGTGTACCTTCCGCGCGTCTCAACATCCAACAAGCTCATTCAATTCCAAATCCGATTGATTGTTCGTTGCCGCTAAAGCTGGAAAGCTTG
>CAYYDG010000004.1:0-247684 GCA_964470555.1 uncultured Heliomicrobium sp.
TACAGATTCAGCGTTTGCGGGTTATCCAACTTCACTGCATTCATTCCAATCGGGTCAACCTGCGTGAATCGGCCTTGCGCCGAGTTGTAGAAGCGGTTCACGGCGTAATCCAGTTTCGTTTCATTGCTTCGGTCGTAGCTCGTGAAGCGCCGATTCGTCACCGCTCCGCTCGATTCCGCGTCCAAAGCACGCCCGAATGGAAGAGTCGTCTGTTCCGCAATCGTGCTGCTGTCTGCGGCGCTTGTCACCAACCGCGTCCCCAGACGATCAGGGTGATGGAAGTGAGTAGCTGCGCCGGTTTCCGTCGCCAGCAAACGACCGCCCAGGTACACATAACTCTTCGACCAAGTCAGCGCCGATTGCCCGCTCGGTTCGGTGTATTCGGCGATCACTGCGTCGCCGTTCCAGGCGAAGTAGGTGGTCGTGCCGTTTGAACCGACGTACTCCACCTGCTTCAAACGCTGGTTGTTCGCGCCGTAACTGTATTCCGCAATCGTCGCCGTGCCTGCCGCATTCAGCACCTTCGCCAAACGCCCGGCGGCATCGTACTGATATTGGTTGAAGTCGCCGTTTTCCGTCTGCCCTTTCGTCTGGTTGCCAGCATCGTCATAAAGGTAATTGGCGCTGGTGATTCGATTGGTCAGCGTCTTGCCTTGCCCGTCCGTGTAACTGAGCGTGAACTGGTTGACCGAATTGCTTGCCGCGGCCGCATCCAGCCGAACTGTGCCGGCTTGCGAGCCGCCCTTTTCCACCATCGTCCGGTTGCCGTAACGGTCGTAGCTGTATTGCTGCCACCATTGCGCGTTGTTTACCGGATCGCTGCCGCTATTGATCTTCGACAAACGGCCCAGCGCGTCATATTGATAGTATTTGTTCTTGTTCTGGTCCAGAACGTTGGTGATGCGCGTCAACTGGCCGGTGCGCCCGGCCGTTGTGCCGGGTTTCAGGTAATCGTAATTGAGGTCAAGTTGCGCCGCGCTGGCCTTGAGCACTTTCTGATTGGTCAGCAACCCGGTCGCCGGGTCATAGGTGTAAGACTCGCTCAACTGATTGCTCGTATTGTTGCCAACGTTTAACGAAATGGTCTGACTGGCGGCGTTGTAAACGACTTGTGAAGCAAATGACTGACCGTCATAAGTCAGCGACTTCAACCGGCTGGCTTCGTCATAAGTCACCTGCACGATTTTCTGCGGCGTTCCAGATACGCCGTATTGTTTCGGATATTTGGTCTCTTTGACGCGATCCAACGTGTCGTAAAGGTATTCGGTTTCCAACGGATAGCTCGTCCGCCCAGTGAACGTCCGTTTTTCTTTGTAGAGCCGCCCTTCGACATCATAAGTCAGGTCTACTGTGCCAGCGCCGTCGGTGATTTGCTTGACGCGGGTCAGGTCATTGCTGGTTTCATATGAGTAGGTGACGGTTGCGGCGTCAATGATCGAGGCGGCCTGTGGCGCACCGCTCTTGTTGTAGCTGACCGATTGCAAACGGTTGAGCGGATCGCTGTTGTAATTGAACGTGGTCACAACGCCGCGCGCATCCATGTGCTGAGTCAGATTCGAGCGCGAGTCATAAGTGAAAACATCGCTCCATTGACCGCTGCTAACGTGCGTTCCGGCGTCATTCAACGTCGCGCTCCGTTCGGCAAGTTTTTGCCGCGTCAGACGGCTTAAAGAATCGTATTTGAAGATACGTTCCTGATCGCCCTGAATCGTTTTGGTCAGATTTCCCAAAACATCATATTGATATTCCGTGCGCAATCCGTTGGAAGCGACAGCCCCGTTCCCCGACGGGTTTGGTTCGATGATTTCAATCAGGCGGTTATCCCAATCAAACCTCGCCCATCGTTCACGATCCCACTGGTCTTTTACCAACGCTGTGTTGCCTTTGCCGCCGGAAACAGCAGCGCTCGGCGCGGGCGCATCGTCATCGTAATATCGCCGGGTCAGGTATTCTGTCTGCCCGCTGATTACGGTGGTTGTTTGGGTAATCCGATCAAGAGCGTCGTATTGATTTTCGTACCATTGCGGGGTGTCGTTGTAACGGTAAGGTCGTGTCTGTTTCCAGACTCGGCCAAGCGCATCGAATTTTGTGTTTACGATGTCGAGCACGAGTCCTGCGCCATAAGCGACCTCGCCGTGAACGCGGCCATAACCGTCCAGGTATTTATCGCTGCCTGAACCGAGCGAACCAACGGAATCGTAAGCGCGATCATATACAATCAATCCGCCGTCGTCGTAAACGTGATGCGTGTAAGCTCCGGTCGGCGACCATGTGTATTGAGGACGCATCGTACTGGTGTAGTACTGAGTAATCGAGATGCGGCCATTGGTGTCGGTCGTCTGAGTGCCCAGGCCGGTGTTGAAGTTGTAAACGGCGCTGGTTGTGTTTTGCAGATTGGGATCGGACGGCGAGCCGCTTTTCTGGTTTTCCGGCCAAGCGAACTGCGTGTTGATCGTGTAAGTGAAGCTGGACTGTTCGCAACAGGCAGTCGAAGCCGTACGCAGGTTGCCCGTTTTGTCGTAACTGCGTGTTTCGGTGATGGCACCACCCAAATTCGGCGCGTCCGTGAACTGTTTCACTTCAGTCACCAAACCGCGCTTGTCGGTTGCCGGATCGTAATCGTAAATCCAATCACATTGATACTCATAATCCATCAACTGCTCATTCCAAACCCAGCCGCAATTTTGATAGCCTGGATCATAAGGATCGTAAATAAGGCTGTGCTGTACGACATTTGGCGCATCGGCCAGCGTGCCGCCATCGTAAATGTATTCCGTGCGGGCGATGCGATTGCTGCTGGAATCGCGAACTTCCGTGTTCTTGAGCAGGTTGAAAATGTGCCGGTTGGTGTAACTACTCGAATTTTCATACTCGTTGACCGTTCTCTGATAAAGATTTCCGTCGTAATCGTATTCCTTTATTTCCGTCACCTGATTGTACGATGAACCGTAAGTGAACGAGGTCAAGCGAGGCGTCTGGTTTGGCCGGTAATAAGTGTGTGTGAATGACGGGCGGGGAGATGAATACGCTCCCTGTTCCCAGGTAACGGATGATGCGCGCAATCCAGGGTCCGTGTATTCGCAGTTCATTCCGCTGGCGCAGATTTTGTCATAAAAGATCAAACCATCCTGATAATTGCCCGGCAGAATATAGGCATATTGCACATGCTTCGTTCCATCCGGCCTGGTTATGGTCGTGCGGCGACGGGCGTTCGATGTTTCTTCAACTACGCCGAAAGCAGTGACAGCCCAGCCGTTTGTGATGCTCGGCGCGCTCGTGTCCATTCCGGCCCACTGCTCTTTCATTTCTGTGTAAGTCGGGACATCAGTCAAACCGTAATCGGGATTTTGCGGATAGTTGTAAACGACTTCGCGTGACATCGTTCCCGCGGTTATCGTGCCTTGGCTGGTTACAGGAGCGCCGCTAAACGTCATCCCACGCTGTTCAATGATGCGCCTGAGCATTCCATAGCTCGAATAAGAATCACTCTCTCCAAACCAGTAACCGGTTGCAGTGGCGGGGTAATAGATGGCTTTGACCAGCCAGACGGTTCCGTTTCGCACCTTCGGAGTTGGGTTTGTCGTGTAATTGTAGCTGAGGGCGTGTTGTTGATATTGCAGCCGAACAAGTTCGCGGGTTGTTCCGGTGTTGAAACCGGGTGCAGTAATTGCGGTGAGCAGATTGTTTGAATCGTAATGAAATTCGACTACGCGACCCAAAGTGTCGGTGACAGAGTTGATGCGCGGCCCTTGATTGTTGACGTAAGTAATTGTGGTGTAATTGCCGTTTGGATCGAGAATCTGTGTTGGATAGACGGCATTATCGCCCGGTGCTCCGTATGTGATGACCGTTCCGTTGGCCAGTTTTACCGAAGCATAACTCGGCACGCCCTGAACGCTGCCCGAAACGAAATAGTCAATGAACGTTCCATCAACGGTGTAACCGTTGAATTGCTGCCAGCTATACCCGCCACTGCTGTAATTGTTGACGGTTCCCGTATAACCGTGTCGTGTGCCGTCGGCATCAATCATCATATAGCCCGATGATGTGCCCATGCTGATAATCTTCCCGAAACCTAACGACCAGCCAGGTGCAGGCCAATCACGATCAATGTCGAAAGTGATTTCTGACCCGGCCTTATGCCAGACGCGGGAGTTATAGCTGAGCGCTAAGGATATATCTATGCCACGTCCATCGAGGCCAAACACTGGGGCAGAAAATTGAAAATTACCGCTCCCCGCGCCGCCGTCAGCCGAACGCCCTGGCATATCGCCGCGCTCCGCGCCGCTATCATCAGCAGTCGTGTAATTGTTGTCGTTCCAACCATAAGGATCACCAGATTGAAACAAAATTGGCGCGCGCGTTATCGCACCCTTTGTGGCCAATAAAGCCGTTACAGGCTTACCCGCGTACGTCGTTTTGCCTGTGAAGTTTCGGTTGTTTGGCTTCAAGTATGAAGTTTGTGATGGTCGAATTGGTAAGTCACGTGTTGAAATTGATTTGGTTTGTGTGGGATCGCCTTTTTTCGAATCAGGCAGGATGGTCGTGCCGACCACAGTCACCTTGGTATGCGTCTGACGACCAGCGCCTTCAACACGAATGTTGTACCTTCCAGCGACCGGCGACACAAAAATTCCCCTTGGTGATATGCTCATTTCGCGGCTCTGGCCTTCATCGTTGCCGCTCCACTTGAACTTTACTCCGCCAATAAGATTGTTGTTGTGGTCATAAGCAATGGCCGAAAAAGTTATTGGTTCGCCGGTTGGAACGATCGCATTATCAGGAAAAATTTGAATTCGGAAGACACGAGCGTTTCGCTCTTCTTGTGTTTCCTGCTGTTTAGGATTCGGTTTGGTTGGCTTATCGGAGATTTTCCCTTGAATTGCTGCCAAGGCGGTCATCCAGCCATTTGCATATAGCCAAAAACGCGCATCCTGCCAAGTTATAGCGGCAGCGCCCATTAGCATGTGTGGCATTTGTGGAGCGGCCAGCAGTTGGTTTGAAATCAAGACGAGAATCAAAACGATGCTTACCGCACGTTTTAGAGAGGAATGTAGTACCGAACCATGGGCGATGATTTTAGTTTTTGACATATCAAACTCCTCAAGGTTGATTGCTGACGGCCTTCGGAGCTAGGATGCTTGCGGTTCTGGCAGTGCATCGCAAAGCTGCCGTTGTGCAGTCAGAAAATGCATTGTCGCCATAACCCTGTTGTCACCGGCCAGTGATGACAGGGTTTTTACTTTCTCTCGCGCAAAAACAGGATGGGGCAAAAAAAACCACTTTTGCCTGATGACGAAACTCAATTCAGAAATAACGGGAAATGATTGACGGTTGTCGGTTGAGGTAAACCGGGAATATCAACTGTCAAATTGCAGGAATGTTTGGGGAATTTTTTACTGTGTTTTTGGAAGGCGGATGCTAAGCCCGCCTCCCCCATACTGTCAACAGGAAAGTTTTTCACGCTTTTTAGCGGTAATCAGTCGTTGTATTTTTTCTGCGCTCGGTAACGAGCCAGCGCTTCTTCCAGAAAGCCTTCGTAATTAAAGGTTGCAGGATCGTAACCGGGTCGAATTTTTTCCATCACTGGAACGCTGACGCGCCAGGCCAGCCATTGGCGAGGTTGTTCGGGAATGTCATAACGGCGACGCAAAAAGTTTTCGATGACCAGAATGTCCGCCGAATCCAGCGCGCGCACGTCGCCGCGAAAGTCCACCGGGTCGGCGATGCGTCGCATGGCGGAATCAATGACTTCGCTTTCAAAGACTTCGTCAAAGGTCGGCGCCTCGGCGCTGCGCTCTTTGATGACGACGGTGTTGGCGACGAAATCGCCCAATCGTTTGGCGCGTTCGCTGGCAAAGGTGGAAACGATGGCGATGGAATAAAAAAAGCCTGGTTGCATGTCCATCAACCGAAGCAGATTGCGATTGAGCGCGGCGAAAAAGGTGATTGGCCGTCCGTCTTCCTGAATCACTCGCAATTTCAGCCAGCGTTTGCCGGGCGTCTGGCCGCTCCACACCGTTTCGAAAAACACGAAGTAGCCAAAAAACAAAACAAACGCGACCAGAATCGCCAGCGCGATGATCCATAACGTGCCCTGGCTGAATCCTTCGACCACACGGTCGCCGACGCGACGCGCACCACTGCTGAATTGAAAAGCCAGAAATCCCGTCGCCAGAATCGCCAAAAACTGAATGGCGTGATCAATCGCGCAGGCAATGAATCGGTTTCCCATCGTCGCCAATGCGAAATGGAGTTCGACGTGTTCGGGAGTTTCGATGACCAGAGTTTCGTCTGCCATGCGCGCATTCTAAATGCGGATTGTGGATTGCGGAATGCGGATTTGTTTTTTCAGGAGATTTTTCTGCTTTAGGCTGCAGGGAAATTTTGAATCCGCAATCCGCAATCAATTGCGCGGTTTGGTTTTGCTTTTGTCCAGATCGAGTTTGGGAATGCCGAATTGGCCTTCCAGTTGGCTGAGTTTTTCCAGGTCAATCGGGCCGACGATGTTGACGACGACCAATTCTCGCGGTTGAGTAGCCAGAATCAGCAAACCGTGAATCAGGCCGCCGCTATTCATTCGCAGATGAACATCCACTTTCTGGCCTTCGCGTTTGCTCATCACGCCGACGATTTTTGACCAACCCGGCGCGTTGACTTGCGAACGAATCGGTTCAACGTCGTTCAGCGAATACTGACCGGATTTGTCGAACTCGAACACGCGTACATAAACGCCTTCCAGTTTCGACACCAGGTCTTTGACGGCGGCTTCCTGCGGATTTTTGTCGGACAAAAATTTTGCCGCCACTTGCAGCAGGTTTTTATCCAACGACACTTCGACGACGTTGTCGGCTTTCGATGCCAGCCTGTCCAACTGGCTGAATTGCAACCGGGCGTCTTGCGCCTGAGCGGCAGCAAAACTAGCAAGCAGAAACGCCGCCAGCGCCATCATTCGTTTGGCTGATTTCACAGCTTCCATAAAACTTCTTTTGCCATCCTTTTTCTTTCGACAGGATTTACAGGATTCAGCAGGATAAAAACCAACCCTGAAAAATTCTGTCAATCCTGTCTTCTTTACTATTTGTCGAAATAGCCGCGCCGTGTTTTGGCCACCGCGCCATCGCGCGTCAATTTGACGTTGATTTTACGGAATTGGCCGTCATGTTTCGGTTTGTCGGGCGAATACGCCAGGCTGTAGAGCGTGTGCAATTCGTTGGCGACCAGCTTGTAAGCGTTTTCCAGGTCTTCTTCGCGCTGGGCGCTGAAGATTTCGCCGCCGGTTTGCGCCGCCAGTTCTTCCAACTGCTGTCGAGCCGTTTTGCCTGTGCTAGACCCCATGAACCCGCCAGTGCCGCCGAACAAAATGCCCAGCTTGCTGATGTGATTGTTAGGGGTGAAATAGATCGGATAAATCGTCACATCTTCTTCCGACGCTCGACTGAGCAATTCTTCAAACGAGTGTTTGGTTTCGCGGTCGCTGATGAGCGATTCGTCTTCGCCGTCGGTCAGCACGACAATCGCCTTGCGGGCTTCGGTCAGTTGGCTGAGTTGATCCAGCGCTCTCCACGTCGAATCGTAAAACGCCGTGCCTCCGCCAATCTTGTTGATCTTCTTGACGGCTTCTTTCAGCGCGCGTTTGTCGGCGGTGAAACCGGTCAGCGGTTTGTATTGGCGCGTGAAGGCGACGACGGAAATCTTGTCGCCAGCGGGCAGGGAATCAATGAACCGGTTGGCGGCTTCGATCATGCCTTTGCGTTTTTTCTGCGTGCTGCCGCTCAGATCGAGCAGCAAAATCAGATTGACCGGCGCGTTGACTGGTTTGAAATGCGCGACTTCCTGTTTAACGCCGTCTTCGTAAATGGCGAAATCTGCCTGGGTCAGATTGGTGATTGGTTTGCCGGATTTGTCCAGCGCCTTGACGTTCAGATTCACCAGTCGGGTTTCGATTCGCAGCGTGTCTTCGCGCGACGGAGTTTTCACTTCAACTGGCGCGGTTGAAGCGGCAGCTTTGGTTTCCGCTGGCAACGGAGGATTGTTTTCGTCGTTCGTTGTCACTGTCGGCCGCGCCGCCGGTTGAGTTGTCGAATCAAGCGCCGCCAGATCGTCCGTGCCGGCGGCGGTTGGGCGCGATGGGGAAGACGCAGGCGGAGCAGGGCGCAATATCGTCGGACGATTTGTCGTCATGACGTTGCCGTTGCCGCGAACGGAACCGCCGAGCGAGACGCCCATGATCTTCGGATTTTCCAAAAACCTTGCGGCGGCGTCGGGGTTGAATTTGGCCTGAATGACGACGGCTTCGCGCTCTTCCAACATGGCCAGTGCGAACTCGACATCTTTCTTGGTTTGTCGGACGTAAATGAACGTCCGGCTGTTCCCGTCGCGTTTGGAGTTGATCTGCATCAGCGGCGACCAGTCTTTATTGAACGACTGGCGCATGACCTGGGAAAAGGGAATGGATTCTGGGCGTCCCGCGAAATTCTGATCTTCAAACACCGCCAGCTTGAATCCCTTGACGCCTGCCGGGCGAATCATCCAGATGGCGAACTTTGCCAATCCGAGCATGGGGATTTTGGTTTTTTTCGCGCCGTAATTTTTCTCGATGTATTTGACGACATCGTTGAAGCCTTTGCCTTTTGGAGTGAACGTGTTTTGCGCGTTCGCCAGCGGCGAGAGCAACGCCAACATCACCGCCGTAACAATCAGCAATCGAAACATGGTTTGGAGTCGAGTCATCGTATTACCTCCTGTGGGGAAGTGGACAGGATTCACCGGATGAAATCCTGTCCAACCTTTCAATTTCTGTCAGGGGGTTAAAAATATTGTGGTCTGACTTTGGAGCGCGGTCGCCGATTCAATTGCGGCGACGGCTTGAGCCGCTGAAATCGAAATCCAAGTCTTTCGGAATGCCGAAGCTGCCGCGCAATTCGGTGATTTTTTCCGGGTCAATCGGGCCGACGACGTTAACGACCATCAACTGTTTCGGGTCGGTAATCAACACGCCTATGCCTTCGATCAAACCATTGTTAATCATCAGCGAAACTTCGACGTTTTCGCCGTCGCGTTTGCTGCGAACGCCGACGACTCTTGACCATCCCGGCGCGTTCAGTTGTTGCCGCACGGCTTCGACATCCTGTTCGGTGAACTGGTTGGCCTGGTCGAATTCTACGCCCTTGACGTACACGCCTTTCAGCACGTTCAGAATTTCGCGCACCTGCGCTTCGTTGGCGCGGTTCTTGTCCAGAAACTTCGAAGCGATTTGCAGCAATGCGCCGTCCACACGCACGTCAATGGTTTCGACTGCGTTGGGAAACAGCCGGTCAATGTGGTCAATTTGCAAGCGGGCGTTTTGAGCCAATGCCGCAAAGCTCATCAAAGCGGTCAGCAGGATTATTCCAGTCAGTTTCAGTGCGATTGTTTTCATGATTCCCTCCGATTGTTGATGTGTTTAGTTTTGCTGATGGCCGACCGTTTGGCCGTCATCCTGTTGCAGAGTGTCCCGGACTTTCTTTTGCGCAACGTTCAATTTGGCGCTGGCGATTCGCATGGCGAACATAACCTGTTCCTTGGCGCGCTGGCCTTCGGCTTCCGAAATCTGATCCGACAATTCGATTTGGCGTTGCAGTTCCAGTTGCTCCTGGCGATGCCGATACAGGCTGATTGTCGAAACCATAAGCAATGTTGCCAACGCGCCCGCCGTCGCCCATTTCAGTTGCGGCAAGGTGAGCAGCGTTCCGAGTTTTTGTAGCCAACTCTGCTTGCCTGCGCCATTTTTTCCTTTCGCCCGTTCTTGCCAACTTGCCTCTGCTGGCTCGCAAAATCCCTCCTTCTCCTGAGCGACGCGAGCCAGCAGTCGGTTGGTGAAATCCGCCGAAGGTTCTTCGCGGCGAAGCGCATGTTTCAATTCATCGTCAAAACGGTTCTTGCTCATGTCTCTCCTCAAACTTCGTGTCTCAAACTTCTGGCCTAAAACTCCGTGCCTAAACTGCGGGTGACTTTTTCCTTCAGAATCGCCAACGACCGGCGCAAATGGCTTTTCACTGTGTTGAGCGGCATTTCCAGGACTTCAGCGATTTCCATCGGGTCCAGGTCTTCCTGATAACGCAGCGTCACCACCAGACGCGGCTTTTCGGGCAGCGTCGCCACAAATCGGCGAATTGTCGCTTTCATCATGGAATCCGGCATATCGAAAATCGAAACCGGTTCCGGCGCTTCGTCCAAACTGATTGAAGCTCTTGCGCCTTGCGCTTTCTGTTTGCGCGAAAAATCAATGCAGCGATGGCTGGCGACTTTTCGTAACCAGAATTTCAAATGCGCGGGCGATTCAATCGCCGCCAGATTGCGGAACAGATGCAAGAAGACTTCCTGCGCCAGGTCTTCGGCAATTGCGGCATCGCGAACGAAATTGCGCGCCAAACTGTAAACCATCGCCTGATGTTCGCGCACCAGTTCGGCAAAGGCCGCCTGGTCGCCTTGTTTGGCTCGTGTCAGAGCGCCGTCTGCCGGTGGAGCTTCTGCCGGAGCTTTGTCTTGATGCCGCAGGCTTGCTGCCCTCTGCATTGCCACCTCTGTAAATTGTCGTTCGATCAATTGATCTGCCAATGCTTCTACCATTGTCATTACCGGCTCTTTTGTGTGTTTTTCACTAGCCATAACGACTGGTAAGTGGTTGTCGGGTGCAAAAAGTTTCCGTTGGTTGACGAATTTGTAAACCGCGTGCTAAGTTCCGCGCCTGATTCAGTAACCCCGTCAAAACACGCTTTTCCAACGAGTTTCGGGCAATTTGGCTTAACCAAACCGAGGTCTGCACGAAGTGTCGAACACCCAATTGAAGAAGACTGCGCTCAACGAAGTTCACCGAAAACAAGGCGGCAAGATGGTGGATTTCGGCGGATGGGATATGCCGGTGCAATATCCGGCGGGAACCATTGCCGAGCACATGGCCATCCGAACCGGAGCCGGCATGTTCGACGTGTCGCACATGGGCGAAATCGAAATCAAAGGCCCGCAAGCGCTCGCCCTGGTTCAGCATCTGACCAGCAACGACGCTTCCAAACTGGCCGACCAGCAGATTCAGTACACCGGTTTGATGACCCCGAACGGGTGTTTTGTGGACGATATTCTGGTGCATCGCTTTGCCGACGATCATTATTTTCTCTGCGTCAACGCTTCCAATTCCGATAAAGATTTCGACTGGATCAAATCCAATGCCGCAGGATTCGACGCTCAGGTGACGAATGTCAGCGCCAATTACAGCCAGCTTGCCATTCAAGGGCCGCGCGCGGTGGACGTGATGCAGCGACTCATTGATGTAGATTTGTCCGCGATTAAATACTACTGGTTTACGACCGGCCACGTGGATGGAGTTCCGGCGATCATCGCCCGCACAGGGTACACGGGCGAAGACGGCATTGAAATTTACTTCGATCCGGCGGAATCCGAACGCATCTGGAACAAGATACTGGAAACCGGGCAGCCTGAGGGATTGATTCCGTGCGGATTGGCATCGCGCAACACGTTGCGGCTGGAAGCGAAGATGGCCTTGTATGGGCACGAAATTGACGACACGACGACGGCGCTCGAAGCTGACCTGGGCTGGATTTGCAAGCTCGGCAAAGGCGAGTTTATCGGGCGCGACCGGTTGGTTGAACAAAAAGAAAAAGGACTGACGCGCAAGCTTGTTGGTTTTGAGGTCTTGGACAAGGGCATAGCGCGCGATGGTTATCCGGTGTTTATCGGCGATCAGGAAGTTGGTCATGTAACTTCGGGCAGTCCTGCGCCGTACTTAAAGAAGAACATTGGATTGGCGTATCTGCCGATTGAACACACGGCAGTCGGAACCAAATTTGAAATTGATGTGCGAGGGCGAAGGCTGGCTGCCGAAGTCGTGCCGACGCCCTTTTATAAGAGGAGTCGGTAATCGGTAATCGGTAGTCGGTAGCGACTTGCTAACCGACTACCGACTACCGACTCCCGACTACTCCTGAGATAGGAGAACAAATGGCTTCTTACCCCGACAATCTTCACTACACCAAAGATCACGAATGGATTCGCGTCGAAGGCGACACGGGAACGATCGGCATTACCGACTTCGCCCAGGAACAATTGGGCGACGTGGTTCATGTGGATTTGCCGCGCGTCGGCGAAACCCTTGAAGCACACGCGCATTTCGGCGAAATCGAATCGGTCAAAACCTTCAGCGAATTGTTCACGCCTGTTTCCGGCGAAGTTCTGGAAATCAACGAAGCGTTGAACGATTCACCGGAACTGGTCAACAGCGAACCTTATGACGGCGGTTGGATGATCAAGATCAAACTCTCCAAGGCTGGCGAGGTGGACAGTCTGCTGAACGCCAGCGAATACGAAGACTTTGTTGAATCACAGAAAGAGGAGTAAATAGAGAGGATTTACAGGATTTTTCTTGATGACGGCCTGCATCGCTATGCATGGTTTTTATTCTGATCCTGTTTCATTCTGTAAATCCTGTCTAAAAACAAACGATGCGCTACATTCCGAATTCGGCTCAGGAACGCGACGAGATGTTGCGCGAAATGGGCCGCGAATCCATCGCCGACCTTTTCAAAGGCATTCCCGACAACCTTCAACTTAAACGTCCGCTCAATTTGCCTGCAGGACTTTCCGAAACCGAAACCCTGAATCTGTTTCGTGCTCTGGCCGAACGCAATTCGACGCGTTTTACCGGCGAACGCATGACTTCGTTTTTGGGAGCGGGAGCTTACGATCATTTCATTCCGACGATCATTGACACGCTGATTTCGCGGTCGGAATTTTACACTTCCTATACGCCGTATCAGCCGGAAATCAGCCAGGGAACGTTGCAGGCCATCTTTGAATACCAAACGATGATCTGCGAATTGACAGGAATGGAAGTGTCGAACGCTTCGTTGTACGACGGTTCGACCGCCACAGCCGAAGCCGTGTTGATGGCCGAGCGCGTCACCGGTCGCACCAAAGTCGCGCTGGCCGGAAACCTGCATCCGGAATATCGTCAGGTCGTGGACACGTACATTCGCAATGCTGGAATCGAAGAAATTACCTTGCCATTCGATGAAGCGACCGGCGCGGTAAAACCGGAATCGCTGGCTGATCTCGGCAAAGACGTTGGCGCGGTGGTTGTGCAATCACCGAACTTTTTTGGCGGCGTCGAAGAGTTGAAGAAACTGGCCGACGCCACGCACAAGGTTGGCGCGCTGTTTGTCGTCGTCGTCGCCGAAGCAATGAGTCTGGGACTGTTGCAGGCTCCGGGCAAAGCCGGGGCTGACATCGTTTGTGGCGAAGCGCAATCGTTCGGAATTCCTATCAGCTTCGGCGGTTCGTATTGCGGATTTTTCGCCTGCACGGAAAAACTGCAACGGCAAATTCCCGGTCGTCTGGTCGGGCAGGCTTTTGACCACAATGGCCGTCCGGGATACGTGTTGACGCTGGCAACACGCGAACAACACATTCGCCGTGAAAAAGCGACGTCCAACATCTGCACCAATCAGGGATTGTACGCGCTGATGGCGACGGTTTACCTGTCCACGATGGGACGGCGTGGCGTGCGCGAAGTCGCTGAACAGAACCTGCAAAAGGCGCATTACGCGGCGAAGCAAATTGCCGCGATCAACGGTTTCAGCCTGAAATTCACGTCGCCGTTTTTCAACGAATTCGTTGTCAGTTGCCCGAAACCTGCCGCTGACGTGCTGGCGAAATTGCAAAGCAAAAAGATCATCGGCGGATTGGCGTTGGAACGATTCTTCCCGGAGATGAAAAACGAAATTCTGGTGTGCGTGACAGAAACGACGACCAAAGAACAGGTTGATGCTTTGGGCGCCGAACTGAAAGCAATCTGATTGTGTGAAAGCCAAATGAGAAATGAGTCCGACTGAACATCCAACGAGTATTACGGGTTTTGTCATTCGGCAGGCTGTTGAATCCGATGTGCCGCTGATTCTGCAATTCATTCGCGGTTTGGCGGAATACGAACGACTGGCGCACGAATGCGTGGCCGATGAAGCGACGCTGACGAAAACGCTGTTTGGCGAACGGCGCGTGGCTGAAGTCGTCATCGGTTATGACCACGACACGCCGGTTTGTTTCGCGTTGTTCTTTCATAACTTTTCGACGTTTCTGGGCAGGCCGGGAATTTATCTGGAAGACCTGTTCGTCAATCCCGATCAACGCGGCAAAGGATTCGGCAAAGCGATGCTGGCGTATCTGGCCAGGCTCGCCGTCGAACGTGAATGCGGACGGTTGGAATGGTCAGTGCTGGATTGGAACGAACCGGCCATCAATTTTTATAAATCGCTCGGCGCAAAGCCGATGGACGAATGGACGATCTTTCGAGTGACTGGCGAGGCGTTGACACAACTCGCCGGGCAAGTTTGAACGTGTTCAGAGTACCGCCTTCAGGCGGCTGACTCGGCCACTGAAGCCAGCCGCCTGAAGGCGGTACTCTGAGCGAAATGGAGTCGCAGTGATTAAGAAATCAAGCAATCATATCAATCAAAACGAAGGCACGATCTTTGAACGGTCGCGTCCGGGCAAAATCGGCTATCACCTGCCTGCGTTGGATGTTCCAGCAGAAGATTCGCTGATTGACGCGCGATTGTTGCGCGATGACGATCTGGCCGGATTGCCGGAAGTCAGCGAAGTGGATGTCATTCGCCACTTCACGCGGATTTCGACCTGGAATTACGCCGTGGATTTCGGAATGTATCCGCTGGGTTCTTGCACCATGAAATACAACCCGAAGCTCAACGAACGGGTTTCGCGCTTCGATGGATTTGCGGCGTCGCATCCTTATCTGCCGGACGAACAGGCGCAGGGCAATCTGGAATTGTTGAAACGGCTGGAAGATGCTCTGGCCGAAATCACCGGTTTACCCGGCGTCAGCTTGCAACCGGCGGCGGGCGCGCAGGGCGAAATGACGGGCCTGATGGTCATTCGCGCCTGCTTGGAAGCTCGTGGCAACGCCCGCAAAGTCGTGCTGATTCCCGATTCGGCGCACGGGACAAATCCGGCTTCGGCGGCGGTGTGCGGTTATCAGGTCAAAACGATCAAATCCACTGCCGAAGGCGCGGTTGATCTGGACGCTTTGCGCGCGATGGTCAACGAAGACGTTGCTGCCTTGATGTTGACCAATCCTTCGACGCTGGGTTTGTTTGAAGAAAACATTGAAGAAGTCTGCAAGATTCTGCACGACACGGGCGGATTGGTTTACATGGACGGCGCGAACATGAATGCTCTGGTCGGCGTGACGCGACCGGGCGATATGGGCGTGGATGTCATTCACCTCAATCTGCACAAAACCTTTTCGACTCCGCACGGCGGAGGCGGCCCCGGCGCTGGCCCGATTGCCGTGACGGCGGAATTGGAACCGTTCCTGCCGGTTCCGCGCGTGGTGGTTGAAAACGGCAAATACAAACTTACTTTCAATCGCCCGCAAACAGTTGGTCGGGTGCGTGCTTTCCACGGTAACTATTCGGTGCTGGTTCGCGCGTTGTGTTACATCCTGACGCTCGGCGCGGAAGGTTTGCGCGAAGCGACTGAAACCGCCGTGCTCAATGCCAATTACATTGCTCATCATTTGAAAGACGATTACGAACTCGGTGTGCAGGGCAAAGCCATGCACGAAGTGATTTTCAACGACAAACGCCAGCAGAAATTCGGCGTCCACACGTTGGACATTGCCAAACGGTTGATTGATTACGGCTTTCATCCGATGACGATTTATTTCCCACTGGTGGTGCCGGGAGCAATGATGATCGAACCGACCGAAAGCGAAGGCCGCGATGAATTGGATGCATTCATTGACGCGATGAAAGCCATCGCCCGCGAAACTGAAGAAAATCCCGAACTGGTCAAAACGGCTCCGCACCACACACGCATCGGGCGATTGGACGAAGCCGCCGCCGCTCGCAAACCTGTGTTGCGATGGAAACCGGCCAGCAAGGCAGCAGGCGCATAAGCGCTCAAAACCGATTTGACGAAACACAGCAAGCCCGTTGGAATCTGCTCTCGAATCCAACGGGCTTGCTCCATCTTGCGATGACAAGCTCTCTGTTGCGGGCCAAAAGAACAAGCGATCCAGTTAAATTTTCCGCCTCTGTACAAGCCGTCAAATCGCACGTTAATATCATTGCCGGGCATTAAAAAATGACACGAACGATTGCCTTCACACGAAAATCATTATGAGTCGAGCCACTGGGTCATTAAATCCGCTGACAGCGGAATTGTCCGAACAATTGCGCGTCCATTTGCGCCGTATGCTGGTGCGTCTGGACGAGCTTCGCGCTCTGGCGCCAAATCCTGCCACCTGGACCCCGCCGGTTGATGTGTACGAAACCGAAGACGCAGTGTTGATCAACATTGAACTTCCGGGAGTTCCCATAGGTCAGGTGCGCATCAAAATTCTGGACAATGTATTGAAGATCGAAGGGCAGAAAGAACGCACTACGCCGACGGCACGTTTGTTGCCCGAACCCGAACGTCCGATTCGGTTTCTTTGTCTGGAACGAAGTTACGGCAATTTCAGTCTGAACCTTCCCGTCAACTGGCAACTGGAAGCCGAACGAATCACTGCGCATTTGCGCGACGGCGTGCTGCAAATACATTTGCCGAAGGCGAAGACTTGCGGGAGAGAATTCGCAATTACGATTACGGAATGAGTTCACAGTTCACAGTTTGCAGTTCACAGAGTCGCATTTGGAAGTGACCGTGAACCGCGAATTGCGAACCACGAACTGGAAACTGGTTATGTCTACAACTGCTGAACAAGAAGAAAAACAATCAACAGGCTCCGAAACACCCGAAGAGCAATTACGGATTCCGGATGTATTGCCGGTGTTGCCGCTGCGCGACATAGTGATTTTTCCGTTTATGATCGTGCCGCTGTTTGTCAGCCGCGATCGTTCGATTCAAGCGGTGGATCAGGCCCTGGCCGAAAACCGCATGATCATGCTGGCCGCGCAAAAAGACCCTGACATGGAAGAACCCGGCACGGGCGATCTGTACGACGTGGGAACGGTGGCGATCATCATGCGAATGCTGAAATTGCCTGACAACCGCATACGCATTCTGGTGCAGGGAATTGCCCGCGCCAAAATTCATTCGTTGGAAGATTCCGCAGGCTTTTTGCAGGCGCGCATAGAAGAGTTGAGAGAAACCGCGCCGGAACAGACGCTGGAACTCGAAGCCCTGACACGCAACGTGCGCGGTTCGCTGGACAAAGCCGTCGCGCTCGGCAAAAACGTTTCGCCCGAAGTGATGGCCATAGTCACGACTGTCGAAGAACCTGCGCGTTTGGCCGATCTGGCCGCGTCGAATCTGGAACTGAAAGTCGAAGACGCGCAATCGGTGCTGGAAACACTGGCCATCATTCCGCGATTGCATCGCGTCAATGAATTGCTCAACAAGGAAATCGAAGTCCTGACCGTGCAGGCCGAAATCAACACCCAGGCCAAAACCGAAATTGATCGTTCGCAGCGGGAATTTTATCTGCGCCAACAGCTCAAGGCGATTCAACAGGAACTAGGCGAAGGCAACGAACTGGCCGAAGACATCGCCCAGTACCGCGAAAAAATGGGCAAATGCAAAATGCCGAAAGCCGTCGAAGAAGAAGTCGAACGTCAGTTGAAAAAGCTGGAACGCATGCATCCCGACGCGGCTGAAACCGGCACATTGCGAAACTGGCTGGACATCATGGTGGCGTTGCCGTGGTCTAAATCGTCGAAAGAGAACCTGGATTTGAAAAAAGCGCAGGAAATTCTGGACGAAGACCATTATGGGTTGGAAAAGGTGAAAGAGCGCATCATCGAAGCGCTGGCCGTTCGCAAGATCAAGGAAAAGCCGAAAGGTTCGATTTTGTGTCTGGTCGGCCCGCCGGGCGTAGGCAAAACCTCGCTCGGACGTTCGATTGCGCGTGCGCTGAATCGAAAATTCGTTCGATTGAGTCTGGGCGGCGTTCACGACGAAGCGGAAATTCGCGGCCACCGCCGCACTTACGTCGGTGCGATGCCAGGCAGAATCGTTCAGGCCATTCAAACCGCCGGAACGAACAATCCGCTGATTATGCTGGACGAAATTGACAAGGTCAGTTCGGATTTTCGCGGCGATCCTTCGTCGGCCTTGCTGGAAGTTCTCGATCCTGAGCAGAACAACAGCTTCCGCGACAATTACCTGAACGTGCCGTTCGATCTGTCGAACACCATGTTCATGACCACGGCCAACGTGCTGGAAACCATCCAACCCGCGTTGCGCGACCGCATGGAAACCATTCGGCTGTCTGGTTACACCGAAGAAGAAAAGCTGCAAATCATACTGCGTCATCTGTTGCCGAAACAGATGGAAGAAAACGGCATCAAGCCCGAAAACCTGAGCATCAGCGAAGCCGCTTTGCGCGATGCCATCGCCAAATACACGCGCGAATCGGGTTTGCGCCAACTCGAACGTGAAATCGGGAAAATTTGTCGCAAAGTCGCTCGCCGCGTTGCCGAAGGCGACAAGGAACAAGTCGTCGTAACGCCGGAAAACCTGAACGATTTTCTGGGCGTGGCCAAAATCGAACTCGATGAAATGCTGAAACACGATCAGATAGGCGTGGCTACGGGTTTGGCCGTGACGGCGACCGGCGGCGACATTCTGTTCATCGAAGCCTTGACGATGCGCGGCAAAGGCATGTTGCAATTAACCGGTCAGCTTGGGGATGTCATGCGCGAATCGGCGCACGCTGCCTATTCGTTCGCCAAATCGCGCGCCAGAGAACTGGGCATCGAAGAAGACGCCTTCAGCAAAACAGACATTCACCTTCACATCCCCGAAGGCGCAATTCCGAAAGACGGGCCTTCGGCGGGCATCACCATGGCGACTGCGCTGGTGTCGGCGTTGTCTCGTCGCCCAATTCACAAAAACGTGGCGATGACGGGGGAAATCACCTTGCGCGGTAACGTGCTGCCCATCGGTGGCGTGAAAGAAAAGGTGCTGGCCGCGCATCGCGCTCAAATCAAAACAGTCATTTTGCCTGCGCAAAATAAAAAGGACATGGAAGACGTTCCCGAAGAACCCAAACGCGAAATGGAGTTCGTCTTTGTCGAACACGTTCAGCAGGTGTTTGACCAGGCCTTGCTGCCAGCCTCTGAAAAGTCCAAAGCGGTAAAAGCCAAATCGCTGACCGGCAATGGCAAACAGCCCACAAGGGCCGCGACGATAAAGGCGGAAAAAAAAGCAGTCAAAAAAGCCAGAGCCAAAGCGCCGACCAGATAATCGCTGAGCGTCTGAATTCGATTCTTGTGCCGCAACCGATCATTCAAGTTTGAATCGGTTGCGGCTTTTTCTTTGTTTTGCCGCAAGTTGGGATTTTGTCGCCCGGAATGAGTTCAGCCGGCTGAGCGTTTGTGCCAGCAACCGAAACGTGTAAACTGTTCGCGTTCAAGTGACAAAAAATCGAAAGCTAAAGTGAAACGAGAGGATTCTTCCCTGAATCTTCCCCTTAAGTGGTCAGCAGTCAGAATTCAGCCACAGCCTCCTTTGAGTTGATGACTGATTGCGGTAACTGACAAGGAGTTTTTATGACCCGAAGTCTGAGGAAAGTCGTTTTTACCGTCACCCTCTTGTCATTAGTCATCAGCGCGACCAGTTCGCAAACTTTCGCGCAACGATTGGGCCGTGCTCCTGCACGAGATTTGGAAAGCACGCCGCCCATCCCGGTCGGAGCCACATCCATTCCCGTTGGAACAGTCATCATTTTGAAAATGGATGACCGGCTGTCTTCAGGCAGTTCCCGTGTGAGCGACCGTTTCCGCGCGCACGTGGACAGTCCGGTGGTGGATGGCAGCGGGAAAACGATCATTCCCGTGGGAGCTGTTGTCGAGGGACACGTTTCTTCGGTCAGCAAGGCCAAATGGGCGCATCGTTCGGGAATTATCGCTATCGTCTTCGATAACTTTCGTGATTTGAAGGGCAATCCGATTCCGGTCAAAGCCACTTTGACCAGCGCCGATGCCGAAGAACGCAAACGGCTGGATGAAGAAGGTTACGTCAAAGGCGGCAATCCAACGCGACGCGACATCATGTTCATTGGCGGCGGAGCGGGACTTGGCGCCGGCATTGGAGTTTTTACCGGCGGCGCGCTGCTTGGCGCAGGCATTGGAGCCGCTGCCGGATTGACCGCGACCATGCTCATGAAAGGCAAAGAGGTCGTCATCGAACCCGGCGAGCGTTTCGGAATGGAATTGGTTCAGCCTTTTCCGACAAATGCCTTTGTGCCACCAGTCACCGTGACTCGGCCTACTCCCACGCCTGTTCTGGTTGGCAGACCAACTCCGACTCCCGACCCGTTCCGTCAAACGCCGGGAGCGCTCAATCCTTATGATGTGACGGCTTATCGGGACGCGGATGGCTCAGTCCGGTTGCGGATCAACGCCGAAGCCCCTTCGCCGGGCTGGCGTGTGTTTACCAATCACGATCCTCTTCAACCAAGTTCAACGGTCAGAATTCGTTTGCGCGGAACTCCTCCGGCCAGCACCAGCGCTGACGCTCAACCACAGTTTCGGCAACCGACTCTGGCTCCTGCTCCCGAAGTCTGTCTGGAAGACCGCAGTGGCGTGATTCGCCAGGTGGAACTCATGGATAAAAATGGCCGGGCGGCTTTGCGAGTAGACATCCCCACGCAAACAGGAACCAGTCGTTATGCTCGCGTTACGGCTTTCCCGTCGAATGGGACGGGCGGAACAATAGGAACGGGGAATGGGACAGTGGTTCCTCCAATTGGCTCTCAACCCCAACCCGGAGGACAGCCGAACAATGGCGGAGGAACAGTAGTTACGCCGCCTCCTTCGACTGCGATTGCAGGCATGGCGCAGAGCGCGTCAGCCAAAGTAGATGTCATTCGGCGTCAATACGCCAACAGCATAGGATACTTGATCGGTTCGGATGGCAATCCCACGTTTATCGGTTCGCAACGGCCGTCAACCGAACAAGAGCAGTTTTTGAGCGGGTTGGGAGCCTTGTATTCGTCTTTGCTGACATTGCGAGCCAATGCGTCCAACTCAAATCTGGTTCGCAGCAGCGCTCTGCGCGTCCAGGAAGACCTGAACAACACCAATCAACTCTGGCAACGGGTCAGATTGGATAGCGATTTGAATAATCGTTGGACGACTGTTCGCACGGAAATCAACACTATGCTGGCTTCGGCGTTGCGATGACGATTGTTGATGGGATTGGGATTTCGAGGAAAGTGGCGCGCCCGACAGGGCTCGAACCTGTGACCTACGGCTTCGAAGGCCGGCGCTCTATCCAACTGAGCTACGGGCGCGTTTTATCAAACTCTCTGAACCGGAAAGTACCACACACCAAACTTCGGCGGCAAATCAGCCAATTTGCCGCCGATTCTTTTTAGTCTTCTTCCAACATGCTGACGCGGCGAGGATCGTGGCGCGGACCGGAAAACAGCCGTTTGAAAAATCCTTTTTTCTTCGGCGCCAGCAAGCGACGAATTTTCGGAATCACGCGGCGAGCGGCTTCTTCTCCGGCGACAATCATTTCGGCGGCTTTGGACAGATCGTCCGGGCGAACATTTTCAATCTGAGGCCGGATTACCAAATCCGCGTCGGCGTGAATGTAACTGACGGCGCTGCGTCCCATCACGGACAACGATTGCGACATGATCGTAAACAGGTTGGTCGGTTGCGGAATTGGCAGATGCTGCGAATTGATGTCCACGGCGATGACTATGTCCGCGCCCATCATTCGCGCTACTGACGCCGGAATGTGGCCGACCAATCCGCCGTCCACCATCATTCGCCCGTTGACCATCACAGGCGTGTAAAACACCGGCATGGCGCAACTGGCGCGAATGGCCAGCGGCATGCTGCCTTCGGTGAACACGACCATTCTGCCGGTTTGAATGTCGGTGGCGACTGCGCCAAACGGAATTCGCGTTTTTTCAAACTCCGTGATCGGGAATTTTTTCTTGACGTAATCTTCGGTGCGTTCGCTGTTGTAAAACCCCAGCAGCGAAACAGTCGGGCGACCCAGATCGCTCCAACTGATGGTCATCGCCAGATTTTCGATTTGATCCGGCGTCATTCCCGCGGCATAAGCTCCGCCGATCAACGAACCGACGCTGGTTCCAGCCAGCAAATCAATTGGAATGCCGTTGCGTTCCAATTCGCGCAGCACACCGACGTGAGCGCATCCGCGAGCCATGCCTCCGCCGAGCGCCAAACCGACGACCGGACGTTTTTCCATGTTTTGTGCCATAACTCAAAAACCTCCACAGTTTCCAAAGTCGTCGCCAATTTACATTCCAACTTTTCCGCACAGCAAGGCATGGCTGAAATTTTCCTCGCTTCAATTCAAGGCAGATGACCGACGGTTTCAAAAGAGCGCGGCTTGCCTAATGAATCTGGCCAGCCGGAACCAACATGAAAGTCGCCAACGATCACATCTCAGTTGTGAGAAAAATGCCGCGTGAGCTTTGCAAATGCCAGCGATGATTGGTTGAATCTGTAAAACTCTTTCCTGTTTTTTTTTTTCGTGCTACTCTGCGCCCGCCTTATCAATCCTGGCTGACGCCAACTCAAGCTTTTGAATCTTTTTTACAACCTTTCTGATTGTCCAGCGCGGGGACAAATTTGCCAACAGTAAGAGGCGTTGTATGCCCAAATCGGATTCGCCAAAACCTGCCATCAGTGAAATCGAACAACTGTTTCTGGACATCGTCCCCCAGATTCCAATAGCCGTCCGCCAAGCCTGCCAGAGCCTGAACCACCATCCCAACAAGATGGAATTCGACGGCTTTGTCAGTCGAATTATGATGCTGTTGCTGGACAACGACTTTCATACGCTGCGTTCGTTCGACAACCGGTCAGAGCCGCAAACCTGGCTGTTCACGATTGCCAAACGGTTAATCCTGCGCCGGTTGAAAGAGCAGAAACGGGAATTGCCACTGGATGATTTGCCGCCGGATTCTTTCGCCACTCAGCCGGATCAGGAAGAGAAATTGATTTCAGAAGAAAGAGAAAAACTTTTGATGGCTGCTGTCGGCGAGCTGACCGAGCATGAGCAAAAGCTGTTTTACCTGATAACGCAAGGATTGAAGTCGGAAGAAATAGCGAAGGAGTTGAGGATCAAGAAGGAGTCGGTCTACAGAGAAAGAAGCGCATTGATTGAGAAACTTCAAAACACAGTCAATCCCGGATAAGCAGCTTCCATAAAATGCGAAAAATACTTTCAATCGGGCATCAAGATTTTCGTTTGAGATTGCACTAAGTAAATGAACTCGCTATTTCAATAGCAGAGTCTTCACATCGTATCTGCCAAATTTGTGACAACGTTAGCCTGTCGCGCTACAAAGATATCAGGCAAAGTGTCGGTATACAGTGCTGTGTGTGTTTAGTTGCCGCGACCCTTTCAATAGGAGGTTTCAAATGCTTTTCGGAAAACAACGTCGAAATGGTTTGCCAAGCTTTTTGATGGCAATGGTTCTTACTCTTTTTTTGACAATCTCAGCGGCAATGGTACTTGGCACACAACCAGTCCAAACTGCGCCTGCCAAAAAAGCGGTGGCAAATAAATGCGGCGATGGCAAATTGATTACGACAATGGCCTTCTTTCAGAATAGTAAGCAATCAAATGGAATCGCTCCCCCTTCAGCCCCAATTTCTAAAAAAGATTGGTGGAAAGTTCAACCTAAGTCCCCTCTTGATTTTCGCTCCTTACGCAGCAGTATTTTCCCAGGACTTAGTTTTGACGAGGGATTTTGCCCGGAGAGTGAAAGTTGCGGCGGTAGCTGTAGCGGCAGCCTCTATTGTCCAGACAGCCGATCATTTATGCAGCTTCTTTCAGAGTGCCAAGCAAGGTGCTGCTGGTGTAGTAACCCAGGTAGCTGCAGTTCTCCTCCAACTAATTGCAATTAAGGAACTGATGTTACGCGATTGAAAATCAGGCAAACCATTTGACAGTTTCTTCGTCCCGGCTGGGACAGTTGAAATTAGAGCGGCGTTTCAACGCCAGATAGCGAAGTCTTTCTCTGTCGGGGCCTGTGGGGACGCTTGAGTTCCCAGATGGCGAAAGATTCAGGCGTCCCTACAGGACGCGGACTCATTCGCGTTTTTTCCCGGCAGTAACTGCCTGCCTAATTTCAACCGTCCCTGCCGGGACGAAAACCTCGTCAAACCAAATGCTCAGTTCCTTAGCGCGTAACATCAGTAAGGAATAAAAAGATTGTTTGGGAACTGCGTGATTAAAGGCCTGATTTTGCGTCCGAGTTCGAGGTACTCCCAACGGGATTTTTGAAACTCTGCATTCAAAGGACTTAGCCCAACGCTAAGACCTGCGAGGTAAAGCCTGTAATCTCAATGGTTTAAAGGCATCCCCCGCCGCCTCCGAAGGGCGACTTGCTAAACCCTTTGTTTTCACCGGTTTCAAAAATCAGCTACGGAGTACCTACTGCCCATAATTGAGAATAATTGTATGCATTATCAAAAAAAACTCTCTTCTCCAATCTTTGTTGTTACCTTGTTTTTTGCTTTTGTAGTCGCCTTGATGATGTTTGACCAGATTACGCGAGTAACGATATCTCAGTCGCGTGAGACTAAAGATAAAAAGTCATCAAGTCCTTCAGTTAATGAAGCGAAACTGCCCAGTCGGTTCCCTGTCATAGAGTATCCTTCAAGAAAAAACATGTGGAAATCTGATACCCCTGAGAAGGTACAAGAATCCAAACGGAATGAATCATCAGAATTAAGCGCGGTTCCAGCTATAACCATTGAAGAAAAACAGCAGATGTTAGAATCAATATTAGATGGCGCCTTGTCTTCGGCGTTTCAGATCGAGCCGGTTGAATACGGCATCATCGTCCAAATCGAAGGCGCGGCATTGCTCTGGGACAAAGACAGAGTGCGCGCCAACGAAGCGCTGGCCAACGCCTGGTCGCGGTTGCAGGAATTGATGGGCGACAAAGGGAATTCCCGGCTGCCGAAATTCGGCGAGAAGCTTTCGGATGCTGACCGGGCGCGGCTCCGGCAAAGCATCCTGAGACGAATTGCCAAATTGAACCCGGACTTGATCAAAGACTGGACGGGCGCAAACGGCGACAGCGCAAAACCTGCTTTCGCCACTGGCGAAGAAGGCGGGGCTGCAATTGTTGCAATTGCCGTTGAAGAGCTTCAACGCGATCCTGAAAAAGCCATGAAACTTGCTGAACAAGGGCTTTCTCACGCGGCATATTATCCAGCCTCAACTTTTCTGACTCATCTTTGGTACAAGGACAAGGAGTTAGCTGAAAAACAGGCTTTGGTTTATCTGGAAAAACTGCCTGTCGGATCAACGGTGAATCTCTTTTTGGTGACGAAGCTACATTTCTTTTTGTCACCGCCGCTGCGGGAAAAATACTTTGAAGCATTGGCGGTCAGGCTACGCGCCGCTTTCAGGCCGACTTTGGACAGAGCAGGTTATCTGAATCTGTTGGATGCCACGCGGAAAGGAGCTTCGCAAGCGGCGACTCATCCCGTTTGGCGCGACGAATATCTGCGATTGGGAGCCGAAGTCGAAACGGCGATGGCAAACCGCTCGGTCAACTCTGCCGCGCCGCCGTCAAAAACCATCAGCATGTCCGGGATGTCGGCTGCGACTCCGGGCGACACTGCGGAAATCGAACATTCATCCGAAAAGCTGGAAGCTATCCGAAACCAGAAAATCAAAGATGCCGAATATCAGCGTCTGGCAATCGAAGCCGCCGAAAAGGCTGACGTCGTTTTAGCCGAACGCTTGCTGTCAAAAATCAACGATGAAACAGTGCGGCGGCAAACCAGCGTCAGCGTTTATGGGCCGCTAGTCAGCAAAGCTATGGCTGAAAAAGATTGGCCACAAGCAAGAAGCTACGCGCTGAAAGTCACTGATCCGTTCGGGATGAGCTTGATTGTTGATGGTGTGGCGAAAGCAATGTTGAGCGCCAAACAGGACAAGCAGATGGTGGCAAATTTTTATGACGACGCATTGGCGAATCTCGACCGGGAAAAGCCGTCGGCTTATGTTGCCAAAGGAATCATCGCCATCGCCAGGTCGCGTGTTTCTGAAGAGCAAGGCGGTTTTGCAGCGGCCAATCTGGCAGTGTCCACGCTCAACAAGCTGGACATTACCGAATCTTTTTCCAGCAAATCGGGGCTGGCCCCGGGAATTGGCGCCTGGATCAATCAGTCGAATTTGGTTCTTCTGGCAGAGGATTACTTTGAGCTGACCGAAACGCTCGCCCCGCTGTTTCGTGATTTGAGCAAGCGCGATCTTCAACAAACGCAGAGCCTGGCTTCCGCCTTGACGCATCAAGGTTTGAGGTCGCTGGCGCAACTAGGCCTGGCCAAAGGGCTTCAGGAAGAACTGCAAAAAGCGAAAAACTCCGCCGGAAAACCCAAGCCGCCAGCGACAGAGAAGTAATCCGGCAAGGTCAAATTTCCTCAGCCAAATGGAGCTTTACACTTTTCGACATTCAAGTCGCACACCAGCGTTTGGCGCCATTTATCAAACGCCTTGATCCTGAAAACTCCCAGCCATCCTGTCTAAAAACCTGCCTTTGGTTTTGTTCATACCGGCAACAAGTTTATGATTCGGTTTACCGAAGTCGGGCGAATCATCGCTGAGCGGTTCGGTTTGAAGCCCTGAGCAATTCTTCAACGGACAAATGTAAATTCGTATGAACACCGTGACATCAGAAGCTGTTTCGATTGATGAGCACACACAAAATCGGTTTTGGCTTGGCGTGGACGGCGGCGGAACCAATTCCCGCGCCGTTATCATTGATGAAAGCGGAGCGGTTCGCGGCGAAGGCCGATCCGCCGCCGCAAACCTGCTGCGCGTAGGGTTGGAGAACGCCGTCAACCACATTCGCCAGGCCGTCAATGACGCTTGCCGCGAAGCCGGAATCGAAGTATCGCAAATCGCCGCCGCCTGCATCGGCCTGGCCGGAGTTTCGCAACCGGGTTATCACCGCCAGATGCTGGACGCGCTGAAAGCCGCGTTGCCGATTGCGGCGATTCAACTGGAAACCGACGCCCGCGTGGCGCTGGCCGGAGCGACCGGCAATCAACCCGGCGTGGTCATCATTGCCGGAACCGGTTCGATTGCCTGCGGCATCAATTCGCGCGGTCGTTTTGCTCGTGCCGGAGGCTGGGGGCCGATTATGGGCGACGAAGGCAGCGGCAGTTACATCGGTCGTCGCGCGCTGGAATCGGTCATGATGTCGTATGACTTTCGCGGTGAAGCCACCAGCATGACTTCGCCTGTGTTGCGTCATTTCGGTGTGAGTTCGCCGCCGGAACTGACGACGGTGGTTTACGATTCTTCGTCGAAAGAAAAAGGCGAGGTTCAATCCCGAATCGCGCAGTTATCGCCCATTGCCGTCGAAGCCGCTCGGCAAGGTGATGAAGTCGCCATTGAAATTTTGCGCGATGCCGCCAGCGAATTGGCCAAAACCGCCATTGCCGTGATTGACCAACTAAGAATGGAGCGCGACGCCTTCCGCGTGGCGTATGTCGGCGGAGTCTTTGAAGCTGGCGAATTGATCCTGAACCCGCTGCGCGAAGAAATTCAAAAAGCCGCGCCGAATGCCGAAGTCGCTCCGCCGATTGATGCACCTGTAATTGGCGCTGCAAAGATGGCGCAGACGATTCACGACCTGAAGTTCAACGGCTAAATCGAAGGAATAACACTATGACTTTGACAGCAGTATTTATGAAAACGCCGCAAGGCTACATTGCATTCGTCGAGGAATTGCCGGGCGCGAATACGCAAGGCGAAACGCTTGAAGAAGCGCGGGCAAATCTGCAAGAGGCGGTAGAGCTTGTTCTGCAGGCAAATCGGCAACTGGCGGAAGAATCCATCAAAGGTCAAATGGCGATTCGAGAGAGCTTTTCGTTGGCAGGCGTTTGATTCGGAGATTGAATGAAGCGAATTGATTTCATCCGCCACATTTTGAAACACGGCTGCGAACTTTTGCGTGAAGGCGGCAACCATTCAATCTACGTTAATCGCGTGAGCAACAGAGTCTCGGCTGTTCCGCGTCATCATGAAATTGACGATTTCCTAGTGCGGAAAATTTGCCGCGATCTGGAAATTCCGACTCCTTGAAGTCCGTAGCTTTATGACTACAACAGAGCAGATCAACCCATGCACAACACAAATTGACAAGCTACCGACGCTGGAAGCCTTGCGCGTCATCAACTCCGAAGATCGCAAAGTTGCCGAAGCGATTGAAAAAGTTTTGCCAGCGGTCGCTCGCGCGGTGGATGGAATCGCCGAAAGATTGCAGCGCGGAGGCAGATTGTTTTACACCGGAACAGGAACCAGCGGACGGCTGGGAGTTTTGGACGCTGCCGAATGCCCGCCGACCTTTGGCGTCTCGCCGGAGTTGGTGCAAGGCGTCATCGCCGGAGGCTACGACGCTTGTTACAAAGCCGTCGAAGCATCCGAAGACGATCGCGAAGCCGGAGCGAAGGATTTGCAGGCGCGCGGATTCACCGCCAACGATTGTCTGGTTGGTATCGCGGCCAGCGGGCGCACGCCTTACACCATCGGTGCTGTGGAGTACGCGCGACAACTTGGCGCGCTGACCGTTTGTATTGTCTGCAACGAAAACTCAGAACTCGCTGCTGCTGCGGAAATTGCCATCGAACCGATTGTCGGTCCCGAAGTCATCGCTGGTTCGACGCGGTTGAAATCCGGCACGGCGCAAAAACTGGTTTTGAATATGCTTTCGACCATGGCGATGGTGCGATTGGGCTACGTCACCGGCAATCGCATGACCAATTTGAAAACCAGCAACATCAAATTGCGCCAACGCGCCACAGGCCTGGTGATGGCCGAATGCGATTTGGATAAAACTGCGGCGGAAGCTGCGCTCGAAGCTGCCAACTGGGATTTGCGCGTGGCCATCGTCATGGTAAAAACCGGTGCCGCGCGCGAAGCCGCCGAAGTGGCGTTGCAACAATCAAACTTCATCATCGCTCGCGCAGTTTCATTGCTGACAAACTAAATCAACATCGCAACCAACAGTGACTCAATCGGAGAAATTAACCATTAAGCATTAGCCATTGCCCATTAGCAGACAGGGTAGGACTGTTTCTACCCTGTCTGCTAATGGGCAATTCGCAATGGTTAATGGTTAATGACTGACACTCGATTTAACTTTCTGTAGGGAGCGCATAATTCACGAAAGAACTTTTACCTAAATGACTGTTACCAATGCTCAACCAGCCTGGACGATTCCGGGTTACCTGGAAATCAAAAACAATCATTTGCATATCAACGGCATTGATGCGATCAAACTTGCCGATGAATTCGACACGCCGCTGTTTGTCGTTTCGGCGCCGCGCATTCGCCACAACATCGCGCGCTTGCTGGAAGCGAAAACGCATCACCCGAAGCTGAAACTTTGTTTCGCGTCAAAAGCCAACAATCTGCTTGGCGTGCTGCGCGTGGTGCGCGAAGCCGGAATTGATGTCGAAGTCAATTCCGGCGGCGAATTGTTCAAAGCCCTGCGCGCGGGATTTCGCCCCGACCAGATTGAAATGAACGGCATTTCAAAAACCGAGCAGGAAATTGCCGAAGCCATCGAAGCAGGGATTTACACGATCAATCTGGATTCGCCGTTTGAACTGGAATTGGTCGAACAAGTCGCCGCGAAGCTGAAGAAGCGCGCCAATGTCACCGTGCGATTGGTTGCCGGTGTGGGAACTCGTTCGCACGCCGGGTTGCAAACGGCGTTGTACACATCGAAGTTCGGCGTGTCGCCTTCGCAGGCGCGCGAAATGATGTTGCGCGCAGTGGCCAGGCCGGAACTTATCAACCTTGCGGGTTTGCACATTCACGTCGGTTCGCAAACGCCTGATCCTGAACCTTACGCCGAAGCCTTTGCCGCGATGTGGGAACATTTGTTGTGGCTGCACCGAGAAACCGGCCACAAGTTGCAACACATCAACATTGGCGGAGGCATACCGGTCAATTACCTGCGCGACGAAGCGCACGCCGAAGAAATCAGCGACAACGAACGAGCGATGCTCGGCGCAAATCTGACGGCGGCGGAAATGATGGCAAATGCGATTGATGTCGTTCGCGCTTCGGCGCGCGAAGCTGGAGCCGAGCATTTGTTGGACGAATTGGAAATCGTCATGGAACCCGGTCGCGCAGTCATCGCCGACGCGGTGACGATTCTGACCACAGTCCGCAACGTCAAAACGCGCCCCGAAACCGGCGAAGCCTGGGCGTTGACCGACGCCGGTTACAACCTGATGCTTTCTATGGTCATGTATCACTGGTATTACCATGCGGTGAACGCTTCGCGCGCGGGCGAAGCGCACAACGAGCGCTATCGAATGGCCGGGCCGTTGTGCGACGGAGGCGATGTGTATTTCGATTTGCACGGCGACGGCCATCTGCCTGATTGCCGCTTGCTGCCGTCGAACGTGCAGGTCGGCGAAGTCATTGCCATGCTCAACACCGGCGCGTACACCGCGTCGCAAATGACCGCTTACAACGGCAGAGTTTTTCCGGCTGCGGTTTTGATCGAAGAAGACGGCAACGTAGAAGTCATTCGCCGCCGCGACAATTACGAAGATTTGGTCCTCAACGAGCTGTAATCACTTTCAACTAGGAGATAACCAATGAAACGAATTCTGGGAGGTTTGATCGTCATGATTCTGACCGCAGTCATCGCCAATGCTCAGGCCGGAAAAATAGAGCAGGAAATTTTGAAGTTGGAACAGCAATGGGAAGATGCCCTGATCAAGGCCGATGTCGCCGTGCTGGAAAAGCTTTACCACGACAAACTGATTTATACGCATTCAAATGCTTCGGTGGATGACAAGGCCAGTTACAACGCCAAGATCAAATCCGGCGCGTCCAAGTACATTTCCATCAAACGCGACGACATCAAAGTGACGGTGATTGGCGACACGGCAATTGTCACCTGCCATTGGCTGGTGCATTCGTTCGGCGGCGGCAAGGAAAATCACACCGACGCGCGCTACATTCATGTGTATGTGAAGGAAAAAGGCGCGTGGAAAATGGCGGCTCATCAGTCAACATTTGTGGTTAAGTGATGAAGTAATTCTCCGGCCAGATACAGCGAACCGCACACAACGATCAGACCGTTGGCTGGCGTAATGCGCATCGCTTCCAATAACGCCTCGGCAAGAGTTTCTGAGCAAATCGAATCTTGTCGAATCGTTATTGTTTGTTCGGCAATGGATTGCGGCGACGCAGCGCGCAGATTTTCGACTTGCGTCAGAATCACGTGTCGCGCGATTGGGAACAGTAACTTCGCCATTTCAATTGCCGCCTTGTCGGCCATCGCCCCAAAGATCAATGTGATAGGGACGCCAGCGTAATGTTCATCCAAAAAGTTTCGCAGTGTTTCCGCGCCCGACGGATTGTGCGCGCCATCCACTAACAACTGCACAGAAAACTTCGGCGATTCGATCAACTGCAATCTGCCCGGCCAGTTGGCTTTGCTGAGGCCTTCTTCGATGGTTTGCTGGTCAATCTTCCAACCGAGTTGGCGCAATTGCTCCGCAATCAAAATCGCCGTCATCGCGTTTTCGGCTTGATGACGACCGCGTAGATTCAACTGCACGTCGTAAGTTCGATACCGCAGCCGATATTGGCCAGCGTTTGGTTCGGCGTAGAAAGATTCGCCAGCGACTGAAACCAGCGGAGCGCTTAATTCTTCAGCACGAGCGACGATTGTCTGCATCGCTTCATACGGTTGCGGAGCGACGACCACAGGCACATTCGGTTTGATGATTCCGGCTTTTTCGCCAGCAATTGCAGCCAGTGTGTTTCCCAGATACTTCTGATGGTCAAACCCAATCGGCGTGATTGCCGTCACTGCAGGTTGGCAGATATTCGTCGCGTCCAACCTGCCACCCATCCCGACTTCCAGCACAGCCAGTTCGACTTGCCGTTCGGCGAAGTACAGATAAGCGATCATCGTCACCTGTTCAAAGTAAGTTGGCGACGCCGCGAGCTTGCCTTCGGCAACCAGCGTTTCGCTTGACTGACGAACCGCTGTCGCCAATCGCGCAAAGTCGTTTTCATGAATTTCGCTGCCATCAACGCGAATTCGTTCTGTAATCGAAATCAAGTGCGGTGATGTGTACTGTCCAACGTGGAATCCGGCAGCGCGCAAAATCGCTTCGGTCATTGCGGCGGTGGAGCCTTTGCCATTGGTTCCGGCGATGTGGATGGCGGGAAATGTTCGCTGAGGATTGCCAACCGCGCTGGCCAGAGCTTGGACTGTTTCCAGCCCAAGCTTCATGGCCAGCACCTCGTTGCCAAGTGAATACAGATAAGAAACCGATTCGGCGAAGTTCATTCAGTCTTCAAGAAGCTAAATCAGAGCAAGCAACACTGGGCCATTCTCTTTTGACAGGATGAACATGATTTTCGGCAGGATTTACAGAATCACCAATAGCGATCAAGTTCCAACTTGGTTTGAATCCTGTTCATCTTGAAAAAAAATCATGTTCATCCTGTCTCAAAGTTTCTTGCTTCGATTTAGGCGAATTTGTAGGCGCGTTTGGCCAATCGGTAAGCAGCGTCGTGAATCATTTCGTCGGCATCGGCCTGATCAATGATTCCGCGCACGACCAAACCGGCAATCCAGTTGGCGTCCACGCGGCGAGCCAGATCGTGGCGAGCAGGAATGGAAGGGAAAGCGCGCGTGTCGTCGTTGAATCCGGCAGTGTTGTACAACCCTGCGGTTTCCATCGCCTGATCGCGGAACCGGCGCATGCCGTTCAAACTGTCATGAAACCACCACGGCGGTCCCAATCGCAGCGCCGGATAATGCCCGGCCAACGGCGCCAGTTCGCGCGAATACGTCGTTTCGTCCAGCGTGAACAAAATCAGCGTCAGCCGCGCATCGTTGCCGAATCGTTCCAGCAATGGTTTCAAACTGCGCGTGAAATCCGACGAAACTGGAATGTCGCAACCTTTGTCGTAGCCGAATTTTTCAAACACCACAAGATTGTGATTGCGGAACGAGCCAGGATGAAACTGCATGACCAACCCGTCTTCGGCGCTCATGCGGGCGTTTTGAACGATCAGATGTCCGGTGAAGCGCGTCGCATCGTCTTCGGTTGCTGTGCCTACCAAAGCTCGTTGGAAAATCGCTTCGGCTTCGGAGTCGCTCAATTCGCAAGTGAACGGCGTCAATGCGGCGTGATCGGTTGCCGTCGCGCCCATTGTTTTGAAAAAAGCGCGGCGGCTTTCCAGCGCTTCGATCAATTTTTTGTAGCTGCCGATTTCGTAGCCGCAGGTTTTGCCCAACTCCTCAATGTTCGCGCGCCAGTCCGGGCGGTCAATGTTGACGACTCCGTCTGGGCGGAACGTCGGCACAATGCGGCCTTTCCAGCCCGAAGCCTTGATCGCTTTGTGATGTTCCAGCGTGTCGGCGGCGGCGTCGGTCGTCGCCAGAATTTCTATGTTGAAGCGTTCGAACAATTGACGCGGACGAAACTCCGGTTGGGTCAGACAGTCGGCAATTTGATCGTAAATCTTTTGCGCGTTCGCGCCGTTCAGTTTATCGGTCACGCCAAACACATCGTGCAGTTCATGCGCCAGCCACATTCCGGTCGGAGTCCCGCGAAACAGGAAAAAGTTATCGGCAAAGGTTTGCCAGATTTTGCGATGATCGCTTTCGACTTCGCCGCCGTCCGTGCGCGGCACGCCCAATGATTCCAGCGCGATGCCTTGCGAATAAAGCATGCGGAAAATGTAATGGTCGGGAATCAGCAGAAGTTCCGTAGGCGTGCCGAATTGGTAATCGGGATCGGCAAACATGCGCGGGTCAACGTGACCGTGCGGACACACCAACGGTTTGTCGGCAACCTGGCGATACAAATGCAGAGCGATTTCTTTCTGTTTCGGGTCTGGATCGAAATAACGATCTTCGGGCAAAAGCAGTTTGTCGGTCACGATGTGCTCCTGATGTTGAAGAATGGAATGGTCTTTACCAAGTGGAGATGGATGATAGCCGAAGCCCTGCGCCGCGCTCAATCCTGCAAAGACGAATGCAGTTTTGCGGGCGCGATCATCAACCAGGCCTGGCGAATGTGCGACGCCAATTCCTTGTCTTTGACCCGATTTAGATTGATGCCGATCCATCCGCGAACGCCGACGTATGGCGGTTTGAAAAACTTGTTCGGTTCGGCTTCGATCAATGCCTGCTGCACTTCGCTGGTGGCGGCGCTCCAGATGGCGATGCGCCCATCGTTGTGATGATTGTTGGCGAACATGACGAAAACCTTTTTCTTGACGAAAAACGTCGGTTCGCCATGCGAAAGTTTTTCTTCGACTTCGGGCAGCGCCAGACAAAACTTCCTGACCCGCACTAGATGATCTTTGGCCATAAAATTTTTGAGGAAAAAGCTCAGAGTTCAAGCATTTGCTTGCTGAAATCAACCAAGCTGAAGCTTGAACTCTGAACGAAGAATTACGGCACGATGCCGGGAAAAACGTACGCTTGCAGCATCACCAGCAAACCGACCAGAACCGCCAACGCCACGCTGTGAAAAAACACGTAACGCAAAATCGTGCCTTCCTGACCGTGTTGGTTGGTGGCCATGCTGGCGACGACGATGGATTGCGCATCAATCATTTTGCCCATCACGCCGCCGGAACTGTTCGACGCTGCCGCCAGCACCGGCGAAAAACCAAGTTGCTGCGCCGTCACTTGCTGCAAATTGCCGAACAAAACGTTGGACGAAGTGTCGCTGCCGGTCAAGGCTACGCCCAACCAACCGAGCAAAGGCGAAAAGAAAGGAAACAACGGACCCGTGGCGGCGAATGCCAATCCCATTGTCGAATCCAAACCGCCAAATCGCGTGGTGAACCCCAACGCCAGCATGGCCGAAATCGTCAACAACGAAAGCCGCGCGCGTTTGAAAGTGCCGATGAAAATCTTAACCAATTGCAGCAGCGACAACCGCAATATCAAACCGGAAAGAATTCCGGCAAACAGCAATGCTGTTCCGGTTGCCGACAACCAGTTGAAGGCAAATCGCGCTTCTTCGGCTTTTTCCAGCAAGACGACAGGCGGAGCGCGCAACACGGCTTTGTCTAAAAATGGAACCGGGAATTCCAGCAGTGAAATGCCATTCAACAGCGTTTTGATTTGCGGCAAGCCCCACAAAAACACCAGCACGGACAAGATCACCCAGGGCATCCAGGCGCGAACAGCTTCGGAGGTCGAAGGTTTTTGGACTACTTCCGCCTCGGCTTCGCCGTCGAATCGCCAGACATTTTTCGGTTGCCAGAATTTCAACAAGACGACCAGCGTCAAAATCGAAACGATGGCTCCGGCAATGTCCACGACCCAGGGGCCGTGATAATTGCTGACCAGAAATTGCACGATGCCGAAGCTCAAACCAGAAGCCAGACACGCCGGCCAGACTTCGCGCATGCCTTTGAATCCAGCCATCGCCCACACCAGCCAGAACGGAACGATCACCGAAAAGAAGGGAAGTTGTCGTCCGGTCATGGCGCTCAATTGTTCCAGCGGCAACCCCGTGACTTTGGCCAGCGTGATAATCGGAGTCCCCAGCGCGCCGTAAGCCACAGGCGCAGTGTTGCCGATCAAAGCCAACCCGGCGGCTTGCAGCGGTTTGAATCCCAGTCCGATCAACATCGCGGCGGAAACCGCGACAGGCGTTCCGAATCCGGCGGCTCCTTCGATAAACGCGCCAAAGCTGAAAGCAATCAGCAACGCCTGAATGCGGCGGTCGTCAGCCAATCCGGCGATGGTTTTTTTGACGACTTCAAACTGGCCGGTTGCTACCGTGATGTCGTAGACAAAAATCGCTGCCAGCACTATCCAGCCAATCGGGAACAATCCGAAAGCGGCTCCGTTGGCAGCGGCAGCCAGCGCCAGTTTAGTTGGCATGCCGTAAATCAAAATGGCGACCAGCAATGCCGAAGCCAGTCCGATCAACGCCGCAATGTGCGCGCGGACGTGAAAAAACGCCAGCAATCCGAGCAGCACGACGACGGGAATGGAAGCGATCAACGCCGACAACAGCAAATTCCCGGCAGGGGTATAAACTTGTGTCCAGTTCATGGGGGCGATGTGTCTCCTGAATGTGTTTGTGATGAAAATCGGTTGGCGCAGTCTACCGCTTGCGAGCGGAACTACAAACGCAGACGCGAAAATTTTGCCGGGCGAAGTTGTGAAAAGCTGGCAGGCCTGAGCTAAACCAGAACAAACAACATTGAGGCACTGTCTTCAAAGCAGTATGAACGAGATTTTCAACAGGATTTACAAGACCATCAACGTTTGAAGCAATCCAGTCAGGTCTTGATTCTGATCGTCCTGAAAAAATCATGTCAATCCTGTTTCAAAGTTTTTTGCTTCGATTTAGAATCCGCGCGTCGAAACAAATTGCTGCCGAAGTTTCGTGAATGAATTGCCCCAAATCACAACAAGCACGGCTTCGGCGTTCAACTTTTTCCTCACAATCCAAACCTTCAACATCGCTGACAGGCTCCGCGTGGCGGCAGCGTGTCTTCATCAACTCAAGAGGTATGTGCCCATGACCCCCGAAGCGCCCTTTTCCCGCGCGCACCGAAAACTCGCGCCTGTTTCTTCTTTGGATGAATTGCTGGTTTTGCCGGTTCCGATTTCCGAACCGGTCAAACGTTCTGTCTGGATGGATTGTCTGAACGATCTGACGTTTTTGCTTCCGACGTTTGGAATTGTGTTCGGGTTGTTGTTGCTGGGGCAATCGCCTTTTCTAGGCGCGGCTGCGGTGACGTTGTGCCCGATCATTCTGGCTGTGCGAATCCGGCTGGCTTTGAAATCGCGCCGCGAACGGCGTCAGGTTTCCGAACTGGTGAACTGGCATCAACGGAATCGTCTTGAAAATCTGCATCGCCACCGCCGGCTCGCCGAAGAATCGCCGGATGTCATGTATTGTCCGGTTCCGCCAGTGAAGTAACGAAAAGGTGAAGAGGGAGAAGGAGTGAAGAGGTGAAAGGGATTTCATCGCCCCATCACCCACTCACCCCATCACTCACCTCTTCTTCGCTTCTTCAATCCGCTCGCTCAATTCCGCTGTGAAATCAGTGCGCGGATTGTAACCGGCTTGCCGAAACGCGACTTCGCCTTTGCGGTCGAGAATGATCGTCGTTGGAATGGAGTTGACCTTGAAAAAATCGTTCAGGTAATCGGCATACGCCACTGGCAGATTGAATTTGTGCTGCTTCAAAAACGGCGCCACCAGTTCGCGGTCTTCGTCAGTGGTGATGGCCAGAAAGGCGACTTCTTTGTCGTCTTTGTATCTGGCCATGGTTTTTTCAAACAGCGGCAATTCGGTCAGACACGGCCCGCACCAAGTCGCCCAGAAATTAATGACGATGATTTTGCCGCTGAGCGTCGCCAGATCGAGTTTGGAACCGTCCAGTTTGGTCAGCTTGAAATCGAGCGCACTGTTCGCGCCTTCGTTGATGTTCGGCTGTTCCAGTTTGGCCAATCGTTCATCGCGCTCTTTGATGTAAGCGTCATAAGTTTTGAGCAATCGGTCGCCCAGTCCGGTTTCAGAGCCTTTTATCGCGGTTTGAAGCTGGCTGAGTTTCTGGCGAATCGCTTTCAGATCAATCTCTTCGTTGGTGACCAGCGCAATGACAAATCCTTTTGTGTAAAACTCGATCGCTTCGTCCAGAGCCTTGCGCTTTTCCGCCAACTCACCCATCACCAGGGCGGCTCCCGCTGTGCGCGACGCTCCCATACTTTTCGTCAAATCCGCTTTTGCCTTTTCGTCATTTCCAAGATCGGCGTAAACGCGACCGCGCAACAGATACACAGACGCCAGTCCCTGCTGTTTGCGTTCTTCCCATTGGGCGGCGCTGATGCGTTTGGGTTTGATGCTTGAAGCGATGATTCCTTCAAACTGGCGGACTAATTGATTGGCGTAAGTCAGAGCGACATTCAAATCATCCTGGCCTTTTCGTTGTTGTAGCATCGTCACCAAATTGGTCAGCGCATCAATGTTGCCTTCGTTGGCATCCAGCAGCTTTTCCGCGTAAGAAATCACGCGATCTCGGTCGCGCAATTTGACCGCCAGCTTGTAGACCTCATTTTCGATTTCCTGCCGATGTTCGCTCTTCGGAAATTTCTTCAGGTAATTTTCCAGATTGATGATGATCTGTGTTTCACTGCCGCCGCTGGATTCAATCGCCTTGCGAAGCTCTGTGTCGGAATCCAACTGCTGAGCCGGGGCTGTGGCCTGAGCCGATTGGTCCGAGGCTGTTTGCGCTGAAACCGTAACAGTCATAGCGAAACAGATCAGCAAGAGAAAAAGACAGGTTATTGATTTCACTACTTACTCCCCACCGGACAACGCCGGAACGAAATTATCGGCACAACTTCGATTAGCAGTTCCAACGTCATCAACCCCTCATCGCGCTTGATGCGGCGCTAATCGAATGTGCGCGGATATGATTGCAGAGATGTCGCAGAAAAAAAACAAAGCCGGAAAAAATTCATTGGCGAAGCGCGATGGTTCGGGGAATGCCTTGCAAATCGTCAAGCAGTCGAACTTCACTCCAACCCAAGGACGCAGCCATCGCCCAAACAGCTTCGGACTGTCCGAAGCCAAGTTCACAAATCAGATGTCCGCCGGGGTTCAAACAGGCAGGCGCGTCGGCAAGCAAACGACGATAAAAACTCAGCCCATCGCCGTGGTCGGTCAAGGCCGTGTTCGGTTCCCAGTCGCGGACTTCGCGTTGCAATGTCGGCAGTTCGTGTGCGGCGATGTAAGGCGGATTGGACAGAATGAAATCGGCAAATGGCGCTTGCGGAAACGCCGCAAGCAAATCGGATTCGATAAATTCAATGCGGTTTTGCAATTCGTGGCGAGCAGCGTTTTTGCGAGCGACATTCAATGCCGCGGTTGAAATGTCGCAAGCGAAAATTCTGGCGTTCAACAGTTCGCGTGCCAGCGTGACGGCAATGCAGCCCGAACCTGTGCCGACATCCACGATCGTGGGCGCATTGAGTTTTTGTTCTTCAACCAGGCGAATGGTTTCTTCGACAATCAGTTCGGTTTCAGGGCGAGGAATCAGCACATCCGATGTGACTTCAAATTCAAGGCCGAAAAATTGCTGGTGGCCGGTGATGTATTGCAGCGGTTCGCCTGCTGAGCGGCGTTCGATCAAATTGAAGTAAGCCGCCAGCAAATCTTCGCCGAGTTGTTCATTGAAATTGACGATCAGGTATGTGCGGTCTTTGCCCAGCGCTTCGGCCAGCAAGGTTTGCGCATCCAGCACATCGTTGGAAACGGATGCCACGCGCAATCGTTCGCTGGCCAGTTTCAAAGTTTCGGCAATCGTCGCTGGCATCGGCTAAGCTCCGGCGACTTGTTTTTCAGTTTCGGCTTTCAGTTTTTCGGCCTGGAAATGCGTGACCGTGGCTTCGATCAATTCATCCAGGTTGCCTTCCATGATTTGATCGAGTTGGTGAATCGTCAGACCTATGCGGTGATCGGTGACACGGTTTTCCTTGAAGTTGTAGGTGCGAATTTTTTCCGACCGGTCGCCGGTTCCAACCTGATCGCGACGCTCTTTGGCCAGAGCGTCATGCTGTTTCTGCTGCTCGATTTCATACAAACGCGAACGCAACACGCGCATGGCTTTTTCACGGTTTTTGATCTGCGACTTTTCGTCCTGCATCGAAACGACCAGGCCGCTGGGCATGTGCGTCAATCGCACAGCCGAATAAGTTGTGTTGACCGATTGGCCACCAGGGCCTGAAGAACAAAACGTGTCTACGCGAATGTCTTTGGGATCAATTTTCACGTCTACTTCTTCAGCTTCGGGCAACACGGCAACCGTCACCGCTGAAGTATGAATGCGTCCGCTGGTTTCAGTCTGCGGCACACGTTGGACGCGATGTCCGCCGGATTCATATTTCAGTTTAGAGTAAACGCGGTCCCCTTCAATGATGGCTTCGGCCTTTTGAATGCCGCCCAAACCGGTTTCGGCGGATTCCGTCACCTGGAATTTCCAGCCTTGCCGTTCGGCGTAACGCGCATACATTCGCAAAACTTCGGCAGCAAATAAACAAGCTTCTTCGCCTCCGGTTCCGGCGCGAACTTCGAAAACGACGTTCTTTTCGTCGTTCGGGTCTTTGGGCAGGAGCAGGATTTTCAACTCTTCTTCGGCTCGTTGACGGCGCTCTTCCAGTTCAGGCAGTTCGGCTTCGGCCAGTTCGCGCATTTCGGCGTCATCCACGTCGCGCAAAATTTCCTTGTTGCCTTGAATATCGCTGTCCAGTTTTTTGATCTCGCGGAATTTGACGACGATTGGTTCCAGTTCACGATGCTGTTTGGCGATCTTGGTGTACCGCGACTGATCGCTGATGACTTCGTTGTCGGTCATCTGCTCGGTCAGTTCTTCGTAAGTTTTTTCAATGGCTTCAAGTTTCTCAAGCATAAATCAAAGTAGTCAGTGGTCGGTGGTTCGTTGCGCGAGTTTCAAGCAGTCCCTGATTTCAAGCCGGTTGGGCTTGTTCTTTGGGTTCGAGCTTGAGGGATTCTTTCAGCGCGTAAATGGCGACTTCGAGTTGATCGTCAGATGGTTCGCGCGTCGTCAGGTTTTGCAGCCAGATTCCAGGCAAGGTCATCAGCCTGAAAATCGCGCCGGATTCTTTTTTGCCTGCGGCGCGGATCACTTCATACGAAATACCCGCGATCAGTGGAATCAGCGCAATGCGCGACAGCATGTTCAACAACAGCGAATCGAACTTGATGATCGAAAACAACACGACCGAAACCAGCATGACCACCATCAGAAAGCTGGTTCCGCAGCGAGGATGTTGGCGCGGGTGGCGACGCGCATTGGCGACCGTCAGTTCTTCGCCCATTTCCCAAGTGAAGACGGTTTTATGTTCTGCGCCGTGATATTCAAACACTCGCTTGATGTCGTTCAGCCGCGAAAACGTATAAATCATCGTGATGAAGAAAATCATGCGTATGACGCCATCCACAAGGTTGAATGAAAACGATGGACGAACCGGTTTCATATAAGCTTGTGTCCACGCCCAGGCGGATTGGTACCACGTTTGTCCGGCGGTTTGTTCCACAGCAGCTTGTGGCGCATCGCCCCATCCGAAGTAAATGAACATTATGTTGGTCAGCAACAATGGCAAAACGATAAACAACATGACATTGAATACCAACGCAAACAGCAGCGATCCTGCGGCTGTTGCCGTCGCACTGGCGCTTGATGATTTTTCTTTGGATTCATCAGTTTTCATGTTTTTCAATTCTTCTTCAGGCAGATACTCGCCACGCGAATCAAAAACATGAGCAGTTGTCGCCAATGCGCCGGTTGACGCTGCTGCTTTGATTCCTGTCGAAGCTTTTGCGTCTTCTGCTTCGGCGTCTTCAAAAGCAACAGTGGCCGAAAAATTCAGCGCTTTAACTCCGAGAATCATGGAATGAATCAGAACTGCGCTGCCGCGCAGAATCGGGATTTTCAAAATCGGATATTTGTCGCTGAGCTTTGGCAATGGTTCGGCTTTGTAAACAATGCTGCCGTCCATTTTGCGAACCGCAACGGCGTACGAATTGGGCGCACGCATCATCACACCTTCGATGACAGCCTGACCGCCTACAATAATTTCTTTTTCCTGACTCATCACAAACCTGCCTTCATAATGAAAAAAACTAAAGCCACAACGACATTACGAACTTGGCAAGCCTGACCACTGGCGGACAGGTAGCCAACGCCGTATAGCGTTGTGGCTCTTATTTTTGGAAGCTAACGGTGACCGCAAATGAATGCGGAATGCGTGAGATGGGACACGGAATTGTCCGCGTTCCCCAGGTTCGACCATATATAAATGGTTGTCCTCATCATCAAATCCGCAATCCGCAATTACATCAAGCCGCCGCCGGAGCTTTTTTAGCGTATTTCTTCTGGAAACGCTCAACACGCCCGGCAGTATCCACCAACTTCTGCTTGCCGGTGAAAAACGGATGACACGCGGAACAGATTTCCACATTCAATTCTTTCTTGGTTGAGCGCGTCGTCCAGGTGTTGCCACAAGCGCAATGGACTTTGCATTCCTGATAATTTGGATGGATTCCTTCTTTCACTTTCGTTCTCCTTTGCTTATTAAAGTTGCCTTTTGGCCGCAATCAGCGGCTACGGTCATATTCAGCAAGAAAATCATTGCCAGCGGGAAACAGGGAAAGTAGCCGAAGCCTTTTGGCCATGTCAAGCCGCAGGCAATTCAGCGCAAACTATGATGAGCACAGCTTTCACTGTCTAAATTTGCTTTGGCTGTCAAAGCATAAGATAGACGGTTCTCATCTTTGCGAGCTTCTTCGTAATTCGCGGTGCATTTAGAGTTGATGACGATGATGGAATGGTTGTGCTGGGAGCGATGTGTTTGACGTTGCGCAGAACAGGGCGATGTTGTAAGCGAGACCTTTCTTATAGCCGCAGAGCAAGATTTAAAGGTCTTCGCATTTGCCGTTGTGTAGCAGTGAACAGGTTCGACGAGAAGCCGGAGCATTATGCAAGCTGTCATAACTTGAAAGCGACAACATTCGACGTTCAATCTTTTCTCAGCCATGAATTTTTTCTTGACACACATGATAAACGAGTTTATAACCATATCTAGTGTGTTATTTGCTATAGACTACAAGAGATAAATCAACACTTCATCTTGTGGTTAGGCTATCACGAAGAGAAAGGAGAGACATTATGGCAGCCAAGAAAGCAGCGAAAAAGGCACCGGCCAAAAAAGCCGCGAAACCGGCGAAGAAAGCCGCCAAGAAGAAATAAGCTTCTTTAATGCGCCTTGTTTGCGCAACCTAAACTTATTGTCGAGATTTGATTCATATAGGGAACGGTATTCATACCGCTCCCTATTTTACTTTGGCCGATAGGTAGACTCTGGAGTGAGCAATAAAACGTTGGCTACGCAGGGTAGCCAGAAAAGGTAAAGCTGATCAGAGAACTTACTGCATCAAATGTGTCTATAACCATCCAAGGTCACCATGTCGCTCGCCGACCAGGTGCAGGAACAGTGACTCCAGCGTGTCGAACTGTTCTCCTGAGTTTTCGAGTTTGCCGCCTGTCATCAACTGCGATACATCTCCACGCCAGGCGACTTTCCCATGATTGATGATTGCCACATCGTCACATAGTCGTTCGACTGTTTCCAAGACATGAGTTGTCATAAAAACTGTTCGTCCACCAGAGACAAACCGCCGAAGCCAGTCTTTCAGCATTGCCACGCCTGCCGGGTCAATGCTTTCAAATGGCTCGTCGAGAAACAGGATGTCTGGACGATGAATGATCGAAGCAGCAAAGGCGACTTTTTTACGCATGCCGGTGCTGAAATCCGCCAACCGTTTATTCGTTGCTGAAGCCAGGTCCATTGCTTCGAGCAATTCTTCCACGCGGTTGCGAATCGTGGATTCTTCCAAACCGTAGATTCGCGCATTGAATGCCAGAAATTCATGAGCATACAAATGGTCAAACAGCCCCAAGCCTTCTGGCATGACACCAATTCGCCGTTTAAGAGTGATTGAGTTGCTGTTGAATTCCTGTCCAAGCAATTCGATCATGCCGGAAGTTGGGTCAATCAATCCCGTCAAACAGCCTATGGTTGTGCTTTTACCGGCGCCGTTTGGGCCAAGGAAGCCAAACATCTTTCCGGTCGGGACAGTTAAAGACAAATCGTTCACAGCCGTCAGGTTCCCATAACGTTTGGTCAGATTTGAAATACGAACGGCGGTTGCAAAATTAGTTGTCGAATTTGGATTGATGGTTTCAGTTTCAACAGATGCAATCATCATTTCAGTTCTAGTCTCTGGCTCCGGCAATCAAATTGATTAAACGTTCACGGCGTGAGTTCAGTGAAGTTTCTATCGCGAAAAAGGAAAAAATGTAAAGACAGGCGCAGGCCATCATCAATAACAATGGAACCCACCAGAATCGCAAAAGAGTCGTAAGTCCCAGGCGGTTTACCGCTGTTATCAAACCCCAAAATGGAATCAGGACTCCGCCGATGATGACAGCATTGGCCCCAAAGGAAAGGCGATTATTCCACATGGCATCGAAGTCCATACTTTTAGGCGAAAAAACGGAAGTCCAGAATCCCAATGCGTTATAAAGAAACAGGCTGGCCAGAGCAGTCGAAAGCATCATCGCCAGCATGCGCAAGGAAAGCACCTGGCTGCTGTAAAAAACCAGCCATAGTGCAAACGAAATGAACACGGCGAAGGCTCTCAGCAGCAAAGAAGAGAGATTCATGGCTCGTAGCGCATCTACAAAGCGGATCGGCAAAAATGCGTAGCGACGAATGCCGGCATTGTCGTAACCGAAAGCATTGAGCATCATTGCGGCTGCTGTGGCGCCACTCATGATGAAAAACATCGCCAGCGAAACGGCGAAATATCCTTGTCCGTCTTTGTGTGGAATCAGATACTTTCCCGCCAGAACGATGACCGGCGCAGTAATCAGGCTGAAACGAATCATGTTGCAGCGCAAATGGTAGCGCAGAGATTTGTTGACCAGTGGCGCATAACGATGGCCGAACAGTTTGCTGAGCTGATCGGTGTAATCTTCCCAGACGATACTGGCGGCAGCGGTTTGATTGGTCGAATGTGGACGAGCTTCCAGTTTTTCCAGCGCCCACAACAGCGCCAGGCACCAGACCAGCAGCAGAATGAAATTGCCAATTACATTAGCGGCAGTGTCGCCCAGCAGCGCTCCGGCAGCGGCTCCGGGTGGAGTCATCTTCAAAAGAATATCCAACGCGTTCCAGACAGCGGCCTTTCGTGAGTTGATGAGTAACGCGATAGCCAGTGGGCCGAAAGAAACGACCAGCAAGACGACTGTGCCGATCAGGCCAGAGCCTCGCCGTGTTTCCATCACCAGGCCGACGACCGTCAGCAAAACAATTGTCGCCAGATAGTTGGCGACGATAAAGACCGTGGTTGTCAGAAGAGTCCTGAAGATAGATCCGCCGCCCAACCACCAAAATCCAATCGCTAATCCGTAAGTGCAGGCAATCAGCAGCAACCAGACCGGGTCCAGGATTCCAATCAGTTGTCGAACTAAAAATCGTTCGCGGTCGTCAAGTGGATAACGTCGCAAAGCTTCTTCTGAAAATGCGGCGCGCGGGCCGGTTCCGAACAGCAAACTCAGTCCAATGCCATTGACGAACAAACCAAACAGCATCCAACGAGCGAAGTATTCGGCTCGTTCCGGTTCGATGGAAGTAATCGCAAAACCGATTCCGACTCCGCCTAGCGCGAAAAAGAGCGCAACGAAACCACCAATCAAATACAGCGCAAAAAGCATGGCGATTTTGCCGTTGCCGGTTCGCGCGTGCGCCCAGATCAGCTTGTAACGAAGCCGAACCAGCGCCAAAAAACGTTTGAGAAAGTCATTGTTCATAATTCCAAGCTTCTAACAGTGAAATTGCGAACGGGAGAGTTTGAAGCCTTTCAGATTGCCAAGAACTGTTACTGCGAATTTTTCGGTTTGAAAAATCTGTCGAGCCATTTGCTGAATGCCTTTGGTCGTGACGGCTTCGATTTCGGCAATCACCTCGTCAGGCGAGATGAAGCGTCCAAAGTTCATCTCATGTTGAGCCAGCGCGCTCATGCGTGAAGACGCCGATTCCAAATTCAATCGCACAGACGCTTTCAACTGGTCTTTGTTGCGTTGTAATTCTTCGTCGCTGACCGGTTCGGATTTAATGCGTCGCAGTTCGGCCATTGTGGCGGCGATGGTTTTTTCCATTTGTTCGGTCGAAGTCCCGGCATAAATCGTCAGATAGCCGCAATCGCGGAATGGATTGATTCCGGCGAACACCGTATAGGCCAATCCCAGTTCTTCACGTATGGATTGGAACAAACGCGAACTCATTCCGCCGCCGAGAATCACAGATAGCAGATTGGCCGTATGAAGTTTGTCGCTGACCAGTGAAGGACTCGGCACGCCGATCACAATATGAGCCTGTTCAAGCTCGGCTTTGTGACGACGCACAATCGAAGCAGTCGGTTTCGGCCTGGAGGATTTCAGCGGCGATTGGCGGCGTTTCAACTTGCCGAAATAGCTTCGTGCCAGATCAAGAATCTGTTTGTGTTCTATGTTGCCCGCGGCGGCGATGACGAAATTGTCCGGGCGATAAATGTCGTTGTAATAACTTTCGACCGCGCCATTTTTGAACTTCGCCAGAGTTTTGGGCGTGCCCAGAATCGGACGGCCAAGCGAATGTTGCGGATAAAAGTTTTCGCAAAACAAATCGAAGATCAGATCGTCGGGTGTGTCTTCGACCATTTTGATTTCTTCCAGAATGACATTCCGTTCCTTTTTCAATTCTGTCGGGTCAAAGGTCGGGGAGGTGACGACATCGGCAATCAGATCAAAGGCGCGCGGCAGATGTTCGTCCAGAACGGAGTTGTAAAAGCCTACTACTTCGCGTCCGGTGAAAGCGTCCAGATGGCCACCGAGCCTGTCGCCTTCAGCGGCAATCTGAGCGACCGAACGATTGCGAGTTCCCTTAAACAATGCATGTTCAATGAAGTGTGTCAGCCCATGCCGTTCTGCCGTTTCGTGGCGCGAACCGCTTCGCAAGAAAACTCCGAAGCTGACAGACCGTAGATACGGCATTTTTTCCGAGAGCACGACCAGCCCATTGCTGAGCGTCGTTTTGCGAACATCAAATTTCAATTTGGTTGTCATTTCTTGTCTAACTGCTTTGGATTTCATTGTTATCTCTAAAGACGCGACATCATAAGCCAGTAACTCTGCCTGTCTCAAACGTCAAGCAAAGAAATCTTGTCCCAAACCGTTTACTGTCATCATCTGTTGTCATCAATCGTGGACAAGCAAGGCCTGCCTTTGTCTACGATCATAGACAAAATCAGATTTTGGGTCTCAAAACTCCACCGATGATTTTGTTTTGAAATGAATAAGTCTTTCTATTTCTGTGTTTAATAAATTTTCTGCTCGCCTGGATTTCAGTGGCACAGTCGTTGCTCTAGGGATATGCGTAACGAGATGAGAACGAAAGTTCTTGAAGGTGTTTGAAGCACAAGCGGGTAAGTAGCAAGAAGCAATCAGTGAACCAGATACAAAGCCCGCGAAAAGTTTTCAGGAGCGCGGCTCCTCACGGGAATGTAGTTGCCGATTAAAGCAAAGGACACGGGGTCGGATTTAGTCGGCAATTACAGCTTCGGCTCGCGCGCCTTACGTCACATAAAGAACGGGGCACATTGTGTGGCGTAAGGAGCGCGAGTCGGCCTTCAAAAAAAACGTGAGTCGAGCGCGAAATAGTGAGTTTGAATTTTTGACAACAAGTTTTGGAGCAAGACTCCTCTCGACTTTGTAGTCTGCGATCCGGAGAACACGGGGGTCGGATTCGGATTGTTGGCTGCACCTTCGATTCGTAAATCGCGTCGTATGTAGTACGGGGCACAATGTGCGGCGCGATTTACGGATCGGTTCAAGGAGTAAGCCGAAGGGCAAGCGCCTTACGGTTTTCAAGTCTTGTGATTGATGGCTGGAAAAGACACGGGGGTCGGATTTTAGTCGTCAATCACAACTGCGGTTCGCTGGCTGCGTTACCCGGAGAACGGGGCACAATCGGGTAACGTAGCTCGGCGGGCCGGATTCCTGAAACCGATGAGTTGAGTCGAAGCTGAAGAGATTGAAAGTTCGAGTTTTGTAGTCACCGGTTAAAGCAAAGGACACGGGGGTCGGATTTAGTCGGTGATTACAATCTTCGGTTCGCGCGCCTTACGTGACGTAGGGAACGGGGCACACTGCGTTGCGTAAGACGCGCGGACCGAAAACCAAAAGTTACGATTTGAAAACAGATTGAATTTGGAGCGCAGCTCCTCACGGGAATGTAGTTGCCGGTTAAAGCAAAGGACACGGGGGTCGGATTTAGTCGGCAATTACAGCTTCGGCTCGCGCGCCTTACATCAAACAAAGAACGGGGCACATTGTGTGGTGTAAGGAGCGCGAGTCGGCCTTCAAAAAAAACGTGAGTCGAGCGCGATCAGCGATTTCTTGAGCGCAGCCCCAAACTGCGCTGGTTGTTCGGACGATTGACACCCTGTCAATGCGAAAGGCAGCCTTTGGAGCCTTCAAAACACGACTGCAACACATCTTTTTCCCGCTAATCAGGACTTCTCCCACTTGAAGTCCGAAGGCTCCCAAATTTTTACGGCTGCACGAGAGTGCGAATCGGGTCCTCACCCCAGCAACAGACAGGCTGTCGGATGCTTTTTTGAATCCGACAGCCTGTCGCTGTTTTTACCGCCAGCGAAGCCGTTGTCTTGCTCATAAACTCAAGCACATGGTTGAATAGTCGCCGAAAAGGGGATTTTCTGTTTGCCAAGAAAACTGATTGAATCGGAGCACATCTTCAAAGGCGTTGTGTTTACTGTCGAGCGCGACCGGTTGCGCGAAGAAAACGGATTCGAGATCGTTCGCGAAATCGTTCGCCATACAGGCGGAGCCGGTTGTTTGCCGCTGTTTGCCGATGGCAAAGTCGCGCTGGTCAAACAGTACCGCCATCCGGCTCGGCAGGAGTTGCTGGAAATTCCCGCCGGAAAAATTGAAGCAGGCGAATCGCCGATGGAATGTGCCGCGCGGGAAGTCGAACAGGAAATCGGGTTTCGCGCTGGCCGAATCGAATTGCTGGCGGATTTCTATTCGACGCCGGGTTTTTGCGAAGAGCGATTGTATGTTTATCTGGCGACCGATTTGACGCCTTCCGAACAGAACCTGGATCACGATGAATTCGTTGAAGTCGTTTACCTGCCGTTGGCCGATGCCGTAACGATGGCCGAACGGAACGAAATTGAAGATTCCAAAACCATTATTGCGCTTTTGTTGGCGCAGCGGCGAATCTGAGTGTGTAGCTTATGTCAATCACAACCGCGTATTGCCCTTCGTGTGGACAAACAATTCAAACCGCCCCCGGCACTCTTTGCGCTCAATGCCAGGCAAATCTGCCAACTATTGACCCGGTTCAGCCTGCTCAGGAAATAAATTGGGCGACTGGCGCGCCAGCGCTTTCTTACACTGAGGAAGAAAAACCAGGCTCGCCCTGGCTGGATTTGCTCTGGGCGTTTTTGATCTGGGGAGTGAGCGGCGCGTTTTTGATCGCTTTGGACGGAGCCTTGCGGTTGGTTATTTACATGCTCGGCCAGGAAATTCCCAAAGTCGAAATCACTCGTGGAGTGGCAATTTTCACGCTGGTGATTACGCTGGTTTTGCAACTGATCGCGCTCGGTTCAAGCTGGCTGGTGGTGACTAGAGTTGGAAAAAGGCCGTTTTGGCGAACCTTGGGCTGGCATTGGCATCCACAATTTCGCTGGGTTCATGCCGTCGGAGGAGCCGTCTTGATGTTTGGAGTGGCGATCGCTGTTTCCCAATTGTTGCCACACCGCGAAACCGACATGGAGAAGATACTCAAACTGGGGACTTCAATAAGGTTGCTGGTGGTGGCGCTGGCAGTGTTGACGGCTCCATTGGTTGAAGAAGTGGTCTACCGCGGCGTCGTTTACTCCAGCGTCGAACGGTTGTGGGGAAAAGTCGCGGGAGTTCTTGTCGTCACAGTGATTTTTGCTCTGGTTCATGTGCCGCAATACTGGGGAAGCGTGGCTGCCATCACCGCCATCGTTTTGCTGAGTCTGGTGCTGACCATGTTAAGAGCCTGGACAGGTTCGTTATTGCCCTGTGTGGTGATGCATCTGGTTTACAACGGAATTCAAGCCGGGTTTTTAATTGTCGCCCCGGATGCGGCGCTCAACACGCCGACTGAAAAAACGGCGATGGCTTTGATGGGTTACTTGTTAGGTGGAAATTAAATTCGCAATCTGAAGAAAATTGCCTGATCGTATCTTTCGACGCTGGTTGATTCTGAAAACAGCGCTTCAAGGTTAGGAGGAAACTACAAGCCGTGAATGATTTTTTTTCGATGATGGAAAAGCTGCAAGGAATGTTCGACAGTGAAGACGTGGAAATTGTCACGAACGACGGGCGCAGTGTTCGCGGGAAAATTGACAACTTGCGCAGCACCATGCCGTTCAGCAAACCTGCCGTCAAAATTCTGGGAGCCGATGGCAAGATCACCAAAATCCTGTTTGCTGACATTAAAGATATGATTGACCACCGAGGGCAGTGATATTTCAGGTATTGGGAGATTGGGCAACCAGGATAATCTCATTGCCCAATCCTCAATTCTTCAATATCTGCTGCTTATTCCGTCGCAGGCCGCTTGAAGGTGTATTTGACATAGCGGCTGCTGGAAAGCAGTTCTTCGCCTTTGTTGGTACGATGCATGGCATAACCGTCAACGTAAACGTTGACCAGTTCCCACTCTTCCTGTCCCAGCGAATTCAAGCCGGCGTCAACGTTCGCGTCAATGAAATCTTCACCCGTGATGCGCGCGCCAATCTTACGAATTTCGCCCCAATCCACTGTTCTATATTCCCACTTCATCGTCTTACCTCATCTCTCTTGTAAGGGTTAAGAAAAACACGACAACCTGGCAAATCCGACCGATTTGATGATTTGGCAAGGGGCACGCAGGGACACAACATCGCTACGTGGCATTTCCGAAACCTGGCCGTGCTGCCTCGTTTGTCGCAGTGTCGAAAAGAACTATTTTTAGGGGAGACTGATGTAACCGCGTCGCATTCTACTACAAAACCATAAACATGCCTTGTTGACGCGAATTTTTACAGATTAAATCCAGCGGCCAAATTGGCCAAGTTCAGTTGTCGCTAGCGAATCTGCGCTTCGATTTTCGGCAAACTCAGCAAAATGACATCGCCGACGATTTTCAAACTCTGTGGGCTGATTTTGTCCAATGTATCTTCTGCCGTATGCCAATACTGATTGTCTTCCGGGCCGTCACCGTATTCGAAATCAATCACGTCAACCGCTGGAATGCCAGCTCGCAAAAACGGCATGTGGTCGTCGTCGCCGATGGAAAACGGGCGGTTGGGAAATTGTTTCTTGTAACCCAGTTCTTGAGCGGTTCCCCAAATCGCACTGACCAGCCACGGCGAAGACGTTTCTTCGCGCGGAATGGTCAAATCCTTGTCGCCAACCATATCCAGCAGAATCATGGCTTTGATGCGGTCTGTCTGTTTTTCCTTTTTCAATTTTTCGACGTAATGGCGGCTGCCGTAAGTATTGTCCTTGCCGTTCAGGCATTGGCTCCATTCGGCGCAAAAGGCTTCTTCGCCATCGAAGAACACGAATTGATAGGTGAATTTCCGCTTCTGTTTGTCGGCGGCCATCACGCGCGCGATTTCCAGCACAACGCCTGTGCTCGAACCGCCGTCGTTGGCGCCGACGAATTTGAACTCTTTGAAATACTTGGTGTCGTAATGACTGCTGATGATGATCGTTCCCGTCGTTTCGCCTGGAATTTCCGCAATCACGTTTTTGAATCTTACCTTTCCGCGCGGAGTCGTTTCGGTGAATTCATCCAGCGTGGGTGTCAAACCATAACTTTTCAATTCCTTGATCAGATAGTCGCGTGTTTTTTCGATGGCAGCCGAACCCGCCGGACGAGGGCCGAAATCCACCTGAGCTTTGACGTGAGCAAAAGCGCGTTCGGCATCAAAAGAAGTCGTCCTTGGCGTCTGGTTTGAATTGGCGCTGATTGTCGCCGCCGGAATCGCTTCGACAGAAGGTTTGCTTGCCGAACCGTTCTGGCAGGCGAATAAAATCGTCGCCGCAAAAAGCATTGCTGTGGAACGAAACATCATTTTGATTTTTCCGGGCCGGTGAAATTCAACAGTTTGGCCAACACATCACGCAATTCGCGGCGATCAACCACCGCATCCAGCATTCCATGTTCGAGCACGAATTCCGAGCGTTGGAACCCTTTGGGCAATTTTTGCCGGATGGTTTGCTCAATCACGCGCGCTCCGGCAAAGCCTATGATCGCGTCCGGTTCGGCGATGTTGAAATCGCCAAGCATGGCGTAACTGGCTGTTACTCCACCGGTCGTCGGATTGGTCAGCAGCGAAATGTATGGCAACCCCGCATCGTCCAGGCGAGCCAGCGCCGCCGAAATTTTCGCCATTTGCATCAGGGAAATGGCGCCTTCCTGCATGCGCGCGCCGCCCGAACAGGAAACGACGATCAACGGCAATCGCTGTTTGACGCAGTATTCAATCGCGCGAGTGATCTTTTCGCCGACGACCGATCCCATGCTGCCGCCGATGAACTTGAACTCCATCGCGCAAATCACGACATCGTGACCGCCAAGCTTGCCTTCGCCTGTGACCAGAGCGTCACGCAATCCGGTGTCTTTCTGCGCTTTTCGCAATCGTTCTGAATAAGGGGCTTTGTCAACGAACTTGAGCGGGTCTGTGGGCGAAACGCTGGCGTCGCGCTCTTCATATTGACCATCGTCAAAGAGCATTTGCAGTCGTTCGCGTGCGCCGAGTCTGAAGTGGTAACCGCAGGTCGGGCAGACGTTCGAACTGTTTTTCAGGTCTTTGCGGTAAATAGTGACGCCGCAATCTTCATTTTCGCATTTGACGAAGATGCCTTCGGTTTTCACCGTGCGCTCTTCGGGTAGGGCAACCTCGCCGAGCTTGTCGGTCTGGCGTTTGAACCAAGCCATAGTGTTTTCTCTTGGATATAAATTATTTCAATGTGTTGATTAAGATTGGCGGATTCTACGCGGCAGGTTGTGGAGTGTCAAAGAATCAAATGCGCACAACTATTCGAGAACGGCGCGTTCCCGAAAGCTGTGTTACATTGCATTGGCGCTCCGATTTTGACCCGGCGCGCATCTGGAATGGTTCTCTCTGGTTGAAGGATGATGAAACGAAAAACTTTTTCCTCAGTGATCAAAAACCTGGCGCTGTCACTGCTTCTGAAAATTCCCAAAGCCGCATTTCTTTACGTCCCGATTCTCACCCTCACGTCGTTTTTAGGCGACGTGTACTGGTTATTGGAACTGACGACTCATTTCCGGCTTCAGTATTTGCTGATTGCAGGTTTCTTTTTGCTGATCTTTGTGCCGCTGAAAATGTGGCGCTGGGCGGGCGTGGCATTGCTTTGTCTGGCGATCAACGCGGCGTATGTCGTGCCATGGTATTGGCCAACGAATTCGGTTCACCCAGACGCCAAAGGGCAACGGCTGCGTCTGGCTTTGTCGAATGTGTTGTGGGACAACAAACATCACGCCGACGTGATTCAGTTCGTTCAATCCGAAAATCCCGATTTGGTGTTTTTTCAGGAAGTCACGCCACGCTGGGCGAAGGAATTTGAAATCTTGCACGCGGAGTTTCCACATTCGCGGCTCGATCCGGCGGACGATGCGGGCGGAATGGCCTTGTTCAGCCGGTTGCCTTTCGAGCGAGCAGACTTGGCTCCGCTGGCGGATTACAACGGCCCGGCGATCATTGCTCAGATCAGTGTCGGCGGCAGATTGCTGTCCCTGGTTTCGGTGCATGCGCCGCCGCCCGGCGGGAAAAAGAATTTCGATCATCGAACCGAAATCTTCGATCAGACCGCTGCGTATTTGAACACCTTGCCGGAGCCGAAAATCCTCGTCGGCGATTTGAACACCACCATGTGGTCGCCGTATTACAAACGCCTGGTCGAAAAAATCGGCTTGAAAAACGTCCGCGAAGGATTTGGCGTTTTGCCTTCGTGGCCGACTTATTTGCCGCCGCTGTTTATTCCGATTGACCATTGTCTGGTCAGCAGAGAGATTGAGGTGGTCAATGTTCGCACGGGGAGCCGGGTCGGTTCGGATCATTTGCCGCTGATCGTGGATTTGCTGGTTCCGCAAAACTGATGCTTGCAATGGTTGTCAGTCGCGCGTTCGGATGTGAGAATAGCCGCAGTTTCCGAGCCGTCATCGGAACAAGCAATCATTCCAATTAATTCGAGGTTATAAAGATGAACAAGAAGCCGGGCGCTTATGCGCGAATGGCCGTTTCGTTGCTCGTTGTGTTGCTGATGTCTTCCACAGTGGTTCAAACTCAAACTCCCAGAAATTTCGCCCAGGTGCGGCGCGAATTCAAAACCTTTTACGAACAGGGAATGCGAAAGAACGGAATCGTCGGCAGCAGTTTCATGTTGATTCAGGACGGTCAGGTCATTGCGCAGGAGTTTTTCGGACTCGCCAATCAGGAAAAACAGCAACCCGTGAACGAAAACACGATTTACCACTGGGCTTCGATCACTAAGACCTTCACCGGCATTGCCATCATGCAGTTGCGGGATCGCGGATTGCTGAAACTGGATGACCCTATCATCAAATATGTGCCCGAATTGAAAGCCGTACACAATCCGTTTGGCCAGATGAGCGACATCACGATCAAACATCTGATGACGCATTCTGCCGGATTTCGCGCAGCGACCTGGCCCTGGGGAGGCGACAAAGCCTGGCAACCGCACGAGCCTGCGGAATGGTCGCAGTTGGTGGCAATGATGCCGTACACCGAAATCCTGTTTAAGCCGGGCAGCAAATTCAGCTACTCGAATCCGGGAATCATCTTTCTGGGTCGCGTGATTGAACAATTGTCCGGCGACAATTACGAAGTGTACGTGGATAAAAACATCTTCAAGCCGTTGGAGATGTACCGCAGCTATTTCGACACAACGCCGCAACATTTGCTCAAAAATCGTTCGGCCAGTTATTGGTTGAAGGAAGGCAAGCTTTCACCGGCGCGGTTTGACGTGGACACTGGCGTCACCGTTTCCAACGGCGGCTTGAACGCTCCGTTGCCGGATATGGTCAAGTACATTGGCTTTTTGTCAGGCGACGTCAGGCGTCAGGCGATTTACGATCAGGTGCTGAAACGCAGTTCGCTGGAAGAAATGTTCCAGCCACAAATTGCCGTCCCCCAGACTGAAGTGATCGAACCATCAGGGCAGAACCGTAAGGATTCGATGGGACTGACGTTTTTCATCGAAGACAATTTCAACCAGCATTTCATCGGTCACAGCGGTTCGCAAAACGGATTTATCTCTCACTTTTATCTGCGACCGGACACGCGAATGGCCTACATCGTCGCCTTCAACACGCACGCGACGGCGACTGAAAAAGACCAGAATCAGGATACGCGCCGTCTGGACAGGGAAATCAAAGATTACGTGTTCCAAAACATCTTTCCGCTGTTCGTCAAAAAAACATAGCCCTCAAGGTCTGATGAGCTTGAGGGCGAGCAGCAATTCTTCATAACAATCGTGCCGGTTGGCGATTCTCACTTTTACTGCGCCAATTCGGCATTGATGTTTGGCGTCAACTTGTAACCGTTCACTCGCCGCACACAGCGGTTATTACAGCGAGGTGTCCCCAATGAACTCTTCACCAAATAACGTTAACGGAACTTCCACTAACGGCTCTCATACAGAACAAGCAACAACAGCGCCCGCAGATGGAGGCAAATTGATTGTCCTGACCGCGCCATTAACGGAAACCATTGACCACGCCGGATACTTCATTCAGATGGGAATGGCTTCGATGCCGATCTGGATGGAAGGCGTGATGAACAGCAAATACCCGAACTGGCGTAAAGTCGAATACAACGACGACGGTTCGGCGCGGTATATGCCCGCCGGAGTCCGCCTGGTCGAAGCCGCTCTGCTCCGCGAATACAAACCCGAAGACATTGCCTGTTGTTACCCGGACGACCTGGAAAAATTCGTCGGCCCGAACACGCGCGTCATCGCCGTTTCCACGCACAACCCGCTGGGCGTGACCTTTGCGGCGGGCGTTTACACTTCTATTTTCGGCACGTCCAAGATGCCGATCAATTCGCATTACGCGAGATTGATGTTTGAAAAAATCAAAACTTCGCCGTATCGCCAGAACTTCAAAGTGCTGGTCGGAGGTTCCGGCGGCTGGCAGATCACGCAAAACCAGATGTTTGACGAACTCGGCGTGGATTGCGTCGTCGAAGGCCGCGCTGAATCCGAAGACACCATGGCGCTGTTTCGCAAAGCCATTGCTGGCGAAGAAGTGCCGCGCGAAATGGAAGTCGCTCACCCCAAAGACCGCGACGCCTTTCTGGTTCCCAACAAACGTACGACGTTCGGCGTCGTCGAAATGACCACCGGTTGTGGACGCCGTTGTCAGTTTTGCGTGCCCGATCTGAACCCGCAAATTGACATGCCCAAAGACAACATCATGACCGCAGTTCATGCCAACGTCGTTGGCGGCAACAAGCAAATTAGCCTGGCCACCGAAGACATGTTCATCTGGGGACAGGTTCACACAGATACGCCGTTTTACTTTCCCAACCGCGAAGCCTTGCTCGATTTGTATTCATCGGTCGTCAACACGCCGGGCGTCGAACAACACGTGCTGAGCCATTGCACCATGGCTCCGGCGGTGGTTGACCCGGTGTTGATTCAAAAGCTGTCGGAACTGCTGCTGGATAAAAGCCCGCTGCATTTGCCTACGCTCAGCTCGCATCCGAAAAAGAAAATCCTGGCTCCATTGATTGGCCTGGAAACCGGTTCGGTTCGTCTGGGCAAAAAAATCATGCCCAGCAAAGGCGTTCCGTTCCCGATTGACGAATGGCCGAGCGTTATTTTGGAAGGTTTGCGCGTGTTGAACCAAAACAACTGGTTTCCGGTCATGACGCTGATTGTCGGCGCTCCTGAAGAACAGGACGAAGACGTGATGGCGACGCTCGATCTGGTTTACGAAATGGAACGACGCGGTTTGTTTGCGTTCCTGGTTCCTTCGATCTTCACGCCACTGCACGACACGCGCATGCAAGACAAACAAGGCGTCGAAGAAACGAACAAGCTGTCTCCGCTGCAATGGCAATTGCTGATGAAGTGCTGGAAGTTCAATCTGCGTCACGGGCTGTACAGTTGGTGGGGGCCGATTGCCTGGCGCACCGGAGCCATGGCGTTGTGGGCGTGGAAGCTTCGAAAAATCAACGGCCCGAACTTCACCTGGCCGCTGTTCAATTTCGCAGGCGCGCTGCCCGAAAGCTTGATGGCCAAGATGGGCAAGATTTATCCCGGCAAACCGCTGAAAACCAAATCGCGCAAGGAACTGCTGGAAACCATTCGCCCGAATCAGCAACAGTATTTGCGCGAAGATTGCGGCGATTTGCCCGAAGGCTGGAAAGCCGCCAAACCGCTGAGCGTGTTGAAAGCCGAAGTGTTATCCACCGCAGCCGATTAACGATTTGGCGACGGTATGAAGTACCAATTCACCGCGACAATTTACAAATTCAGCAGCAATCCCAGTTTCTGTTGCGTGGATGTGCCCGACGAAGTCAGCGCCAAGTGGGGCAGGCGAGTGATGATTCCGGTGGCGGGAACGGTCAACGGTCACGAATGGCGTGGCACGTTGTTACCCAATGGCAACGACGGTCATCGGATGGTGCTCAATGGGCAAATCCGCAAACGGGCGCGGATTGGTTTGGGCAACAGCGTTGAAATCAGTTTGCATCGGGATGAAGTTTCGCGCGATGCCGTCATGCCGCCTGAGCTGGAAGAAGCCTTGCGCGAAAATGAATTGCTCGATGTTTTCAACGCAATGTCACTGGCCAAACGGAACGCCGCATTAAAGTGGCTGGAAAGCGCCAAGACCACTGCCACGTGGGAACGGCGCGTGGAATCGTTGGTCATGAACCTGCTGCACAACAATCTGAAAGGTATCTGGTGAGCGAAAGAAGCCAGCAACTGTTTGGATGACGGAAGCTGGCGCTCTTTTGCTGGAGAAAGTCTTGATTTCCACCAAAGACGTTTCGCTGGAAAACATTCGCGCCGCGCGCGACATCGTGTATCGCACCTTGAACCCTACGCCGACAATGGCGTATCCGCTGCTGGATGCCGAACTCGGCGCGCGCGTGTGGTTGAAGCATGAAAATCATCTGCCGACCGGAGCCTTCAAAGTTCGCGGCGGATTGAATTTCATGCATCACTTTGCGTCGGAAGGAACTCACAACGGCGTCATCACCGCTACGCGAGGCAATCACGGACAATCTGTAGCGCTGGCGGCGCAACTGCATTCCATTCCGGCAACCATCGTCGTTCCTTTTGGAAACAACCCGGAAAAGAACCAAGCGATGAAAGCTTATGGCGCTCGGTTGGTGGAATACGGCCGCGATTTTGACGAAGCCCGCGTGGAAGTCGCCCGATTGGCCGAAGCCGAAAATTTGCGCTTCATTCATTCGGCCAACGAACCGCACCTCATCAATGGCGTAGGCACGTATGCGATGGAAATCATCGAGACGTTGCAGGAGCGTGGCCAACAAGCCGACGCCGTGTTCGTTCCCATCGGCATGGGCAGTGGATTGTGCGGCGTGATTACTGCGTTTCGCGCTTTGTCGCCGCAAACAAAAATTTTCGGTGTCCAGGCCGAAACTGCGCCGAGTTATTACCTGTCGTGGAAAGCGGGCAAAGTCATCAATACAGAAACTGCCGACACTTTTGCCGATGGCGTGGCAACGCGGCAGCCTTCGGATTTCACACTGGAAATCATCTTGAATGGCGTGGATGAAATCGTGTTGGTCAGCGACGACGAAATCCGCGATGCGATTCGATTGCTGTGGCGCACGACTCACAATCTGGTCGAAGGCGCGGGCGCAGCGGCTACGGCGGCGACGATCAAGTTGCGCGAGCAATTGGCGGGAAAGACCGTCGTCAACGTCATCAGCGGCGGCAATCTGGATTCCGCGACCGTCGCACAGATTTTCAATCAGCAGTAACTTCACGAACCAATCCGGCTGCTCACAAAAGCGGCAAGAACAGATAACGGAACAAGCGGAAATAACGGAATGAACGGAAATTTTGCTTTTCCGTTTTCTTCAGTGAATTCCGTTTGTTCTGTCCTTTCTTCCTCGTTACCGCAATCGGAGCAGTAACCAACAACTGCAACTCCTTCACGAAAAGCTACAACACAATGACCATCAAAACTCTCCTCTTACTGGCGCTGATTGGGTTCACGGTGTTTTTCGTCGTCACGCTGGCATCGGCAATCAAAAAAGCGCGCGACGGCGGCTCCACTCCTTCGTTATTGGGAACGGCCATCGGCTTTGTCACGAATTTCTTCGACACGTTGGGCATCGGATCGTTTGCGCCGACGACGGCGATTTTCAAGCTGAAAAAACTGGTTCCAGACGAACTGATTCCCGGCACGTTGAACGTAGGCCACACGCTGCCGACGATCACGCAGGCGTTGATTTTCATCACCATCGTCGAAGTCGAGCCAATCACGTTGTCGCTGTTGATTCTGGCGGCAGTGCTGGGCACTTGGTTGGGCGCAGGTGTAGTTTCCAAATGGCCGCGCCGCAACATTCAAATCGGGATGGGAATTGCGTTGCTGGTCGCGGCGGCACTGACCTTGCAAGCGATCTATGACCAAAAAGTCGCAGGGGGAACCGCGTTGCAATTGACAGGCGTCAAGCTGGCTCTTGGTTTTGCCGGCAATTTTGCGCTCGGAGCATTGATGTCTTTAGGGATCGGTCTTTATGGCCCTTGTTTGATTTTGATAAGCCTGCTGGGAATGGACCCGAAAGCTGCCTTTCCGATCATGATGGGATCGTGCGCCTTCCTGATGCCGGTGGGCAGCGCACGCTTTGTGCGTGAAGGAAGTTTTCAATTGCGTTCGGCTCTGGGATTGGCGCTTGGTGGAATTCCAGCCGTGTTGCTGGCGGTTTATATCGTCAAATCAATGCCGCTCAAATATGTGCGGTGGCTGGTCGTAATTGTCGTCGTGTACACAGCGGTGATGATGTTGCGTTCGGCTTTTACGGAAAAGAAATGAAGCTCAACCTTACCGAAGAAGATCGCGCGCAGCTTGCGGGCGAACGCGGCGAAGCCAATCGGCTGGCGATGTCGGTCATCGTTCGCATGGCGCAGGTCAGCGGAGCCGATTCGCTACTCGACATTGTCGGCGCGCACATTGACAGCACCGTCTTTCAAGGTGACGCGACGATGGAATTCGCTGAACGATTGGCTGCGCACGGAGCCAAAGTCGCTGTTCCGAGTTCGCTAAACGTCAGCGGCGTGGATGAGCACGGCTGGCGCGAATGGGCTACGCCGCCCGAATGGGCGCAAAAAGCGCATCGGCAAATGATCGCTTACCAAAGCATGGGCACCGAACCGACTTGGACATGCGCGCCGTATCAAACTGCGTTTCGCCCGAAGTTCGGCCAGCAAATCGCGTGGGGAGAATCGAACGCGATTGCCTTTGCCAACTCGGTCATTGGCGCTCGGTCGGAGCGCTACCCCGATTTGATGGATGTGTGCGCCGCCATCACAGGCCGAGTTCCCGCGACGGGCTTGCACCTGACCGAAAACCGCGCCGGGCAGGTGTTGTTTCGATTGGTTGGTGTGCCGCGAAAAATTCAGGAAGACGATTCGTTTTACCCAGTGCTCGGTCATTTGATTGGCCGCATCGCCCAGGAACGAATCCCCGTTGTCGAAGGTTTGAAAGTCACTCCTGCCGAAGATCAATTGAAAGCCTTGTGCGCGGCGGTCGCTTCATCCGGCGCAGTCGCGTTGATGCATCTGGTCGGCATCACGCCCGAAGCCGCGACAACCGAAGCGGCCTTTCAAAACAAAACGCCTCAACAAATCATCACGGTGACAATGGAACAGTTGCGCGCGGCTCGACGCGAATTGACAACTGCCGACGGAGAAAAGCTGGATATGGTGGTGCTGGGCAGTCCGCATTTTTCGCTGGCGGAATTCAAACAGCTTGCGCCGCTGCTGATTGGCAAACGCCGCAATCCAGACGTTCAGTTTCTGGTCACATCCAGCCGGTTGATGTGCAATTTGGCCGAGCAAGCCGGCTACATCGAACCGCTGAAAGAATTCGGCGGCAAGCTGACCGTGGACACCTGCATTTTGACGACGCCGATGCTGCACCCGGAAATCAAAACCTTGATGACCAATTCGGCAAAGTACGCCTATTACTCGCCGGGATTGCTCGGCACGCAAGTCGTATTTGGCCGCTTGGAAGATTGTGTGCGGTCGGCGGTCGAAGGCCGTGTTGTTCGAGACGAATCGTTATGGCAAGAATGATCGAAGGCAAAGCCCTGGTTCCGGGCGAGGCGAAAGGCCTGGCGTTGGTCACCAACGAACCGCTGAGCTTTTGGGGCGGATACGATCAATGGACTGGCGAAATCATTGATCGCCGCCATCCGCTTTCCGGCGAAAACGCCAAAGGCAAAGTGCTGGTCGTTCCGGCTTCGCGCGGATCAAGCACGACGACGGCTGTCTTGCTGGAAGCGATTCGCAATGGCAATGCCCCGGTGGCAATTGTTGTCAGTTGCGTGGATCGGTTTTTTGCGCTGGCTTCGATTGTGGCCGATGAAATGTACGCAAAGCCGATTCCCGTCATCGCACTTTCCGAAAAGGATTTCGCCAGTCTGCAAACCGGCGAACAGATCGAAATTTTCAGCGATGGCTGGTTGAGCGTTGAAAGCCCGGACTGAATCAGGAGTCACTCTTCAGCATCAACGCCAGTGTTTTCAGCAATTTTTCCGCCGTGTAAGGTTTGTTCAGAAATGTCGTCACGCCCAGTTGCGCCGCTTCGGCTGTCTTGGCATCGGATTTCAATCCGCTGGTGGCGATGATTTTGATTTTTGGATCGAGCTTGCGAATGGCGCGGATTGTCGCCGGGCCGTCCATGTACGGCATCAGCATGTCAGTGATGATGCAGCGGATTTCTTCTTTGCGCGAAGCAAAAATAGCCAGCGCTTCCGTGCCGTCGCTGGCCGTGACCGCACGATACCCAAATGCCTGCAAGGTTTCTTTGGCAATTTCCCGCACTGCCAATTCGTCGTCCACCACCAGAATCAGTTCGCCATTGCCGATGGGCAGATCGCGCCGCACGGGTTGAACCTGTTGCGTCTGGCCGGAATCAATCGCCGGAACATAGACCTTGAACTGAGCGCCTTTGCCAAGTTCGCTGTACACGTTGACGAAACCGCCGTGGCTGCGAAGGATTCCGGCAACGGTCGAAAGCCCAAGCCCTGTGCCTTGTCCCGGTTCTTTGGTCGTGAAAAACGGATCGAAGATTTTGATCTGGTTTTTGTCGGGAATGCCTACGCCGGTGTCAATCACGGAAATGCGTATGTATCTGCCGGGACGAGCTTCGACATTCATGCGAGCGTAATGTTCGTCAATGTCCACGTTTTCGACTTCTATGCGCAATTTGCCGCCGTTGGGCATGGCGTCGCGCGCGTTTACGCACAAATTCATCAACACCTGGTGAAGCTGCGTCGCGTCGCCTTTGACGCTCCACAAATTCGTTGCAATGGAAAATGTGATTTCGATGTTTTTGGGCAAGGTGTCGGCCAGGATTTTGACGATTTCCTTGATCAGATGGGCCGGTTGCAACGTGGCGTATTCGCCTTCGACGCCGCGCGCGAACGACAGCACCTGACGAATCATCTCGCTGCCCCGAATGGCGTTGGTGTGCAGTATGTTCAGCAACCGCTGGCTGCTTTCGTCGGTGAAGCGCATTTGCAGCAATTCGACCGCCGTCAAAATCGGCGACAACACATTGTTCAAGTCGTGAGCGATGCCGCCCGCCAACGCGCCTATGCTTTCCATACGCTGGGCGCGCAAGAATTGAGATTCCAGCCGTTTTTTCTCAGTCAGGTCGCGGATGATGACCGTAAATAATTTATGGCCATCGGCTTCGACCTGGGAAATAGTGGCTTCGATTGGAAACTCCTCGCCATTGCCACGTAATCCATAAAGTGGTTGCAGTCTTCCCATCGAACGTTGGGTCGTTTTGGTTTCGCTGAATGTGTGAACGTGGTTCTGATGCGCGGTACGATATCTTTCCGGGATCAAACGATCCAATCCTTTTCCCAGCGCATCGGATGCCGAACGTCGAAACATCTTTTCCGCCGCCGCGTTGAACAACACCACCTGCTGGTTTTCGTCCACGGTGATGATTGCGTCCATCGCCGATGCCAGAATGCCCGCCAACATGGCTTCGTTCAGCCGCAGCGAGGCCGCAATCTGCGATCTCGTCTGGGTCTCAATTGCCGAATTGGAATCGCTCATGGAGTTTCCTGAATTTGAAGTGTGATTTTCGTCAGCCAGTATACCAAAGCCGCAGCCGTCTTTCGTCGCCGCCAAGATCGTGGATGGTGACCTGCACCGCGCCCGGAATGCCAAACGTGCCCAACCGCTCCGGCCATTCGATCAGCACGACGGCGTTTGGTTCGTTGAGCATTTCTTCCAATCCAAGCTCGCGCAATTCGTCAGCACCACCTTCAATGCGGTACAGGTCAAGATGATAAAGCCGCATTCGCCCTTCGTGTTCGTTGACCAGGGTGAACGTCGGGCTGTTGACCTCCGCCGGATCAATGTCGAGTCCAGCGGCGATACCTTTGGCAAAAACCGTTTTGCCCGCGCCCAAATCGCCTTCGAGCAAAAAGACCGTCGGCTCGGTGATTGCTTCGCCGATGCTATAGGCCAGTTCAAAGGTTTCTTCGGCAGATTTTGTCAGGAACGTTTTTGTCAGCATCAAAATCAAAAGGCAAAAGGCAAATATCAAAAAGCAAAAGTGAAGAAGCAAGTTCCGCCTTTTTGCTTTTACATTTTTGATATTTGCCTTTTGATTTCTCCTCGCTCTGCGTCGCCGCCGATTTGCAGAATCGCTTCGCTCAAATTGGCGATGATGTCTGAAGCTATCATCGAACGCATCCCCAACTTACCGGCGGCCAGGTCTCCGGCCAATCCGTGCAGATAAACTCCGGCGATGGTTGCGCCGAGCGCATCTTTTCGCCCAAGCCAATCTGGCGGCGATTGAGCCAGCAAACCTGCGATCAATCCGGTCAGCACATCGCCCGAACCCGCAGTCGCCATTCCGGCGTTGCCGGTTGGGTTCACATAAACATTTCCGTCAGGAGCGGCGATCAAACTTCGACTGCCTTTCAGGACAGTGATGAGGTGATGTTGGGTGGCGAATTCACGCGCGACGCCGATGCGGTCGGTTTGCACGTCAGCATTCGTCTTGCCAATCAGCCGCGCCATTTCGCCCGGATGCGGTGTGACGATGATCGGCAATTCGTCCGAGCCTTTCAGTTCCTCTGGCCACGGAGCCAGCGCGTTCAATCCATCGGCATCAATGACCATCGGAGCCGTTCGCCGTTCGACCAATTCGCGGACAAAGGCTCTCGAGCTTTCTTCGTTGGAAGAAAGCCCCGGCCCAATGGCGATGACCGTTTTCTTTTCTGCAAGCTGCAAGGCGTGGCCGGTGGCTTCCTGAGCAATCGCGCCGTCAAAGGTTTCCGCCAACGCTTCGGTCATCACTTCGGGATTGGCTTGCGTGACCAACAAACTCAGAGCCGATTTTGCCGTCGCCACTGTTACCAACCCGGCTCCGGCGCGCAACACGCTTTCAGCAGAAAGCGCTGCTGCGCCGGTCTTTCCGCGCGAGCCAGCAATCAACAACACATCACCGACAGAGTTTTTGTGAGCGTAAGATGTTCGGCGCGAATTGTTGAGCCACCTTTTAATTTCCAGTTCTTCGACAAGTTCAAGCTGCGAACCAATTTCGTGAATCAACCAGCCCGGCGTTCCGATAGGCGCAACCACAAGTTTTCCGTTCGATTCGCAAACTGGCGAAAGTACGTTGCCAAGCTTCGGCGCCGTGAAGGAAACAGTTAAATCTGCGTGGACGTGCAAATTGGCAGAATCGCCGCTGTCCGACGAAATTCCTGAAGGAATGTCCACAGCGATGACTGCCGCAAATCGAGAGTCATCTTCGACATTCCTGTTCAGAGTTCTGATGGCTTGAGCGTATAACCCTTCTGCTTGTCTGGTCAGACCTGTACCCAATAACGCATCAATGAAAAAATTCGGTGTGTAAGTAAACCAAGCTTTTTCTTCTGTTGTAATCTCCTCGAAAAAGAGTTTGCCACTTCCAAAGCCGACTATTGGTTCACCAAATAACTTCACGGCTTCAAAATTTGCTCTCGCCTCACCTTTTGTGTCTTCGACTTTTCCAAACAAAAAAACTCTGACCGTTGCCCCGCGCAAAAAAAGAAGCCGAGCAATGACGGCTCCGTCTCCACCATTATTTCCCTTGCCGCAGAAAACTGCGAATGATTTGTTTTCGACCGAGCCGTAATTTTCAATGATTGCTTCAACCACGCGGCTGCCCGCCGTTTCCATCAGCGTCGCATACGGAATGCCGCAGCGTTCGACAGTCAGCCGGTCAAGCTCTCGCATTTGTTGGGCGGTCAGAATTTTCATGGTTATACGTTTTTGGATTCGATGGCGGTGATGCTTGAGAATCGTTTGAAGTCGGGTTTGTTGGAAGCCAGGTTGGCGCTGAAGACCAAAATGTTCGAATCAACGAGAAAGGTCATCGCTAACGATCCTCGTAGATGCTTTCTCGTCTGACATCGTCAATTGTCAGGCCGGGAGTGTCTGCGCTGTGACTGTTCGCCCAATCCAGGTAAGCCTGGGCCAATTCCTCCGGCGTAGCGGTTTCATAAAGCGGCCTTTCCTCTTTCAGGTGGCTGCCATTTTCAACCAGCGGGCGGATCAACGAATCAACCGTCACGCCTTGCAAAGCAGCTTTCTCTTTCAGCCGTTCCAGCGTCAAGGCTGTGTTTTGATCTACTTCGACCGTAACCATTTGTGGAGTCATAACAACCTCTCTTTCCGATTCGGAAGGTACTCCGTTTCCAGTCCGTAGGCAAAAGCAACGGCCTGGTCATCGTTTTGCGAAGCCAGGCCGTTTGAAGTTGAAACAAAACTCGGACTAATCCGCCTTCGGTTCAGGTTTGAAGCCGAGCTTTTTGGTTTCGTTCCACAGCTCGTTCCAGGTCAGCGTGGTTTTGCGATACGCCGATTCGCGTCCGAGGATGGCCATGAAAGTGCTTTCGACGCCGTACTTGGTGTCGTTGCGATATTTGTCTTCGCCTTCGCCTTTGCCCAAAACGCTGGCGACAAAAGTCGCGGCTTCCTGGTCGTAATGTTTGTCGTCGCCGCCTTCATATTTGTAAATCGGCGCGGGATTCGGCTCTTTGCGCGTCGGAACGGCTTCGATGCGAACGCCGCCCGTGCCGCCTCTGCCTGCTGTCGTGGTGAACACGCCTTTGGTGCCGCGAATGGTTTCCGATACATCGCCGCGCACGCCGTCCACTTGGACGCAGGTGTTGGTCAGCAGAACTCCGTTGTCGTATTCGTAATTGACGGCGAAATGATCGTGAATGTCACCGAGTCCGTCGCGTTTGTCGAAGACTGCGCTGATGCCTGCTGCGCGCACTGGCGTCTTGTTCAAAAACCAGTTGATGACGTCAATGTTGTGAATGTTCTGTTCGACGATGTGATCGCCCGACAGCCATTTGAAGAAGTACCAGTACTGAATTTCGAAATCCAGTTGCGATTTCCAATCGGCGCGTTTGCCGCGACGTTCGCCCCAGATTTTGGCTTGATCCCAGGCCGAATGCGCCATCACGGCTTGTCCCATGGCGCCTTCATCAAACAGTTTTTTGGCTGCGCGATAAGCTTTGGAATAGTGTCGCTGCAACCCGACGACGACGCTCAGGTTCAGCTTTTTGGCTTTTTCGCCCGCTTCCATCACAGTGTGGCAACCGGGAACGTCCACAGCCAGCGGTTTTTCGGCGAAGATGTGTTTTTTGGCGGCGACGGCGGCTTTGAAATGTTCGGGACGGAATCCCGGAGGGGTGACGAGCAACACGGCGTCCACGTTCGAACCGATGACTTCTTTGTAAGCATCAATGCCGACGTGCGCACGTTTGGCATCCACGTTGAAGCGCGTGGCGGCTTTATCAGTCTGGGTTTTGAAATAATCGGCGACGGCAACGATCTTGGCTTCCTTGGTCTGTTCCAGAAGTTGTGCGTCGCGGGTTCCTTGTCCGCCGCAGCCGATGAACCCGACTTCAACCATTGAATTGGCCGCCGAACCACGAACGGATTCCGCTTTGACGATGGTGAATGTAGAGGCGGCAGCGGTCACAGCCGCGCCTTTGACGATAGTCCTGCGTGATACGAGATCTTGCTTGTTCATAATCTCCCCTTGCGATGGTGTTGGCAAAGCGTTGAAGCTTCGTTTCAAAACGATTTCACGATTGAATTTAGTTTGAGGTGCGATTGAGCGCCCTGAGTGCGGTGTCATTGACCGGCAACGACGCGCGGATTGTAGTCAAAGCGCCTTCGTTTGGCAAAACTTTGGGGTTTATTGCCGCCAAGTTTTTCTTGCAAATGCAAGAATCCAGAAATGATAAATTGACAAGGCAAAGATGAGAAAAGATAATTAGCCGCCTTTGAAGCAGATAGCACAGGCCTCGCTAAAGATCATTGCCCCTTCATAAGCATAACTACAAGATAGACGGCGGTGTCAGGATTTCCCGTCCGAACTCAAAACTTATGGCCTTGAGCGAAAGCTGCAAAGCAATTCACGTGAAGTGGTCAGTCCTCCCCAAGGCTGATAAATTCATCACCCAAACATTCCGCAGCGAAGCGCTGCAAGCCGGAACATTGCCCGTTGTTTAGCGGAGGTAGAACAGTGTCCGAAGAGAAGATCAATTCATCAAATCAACCAGATACATCAAGCTGGGAAGCCCAGCTTCAGGCGCGCGCAAATGAATTCGTCAACCACCGCGTTGGCGCGCTCAAAGCCGAAATCGAACGTTTACAAACAACCATCGCCGAACTTGGTTCCAAACTGTCCGAACAGACCCAGCCGGTTGTCACGCCGGAAGAATCTTCGGGTTTGTTGGATTATGTTCGCCAGTTGTTCACCGACGCGACCGCCAAAGCCGAACAAGGAGTTGAACAACGTCTTGCCGATGCTCGCGCCGAATGGGAAACCGCCTATAGGGAAACCAACGAAGCCGAGTTTCAGAAACGCTTGGAAACGGCTTGCGCGGAAGCTGCCGCCATCGCTCGCCGCGAAGCGGAAAGTCAGATCGAAGATTTGCGCGAACAACTGGACGCCAGCCGCAAAGCGTTGACGCTGGCTGTTTCGGCTTCGCAGTCTGCGGCTTCTCAGGCATCGAGTCTGGATGGGTTGAAAGCCGCCGTCGAAGAGATTGATTCTCAGCGCACGCAATCGGACACCTTGGCGACTCTGGTTCGTCGCGCGTCGCAGTTTTCGCCGCGCATTGTCTTTTTCGTCGTCAAGGGCAACGAAGCCGTCGGCTGGAAAGCATCCGGGTTTGATAATGGATTGAATGACGAAACCGTGCGGTTGTTGTCGGTTTCGACGCAGAATCAAACCTTGTTGCGCGAAGCTCTGACGACGTTCAACGTGGCCAAGGCGCGTTCGTCCTCGCCCGGAGAAAATTCCGCCGTCTTGGGACTTTACGGATCGCCCGCGCCAGAAACCGCGCTGGCGATTCCGCTGGTCGTTCGCGGAAAAGCGGCTGCGGTGTTGTATGCCGATTCCGGCACGCAATCGGAAAACGACATTGCCGCCGCCGCGCTCGAAACTCTGGTGCGAGTGGCGAGCATGGGCATTGAACTGTTGCCATCGCGTCGCGGTGTCGAGCCGGTTCGCCCCAGTGGACCGCCTCCGCAATTGAGCGCCACTGCTGCACAGGCTCCTGCTGTGGCTGCCGCGTTGGCCCCGGAACCGGTTGCTGCGCCGCCCAGCCCGGAACCTGTCGCTCCGCCGCCTCCACCGGTAGAAATTTCTGCGCCAGTGGTTGAAACTGCGGTTGCCAATGAACTGGCAGAACCGAAACGAATTACGGAAGAATTGCCGCCTCCTGAATTTACTCCGCAATTGAGCAGCACGGTCGAACCGGAAGAATCGTTGCATTCGGCCAAGACGCAACCTGCGATTGAAATCGCCGAAGAAGCGCCTGAGCCGGAATCAACCGAACCTGTCGCCCCGGAGCCGACCTTCGAAGCTCCGCGTTTGGAACCAATCGTGCCGCCACCGCCGCCTGCGCCGCCGTTGTATGTCAATTCGCCTGCGCAACCTGATTATTCGTTGCCGGTGGCCGCCGAAGCTCCTAAATTCGAGCCGCCGACCATCGAACCGCCTGTGTTTACATCGCCTGTGATCGAAACTCCGCGTCCGGCTCAACCGGTGATGGCGATTCCGACCGCAGCCAGCGAAACCGAACAGCGCGCTCACAACGACGCACGGCGATTTGCGCGGTTGCTGGTTTCGGAAATCAAACTTTACAATGCCGCCAAGGTCACTGAAGGCCGACGCAGTCTGGATTTGTACGACAGACTGCGCGATGAAATTGATCGCAGCCGCAAGGTCTACGACAAGCGAGTTTCACCTGCTGTTGCTACACGGTTCGATTACTTTTACGATGAACTGGTGCAGACGCTGGCCGAAGGCGATGACGCCAAGTTAGGGCCGAATTGTCCAGGGCCTGTGGTGCAGTGAACTGGTAAAAGGGGACGGAGTGAAGGAGCGATAGAGAGCCAGAGTGAACGCGAGTAATAAAGTTCAATCTTGCTCCACCCCTCCTTCTTTCTTTCCCTCTATCTATCAATCCAGCAGTCGTCGAAGAGCCCCCTTTGGCTGAAGCATTTCAAAGGAGTAAGCATGAAGGCCTTCCCCAAAGTTATTTTCCCGCCAAACCACAGCAAATTTCTGATCCAGATTTTGATTATGGTGTTTGCGCTGATTGCGCCGGACAAAATCGTTGCGCAATCGCGTAACAGCGACGCACAACTGCGTTCCGCCGTCGCCGCCAATTCCGAAGCTGAATTACAAAAAGTCGAAAGCGCAATGGCCGGAACCGAATCCGCCGGGTTGGCGCGGTTGCTGCGCGGGTATTTGCGTTTGCAGGCCAGAGATTACGCAACGGCAATCACTCTGCTCGGCGATTCATCCATACAGCGTTTGACCGGATTGGGAGATTACGCGGCGTATTTCCGCGCGCAGGCTTTGCAGCAAGCCGGTCGCGCCGAAGACGCCGAACGCGAATTTCGTATGCTGGCGCAAAGCCAGCCGACTTCATTGATGGCGCGCGAAGCGACATTGCAGGCGGCCAACCTGGCGATGACACGCGGTGATTATCAAATGGCGGCGGAAACTGTGGAGCTGTTGGCGGAAAAAGACGACGGGGCTGCCTTGAAGCTTCGCGCCGATTGTCTGGAAAAACTTGGCCGCACAAACGAAGCCGTCTTGACGTTGCGGAAGCTCTTTTTCGACGCGCCGCAATCGCCCGAAGCTGACAAGATCGGCGACCGGTTGGCGGCGCTGGGCGGTTCGACGGCGGCAGGCGATGTTTCGATGCTGCGCCGTCGCGCTGACAAACTTTACGATGCGCGGTTGTACGCTCTGGCCGGAGCGGCTTACGAACAAATCGTTCGCCAGTTTCCGAATGCCGCAAGTGACGAGGCGTGGTTGCGAGCGGGCATCAGCTATTACAAAGCCGATTCGTTCAAACAATCCGCAGACGCCTTGATGAAGGTTCGCGCGCGCACGCCGAAAATGGCGGCAGAAGCGCTTTATCATCTGGGCTTGGCGCAGCTTTCATTGAAAACGGACACGGCGGCGATTACCACGCTTGCCGATCTGCGCAAAGCGTCGCCGTCCAGCGAGCGTGTTGGCGATTTGCTGTTTGCAATTGGCCGTTATTACGAAAAGCGCGAACGCGGCGATCAGGCTTTGGCGTTTTACACCCAATTGATTCGCCAGTTTCCGCAATCGCCCAACGCCGACGACGCGCATTTCTGGATGGCCTGGCGCGCTCACGAAGCGAAAGATTATGCCAGCGCTGCGCGGCTGCTGACCGAACATCTGGCCAATTACGGAACCGTCACGGACAATCGGGGCAAGGCTGCTTTCTGGGCGGCGGTGAACACCGAGCGTTCAGGCGACAAAGCGCGCGCGATGACGTTGTACCAGGCAATGTTGAAAAGATACGGCGCGGGATGGTTCGGACTGAACGCCGAACGGCGCATCGAACGATTGACGCGCGAAGGCATTCGACCTCGATCCGTTGATGCCGATCTGATGTTGCGCCGAGCCGTCGAAGGATTGCAACCAATCAATCTGCCGCAGGAAACGTTGAAGGACACAGACCGCGAACGAATTCGCAAAGCCGAACAATTGATGGCGATTGCGCTTTACCAGCAAGCGAATGTCGAATTGGAATCCACGCGGGCGACTTCGCCGAATTCGCCATTGGTCAATTTGCGCATTGCGCAAATCTTCCGCGCGCAGGGCGAAAATGTGGCGGCGATCAACGTGCTCAAACGGTCGTATCCGGATTACGGTCAGGCGCTGCCCGAAGAAATGTCGCGCGACGTGTGGGACGTGTTTTATCCGCTCAAATGGTGGTCGAACATCAAGGAAGAAGCTCGACGCCACAATCTCGATCCATATCAAATCGCCGGTTTGATTCGGCAGGAAACCGTGTTCAACCACACGGCGCGCAGCCGCGCCAATGCTCTGGGCGTGATGCAATTGCTGCCGTCAACGGCCAAAGCCGTCGCCCGGTCGAGCAATGCCGGCGCGATTTCCACGAATGATCTGTTCAATCCAGCGCTGAACATTCAGCTTGGCGTGGCTTACCTCAAACAGTTGCAAAACGATTTCAAACGTTTTGAGTATGTCGCCGCAGCTTACAACGGTGGCGAAACGCGCGTTCGTCGCTGGCTTCGCGAACGTCCGGGAATGGACATTGAAGATTGGGTGGAAGCTATTCCATTGAGCGAAACCCGATTGTACGTGCAAGGCGTTTATCGCAACACGCGCATTTACCAGCGGCTTTATGACGAACAAGGCCGGTTCCGCGCCAACGTGCCGGAACGGTAAGCTCGACTGGCGAATCTGAAGCAGGGAATTCGATGGCGAAAAGCGGCAAGACTGAAGAGGTCTCGCCGCTTTTTGCGTGTTGGACTGGTAGATTACAGGCCGTTCGCAGGCTCTGCCGGATTGGTGAATACATCGGTCTGGTTTTAAGATGCCTGCACCATGTTGAACATCCAACCGAATTCAAATTATTACACGGCTGAACACGAACAGTTTCGCCAGACGATGCGCGAATTTGTCGCGCGCGAAATCGCTCCATTCGTCAATGAATGGGATGAGGCCGAAGAGTTTCCGCGCGAGTTGTATCGCAAAGCCGCTGCCATAGGTTTGTTGGGATTGAATTACCCCGAAGAATACGGCGGCACGCCAGCCGACGGGTTTTATTCGATCATCGCTTCGGTGGAACTGGCTGCCGCGGGCAGTGGAGGCGTGTCGGCTTCGCTGATGTCGCATTCGATAGGTTCGCCGCCGATTCTGCATGCCGGAAGCCGCGAAATGAAAGCGCGTGTTTTGCCGCAGGTCTTGGCCGGAGAAAAAATTTCGGCGCTGGCCATCACCGAACCTTCGGGCGGTTCGGATGTCGCAGCCATCAAAACAACAGCCATTCGCAACGGAGATCATTACATCGTCAACGGCGAAAAGACGTTTATCACTTCCGGCATTCGGGGCGATTACTTCACGGTTGCCGTTCGCACCAATCCCGACGACAAATCCGCTGGCGGAGTTTCGCTGCTGCTCATCGAACGCGACATGCCGGGGTTCATCCGCACGCCGCTCAAAAAAATGGGTTGGTGGGCTTCGGACACCGCGCATTTGTATTTCGACAATTGCCGAGTTCCGGTCAGCAATCTGATTGGCGAAGAAAATCAGGGCTTCAAGATCATCATGCGGAATTTCAATTCCGAACGGTTGGGGATGTCCGCCGGAGCTTACGGCTTTGCCAAAGTCTGTTTTGAAGATGCGCTGGCGTGGGCAAGGCAGCGAAAGACATTTGGCCAGCCACTGATTGAACGGCAGGTGATTCGCCACAAGCTGGTGGATATGGCGATGAAGCTCGATGCAACGCGCGCGACGTTGGAAGACCTGACCTGGCGGGTTCAGCATCGCATTGGCGATCCCAATTTGCTGGTCGCGCAAACCTGCATGTTGAAAAATCAGGCGACTCAGACGATGCAGTTTTGCGCCGATCAAGCCGTGCAGATTCTGGGTGGGATGGGTTACATGCGGGGCGAGCGGGGCGAGCGCATTTACCGCGAAGTGAAGGTCAATATGATCGGCGGCGGCGCAGAAGAAATCATGAAAGACCTGGCCGCTCGACAAATGAAGTTCTGATGGCTGGCTTGAATCGTGTTCGGCGGGCGCATACTATCTCGCCCGACATAAGTCAGAATTCAATCCAACAAAATTTATCGAAGAAGGAGATTGTAGAAATGCCATATTCAGAGTTGATGATTAAACCCATGCGCGAGGAATTGACCCGGCTAGGGTTTGAGGAAACCAGAACAGTCGAAGCCGTAGACGCGGCGATCAAAAACACGACCGGAACGGTCATTGTGGTGGTCAATTCCGTCTGCGGATGCGCCGCCGGAAAAGCGCGTCCCGGCATTGCCCAGGCGTTGCAACACAAAGTGCAACCGGACAAGAAAATCACCGTCTTTGCCGGAGCCGACATTGACGCGACGGCTCAGGCGCGAAACTATTTCACTGGCTATCCGCCTTCGTCGCCTTCCATCGGGCTGCTCAAAGACGGCAAGCTGATTTACATGATGGAACGTTACCAGATCGAAGGTCGCAGCGCCGAACAGATCGCTGCCGAGTTGACTGCGGCGTTCGACAAATTCTGCACACCGTTGCAGCAAGCCGCCGCAACCAATTGAACCGGTTGTAATGCAAAGCCGCTGCGGCAAAGCTTGAAAAAAGTTTTGCCGCAGCGTTGCCGAAGAATGCGCCTACGCGATTGGCTTTTTTATTTTCTTGGCCTTTTTCTGTAATTCGAGCTTTCCCCAATCGCTTAACGCCAGCAAGGCACTATAACAGCCAATCAACCACCGCTTGGGCTTGATAAGAAGGTCGGGACGGGGGGTGGAAAGCCTGAGCCACTCGGCGACAGGAGGCGCCATTCACACATGAAAACCCATTCAGGGCATTCGTTTCGATCAAAGACAATCGGCATAACACTGGTTGTCATTGTTATTGCAGGCTGGGTCGTAATGGAAGTCAGCGATCCGGTTTCGTCCCAAACCCCACAATCCCAAAGCCAGTTAATCGCTCGTGGCCGATACCTTTTTTTCAACGAAACCTTCAATGGCAATGGCCGCACTTGCGGCACTTGCCATCCGGCAAACAACAACTTCACGATTGATCCGGCATTCATTGCCAAATTGCCGCCGAATGATCCGTTGTTTGTTGCTGAGTTCGTCCCGGCGCTGAAGGAGAATTTCGAAAAACCGGAATTGATGCGGAAGTTCGGCTTGATTCTGGAAAACCTGGACGGATTCGACGACTTGCCGAACAAATTCACGATGCGCGGTGTGCCTCATACCTTGGGCATGCGCTTGTCGGTCAACAGTCAGGCCGGGCCGCGAACAGGTTGGTCAGGCGATGGCGCACCGGGCGATGGTTCGTTGCGGTCGTTTGCTACCGGAGCGGTGATTCAACATTTCACCAAAACGCTAAACCGAGTGGCCGGCGTTGATTTTCGGCTCCCGACCGAAGAGGAGCTGGACGCAATGGAAGCCTTCCAACTTTCGTTGGGACGACAGACCGAATTGGCCTTGCCCTTGCCGTTAAAAGGTGAGGTCATACGACGCGGCCAGGAAATCTTTCTGGATAACACGCTGGGCAAATGCAACATTTGCCATGCCAACGCCGGAGCAAATGCTAATCTGGGCGGTCCTCCGGTTGGCAATTTCAACTTCAACACCGGGGTTGCAGATTTGCCCGACCAACCAGGACGTTTGGTCAATCCCAGTATTCCGCGTGACGATGGGTTTGGCAGACCCGGCGACGGAACATTCAACACGCCATCGCTGGTTGAAGCCGCCGACACGAGCGCGTTTTTCCACAACAATGCTGTCGAAACCATCGAAGGCGCGGTGGCCTTTTACAACGGCGATGCATTCAAGAATTCGCCTTCGGGACAGTTTCTGGCTAATGCCGACCCAAATCGTGTGGCAATCAAACTGGATGCGACGCAGGTCGTGGCTGTTGCTGCTTTTCTGCGAGCGATCAATTCGCTGGAAAACATTCGACAATCAATCGAACTGCTGGAATTCGCTCTGAACAAAAATTCTCCTGATGGGCGAAATCCGAATCAGTTGTTGGATCAGGCGATTCGGGAAACATTCGACAGCTTCCGTGTGTTGGAAGGCGGGGGATTACAACCTGCTGCCGTCATTCATTTGCAGGAAGCTAATCGGTTGACGGTGAAAGCACGAGGCAGTTGGTTTTCCAAAAAACGGCTGATGCGCGAAGCCATCGAAGCCTTGAAGCGTGGGCGAGAACAACTGATCTGAACAAGGAGGAAAACAAATGCGAAAGATTTTGTCGGCAATTTTCGTGACAGCCGTTTGTTGGTCAGCCTTCTGGCTTGGCGGCGGGGCTGTTAGTTACGGACAACAAACAACTGAACAGTTTATCCCGATGGGCAAATCTCCGGGCGTGTCAGGCAAATCCGCCTGGATGGGAGAGATCGAACAGGTTGACGAGCCGAATCGCTCGATCACAGTCAAAATGGATTCGGCCAGCAAAACCATCAAGCTGACCGACAAAACACGAATCTGGCTGGATCGGTCGAAACTAAGGTCGAGCAGCCTCAAAGGTAGCTTCGCCGACTTGAAAAAAGGCAGCAAAGTCGAGGTCAAATACGTCAAAGACCACGAATCTGAAGCTGAGTGGATCAAGATCGAAGTCGCCCAATAAGCAAACGAAAAGCCGATAGAGTTGTTGAAGACTCTTTCGGCTTTTCGTTTGGTGATGTTTATTGATCGTTTGTCTCAGCTTAAGCCGCGAATTGAAATCAGCATGTTTTTCAGGCTGCTGGTCGCGTCAATCGCCGCCGTCGGTTCGTGTCCGCAGTGCATCATGCAATCCTGGCATTTGGGATTGCCGCTTTTGCGCCCGTATTTTTCCCAGTCAGTGGTTTCCATGTATTCGCGGAACGTCTGCGCGTATCCGTCGCTGAACATATAGCAGGGTTTTTGCCAGCCAAAGATGTTGTAATTCGGACTGCCCCACGGAGTGCATTCGTAATCAATCTCGCCCATCAAAAACTTCAGGTACAACGGCGATTGATTGAAGACCCATTTCTTGCCGCGCTTTGTCGAAAGCGGAGCCAGCACCTGGCGAAACAGTTGGTTGGTTTTTTGCCGCGATAGAAAATGATCCTGGTCGGGCGCTTTTTCATAAGCGTAACCCGGCGCAATCGTCATCCCGTCCACGCCCAATTCCGAAAGCATGTCGAACATTTCGTGTAGCCCTTCCGCCGTTTCGCCTTCAAAAACGGTTGTGTTGGTGTTGACGCGAAACCCGGCAGCTTTGGTTTTTTTGATGGCTTCGATGGCAATGTCGAAAATGCCTTCGCGATCCACCGAATGATCGTGGCGTTCACGCATGCCGTCCAGATGTACGTTGAAGGTCAGATAAGGCGAAGGTTCGAAGCGGTACAGATTCTTTTCCAGCAGAATGGCGTTCGTGCAAAGGTAGACGAACTTTTTGCGTTCGATCATGCCTTTGGTGATGATTTCAATTTCGGGATGCAGCAGTGGTTCGCCGCCCGCAATGGTGACAACCGGTGCGCCGCATTCGTCCACAGCTTTGAACGCCTGCTCGGGCGTCATGTTCTTTTTCAGAATCTCGCCCGGATACTGAATCTTGCCGCATCCGATGCAGGCCAGATTGCAGCGAAAGAGCGGTTCCAGCATCAGCACCAGCGGATATTGCCGATTGCCTTTGAGTTTCTGTTTGAAAATATAACCGCCAACGCGCACGGCTTGGCGTAGCGAGATAGCCATACGTTCCTCTTTCTCCGGCTTTTCAATTGGAAACTAAATGGTTTGCAAACTTGGGGAGGATGCTAGCACAGGAATCGGCAAAATGGCCAAAGCCGAACCCGCTTGGCAACAGATCAGCGATCGCGCGAATGAATCAGACGGCGAATACGATCCGAAAAGAGGACGTCAATCTTTTTGGGTTCGATGACTGCTGTGACCTCGCCCTCGCCGAATTTTGGATGCAGCATGGATTGCCCCTTGCGATAAGTGCGTGTCCAGTCGTATGGAGCGCTTTCTGCGGAAAGACCCCGCTTCCTTGTCGCTGTTTTTATGCTTTTGAACCTGCCGCTCGTGCCACATTGAGGGCAGTTGACTCGCGTGATCTGACCTCGTTTACCGACCGATAACACAACGTGGCCTTTTTCTTCTCCGCAAACAACGCACAGTTGCTCGACGCGATCACCCAAAGCGTTTTGATGTTGTTCCTGTTCCATGATCTTTATTTAGCCTCAGAAGAGTATGACGACAGACGCCTTCAGATTGTCAGTCCGCGGCGAAGCATTTCTTGGTGTGCCAATTGCCTGACTCTGGAACAGTCCATGATCCAGGGTCTTCCGCTTCTTGTTTTAGAAAACCAGGCAATACCTTGCCGGTGTTCGTAGTAAATTCCGTTCACATCACCAAGGATTGCCGCTGCCAGAATATCTTCAGGAATGGCGATGTCTGCGGCTCGATCCAGCACGCGTTCCAAAGCGCCAACCGCAGTTCTTGCCATGGCGTAATGGAAGCTCTCTTCGATCAGGTTAAGCAGCGGCGCGACAACCCGGGCATCTCCGATGTCGCCGAGCGCCTGAGCCGCTTCTTTCCTGACCAGATAAGATCGATCGGCCAGAGCCATAAGTAACGCTTCCTGCGCGCGCGGGTCGTTCGACCTGGTCAGCGACTTTACAATGCGCCGTCTGGTCAGGTCGTTACCAAACCTCAACAATGCCAGTCTCAGCCACATCATGACTTTAATGCCTCATGTCTTTTATCTGCATCAGTCAGCGATAACACCCGGTTGAGTTCTTTTCCGGCAAGGCCAAAAAACTGTGCCATCTGTTTCAATTGCTCCTGGCCTGCATAATCCGCCGGTGTGGCACAAAACTTTTCAATGCCCGGAGTAAAGCTTACGCAGCGCATCTTTTTAGGAATCGAAAGACCATCGGAACAACGGCCATCCGACTGCTGAAGAATGCAAAACTCGCACAATGTCATGAACGCGCCTCCGTCAGAATCGCTCCCCAATTCGAAAGACTAGGCGCTCTTGACCAAAAAACTCGATGGCCAAGAGCGCCACGCTCGAAAAATCAGACCATTTCAGGTCAAGGTTTAGTAGCGCGACCGCCCCCCGCCGAATCCGCGTCCGCCGCCATTGTTTTCACGCGGCTTGGCTTCGTTGACGGTCAGACTGCGTCCACCGATTTCGGAGCCGTTGAATTTGGAAATGGCGGCTTCGCCTTCGGTTCTCGATCCCATTTCAATGAAACCGAAACCGCGTGGGCGACCGGTGTCACGATCAGTCACCAGAGAAATTGATTCGACACTGCCGACCTGCGAAAACAGGTCTTGCAATTCTTCGTTGGTTGTTTGAAATGCCAAGTTGCCGACATAAAGTTTCATTGACATAAAATAGATACCTTTCCTCATCAAGGAGGATTGAGAGAAGCTTCGAATTGAAGTGGCTTCGGAGTACGGTAGCAGCGAAGGCTTGATTTCGGATGCTCTGTCGAGCAGCTTCTAAAGTTTGTGGTTTACCGACTCCCGGACTAAATCATTACGCTGCTACGTACATTGAAAGGTAGAAACGCGTCACCGTTCGAAACGAGAGAAGGAGTGAACTCTGTGGAGGATGCGCCAGATTCAGATAAGTTGCAAGCGATTTGGGATTTTCGCCTGTTGTTCGATTGAACTCATTGCGTTTTGGCAGAGCGTGATTCTGGTTTTGAGGTCTGTCGAATAATTCGCTGCGGTTTGGGCAAATACGCAAACGGCAGGCGATTGATCCGGTTTCCAGCATTCTTTTTCCCAATGATTGCAATACCCATTTGGCAGGTTAAAAGCAGCAGGTTGGATATGATGAGAGAGTTGTTGGGTAAATAAACGGATTGCACCCCAATGCATTGCTTCAAAAAAAAGGTATTAATGTCGCGTGGTGACTGCTTGTTGACTATGCCATCTGCTGAGCGTATGGTGAATTTGAACTGAGCTTGGCTCACTCTCTTCGTCAGCTCCTCTGGGATCATCCAGACTATCTGAATCGCATAGCTCACCTTCCCAAGGAGCAAATCATGTTTGTCCAAGATAATCTGCGAAAACTCAAAGAAGTTTTTGACGCGAACTTTCCCAAAACCAAATTCTTTACGATGTTTACCGGAGCGGTAATCGTTTCTTCCTGCTTGCTTGCGATTGGCAGCCGCGCGGCAGACGCTTCCGAGAAAGCTGATTTCGTTTGGATTTTATTGGCGACTGGATTGCAAATAGGTATTGGCGCTGGCATCGGTTTTCGCATGTTCATCAACGGTAGAATTTTTTTGAATCCCCCTCCTTCCATCGGGCCAAATTTCGCTTAAGCCCCAGACCTTCATTGAGTGAGGAGTAAGTGGCAATGATCAACATCGGTTGCAAGGTGAATTACCCAAATCAAGGCCCATGTCTGATTGACTCTGTTGTAAAAAAAGAAGTCGCGGGCAATTCCATGAGCTTCTATTGCCTGGCACTGCTGGATGACCGTGGCGGTGAATTGTTCGTCCCAGTGGAAAAAGCCGAAGACTTGGGTTTGCGACCCCTGCTGAAAAAGTCTGAAATCCCAAGACTGCTAGGCCAATTAGCGAAGGATAGTCAGGTGGCCAAAGATTGGAAACAGCGCACAAAAGACAATTTGAAATTGCTGGCGTCCGGATCGGCATTTGATCTGGCAGATGTTGTCGAATCGCTGACAACTTTGAACAAGAGCAAATTGCTCTCTACCCGTGAAAGCAGTTTGCTGGAAAAGGCAAAGCGACTTTTGGTTTGCGAAATTTCCGAAGTGCTGGGCGAGACAAAGGCTGTGGTCGAAGAAAAGGTAAACCTCGCGCTCAGAGTGCGAAACGAACTTTAAGCTTGTGGCGATCCATTGGCCTCAAGGAGCAAAGATGGCCAAATTCGAAATCTATCAAGATAACTCTGGCGATTACCGGTGGCGGTTTCAGTCGAACAGCGGAAAAATTCTGGCTGTTTCGGCTGAAGGTTACCTCAATCGAGCGAATTGCGAGCACGCAATCATTTTGCTGAAGCGTGAAAACTCGAACGCCCCCATCGCAGACGCTCCCAAGCCGTTACTTTCAGAATCGCTGCTTGGATAAAAAAGTCAGAGAGGAAATGAAGTGCTCGTTATTCTCGTGGATATTGTTGACGCCCTGGAACGGCTGGCTGCCGGCGAGCAACCTTACGAGTATAAGACCGAAGATTCGAAGTTTCGTCTTCTCGGCCCAGCTTGTGGATTCGGAACCGACAGTTTGCGAATTTATCGAGAACAGGGCACTTATGCTGAAAACATTGTCGAAGCGCAAGGTTTGGCCAGTGCCAGGAATCTGACCATAACGGGAATCTGGTTTGTAAAACATTCACAAGAGCGTTTGGCAACCCAGGCTGAGTGCGATAAGGTGAATTCGATGGTAAAGAGCCGCAAGCTTTGAATTTGAAGAAAAGTTTGTAAGTTTGGCGCAGACTCACTGACTTTTAATCCCGCCTCTTCTTCTCTTAACAACTTCAATGTCTCGAAAATCAAACTGAAGGCCGCGAAATAGTGGCGAGATAAAACCGGTCAAAGTGAAACAAGCTGGCAGCTCGTTTCACTTTGACCGGGAAGTTTTATCGTCCGGCTTGCTGGCTTCCCGGCGCGGGTTTGCGCGGGAATTTTTCGTCGCGCATAGCGGCGTTGTATACAAACGCAGCCATAATCGTCGCAGCCTGTTTCATATCGTCCGCTTGCAAACGTTCGTAAACGTCCATGTTGGAATGGTGCGTGCGAGAATCGTATTCGACTTCATCCTGAATGAACTGGAACCCCGGCAAGCCAATGGCGTCGAACGCCAGGTGATCGGTTCCGCTCGTGTTGCGAATCGTGATGGTCGAAGCTCCCAGGTCGGCGAACGGAGCCAGCCAGGTGCGAAACACCGAACGCGCGGCTTCGTTGCCTTGCAGATACACGCCGCGAATTTTTCCTGTGCCGTTGTCCAGATTGAAATACACCGAAAACTTGTCGTAATCCGGTTTGGTCGCCAATGGGCCTTGAGGACCGCCGAAACCTCCTCCTCCGCCACCCGGCCTGCCGCCGCCCGCGGCTGCGGGTTGGCCTTGCGCGGCTTGGCGAGCACCGAAGTGTTTGGCGACATACGCGCGCGAACCGAGCAGTCCTTGTTCTTCGCCGCTCCACAATGCGACGCGTATCGTCCGGCGCGGTTGCACGCCGAGAGCTTTCAGAATGCGAACGGCTTCGATGGCCACAGCGCAGCCAGAAGCGTTATCGGTGGCTCCGGTTCCGCCGTGCCAGGAATCCAGGTGGCCGCCCAACATGACAATCTCGTCTTTTTTGTCCGTGCCGGGAATTTCGGCGACGGTGTTGTAGGCCATCAGATCGTCGTCGTGGAATTGCGCTTTCACGTCAATTTCCATTTTGACCTTCACGCCTTTTTGAAGCGTGCGGACAATGCGTCCGTAATGTTCTATGGCCAGCGTGACGGACGGCAACGATTGCGGAGCGTCTTTGTCGCGCGGGCCGCCGCCTTGCACGAACACCGTTCCGCCGTGAACGTTGTCGCCGACGCGGTCAATGTCCAACACCACGGCGACGCCTTCGGATTTGAAGAAGGCCGTTTTTTGTGTGGCCATACGCTGCGCCTGCAACATCTGCTGGCGTTGTTCGTCTGTGAAATTTCCGCCGCCGCGTGGTTCAGGCTGATCGTTGGCCATTCTGAGCAATTCTTCGTCGGTGAACCGAACCGCCGGAGCTTTGAACTGGGCCAGAACAGGGCGCAACGGCGAAGCCAGCACAATCGCTCCTTTCAGCTTGCCTTTGTATTTTTCAAAATCGGCTTCACTGTTGATTTCGGGAAAGATGGCTTCGGCGACGACCGGGCCGTTGGTTCCCGGCGTCCAGGCCTTGGGGTAACCAATCACCGGATACGGCGTCGGTTCAAGGACGTGAATCGAGACTTTGTCGAACGACCAGCCGCGACCGAATTTGCCCCACTCTTCGACGTTGGCGTTGACCAGGCCGTATTCGGCCATACGTTTTTTTGCCCATTCGTTGGCGGCTTTCATGCCGGGCGAACCGGTCAGCCGATGGCCGTTGACGTCGGTCAACCAACTCAGCGTATCCATCACCTGGGAACGTTCCAGACCTTCCGCGCGAATTTTCTTCATCATTTCCAGGTCTACTTTTTCGGCTGGAGCCATTTGCGCGCCGACCGGCGTCAAGACAACCTGGCAGATCAACAGAAGTGCGATGACTGATGCCATGGCCCATTTGAAACTATGCTTGGTGGCAAGCTTGTACATAAGGTTTTCCTCCGAAGGGTTATTGGCAGCCACGAGCCGCCAAAGCTTCGTATTTGAAGTTTGAATTTGTTACTGAATGTTGATGACGATCAGGATTGGCAGTTTAAGCGTCTGTGTCTTGTTGTCACAAGCAATCGCCGACTGCGTAAGTAAAAACGTTCGAGCTTGCCAACTGGTTTCGGCTGATTGTTCGTGGGCGCAAAATGAAAAAACGCAGCCAACAGTTTGTCCTGTTTGCTGCGTTTGTATTCGGACGACCGGTTTTCGGCTATTTGCTGGCGACCAGATTGGTTGCCAACGGCATGACCTGATCGGCTTTGATGACGACCCGATTGTTTTTGATTTCGATCCGGCCAAACACCGAAACGCGAAGCACTGGTTCATGAATCAGCGCCTGTCGTTGCGATTTGGACAACTGTTCCAGCGAAACGGCGACAAAAGCCTTGCTGGTCTGGTCGAACACATTCATCGAACGGAAATCCGCATTGACCGATACGATTTCTGCGGTGACAACCACGCGGCGGCCTTCGAGTTCCGAAGCTCGACCGGCGATATTTTTCAACTCAACGGGTGCATACCCGCCGTCAGCGACTTTGCCCTGAGCCAAAGCCGTCAATGTCAAACAACAAATGAAAAGAAAGGTGCGAACTAAAAACATTCAATCTCCTGGAAAAAATGAAAAAGAATAAGGGTTATGAATCTTTGCTTGATGATCCGATTCGGCGACAGAACATCAGGTCGCTGAGTTTCTTGCGCGAACGGCTGCAAACAAAGGCGCGGAGTGTAGCCGAGCTTTCCAGGACAGGCAAGTCGCGGGAAAAGATTTTCGGAATTTGGGAAATTGGTTTGCTGTCAAATCGCCGCGCCAAAATTTTCCTTTTCGCATTCGGCGACGAAGTGTTAAATTACGGCTTCGCCGTTGGAGGTTTCTCCGCATCTCGTTCCCGCAATTTTGAACCACGTTTGAGTAATTGATCTTCGATCCACTTGCCGGCCCCGCAAACGCAAAAGTTATCAGGTAAGGAGAATTTCAATGTTAGTCTGTCCGTCTTGTGGAAGTTCCAGAATACGTAATGGGTATAAACCCTCGATGTTTTTTCTGCGCATCGTCGGCATCAGAGCTTTGTTGTGTGACAACTGCAATTTTCCGTTTCAAGCCTTTTCACCATTTCCGCCGAAAACCAGACGACCCAAACAATTTGCCAAAGCGGACGTGTATCCGGTTGCTCCTGCGGTTGATCTGGAGCAGTTGAAACCGTCTTTGCCTGTTGCCGAACCGCAAGGGGTGAAGCTGGCTTTGCCCGTTTCTGCGAAACCGGTTCAAACACTACAACCGGAATCACGACCCGCGCCAGTTGCAGCGGCAGTGAAGGCTTCTGCGGAACCTGCCGTCAAAGTTAAGGTTGACCGCCTGGCTCCTGCGCGACAGGGATTGCGAACGGAAATCACCAAACTGCACGCGCAAAGAGCACAGGAGCAGCCGGATGAATTGCCGCAAGCAATTCATCAAACTTCGCTGGCTTGCCCGGAATGCCAATCGCGCAACGTCAAACGGCGTCGGAGAAATTTCCTGGAACGTGCCTTTCTGGCATTCAGCGATCACAAACCGTTCATCTGCCGAAACTGCGATGCCGTGTTTTATTCCAAATCCAGCGAACAGGAAGACGGGGCGCACCGCGTCGGTCGGGCAGAAGCGGCCTGAAGTCATTTTGGGTTGATTCTTATTTTTCTTGTGACGGCTGTGGCTGGCTGATGATAAACGGCAGGCTTTTTCCTGCGTAAACCAGCATCCCTATTCGCACTTCTTCTTTTACCCGGTGAAAGCTGAAAATCGTTTCAAACGATTGGCCGGGATTGAGCCGGACAATGCCATCCGGCGGAAAATCCTTTCCATTGACCGAGCGTCTGTCTCGCAATCGGTATTCGCGGCATTTTTCGTCGAGCAAAAACGCACGGTCTTTTTCGCCTATCAACCATCGTCCGGCGCTCAATCTGTAAGCGGGAAGCTGAAATTCGACCGGCGAATCGGTTGCATAAATCACCACGCGCACGGCGGTTTCGTTTGGAGCATTGGTGACGGATACGATTGCAAGTTGAGGCACTCCGTCTCCGTCGCTGGCCTGTTTGCATTTTGCCAAACCGCTGACGGTTTCCTGCATTGCGGCGACGCGAACCGATTCAGGGTCTTTTGAGCATCGGCCCGCCAACAGCGACAAACTTGCCGCAACAATCAACAACAAATTGCCGCCTGGTTTCCACACGTCCATTTCTGTTCTCCGGTCGTAAGGTTTGAAAAATTCCTGCCCGCGTTTCAAAGTGAAGGCGATTTCTTTCGGCGGAGAATTTACCTTTTGACGATGGAACTGCAAAGAAGTGACGAAGCTTGAGCAAAAATTGAAACCGGCAATTCGGCGATTGGGCATTGGCGAAAACGGTTCGCTTGTTGTGGCCGTTTCCGGCGGAATGGATTCGGTGGCGTTGCTGGACGCGCTGGTTCGACTGCGCCAGCAAGGCAAATTGGCGGTCAAACTGGTGGTCGCCCATTTGAATCACAGGCTTCGCGGTGAAGAATCCGATGGTGACGAAGCATTTGTGCGCAGTCTGGCCACCGAGCTTGAATTGGATTGTCTGACGGAACAGATTGCTGTCGCTGAAATTGCGCTTCAGGAAAAACAAAATCTGGAAGCGGTAGCGCGGCGGCTGCGTTATGAATTTCTGGCGCGAACGGCTGAGAAAGTCGGCGCAACGTTTGTTTGCACGGCTCACACGCTGGACGATCAAGCCGAAACCGTGCTGATGCGATTGTTGCGCGGCGCTGGCGCGGAAGGTCTGGCGGGCATTCAACCGGTCAGGCCGCTATGCCAATACGTCACGCTGATTCGCCCTTTGCTGGCCGTCACGCGTGAAGAAGTGGCAGCACATTGCGATCAGTATCAATTGGAATTTCGCCACGACAGTTCCAACGATTCGACGTTCTTTACACGCAATCGCATCCGGCAAGAACTGTTGCCATTGCTCAAAAGTTTCAATCCGCGTGTGGCTCAAACGCTGGCTCGGTTGGCGAATTTGCTGGCTGACGACGAAGGTTTTTTGCAATCAACAACGACCGAAGCGCTGGCTGAAACCCGGCAAGGCAAAGGGCTGAGCATCAAACGGTTGATGATGTTGCACGTGGCAATTCGTCGCCGTTTGTTGCGAATGTGGATCAAGGAAGTTCGCGGCGGTTTGCAACGCATCGAAGCGGTTCATCTGGCTGCAATCGAGCGATTGATCGTCGCCGGAAAAAGCGGGCGTATCATTGAATTGCCTGGAGGATGGCAAGTCCGACGCAAATCCGGCGTTCTGGAACTTGCGCAGGCTGAAACCAGAGCGGATTATGCGGAAAACGCCGTCGAAGACAGCGCGGATTGAAACAGTTTTGGAAATTGCAGCCGTACACAAAGTCGAAACCTTGCAGATGAGTGGGGCGTCTAAAACTTTGTTGCGCATTTGCGGGCAAAATGGCGAGCGAAATTCGCCGCGATAAGCTAGAATGCCTGCCAGGATTTCAACGGAGGTAACTGATTTTGAACTCGACAGTAAGACAAGTAATTTTTTGGGTGGTGATTATCGGCGGAGCCGTTCTGCTTTATCGGTTTTTCAACAATCCCAGCGTCAACCAGCCGCTGCCATTGGCGTATAACGAACTGATGGAAAAGGTTGAAACCAAACAGGTCACATCCGCTCAAATCGAAAAAGAAAAGGTCATTGGCAAACTGACCGATCAACGCAATTTCACGACGGAAATCGGCGGCGAAAAAAGCGCCGACACCATTGCCGAAGCGATGCGCACTCACGGAGTTCGTGTCGAATACAAAAATTCCAGCGCCAGCGGAATGTGGATGCAGGCGCTGATTTTTTATGCGCCGTTCGTGCTGATTATCGCGCTCTGGATTTTCATGCTCCGGCAAATGCAATCGGGCGGCAACAAAGCCCTGAGTTTCGGCAAGAGCCGAGCCAAACTGCTTTCCAACCAGCAAAAACGAGTTACGTTCAAAGACGTGGCGGGCGTGGATGAAGCCAAAGAAGAGCTTCAAGAGATCATCGAATTCCTCAAAGAGCCGCAAAAATTCCAGAAACTCGGCGGACGCATTCCCAAAGGCGTGTTGATGATGGGGCCTCCGGGAACGGGCAAAACCTTGTTGGCGCGCGCCATTGCCGGCGAAGCCAACGTGCCGTTCTTCTCGATTTCGGGTTCGGATTTCGTCGAAATGTTCGTCGGCGTCGGAGCCAGCCGCGTGCGAGACCTCTTTGAACAAGGCAAAAAGAATGCGCCGTGCATCATCTTCATTGATGAAATTGACGCGGTCGGTCGTCATCGCGGGGCCGGTTTGGGTGGCGGTCACGACGAGCGCGAACAAACGCTCAACCAGTTGCTGGTGGAGATGGACGGCTTTGAATCGAACGACGGCGTGATTCTGGTCGCTTCGACCAACCGTCCGGACGTGCTCGATCCGGCGTTGTTGCGCCCAGGACGTTTCGACCGTCGCGTCATCGTCAATCGTCCTGACGTGAAAGGCCGCGAAGGCATATTGTCCGTTCACACGCGCAAAATTCCGCTCGGCGAAGACGTTGACATTTCGGTCATCGCGCGTGGAACGCCGGGTTTCACCGGAGCCGATCTGGCCAATCTGGTCAACGAAGCCGCGCTGAACGCCGCTCGCTACAACAAGAAAATGGTGGCGATGCTGGATTTTGAATGGGCGAAAGACAAAGTCCTGATGGGTTCGGAACGCAAATCCGCGGTCATGTCCGAAGAAGAAAAGAAAACCACCGCGTATCACGAAGCCGGTCACACCATTGTCGGTCTGAAAGTGCCGAACGCCGATCCGGTTCACAAGGTCACGATCATTCCGCGCGGAATGGCGTTGGGGTTGACTCAACAATTGCCCGAAGGCGACCGCTATACGCACAGCCTGGATTACATCGAAGGTTCGATTGCAATTTTGATGGGCGGGCGATTGGCCGAAGACATCTTCCTCGGCAAAATCACGACCGGCGCATCCAACGACATCGAACGCGCGACTGAAATGGCTCGCCGCATGGTGTGCGAATTCGGCATGTCCAACCTGGGGCCGCTGACGTTCGGCAAAAAGGAAGAGCAAATCTTTCTCGGACGCGAAATCGCCCAGCATCAGGATTACAGCGAAGACACCGCCGTCAAAATTGATCAGGAGGTCAAACGAATTATCTTTGATCAATACGAGCGCGCTCGGCAGATCATTCTGGACAACCGCGACGCGATGGAACGGTTGGCGCAGGAATTGCTGACCCGCGAAACGCTGGATGCTGTGCAGATTCGTCGCGTGGTGGCTGGTTTGCCGCTTGACGACGACGAGCCGACGCCGCGCCCGCGACCGGAATCCGACAAACCCGCCGACAAGGAACCTGTGCTGAAACCGATTCTGCCGCCGATCACAGGCGGCAATCCGGCCACGGCTTGATGACGTGAACGTGGGATTCAATGAAAAGGTGAAGGGGCGATCAATCGCCTCTTCGCCTTTTTTGTTATGCGGAGAAAAAAAACGTGCGATTGTTCAACACCGCAATTATCTGCTTTTCGATGGCGCTGATCGTTGGCGCTTCAATCCAGAAAACCTCATCTTCAATCAAATTCGCCGATGTGACGAAAGCAGCCGGTATCAACTTCGTTCACGATTCCGCAAAGGAAAAGAAATACATCGTCGAAAGCATGGGCGGTGGCGTGGCTGTGTTTGATTTTGACGGCGATGGGCGATTGGACATTTACCTGCTCAATTCGTATTCGGTCGAAGCCGCATTGGCCAAAAAGCCTCGTCCGGCGGCGGCGCTGTATCGAAATCTGGGCAACGGCAAATTTGAAGAGGTCGCGGCCAAAGTCGGTCTGGCCGATCCGGGCTGGGCGATGGGCGTTTCCGTCGCTGATTTCGATAACGACGGCGACGATGATCTGTACATCACCTGTTTTGGCGCAAACAAACTCTATCGAAACTCCGGCGGCAAATTTGAAGACGTCACCGCCAAAGCGGGCGTCGGCGACACGCGCTTTTCCACTGGCGCGGCGTGGGGCGATTATGACCGCGATGGTGACCTTGATTTGTTCGTCGCCAATTACGTCGAATTTTCGCTCGACAAATTGCCGCAATTTGGCAAAGGCGAAACCTGCCGCTATCGCAATGTCGAAGTCCAATGCGGGCCGCGCGGTTTGCCCGGCGCAGGCGATACGCTTTATCGCAACAACGGCGACGGTACGTTCACAGATGTCAGCAAACAAGCCAAGGTCGAAGACGCCGAGGGGCATTACGGATTGGGCGTGGTCTGGACGGATTTCGATGACGACGGCTGGCCGGATATTTTCGTCGCCAACGATGCGACGCCGAATTACGCCTATCGCAACAATCACGACGGAACATTCACCGAAATGGGATTGATGCTCGGTGTGGCCGTGGATGAAAACGGCGTCGAGCAAGGTTCGATGGGAATTTCCGTTGCCGATTATGACCGCGATGGAAAGCTGGATTTGATCGTCACTAACTTTGCCGAACAGTACAACACCATTTATCGCAAAAACGCCGATGGAACATTCAGCGATGTGACGCGCGCGACCAAAACTGCTGAACCGGCCTTGCCTCTGGTTGGTTGGGGCGTGAAGTTTTTCGATGCCGACCACGACGGTTGGCCGGATTTGCTGGCGGTCAATGGGCATGTTTACCCGCAAATCGAAGGCGCGTTTTCCGGCGGGCAATATCCTCAACGAAAATTGTTTTACCGAAATTTGGGCAACGGAACCTTTGCCGACTTGTCGAACGAGGTCGGCGAAGCGTTGATGATTCGCAGAGCTTCGCGCGGCGCAGCATTCGGCGATTACGACGAAGACGGCGACGTGGATGTGATCGTCAACGAACTGGACGGCGCGCCTGTGCTGTTGCGCAATGAAACCGGATCGAAATCCGGCAACTGGATCAGCCTGAAATTGACCGGTACGAAATCCAACCGCAACGCCGTTGGCGCGCGCGTCGAAGTGAAAGCTGGCAGTTTGACGCAGATAGACGAAGTTCGCGCGGGCGACAGTTACATTTCGCATTCCGATTGGCGATTGCATTTCGGCTTGGGTGAAGCAAAGGTTGTGGATGAAATCAGCATTCGCTGGCCGAGCGGAAAGACGGAAAAGCGGACAAAAGTCGCCGTGAATCAAGTACTGAAAATCGCCGAGAAATAATCAGGGCTTGGGTGTGTTGGCGCGGTCTTTTTTGAGCTGTTCGGCTTTCAGGCGCTGGACTTCGGCGAATTCGCGGGCAGCATCTTCTTTGCGCCCAAGTTGCTGATAAGTTCGAGCCAAAGCGTAGCGCAATTCGTGGTCGTCGGATTTTTTCTTCGCGGCGAATTCCAGCAATTTGACCGCTTCTGCCGGTTGGCCTTGTTTGAACAGAATTTTGCCGAGCAAGCCGTTGGCTTCGGGCAATTGCGAATCGAGTTTAAGTGCGGCCTCTACCCAATGTCGCGCCTCAGTCAGGTTGCCATCTTTTTCATAAGCTTCGGCCAGGTAATACAGCGAAGGCGTGTCCAGTGGATTGCGTTTGGTTTCGACTTCAAATGCTGCGATGGCCTCTTTGTGTTTGCCCAGCATGAAATTCGCCAGACCGAGCGAAAAATGCAATCGCGGCAAGTCGGCATTGAGTTTGGCGGCGGTCTGCAACTCTTCCAGCGCGTGATCGTAATCGCGGTCGCGCAGAAACGCCTGACCTTGCAATAAATGCAGCGCAGGCAATCCGGCGGGGAACGCCGCCAACCGTTCCAACGTCGCGCGCAACCCGGATTTTCCCAGCCGCAAATACGCCAATCCAGCCGCATACAAAACCGCCGGATCAGGCTGCGTAGCGTCCAGTGTCGGTTCCAATTGCCGCAGCGCTTCTTCGTCGCGTCCCAGCGCCGACAACGAAAGCCCGTACAGTTGCCGCGCCTGCGCCAGATCGGGTTTTTGCTCCAACAATTTTTCAAAGCTTTCGATGGCTTTGGCGAATTGTCCGGCGCGGTAATGCGCGATTCCAAGATTGAACAGAATCGGCGTCATCTGCGGCGCGAGTTTCAATGCCGCCGTGTACGCGGCAACAGATTCTTCGTATCGTCCCAGTCGCGCCAGCACGACGCCCAGATTGGCCTGAGCTTCAACGTAATCGGGTTTGCGTTTGAGCAGCGCGCGATATTCATCGGCGGCTTCAGCCAGTTTGCCCTCTTGTTGCAAGGTGACTGCGCGCTGAAATTGCGCGACAACATCTTCTGTTGGTTGTTGCGGCAGAAACGCGAAAGCAAAAAGAAATGTCAGAACCAAATGCATCATGGCGATGAAACTTTACCGCGAAATCAAATGAGACAGAACCGGGTCAGGGCTTTTTGCCAGTGGATGTGCTGCGTTCGCGCCAATCGGCTTCAATCTTTCGCAAATTGGCGGCATCGGCGGCATTGGGGTTGAATTTCAGATAAGTCGCAATGGAATCCGCCGCTTCCTTGAATTTTTGTTCGTGCGCGTAAATTTCCGCCAGATAGACGTGCGCGCGCGCGGCGCTGCTGGCTCCCAGTTTCAGCGCCTGCTGAAAACATTGCCGGGCTTCTTCGTAACGGTTGAGCGACAGATTGGCGTATCCAAGCAGCAACAAAGTCATCGGCGCATTCGGATCGAGCACGAATGATTTTTCCAGGTTACTGACCGCCGCTTGAAAATTCTTCTGTTGAATCTGGCAATGCCCTATGCCGCGATACGCCGGAGCGTATTTGTCGTTGAGTTGCAGGGCACGAACGAAATCCGTTTCGGCTTCGGCCAGTTTGTTGTGCTGCGTCAGCAAGTTGCCGCGTTCGGCCAGCGCCTGAAAGTAATCGGGAAACAAATCAATCGCCTTGTTGAATTGTTCCAGCGCCTGTTGCGGGCGATTTTCTTTTTGAAACTTCACGCCCTGTTCATAAGCTTTGCGAGCGTCTTTGGGAATGTTTTGCGCGGCTTCAATGGCGCTGATTGTGCCGGGTTTGGCTTCTTTTTTATCGCTGTGCATCGGCAATCGCAGATAGACATTGATTTGCAGCCGATTGGCATACGCGCGCGTCGTGTCGGATTCCGCCGGTTCTGAAAATTGTTCCGGCACGTCCGGGTTGGTGGCGTAAACGCGATACCGTCCGGCGGCCATTCCGCGAAAATCATAATTGCCTTCCTGGTCGGTCAGCACGTCGCGTTTCAATCCGTTGAATGTTTCGATGAAGACCCTGACCCGCGCTGCCGGTTGGCCATCCGGCAAACTGACTCGTCCGAAAATCGTGAATCCACCTTGCCACGCTGCCGAACTGAAAACTACAAGACAAGGCAGAACCAAAGAAAGCGTGCGAAGAAAAAAAGGCTTTTGCATAAGCTCAAAGGAAAAACGGGGACTGCAAAAAATTTGCAATCCCCGTGAAAGTGTCAAAGTTCAGATTGGCTTAGAAAACGATCTTCACCGCCAACTGAATGTTTCGGTTGCCGGACACGTAGCCGGGTTGGGCGTTGAATTCGCCGACGCCGCTGCCGAACTGCGCATTGCCTGGAGGACGAGCGCCGTTACGCACGTTGAGGATCGTTTGCGGAGAAGCGTTCTGGAACTGGCGATAATTCGACAGGAACTGCGACACGCCGTCCGTCACCGTAAAGCTGGTGTTCGGGAAGAAGGTCAAGCCGGAGTTGTAACCATCGAATTGCGCATGGTTGAAGAAGTTGAACGTTTCAAAGCGCAACTGAAGGAACCGTTTGCCATCGCCGCCGAGACTGAAGCTCTTGAAGAACGCCAGGTCGGTGACGTTGATGCCGGGGTTGCGCACGAACGAACGCGGTTGCGGACCGGGATTGATGTTCGGCATTTGCAGCGCCGTAAAATCAAAGGCTCTGGCAAATTCCATTCTAGTTTGCGCATTGCCCACGATAATCGGGCGCGGGCCTTCCGTCCACGAACCCGTGATGTGCTGGTTGACGTTGATGCCCTGAATGCCGAAGCCCAATTCGCGCGGGGTTCCCGACATAAATTGCGTGACACCGGTGATTTGCCATCCGTTGACCACGCCTTTGGCAAACCAGTTGTCCGATTTGAGCGACGGCAGATCCCACACGTAGTTGAAGTTGAGAATATGCTGACGGTCAAAGCTCAGTGTGCGGTAATCAACACAGCGAGAACAGACGATGTTGATGAATTCGCCCTCGACAGCCGACGCCGTGCCCAACGCCTTCGACCAGGTGTAAGCTGCTCCAAACGTCACGCCGCGTCGGAAACGACGTTGCATTGTGGCCTGCAGCGAATGGTAGTTGGACGAACCGCCGAAGGTCTTCATCTGCACCGTGCCGTAGCCCGGGAATGCGCGCAGGAAATCCGGTTGGAACGCGAAGCGTCCCGTGAATTTCAAGCCCGCATCGCGATAAAGCTGCGGCAGGTTCGGTTCTTCATCCGGCACGACACCGCCAGCGTAAAACGACGGGTCTTGCGCTGCTTTGGTAAACAGCGTGCCATACGGAATGGCGTTGATGTTGATGTCTTCAGGCAGGTGGCGCGAAAGCGTGCCTACGTAACCGACGCTGACGACTGTTGAAAAACCGACGTCTTGTTGCAATTGGAAGCTGAAGCTCTGGACGTTCGGGATGTAGCCTTCACGATCCACACCGCGAACGTTCACCGTTCCGAGTGCGATCTGACCGGTGTTTTGTCCGACAGTCGCCAGATTGCCGAAGTTGAACACGGGGTTGACGAAGGTCGGCGGTTGTTCGACCGACGGGAAGATTACGTTGTTACCGGAAACGCGGTCGTAACCGATACGGTATCCGCCCCGGATGACGCTCTTCTGGTTACCGAACACGTCGAAGGCGAAGCCCAGCGCCGGTCCCCATTGAATGCCACGATTTCTGAAGCCGCCGCGTTCGATGCCCTGGTCGGGACGGATCATTCCGTTGAAGTTTTCGCCCGAACCCGGAACGACGCGGTTGATCAGGAACGAAGGCAACAGGACGGTCGGGTTGGCCGGGTCAATCGCACGCAATCTGTCAGCCGGAACCCCAGGTCCTTGACATGGGGTAGAGCCTGGCGCACATCCAGCCCGGTAGAGTCTGACGGTTTTGCTGCGGTCATAGCGCGAAGGATCGAAGAAAGCGCCCTGCAACCGTTGGTCGAATTGCGGCTGAATCCAATTCATGCGCAGACCGTAATCCAGCGTCAAGCGGCGATTCACTTTCCAGTTGTCCTGCACGTACCATTCGACGTTGGTCGAACGGTATTGGCCCTGATAGATGCCGACTGTCGGCTGGTTCAGCGTATTGAACGCACCCAACAAGGCGTCGGCGTAAGCGTGGCCGGTGTTGGCCGTGTTGGCCAGGTTGGCCGTGCCGCCGGGGTTGTTGAGCGGGTTGAAAACGATGCTCATCGAATTGCCAGCCGCCTGGTCTTTGCGGCTGCGCTGGATGTAAATGCCCGCTTTCATCGTATGCCCGCCCCAGACTTTGCTGACGTTGTCATAAAAGTCGAAGGTCGTGTTCGAATTCTTGTACGGGAACTAAGAATAACCGTTCGATCCCGCCCAGGTATGTCCGGCAATATAGCCATTGCCGAAGTTGATGTTGATGAACTGCGAAGCCGGATATGGGAAAGGAGTCGCCCAGTTGAAACCGAATCCGCTGTAAGTCGCCGCATTCGGATTGGTCGGGTCGAGCGTCAAGTTGTTCTGGCTGGCGCCGAACACGAATTCGTTGGTCAGCGTGGACGACAGCGTGGTCGTCAGATTGTAGGTTCCGTTCCAGGCTGGCGCTTGTTTGAAATCCAGCACGTCCAGCGGAATCTGGTTGCTTCCACCTGTCCAACCCAGTCCATAAGGCAGAAACTGCTGGTCGGCGTCACGAGTGTAGCGAACGAATGTGCGCGTATTTTCAGTGATGTTGGCATCTACGCGGATGCTGTATTCGCGGCGTGGGTACCCGGCGCTGGCTTGCGATTGATGATTGAAGCCGAAATTGGCCGCCGAATTGAAATTGGCGACGTTGGCAAAGCTGCCGAATTTGCGCAAGATCGCCTGGCCGTTCGGGTTGATTCGATTGGCCGGGATGATGTTGTTCGGGAACGGCTGACCGGTCGTCGGATCATACAAAGTAATGGCGGAACCGTTGCCGCTGCGGGTTTGACTGAAATCGCCAGCAATTTCCGCAGCCGTCGGGACGCGCGATTGGCGCGCCGCGCCGGGCAGCAATTGTTCCTGCCATTCGCGCGAAACGAACCAGAACACTTTTTCGCGCAGGTTGTCATTGCCCAATGGCCCGAAGATTTTCTTCGGCAACCACACCGGACCGCTCAGGTTGAAGCCCTGATAGTTGTAACGATACAGGTTGCGCTGACGGCCTTGCGCGTTGTTGAAAAAGCTGTTGGCGTTGAATTGTTCGTGACGGTGATAGTAATACCCCGTTCCATGAAAATCCTTGCCGCCGCCTTTGGTGATGACCTTGATGTCACCGCCCGCCGAACGTCCATATTCTGCCTGATAATTCGAAGTCAGAATTTTGAACTCGGCAATGTTGTCGAGCACCAATGCAATGTGCTGGGTTCCGTTCGATCCGGTGTCCACGTTCGTGGTTCCGTCAATCGTCAAGTTGTGCTGGTTGGCGCGGGTGCCGTTGATGTTGAAGGCGCTCAAACCGCCGGGGCCTGCAGTTTGCGCATTGACGAAACTGACCACGCCCGGCGTCAATTTGACCAGATCGAGGTAGTTGCGACCATTGAGCGCCAGGTTTTCCACCTGCTGGCTGCTGATGACCTGTCCCTGTTCGCCGCTCTCGGTTTTGATGAGCTGTTGCGCGGCGTCGGCGGTGATTTCCACAGTGTTGGCCAGATCGCCGACTTCCAACGCAATGACGCCTGTGGATTGGCGGTCGGCTACTGCCAGCACCAATCCGGTTTTGACAGCTTTCTTAAATCCCTGTGCTTCCACCGTTACGGTGTATGTTCCGGCTTGCAGCGTCGGGAAAGAAAAATTTCCATCAGAACTGGTTTTGGTCTCGATCTGTAAATTCTTGCTTGGATCACTGACCGTGACTTTCGCGCCAGCGATGGCGCTTCCGTTAGGGTCTTGCACGATTCCGCTCAAGCTGGAACTGGTTTGGCCGAAAGCAAAAACGGCCAACGCCAGTGTCAGCAAGACAGTCGGAAAAGCGCGCTTGACGAAAAGCTCAAAACGCATGGTTTCCTCCAAGGAGATGGACAGGCGACCAGACGGACGCCTTATGATTGGGTGGTTAGGCGAATGACTGATGGCAGTCCTTCACCTGCTTTAATCAAAAAAGAAGGATTCGAGCTTAATTTATGAAACCGGAAATGGTTCGGAGATGAATCTTGCTTTCAGCAAGTCCTGCGTAATGCTGATGCGTTTTTGTGAGTGTCCAGCAAAGCTATTTGATTTGGTTTTTGAGCTTCATCGAAATCATGGAAGCTGCATCAGCGGCGCGGATTATCTGCCTGACTGAAAGAACCTGTCAAGGAAGGTAAGACCAAATAGGTTTTTTTATTGTTCATACGCAAATGCCGCATTCAGCAATCGCGCCTCATCAAAGTGATTGCCGATCAATTGCAACCCAATGGGCAAGCCTGCTGCTGATGCGCCGCAGGGAATACTGATCGCGGGAACTCCGGCCAGATTGATCGTCACTGTGTAAATGTCGCCCAGATACATCGCCAAAGGGTCATCGGATTTTTCGCCGATTTTGAACGCAGGCGTCGGCGCCGTTGGCGTAGCAATCACATCGCATTTCTGGAACGCTTCGGCAAAATCGTTGGCCAGCATGGCGCGCACGCGCTGCGCCTTTTCGTAATAAGCGTCGTAATACCCCGATGACAACGCAAACGTGCCAAGCATAATGCGGCGTTTGACTTCGGCGCCGAAACCTTCGTCGCGCGTGCGGCGATACAGATCGGACAAGGAGCGTGCGTCTTCGGTTCGATAACCGTACCGAACGCCGTCAAACCGCGCCAGATTCGACGAAGCCTCAGCCGTCGCAATCAGGTAATACACGGCGACGACGTATTTGGTGTGTGGCAAATGAATTTCGACGATTTCCGCGCCACGCTCTTTCAGCTTGGCGATGGCAGCTTTGACACTCGCTTTGACTTCACCATCCAGGCCTTCGCCGAAACATTCAGGCGGCACGCCTACGCGCAAACCTTTGATGTCGCCGGTCAGCGCCGACAAATAATCCGGCACAGGTTCATTGGCCGAAGTCGAATCGTGGCGGTCGTGGCCGGAAATCGCCGTCAATACGCGCGCAGCATCTTTGACAGAAGTCGCAAACGGCCCGATTTGATCCAGCGACGACGCATACGCCACCAAACCGAAACGCGAAACTCGTCCATACGTTGGCTTCAATCCGACGATTCCACAAAACGAAGCCGGTTGGCGAATCGAACCTCCGGTGTCCGAACCGAGCGAAACCGGTACGTGACCGGCGGCGACAGCCACTGCCGAACCGCCAGAACTGCCGCCGGGAACATAATCGTTGTTGACAGGATTTCGCACCGCGCCGAAGGCAGAATTTTCCGTTGAACTGCCCATCGCAAATTCATCCATGTTGGCTTTGGCGACCAAAATGGCTCCGGCTTCTTCCAGTTTTTTGACGGCGGTTGCCGTGTATGGAGGCAGATAATTTCCCAGAATCTGCGAACCACACGTCGTGCGAACTCCAGCAGTAATCATGTTGTCTTTGACGACGACGGGAATTCCGGCCAGTGGTTTGGTTTTGATGGCGGATCGAATACCCGCATCCATCGCCGTTGCGGCGATGGATGCGTTTTCGCGGTTGATGGTCAGATAAGCATTCAGTCGTTTGTTGTCGGTTTCGATTTTGCCGAGCGTGGCGTGGACAATCTCGCTCGGCGTGGCATCGCCGGATTCATAAAGTTTGTGGATTTCTTCGATGGTCAGTTTATTGCTCAAAACAGTAACTCCGATTGGTGGTCGGTGGTCGGTAGTTGGTAAAAGATGGTCGGTAATTTGTAGTTGAAAAATTATTCGTTAGGCGCTTTCTGGATTTCAGAATCGGCCACCGACAACCGACCACCGATTAGATTACTCGCGGAACAGTGAAATGGCCTTCGTCCGGTTCTGGCGCCTGGGCGAGCGCAGTTTCCTGACCGAGGCTCGGTTCGACCACGTCGTCGCGCGAAGCGTGCGAAGTTGCAGCGTTGCCTGCGCTGCGCGGTTGCCACGGAGCGACATTGGCGGTGTCCAGTTCGTTGAGTTGGTCAATGTATTCGACGATGGCGGCCAATTGACCGGAAAACGATTCTTTCTCGGCGTCGGTCAATTCCAGATTGGCCAGCTTGGCGATCTTTTCAACTTCGGTTCGTGTGATAGGCATATTCCTTGCGATGGGGGAGAAAGAGGGATGAGGAGACTGGGAGATTATCCGCTGTCCCCACGTCTCCCTATCTCTCAGTCTCCGCGTCTCCTTTTCTCTCCAAGCTCCTGGCCGCCGCGCGCAAAAATCGTTCGCGCAATTCGGCGTCTTTGATTTCTTCGGCGGATTCTTTCAACTCGGCGGCAAGTTCTTCCGTGTGATGAAATTCGTAGGCGCGCGCTTGGTGACCTTGAGATTTCAGCACAAAGTCACGATCCAGCCGGAATTCTATGAACGTGACCATCTGCGCGCCGAGCAGGGAATTGATGCGAAACAGATAATGCGATGCCAACGATTCCAACTGCTTTTTCCAAAATTGGTCGAGCGCGGCAACAACCAACTGTTTTTCGTACAACCGAAAAGGAGCGCAACCGCCTGCCACGCCTTTGCCTGCGGCGGCTCGCCAAGCGGCAAAAACTGCCTGCTCCCTAACGTCTTCGTTGTCGCCAGACAGGCGAATCATCGTCGGCAGCATTTTGAGCAGGCTTTCCATTGTTTATTTTTTCCTGCGAACAGGTCGTTTCGGTTTTACGGTATCAGTCGCCGGTTGCTTCAAGCTGTTCGTATGAGCGATGACCGGCCAATACTTCGCATAATCGAAATCGGGACTGTTTTCACGGTCGTGGCAGATCAAACAGCTTTCGTTTTTCGGCGGAGTTTTGTAACTGCCGACCGTAGGTTTGGCGACATGTTCGGCTCCGGGTCCGTGGCACGATTCGCAATGGACGTTGGCCAGTTGCGGAGTCGCTTTGATGTTCACGAAACCACCCGGTTTTTGAAATCCCAGCGAATGACAACCAATGCAAGCCGCGTCGTACAATCGCTGCTTGGTTTCGAGCGCCGCGAACGCATGCGAATGCAGCGATTTTTGCCAAATGTCGTATTCCGCTTTGTGGCATTGCGCGCACGCCGCCGAAGTCGCGTAAGGCGAAACCTGTCCGGCATTCGCCGCGGCAAAGGCTTTGGCTTCTTCTTCGGCCAGCCGGTTTTGCAGCACGTCAATTTCTTTGCGCGCTTGTTGGGTGATGAACAGCAACTGCGGATCGTCCGGTATGACTTCGTCGAGTTCGACGTAACGCGCAGTGAAACGATCCACCACGCCTTCGCTGTCCACGTAAAACCGCAATTCGCCAAGATGTTTGGTTTCTTTCGCCGCGTACACGACTAGCGCGTTGTTGATCTGGCGCGGATCAGGTACCAGGCCGCGTTCGTCTGTGTTGATGATGACGTCGAGGTCGTCGTTTTGCCGGGCGAGCCGGTTGACGGTCGGCAAAGACAAAAAGCCCACGACGACGGTCACGTCCGCTTTGTCATGAACTTCGGCCAGCGCGGCTTTCACTGCTGGCAACGGATCGTTGATCGTCAAACCCGAAGCTTTGACCGCCGCCGCTTGCTCTTCTGGGGCGGTGTCGCTGACGCCGATGAAGGCGATGCGAACCGGTTGCGGCAATCGTTTGGCGGTGACGGTTTTGATGACATACGGCGCAGGAGCGACACGCGAAGAATCTGTCGGCTTAATGTTGGAAGAAATCAGCGATGATTTTTCCGGTTTCGGTTTTCCCGTCCAGCTTGCCGCCGGGTTCAACAGCAATCCGGCGTAACGCAAATCCCGAAAACCCAGATTGACAATGTCCAGCCCCAGCAATTCGTTGGCGCGAACGATCCAGTCGTTCATCAATCGAATGTCTTCGCGCAATTCGCCTGCTGCATTGGTTTCGTCGCCGAAAATGAATCCGGCGTCCACCTGCAAGGTTGCGGCATCGGGACTTCGCCGTTTGAAAGCGTTGATGTATCCGGCTCGACGCGCGACTCCGCCCAGCGGATGAATCGGGCAGCCGCAAACTTCAAGATTGCCGTGAACCGTTGAAGAGTAGAACACGACCAGACCGTAACCGTCGTCGTCGCCCAGACGGTCTTTGACCGAACCGGTCGGCGCAGGTTTTTTGGCCAGAGCTTCACGGTTGTTTTTTTGTGGCGTGGCTTTCTTTTGCTGGAAAACGCTGGCCAGGCTTGACGGCAGATTCGCAGCAAAAATGGCCAGCGCAAACGCGCAGATAACGGCGATGGAAACGATTCGTTTTCGGTGTGACATAACTTCTGTTGGTTCCGAAGCTTGATTGCAGGCCTGAATCGGCAAGCGCAGACAGTGTAGACAAAAAGCCAAAGTGCGACAAGGCGAGGAATTTTGCCAGCTTTGCGAATCCGCAAAGCCGTCTGCTAATATCCGCGCCTCGTTTTTGTGCCTCCACGTTGACCCCGCACAAAACCCATCAACGTTCATCGAAAGGTTTTCTCAACAATGGCTGCTCCAAGCATGGAAAAGATCGTCAGCCTGTGCAAAAGGCGCGGGTTCATCTTTGCGAATTCGGAAATTTACGGCGGAATCGGTTCGACCTGGGATTACGGGCCGCTCGGCGTGGAGTTGAAAAACAACGTCATGCGCGCGTGGTGGCGTTCGGTGGTGTACGACCGTGACGACATGGAAGGTTTGGATGCCGCGATTTTGATGAACCGGTTGGTCTGGCGTTATTCCGGCCACGAAGCCACGTTCAGCGATCCGCTGGTGGATTGCCGGGAATGCGGCAAACGCAGCCGCGCCGACCATTTGCAGGACGGCAAATGTCCAAGCTGCGGTTCGACGAATCTGACTGATCCGCGCAATTTCAATCTGATGTTCAAAACGACCGTCGGCCCGGTCGAAAGTGACGAAAATCTGGCGTATCTGCGTCCCGAAACCGCGCAAGGCATTTTCGTCAACTTCAACAATGTGCAACAGGCGATGCGCCGCAAGTTGCCGTTCGGCATCGCGCAAATCGGCAAAGCGTTCCGCAACGAAATCACTCCGGGCAATTTCACGTTCCGCACGCGCGAATTCGAGCAGATGGAAATCGAATACTTCTGCAAACCGCCGCAGTTTTTGCAGCCCGGCGAAAAGAACGATCTGGAACTGCACGCCGAATGGGTCGAACAGCGTTTCAATTGGTACGTCAAACTCGGACTCGATCCGGCCAAGCTCATCAAACGCGAACAGACCAAAGAAGAATTGGCGCATTACGCCAAAGCGACCGTGGACATCGAATACAAGTTCCCAGGCTCGCTTGGTTACAGCGAACTGGAAGGCATCGCCAATCGTCAGGATTACGATTTGTCCGCGCACAGCCGAGACATTCCCGAAGAAGATTTGCAGCGATTGAAGCTGACCGCCAACGCCGACAGCACAGGCAAGCTGGATTATTTCGACGACCAGTTTGTGAATGCTGACGGCAAAAAAGGCGCTCGGTACATTCCTTACGTCATCGAACCTTCGGCGGGAGCGACGCGCGCCACGCTGGCGTTTTTGTGCGAAGCTTACAATGAAGAACTGGTTAACGAGCCGAAAGCAGAAGAATTGACTCCGCTGAAAGAAGCCAATGCCGCCGCGCTGAAAAGCATCAGCAAAAAAATCGCCGAAGCCGAAAAAGCTGCGGCCAAAGGCGAGGCGACTGTGCCGACGCTCGACCAACTGAAAGCGATTCAATCGGCTCTGGAAGCTGCCGACGCCGGATTGCCAAAAACTTTGCTGGATGTGGAAGACGCTTGCAATCTGCCCGGCGCGGACAAAATCGAACTGCTGAAAAAAGTCCGTCAGGTTGCCAGCAAGCTGTGTGATGAATACACGCGCGTCGTACTGAAACTGAATCCACAACTGGCTCCGATTAAAGTTGCGGTCTTTCCGCTCAAGAAAAACGAACCGCGTATTGTCGAAGTCGCCAAACAGATCAAGCGTGATCTGCAACCGGTTTTGCGTGCGGTGTACGACGACACAGCGGCCATCGGCAAGCTCTATCGCCGCCAGGATGAAATCGGCACTCCATTTTGCATCACGGTGGATTACGACACTCTGGGCGAAGGCAAAGACCCGGCGGCGGCTTCTTTGAGCGGTACTGTCACCGTGCGCGAACGCGATTCGATGCAGCAGGTGCGTGTGCAGATTTCAGAATTATCTGTATACCTGTCCCAAAAACTGAGTTAGCAGAACTCTCCCCGATTTATCAAAAGGAGAATTATGATGAAACGACAAAGTAGTTTTCTTGTGGTTTCCATCAGCTTGACTGGATTTCTGATGTTGTTTTTGGCCCTTGGTTTTTCTGCAACACAACCGACTGTTACGGCACAGCAAACCTATTCTGTGTCCGGTCGGGTTGTTCTTGGAAACAGCGGAATGGCCGACGTTACAATTAATATCACCGGTCCAAACTCGCCGACCATTCCGCCGCTCTTTTACACAACAGAAACAGATGCGGACGGGTTTTGGAGCATTTCCGGAATTCGGGCTGGGATCGTTTTTTACACAGTTTCGGCAGTCAAACCTGGCTACGTTTTTTCTTCCTGTCCGCTGACGTTTGCTACGACGACAACACAATTGAATTTCAGCGCAGCCGTCGCCAGCCTTTCGACCGTTTCGGCTGCTGACTTCAACTTTCGGGCAGGATTTTGCAGTCATCCAACCGTGGCGCAGGAATCCATCGCTTCGACGTTCGGCACAGATCTGGCGGCAACCACACAAATTGCAACCAGCCAACCGTTGCCAACCGTTTTGGCCGGAACCAGCGTTAAGATCAAAGACGCCGCCAACACAGAACGTGAAGCGCCGTTATTTTTCGTTTCTCCGACGCAGATCAATTTCCAGGTGCCACCCGGTACAGCATTGGGAACCGCGTCCATCAATATTGTTCGCAATGGCCAGGTTGTAAAAGAAGCAAACGTCAATATCGCGGATTTCCAACTGACGCTTTTTACAGCAGACGCTTCCGGCAAAGGGTTTCCTGCTGCTGTTGCATATCGTTTGAAAACCAACGGCGCAGAAAGTTATGAGCCAATTTCCCGATTCGATCCCGTGCAAGGCAAGCTTGTCGCCGTACCAATTGAATTCGGCGATGAAACTGAACAGCTTTTTTTAGTTCTGTTCGGAACAGGCGGCATTGCGAAAGCGGGGGGTGGAACAAACACTCAACCCGATTTGCAAAGTTATGAAATCACGATTGGTGGCACACCAGCTCAAGTCACCTATGTCGGCCTGCAACCAAGTTATGTTGGCTTGGTGCAAACCAACGTCTTATTGCCAAGGAGTTTGAACGGGCGCGGTGATGCCGAAGTGAAGCTCCGGGCAATCGGCAGAGAAGCCAATCCCGTTACGATCAACTTTCGCTGAAATCATCTGTTAATTCCCCCAACCTAATGAACTTACTTCAAGCAATCATTCTAGGCATCATTCAAGGCTTAACCGAATTCATTCCCATCAGCAGCAGCGGGCATTTGATCGTCGCTCAAAAATTGATGGGGCTGGACAAACCCGGCGGCATGTCTCCCGAACAGATGACGGCGTTTGTTGCTGTCATTCAGTTGGGAACGCTGGCTGCGGTCATCATCTATTTTTTGAGTGATATTCTGACCATTACGCTGGGCTGGATTCAGGGCAATTTGATGTGGTTGCAAGGTCATCGCGGCAGCCGCGGATACAACGCGCGCAAATCGGCTCGGCTGGGCTGGCTGATTATCATCGGCTCGATCCCGGCGGGAGTGGCAGGGTTGTTGGCGAAAAAGATCATCGAAGGCAGTTTGACCAAAAGCTTGTGGGTGATTGGAACCAGCATGGTCGTTTGGGCTGTGATTTTGTGGATCGCCGAACAGGTCGGCAACAAACGCCGCGAAATGGAACATGCCGGATTGCGCGAAGCTTTGGTTGTCGGGTTCTTTCAGGTGTTTTCGTTGATTCCCGGTTCGTCACGTTCGGGCACGACCATCGCCGGAGCGTTGTTCGCCGGCATGAGCCGCGAAGCCGCCGCGCGATTTTCCTTCCTGCTTTCGATTCCGATCATTGCCGCCAGCGGATTGCTGGAACTGCGCGAGGCGTTTCATATCCTCGGCGACAGCACCAGCATGGTGAATCTGGCTGTCTCCACGCTGGTTTCGGCGATTGTCGGATACGCCAGCATCGCATTTTTGATCAGCTATCTGCGGCGCAATTCGACGTTACTGTTCATCGTTTATAGGTTGATTGCCGGACTGGGGTTGTTGGGATTGGCTTACAAGGGTTGGTAACTTTGGGTGCGGTACGGGGAGCATCAGCGACCTGAGCCTTGCTCGAAACACCCTTTCAGGAAACTCAGTTCGCTTACGCTCCCCGTACTGCAACCTGATTATTTTTCTCGGAAAGAATACAGCTTGGCCGGGCGATGCGCGCCATCGCTGCGCGTTTCGTTCAATTCCCGAATTTGGCCTTGCGCCAGAATTTTTTTGCGGAAATTCCGCTTGTCCACCGGACGCTGTAAGATGATTTCATATACCCGCTGCAATTCCGACAGCGTGAATTTTTTCGGCAACAATTCATAACCGACTGTCGTCCATTCGATCTTGTTCCGCAACCGCCACACCGCGTAATCCAGAATCTTTTTGTGATCGAAGGCCAATTTCGCCCCGAGCTTCGGATCGAAGACCGAATGCCATTCGGCTTCGGTGGCGTCTGAAGCAGCGCGGATTCGCTGCTGTTCGGCATCCACCAGCGCGAAATACGACACGCTGATAACTCGCCCGCGCGGATCGCGTTTCGGATCGCCAAAGGTGTAAAGCTGTTCCAGGTACACGCCGGAAACACCGGCTTCTTCCTGCAATTCGCGCGCAGCGGCTTTTTCCAGAGATTCGTCAATTTCGACAAACCCACCCGGCAACGCCCAACGGTTTTTGTACGGTTCGCCGCCGCGCCGAATCAGCAGGACTTTCAGGTCGTTGTCGGCAATGGTGAAAATCACCAGATCAACCGTGACTGCGGGGCGTGGATAATCGTAGGTGTAAGTCATTCTTGGGACAGGTGCTCTCTTTGAAGTTCATAAATTGGTCGTCATGAAAAGCAATGCTGAGATTCAGAGAGTCTTTTTTTTACCGCAGAGACGCAAAGACCGCAGAGGAAGCGCAGAGAATCTTTTGTATCTCTGCGAAATCTTTGCGTTCTCTGCGCCTCTGCGGTGGAAACAGCATTACATTTTCACCACTACCCACAATTTCAATTGCCGGGTTTAGCGTTTGGGAAACCACGGCAAAAAGGCGCTGGTTCGTCGCGCGTAAGCTTCGTATTCAGGTTTGGTTTTGGTCAGGCTGCGTTCCAGCATCGCCACGCCGGAAACTTTCAGCAGCAAAAAAGTCATCAACACAGGGCCGAACATTGTCCACCAGGCTCCGGCAGCGCAAGCGATCAAATAAAAACCCCACCACAACAGCGCATCGCCGAAATAGTTCGGATGCCGCGTCAACGACCACAATCCGCGATCCATCAACTTGCCTTTGTTGGCCGGGTCGGATTTGAACTGGCGCAATTGCCAATCGCCGACGGCCTCGAAATAAAAGCCAATCAGAAAGACGATGACTCCGGCAAAATCCAAAGCCGTCAGCCGAGCAGGTTCAGCCGGAATTTGGGCAGCTTGCAGCGGCAACGAGATGATCCACATCAACATGCCTTGCAGCAAAAAGACCGTGACCAGGCTGACCAGCGGGAATTTGTCCCCGTGACGTTTTCGCATGGCTTGATAACGGAAATCTTCGCCTTTGCCGATGTTGCGGCTGCCGATGTGCCACGCCAGTCGAACGCCCCAAATAACGACCAATGCGGTGAGCAATTGTTTGCGAACGGGGAAACCGTCTGTGGTCAGGTAACTGGTAACGGCGATGATCGCAAAGCCGAGTCCCCAGAAAATATCCACGATGCTGGCGTCTTTGAGCTTCAAGCTCAGCAACCACAGCAGGAAAACAGCTACGGCAACGACTAGCGGAGTGATGGTGTAAACATTCATAAGTTTTGTCCCCCAACCCATTCGTCAACTTTCGCCCACTGTTCGTAAAGCCAATCGGTTTGCGCTTCGCGGTCGCGCGGGATGTCGGCGAAAGGAACCCGCCAGCAATGCGCGCGAATTGTTTGGCCGACCAGTTTGCCGCTCAGCAAATCGCTTGCCGTCACCGCCGATTCCAATCCGACGTGAGCGCAAAACACCGCGTCCGCATTTTCGTTTAGTTCCAGAATCGCCAGCGGGCCGCCCAAGCGCGGCGGCAGCACGTTTTGCAACTTGCTGGCTTTGGCGTGCAGCCGAGCGCCGCTGCCTTGCTGCAATCGCGCCAGAGCTTTTTGCAATTTTTCCGGCGTGAAGCGCGTGCCTTCGGGATAAATCAAAATGCCGTCGCGTTCGGTCAGCCCGCCCATCAATCGTTGCACGACCGCAATGCCGCCGGAGATGTTGCCGGTTCCGCGTTCGACAAAAGCATTCGGAATGCGATTGCCGACGATGTCTATGCAGGGATCCCAGAGCAATTCGCGTTTCAGCACGTAGCGCAAAACCAGACCTTGCTGCCGGGAAAACAGCGCCGCGGGCAGCATCGTGTCGGCCAGACTGGTGTGGCGCATGAAAACGATGATCGGGCCGTGTTCGATGCGGTCGCCGGAAACTTCCAGCCGCAACTGATAAATCCGTTGTGCGGACGCGAACAACGCGCCCGTCCACCATTGTTGCAGGTTGAAGTTCCAGCGAATGAACCGCTCCTGATTGCCGCCCGCCCAGACGAAACTGAACAGCCAGATCAGCAAACTCATTGTGATGCCGACCATTTCGCAAGTCAGAAACACCGCCGCCATTAATACGGCTCGGACGGTCGCAAACCGATTGCGACGAATCAGGTCAACGACAACAGCCAGCGCCAGGGTCAACGGCAGTGTCAACAGCACAAGCACCCACGCCAGTGTATATCCGACGATGGTGACGGCGCGGCGTCCCCAGATGTTCAGCCAGTTTTTCAACCGTTGGTTATCCTTGTTCGCGACGTTCCAGTCCGCGTTTGAACCGTTCCAGATCAAGTCCCGCGCGCGTGTGTGTGCCGGAGCCGATCAACTGGCGGCTGTCATGCGCTTCGACTTCAAACTTGACCAGATTTTTCGCCAATTCGATGACGGTGGCTTTGGCAGTGACGCGCTCGCCTTTGAGCGTCGCCGCCAGATGGCGAACGTTGACTTCGACGCCGACCGAAATCCATCCGTCAGGCAAAAACGGCTGCATGACTTCCGCCGCTGCCACTTCCATCAAATAAATCATCATCGGCGTGCCATACACTTCCGGCAACGACGGATCGTGCATGGCGATGGTCAGTTCGCGCGTGACTTCCACGCTTTTTTCGCCACTGTCGCCGACTCTCAAACCTTCCAACATAAATTCACCTCGTTAGTTTTAAGCTTCGTTTGATGACTGCGCGCTGAAATTCGGATAAAGTGCGCCACAGTCTCGGCAAATCATCAACAACGGTCAAGGAGCGAATCGAGTGCCAACATCAATTTTTCTGATCAACAGCGACACCTTCAAAAAATCCTTTCTGGCAGGCGACGGCCAATTTGAATTGCAAAGCGACCAGAACATCTGGGCAACGTTGCTGGCCAACGAAGGCAAATTTCTGCCGACGATTGATCGCATCGCGGATGTCAGCTTCAGCTTCAACAATAATCAGCGATTCAAATTCGGCAGAAAAGCCGGAATGCAACTTGGCATCAGCGCCAGTGCTGTTAACCAGATTCATTTGCTTTGGCCGAAGCAGAGCGAGGAGGACGATGACGAAAAAGTCATCAAGGCGTATGGCCTGCAGGATTTTTTGACCGACGACAAACTTTACGTCCGGTTGCTGTTCAGCGCGCAGGGCGATGTCAAAGTCAGTGGCAACACGCCGGTGCCGTTTCCCGTCGGGCCGTTGTCGGCGAATTTCGGCATTGGCGCGGGCGGCAATGTGGTCTTTGAACAGTTGAAGCTGTACAGCGCCGAACAAACCGCCGATGAGATTTTGAGCGACCTGTTCGCCAGCGTGCGGTTGCCGCAACAGATAGATTCGGTCGCCGAACTGCCTGCGCCCGGCGAAGTCATTGCCACGCGCTTTGGCGGATATTTGAAGCTGAATGCCGGATTGAACTGGGGCTTCAAAATGGCGGGTTCGCAGTCGTTCGATTTCAACGAACTGCATCTGGATTTGAATTACGCGATGCGGACGATGGCGGCGGTTTCGCTGGGCTATCAGTTGGCGGGCGATTTCAGCATCGAAGCGCGACGCGGCGAACAAAACGGCTGGGTGCGATTCGTCGTGCGCAAAAATCGGGATTCGCTTTTCAATTTCACGGCGGATTTCAGTTTGGACGCCAACGCCCAATTGAAAGGCCTCCCGGCGAGCGCCGACGAATTCCTGATCCGTTTGATCGGAGCCGATGCCGAAACCGTGCTCGGTTATTTCAAAAAAGCGCAGCAATTCGATTCGCTGGACAAACTCGAAGCTGCATTGACGCCGATGGCCAAAAACTTCCTGCACAAATGGTCGCAGGATTTGATTGGCAAGGCGCTGGACACCACCACCTTCCAGGAATTTTTCGCCGCCGCCAAAAAAGTCGCCGACACGTATACCAATCTCGACCAGCGATTGGTTGATCTGTACCAGACGTACCTGAACAAGATTCCACAACTGCAAAAAGCCTTGACCTTGTTGGCCAGCGTGTCCAATCCGGCGGCGCTGGCCGGATTGATTAACTCCGACGACGACAGCGACGAAGATTCGATCAGCACGTTGGAACTGGTGCAGATCATCTGGGGCACAAACGTTTTTCCGCTGTTGCTGCAGAACGCAGATTTTTTCGAGTTTTCGCAGCGCGCCAAAAAAGCGCACGACTTCATCACGGATGGCGCAACCAAACCCGTCCGCGATTTCATCGCCAAGCTGAAAGCCGAATTGCCGCTCAATGATTTGTTCGGGCAACTGGAAAAGTTGAACAGCCCTGACGACCTGAAAAATCTGGCCGATACACGGTTGCAGGATTTGGCAGGGCGCGTGATTGGCCAGACTTTTGACAAGTTGAAACAGTCCGACGTGAACAAAGCGTTTCAAATCTTGCAGACGAATCTGCAGCGCATCGAAACTTTCAAAAACACCTGGTACGCGAAACTGACGGATGCCGTGAACCAGAAATTCACCTTCGATCTGCATTTCGCTTATGCGCGAGCGACGCGCAACGCTTCGTTGCTGGATGTCGAATTCGACTTGAACACCGCCGAAGGCCAGCAGCTTGCACGTGTCGCCGCCGGAGGCGATTTCGCCGAAGCGCTGCAAAACTTTTCAGCCAAATACGTCAAAGTCAATCAAGGCGTCTTTTCGCATTCGTTCACGCGCAGCGCGCAACTCAGCATCAACGTGTTGGGTTGGGGGTACGACAGTCTGAGCCAGTTGGCCGTCAGCGCCGAACACACCATCGAACAAACCGCCGGAGGTTTGCTGCACGTGTTTGCTACGGAAGCTTCGATTACCGAACGCAAAAAGAAAGGCGGCAAGTTCAAGGAAACCGTCGAAAGCAATTTTCTGCTGCGCGCGTTGGGCGAAACGTTTCAAGCTGATGGCACAAGCGCGGCGACCGATCCAAAGACGCGAGACTTTCTGATTCAAACCTTGCGCAACGTCACGGTGCAATACGATCTGCTGGAAGCCGACGATCAAACCACGCCTGACGAATTGACGCGCTATCTGGATATGGCGGAGTTTCTGGGTTTGTTGACCAAAACCAGTCGGGCGACGTTTGTCGCCGATCTGACCAGACAGTTTCCCAGTGGGTTGGGCAAAGTCGTTGTGCGGTATTTCGTGAAATATGACGAAGAGCAATTGAAGCTGGCGTTCAAAACGATGTCGCCGGACGACTTGGGCGATCTGGCCAAACAGACCATGCGGCAAGTCATCGCGTCGAAATACACCGGCATGAAACAAACCAATTGGCTGGCGCGCGTAGGTTTCGCGTACTTGTCGCCGACGTTGCATGAGATTTTCGACAAAGAGGGATTCACCGCCGTGCAGCAATTGAAATCCGTCACCTTGCCCGGCTGGTTTACAAAAGGCGCTCCGATGCAGGCGAGCCTGTCCTCATCGGATACTCAGTTTCTGGTCACGTTGTGTTTTCTGGAACGGAAGTACGCCGACCGGCTGGTCAAGCTCAGCAAGACGTTGGGCAAAAAACCGGTTTCGCAAAAAGATCTGGCTGACGCGGCGAAGAAGTTTGTGGATATGTCCGACGATTTGAACGAATGGCGTGAAAACGCCTTTTTCGCCATTTTTGACAAAATTGTTCAGGAAGCTCTGCGCAGCGCGAACGACAATCGCGAGTTTCGGGAATCTTCCATGATTCTTGAAGTGACTCCGCCCGGCGTCAAACGGGCGATCAAGAAAGTGTTGCTTTCGCCACGATAGAACCTATCTCATCATCAATCGGCTTTGAGGACGAAACATCGTGTCGGTTTCGTTGCGAAGCGCCAGCGGAGCCGGGCCTCCGCATTCGTTCATCAACCGTTTCAACAGATCATCCTGCACGCGGCGCAGGTGCAGCACGCGGCGACCTTCGGCCATGTTGTAAACCGTAAACAACAACGCGCCGCATTGCCGAGTGTTCATCACGCCGGCCAGCGCGGCCACGCCGTCGTCCGTGTCGTGAAGCGTTCCGGTTTTGGCCAGCACGCTGCCCGTGAATTCGGTTTCGGCAAATCGTCCGGCCAAAGTGCCGGAATCCATACCGGCAATCGGCAGAACCTGTTCCGGTCGCAAATGATGGCTTTGCAGACGATCCACCAGCGCGCGCAACAACTTCACAGTGTCGCGCGGAGTCAGCCGATTCACGTCCAGGCCGGAACCATGCGAAATGTAGATCGCTTCGTAAGGCAGGCCGAGTTTCACCACCAGAAAGCTGCGAACTCCAGTCGGGCCGCCCACGTGTTGCGCCAGCATATCCGCCATCGCATTGCTGCTGTGCGCGTTCAGATACCGCGCAATGTTCAACAGCGAATCCGATTCGACAGTCAACAGCAACGGCATTCGCTGAAGTTGCGCGGCAGTCGGCACAAACTGAGTTGAGCCGTGAAATGCGATTTTCGATTGACGGCGAAAGACTGCGGCGGAAACATCCGTCCGCGAATTTTCATTGCAAACGAAATTGCCGACGACGACCAGATTGCCTGTGACTTTGCGAATGCCCATGGCGCGCAACGCATCGCCCGCGGCTTGGGCGTCCCGAATCGAAAACGCCGGATCGCGTCCGCTGACCAGAACCAGATTGCCTGTCAATTCGCCGGTTTGCGGATTGATATGACCTGTGGCGCGAAACTCCGTGCGAAATCTATGATTCGGCCCCAAACGATCCAGCGCTGCCAACGTCGTCGCCAATTTGACGACCGATGCCGGATTGAACACCGCGTTTTCGTTCAATTGCGCGACAGCTTGTCCAGTGTCCCAACGTTCGACATACACGCCATGTAATCGCAAATTACGTCCTTCGGCCTGCAAGCGATAAGCGAACTCTTCCAACGCCGAGCCGCTGAATTTCGGCAACGGCGCTCTGGCGACAGGTGTGCGATGAAGCGAAGCAGTTTTGACAGAGTTTCCGGCTGATTTTTTGCGGACGGAGGTTTTGCTCGCCGATGGTTTGGGAGGTGTTTTTCTGACGGTAGAACTTTTGACGGCGACTCCAGGTCGCCCGGTTCGCGTTGCGGGCGCAGGCTCGGTCGGCGATGTGGTGTCTGGTTTGGCGGCGAGCTTATGCTTGCCGAATTTGTCGCCAACCACCGGCGTCGCAAGAAAACACACCAACAACAATGCAAAGAGATAGGGCAATCGTTTCATTCTCTGCTCGTTTGTGATTTTCGCTTGTTCTGTTGGGAATGCGAATTTGTTTCTATTGGGCGCAGTGTTAAATTACCGGCGCGCCAACAGTAAATCAAGCAATCGGAGTAAAAGAACAATGTTGACTCGATCCACTCGTCGTTCGTTTGTCGTCTTGGTGTCTGCCGGTTTGATGCTCATTTGTTCGTTTGTGGCGAGCCTGGCTCAATCGGGCAGAGCGGTTTCGTCGCCTGTTGCGACGATTCCCGCGCCGGAAACCGTGCTCGGATTCAAAATCGGCGAAGACCGCAAACTGGCCAAATGGGAAACATTCGTCGCGTATTTCAAACGGCTGACCGAAACCAGCGACCGCGTCAAACTGGATACACTCGGCAAAACTACGCTAGGCAAGCCATTTGTTGTGGCGACCATTTCTTCGCCTGAAAATCTGAAACGACTGGACGAGTTCAAGCAGATTCAACTGCATTTATCCGATCCAAGACTGCTGACAAATTCGACGGAAGCGGGCATTACGGATTTGATTCGCGCCGGGCGCACCGTGGTCGTCATCACGTGCAGCATTCACGCGACGGAAGTCGGCGGCACATTCACGGCAACAGCGCTCGCTCATCGGCTGGCGTCGGAAAATTCGCCGGAGGTCAAACAGATTCTGGACAACGTCATTGTCCTGCTGGTTCCGTCGCTGAACCCGGACGGAACGGACATCGTTGCCGACTGGTATCAAAAGACGTTGGGAACGCCCGCCGAAGGCACAGCGCCGCCGGAGCTTTATCATCATTACACCGGCCACGATAACAACCGCGACTGGTATGCCTTCACGCAAATCGAAACGCAGTTGACCGTAGACAAATTGCTCAACGTGTGGCGTCCGCAAATTCTGCATGACATTCATCAAATGGGCGGCAACGGCGCTCGGCTGTTCGTTCCGCCGTACATGGAACCGTGGGAACCGAACGTTGACCCGGCCATCATTGCCGGAGTCAATGCGCTGGGAACTTCGATGGCGTGGGAAGTGATCGCTTCGGGAAAAGGCGGTGTGGTGTTCAATACGATGTACGATGCCTGGTCGCCCGCGCGCGCTTACGCCCATTACCACGCGGGGCTGCGCATCTTGTCCGAAACCGCCAGCGCGCGATTGGCGACGCCGGTTGACGTTTCGTTTGAGCGATTGGGCGGCGGATTCAATTACAACGCCAAAACGTCGTCGTGGAATTTTCCGAAAGTCTGGCAGGGCGGTCGCTGGACGATCCGCGACATTGTGGATTACCAGACGGCGGCGGCGTTTGCTTTGTTGAACCACGCCGCGCGCAACCGCGAAGCTCACTTGCGAAACTTTTACGAAATCAGTAAACGCGCCATCGAAGCCAAAGGCCAACCGTTCGCTTTCATCTTGCCCGAACCCGACGTGCCGAAATCACTGGCCGATGCGTTCAACCGCATGAAAGAAGGCATGAAAAACGTTCGCGGCACTGAACAGCAGCGACACGAACAAAGCGAAGCCGTCGTCGGCAAAATCACCAACGAACCTTCGACCAGCCAAGAGGTGAGTTATTACTTCAAAACCGAGGGGCTGGATCGCATTCTGACCATTTTGAAACGCGGCGGCGTCGAAGTGCATCGCGCGCGACAGGCGTTCACTGCCGACGGCAAAACCTATCTGGCGGGTGCGCACATTGTGTTCATGCGCCAACCTTATGGTGGGTTTGCCAAAGCCCTGCTGGAAACACAGAGCTATCCCGATTTGCGCGAATATCCCGGCGGCCCGCCCAAACGTCCTTACGACGTGACGGCGCACACGCTGTCGTTGCTGATGAACGTCAAAGCCGTTGCAGTGAAAAATGAATTCAAGGCCGAAGCCGGCCCGGAACCGCCTGCGCTGGTCATTCAATCGCGCGTGCGGTCGAACGAAGGCATTCGCGTGGCGATGTACAAAAACTATCTGGCGTCAATGGACGAAGGCTGGACGCGATGGTTGCTGGATCAATACAAATTCGAGTTCAAACAATTGCTGCGCGACGAAGCGCGTGCCGGCGATTTGGCGGCGAAATACGACGCGATCATCCTACCCGACCAAAACGTGAATCAACTGGTCAACGGCTTGCCCGGCAGTTATCCGGCGGATTTTGCCGGAGGTCTGGGCGATGCCGGCGTCAAAGCCTTGCGTGAATTTGTCGAATCAGGCGGCACGCTGATTACGTTCAACGAAGCTTCGGAGTTTGCGATTGAGCGATTGGGCGTTCCGGTGCGCAACGTGTTGAAAGGCGTTTCGGCGCGAGAGTTTTATTGCCCCGGTTCGATTTTGCGAACGCAACTGGATGCGTCGTCGAATCTGAGCTTCGGTCTGGAAAAAGAATCCATCGCGTGGTTTGAAGACAGCCCGGCGTTTGAAATCACCGATCCGGCAACGGTCAAAGTCATTGCCAAATATCCTGACACGGAAAATCCTCTGTTGAGCGGCTGGATTTTGGGCGACAAACTGATTCGCGGCAAAGCGGCGATGGTCGAAGCCCGAATTGGCAAAGGCCGCGTGGTGATGTTCGGATTCCGCCCGCAATACCGCGCACAAAGTTTGGCGACCTTGCCGCTGCTGTTCAATTCCATCCTGACCAGCAAGCTGGAAAAATAACTCGGCTGTTGTTTGCGAATGCGGCCTGGCCGACAATCGGCGAGACAAATTTTCTTCTAAAAGGTGAATGTCATGCTTCGCTCATTAACGATCAAGAACTTTCGCGGCTTTCGTGAATTGAAAATCGAACCGCTGGCGCGAGTCAACCTGATCGCTGGCAAAAATAACGTCGGTAAAACCGGCGTGCTCGAGGCTCTGTACTTGCTCTATGCTAATGAAAAGCAACTGGCCAATTTCTCCGGCGCGTTTCGGAACAGCCCTGAATTGGCTGTTAAGGATTCCAATTCCAGGCAATGGGAAGATAACTTTATCAGCTTTTGGGAATGGCTGCCGTTCCAGAAAACACCGCCAATTCTGATTGAATCCGCAGGTGAAATCTCATGGGGACGGCAAGTGCTATTGGAAAACCTGCACAGCAATGGAGCAAACAGAGAGATGGTCTTTCATTATCAGCTTGGTGATGGGCTTGAGTTTCAAACGGCAAACATATCGAAGCAAAAGATTGAAATTGTGAAGAAGGAAGTTCAGGGAACGTTTACCACTGAATCTATAAAAGCATCCCTAACAAATGCCCTTGCTAAACAGGCTCCCGGAGTTTGTGTTTGCTCAACTCGGTATTCCAAACCAACAGACGACGCTGAAATTTTGAATTCTGTTAAGCTGAAAAGAAAGAAGAAGAAGCTGCTCGAAGCGCTAAAAGTTGTTGATTCTCGCTTGGAGGATTTGGATTACCTGAAAATTGGAAGTGAACCTTTGGTTTATGCTGATGTCGGGCTAAAGGAAATGATTCCGATGACCCAGCTTGGACAAGGCTTCACTCGGCTGTTCAGGTTCTTTGCCGAAATGCTGGTCGAAGAAGCCAAAATCATTCTGATTGACGAAGTCGAAAATGGAATACACCACAGCGCCTTGTCGGATGTCTGGACGGGAATCGCCGAAATTGCCGAGAAAGAAGATTTGCAGATTTTCGCCACGACTCATAGTTGGGAGTGCATTAACGCTGCCCATCAAGCTTTTTCCAAATCCTCACCCGATGAATTTCGACTGCTCAGGCTTGAACAGATCAAAAACGAAATCAAAGCCATCGCCTATGATGAAGAAGCCATCAGTGCAGCGTTGAAATTTGAAATGGAGGTTCGTTAATGCCTCAGCCAAAGACGATCATCTACCCAAAACAATTGTTAGTTGAAGGCCGTGACTGCGTGGCGTTCTTTGCCGCCTGGTTGAACCATCTTGGTTTGAACGATGTCCAGATTCAAAATTTTGGCGGAATCACCGAATTGAGGCCGTTTCTGAAGGCGTTGAGAAACGAGCCTGGTTTTTCGGAGCAGGTCAGTTCGCTTGGCGTGATTCGAGACGCTGAAACCAATCCTCAAGGCGCGTTCCAAAGCGTTCGAGACGCTTTGCAGGCAAGCGGCCTGTCTGCGGCTGAAAAGCCGGAAATGGAATCGGACGGTTTTCCCAAAACCATAATTTTGATTTTACCCAACGCGACAACGCCGGGAATGCTTGAAACGTTGTGTCTAGACTCAGTTGCCAGCGAACCCGCCATGCAATGCGTGGATCAATACTTCGATTGTTTGAAACAGCAGGCCAACTTTTCTCCAACGAATGTTTTCAAATCACGACTGCATGCTTTTTTATCGGCCAAACCTAAACCTGGGCTTCGCGTTGGCGATGCTGCCAGTGCCGGGTATTTTCCCTGGGGGCATTCGACCTTCGATCACATCAAACAATTTCTTTTCGGCTTGTGATGTTTTGTCGAATCAATGCCGGAAGCGCCTTTCCTATTTCTTCATTCACGACCAAATCGGCGATGCCGTCCAGCGGAGTCGGCGTGCGATTGAGGATGACGAGCGCCGCTCCCGACTCTTTGGCGAGTTCCGGCAACGAAGCCGCCGGATAGACCACCAGCGAAGAGCCCGCAACGATGAAGACTTCGCAATCCTGACAGGCTTCGACCGCCAGCTTCATGGCCAACGCAGGCATGGATTGGCCGAAGGAAATTGTCGCCGGTTTCAGCAAGCCGCCACAGATTTCGCATTCCGGAGCCAGGTCGCCCTCCTCGACTCGTTCAACGGCTTCGTCCATCGAAATGCGACCACCACAGGTCAAGCATTCGCATTCGGTTGTTGTGCCGTGCAATTCGATGACGTTCCGGTTTCCGGCTCGTTGATGCAGACCGTCAATGTTTTGGGTAATCATCGCGCGCAACCGGCCTTGCCGTTCCAATTCGGCAAAGGCTTTGTGGCCGGCATTCGGCTGAGCATCGCGCATTTCCGGCCACATGGCGACTTTCTGCCGCCAGTATTCGATGCGCCCGGCTCGGCTGTTGACGAATTCGCTGTATTCGATAATGCGGTTGTTCGCCCAGATGCCGTTCGGGCTGCGAAAATCTGGAATGCCGGATTCAGTGGAAATGCCTGCGCCAGTGAAGCCTACGATGCGCGATGGACGAGCGATGAGTTCTGCGATTTGGTCAAAGGTCATAACAGCGCGCAGTCTAGTCGCCAAAATTGCCGCCTTGCAACCAACGGCTGGATAAGTGTAAATCCGCATTGAAGGATCACAACAATGACTGTCCGAAAACAAACGTTATGCCCGCTGACCACCAGCCCGCAAAAACGCCAGGCCGCAAACCAAATGGCGGCGACGGTGAAACACTCTTTGCCAGCAGGATTGTCCCAGCCTGCGCTCAGAGCGTTTGCCGCCGCCGGATATTCCAGCCTCGATCAATTCACAAAGCTGACCGAAGCCGAATTGTTGCAATTGCACGGCGTCGGACCAAAGGCAATTCGGATTTTGCGCGCTGCGTTGGCTGAGCAGGGAAAGTCGTTGTTGTCGTGAGTTCCATTTGGAAAGGAAAATCATGAAAAAGTTGTTGGCCGTGTTTTTGATTCTGAGCAGTGTGTTGGTTATGAGTTGTCAAAACAGTTCCACCGAAAAGCCAAACCCGCCAGCCGCGCAAGCCATTCAATTGGTGGAAGTGCGCGACGTGCATTCGTTTGCGAATCCGGCGCAGGTGCGCGTCAAACATCTGGATTTGAATCTGGACGTATTGTTCGACCGCAAAGTCCTGAAAGGTTCGGCGACGCTGACCATCGAGCGCAAACAGGCCGATGCCAACGAATTGAAATTGGACACGCGCGATCTGAAGGTTTCCAAGGCGGAAGTGTCTGGTGATGGCAGCAACTTTGCCGCGACGAAATTTGCGCTAGGGCAAACAGACAAGATTCTTGGCACGCCATTGACGGTGGAATTGCCGGCTCAGGCGACGAAGGTTCGCATCGAATACGAAACCAGCCCGACGGCTTCGGGCGTGCAGTGGCTGCAACCGGCGCAAACGGCGGGCAAACGATCTCCTTACGTTTTCACTCAATCGCAGGCGATTCACGCGCGAAGCTGGATTCCGTTACAGGATTCGCCCGGCGTGCGCGTGACGTATTCGGCGACGATTCGGACTCCGGCGGGAATTCGTGCCGTCATGAGCGCCGAAGAAAGCGACGGCCCGCCGAAACTCGGCGAGTTTTCTTTCAACATGAGACAGCCGATTCCGTCTTATCTGATTGCATTGGCGGCGGGCGACATCGCGTTTCAGGCGCTGGGCAAACGCACTGGCGTGTACACAGAACCGGTGATGATGGAAAAAGCCGCGATGGAATTGGAAGACACCGAAAAAATGATCGAAGCGACGGAAAAGCTTTATGGCCCATATCGCTGGGGACGTTACGACATTCTGGTTTTGCCGCCGAGCTTCCCGTACGGCGGAATGGAAAATCCGCGATTGACCTTTGCCACGCCGACTATTTTAGCCGGAGACAAAAGTCTGGTGTCGTTGATTGCTCACGAACTGGCGCATTCGTGGTCGGGCAATCTGGTGACGAATGCGACTTGGCGCGATTTCTGGCTGAACGAAGGTTTCACGACTTACCTGGAACGCCGCATTGTCGAAGCCGTCTATGGTCGCGAAACCGAAGAAATGCAGGCCGTGTTGGGACGCCGGACGCTGGAATCGTTGTTGGCGAAATTCGATCCGCGCGATCAAATTTTGCACGTTGATCTGGATGGCCGCGACCCAGACGACGGTTCGACCGAAGTGCCGTATGAAAAAGGCGCGCTGTTGTTGCGTTACCTGGAAGAAACCGCTGGCCGCGAAAAGTTCGATCAATTTCTGAAAGGGTATTTCGACAGCTTTGCGTTCCAGAGCATTGCCACGGCGGATTTCCGCACGTATCTGCAAAAGAACCTGCTCGACGCGAATCCGCAACTTGCAGCCAAAGTATCTTCGGACTTGCTGGACGAATGGATAGAAAAACCGGGCTTGCCTGCTTCCGCGCCTAAACCGCAATCGAACGCTTTTGCCAATGTCGAAGCTCAGGCAACGGCCTGGCTGGCTGGAAAACCGGCGTCCGGTTTGGAAACCAAAACCTGGACTACGCAGGAATGGCTGCATTTCTTTCAGAGGTTGCCCGCCAAATTGAGCGAACCGCAGATGAAAGACCTGGATCAGACATTCGGATTGACGAACACCGGCAACGCTGAAATCGCGCACGTCTGGCTGTTGATTTCGATTCGGAACAATTACGCGACGGCGTTTCCGCGATTGGAAGAGTATCTGACGACCATCGGCAGGCAAAAACTTATCAAGCCGCTGTACGAAGAACTTGTCAAAACCCCGGCAGGTAAACAGCGAGCGAAAGCGATCTTCGCCAAAGCGCGCGCCGGGTATCATCCGATTGCGCAAACCAGCGTAGGCAAGATTGTAAATGGTTGAGAGACTATCGGCTGAGCAGTTTTTCCAGGTCTTCCATCAGTTCCGGCATTTCCAAAGCTTCAGCAAACTGGCTGACCCAGAACCGGATGCGGTCAAAGTCCAGATTGAGTTCGATGTTCAGGATTGCTTCAATGTCGGCGATGTCTCTTGGGCGATGAGCTACGGCTTTGGTGATAATCAGGTCTTCGGGAGTCGCCACCTTGATCCGAATGGAACCGATAACCAGTTCTCGTGCGCGGGCAATCATTTCTTCTTCAAAGGGCAACGCCCCGCACGACAAATCAACATTAATCCCGGTTGGCTGATGTTGGAGAAGAAGCACTCGATTCCTGCGTGCAAACTCAGGCGCATCGCTGATTCTCCCCATAAACCCATGAGGCGCCCCGGACTGAACGAAAGATTCAAGTTCACCCGTATCCAGCCATAAAACTGCATCAACATCCTGCGTCGCTCGCGCCCCGGCAATCAAAGAAACCCCCACTCCGCCTATGGTGGCGTAAGGCGTCTGGGTAATCTCCAACCAGCGCAGAAGGTCTTGCAAGGCAACTACGATCTCATCCGGAATTTCAGTCTTTTTCTTCATTGCTGCTTTTCGCGGCAAACACTTCTCGGATTCTTTGCCAGCGGGCGCGAACGACTTCTTGATCATTCGCCAGACGCTGATGCCAACCGAGCAGTTGGCCAGTTCGGAAAAGCATCGCCAATTCTTTCAATCTTTGCTCAAAAGATTTGGCGCGCTCTTCCTGAATGACAATCTGATTAACTGCTGCCCAGCTTTCCTTGAATCGAATTGCTTCTTCTCGAGTCATTACGCCCACCCTTTCGCTCCGCAGCAGTAGCCTTGCAGAGCGAAAGCTAGTTTAGCAGGTTTACTTCACATCATTCAGCACCTGCAAGGCTTGCTGAATTCGCTGGCTGGCGATGGCGACGACGTGATCCGCAGCCACGTCTTCAGACGTTTTGGTGGCGCGGTCATAAAATTCGACTTTGCCTTCTTTCAGCTTCTTCGGGCCGATGCGGATTTGGAAGGGGAAACCGACCAGATCAGCATCGTTCAGTTTGACTCCGGCGCGTTCGTCGCGGTCGTCGTACAACACTTCAACGCCTGCTTTGTTGAGTTCGTCATAAATGTGGTCGCCGGTCGCTTTCACCTCGGCGTCTTTGACGTTCAACGGCGTCACCACAATTTGAAACGGTGCGATGGTGATCGGGAAGATGATTCCGGCGTCGTCGTAGTGAAGTTCAATCGCCGCGGCCAGCACGCGTTCGACGCCGATGCCGTAACTGCCCATGACGATGGGAACTTCCTTGCCTTCGGCGTTGAGCACCGAAGCGCCCATCGAAACGCTGTATTTCGTGCCGAGTTTGAAAATGTGGCCGACTTCCAGCGCTTTGGCGACGCGCAGCGCGCCGTCGCATTTTGGACAGCCTTCGCCTTCAACGACCGTGCGCAAATCCGCCCATGCACCAACTTTGATGTCGCGCTCGACGCCGACGTTTCGCAAGTGATGATCGTCTTCGTTCGCTCCGGTGGTCATGTTTTGGCGACCGCGCAACGCTTCGTCGGCGATGATCGGCAGCTTCGTCACGCCAACCGCGCCCAGGCTTCCTGCATGCGCGCCCATCAAGTCAAAAATTTCTTCGGGGTGTGCCGGACGAACGGCGGTTTGTTCCCAGCCGTCCACGTTGACGATTTTCGCGATGGCGTTCGAAAGTTTGGCGTCGTTGACCTGATGATCGCCGCGCAACAATGCCAGGAACGGCGTGGTTTTGATGTCGTGGCCTTTTTGCGCCAGCGAAACATAAACCAGCGTTTTGATCTGTTTGTTGGCCGCCGCGCCACCGTCGAAGTTCACCAAATCTTCAATCGTGCGAACGCCGGGCGTAGGGAACTTTTCCGCCGCGCCTGCAACTTCACCATCGTCAATGGCTGGGATGCGCGACTGCGCTTTTTCGGTGTTGGCGGCGTAACGGCACTTCGGACAACTTGCGACCAGGTCTTCACCTGCGTCGGTGTAAACCATGAATTCATTCGACGCCGATCCGCCCATCGAACCGGAATCGGCTTCGACGATGACGAAATCCAATCCGCAACGGCTGTACACTTTGCAATATGCCGCGCGCTGATCATCAAAGGCTTTGTCCAAACCGGCCTGGTCAATGTCGAACGTATAAGCGTCTTTCATCGTGAATTGGCGGACGCGCAACAAACCGGATTTCGGGCGCGGTTCATCGCGGAACTTGGTTTGAATCTGATACCAGACCTGCGGCAGTTGTTTGTACGAACGCAGATGGTTACGCGCTATGTCGGTGAAGCATTCTTCGTGCGTCATGCCCAAACAATAATCGCCGCCTTTGCGATCTTTCAGCCGGAACATGTTCTGTCCCATCACATCCCAACGACCGGATTCCTGCCAGATTTCCGCCGGGTGCAGAGCAGGGAAGAAAAATTCCTGACCGCCGATGGCGTTCATTTCCTGGCGGATGATTTCGGAAATTTTCAGCACCGACCGCTGCGCCAGCGGCAAGTAGGTGTAGATGCCTGCGCCCAATTGTCGCACCAATCCGGCGCGCAATAACAATTTGTGGCTGATGACTTCGGCGTCCGAAGGTTCTTCGCGAAGAGTAGGGATAAAGTAAGTTGACCAACGCATAACAGTAAGTAGGAATTCGGAAGGATGAATGATGGGTTCAAGTTCGATTCATCATTCAGCATTCATCCTTCATCATTCGGTATTTCCTTTCAGTGTTTTTGGGCGATAGCGATGAGTGACAGGCCGCACGGCGGGCCGATCCATTTTTCCAGACGTAACAGCGGGACGAGTTTGTTGGCCAGATTGGCCTGACCTGCGGGCAAATAATCGCGTTTGAGCAATCGTCCGTTGATGAACCAGGGCAGCGCCGCCAGCAAGCTGAAATACTTTGTTTGCTGCACCACAAATCCGGCTTGTTCCAGTTTGCCGACCAGCTCTCGTTTGCTGTAGCGGCGAAAATGGCCAACCGCTTTGTCGAATTCGCCGTACAGGAATTGGTGAGAAGGAACCAGCAGCGCCAGGTTGCCGCCCGGTTCCAGCACGTCGCGCATTTGCTTCAAGGCGAACAGGTCGTCTTCGATGTGTTCCAGCACGTTCAGACAAACCACAGTGTCAAATGGGTTGGCAATCAGCTCCGGCGCGGCTTCGGCCATCAGGTCGAATTTGCCTACGCCGACATTCGGTTTGTCGCCGAACAGTCGTTGCAATTCGCCGCGATAGGCGGGAACGACATCCGTCGCCATCACCTGCCGATTGTCCGCGCACAAAAACTGTGTGATGTTGCCCGTTCCCGAACCGACCTCGAGTACACGACGTCCAACGGCCTTCGCAATCTGTTCGTAAAGCCAATAATTGTATCGGTCGAGTTCGGCTAGCTGATTCAGCGTCGCCGTCAAAGCTAAACTTTCTTGTGCCATAACAAATGCCTGCTGGAGTGTTGCCGGGAAATCAAGTCCCGGATAATGCCCGCTGGTTTGGTTCAAAGTCAAATTCCGCAACTCGCCGGTTCTATTGCGCCTGTTTGCGCTGGTTTCTATAATCTCGGTGCATTTACCGCTATCGGGTCGTCATCAAACAATCCATGCACCAATCGGAAACATCTCCCACAGAAACCTTCGCCCGGAGTTTTGGGCGCGAAGATCGTTTCGCCTTGCTGGCGTTGGCCGGGTTGTTTGTATTGATGCTGGCGGCATCGTGGCAACGCTGGACTCAGCCGCTGCTCGATCACGGACGGGAAATGAATCTGCCGACGCGGATTCTGGCAGGCGAACATCTTTATTCCGACGTGCAATTTCTTTACGGCCCATTCGCGCCGCATTTCAACGCGCTGCTCTACAAACTCTTCGGCATTCAGCTTGGAACGATCAAAGTTGCCGGGGCGATGTGCGCGGTCGTCATTTTGTTGATGATTTACTGGTTGTCGCGCCGATTGCTGTCCGTCTGGGAATCGGCGGCAGTGACGGCGTTGGTCATGGCGTTGTGCGCCGTCAAATCCACCGCGAATTACATACAGCCGTATGCGTATGCAGCGCTGTATGGATGCGTGTTCGCTCTGGCGTCGCTGGTTTGCACCGTGCGATTCGTGCAGCTTCGACAGGCTCGATTGATGACGTGGGCGGGATTGTTTGCCGGGTTGTCGTTGATTTCCAAACCGGAAATTGCGTTGGCGGCCTGGGCGGCGGCGGGGACCGCGCTGCTGGCTGAAAGTTTGATTGTTCGGCGTCCGTTGGGGCGGGCGGCGTTGAATTTCATTGTGCCGGTGCTGGTGATTTTGGCGCTGACATACGGATTCATCCTGCGCAACGTCTCGCTTGCGGCGCTGCTCAACGACAATCATGTTCTGTTCACGAACATGCCGCCGCAGTTGATTTACTTCAACCGGCACATCAGCGGCTTGGCCAAATTGCCAGGCTCGTTGTGGTTCACGTTGACGGGAATCGCCGTGTTCGGGGTATGGGCGGGGGCATGCGCGACGGTTGGAGCGGCGCTTTCCATTCGACGACAAGGCTGGTTGCAGGCTTTGCGGTTGAGCGGGTTGGTGTTGCTGATTGGCGTTGTCGCACGCGAAGCGGCTGTAAAATTTCTGGGAGTCGCTACCGACGTAACTCCGTTCGCTTCGGCCATAGTTGTTTTGCCTGTGGTCATTGGCGTCATCGCCTGGCGCATCTGGAAAACACGAACCGACGCAGAACCGGTTTCCATCGAACAGCGCACTTTGATCGTGCTGGCCGTTTTCAGTCTGTTTTCAATGCTGCGGGCGCTGTTGAACGTAACGACGACCGGCCCTTATGCGCCGTTTTTCATACCGACGCTGATCGTCGTGTATTTGTATTTGCTGTTCCGCGCGGCGCCGATGTTTCTTGTTCCTTCACCGCAAATTCGATTGAAAGCGCAACAAGTCGCCGTTTGCCTGATCGCGTTGTTGGCCATCGGGCTGGCGATCAATTCCGCCAGGCGCTTTCGCTCGATCAACACGTTTGAAGTCAAATCGGCTCGCGGCAGTTTTTTGACCTTGCCCGAAATCGGCGAACCGTTGCAGGCAGCCATCAACTTCGCCGAAGAGCGCACTCGACCTGGCGAATACGTTTTGTCACTGCCCATCGCCACGACGATCAATTTTATGGCCGCGCGTCCGTATCCGTTGCGCGAAGAAATAGTTCATCCCGGTTTTCTTGCCGACGAAAAGGAATTCGACGCCATCGAACGCATCAAATCTCGTCAGGTTCCGCTGGTGCTGGTGGCCAATTTGATTACGTCGGAATTCCGAGACCGCGTTTTCGGCGCGGATTACAACAAGGAACTGATGCGCTGGATCACAGAACATTACCATCTGGTGGCGCGCTTTGAATCCAAACACAAACAAGGCGCCAATTTCGACAACGAACCGTTTTTCATACTGGCTTACGAACGCAATCAGCAATAGCGTCTTATCCCGCCGCTTCCATTTCGCCTACCGAATGCAATTTCATCATCGAAGACAAACCGGGTTGTGCAGGGATGCGACCGGCCATCGCCACAATCGTTTCGCCACGTTTGGCCAATCCGCGCTCAATCAGTATGTCGTCGGCGTGGGCCAGCAATTCATAACTTTGGCCGTTGAAATCCAGCAGATAAGGTTCCAGTCCCCACACCGCCGCCAGCGAGTTGTAGCTTTTTTCATGCGGCGTGAAGGCGATGATTCGTTGCGAAGGGCGAAGCGCGGCCAGATGGCGCGCCATGGTTCCTGATTTGCTGAAGACCACGATCAGTTTGGAGTTCAATTCCTGCGCAGCGTAAATAGCGGCTTCGGCGATGGCGCGGCCTTCGGTTCCTTTCTGGCTGCCGTGAATCAATTCCCGCCAGCGGTGGCCTTGTTGGCAATTGAGTTCGGTGAAGCTGATGATGCGCGCCATCGTTTCGACCGCGACCACAGGGTAATTTCCAGCGGCAGTTTCGGCAGAAAGCATCGCAGCGTCGGTTCCGTCCAGAATCGCGTTGGCGACGTCGGAAGCTTCGGCGCGCGTCGGGCGCGGTTCCTGGGTCATGGATTCCAGCATCTGCGTCGCCGTGATGACCAGCTTTTCGGCGGCATTCGCTTTGGCGACGATCATCTTTTGGTGAAAGGGGACGCTTTCGACGGCGGTTTCCACTCCCAGATCGCCGCGCGCCACCATCACGCCGTCGCAGGCGGCGATGATGTTGTCCAAATCGTCCAATGCTTCGCGTTTTTCGATCTTGGCGATCAGCGGCGTGTCCGATCCCAGAAATTCGATCAGCGTTTTGGCTCCGATACAATCGCGCGCGCTGCGAACGAACGAAAGTGCGACGTAATCCACTTTTTGTTGCAAGCCGAAGGTCAGATCTGCGCGGTCTTTTTCAGTCAACGAAGGCGCAGAGAGTTTCACGCCCGGCAAATTGATGCCTTTGTTTTCGCCCAATTGGCCGCCGTTCAGCACGCGGCACACCACGTCGGTTTTGCCCACCTGTTCCACGCGCAATTCGATCAACCCGTCGGCGAACAAAATGCGGTCGCCGACTTTCACGTCCTGCGGCAGCGGCGTGTAACTGGTCGAAACCGTCGTTTCGTCGCCAATCACATCTCGCGTGGTGATGGTCAGCAATTGATCGGCTTGCAAACGTATCGGCTGGCCGTCTTTCAATTTGCCGGTGCGGATTTTCGGGCCGGATAAATCCAGCAACAACGCCAACGGGCGGTTGAGTTCCTGCGCAATCGCTCGCAGATTTTTGATGGTTTCAGCATGGATTTCGTGCGTGCCGTGCGACAGATTCAAACGGGCGACATCCATGCCTGCCAGAATCAGTTCGCGCAATCGTTCGGGCGAACGAGACGCCGGGCCAATCGTGGCTACTATTTTTGCTCTTCTCATTTCGATTCCTTGACTCGGAAGTCGTCTTTTTCAGGAAAGTAAACTCACCGCAGAGTTTCGCAGAGGTTCCGCAGAGATTTTCCAATAGCCTCTGCGCTTCCTCAGCGTTCTCTGCGCATCTGCGGTAAAAAAGCTTCGATATTTCGGTAAACAAAAAGGATGAGCCAAGCCAACAGGCACAATTTATCCTGTTTCATTGCTCATCCCTGTTGTACTGCAACTCACGTTAAATCCGCTATTGCCTGTCCAATTCGCGTTTGATGGTTTCGGTCAATTCGGCGGCGACCGAATCGTCGTGGCCGATGAAATGTCCTACCAACCGCCCGTCACGGGCGTACACCAGCGTTTGCGGAACCGACAGGTCTTTCGATTCGACGTATTTTTTGAACACGTCGTCCGTAACCATTCCGACCGGGTAGGTGATTTTCATCTGCGCTATGAATTCGCTGATGCGTTGCGGAGTGGATTCGGCGTCGTCCACCGCCAACCCAATGATTTGCAAACCGCGGTTGGTATCTTCTTCGCCATATTTCGTCAGCGCAGGAATATGCAGCCGCGAATGGCCGCACCAGACGGCAAAAAAGTTGATGACGGCGACTTTGCCCCGCAAATCCATCAAACTGATTTCGCGGCCTGTGGACATGCGCAGCGGAAATTTCGCCACCGAGCTTTTGGGCATCTCGCCGATTCTCACTTTGGCGGTGGTGTTGACAGCATACGCAAACAACACTGTCAGACCGAAGACTGCGATAAAGGAAAACAGCACAGTTCGAGAAAAATTACGGGATGACATGAACGAGCGAAAAGAAAATTTGGTCACTAGCGCCTCACTTGAAATTTCGTTGTTGATTACTTCGAGGGTTTGCGTGCGGGAGCTTTGGCAAGCTGGGCTTCAATCGCCTTTTTGACTTTGTCGGCTTGCGCCGGAGTCCAACCGACTTCGCGCAAGACCATTTTGCCGTCCGCGCCAAAAACGATGATCTGCGGAACTCCAGCGTCTTTCGGATCGGCGTAATTGAATCGAATCTCTCCGGTCAGAAATCCGACGGGGTAATTGATTTTGGTTCGTTCCAAAAAGCCTTTCAGATTATTCAGGTCTTCCTTGTTTTCCTTGCGGTCGGTGGCCAGACCGATGACGGTGAATCCGCGCTGCCGATATTGATTGTAAAGCTGGACGATCTGCGGAGCGTGTTCTTCGCAATGCGGGCACCGCGACCAGAAAATATCCATCAACACGACCTTGCCGCGCAGACTGGATAATTTCACGTTTTTGGCCGCGCCGGTTGGACTGTACAGTTCGACCATCATGTCAGGCGTGTCGCCCGAACCATCGGCCTTGGGCAAATCCTGAGCCTTCGCCGGAACGGCAACAATGCCGATCAACGCCAGACTGAACATCAGCATTGCCGTCTGAAAAATTGTTTTGAGTTGGTGGTTCAAGAGCCGTTTCTCCCTGGATGGGGCTTACCCAAGTTTCGCTTTTTCTTTCGCCGGTTTGGCGCTGGCTTTGCTGCCGGGTTTGACGGTCGGCAACTTGTCCAATTGCTCTTCGATGGCCTGCGTCAATCGTTTGCTCAGAGCTTCGTCCCAGCCGGTTTCGCGCAAAACCATTTTGCCGTCCGGCCCGAACAAAACCATCTGCGGCACGCCGGAATTTTTCGGATCGCCATAAAACGCTATGACATCATAAGAAACCTGTCCGACCGGATAATTGATTTTGGCTTTGTTGATGTATTTGGCGACGTTTTTGGCCGCGGCGGAATTGTGTTTGTCATCCGTAGCCATGCCGACAATCACCAATCCGCGTTGTTTGTATTTGTTGTTCAGCGCAACGATGTGCGGAGCGTGATCCTGACAGTGAGGACAGGTCGAAAGAAACATATCCAACAGCACGACTTTGCCGCGCAGACTGGACAGTTTCAATTTGTCCGCCGATTCAACACCCGGAATCGGATATAACTCCACGGCGATTTCCGGCGTATCGCCCGAACCATCGGGCAATGGCAATTCAGGAACTTTCGACTGTTGGATGGGATGCGCAACGCCGACCATGGTCAGCGCAACGCAAAGACTGAACAAGACAGCTTTGAAAGGCGTTTTGATCCGATTTCTCATCCTGCTGCTCCTGTATAAGAAGAGGTTGGGGAATCGCGTTTCGTTTATTTGCTTGATCGGTTCGGCGCCGGTTTTGCCGCCGGAGTTGCCGGTGTCGCTTTGGCAAGCTGCTCTTCGATGGCGGCTTTCAGTTTCTTTTCGATGTTTTCATTCCACCCGATTTCGCGCAACACCATTTTGCCGTCGGCTCCGAACAGGACCATCTGCGGCACGCCGTGATTGCGGCTGTCGGCGTAATAAGCGACGACTTCGTTGGTGATGAATGCGACGTTGTAATTGATTTTGGTTTTGGTCATAAAATCTTTCACGCTTTTCATCGCCGTTGGGTCTTCCTTGCGATCCGTCGCCAGACCGAGCACGCCGAAACCTTTGTCGCGGTATTGATTGTAAATGGCCACAATGTGAGGAGCATGTTCTTCGCAATGCGGGCATTTCGACCAGAACATGTCCAGCAACGTGACTTTCCCGTACAGGCTGGAAAGTTTCATTTGACTGGCTTTCGCCGTCGAAGCCCCCGTCGTAGCCTGAACCAAATCCAAGATCATTTCCGGTGTATCGCCCGACCCGTCAGGTTTGGGCAATTCCGGCACGTCCTCAACGCCTAGAGTCGGCGCTGCGGCAATCACCATTGCCGCGAAAACAAAACTCAACAACGCGGCGCGCACCGCCGATTTCAACCACATTCGCATCGTTTTTTACTCCTTCAAGAAAAAATGTGAACCGGGCAATCGGTCAGGTTCACGCTCAACGAGAGACGTTGAGTTGTTCAACCACGATCTTTTCCAGATACTCCATCCGACCGGGTTGTTCGCCAATCAGATGTTCGACGATTTTGCCGTCGCGCGAAATGACGAATAATTGCGGAATCGGCGGCGAACCCGTGTCGTCTTCAGTGCCTTTCAAAAAAGCGTCGGCGATCCAACTGTTGTCATATCCAATTTGATAATTGACCTGGAATCGTTTGACGAATTCTTCCACCTTGTCCTGATCGGATGGAGGATCGGCCGTCAGACCAATCAGCGTCAATCCGCGGTCTCTGTACTTTTCATTCAATTTGACCAGTTCAGGCACTTGTTTGACGCAGGGAGGACAAAAAGTTCCCCAGAAATCCACCACCAGAACCTTGCCGCGATAATCTTCCAGTTTGAAAGTGCTGCCATCGAGCTTGGCAATCGGCACATCCTGTACTTTGGAAATCGCTTCCTGATTGGCATTGGGGCGTTTGACCGCCGCCGCCGGTTCCAATTCCGACATCGGTCGCGGAGCCGCAGCGTCTCCACACGCGGCCACGAACAAAAACATCGTCAGAACGAGGTAGCTCAATAGTCTTGAGACAAAATTACTGTTGGTCATCGGAAAAGTTTTCTATGTCTTCTATGAATTCGTTTGGGAACAATCCTTCAGAAGTTTCAGCCAGCGGAACTCTGTAATTTTCAGTCGCCCAGTTGCCCAGATCAACGACCTGACAGCGTTCGGAGCAAAACGGCTTCCAAGGATTGTCGTCCCAACTTGTTTCGCGCCGACAAAGCGGACAGCGCCGCATCGTGAATCCCTCTCAAGTGATGAAATCGTTCCGGCAGAACGCGGGAACCAGACGCGCGCAATGATACAGAACTTTGCCGGAAAGTCGAAACGGGTCAGGCTCTGCCGGGAACGTTAAACGAGATGCTTTGGTATATCTCGTTCAGCGTCATCTCGCAGCTCAGCGTTTCCAGCCTGACTGTATCGTTCAGGCTGTTGAATTCCCGAAAGACCCAGGTGTCGTCGGGCTGTTTGATGAATTGGCTGATGTGCGGACGATGCTGAGCGATCAACAGGTATTCGCTGAAACTGGGGATTGATTTGTAGTACGTAAACTTGTCGCCTCGGTCGTAAGCTTCGGTCGAAGGAGAAAGAATTTCAATAATCAACGATGGGTTGACCAGCGCATCCACGCCGCCAATCTTTTCAAACTGAGCCTTGCCGCAGAGCGCCGAAAGATCGCTATAATGATAAGGCGGCATGCCTGGCACCTTTATGCGAACGTTGGAAGGGAAAAGCTGGCAGCCTTTGACACGCAAACGCCCGCCGAGAGTGATTGAAACATTCATTTCAACGGTTGCGTGTTCCCGGCTGACGCCGCTCATGGAGAAAATTTCGCCGTCCCAAAATTCCAACCGCTCATTGGAGTTTCGGTCAATTTCCAGGTACTCCTCCAAAGAATGTTTCAGTTTGGGCTGTGCTGACATTGTTATCACTCCTTTCGCCAGGAAACGTAAACGCGCCAGATCGTCAGGTCAAGCTTCCAACAAGCCCAGCGGCCCGGCGAGTTTTCGGTATCCATCCGGGCTACTGTGCCAGGTGTCTAGCTCTTTGGCGCGCAGGATCGGGAACGGATGCGTGCGGTAAGCTGTGATCAGCACCTTGTAGGCTTTGTTGAGCGTCGAATCGTCGGCAGCTTCGTAATCTCGAATCTGGCGCAAAAATTCCTGCCGCTCCATTTCGGAATACAACTGCCGCGCGCCTCCGGCCAGTTTCATAAACGTGCGGATGCAGGGATCAATGTCCTGCACGCAGAGCAATCCGGCGCGGTCGCATGTGAGTTCGGCTTTGCGATACCAATCGTGCAGCGCCAGCACCAGGCCTTGTCCGACGATGGTTCCCAGCCCCAGCGTCGCCTGGCCGACCAGCGCAACGATTTCCGCGATGTTGCGCGCCATGATGGTGTACAGCACATGACCGGCTTTGATGTGGCCGAGTTCGTGGGCAATGATGAAAAACCGTTCTTCGTCGTCCAGCATATCCACCAATCCTGACGTCAATACGATGAACGGGCGCGTGTGGCCGTAAGTGTAGGCGTTCGGCAGCGGATCGAGTGTGACATACATTTCCGGTTCTTCGACGCCCAGGATTTTGCAGCCCCAGTTCAGCGAACGATGCAAACGTGGAAATTGTCGCGCTGTCACGCGGACATTGGACGCCGTGTTTTCCAGATAAAAAATGCGCTCAAGCCCGTATTCCATAATCTTGGCGATGACCTTGTCCAGGCCGGGTACGGATTTGAGCGCGTCAGTGGCTGTCGCGTCCCAAGGATGTTGAAACTCTTTCGCGTCAATGTGAGGAAACGTTTTCAACCGTTTCTTTTTCGGTTCGCCCATCATTCACCTCCGGCGAGAAGGTAACACGAGCGAGGCGCTGCCGGGTAGCTTTACGCCGATTGGCCGGAGCGTTTTTCCACTCCCAGAAAATCCGAATCGAATCCGCCGGATTGACGCGGTGAACTGATGACTCGCAGCGGCGGCGGCGAATCGGGCGAAGGGGGCAACAACACTTCGGTGCTGGGTGGAATCAGCACTTCGGTTGACGTGTGCAGCATTTCGTCGCTGGCCGCCGGAACCAGATGAATCGAATCTTTGCGGCTGTCGGATTCTTTCAATCGGAAATCGAAAATATCCGGGCGATTGAAATGGCCGGTCACATCCAAAACCATGCTTTCTTCACGAATGCGTTCCAGGTTGATGCGGGCCAGAATGATGACTTCGGAACCGAAAGCCGGCCCCGCGACATACTGTCCATCGGGGCCGATGACCGCGCTGCCGCCGTTCAGTATCAATTCGTTGTCTTCGCCGTTTTCGTCGTCGGCCAGTTCCAGTTCGGCGGGCAAATCGCTGCGGCGCATGATGCTTCCGGCGGCAACGACGAAACAGCGGCCTTCAAAGGCGTAATGGCGGCTGGCGATCTGATGCATTTCCTTGACCGAAGGCCACAACGCAACGTGAATGTCTTCGCCCCCGATGTGCAGCGCCTGTCGCGCGTGCGGCATCCAATGTTCCCAGCAAATCAATCCGCCGATTTTTCCCACAGGAGTTTCGACGGTTTTCAATCCGCGTCCATCGCCTGCGCCCCAGATCAACCGTTCGTTGAAGGTCGGAACCAGTTTGCGATGCACGTTCAGCAATTCCCCTGTTGGGCCAAAAGTCAAAATCGAATTGTAGATGGTTCCGCGTCCTGCGCCGGTGTTGACTCTTTCATGAACGCCCATGACCAGCGTCAGGTTGTGACGCCGCGCGGCTTCGCCCAACTCTTCTGTGACCGGCCCCGGCACGACGACGCTGTTGTCCATCAATTGCGAATACAGCCGCTTCATCGGCGGATGATCCCAGCGCGCGACATCCCGGCAAGTGTCCAACCACGCCGGATAACCCGGCAACCAGGATTCGGGAAAGACTACTAACTGGGAGCGGCGTCGGGCTGCTTCGGCGATCAATTCCACCGCGCGAGCCAGACTGCGTTCCAGGTTCATGTAAATCGGCGCCGCTTGGACGGCGGCGACTACGACGATTGATTGAGGCATATTGGTTCCTCGCCTTCTGCTTGATTGGACGGTGTCGAATCCCGTATGAAGCAATGGCTTCAGACACGTCGCGGAGTTAAGGGGTCACGGATTCCGTATTTTCAGGGAAAAAGGATGCTGGCCGGATAAGGGATTAGTTCTTGTTTGCCAGCGGGGTCAGATGCATTCGGGGAGCGGGGCGTGCCAATGAATACCATCCCACTCTAATTTTCGCAAGAATTAAATTGCCGGACGGTTTGCCGATGCCGAAGCCCTTCGGCTAGACTGCGCGCCTTCTCAACACCGCTGATTCAATCACTCAAAGGAGAACCATCGCAGTGAGCGTCAAATCGGATCGCTGGATTTTGCAGATGTGCCGCGAGCGTCAAATGATTACCCCGTTTGAAGAAGGCCTGGTGCGCGAAGTCGAAGGTCGTCGCATCATTTCCGCCGGGCTGTCGAGTTATGGGTACGATTTGCGGCTGGCGGCGGACGGCTTTCGTGTGTTTTCGCCGATTGCCAGCGCCGAAATTGATCCAAAGAATTTCGACGAAAATTCGTTGATCGAAGCGCCTTTGCGAACCGCCGAAGACGGTTCCTTGTTCTGGTTACTGCCTCCGCATTCGTATGCGCTGGGCGCGACGGTCGAAACGTTCAACATGCCGCGCAATGTGATTGGCATCTGCCTGGGCAAATCCACTTATGCGCGCAGCGGGTTGATCGTCAACACCACGCCGCTCGAACCCGGCTGGCGAGGCCGTCTGGTGCTGGAATTTTCCAACTCCGCCGATTTGCCGATTCGCATTTACGCCAACGAAGGCATTGCGCAAGTCACCTTTTTTGAATCCGACGAAGATTGCGAAGTCACGTACGCCGACCGCGCAGGGAAGTATCAGAATCAGGTCGGGCTGGTTACTCCTCGACTTTAAGAGCATTTCCCATCCACGAAGTTCACGAAGAAACACGAAAGAGACAAAAACCTTTGTGCTCCTTCGTGTGCTTCGTGGGCAAAAAAATGGCAATGCTTTAAGTCTTTGTCATCGCCGCCAATTCCCGTTTGAGCAATTTGCCAGTTGGGCCTTTGGGGATTTCAGAACGAAATTCGATGGTCTTGGGACATTTGAAATCGGCCAGATGCGCGCGGCAAAAAGCGATCAATTCGGCTTCGGTTGCTGAAGCTCCCTCGCGCAAGACCACGAACGCCTTCACTTCTTCGCCATAAAGTTTGTCCGCAACGCCAATCGTCGCCGCGTCCTGCACCGCCGGATGCTGGTAAAGCACTTCGTCAATTTCGCGCGGATAAATGTTTTCGCCGCCGCGAATAATCATGTCGGATTTGCGATCCACGATGAACAAAAAGCCATCGGCGTCGCGGTAACCGACATCGCCCGTGTGAAACCAACCGGAACGAAACGCCTTCGCTGTCGCTTCGGGATTTTTGAAATACCCTTTGAGCAAGTTTTCACCGCGCAGCACAATTTCGCCGACTTCGCCCACGCCAAGCTCTCGATCGTTGTCGTCGAAGATTTTCAGTTCGCAGCCAATCGGCAATCCGCATGAACCTGGACGGCGATTTTCGTTCGGCGGATTGAACGTCGCGCGGCAGGTGCTTTCCGACAACCCGTAACCTTCGATCACCAGACAATTGAATCGTTGCTCGAATTGACGCATCACTTCCGCCGGAACCGGAGCCGAACCGCACAGCGCAAATCGCAGCCTCGAAATGTCCAACTCTTCCGGGACGCCGTTGGGGTAAGTTTGTGACAACATCGCCAGCATCGTCGCCACTGAACCGAACGAAGTCACCTGATAATCGGAAATGATCTGCCAATGACGGCTGGCCGAAAATTTCGGCGCGACCACCATCGAAGCTGCGGCATAAAGCGGCGTCACCGTCGTGACGATGATGCCGTTGACATGAAACAGCGGCATGACGCACAACAACCGGTCGGCTTCGTTGAAGCCCAGCCAGTCGGTGATTTGCCGAGCGTTGGCCAGAATGTTGCGATGTGTCAGCAAGACGCCTTTGGGTTTTCCGGTCGTGCCGGAGGTGTAAATGATGATGGCTTCGTCGTCGGCGCTGAGCGCAACTTCGGCAAGCTGGTCGGATTGCAAAGCTGCCGCAGTGCCAAAATGAATCGAGCTTTCCGTTTCGGCGTCTGTGGTGAGAACGTGCCGTAAGTGCGGAAGCTCCGCGCGAATCGGCGTCAGGTGTTTCAGGAACTCCTGTTCGGTAATCAGCGCAACGGCTTCGGAATTGTCGAGCACGAACGCCAGTTCTTCGCTTTTCAGATGCGAATTGACCGGCCCAGCAACGGCGCCGATTTTCCAGCAGGCGAAATAGGCGATTACGTATTCCGGCGAATTGGTCATCAGCAAGCTGACCTTGTCGCCTTTGCCGACGCCCAAATTGAGCAACAGATTGGCCGCACGATTTACCGCCGCGTTGAATTCGGCATAACTCCATCGGCGATCATCCGCCGCGGACACCAACCAGGTTTTGTGAGGCATTGCCACCGCGCGTGTTTCCAGAAGTTCACGAAGATTTTTAATTGCCATAGTTTTAGAGATTGCCAGTCGCTGATGGTTTTCTGTTAAACTGCCGTTGCCACCCCAGACCAAAATCTGAGGGAAGGTGTCTATGGAAATCAATCCTGAAATCAACGAACTGAAAGTTATGGTTCACGAGCATCAAGCAAAAATTACGACTCTCGAAGCCTTGCTTATCAAGCTCGAAGAAAACCAGAAATCCTCTGTCCGCCAAACGGTGTGGCAATTGATCGGCGTTGTGGCCTCGACCTGCCTGATTATCATCAGCGTTCTTTCGCCTCGCATCGAAGCAATCGAGAAGAACACCAATCAACGCTTTGAGGCGATGGAAAAGCGCATTGATCAATCCGAACGAAACATGGATAGACGTTTTGAAGATTTCAAAAAGGATCAGGACAAACGGTTTGAAGACTTCAAGCAGGAAATACGCAGCCTGCTGAAAAAATAACCCAGCGACCCAACGAAGCAATCAAGCTTTCACGGCAGCGGATTCAGCGCAACAAGCCAAAAAACACAAAACACACCACCGCGCCGACCACGGCCATCGAAAGTCCCCAACCCAGCATTTTGTGAAACAGCCGTGTGCGATTTTCGCCATCGGCGGCATTGGCGATGCACAGTGCGCCGAGCGTCGAAAGCGGCGACACGTCCACCAGATGCGAACCGACGTTGATCGAATAGGCAATGGCCAGCGGATCGCCTCCGCCAAGTTTTTCGATCAGGCTGGGAATGGCGGGCAAAAACGTCGGCAACACGACGCCGGTCGAACTGCTGTAGACCGAAACCAGTCCGGTGATGAACGCAATGACGCCAGTGATCGAACGCTGGCTGGCCAGTTTTGCCAACAGCGACGTAAACAAATCCATGCCGCCGGTTTTTTCCAGCATCGCCACCAACACCGTCACGCCGCACACCATCAAAATCGTGTTCCAGGGAATGGCTTTGACGGCGGTTTCTTCGTCGGCGGAACGCGTCAGCGCCAACACGCCCGCGCCAATGAATGCTCCGATGGTGACATCAATTCTGAATCCGATGACGCTGATGACCAGCCCGGCCACCACGGCCAACGTCAGTTTTTGCTTGCCGTCAAACGGGTCAATGCGGTTGATGGCCGTCGCCGGATTGTCAGCAGCGGCTGAATCCACGCTGGGTTTTCGGAATAGTTTCCATCCGCCCAGGGCGAAATACCCGGCAAAAGCGACGACGGATTGCGCCAGCAATGTGTTGTAAAAGTTTGGCCACGCCGCATCGGGCATGCCGGCTTTGGCCATCAATCCGTTGGCGATGATGCCGCCGGTGGCAAACGGCGACAGCGAACCCGCGCCCGCGCCGTTGCAAATCATGATCGCCATTAAAAACGCCGAAATGTGCGCGCGTCCGGCGACGGCCATTGCCACCGGAGCCAGCAACGCCGTGGCGGCAATGTTGCCCGGCCCGACACCGGAAACCGCCAACGCCAACACGAAAAAGATGATCGGGATCAATCCGCGATTGCCGCGCGCCAGTTTGATCGCCCGCTGCGCCACTTTGTCCAGCGTGCCGTTGGTTTGCGCCTGGGCGAACAACAACGTCACGCCCACCAGAGTCAAAAACAGGCCGGAAGGAAATCCGCCGACGACTTCCGAAAGCGTCATGCCTTTCAGCAGCACGCCCAGAATAAAGGCGAACGCAATGGCCAACAGCCCGGCGTTCAATCGCGTAAAACAGCTAATCAAAATGGCAATCAACAACGCTGCCAACGAAAGCAAAGGTAAATTCATTCGGTCTTCCTTAGAGTCTTGTGATTGGCGCGGACGGTATTCGGCTTCCGCCGGGTTTTCAAGTCCGTCGTCAAATTCATCAACCACGCGTTGCCAACGTTTGCAAAACATAGGCAATCCCGGCGGCTTATGTTAAAAGGCTGCTGAGGATGATCTGCCATGACCGATGCTACGAATTCCCGCCGTTTCGCCGTCGCGCTCTCGTTTCCGGGAGAACATCGCCGGTTTGTCAAAAACGTCGCCCATCGTTTGGTTGAAGTGTTGGGCGAACACAGCGTCTTTTACGACGAATGGTACGAAGCCGAACTTGTCGGCCTGGATGGCGATTTGAAACTCCGCCGGTATTACCGCGAAGAAAGCCTGATGGTCGTTCCGTTCTTTTCCGAACACTATGCGAAGGATTGGTGCCAAATCGAATGGAGTTCCATTCGGGCGATGCTGAAAGATCGGCGCAAGGAAGATGCCGTCGTTCCGGTTCAATTGGATGGAACACGAGTTCCGGGCTGGGAAGAAATAGATTTCGCCATTCGCAAAAAGAAACGCAACGCCAACGAAATCGCCGACTTGATTATCGCGGCTTACCGGATTCGCTTCCCGGTGTCTTCGGCATCGCCTGACCCAGCAAAGATCGTTCCCGCCGACATTCCCACCACCAATCAATCCACTCAGTCCGCCCAGCGCGAACATGAACTGGCGTTTCTGGACGGATTGGACGACGAACGTCGTCGCCAGCTTTACACAGGCATGAGCAGCCGGTCGGAACAGCAGTTCCGTTTTTACAGAGACCGGCGCATGCCTGCCGGATTGTTGCCGGTCGGCAAAGACGGTTCGTTACAACCCCAAAAGCAGGATTTCCCCGATGCCGCCGAAGCCATGTTGACCGTCAAACGCGCGGCGCTGTTGGGCGAACCCGGTGGCGGAAAGAGCACGGCGATTTGGAAGTTGGCGATGGAAATGGCCGAAACCGCTCGGCAAAACCCGCAACCGCCGATTCCGCTGGTCGTGCCGTTGCGCGAATGGACGCTGCCCCGTCAACCGCTGCGGGATTTCATCGCTTCGCAAATCGGCAAGTTGGAACCGCATCTGGATTCCTTGCTGCAATCGCACCGAGCCGCGTTGTTGCTGGACGGGTTGAACGAATTGCCCGTGGATCAACGTCGGGAAAAAGACGGAACGGGCGGCAAATACGATCAGGTCTGTCGCTTCATCAAAGAGCATCCGGCGTTGATGGCCATCGTTTCCTGTCGCAAAGAAGATTACCCGCCGGAACTCGGTTTCGATTGCATCAACATCAGCCCGCTCGACCCGCTTCGCATTCGCCAGTTTGTCGAAAATTACCTGCTTCACGAAGCCGGACAACCGGAACTGGCCGAACCCTTGTTTTGGAAACTCGCTCCGCCAAAGGCTCAGCAAACGCTGGCTGAGTTTTTGAAAAAGTTCGGCGGCAAACTGCCCGAAGCCGAGCAAGTTTTCTGGCTGAACACGGAATTGCCGAAAGGACTTCGCTGGGGTTGGTACGAAGAAGACAATTGGTACTGGGAAAGCTGGATTGGCCAACGCGACGATTCAGCGGGATTGATGAAACTGGCCAGCAATCCGTTTATGTTGAATATGCTGATCGGCAATTTCGTCGCCAACGAAGGCGAGTTGCCGAAAAACCGCGGCGAATTGTTCAAGAACTTTGTCCAAATCCGGCTCGACCGCGAACTGGAAGACGAACGCATTCTGCCAACTAAAATGGAGCCGTTGAAAGACGCTCTGGCGCAACTGGCGTTTGAAATGCAAAGCAGGCCGGGTGACAAAGAATATGGCGGCGCGGCAACCGTTTTGTCCAAATCCGAAGCCGCCAAAGTCTTGGGCGAAAACCATCAGCAGTTGTTTAAGCTGGCCAGCGGCGCGGGGTTGTTGAACACCGACGATCCCGTGCGGTTCACGCATCAATTGTTACAGGAATACTTTGCCGCGCGGCATCTGGCGATCAGATTTGAGGCGCGTGATTTTAAGGCTTCACAACTCTGGCCTGACAAATGGTGGGAACGAACCAATTGGGAAGTGGCCGCCGTTCTGTTCGCCGGTTTGTACAGCAATGATTGCACCGCCGCCATTGAATGGATTGCCGAAGCCAACCCCGAAGTCGCTGCGCAATGTCTGGATCGTAGCGGAGTCGGCCATACGCTGAACCACGCCACGCGCCAACGATTGACCAAAGAATGGTTTGATCGGATGAAGGATTTGAAACGCGAAACTGAACCGCAAGCTCGCGCCGCAATCGGGCGAGCGTTGGCAATTGCCCGTTGGGACAATCGCAAAGGCGTCGGCGTTGCCGAAATCAACGGCGTGAAGCTGCCCGACATTGAATGGATCAAAATTCCCGAAGGCGAGTTTCAGTATGGCGATGCAAAAGCTGAACGTGCAGCCAAACCGCAAAAACTCTGGCTGCCGGAATTTTGGATCAGCCGTTATCCGATCACTTACAGCCAGTTTCAAACCTTTCTGGACGATCCCGAAGGTTTCAACAACCCACGCTGGTTTGAAGGTTTGGCTGCCGACGAAAAAGACCGCCAGATGCGGGAGCAGTCTTTCAAATTCGCCAACCATCCGCGCGATTCTGTGAACTGGTATCAGGCGGTGGCGTTTTGTCGCTGGTTGTCGTGGCGATTCAATGTCCGACAAGCTGCCAGCTTGTCGGGGTCTCCGCAGGCAAAACAATCGGCTGACAAACAAGACTCGACAAGCTGGCAGCTTGTCGGACAAACGGAAATTCGATTGCCCACCGAATTTGAATGGGAAAAAGCCGCGCGCGGCACGGATGGCAGGCTTTATCCGTACAAAGGCGAATTCGATCCGAAGAAATCCAATGTGAATGCAACCGGCATCGGCCAAACCAACGCGGTAGGAATCTTCCCGAATGGAGCTTCGCCTTACGGTGTGGAAGAAATGAGCGGCAACGTTTGGGAATGGTGTTTGAGCAATTACAGCGATCCGAAGCAAAACGCGAACGAAGAGAATCTGCGAACGAAAAAAAACCGCGTCCTGCGGGGCGGCTCGTGGCTCCTCAATCAATTGAACGCGCGCGCCGTCTTTCGTTACTACGATCTTCCGGCCGACCGCGACAGCCATATTCGGTTTTCGGGTGTTGTGTGGTCGTCCCCCTTCTCTCTGATCACTGTCCTGGGACGGTGCGCGTAGCGATAGCGGAGCGCACGCGCGTAGCGCGAGTCCCCACAAGCGCCGTCAGGCGCTTCCCAAACGCCGAAGGCACCCCTTTAGCGCCGCAGGCGCTCGAATTTATTTGTAACTACTCAGCCGGGTACGCATGCCTTCCAGGCTACGAAGGCTTGTCCGTTCAAGCTTTTCTTTTCCGACAGGTTTTTCGCAGAGAGCCTGCTGGCCGGAGGCGCTGCGTACCCAGGGCTGAGCTATAATCGCGCCGAGGTGAATTTTATGAATGGAACAATCACTTTAGAACAGGCTGAGTTACTCATTGCCCAGTTATCGCCGCAAGAACAACTGCGTTTAGTCGCAGGCATCAGCGAGCGGTTGAGCAAGCTTGATTTGATCGCGCCGGAGAGAATGCCTGAAAATCCGGTCAAGCCTAAATCAAAAGGCAGAGACGCTTTACAGCGGATGGTGGAAGTATCGGAAGAGATGAGGCTGTATGACGAATAAGCCGGTGATTGCACTCTGCGACGCTTGCGTGCTGTATTCAATTACGTTGGCTGATTTGCTGACCTCGCTGGGCCAAGCGGGCATTTTCCAACCGCGATGGACACACGAAATTCACGAAGAATGGATTCGCAACGTTCTGGAGAATCGCAGGGAAAGCGGTTTGATAACGCGCGAAAAATTGGAAATTCGCAGAGACGCAATGACCGAGGCGGTCGAAAATTCGCTGGTTGAAGATTACGAAAGCCTGATTCCTTCTCTCACGTTACCCGATGCCGATGACCGTCACGTGCTGGCAGCAGCTATCAAAGCTGGCGCTGATCTGATTCTGACGACCAACCTGAAAGACTTTCCGCCGCAGACGCTCTCTGACTGGAACCTGACAGCCAAACACCCGGATGATTTCACGGCAGAATTGCTGGACACCGATCAGGAAATCGTCATTGCGGTTGTCAAAGAAATGAGAGCGCGGCGAAAACGACCTCCCATCAACGCCGAAGATTTTCTGGCGCAATTAAAACGGCAAGGATTGAAGAACTTTACTGACCAACTGAAACGCCTCGGCGCAGAAATTTGAATCCCAGTGAAAATCACCGACATCAAAGCCATCACCGTCACCGCCCCGCTGGAAGCTCCGTTGCGTCACGGCAACGGCTGTCACTGGGGACGCTTTGTCCGCACCATTGTCGAAGTCGTCACCGACGAAGGCATCACCGGTTTGGGCGAAATGGGTGGCGGAGGCGAATCTGCCGAAGCGACCTTTCGCGCGATGAAAAGTTATTTGCTTGGCCACGATCCGGCGCGATTGGAAGAAATGCGCTTTCTGATCGCCAACCCGACGGCTTCGCTGTACAACAATCGCACGCAGATTCTGGCCGCGCTGGAATTTGCCTGTTTGGACATCCTGGGCCAGAAATGGGGCGTGCCGGTGAGCGAAATTCTGGGCGGCCGGTTGCAGGATCGCGTGCCGTTCGCTTCTTACCTGTTCTTCCGTTATCCGAATCCAAAAGACGGTTCCGGCGAAGTCCGCACGGTTGACCAACTCGTGGCCAACGCCCGCGAATTGAAAGCGCAGTACGGCTTTACGTCTCACAAACTGAAAGGCGGCGTGTTTCACCCCGATTACGAATTGGAATGTTACCGAGCCGTCGCCGAAAGTTTGAAAGGCGACCGGTTTCGGTATGACTGCAACGGCGTGATGTCCACCGAACAAGCCATTCGATTTGGCCAGGCCATCGAAGACCTCAACAACGATTATCTGGAAGACCCCGTGTACGGGCTGCACGGCATGCGTCGCGTGCGCGAAAAAGTGCGGATGCCGCTTTCGACCAACACGGTCGTCGTCAACTTTGAACAACTGGCCGCGAACATTCTGAACACGGCGGTGGATGTGATCTTGCTGGACACGACGTTTTGGGGAGGCATTCGACCTTGCGTCAAAGCGGCTGGCATTTGCGAAACCTTCCAGTTGGGTGTGGCCGTGCATTCATCGGGCGAACTGGGCATTCAACTGGCGACGATGCTGCATCTGGGCGCGGTGATTCCCAATCTGAGCTTTGCGGCGGACGCGCATTATCACCATTTGACTGATGACATCATCGTTGGCGGCAAAATGAACTACGAAAACGGTTCAATCGCCGTGCCGACTGCGCCGGGTTTGGGCGTGCGGCTTGACCGCGACAAGCTGGCGGAATACAGCGAACTTTATAAACGGCTGGGCGGGTATCCTTACGATCAAGACCCATTGCGTCCGGGCTGGACACCGACGATTCCCAACAATCGCTGGGCAGATCCGAACGATGATCGGCGACCGGACAACATTCGTTTTTGATAGGCCAGTTATTGAGGCGAGCTTTGGGAAACGGCCAGCGCCAGATACGAATCGCCTTGTTGCAACATCAGGCCGGATTCGACAAAGCCGCCCAGCGTGCGGCGAATGTCTTCCGCATCCGTTGGCCAGCCGGAATGCTTGCTCCAGGCATCGGCGAGTTGCCGCAACGAACTGACCTGATCGCAAGCCAGATACAAAAACTTCTCTTTGCCCTCCAAAACCGTCAACCGCCGTTTGGCCGCTGGCCGCGAATCCCACAGCAACAGCCGATCTCCTTTTTCAATCTGGAACAGCTCACTGGTGGGATAACACTGCTGCCAGCGAGCGACTTCTTCGGAAAGCGGTCGAACGTAGCTTTCCACATCACGCGGCTGGGCGTATTCAAACGTGAAGTAATACGCCAGATTGGCGAGGGCTTCCGGCGGCAGCGGGTAAACGTAGTTGTAAGCCGGAAATGGTTTCAGGTCTTTGAAACCAAGCTCTTCGTATTGGTTGAAATTCGGGCTGAAACGATCCAGCCGCATACTCAGCGCGTAATTCGGCGGCTGCAAATGCGACAGCAGCGGCAGCATCCGTGCCAGCCGGAAATACTCTTCGGGCGATTCGCCGGGAAATCCCCACAGAATGTTCCATTCGGGCGTGATGCCGATTTCCTTGCACCACTTCAGCAGTTGAATGTTTTGCAGCGCCTTGACGCCTTTGCGCATGAGTTGCAGCACTTCATCGCTCAGGCTTTCGATGCCGGGTTGAATGATCGTCACGCCGGCGGCGCGCAACTGGCGAAGCTGGTCTTTTTTCAAATTGGCTTTGACCTCGAAAAACAAATCCAGCCCCAGTTTGCGTTCGGCCAGTTGCGGCAACAGGTCTTTGAAATAGGCCAGATTCAAAATGTTATCCACGACGTAAATCGGATAGCCCGGATATTTCGCCGTGACCGTGGCGAATTCGTCCAGCGCGCGTTCGGCGGATTTGGCGCGAAAAGCCATCGTTTCGCCATTCAAGCCACAAAACGTGCAGTGATGTTTTGCGCCCCACCAGCAACCGCGAGCCGTTTCCAGCAACAGGTTCGGTTCCAGCGTTTCGTGAAACGACGTGGCGCGCAATTGAGCGAAGTAATCGTCGTAATCGGGGTAAGGAAGCGCGTCCAGGTTTTCAACCGCCGCCGCTTGGCCGTTGGCTGGATTTTCGTGCTGCGTAAAGACGCTTGGCAGATTGGCGAGAGATTCATGATTCAACACGCGCCGCACCAGTTCGGGGAACGCCAGATCGGCTTCGCCGGAAACGACCGCGTCCACAAAAGGAAACTGGCGAATGACTTCACGTCCCATTGCGCCTTCGCAATTGGCTCCGCCAAAAACGATGGTCAATTCGGGGCAACGCGCTTTCAATCGTTTGGCCAACGAGAGCGACGCGATTTGTTGCAGAAAGATGCTGGTGAAGCCGACGACTTTCGGGCGACAGGCGAGGATCGTCGTCAAGCATTCGTCCAAAAAAGCTTCGACGTGATTTCGCGTGTCGAGAATTTCAATGATGAAGGAGTCAGAAAACCGCTCTTCGTGCCAGACGTGGTTTTTGTCGCGGGCGCGGTCGCGCAAAATGTCTTCGACGTAATTGGCGACGCTTTCGTCGGTGTGATGGTGAAACAGCGAATCGGAAAAAATCCATTCGCCGACCAGATCGGTCGTGTTCGTTCCGTAACTGATTTGCGAATACAACCGTTCGCCGATGCGTTCGGCAAAATCGAAGGTGAAGTAAAAGGTTCGCGCCGAAACGCCGTCGCGGGAGAGCGCGGCTTTCATCAACCCCAGCCCGATGGATGGCAAGCGCAACGGACCGAACGGCATGCTCACCAACACCACATCAGCGTTTGTCTGCATCGGCGTCCTTTCAAGTGGGAAAAACTAAACCAGAGCAAGCAATATTGAGACGTTTTTTTCTCGACAGGATTGGCAAGATTTTTGGACAGGATGTACAGGAACAGCAATGCTGAAAACCGCTCGATTGAATTTCAATCCTGTTCATCCTGAAAAAATCCGGTCAATCCTGTTTCCAGGTTTCTGGCTTTGAGTTAGGTTTATGCTAGCGCTTGGCGAATGAGGCGACCGTGAACATCCGTCAGGCGGAATTCGCGTCCCTGGAAACGATACGTCAGTCGTTCGTGATCGAAACCGAGTTGATTGAGCAGCGTCGCGTGCAGGTCGTGAACGTGTGTGCCGCCTTCGACGACGCCGAACCCGAGTTCGTCGGTTGCGCCGTGAATGTACCCGGCTTTGAAGCCGCCGCCCGCAACCCAGATCGTAAATCCGTCAATGTGATGATCGCGCCCGGTGGTTTCGCGGACTTCGCCCAACGGCGTGCGGCCAAATTCGCCGCCCCAGATGACGATGGTGTCTTCCAACAATCCGCGCTGTTTCAGATCAATCACCAACGCGGCGCTGGCCTGATCCACTTCGCGGCAGCGGGCTTCGATGTCGCCGTCCAGATTGTTGCCGCGTTCGCCGTGATGATCCCAGTCGGTGTGATACAACTGCACGAAACGCACGCCGCGTTCAATCATTCGTCGCGCCAGCAGCGCATTGGCGGCAAAGCCGGAATCGTCCGGCTTCACGCCGTACAACTCCAAAGTCGCCGCCGATTCCTGGCTCAAATCCATCAATTCCGGCGCGCTGGTTTGCATGCGAAAGGCCATTTCGTAGGCATTCAATCGCGTCAGAATTTCCGGGTCGCCGGTTTTTTCGTGCCGCGCTTTGTTCAGCGCGCCAACCGTGTCGTAAAAATCTCGCTCCTGTTCGCGTGACAATCCTTCGGGGCTGCGCAAATTCAAAATGGCATCGCCGCTGCTGCGAAACGGCACGCCTTGAAACGAAGTCGGCAAAAAGCCGCTGCTCCACAAACTGGCTCCGGCGCGCGGGCCGCGCCGTCCGCTTTGCAAGACGACAAAGCCCGGCAAATTCTGCGATTCGCTGCCCAGTCCGTATGTCACCCAAGCGCCGAACGCCGGACGTCCGGGAATCTGAAAGCCTGTGTTCATAAACAGCTTCGCCGGGCCGTGGTTGAACACATCCGTGGACATGCCGCGCAACCAGCACACTTCGTCCACAATCTGGCGATGATGCGGCAACAATTCGCTGAGCGTCATTCCTGATTGGCCGTACTGCGCAAATTTGCGTTTGGTTCCGAGCAAGGTTTCGTTGCCTTTCAAAAAGGCGAAACGTTTGCCTTTCATCAAACTCGGCGGCGGCGGTTGTCCCGTCAATTCGCGCAGCTTCGGTTTGTCGGAAAACAATTCCAGTTGCGACGGCGCGCCCGCCATAAACAGATAAATCACGCGTTTGGCTTTGGCGGGCAGCGGCGGTTTGCGCGCAGCCATAGGGTTGGTCGGATCAATCTGTGGACGTTGCGGCGCGGCGTTCACGCCATCGCGCGCCAGCAAGCAGTTCAGCGCAATGGCGCCCAATCCAACTGCGCATTGCCCGAAAAAGTGGCGGCGCGTGACATCTTGCAATTCGGTTGACGTTGGAGGATTCATTGTTCGTCCTGTCGCGTAAGTCCTGGTTACGTTTTCGAGCTTCGTTTCCGGTCTAAATCAGAGCAAGCAACATGAGAAGTTCTTTTTCGACAGGATTGGCAAGATTTTGAGCAGGATTTACAAGAGCATCAATCCTGTAAATCCTGGAGAAAATCGTGTTAATCCTGTTTCAAAGTTTCCTGCTTTGAATTAGCGATAATCGTCAGGGATACAGCAAATATCGTTGGCGGCGTTCGGCAAAGTCTTTTTCTCCGGTTTGCCACGAAGCGGCGATTGCTTCCAGCGAAACGCCGCTTTCGATTTGTTCACGGAGCATGTTCGTCCCGGTAATCACGTCGAATGGCAAACGGTCGAACACATATTCATACGGCGGCGATTGCCATTTGAAACCGTCAGGATACAGATCGTGCATGGCTTTGATGACGGCGACACCCGCGATGACAGGTTTGAACGCTTCGCGGTCGGTGACGTGAAGCTGCACACCGTGACAAAGCTGGGCAGCGTGTTTTTGAAACGTCGGTTTGAAACTGTGCGGGCGAAAATGAACGCCGGGCAATTGATGGTTGTTCAGATGTTCAGCCAGTTCATAAGCGTCGGCGTAGGGCGCTCCGATGATTTCAAACGGGCGCGTCGTGCCGCGGCCTTCGCTGAATTTCACGCCTTCGATCATGACCGTGCCCGGATACACCACCGCCGAATCCAGCGTGGGAATGTTAGGCGACGGCAGCACCCACCGAGCGTCTGTGTCGTCAAACCAGAATTCGCGCCGGTAATTTTCCATCGGAACGATTTCCAGGTCGCAACCGATGCCGAATTCTTCATTGAACATTCGCGCCAATTCGCCCACGGTCATGCCGTGGCGCATCGGAATTGGGAACATCCCGACAAAGGATTCGTGGCCGATTTCCAAGATGTTGCCTTCGATGCCGTTGCCATTGATCGGATTGGGGCGGTCGCAAACCAACATGCGTTTGCCGAGTTCGCGCGCCGATTGCATTGCCAGCGCCATCGTGTAAATGAAGGTGTAAACGCGCGTGCCGACATCCTGCACATCGAAGATCAGCACATCCACATCGCTGAGCATTTGCGGGGTCGGTTTGCGAACTTCGCCATAGAGCGAATACGCCATGACGCCGGTGCGCGGGTCGCGGAACCCTTCCCATTCGATCATGTTGTCCTGGGTTTCTCCGCGAATGCCGTGTTGCGGACCGAACAGCGCAGTCAGGTTGACGTCCGATTGCTGTTTCAGCAGGTCTGCCGAATGGCGAAAATCGTGGTCAATCGAAGCCGGATGACATATCAATCCCGTTCGCGCGCCTTGCAGCAAATGCGAACGGTCGCGAAGCAGGACTTCAATTCCAAGTGCGATTTTGTTCATTGGATGAAAATGGGAAACGGACGCTTGGCGCTTTTCTCATCGCAAGCAAGAGGATGGCACGCCAATCACTGAGCTTGCCGGATCAGAAACGCCAATCCTCCAAACACCACAACCATGGCGAGAATCAACAGCGCGATTCCGATGCCGATTGCCAGATAATTCTTTTCGACAAAACTGCGCGGCGGCTGGTCATCGGAGCTTTGTTCCTGCCGTTGAATTTCGCGCCAGCGTTCGCTCATCTTTTCGATGGACGCAGGATACGCTTCGCCGGAAGGCGTTGGCGAATTGTCTTGTTGTTTTTGGAATTCGTTCACGGCGAAGGGGAGTATCCGAGATGCGCTTGCAGACTGTCAACGCGGTTTTTCTTTTCCAGCGTCTGGCAATTTTGTGTTGAGTGTGGTTGATTTGGGCTGGTAATTCTGAGCGGCTGTGCCGAAACCGCAAAGTGGTTTTACGAGGGCACAGGATGAAGTGCACACAGGAGGTAAGGCCTTGCTGGATTTGAAGAATCGGCAGCAACAATGGGAAGCCATGGATCGCGCCAATTTACGATTGCTGCGCGAAATGACAATCGAAGAAAGCACCAAGACCTATCTTTCTCTTTGTCATTCGCTGGCTCCGTTTCTTGAAGAAAGCCGAAGCGTCTTTTTATCCGAGCGGGTTGCCTATTTGACTGAATTACAGGAGCGGCTGCGTAAATTCGGGGAATGGAGACGGAAACAGCATGGAACAGTTGCAAAACCAGCTTGAAAGCGTTTCCCAATTACAAACCTCTTTGCGAAGCGCAGGAATCTTATCGGTGGTGATTGGGGGAATTGCAGTTAGACCCTCGTGCGACTAAAGATGCCGACCTGAAAGTCCTGCTGACTCGCGAGCAAGCTCACCAATTGCTTGAAGCTCTTCCTGAACAGTACCAAGTGGAATCCTCCGATCCTGAAGGCGATTTACGACAATTTGGCTTCATCTTCACGCGCGATGACACTGGTGTTCGCATAGATTTGTTGTTAGCCGATCTCAGCTTTGATCGGCAGGCCATAGAGCGCGGACGAGAAATTGACGTGACAGGCGGAACCAAAATCGTCGTGTGTTCGCCGGAGGATTTGATCATTTACAAAATGATTTCTACCAGAGCGTACGACCACGAAGACGCCAGAAAGATCGTGGCCCGACAGGGGAAAAAACTCGACCACGATTACATCGAAGATTTACTCCAACAATTCGAGATTGCCTTGGACGATTCGACATTGGTCAAGGCATATCAACGAATGAAATCTACTATTGAATCAAGGAACTAATTTTACATGCCCAAATTGAGCGCATTTCCCAAAGCATTCATGGATGATTTGTGCGTGCATCGCACGATGTCTTTATTCGACTGGATTGATCTGGCCGCCACGTTGGACGTGGACGGCGTGGAGATGTATCCGGGATTTTTCGCCAGCTTCGAACCGGAGTACGTTGCCAAAGTAAAACAGCACGCTGAATCGAAGGGGCTGGAAATCCCTATGATGTGTTGTTCGCCGGATTTCACCCAACACGATGCGGCGGAACGCGAAAAGGAATTGGAAAAAGAACGATTCTGGATTGATCTGATCGCGCAACTCGGCGGTCGGTATTGCCGCGTGCTATCGGGGCAACGCCGCGAAGACGTTTCGCGCGAAGACGGCGTTCGATACACGGTCGAATGCATCAATGCGGTCATTCCGTACGCCGCAGAACGCAACATCGTTCTGAACATGGAAAATCATTACAAGGACGGTTACTGGAAGTTTCCCGAATTCGCCCAGCATCTGGATGTGTTTCTGGAGGTCATCAACCATCCGTTGTTGAAAGATTCGCCGTGGTTCGGCGTGAATTTCGATCCGTCGAATTCGATCATCTGCGGCGAAAACCCGCTGGATGTGCTGGCGGCGGTCAAACATCGCGTTGTCACGATGCACGCTTCGGATCGGTATCTGATCAGCGGCACGATTGAAGATTTGAAATCGCAGGATGGTTCGATGGGGTATGCCAAGAACCTCAAGCACGGCGTGATCGGCAAGGGCTTGAACGATTACGACAAGATTTTTTCCACGTTGAAAGCCGAAGGTTTCGATAGCTGGATTTCCATCGAAGACGGCGAAAACGGCATGGAAGAATTGCGCGAATCGGTCGCCTTTTTGCGTCGTAAGATGGCCGAGCATTTCGGCTAAATTTGAATGAAAAGCCTTGAAACAGGATGAGCATGATTTCTTCAGGATTTACAGGATAAGAACTCCGACTGAATCGTTCCTCCCCGTTAATCCTGAAAAAATCATGTCAATCCTGTTTTGATGCCTGTCTTACGCTGATCCGAAATCTTTACCTATGCGCCCTACAGTTTTTGTTACCAGGCAGCTTCCCCAGCCGGTGATGGCCCGGCTGGGCGAAGTGTGCGATTACCGCGTCGGCACGACGCAGGGCGAACTTTTGCGCGAAGCATTGCTTGCGGGTGTGCGCGATGCAGACGCGCTCGTCTGTTTGCTGACCGACACCATTGACCGCGAAATCATCGAAGCCGGATCGAAGCTGCGCGTGATTGCCAATGTTGCCGTCGGATATAACAACATTGATGTCGCGGCGGCTCATCAACGCGGGGTGTTCGTCACCAACACACCGGGCGTGCTGACCGAAGCGACAGCGGATTTGACCTGGGCATTGATTCTGGCGGTGACTCGCCGTGTGGTGGAAGCAGATGCATTCTTGCGTGCAGGCAAATTCACCGGCTGGGATTTCGACATGCTGCTGGGGTCAGGTCTGACGGGAAAAACGCTGGGCGTGGTTGGTTACGGCAGAATCGGCAGAGCCGTTGCGCGGCGAGCGACAGGATTTGGAATGGGAGTGATTTACTGCGGGCGCGACGACATTGCTTACCGCGACGATCCGCAACACAACACGCTGATGGTCACGCGCCAAACGGCAACCAGTCCGTTGACGCAAAGCGCGCGCATTGACGGATTGGCGGCGCGCCGTGTGACGTTCAATCAACTGTTGGAACATGCCGACATCATTTCGTTACACGTTCCGCTGGCGGCAGCGACCAAACATCTGATCAACGCGACGGCGTTCGACAAAATGAAACCGTCTGCTTATTTGATCAACACCGCGCGCGGCCCAGTTGTGGACGAAGCCGCACTGGTCATAGCGTTGCAACAGGGAAGAATCGCTGGCGCAGGATTGGATGTGTTTGAACATGAACCGGCGGTGACGGCTCCGCTGCTGGAAATGCCGAACGTTGTCTTGCTGCCGCACATTGGCAGCGCCACGCGCGAAACTCGAACGGCGATGGCGATGCTGGCGGTGGAAAACGCGATTGACGTGTTATCAGGTCGCAATCCCCGAAACCCCGTCGTGCAGTAAGCTGCCGAAAACTCAGTCGAGTTGTTTCACCAAGGCCTGCATCTGTTTGAATTCCGGTGTGCCCGCCGGACAAAGTTCAAACAACGCCATTTCCACTGAAGAAATTACTGCGCCTGCTCTGGCCATTTTGTTGATTGCCACTTCGCGGTTTCGCGGCAATCGGGTTGAAACGGCGTCGCTGAGCAAATGGACTCGATACCCGTTTTGCAACAGGTCGTGCGCCGTCTGGCTGACGCAAATGTGCGCTTCGATGCCGCACAAAATGACTTGTTCGGCGTGAAGCTCACGCAAGCGCTGATCAAAATTCCAAACTCCACAGGCGGAAAACGACAACTTTTCGATGGGTTCTGAACCTTCGGGCAGGTGGTCAGCGATTGACTTCACTGTTCGGCCAAGCCCTTTTGGATATTGTTCGGTGACGATGATCGGCAAGTTCAAAAGTTTCGCCGATTGAACCAGCAAGGCAATGCGCGCGGCGATTGATTCAAAATCGCCGATGATCTGGCGAAAAGCTTCCTGCATGTCAATCACGGCCAACGCCGCTCGCCGCCGATCAAGTAATGCCGGGTGTCTGGTAGCCATAAATTTTCTCCGTTAATTCGACAGTTGAGTTTGTTCGCTTCCTAGCGGTCGCGGAATTGATCCCATCAATTCTCGCGCTTGGCGCGCCAACGCCGTGTAAGCCAGCAGCACCAACGCAATCCAGAGCAAATCCGATAACAGCAGATGCACGATCTGCAACCAGATGGGCGCGTGCAACAACAGGTTGATCAATCCGGCGGCAAGTTGAATCAACACCAAGGCTATCAGCGAGGTTGAAAATCGTTTTGCCAGATTGCTCGTGCGCGTTGCGATGGCGGTGACGATCAACCAGGCGCTGACGGCCACAGCGATGAAAGGATGATAAAACCGCAATCGAATCAGCACATGCGAACCGGGGGATAAATCCTGTTTCAAGCCTTCGGCCAGCGAGGTCACGGGAAAAAGCGTGCCGCCCAAAGCGGTGATGGCTCCGCTGACACCTAAAATCAGCGTGCCAATTATGGCCAGCCACAACATCCAGTTCAGGTTTTTGCGGGAAGTTGGTTCCGGTTCTGGCTCAGTGGACGCCGTCCAAGCCGTCAATGTCAGACTCGCCACCAACAGAAAGGTGTTGATCAAATGTCCCGCCATCCACCACGCGCGCGCGATGGATTTGTTTTCGGCGACATATTCCAACAGCACCAATCCTGCGCCGACGGCGGCTTCCGTCAGCATGAAAAACATCGAAAGCCACGCGAATTTCCGAGCCGGATGCTGTTTGGTGAACAGACGAATGGCCCACACCAGCAAGACCACCGTCAGCAACAACGCCAGACCGCTGGTCAGCCGATGCGAAAATTCGATAAGCGTTTTGATTGAAGGCGTTCGGGGAATGATTTCACCATTGCACAAAGGCCAATGGCTGCCGCAACCTGCGCCCGAACTGCTGGCGCGAACATAAGCTCCCCATAAAATGACAAGCAGATTGAATGCCAGCACGCCCCAGGCGTACTTGGCAAAGCGTGTAAGTTTCATCTCAAGCCTCGAAAAAAGTTATGAAGAAATTTGACCGTACGCAGTATCTCAAAGTCCGCTTCGATGAACAAAATCGCCCCAAAAGAAATCGCCCCAAAAGAAATCGCCCCAAAAGAAATCGCCCCAAAAGAAATCGCCCCAAAAGAAATCGGGTGACCAGGATTTGACCCGATCACCCGAAGTTGCGGAATGAGTTGTTTCGCCAGTGGCAGAATTACCAAAGGAAAAAGGAATGATTACAGTTCTCGCGGGCTGGCGTATTGTTCATAACGGCGAAGCGGTTCCCATTCAGCGGAATATTCAAAGCGCATTTCAGGGCAACGCTCTTCCAATTTGACGATCTCGACGGCTTCGATGAACAAACGATCGAGATTTTCAATTGGGCTGCCGGTTTTCATACAGGCGGCAACGTGAGTGCGAATGACCTTGTCAACTTTGACCCGGATTCCAGGCGTAAGTTGGTTGATCATTTTCAGGGTTTGGTCGGATATTTTCATGATTTCTCTCCTGCTTGATTTTAAGAATTTGGGCTTAAGAAGATAATCATACACCGGATTATCTAGTTTGCAATTATTTCATGTCCCCTGCAACAAATTTTTCGGCAATTTCTGTTTTCAACAACCATCTCAAACTGAGAAAAATTGCGGCTGGAAGAAATTTCTTCCAGCCGCACAATGACTCCCTAATAATCAAATCCCCTGATTTCTAGTTTTTCGGCATGATCACAGTATCAATGACGTGAATGACACCGTTGGTGCAGGCAATATCAGTTTTGACGACGCTGGCATTGTCAATCATCACCTTGTCACCTTTGACTGTCACTTTTGCGGACGAACCCTGGACGGTCTTGGCGGATTTGATCTTCACAACGTCAGCCGCCATCACCTTGCCCGAAACTACGTGATACAGCAAAACCTTCTTCAAGGCTTCTTTGTCTTTCAGCAGGCCTTCCAGAGTAGCTTTAGGGATTTTCGCAAATGCTTCATCGGTCGGAGCGAAGACGGTAAACGGTCCAGCGCCTTTCAACGTTTCGACCAATCCGGCTTCTTTAACCGCCGTCACCAATGTGTTGAAGCTTCCAGCGCCAACCGCCGTATCAACAATGTCTTTGTCGGCATTCATGTTGGCCGACACGGGCATCACAGCCATCCCTGCGAACACAGCCAAAGACAGGAACAGAGCAGAAAACAAACCTTTCAATTTCACGAGACATTCTCCTTTTTCGTAATTGTTAATAGGTGCAATCGAACAACCTTGAATTTGAATTCCAGATCATTGATTGCATTACCTCCCTCTGTCTGAATCAAATTTCGACTCAAACGCTCTCCAACAGACGGGAAGAAAATAACCCTACGTCTATATTTTGTCAATGACTTTTATTTGGCAAGGCTGGTAATTTGAGCATAGTTGTAGTCCAAGAATGAGATAATCAGGACGAAATTTTGACAAATGATAGCAGGAAAGAGAGTTGACGTTGAAAATGCAGAGATGGAGTTAAGGCTTTGGCTGGAGAGTGAAAGTGTGATTTCGGAGAAAGGGAGCCTGAGAGCGACGAGAGCGACTCAGGCTCCAATAGTGTTTAGAATTTGAAAACGACGCCGATGGCGATATTCACGTTGTGCTGGCTTTTATCGAAAAACGGAGAAGTGAATTTCGGTTTGCCGGTAATGAAGTCCCGGACTTCTCCGCGAATGGCGAAGTTATTGATGATGTTGAAATCCACGCCTCCGCCATATTGAAACGCCCAGGTTGTGTTGGCCGTATCCCCTTGCACGGGTTGGCCAGTGGAAGTTTGCGCGTCGCCGGAATATCGTCCCATTCCCAATCCGGCGGCGATGAATGGCGAAAGTCCTCCGCTGGGAAAGAGCTTCAGTTTCAATCCTGGGGTGAAAAACAGCGACGAATAGCTGTTCGGCAGGACAATGTTCGTCGCGCGAATTTTGGTGCTTGGCGCTCCGGCGATCAGCAATTCGCCGTACAAATTGACGAGTTGCCCGTCCACGAACCGCCGACCGTAGGTGATTTCGTAAGACACCGCGCCATCAAAAGCGGTGCTGATGGATTGTGGGACGGAAATTCCCTTGTCCCCGGTTTTCAATCGCCCAATCAAAAACGAAAGCTCGCGTTCCTGAGCGAACGCAACTGTGACGCTGCCGAACAAAATAAACAGAACCGCCAATAAATTTCCTGCACGGATCAACTTCATAGTGGAATCCCTCCTTGATCGTTTCTGGAACGATCGGTTGATGTAGTTTGCAAAGGGGTAAAAGCTTTGACCGTTTGTGTCATCAAACTGCGGTCAATTATCATCAGCCCGCGTTCAATTACAAACTCGAAATCGTCTCATTTATCGCTGTCACAATGTCAAAAATTCGCGTTCTGCCTGATAGTCTGGCCAACAAAATCGCCGCTGGCGAAGTCGTCGAACGACCTGCGTCAATCGTCAAGGAATTGATCGAAAATTCGATTGACGCCGGAGCCAAAAGCATAGAAGTCGCCGTCGAATCCGGCGGGCGACGGTTGATTCGCATCAGCGACAACGGCGAAGGCATGTCGCGCGACGATGCGATTCTGGCATTTGAACGCCACGCCACCAGCAAGCTGAAAACCGCCGAAGATTTGGACGCGATTGTCACGCTCGGATTTCGCGGCGAAGCGCTGGCTTCGATTGCGTCGGTGGCGAAAGTTCGTTTGCGCACGCAAACCGCCAGCGATCTGGTCGGCAGCGAAATTGAAATCAGCGGCGGACGCATGCTCGATGTTCGTGATGTCGCCTTTACGCCTGGCGCGGAATTTGAAATCCGCGATTTGTTTTTCAATGTTCCGGCGCGGCGAAAATTCCTGAAATCCGAAGCGACCGAAAGTTTTCACATCGCCAATTTGGTGACGCATTACGCGCTGGCCAATCCGAACCTGTCGTTCAAGCTGCTGAACAACAACCGCGAAAGCATTCGCACCACGCCTGCCGCCGATTTGCGCGAACGCGCATATCAATTATTCGGCGGCGAATTCATCGCCAGCCTGATCGAAGTCGGCGGTGAAGCAGGCGAGATGCGCGTGCGCGGATTCGTGTCTTCGCCATCGGCCACGCGCACGACCAAAGACAGCCAATACTTTTTCATCAATGGACGTTACGTCCGCGACAAAGTCATCAGTCGCGCCTTGATCGAAGCTTATCGCGCGATGATTCCCGCAGGCGTGTATCCGTCGGCGATGCTGTTTGTCGAAATGCCGCCGCACGAAGTGGACGTCAACGTTCACCCGGCCAAAACCGAAGTCCGTTTTGTTCGCAGCACGATTGTTTACGATCTGATCCGCGATGCCGTGCGCTCGGCAATTGGCTCATCGAAAGCCGCTGTGACCTTGTTCGCCAAACCCGAACCGGCCCCTGCTTCTACCACAGCGGAAACATTTCGTTCGCACGTGTTTGGAGAAAAACCGCCCCAGATTTCGCGCGAAGAATTGCGCGAGGCGTTCAAAATTCAGGCTCCGCCGCCGATTCCGCAGCAATCGAAAATGGATTTGAGCGGCAGCGATGCCCCTATCATTGCCGCGCCTGGCGAAGAGCGCATTGATGCTGAAACTCCGATCATGGAAGAAACTCCGCCGCTCGCTGAAACGCCCAATTTCATCGAACCTGATCCGCTGCAACTATACGGCCATCGGCTGGGTTGTCTGGGAGCTAAAGCCGCCGAATCCAACTCTCAACTCAAACCAGCGCAAAGCCTGACGTTGATTGCCGACGAAGTGAATCCTTTGGGGCAGATGCACAACAGCTTCATCATCGCCACCGACCGGACCGGATTGCTGTTGATTGACCAGCATGTCGCGCACGAACGCATTCTGTTTGAACAGCACTGGAACGCTCTGCGACGAAAGAAAGTCGAAACGCAACGATTGCTGATTCCCGAAACGCTGGATTTGTCTCCGGCACAAGCTGCCGCCTTTGATCAATTATTGCCGGAACTGGAAGAAAACGGTTTTGAACTGGGTCGTTTGTCAGGCCGCACCGTCGCCATCAAAGCCATTCCGGCGATGCTCGGCGCTGGTGTCGCTCGCACGTTGTTGTTGGAATTGCTGGACGCGATCGAAGAAAACCGCCGAGGTTTGTCGCTGGACGAAATTCGCGCGGAAATCGCCGCCAGCCTGGCGTGCCGCGCGGCAATCAAAATCAATATGCCGTTGGCTCCGGAAAAAATGCGTTGGTTGATTGATGAGTTGATGAAGAAAGAAAACCCAGCAACCTGCCCGCATGGTCGCCCGATCATTTTGCGCATCACGGCGAAGGAAATCGAGAAGGGTTTTCAGCGAACGTAAGGAATCAGGTTCGCGGCACAAGTTCGGGATGATGCTTACTCAACCACGCCGTCACTTCTTTACGCAGCGTCTGGCAAAACTCCACCAACTCAGAGGCGTCTTGCGTTGTGGCAACACCAGCCCGGTCGTATTCGGCGATGTTGCGCTTGCGGCGGCAAGTGTCCAAGTAATCGGCATCGTCTTCCCACTTCGCGCCCAGAATCAACGGCAAGGCAGTAATGCTTCGGTAATGCTGCAAGGTCTTTTCCGGCCTGAAGCCAGAAGCGTGCAGAAGAATCGTGCAAAGCTTGAGCGCAGCGTTGTAAGCGATTCCGAAACGCCAGTCGGCAGAAATATCTCCTTCAGCATCCGCCAAATCGCGGGCGACAATCGCAAACAGATCGGAAATTTCCTGTGGGCTGGTTTGGTGCTTGCGCAACCAACCATTGTCAGCCCATTGCTGCAAGCTCATCTTCGTTTCCAATCACAAAAAGTTTCGGCGCGGCCAACACCGAACTGATGAAATGCTCGTGTTCTTTTTTTCGTCGTAAGAATTCTTCTTTTGTGAACACGTGCGGATTGAGTTCGCGTCCGATGCGTTTGGCCGTGCCGGACAACAGCTTCCCCAATTGCCGCAAACTCAAATTGCCAATCACAATCAGGTCAATGTCGCTTTCGGCTTTTTCAGTTCCAGCGGCGACTGACCCGAAAACAAAGGCCAATTCAATTTCAGAAGCGGTAAGCGCCTTGCGCAAAACCTCCACGACTCCATCTGTTTTCAAAACCAGATTGCGAATGTCCGGGTAAAGCGGATGATGCCGATTGGCTCGGTAATACGTGCGATTGCCGTCCGGCCACGATTCGACGACTCCCAAACTGGACAAGCGCCGCAATTCCTGCCGCACAGTCGCATCGGCCAATCCCGATTGCCGCTCGATTTCGCGCACATGCAATTCATTTTGGCCAACACCAAACAACAACCGAAAAATTTCCGCTTTCACCCGCGATGAAAGCAATTCTGTCAGCGTATTCATATTGCGAGCTTATACCACGCAATTGCGAGGTATTACCACTCAATCGTCAAAAACTACCCAATCGCCATCATGCTGCCGGACGTGCGGAAGTACATTACGCCTTGGGAAATCGCTGGCGTTGCCAGACACGGTTCTCCCAGATTGTTTTTGGCCAGGACTTCCAGCTTCGGCCCGGCTTTGAGGACGTACACCATGCCATCTTCGGTCGGGCAGTAAATTTTGCCGTCTGCTGCGACCAGCGAAGCCGAACACACCGCGTCGGGGCCAAGCCGCTCTTCAAACATTTTTTCGCCGGTTTTGAAATCGTAACAGCGCAACAAGCCGTTGTAATTCGCCACGTACAGATAGCCGCCGTACATCACCGGAGTGGAAATGTAAGCGCCGCCGTTCGGCACGCTCCAAGCGACGCCTTCGTTGCTGGTCGCTCCATCGGTCAGCGAAATGTCTCCGGTTGCCGAAGGACGAACGGCGAACAAGGGCGTTTTGCCGCCGTGCGCGTTGGTCAACACGATCAACCCATCTGCCACGAACGGCATCGGCACGGGAATGTCTCCACCGCCTTTCAGCCGCCAGAGTTCCTTGCCGGTTTCCAGATCGTAAGACGCAATATACGGATAACCGTTGGCGACGATTTGTGTGCGCCCGCCATCGGAATGAATCAATGGCGTGCCCCAACTGTTTTCGCAAACCCCTTTGCGCGAAGTTCGCCAAAGCTCCTTGCCGTCTTCCAAGCTCAATGCAGCGATAAACGGGTCTTTCGGATCGTCGCATTGCACGACGATGCGGTCTTTGTGCAGCGCAGGGGAACTGCTGAATCCCCAGGCGACGCTACGCCAGGTGACGTTGATGCGTCCCAGGTCTTTTTGCCAGAGCAACTTGCCTTTCATATCCAGGCAATACAGACCGTCCGCGCCGAAAAATCCCACCAGCCGTTTGCCGTCCGTGACCAGCGTAGTGTTTGCGTGAGAAGCTTTTTCGTGGCGCACCGTCGAAGGTTTGGCGTCGCGGATCAACCGTTCCCATTTCAGTTTTCCGTTTTTCTTTTCGTAACACTGAATCAACCAGCGCTGTTCGTCATCGTCTTTTGCCGGTTTGATGTCGCCATACAGGCCTATGCGCAACGAAGGTTTGCCGGATTTCGGAACCGCCGTCGCCAGATAAATTCGATCTTTCCATAAGATCGGGCTGGCGTGACCGAGTCCGGGGACTTCGGTGCGCCACAACACGCCTTCGGTTTTTCCAGTGGTTACGTCCACGTTCCAGGTGGCGCGCGTCGGGAAGCCATCGGCGATGCCTTGTCCGGCGGGGCCGCGAAATTGCGGCCAGTTCTGTTCCGGTTTGAAGGTCAGGGAAGTTGCAGGCAATGCGAGCAGGGAACTCGCCAGAAATGAGCGACGTGAAAGTGTCATCAAAATCTCCTTTTTATTGCGGTGGTCTGATTTGTTGAACCGATGTTTGAAATCGCTGGTCTGTACGAAGATTTTCAAAGTTCGGTTCGGCTTTCAATTTCAACAGCCATGGGCTTCGATCCTGCAAGGCTTTGTTGAGCCATTCAAAGGCGTGATCCTTGTCGCCCAATCCGGCATACACTTTGGCAATTTCATACGGTCGCACGTTGCCCGTTTGCGCCAATTGCAGCAGTTTTTCGAGCATCGTTTGCGCTTCGCCGGTTCGCCCTGCCACAGCGTAAGCGTGGCCAAGCGCCGCCAGCACCAGTGGCTCATCATTGCTTAGCTCTCGCGCCTTGAGCAGTTCGGCGATGGCCTGATCGAGCATGTTTTTCTGCACGTATGCGCGTCCCAAATCCAAATGAGCAGGGAAATAGCGGGATTCGATCTGCAACATCTTGCGGCAGACTTCGATGGCGCGGTCGTATTGTCCGGCGTAAAAGTAGGCGAAATACAAATCCAGATGAACGCGCAACGAATAGGGATCGTATTCCAGCGCCAATTGACCGGCGCTGATGGCTTCGTCGTAACGATCCAGCCCTTGCAATACGGCGCTTTGCCGCGAATAGGCTTCGGCCAGATTCGAGTTCAGCGCAATGGCGCGTTTCAATTCGTTTTCGGCGACCGGCAAATTCCAGCCAAAGAAATTGACCGTTCCCAGCGACAAATGGGCTTCGGGCAGGTTGTCATCCAGCCGGACGGCTTGTTCGGCGTTGAATCGCGCCAGATCGGCAATCTCCGGAGTCGCCAATCCGTTGGCCGCCAACGTGGCGTAAACATCGGCCAATCCCGAATAGGCCAGTGCGTAGTTCTGATCCAGCGCAATGGCCTGACGGTAATGGTCAATCGCTTTGCGGAAACCTTCGATGGATTGGCGGTTCCATTCAAACCGGCCATTCAGATAAAACCGATAGGCTTCTGGATTGTCTGTATATCGTTTGGTGACTTGCTGGCGTTCTTCGCCGGTCAATTGCGTGCGCAATCGTTCAGAAACACGCTCGGAAATGACCGCCTGCGCCGCCAGCAGATCGGACATCTTGTGACGGAACTCATCACCCCACAGACGGCTGTTGTCGCGCGTGCTGACCAGTTCCAAAGTTATCACCAGCGTTTGATCGCGTTTTTCCAGCCGTCCGGTCAACAGAGCTTCGACGTTCAGAGTTTTGCCGAGTTCAATCGGATCCACTTCCTGCTTTTTGTAGCGAAAGACCGTCGTCCGCGACATGACTTTCAATCTGGGAAGTTTGGACAAATTGCCGATCAGAGTTTCGGTGACGCCGTCGGTGATGTATTCCAAATCCGGATCGTCGTTTTGATTCGCCAGCGGCAGAATGGCTATTGACTGAACCACGTCGTTGTTGCGAACCATCCAATACGCGCTCAACGCCATTGCCACCAGCAAAACTGCCAGGGCAGCCAAAATCCATTTGGCGCGTTTGCCAAGCGCCGGAGTCTGTTGACCGGTCGGCAGATCAGATTGCTGGATGATTCGGGAAGAAGAAGTTTGGGGAAAAAATGCCGTGTCCGCGTTTTGTTCGGCAGTTTCCGCTGAAGGTTTGACAGCGAGCGCGCCAAAATTGTGGCTGTCCGATTCAAATTCCAGACGCCGTTTCAGCAGCTTCAAATCCGCCGCCAGCTTTTTGGCGGATTGATAACGCTGATCGCGGTCTTTGCCCAGCAGCTTCAGGATGATTCGTTCCAGTTCAGGCGAAACGTTTTCCAAACGCGCAGGCGGGCGATCCAGAATGGCGACCAATGTGTCCGGGACGGTTTGCCCCTTGAACGGCGTTTTCCCGGCCAGCATTTCAAAGATCACCACTCCCAGGCTCCACAAATCGCTGCGGTTGTCGGCCTTTTGCCCGCGTGTCTGTTCGGGTGACATATAGGCTACGGTTCCCATCACTGTGCCGGGCAAGGTGTCAGTGCTGGTGGCGAAAGATTGTTCTTCGGAATCAGGAGCAGGCGAGGTCGGATGTGTGACGGCAGCCAAGCCGAAATCCAGCACTTTCACGAACCCATCCGGGCGCAACATGATGTTTTCGGGTTTGATGTCGCGGTGAACGATGCCCGCCGCGTGCGCCGAATCAAGCGCATTGGCAATCTGCACGGCGATGTCCAGCGCCTCCAGTTCCGACAGTTTTTCGCGTTTGATACGTCGGCGCAGAGTTTCGCCTTCGACATATTCGCTGGCGATGTAATGAATGCCCTGATGTTGGCCGATGTCGTAAATCGAAACTATGTTCGGGTGAGCGGTGGCGCTGGCGGCTTTGGCTTCGCGTTCAAACCGGCGAACGCGGTCGGGCGATGAAACGAATTCTGCGGGAAGAATCTTCAGCGCGACTTTTCGATTGAGCCGGTTGTCTTCGGCCAGAAACACTTCACCCATGCCTCCGGCTCCGATGCGCGACAAGACACGATACTGACCCAGCGATTGGCCTATCAATTTTTCTGATTCGTTTTCCGGTTGGGACTGGCTGACGATTTCGACCGCAGGTGCGGCCATGAAATTTCCAGCCTGTTCATTGCTGGCCAGCAACTCTTCGACCTCGTGCCGTAACTCGTCATTTCCTGCGCAGGCTTCGTCAAGAAATGCTTTGCGCCGGTCTGGTTCGAGTTCCAAAGCCGCGTGATAAAGACTGCCGATTTGCCGGTAAAGCTCCGGGGTCATACTTGTGGAGGGGGATGAGCCGCGCGAACACGGCTGTTTTCAGTAGTCAGCGGTTGTTACTTCAATTCTCTGTACAGCCAGGCGCGAGCCAGACTCCAATCGCGTTCAATGGTGGCGTGCGAAACGCCCAGCGCGATAGCGGTTTCTTCAATCGTCAATCCGGCGAAAAACCGCATCTCTATGATCTGGGAATGACGCGGTTCCAATGCGGACAGTTTTTCCAGAGCATGGTCCAGCGCAACCAGATCGTAATCCTGCTGGTGTCCGACGCGGTCGGCTTCGCTCAGCGAAACTGTGTAATTGCTGCCGCCGCGTTTTTCGGCTTGTGCGGCGCGCGCATGATCCACCAGCAAACCGCGCATGATCTTGGCCGCCAATCCGAAAAACTGCGCGCGATTTTGCCAGTTCATCTGTTCCTGATTGACCAGTCGCAAATACGCTTCGTGAACCAGCGCCGTCGGTTGCAAGGTGTTCTGATCGGACTGACGACGCAAATATCCTTTGGCCAGTCGCCGCAATTCGTCGTAAACCAACGGCAATAACTGGTCAAACGCAGATTTATCTCCGTCGCTCCAACGCAGGAGCAATTGAGTGATCTGTTCTGCCACTTTCGTTCCTTATGCTTTTTTTCAGGTGATGATCGAAATGAATTGCCAACGCGATTCGCATCGGAGTCTAGCAAAAAGCCCCAAGCTCGGCAAAACTGGGTTGATAAGGAGTGTTTTGGCGATTTTTGAAGCTCAGATTACACTGTGCTCCGCTTTCAATACGATCACAATTTCACCGGAGCAAATAAGGCGATGGATTCAATTACGCAGGGATTGCTGGGCGCGGCTGTGGCTCAGGCAGCGCTGAAAAAACGTTTGCCGCGCGGCGCGGGTATGATTGGAGCGGTCGGCGGAGTGGTTCCCGATCTGGACGTATTCATTCGTTCGTTCAGCGATCCGACGGTCGGCTGGTTGTTTCATCGCCATTTCACCCACAGTTTGTTGTTCATTCCGTTCGGCGGGTTTCTGGCGGCGCTGCCGTTTCTGTTCCTGCCCCGATTCCGCGATCACAAACGCGAAGTCATTATGGCGGCCATCATCGGATACGCCACACACGCGCCGCTGGATATGTTCACCAGCTACGGTACGCAAATGTTCTGGCCGTTTTCCGATTACCGCGTCAAACTGGATTGGATGGGCATCGTGGATCCGATTTATTCGATTCCTCTGGCCATTGGCGTGTTTCTGACCATGCGAACTTTGAGCGCGCGCCCGGTGCGAATCGCCCTGATGCTGACGAGTTTGTACATCTGTTTCGGCGGTTGGCAGCATCATCGAGGCGTAGTCGTCCAACAACGATTGGCCGCATCGCGCCGCCATCGCATTGAATATGCCAGAGTCATGCCTGCGCCGGGCTGGTTGGTCATGTGGCGTTCGGTCTATGTCAGCAATGGCAGGTTGTACAGCGACGGCATTCAATCCAGTTGGTTTCGCGCGCCACGTGTGTTGCCCGGAGCGTCAGCGGATATGACGACGTTTGCCGATCTGCCGGCCAACGCCCAGGCCAACCCGGAAACACGACGCCGTTTTGAAATCTTTCACTGGTTTGCCGATGGATTGATCGCGCCGGTTCCCGGCGAGATGGATGCTTACGGCGATATGCGCATCACGTCTGAAGTCGAAAGTTTGTCTCCGTTGTGGGGCTTGAAACTAAATGCCGTCACAGGCGAAGCCCGTCGCTGGGAACCTTCGGCGCCGCAAGGCCGCGATATTGGTCGCATCCTGCAAGGATTGGTGTTGGGTGATGATCGGTATCGCCCGCTGGATGAACTGGAAGCGTTGGACCGAACTCGCTGAGAGAAGACGACAGGTCTTACAAACCGGCGCAGGCCGGAGGCGCTGCGTACCCAGGGCTGAACAATGTTGCCAAAATCTACATCTCTGCCACGATCTGAATATCCACTGCGCGCAATCCTTTGTCCTGTTCGGCTTTGGTCAGTTTGAATTCAAAGATGAAACGGCGGCTGGGGAGTTCGTTGCTGATCGTCGCGCCGTTGGAAATGGTTGGCAGACTGCTGTCGTGAAACCACGCCGTGCCATAAGGCGAGTCAGGGTGTTTGGCGTCGGTCAGCCACAAATTGGGATCAATGCGTTTGAGGAAGCGCATAAAGCCGAAATCGTTTTTGTGGTAGTAGCAAATGCCACGAACGCGATGGTCTATTTCGCCCCAGATGTTTTCTTCGCCTTCGCGGTCAATCGGCAGAAGGTTGGGAATAAGATACCCGTTGAGAAACAAATCGGCTTCGCGGCGCAGTTCGTGCGAGACGTTTTTGAACGCGATCACTTCCACGCGGCAACCTTTGTTTTGCAGCGCGCGAACGACTTGCACGAAATCTCCGTCGCCGGTGGCCAGCAACACGCGATCCAGCTTTTCCGATTGCAACAGGGCATCCACGGCCAGATCGAGATCGGCATTGGCTTTGGCGACGCGATTGCCGTCTTCGTCGGTGAACCATTTGACCTCTTTCTGAATCACCTTGTAACCGAAATCGCGCAGCACCGAATAAAAGCTGTTTGTGCGATTGAAGTAATACGAATCGCGGCGGGCTTTTTCGGCGTCGTAACTGACGTAAGCGTTCAACCGCATGGCTTCGGCCTGATCGCGGCAGGCGAATTCCCGCAGAATTTCGTACCCCATTCCATAACCGCCGTTGCGGTTGATGTTGGCCGAATCAACGTAAACGCCGACTCGCGCTGTTGACTTGCTCCATGACATAAGTTGTTCCCACGAAAAAGAGAGAGTTCGTAGTTCCGCCTTCACGCGGTCGGTTATTGTATAAGCCGCCTAAAGGCGGAACTACGAACGTTATTCAGCCAATCGTCGCAAACTTTCCGTATATGGCGGACGGGCAATTCCGCGTTCGGTGATGATTGCTACGACGTAGCGGTTCGGTGTCACGTCAAAAGCCGGGTTGGCAACGTTGATTCCTGCCGGGGCTAATTGAGCGCCTTTGACGTGTGTGACTTCGGTCGTGACTCGTTCTTCAATCGGAATTTGTTCGCCGGAGGCGATGTTCAAATCCAGCGTGGAAATCGGAGCCGCGACGTAAAATGGAATGTTGTTTTCTTTGGCCAGCACGGCGACTGAATAGGTGCCGATCTTGTTGGCGACATCGCCGTTGGAAGCAATGCGGTCGGCTCCGACGACGATGCAATCAATCTTTCCGGCTTTCATAAAATGACCGGCCATATTGTCCGTAATCAGCGTCACCGGAATGTTGTCTTTATGAAGCTCCCACGCCGTCAACCGAGCGCCTTGTAAAAACGGGCGGGTTTCATCGGCGAAGACTGCGACTTTTTTTCCGGCTTCGACGGCGGCGCGAATGACTCCGAGCGCTGTGCCGTATCCGGCGGTCGCCAATGCGCCAGCGTTGCAATGCGTCAACACTGTCGCGCCATCGGGAATCAATTCGGCTCCGAATCGCCCCATCGAGCGATTGGCTTCGATGTCTTCTGTGTGCATCTGCTGCGATTCGGCAATCAGCCGTTGGCGGATTTCATTGAGCGACGCATTCTGACTTTTCAGATTCGCGTACAGGGTTCGCATGCGTTCGATGGCCCAGAACAGATTGACCGCCGTGGGGCGCGTCGAACCTATGACCTGGCAAATATGATCGAACGCCTTGTCAAAATCGGTGGGATCATAGGTTTGAGTATCGCGCGCGCCGAGCGCCACGCCCATTGCCGCAGCGACTCCAATGGCCGGAGCGCCGCGCACAACCATTTCCTTGATGGCGTAAGCGACTTCTTCGTAGGTACGGAAAACGGGATAAACTTCTTCCGTCGGCAACAAGCGCTGATCAATCATCAGCACGCCTTCTTCAGTCCATTCCAGAGTTTTGATCATAAAGTGTAAGAATGCTGTTGCAACAAATTGCCCTTAGACGCAGACAGATTTGTGCAACAGGGATGTTTTTTTCGATGTTGTTGGTTTGAGAGTGTCTGACTCGGCGGCAGTCTACTGCAAGCGGCGGCATTTTCAAATCTTGGCCATCAAGTAAAACTTGCCTGTGGGTTGAGGCGATCCGCCTTTGGGTTCCAGCGTGACGGCTGTCGCTGCCAGTCCGTTCAGAGCTTCAGGGGGAACGTTCAGTTTCAGTTCCAATCTTCCGTTTTCTCCGGTTCGGAAAACGGCGGCATTGATTTTGGCATCGGCGGTGACGTACCAGAGTTGATAATCCTTGTCGCTCGGTGGAGCAGGGAGGTTCTTGATATGAACTTCCCAGGTTTGCGTGTCTGTGTTCCAGACGACTTTGGCGTGAGCCTGCGGAGTTTCGACTCCGCTCATGGAAATCACCCGCGTGCTGGGCGAAAGAAAAGCTTCAAACTGTTGTTGTAGTTTGTCGAGTTTGAAGTTGGAATCGGAAAGCTGTTCCGTGATCTTGTAATTCTGCCAGGCCAGATAACCGCTGCTCAGCGCCAACGCAATGGTCGCAGCCAACAACAGCCAGCGTTGAACCGGGCGCGTTGTTTTAGGTTGCGATTGAAAGGGAAATGCTTTGCCGGTGGACGAATAGGTTGTCACCTTGCGTTCTGAAACCTGCGGCTCATCGTTGGCGATTCGCTCCATCAAATCGGTTTTGAGCCGAGCAGGGACTTCGGGTTGAGGCAGAGATAATGGCATCAACGAAACGATTTCCTGCCACTCGGCAAACTCGCTTTGTTGAGCGGGCGTTGCGTCGCGCAAAAAAGTTTCGACCATCCGCGCCGTTTCTTCATCCAGCGCTCCGGTCGCATAAAGAGGTCCCAGTTCTTTAACCTCGTCCCAGGTCATTCAGCAGCAAACTCCATTTTTCAGATGTGACTTTGTAAAAGCCCAAAAATACGGCAGCCGCTGTGGGGATTGGCGCGCCTTTTGTAAGCAGTCTCCGTTTGAACTTACGCGGTCAAACCGATTTTAGATTCTGTTGGGGGGAAATTAAAACCGCTGTACGCAAAAGCAGGGCAGATTTTTCAACCTGCCCTGTGACTTGCCATAAAAAAAATCCACAAGCTGGAAAGCTGATTGGCAAATCAAGGTTTGAATGTGCGCAAATAGGCGACAATCAGCCAGCGTTGTTCGTCGTCAAAGCGAATGCGATGTGCAGGCATAGGCGATTTGCCGTTGGTGATTTTCCAGAACAATTCGCCGTCGGAATTTGCCTGAACCACCTGGCTGGCCAGATTGGTTGGCGGCATTGCCTTGCCGTCGCGTTTGGTCATGGCCGACATCCAACCATTGCCTTTGCCCTCCTTGCCGTGGCAATCGGCGCATTTTTGCAGATAAAAGACCCTGCCTTGAGTGGCGGCGTCGGGACGGTCTTTCACCGGGCTGGTCAACGCCGCAGCATCCGCCGGAGCCTGCCATTGCTGTTTGATTTTGCCGTTTTCCATAACCACAGGCGGAGCGGCGCGCGGCGGAAACGGATCAGGAGCAGGCGTCAGCATGGGTTTGGCAGGGCTGAGAATCATTGGAATGTTGCCCTGCATGACTTTGGTTTCGCCGGGTTGCGGTTCAAACGGCGAATTCGGAGTCGTTTGTCCGGTCGGACCGGTCGGCGTCGGCGAAGCGTTTGTCGCAGGCGTCGCTTGTGTGGTTGCTACATCTGTCGAGGCGCCAGGCATTGACGCTTCCGGAGTTGATGAAGGACTGTTGGAAACCACTGAATCCTTGTTGCAACCGGCAACCATAAGGATTGATGTTGCAATAAGCGCAAGCAGCGATTTGGTGATTGAAAACCTGGTGTATGAGTTCATAAACATTGTTCCTGATTCTTCCACGCCAGACCAAAATTGCTGGCGGGAAGTCTTTGAGCTAGGGAGCACAAGAGTTTTCTTGCTAAGAATCGGTCTGCCATGAGATCCAATTCAAGGCAGCGAGTATACCTGCCTTGAAAGTCCGTCGGCAAATTAGCGTTTGGAAGTCGTGAGGAAAATGAAGATTCGATCAGTTCGATTCAATTCCAAGCCATGGTTGCCAGACCACCGGCAGCGGCAAAATGGTTGAACGGGGCTTGTGGATCAACCTTCAGTCCGATCTGTTGCGCGTCGAGCGACACGACGTGGTTTTCCAATGCCGAAACCACTACGTCGCGGAATCGGCGCTGTTCCGCGACATCGCCGAGCGTCAGCACGCGACTGAGCCGAATCGGTTCATCCGCCGGCAACAAACGGTCGCGGTAAAACACCAGCAATCTGAAAAATTCGTCTTCACGTTCTTCGGGCGCACATTCGACTTCGCGCACCAGAATCGGTTCGTCTTTGCGAACGATGACGGTGGTGAAACCGTCTTCGTTCAAGCTGATGACGATTTGATCGTCGTCGAGTTTCTGGCGTATCAGCCACTGCGCTTCGCCCAGATGCTGTGGAACGATCAGCCCGACAGACCAGCGCATCTGCTTGAAGACATTTTCATATTGTTCCAGCACTCTTTGGTGAATGGCCGTGACCAACCATTGTGGACGACCATGGAAATCTTTCAGTTTGGTGTAGCTGGTTTTGAGGTCGGCGAATTTGTGACCGAAGGTTCGTTCGATCTTCCATTCGATCATTTGCGTGAATTCCAGCCGTGAAGAGGGAACCGTATCCAGCGTGATGACGTGACTGCGCGCGCTGCCCGATGGCAACGCGACGCTCAACGCGCGCGGTCGTCCAATTCCTGCCTGAGTCGTGGTTCGGTTCAAATGTTCGATCAGTGATGTTTCATTGGAAATGTTCGGTTCGCTGAAGCTGGCAGTGACCAATCCCGGCGGCAATTTCAGGATGCCCAAATTGCGCGGTTCGAATTCGCCGCTTTTTCGTTGCAAGGTGATGATGGAAAGATGCGTTTCGGTAATTGCCAGCGCCGTGCGCGGAAGATCGGGCGCAGTCAGGTAATTCCATAGACCCGAAAAAACAGGTAGTTGTTGCATAAGGATCGAAAGTGAAAAAAAAAAGGGACTATCAGTATTCCCTGTAAGCTTTGCCGTTTGAGTCAGTGCCCTCGGCGCGGCTTTTTACGTCGCCAATGCCGCCTTGTGAACTGAAATCCAGGCCGTCGTTCGGAGCGGCGATTTCTTCCCAGCCGCAATCCGGGCAGAACGGGTCAGTCGGAATTTCGCGCAGGTAACGCGCCGTGACCAGGTCTTGCAAACTCTGCGGAGGCGCGTCTTTGTCCGTGGTGTAAAAATCAATGGCGCGTCGCATCGCCCAAAGGTTCTGTTGCAGCACGACTTCTTTGGCGTGGCGCAAATGAGCCAGAAATTTCGGAATGGCTACCGCTGCCAGAATGGCGATGATGACCATGACGATCATCAATTCCATAAACGTAAAACCGCGCTGAACGCGCGCGCGCCATCGCCGATCTGAGAATGTTGCCGTTTGAGTGTCCATCGTTTACCAGTCTTTGTAATAAGTCTTTCCGTCCAAAGCTCTGCCGGGATGCAGGCTGTACACGTCATAGACATTTTCTTCGCCCCAGCCTGGAGAGGTTGGATCGTCCTGCACTGAGCGCTTTCCCCAATCGGCTCTCCCGGTCATTGGATCAATCGGAATCCGGCGCAGATACCGCAGCATTTCTCCGGTTGGAGTGATGCCCATATTTCCTTTTTGAACGCCCTCGACCAGTTTTTCCAGCGACTCTGGATAACAGGAGCTTTTCAGTTTGTTGGTTTCCGCCGCGTACAGTTTACCTTCCTGACAATCGCGGTGATATGAGTCAATGGCTCGGCGGATGTCGCGCAACGTTCGTTTCAATTCGATTTCCTTGTCGCGCCGGTTGACGTTGCGCGCGATGGGAATGGCTCCAACTGCCAGAATTGAAATGACCAGCAAGGTGATAATCAATTCAAACAACGTGAAGCCGAATTGGCTGCGCGCAGAATGATTGTGCCGACCGCTCAACCGCCGGGTTGTTTTGAAATCCAAACTGGTTGGCTGTTGATTCACCATTTGCTGTATTCAGTGCCGTCCAACGCCTTGCCGGGCGCTGTGCTGTAAACATCGAAAATGCCGTTGGTCTGGCCGACTTTGCCGCTACCTGTGCTGTCGGGATCGTCCTGAGTCGAACGCAAACCCCAGGTGTCGTTTCTGCCGGTAAACGGGTCAATCGGGATTCGGCGCAGAAACCGCACGTAAGTGTTCGGCGGATTCGGCGGTTCGTACCCATCCACCAGCGCCTGCAAGGATTGCGGATAACAATCTTCAGGCATTTCCGTCGCCAGCAAAGTGTTGGCCTGTTTCATCGGCTGGCATTGACTGTGAAAGGAATCAATGGCTTTGCGAATTTCCCGCAGGCTGCGACGCAACTCCATTTCCTTTTCGCGTTTGATCATATTGTGAGCGAACGGAACAGTGCCCGCCACCAGAATGGCAATGATCGTCAGCGTGATAATCAGCTCCAACAGCGTAAAACCGGCTTCGGTTCGTTCGGCTGACGGCGGTTGATTGTCAGTGGTTGATGATTGACCAACCACTGACCGCCGACCGCGGATCACTTTTCGCAGAGAATCGCTCATTGATTTGACGAGGCCACTGCATCGCGTGTGATGACAACCTTAGCGTTTGAGCCGGACGCCGCCGCGCTCTTGTTGTTGGCCACGACGATTTTCGTGTCGGAGTTGTTGAATGCGACTTGAGCTTCGCCTTCAGACAACGCGACAAATTCAATCACTATGACTTGACCGTTGGCTCCCACCGGAGTCTTTTGCGCGTTTTTGATCGAAACCTTCAACGTGCCTTTGTTGACTTCGTGACTCAGTTCCGGTTGTTGGCCGAACAATTCGCCACCGCGAACGGATTTCACGCGCAGTTTCTTGTCATCGAAATTCAGCGCGAAGTTGGCGCCGAACATTTCTCCCTGGCCGCTGGCTTCGACCGTCAAGCTGAAGGTTTTGCCAATCTGTTGGCGAGCCGGAGTCGGCGAAATCGAGAAACTGACTTTGTTGCGAACGCTGTTGAGCGGGCTGGGCAGCGCGCGATCCACTTTGCCTTTCGGTCCCAACGCCGCGAGTTCGGCAGGCAGCGGAGCAGGAGCGGAATCCGGCTGGGCTTTGCGAGCCTTGGCCTCTTCCATCTCTTTTTTCTGCTGGGCTTCCCAATCTTTGCGAATCTGTTCTCGTTTCTTGCGAACTTCTTCGGATTCGACGCCCATTCTGACCACCGCAGGCGCAACCGGGGTTTCGTTTTGCACCGAATTGGCAGCCAGCATTTCTTTTTCAATGTCCGAAAGTTCTTTTGGTTTGTCCGGGTCTCCATTGGCAGTCGTTTGCCCCACGCTTCCCGAAACGATCTGGCCACCACCGCCTCCACCGCTGGCGGGTGGGTCAATCTGAGGCGGCTGAACCGGCGCGGGTGGTTCAGAGTATTGATTGTTTGGAGTGGAAGATGACGATGAACCGCTGCTTCTGCCAGGAATCAGCGAATTGTTGTCTAGTTTGGCTTTTTGCTGAGCAACAGGCGCTCCACTGTTGCTGTTCGAAGCGTTTTGAACCGGCGGTTGCTGTGCGCCAAGTCCGGGGGCGGCTGTCTGGCGTTGGTTGCCTGCAATCTGATTGTCAGGCGTCAGAGAGGTCGCTTGTTGTTGCAGTCCGCCTTGTTGCAGCGCGACAAGGCGGCGTTCCTGTTCGTCTTCCATCTGCGCACGGAACACCACGTCTTCAACGCTGGGAGCAAGGCCGCCGCCTTGTCCAACACTGGCGACACCGGCTTTGATGGCCAGATAATCCTTTTCACTGATCCCTGCCGAACGAATGATGTGTGGCGTGACAGTGATGACAATGTCGCTCTGGCTGGCCGTCTGGCGCGGAGTCGAAAACAACCGGCCCAGAAGCGGAACCATGCCGAGCACGGGAATTCCGGCGCGCGAATCGCCTTTGGTTTCCTGGTTGACTCCGGCGACCACTGCCGTGATGCCGTCTTTGATGCGGGCAGTGGTTTGCAATGATCGCTGTGTAAATGTAGGCGTCAGGTTCGTGTCGCTGCCCGAAGCCAGCACGTCAGAGGTTTCAAACTTCATGATGACTTCGACGTAACCTTCGTTGGTGATTTGCGGTTTCGCGTCAATTACCAGACCGACGTCTTTGTACTGAATGTTGTCAATGCCGCCGAATCCGCCAAAGCCGCCATTAAATCCACCAACGCCACCGACTCCGCCAACACCACCGACTCCACCAACTCCGCCAACGCCACCGACTCCGCCAATACCACCGATTCCGCCTTGATTTCCGAATGGTGAGCCAAAACCGCCCAGTCCGAAATTGGTTCCGGTACGAACAGGAACGCTGCGGCCAACTTTGGTGACGTTTTGCTGTCCGTCGAGAACGTGAATCTGCGTTTTATGCAGCAACCTTGAATTGCCTTTTGATTGAAGCAGAGAAAGAGTGGTCGGTGGAAGGCTGAGCAAAAAGCCTGCGGCTCCCAGCGTTCCAAACCCGGCAGCTAACGAGCCTACGTTCAAACCAGCAGGGAGAAGGTCTCTGGTTCCAAAACCGCCAAGCGCGCCGAGTGAAGTCGTCGTTCGGTTGGAATAAACAGGTCGTCCGGTTTCTTTGTCAATGTATTCCACCTGATTGACCGATCTGCCTTCGGTGGCGATCTGGTTGCCGATTTGCGTCAGGCTGTCATGCGAGACTTCATAAATTTCGACATCTAGCACGACTTCGTTTTTGTTCTTGTCGAGCATGTTCAGGATATCCTGTGCGAGTTGCAATTCCTGCGGAGTGGCTTTGACCAGCAGAACGTTGCCGCCGCCGGTGCCACCGCCACCGCCCGGTCCGCCTGCGCCCTGATCCAGCGGTTGAACCTGTCGTCCAGTGCCAAGAACGAGTTGCATTGCCTGACGCGCCTGGTTGGCATTGATGTTTCCCAGATAGAAGGCCTTGACGTAGAGCTTTTCAAACCGAGGTTTGTTGGTTGCATTGTCCTGATAAACCAGAATCGTGCGTCGGTCGAGTTGTTCGAACGTGTGTTTGGTCATCATCAACACGTGGTCGAAGGCCCGAGCGACTGAGGTGTCTTTCAATTCGATGTCTATCGTATCGTCTTTTACGTCCTTGTCGAAAATAACGTTGAGGTCAAGCAATTTTCCCAGCGACTTAGCCACGGTTTTGAATTTCGCCGTTCTGTATTCGACATCGGTCAAAGCCTCACGGCTGCGCTCAGGGCTTTTCACTGCGACATAATTTGTCGGTCGGACGTTGCCGGAAGCAGAAGTATTGATCGGTTCCAGGCCGCTGGCGACGGCTTTTTGCTGGTCCAGCATGCGCTCCATCTTGATTCGCGCGACTTCATTGCCCTGATCGTATTGAAAGGCTGTACGAAAGGCGGTGTAGGCTCCGGCATAATCGTTTTGATCAGCCAACGCGTCTCCGCGTTTGAGATACATCAGCGAAGCCTGTTGCAGGGCGCGAAGGTAATTTAGCCTGTATTCGGGGTTGTTCGGTTCCGCCGAAACGGCCAGCGCATAAGCTTGCGCGGCCAAATCCCATTGCTGGGTGGCTTCATATTTTTTGCCTTCGTTGAAGTTTTTCTTTCCTTTGCCGTTGGCCAGGGCTGTTCCAGGCAGCAACAGACAGAGGGACAAAAACAAGGCAAGAGTTCTGCGAATCGTGATGTTTGTGTTCATGGTGACCTTCTCTTTTCTCTTTTCGGATTCGAGATTCGACAAGCACTGTTAAATGGATGACAAAGCTAGGCGGTCTTTGTCAATAATGCAGTCGCCGAAAGCGATTAAAACTACGCCGATGAAAGCGCAAAAGCAATGAATCAAAATTTGCGGCTGCTTCTCAGCCGACTTTCAGGGTGAAGGGGATCGAAACCGGGGTTTGGCTGAAACTCCTGCTGCGAAAGTTTCGCAACGGCAGCTTCAACGCCGATGAGTCCGGCGGCGTTCCAAATTACTTCATCTCTTCGACAAACGTCACACGATTGATTTCATGCAGCGTCGTTTGTCCTTCAAAAACCAATCGCAACGCGGATTCGCGCAAACTGCCCAAACCTTCCTGAATGGCGGCGCGGCGGACTTCCGATCCGGGTTTGCGCTGAATGATCAGTTCGCGGATGTTGTCGGTCATATCCAGCAATTCGTGAATCGCCGTTCGTCCGCGATAACCGGTGTGGTTGCAAATTTCGCACCCCACACTGGTGTGATACACGCGATCCCGGTAATTCTGCGGGTTCAGACCTGATTCTCTAAGCTCGGCGTCCGTCGGTTGATATTGTGTTTTGCACCGAGAACAGAGCACGCGCATCAGTCGTTGCGCCAGCACGCAATTCAAAGCTGCGACGAAATTGTAAGGCTCTACGCCCATGTTGATGAAACGTCCGATCACATCAATCACATTGTTGGCGTGGACCGTCGTAAACACCAGGTGACCGGTCAGCGCCGAGTTGATGGCGATCTGCGCCGTTTCGTTGTCACGGATTTCACCGACCATGATCTTGTCGGGGTCATGACGCAGAATCGAACGCAATCCGCGTGCAAACGTCAGGCCTTTCTTTTCGTTGACGGCAATTTGCGCCACGCCGCGAAGCTGATATTCGACCGGGTCTTCAATGGTAATGATCTTGTCTTCGTCATTGCGGATTTCATTCAGCGCAGCGTAAAGAGTCGTCGTTTTACCGGAACCGGTCGGCCCCGTCACCAACACCATTCCATAAGGTTCCAAAATGAAACGGCGAAATTTTTCCAATAACTTCGGGTCGAAGCCGACGACTTCCAACCGCAAGTCTTTGAACGACTCGTTGATTTGTTCCTTGTCTAGGATACGAATCACCGCGTCTTCTCCATGTACTGTCGGAATGATCGAAACGCGGAAATCTACTTTTCGTCCTTTGATTTTCATGCGGAATCGTCCGTCCTGTGGGACGCGACGTTCGGCAATGTCGAGTTCCGACATGACTTTGATACGCGAAATGATCGTCTGGTGATGGCGTATATCAATCGGGTCGCCTGCTTCGTACAACGCGCCGTCAATACGGTATCGAACCGTCATGTCGTTGTCGCGCGTTTCCATGTGAATGTCTGATGCGCGTTTTTCCAGCGCTGTGAAAACGATCGTGTCCACCAGTTTGATGATCGGCGACATTTCGGCATCGCCTGACAGCCGATCCAGATCGAGAACTTCTTCGCCTTGATCGGTTTCGCGCACCAGCGAAGCGCGAAATCCTTCCGTCGCTTCCTGCAATACGCGCTGCGAGGCGTCGCCTTTTCTAAGAACGCCTTCGATGGCGGTTGCCGTGGCGACTTCGACTTTGAGCGCAACGCGAAGTTGGGCTTTCAGTTCGTCGAGCAGCATCAAATCCGACGGGTCGGCCATGGCAATGACCATGTGGCCGTTTTCGCGGCGCAAGGGCACGAATTTGTTTCGAAGCATCAGATCAACCGGCAGTGATTGCACCAGACCGTAATCCACCGGATAACTTTCGAGTTGAATGAAGTTGAGTCTGTAACGCGCCGCCAGACGTTCCGCCGATTCGCGTTCTGCACTCTCTGAAGGTTGATTGGTTGGTTCTGTCGCAGTAGCCATCTTAAATCCTGATCTGAAGTGAAAAGTTTATGCGCCCGCTTTGCTGACCATTTGAAGCAAAGGCAAATAGATGGCCAACAGAATCGTAATCACGACTCCTGCCATAACAAATAGAATGGCGGGTTCGATCAAGCTCGTCAATTGTCCGAGTTTGACTTCGGTTTCGGCGTCATAAAAGCCTGAAACTTCGTCCAGCATTTCTCGCAGTGAACCGGATCGTTCGCCGACGCCGATCATATCGGTGGCCAGTTCGGGAACCCAGCCCGCTTCGGCCAGACTTTCCGTGAACGGTTTGCCTTCGCGAACTTTCGGGAGCGCAGGTTCGGTCGAACGCAGCAATTCGCGATTGGCAACCGAAGCCAGAGCGATTTGGAACGATTCGACAACGGTGATACCTCCTGCCAGCAAGGTGGCCATACTGCGGGAAAACTGCGCAGTCGTCATTTGCCGGATCAGGTCGCCGATAATCGGAATCCTCAAAATCCAGCGATCCATGGTTCGCCGCCCGTTTTCGGTTTTTCTCCAGGAAACGATTGCCGCAATTACGCCAGCCAGCGCAGGCGCCAGCCAGAACAAATTTTCTCGAATAGCGGAAGAAAAACCCACGACGACGACCGTGATGGTCGGCAATTCCGTTCCCATGTTGTCGTACAAGGATGAAAATTGCGGAATGACGAACGTCGTCAGCACGGTGACGAGAATGGCTGCTGCGCAAAGCAGCAAGATAGGATAGGTCAGCGCGCCGCGAATTTTTCGCCTGAGCTGGGCAATGGCTTTGGTGTATTCGACGTACCGGCGCAGCACTTCATCCAGGTTGCCGGATCGTTCGCCCGCGAGAATCGAAGCAGTGTAAATTTTCGGGAAAGTTTCACCTTGCGAAGCAAAAGCCTCGGAAAGGGCGCTGCCGGATTTGATGCGCGTTTCCACATCCGCCAGCACTGTGCGCAGTTTGGCGTTGGGCGATCTTTGCCGCAGCATTTGAATGGACTGTAGAACCGGCAATCCGGCATGAAGCAGCGCGGCCAATTGCTGGTTGAACAGCAAAAAATCGTCAAGTTTGATTTTTACTGCTCGTTGGCTGGTGCTTCGACTGCGACCGCTGGTTAAGCTTGAACCTTCGACAGAGAAAATCCGATAACCTTCCAATGCCAGTCGTTGACGCAGTTCCTGTTCAGACAATCCTTCGACTGTGCGCGTCACGATTTCGCCTGCCGGGGTTCCCAGTCTGCAAATAAATTCTGCCATGTTGTGCTGCTCTCGCTGAAAATTGTGTTCGCTAGTGTGAGTGGAGTTTAGTGTGTTAGCCAGACAAAACTATAGCCAGTTCCCAACGGCTTTATGAGGGTGTTGTGGGATAACTGACAACTGAGACTATCTGTAAGGGGCAATCAGGGCGGTTTGAGGGTTCCGCTTTTTGTATCAGTATATCTTCTATGTCTTCCAGATTCACAAACACGCAAGAAAATCAGGACAATGGGCAAGGGAAGTCGAGATTTCCAAGTCGCGTTGAATTAAGTCTATTCAGTCAGCAATACACACTTCGACTTTTTGAAAAAGAACTCCGCGTATTCCACGCTTCAAGTTTCATTGAGTTTCAGAAAGTTTTGGATTTTTTGGTCTGTGAGACAGGTTTTGACCGGGCAATCACAGTCAGAAAAAGAATGAGCGCAATCGCCTAAGCAATTGCGCTCTGCAAGAAATTGCCGCTGTCAACAACGGCAATTCTGCGGTGGCCAGTGTGTGAGGTTTGTGTGAGGTAGCCTTCCGCGTCAGTCAAAACTTTACTTTAGTTCACACAAGCTACTTCCTCTGGTTGGGTACTCAACGCTGGAGCCGCAACTCGGTGGGATGACCGGAATCTTGATGGAGAATCCCGGAGCATTGAAAGTGGTTGCGTAACGCAGATTGTGTCCGCCTGTGAAAGAACCTACCCTTGTCGTAGTTGCCCCCATCAGAGGGACCGTCGTAAGCGTAATGAGTGACCCGGATGTATCGCAATCAATTGTCAGAGAGCCATTGGCAAAAAATGCCGCCCATCCGGTGCGACCTGTGGGAACTATTGTATTAAGAGGCGGGGAGGTGCGAACAGACGTAATTCTTTGTTTGTCGGAAGCAAGATAACAGTTCAATGGAAGTTGCCCGGAAAAAGTGCGTTCCGCGTCATCATGCATCAGGAAGAACAAGGTTCCGGCAAAGGTATTCCCGCCGGTGACCAGGTTGGGTACAGGGGAATAAACGTAAATTCTGGTGTCTGCCAGCGGCGCTCCTACTGCTCCCACCTGGCTCGGAAAACTGTCAAGCACCATTGTGTAAGGCAGGTAATCGTACTGCGCACCATTGAAGAACATTGTGGAAGTGACGCCATCAGAATTGACGGGCGATGCGTAATTTCCGTCTCGACGTGCAACGGCCATTGCCGCCAAACCAAACCGGTGAGCCGTTGCAGTCACGACCAGCTCATCCCCGGCAAGATAATTGAAGCTGACCGGACGACCTTCGCTGTCCACCGCAACGGCTACCAGATAGCCGGTCACGTTGGGGTCAAGATCCGAAGCAAGAAACGTTGTGGTCTGATTGCCGGTCAGGCACAAAAAAGCGTCGGCGATGCCGCAGGTAACACTGTCAACGAAGAACACGTGAATCACTATATCCTGAATCGGATGAGCGTTGGTGATATTGAATCGTGTGTTGACCTGGGAACTGAGCGCGTCGCTTGTGTAGTAGTTGAAAAATAAAACGCTTCCGAGCTTGTTTTCACTGATGCCAAGTCCCTGGGCCGCGTCATTGGCGCTGCCTGGAAGTCCTGGAATGGTTTGGCCGTGAACCTGATTGCCCAACGCTGCAAGGCAAATCAACGCGCAAAGCACGATGCAGGAAAAATGGAATGATTGATTACGGCGATGTGAGGTTCGCATCCTGTTCTCCTCTTGACGCGGCGTCAGCCCTTACTGCACTTAACTGGCCAGCGAGCAAAATTGAATTTCACTCAAGCCACACGGGACTAGGCACGGCTCGCCGAAGAAATAGAATTCAACGTGAAACGGAAGATTGATGGCTTCCCAGTTGCCCAGTGAGAAATATCAACGGGGAGGCTATTAGTTCGCACAACAGAGCAAGAAAGCTTGTAACAAGTGACAATCCCCAAGCAAAAACTGCTGACCACGGAAAAACGGATCATTTTACAGTTAATTGTCAGGGACGGGGTCGCGGCAGTGAAAAGGAAACTTCGTTGTGAAGCATTTGAGGTTCGCTGCCAACGCGGCGCGGATTGTAGCTTCGATGGTGTAGGGAGTCAACCGGCTTTTCGTCGTCGTAAAGGTTTAATAATCATTTGGATTTTGCCGGGTGTCTAATGTGCGGTTGTCGTGCTCACAGGCATTTTGCGGACGCCAGGTTGCCATAAGCTTGGCTAGCCAAAGGTGTAACGTCGTGCTAATCTGTCGGCTCTTTTGGCTGAGTCCTGTTTGGGAATGAAACAGTCTTTGACGATGCCCTTTAGCGGACGCCTCGACGCATACGATTGTGACAAAATTCAAGATCATTTTTGCCGTGTAATCAGTAGCGGTGTACATTCAATTGATTCAAAGGATTGAATTCACAGTGATTGGTCAGGAATATGAAGTTACTCGCCCGATGGAGCCTTCCATAGCCCTCTCGATTGGCAAGGGGCGCGCGACGGCAAACTCTCCGCCGAGCAAGTTGAGTTTGAGCTTCGTTGGCGGTTTGTGCGCCGGACGCACCAGTTTGTTTCTGACTCGGCAACGCACTTCGATTGGAAGAGGCGAAGACTGCGACGTCGTTCTCGATGGCCACACTGTTTCGCGGCTCCACTGTGAAATCATACGGCTTGGCCCGGTTTATGTGCTTCAGGATTTCAGTCGCAACGGCACATTTTCAAATGGCCAACGAGTTCAAAAAATCCAGTTGGAGGACGGCGATCAGATTCGAATTGGCCAGAATATCCTGCTGGTTCACCTCTCTTCATCGGTGGGAACCGGAGTTTTGTCTGGGCGTCAAACCACTCCGCATCGGTTGCCGCCAGTGATTGCGCTCAACCCGCACATCGTTGTCAAAGGTCTGGAAGACGGCGTTACCCAACCGTTCAGCGAAGCCCGCATAACCATTGGGCGACGCACCGATAATCAGGTCATTCTTGATGGCGATAACATTTCCCGGAATCACGTGGCAATCGAACGTCGCCAGGACAAGTATTTCGTTTGTGATCTTGGCAGCGCGAACGGCACTTATCTGAACGAAGAGCGCATAGACGATTCGGTCGAATTGACTGAAGGGGATAGTCTGCGAATTGGCAATTACACGCTGGCAGTCAGCTTTCACGAGCAGGACTGTGTCTTGAACTTTAAGAAGCCAACAAAATGATTGTCGGCGATGGCGCGAATTGTATTTCGCGCGCGAATCCGACAACTCAAACCTTATGCTCGGACGCACTATCGGCAATTACGAAGTTGTCAGCCCGTTTGGCGAAGGCGGGATGGGAGAGTTGTATCTGGGGCGTCACACTCGTTTGGCGCGCGAAGTCATCATCAAAACCATCCGCACGGAAGATTTCAGCCCGCGTCAGGTAGAACATTTGCGCGAACGGCTGGAACGCGAAGCCTTTGTGCAATCGCAACTCGACCATCCGAACATCGTCCGCGTGTATGACTTCATTGCCAGCGGCGACACCACCTGCATAGTCATGGAATATGTGCCGGGGCGCGATCTGAGGAAGATGATTACGCGCGAAACCGGACCGATTCCCGATTCCCGCGCATTGAAGTTGTTCAAGCAGGTGTTGGCGGCGATTGATTACGCCCACAATTTCATCTATGCCGATAAAACCGGCGCTCGCCATCAAGGCATCATTCACCGCGATCTGAAACCTGCCAACATTCTGGTTACGCCGGATGACGTGGTCAAAGTCACAGACTTTGGCATCGTCAAGGTTCGAGGCGTCAAAGGCGGCACGCAGATGGGATTCAATCCCGGCACGCCGGAATACATGAGTCCAGAACAGGCGCGCGGCCGTGAACTGGATCATCGCTCGGACATTTACGCGCTCGGCGTGGTGCTTTACGAGATGTTGACCGGGCACGTCCCGTTCGAAGGCGACGGCAGTGGAACCTCCGATTACGAAATTCGGCGCGGACACATTGAAATGGCCGTGCCTGCGATGTCCGAGTTTTATCCGGGAATTCCCCCAGAATTGGAAAAGATCGTCCTCAAGGCGCTGGAGAAAAATCCCGATGATCGGTTCCAAACCGCTCGTCAGTTTCTTGAGCTGCTTGAAGAATACGAGATGACCGGTGCGGCCAAAATCACCGGCCGTATGTTGGGAGCGCGGCAAACCGTCGTCGCTGACGGTCGTGGAACTGCGCGGCAAAGCCTGGCTGATGCTCCAACGGTTGGAATCGGTAATACGGTTGTCACCGATCCGAATCGTCCTTCGGTTTCGTCTCCGAAATCCGGCAACAATGCTGTCAGTTTGCCGTCGAATAATTCTTCCAATGCGGGAGCGTATTCTCGTCCGAACGTCGTTCGCCAGGGCGGCGAACAAAAATCGAAAGTTCCGCAAATCATAGGCGTCGCGTTCACCGCAGTGATCGTCGTAGCGATTTCTGCGTGGTTGTTGACGCGAACGCCGACTCCGCCTGTGGTGAACAATCCCGGTGGAGTTCCGCCCGGAATGATTTCAATTCCCGGCGGCGAGTTTGTGATGGGGCGCGATGATGGAAACGAATACGAAAGGCCTGCGCACAAGGTGACAGTCAAGTCTTTTTACATTGACGAAACGGAAGTTACCAACGCGCAATATCAGGAATTTGTGGATGCCACGCGACGGCAACCGCCTTCTCATTGGCCAAACGGACGCGCTCCGATAGGCGAAGGCTCTCATCCTGTGTATAACGTCAGTTGGGATGATGCGAATGCCTATGCCAAATGGGCAGGGAAGCGGCTGCCCACAGAAATGGAATGGGAATATGCCGCGCGCGGAACAGACGGAAGACTTTACCCGTACGGCAATGAGCCAAAGCTCCAGTACTCCAATGCCAGCGAGGATGATTACAGATTGCCATTGGCCGTCAAAAATTATCCGCAAGGAGCCAGTCCTTTTGGCGTTTATGACATGGCTGGGAATGTTGCGGAATGGACTGGAGATGATTTCCGGCTTTATCCGGGCAGCACATTGCCACCGAATGATCCAAATTCCGGGCGGAAAGCCGTTCGCGGCGGAGCGTTCAACGTTGCGGCGTCGGCTCAAACCACGACTGACAGGTTTTTTTATCCGCCCTCTACCAAAAACACTTCGATTGGGTTTCGTTGTGCGAAAGACATCAATTAATCGGTTTCGCCGGGTGAGCATTTTCGTTATTTCGGCAAGCGCCTTTTGGCTGACGCTGACAGTTGTGACGTTGGCTCAGGGCATCAAGGAGTTGCCGATTGTCGAAAAACCGCGCGAACGTTCTTCAACCGATCGCGTCATTATCAAAACCGTTCCTGCCCAACCGTCAAAAGGCGTGCTGGCCGTCGTGCTCGATCCGGTCGTCAACGGACAGGTCATCGTCAAGGATTCCACCGGTCGCGTCATCAGCAAGCTGGAAGCAGACAAAGACGGTCAGGCGGAAATTCAGCTTGCCCGAAACAAAATCTATCTGGTTGAAGCCAGTTTCCCAGGATTTCTAGGCGCGACGGGGAAATCCAGGCCGCTGAAAACCAGCGAAGTCATAAGGCTTCGGCTGATTCCTCAATTTGCCAAACTCGTGTTGAACGGATTGCCGCCGAACGCTCAGGTGCTGATTGACGAACAGATTCGCGCGACGGCGGATCGAGCCGGGACGGCCACCATTGATGATTTGACCTCCGGCGATCACTCCCTGATTGTTCGTCATCCTGAATACAACGATTATGTGGACAGTCTGAAAGGGCTGGAAGTCGGCGCCACTGTCAATTGGCGCATCTTGCCGGTTCGCGTCGCCAAATTGGCGATTCAGGGAACGCCGGGCGCGACGGTGTTGATTGACGGCGCAGTGCAGGGAAAGATTCAGCCCGATGGCACAGTCAGGATCAATTACGAATTGGACGGCGCGACTGAACGAACGATCAGCGCCGAATTGACCGGCTATCAGCCCTGGTCGAAATCGGAACTGCTTTCTCCCGGTCCACGAACGATTGAAATCCGGTTGGCTCCGATTGTGACCTCGCAAGGTGTTTCAGACCCGTTTGATTCACTGATCTACTGGCAACATCCGTCAACCTGGGAATTGGTGACGGTCGGCAAAAACAAAAAGCTCAAGGTGCAAGGTTCTGAACTTGGATTGTTGAAAGACCAGGTTTACCGCGACATTGACGAGGACAGCAGCTTTATTCTCTGGCTGGACGATGGGAAAGGCGCGACCTGGGCGGTCAAGGCGGACAAGGAAGGACGCAACTATTATCTTTTCCATCTGGCTGGGCCGAAATCCACTACACACACGCCAAACAGGTTTTACACCTACGTGGTCATAAACGGAGCCGCTCCTGAAGACGTCAGCGCGCCGTTTCCGGTTTTGGCGGAACTCAATCAAACGACTTCTTATCAGATCAACATCGAAGTCAGCGGAGAAAGGATTCTCCACTGGATTACTTCAAACGACACGGGAGAAAAAATGGGACTCGGTTCTTGGACAGATACCAGTCCCACCAAAGAGAAATTTCTGTATGGCACCTTTGGCTTCCGTTCGTTGAGTGGCGAGGTCTTTTCGGTGGATGAACTGACACTGGCCACCAGAAAACAGAATTAACCTTTTTGTGTAACAGGCGATTATGGCCAAGAAAGTCAAAAACAATTACATCAAAACCGATCCGGTTCAATCAGGACGGACGGCAAACTCTTCCTTGCAACGTCAAACCCCGAACTGGTTTGAAAAACATCTGTCGCGCCGCCAGCTTGGCAAAGGTCTGGCCTGGACTGCCGGATTAGGCATGGCGGGTTTGGTGCTTTACCAGATTTCAGGCGATGACGAACCGGAAGTAGCCGAAGATTCGCTGGAACTGCAAAAGAAAGAAGGCTGGAACATCGGTTCGACGGAAAAGTCGCTGGTGTTTCCGGCCAGTGTGACGCCGACCGACAGCGCCGGCAAGGTCTGGAGCGCCTTCGATCCGAATTACCTGATTTCGATTTACCAGCCGCGCGATCCCAAATGGCAACCGTTCTTTTCGCCGACGCTGTTGCAATCGCTGTCGCAGATTTCGCTCAACAAGGAAATCAAACTGATTCGAACCGGCGAAATGATCGAAGCTTATCAGCGGGCCGAAGGCTTGCGTTCGTTGATCGCTTCGGGAAAAAACACCAACCAGACATTGATTATTTCCGATTTGCCCGGACCGGCTTCGATTGCCGTTGGCGCGGCGATGGCTGATGTCGTGACGCTGGTTCCGGTGTTCGACAACTGGCCGCATCCGCTCGGAGTGGTGCGTTCGCACGAAACGTTGTCGGCAATGGTCTATTACGCCAACGAAATTGACGAGAAGCGCAAACAGGTTCCAGAAAACGCTCCGGCGTTGTTGTTGCTGGACAGCAACCGATTGTCGCCTTACACCGATCAGGACAATCAATTCGACAATCGGTATCTGGCCAAGCTGCCGCCTGCGGAAGAATTGAAGCAGCGCGGTATTCTGCAGGTGATCTATCTGGCCAAAGACCAGACGCAATCAGCCGAACTGGACGACATCAACGAAGATTTCGTCGAATGGCAGAAAAACGGCATCAACGTGCAGTTGTTGCGATTGTCGGAGTTCAAACCTTATGACGAGACGTTGACCGCCAGCAATACGGCCTCGACGACTTCGAACTCGACGGTCAGGCATTATTACTACGGCGGTTACCCATATTCGCATTGGTGGTTTTACAGTCATTATTACTGGAGCCGCCCCTCCACGATTATTTACGGCAGCGGTTACAACTACGGTGGCGGATATTACGGAACCAGCCGAGTCTCGCCGCCGCCTCCGAATTATTCGCGCCCGTCGTTCGATCCGCCGAATTATCGTCCGACGACGCGCTCTACGGTTTTCAGTTCCGCTCGCGTTGGCGCTTCGCCCGGCGCAACCGGCGTCGGCAGAACCAAACCGACCGGATTCGGACGTACCAGCGTGCGGCGTGGCGGCGACGGGCGAGTCAGCGGAGTTCGCTCCGGTCGTTCGGGGTCATACGGACGCAGCGGCGGCGGATGGTTCAGCGGTTAGTCATCACAGGAAAATAGCTTCAACGCAAAGGCGCGAAGAAGCAAAGCCGCAAAGGGTTTTCAGGTTTTGTTGATCGCCAAAACTTTCTTTGCGCCTTTGTCGCTTTGCGCCTTTGCGTTTGAAAGCTGGCTGAGAGGAACATTGATGAGCATTTTTCTTTTCTTTCTGATTGGCACGGGAACGTTTTTGTTGCTGATGCTGATTCTGGTGGCGGTTTTTGCCGGAGGGCTGTATCTGGCCAAAACCGGCAACCAGGGACGCATTGATGGCAGCCGGCGTTCGTTTCTGACCGGGCGGCAAAACGATCACGCATTGTTTTTCGGCATTCAACTGGTGATTCAGGTCTTCGGCGGTGACGAATTGCGTTCGCGGCTGGCCCGGTTGATTGAAGCCGAAGACGAAACCGATTCGGCAGCCGAAAAGCGCCGCTTCATCAAAGCCGTTGCGTCGTTGTTGATCGAAAACCAGTATGCCTGGGAATACGGATACTGGGATTTTCAAAGCGATGCCGACACAGCCATCAGCAATTTCAACCAATGGCGAAACGAGATCGAAGCTTCGATGGCGACCGAAGGCGACGAACTCGGCAGCGAAGTGGATCGCGTTCACCGGTTTTCGGATCAGAAGGAATTTTTGATCGTTTCGTTGATGATGTTGATTGACAACCGCGAAGAGCCGGTCGAAGACGATGTCGGCGATTACCAGTTCCGCCCGACCTATGCGCAATTGACCCAGCCGTTCCGCTTGATGGTGGAAAACCTGCAGGAAAGCGAATACTTCCGACCGGGGACGTTCAAACAATTGCTGCACGGGTTGCAATCGCTCGATCCGCGCGCCATCGAACGCGATGGCATTTATGTTTATCCGGGAACGGAGCAGGACGGATTGTCTTCAATGGATTTGATCGGCGAGGAAGGCTGGAAATACCTGACCGATCATTCCTTGCGATATTGAAGAATCGGGTCGGGATTTTTCAGGTAAAAAAAGCCGTCGAGCAAGTTGACCTTGCTCGACGGCTTTTTCATTGTCAGAGGAAAATCAGCGTTGACGCTTACGGCGCGAAGTAGCCTGACAAATCAATCACCAGATCGGTTTGTGCCAGGGAAAAGATGTTGAACGATCCATGGGTTCCCAGCCCGACTGTGAAGTGGCGATTGAAGATTTGATTGGCCGGAAAGTTGGTTGTCGCCACCAGAGGCTTGGTTGTGCCGCCCGGCCAAAACGTCAGATAACCCGCCTGATTGTTGACCACCGTGGCATTACCGACAATTGCCATGGCCGTGTTTGCTATCGTCGCGCCTCCGCATTGGCCGCGTGCCTGCTGGACGTGTGTGAAACCGGCGTGCAGTGGCGCATTGAGCGTGTAACAGCCAGGTTCTCCGGTGCGCGTTTCCAACAGCCTGACCGGATGCGGCAAGGGATAAAACAGCAATCCTGCGCCATTCAAATCATTGGCTTCGGCGCTGTAATAACCCAGAACGTCAACAATCAGGTCGGTGTTGGTGGTCGAGTAGATCATGAACTCGCCCGTCGTTCCCAACCCCACTGTAAAGGGAGCATTCATGATCTGCCCCGCCCTGAAATTCGAACTGGCAACCAGTGGACGTGATTGCCCGCCAGGGTAAAGCGTCAGAAAGCCGTCGGCGGAATTGAGAGTCGTGGCATTGCCAACCAGAGCTTTGGCCGATGACGGGATGGTCACGCCGTTGCAGGTCAATTGCCCCGGTTGACTCTGCTCGACTCCGCCCGCGATCTTGGTTCCGGGCGTGAAGCAGCCGGATTCCCCGGCTCTTGTTTCCAGCAATCGGATCGGTTTGGGCAGCGGATGAAAATACAACCCGCCGATTGCCGGAGGGGCGTAATAACCTGTGACATCAATCACGACGTGGGTATTTGAAGTGACGAAAATTTTGAAGGCTCCGTCGTTGGCGCCAAGGCCGACAGTGAACACGTTGTTGAGGATTTCGTTGGGGCCGTAGTTGGAATTTGCTACCAGCGGTTGCTGGGCATCGCTTGGATAAAGCGTCAGATAACCACCGCCGGATTGAACTGTGGTGATGTTGCCGATCAACGCCTGAGCGTCCACCGGAATGCCGCAAACAGCTCGTCCGGGTTGAAGCTGTGACGTGCCGCCGGCAATAGGCGCGCCGGGCTGGTTGCAGGCATTGGGGCTTGCGCCCGGACGTGTGTCGAGCAAGCGGACGGGCGTGGCCAACGGATAAAACTGCAATCCATTGGTGGATGTGCCGCCGCTGATGCCAACACTGTATTCGCGTGTGCCAAAACAGTTGTTTTGTCCGGTGGCTTTGACGGTAAAGGTGAAGGCGCCAGGCAGAACAGGCGTGCCGCTGATGTTTCCCGTGGCTGGGTTCAATGAAAGCCCATCGGGCAGAGCGCCAGCGCTGACGGTGTATGTATAAGGCGCTGTGCCGCCGGTTGCCGTCAATGTGACATTGTAAAGCGCGCCAATGTTTCCGTTGGGAATCGTTGCCGGGTTGACGGTCACGGCGGAGCAGGGCGGACGAATTGTGAGCAGATAGGCTTTGTTGCCTTTGCAGCCGAAGTTGTCCGTGGCTTCTAACGTGAAATTGAAGTCTCCGAAAGTCGTCGGCGCACCGCTCAGCAGTCCCGTATTCGGATTGAGAGTGAGATTGCCCGGCAAATTTCCCGAAACTACAGCCCAGGTAACCATCCCCTGGCCGCCGGTCTGGGTGAAGTTTTGGCTGTACGCTTGTCCGGCTGTGCCCTGTGGCAGCAGCGGATTGGCCGGGTTGATGACGATTGTCTGGCATTGAATGTTGGTCAGATAGAATTTGACGGAATTGCCGCCGTTGGCGGATGCCGTAACTTGATAACTTCCAGTTTGATTGATGGCGGTGGCAGTTACATCAGCGCGATTATTGGCGCTGATTGGCGATGGGTTGGGCGCCAGCATGGCGCTTGCTCCTGTAGCGGGCGGGGTAAAAATCACCTCGCCGCCGGTGACCGGTTCGCCAAAGTCGCTGCTGACAAAGACGATCAACGGATTGGTGAACACAGTGTTGAGCTGGGCAGACTGGAAGTTGCCGAAAATGGCTGTAAGATTGAAACCGCGAGATTCAAACGCGCCTGAGTCAACAGCCCCCACCCGGATCACTCCTCGTTGGTCGGTGGAAGGCGCGTTTTCACTGATTCCGGCGTTGATGGCCGGGCTGCCTGGCAACAAGGCGTGAGTTGGTGTCAGACCTCCATAATTTCCCAAAGCCGCCAGAAGCGAGTTTTGGTTGATCTGGTCGGTGGGATGAATCAGGAATCCGTTTCCGCCATCATCCATAAGATTGCCTCCCGCAGAGATGACGCCTACTGAAAAAACGGTTCTGATGTTGGGCAATGTATTGTCGGCAAAGATCGTGTTGGTCAGCGTTACTGTCGTGGGGTCTCCGGAAACTGAAAGGCCGCCTGCTCCCGGATTACCGGCTGTTTCATAAGTTGCCATATTATTGGCAACTGTGCAGTTGGTCAGGTTCAGCGTGGTGGAAGTGACTACGCTGCCGGCGTGTATGCCGCCGCCTCCTAAATAATCCTGCGAAGAGTTGCCGCTGATCGTGACGTTGGTCATTGTCAAGGCTCCGCTTCCGCCCGTTGCCCCCATGAAATATATGCCGCCGCCGCGTTTGACAGACTGATTATTGCTGATGGTGCAATTAGTGATTTGTCCGTTGCCCTGAAGATAAATGCCGCCGCCGTAAGCTCCCGCCACATTGTTCGTCACGATACAGTCGGTCAATGCAAGGTAACTATGGCTCAAGATTCCTCCGCCATAATTGAGGGAGCCATTTGCGTACCCATCGCTAATGGTCAGCCCGGTAATGGAAATGTTCAGTCCATATTTCGAAATGTTGAAAATTCGGTACTCGCCGCCAGAGTCGCGCCGGACTGTCAGGTTGGCGGGGCCGGTCGAGTTGATAATGCTGATGCTGTCAGTGATGTTCGGCAAGACTTCTGTCAAATTGACAACCTGTGGGCCGGATGGAAGGGTGAACAGAATGGTGTCTGCGCCGCTTCCAGCCGGACAATCAATCGAACCGCTTTGGTCGTTATTGTTGGCATTGATGATGGCTTCGCGCAGTGTGCATTTGCCGTCCACGATTGGGGCGCCATCATCGGTAGTGTTGACGATGATGGTGCTTGCCGGAGCTGCTGGAATGGCCGGCGCCGAACCGGCGACCATAAGGCTTTTATGATTCCAGGTAGACTGTCTGAAGCCTGATTTTTGTTCGCCGGCCCTGACGCTCCAGCCGATCAGACTCAACGTGGAAAAGCCAAGCAGCAGAACGCTGGCGATCAAACTCCATCTTCGTGATTGGAGAGAAGGGAACGTTGTTAAACTTGAATTCTGTTTCATTGCTCGACTCCTTTTTGCAGTTTGGTGCGATTTCTGGGGATTGTTATTGCCGCTGTTCCGTTTCGCCTGACAGCATTGGTTTCAGATCCAGCAGCCGCTCTTTCAGCACATAACCGCGCGCGCCAGCTTTTTTGGCGGCGTTGCGCAATCGTTCATCGTCGTAATCGGTGACGATGACTATCTTCGCCTTCGGATCAGCCGCCAGAATCCTCTGGCTGGCTTCGATTCCGTCCAGACCGGGCATCTTGACATCCATCAACACCCAGTCAGGCCGATGCCGCAGATAAGCGGGCAGCGCTTCCAGACCGTCTTCGCATTCGCAGAGCGCGCCGGTCAGATCGCTCAACAGTGTGCGAATCAGGCGGCGCATCGCAGCGTTATCTTCGACAATCAGTACTTTCATCACGGCTCCACTTTCTGTTTTCGTTCAAAGGCGGGCGGATTATGGCTGGAAGGCAAGGTCGGGTGAATGCAGGGTTCTACCCATTTTATGGGCGGTAGAACTACCTATTTTGATGGGTAGTTCTGCCTAAGAGTGATCTGTCTGAAGAAGTTGTGCCGATTTTGGCTCGTGAAAAAACTTAGATCAGATTTCATCTCGATCTACGGAGTTTGCCACTGAGGAGCGGAGACACAGAGGTTTCTAAATTCTTTTCTGAGCCTCTGCGACTCAGTGGCTAAACCGTACCGCCAACTGAAAACCGATTTAAAGCTGGGAATGGTGGTCAAGGGCGAATTTGAGCAAGGCATGGCTTCCTTTGAGTTCGAGTTTGGCGCTGATGTTGGCGCGATGATGTTCGACGGTGCGGACGCTGATGAAAAGTTCAGCCGCAATTTCCTTGCTGGTTTTATATTCGGCAATCAGTTTCAGCACACGGCGTTCGGTTGGAGTCAAATCATTCAGACCAGCGGGTTGAGGAGTTGAAGCGCGCGCCACACGTTTCAACAGGCTGGTCGAAAGCGCCGGACTGACGTAATTCTGCCCTGCGGCAACGGCTTTGATTCCGGCGACGATTTCAGTGATGGCGCTGTCTTTGAGCACATAACCCATCACGCCCGCATCCAGCGCCTTGTTGAAGATGTGTTCGTCCCTGTGCATCGTCAGAAAGATGGCCGATACCGGGAGTCGTCTGGCGTGCAGACGTTTCATCACTTCAAACCCGTCGCAGTTCGGCATATCAATATCAATCACAGCCACCTGAGGCGCTGTTTCCTGCAACAACGCCAACGCGGTTTCGCCATCATCGGCTTCGGCGACGATTCTGATGCCAGGGTCGGTTTCGATGATCTGGCGCAATCCACGTCGAAAGATCGGATGGTCGTCGGCAATCAGAACTGTGATTTCAGGTTTCACTACGATGAACTCTTTATCTGGTCAGATAACGTCAAATTGACGGTGATTGTTGTGCCTTGTCCCGGCGCTGAACTCAGTGCGTAAACGCCGCCGAGCAAACGAATACGCTCGGCAATGCCCAGCAAGCCAAACCCGCGTTTTGCCGGATTTGCCGTGACGGATTCAGGAGAAAATCCGCGACCGTTGTCGCTGATCGTCAGCGTAATACCGTGTGTTTCGCGCGCAACTATAAACGAAACCTCCGTTGCGCCGGAATGTTTGACGATGTTGTTCAGGCATTCCTGCGCAATGCGGTACAGGCTCAACTCGACTTCGTCAGGAAAGAGTTTGTCTACTGGCGCGACTTCGACGGTGAAACGTATCCCGGAAGCTTCGGCCACTTTTTCGACCATTGCTTCCAGCGCGCTGGTCAGGCCGACTCGATCCAGATGGTAAGGTCGCAAGTTGTACGCGATTTCGCGCACTTCGCTCAGAGCTTGCGTCACGGCGTCGGTGATTTCGCCAAACTGCTCTTTGGCCTTTGTACTTTCGTCGGCGACCTGTTCGCCCAAGATGGCGCGGTTTTTGATGACCAGCAGATTCTGCCCCAGACTGTCGTGCAATTCGGCGGCAATGCGTTTGCGCTCGCCTTCTTGCGAAACGATCAATTGCCGCGCAAAAGCTTCCTGCGATTCGCGCTCTTTCTTCAACTGCGAAACGCGGCGCTCATAGGCCAGAAAGACCGTGCCCGCCACCACGATTCCAACCAGCCCCGCAAACCACCATGTTTGCCAGAAACGCGGAACGACTACGACGCGCAAGCTTTGTCCTTCGGTGTTCCAAACGCCGTCGCTGTTGGCGGCAACCACTGTAAACAGGTATTCGCCCGGCGGCAGGTAGGAATAATACGCAGTGCGACGTGTTTCGGCTTCTACCCAGTCAGGGTCCATACCGGCAAGTTTGTAACGGAACCTGACCTGTTCGGATTTGATCAGACTCAGGCCGGTGTAATGAATCTCCAGACTGGTTTTGCCCGGCTCGATCCGCACTTGATCGGCGAAACCGGTGGCTTCGCGGTCAATCAAACAATCTTCAATGACAACCGGCGGCGGACGCAGATTGGGCGCAAGAGATTCCGGTCTGATGACTGCCGCGCCTCGCTGAGTCGGGAACCACAAGCTTCCGTCACGCGCGCGCCAACCAGAGGGTAAACCTCCGCCGTTGCATTCATTGCTTTTCATGCCGTCGGCCACGCCGTAAACAATGGGTTTCAGCGACCGTAATCGCCCGGCGGCCAGTTCGGCCAGTTCCTGTTTGCTGACGCAAGTGATGCCCTGATTGCCAGTCAGCCAGTAATTGCCCTGCCCGTCATCCAGAATTCGGGAAACCACGTCTTCAAACAGCCCCTGTTTGGTCGTGAAATACGTGAAGCGTCCGTCACGCAATCTGGCCAAACCGCCGCCGTAAGTGCCTATCCACAGCGAACCGTCTTCGGCTTCGTGAATGGCTCGCACCATGTTGTTTGGCAAACCGTTTTCGGTGGTGTGATTGGTGAACTTTCCGTCTTTCATCAGACTCATTCCGCCGGATGTGCCGATCAGAAGCCTGCCGGAACTATCTTCGGAAATGAATCTGATGTGGTCGTCCGGCAAACCGTCCGCGATTCTGTATGACCGGAACTTGCCCTCTGCCCAGCGATGCAGTCCCTGATTGCTGCCCAGCCAGAGAGCGCCTGCGCGATCACGATAAATGCCTATGATCTCATCGCTCGGAAGCCCGTAGTTCGCCTTGGTGAAACGGGTGATTCGCCCGTTTTTCATTCGAGCCATTCCTCTACCCCAGGTTCCCATCCATAAACTGCCATCCGTGTCGGCCAGCAACGACCAGATGCAACCGTCGGGCAAACCGTGGGATTGGGTGAAAAGAGTCGTTACTCCATCTTTGACGCGAGCCAATCCGCCACAAGTGATTCCAATCCACATGCTGCCTTCGGCGTCTTGCGTAATCGGAACAGCCGCGCTGTTCGGGATTTCTGGAAAATCGGCGAAGACTGTCACCTTGCTTGCCGTTAAACGGCTGACTCCGCCGGTTGTGGTGCCGACCCACAAACTGCCTTCGGCATCTTCCGTCAGACTGGCAACATTGTCGCTTGCCAGACCGTCGCGCGCAGTAATTGACCTGAACAATTTGTCGCGCCGATTGCCATTGGCCAAGGCTCCGACTGCCAGACGGTTCAATCCGTGCGTTTGATTGCCGATCCACAAATTCCCCAGACGGTCTTCGTAAAGGCAACTGATCTGATTGCTGGACAACCCATCGGCTGTCGTAAACGACGTGGGTTTTCCGTCTGAAAACCTGACCAGCCCAGCAGTGTTGGTTCCAATCCACAGGCTGCCGTCTTTGGCGGCGCGCACCGCCTTGACGTTCGGATCCTTCAGACCGGCTTGTTGTGTGTAAATTTGGAATTGTCCGTCGCGTAATCTGGCCAACCCCTTGTCCGTGCCGATCCATAAATTGCCGTCGTTGTCTTCCGTTACGCTGTTGACGAAATTGCTCGGCAAACCGTCCGCCGTTGTGTACGAGGAAAAGCGTCCGTCGCGGTATTTGACCAGCGCCACGCCCCAACCCAGCCACAGATTGCCGGCGCGATCTTCGCACAGCGGCCAGAATCCACGGCCCGGCAAACCTTCCTTCTGAGTGAATGCGGTGAAGCGCCCGTTCCTGTAACGGCTTAAAGCGCCGTCCGCGCCAATCCACAAATCGCCCGTTCGCGATTCAAAAACCGATGGAATACGGCTGCTGACCAACTGGGGCGTGTTGGCGGCGTTGAACACAGTGAACCGGACTCCGTCAAATCGCACCAACCCGCCGAAAGTGCCCATCCACAAATATCCGTCGCGGGTTTGCACCAGCGTCATGACTGAATTTTGCGGCAAGCCCTGTTTGGTTCCCCACGAATCGAGTATGTATTGAGTGGTCGCGGGTTGGCCGAATGCGGTTGCCTGGCAGGTGAAGAGAGAAGACCACAGCAGAAAGAAGCGAAGCCTGCACGCCAGTCGAAAAGCCGCCGATGGAAGAATTGGGTTTTGATTCATAGAGATGTCAGCAGGAAAAGGCCATAAAAGTTGATCGTCTAAACATCTCGGCGATTCGGCGGCCAGTTTAGACGAGATCGCCATCGAGTCAATCAGGCAAATGCTTTCACGGCAGATTCGAGCGAACCGAATGGGGGGTTGCAATGCGTGGAAAGATCGCAACAATCAACCGAATTTTGTTTACGACAAGGAGATCAAATGATGCGTTTCAGTATTCTATTGGTTCTTACTGGGCTGTTGATTCTGCCGGTGGCGGCACAACCGCAGCCGTCCGAGGCGGTCACGGCCAAAGTAGACGCGGTCTTTGCCGATTTCGACAAACCGGATTCGCCGGGGTGCGCGTTGGGAGTCATCAAGGACGGCAAGCTGATTTATGCGCGCGGTTATGGCAAAGCCAATCTGGAACACGGCATCGCCAACGGTTCAAAACTGGTTTACGACATCGGTTCGACTTCCAAACAATTCGCGGCGGCCAGCATTTTGTTGTTGGCGCAACAGGGAAAACTTTCGCTGGAAGACGACGTTCGCAAATTCATTCCCGAATTGCCGAGTTACCAAAAACCGATTTTGATTCGTCACCTGATTCATCACACCAGCGGATTGCGCGATTACCTGACGCTGTTTTCATTGGCCGGAGTGAGTTTCGACGACACGACCACCGAAACCGACGCATTGAATATCATCGTTCGACAAAGAGCGCTCAACTTCACTCCGGGCGATGAATGGCTCTACAGCAACAGCGGATATTTTCTGCTTTCGATCATCATCAAACGCGCCAGCGGCAAGTCTTATCCTGAATTCGCCAAAGAACACATCTTCGATCCGTTGGGGATGAAGCACACGCTGGTATTGGACAACCACAAACGCATCGTGCCGATGCGCGCGACCGGCTATTCACCGAATCCGAAAGGCGGTTTTCAAACTGAAATGTCGAATTTCGAGCAAACCGGCGACGGCGCGGTGCTGACTTCCGTCGAAGATTTACTGTTGTGGGATCAAAACTTTTACGAACCGAAAGTCGGCGGCAAGGCGTTTCTGGATTCGATGCATGCGGTGGGAGCATTCAACGACGGCAGGAAGCTCGATTACGCCAGCGGATTGTTCATCGAAGAATACAAAGGTTTGAGAAAAGTGAGCCACGGCGGTTCGTGGGCGGGATACAGGTCGGAGCTTTTGCGTTTTCCCGATCAGAAATTTTCAGTGGCTTGTTTGTGCAATTTGGGGACGGTGAACCCCAGCGCGTTGGCTCAACGAGTGGCGGATGCGTATCTGGCTGACTGGTTCAAAACAACCGAAAGCAAACCTTCGACAATGCGCGGAACGCCGCCGAAATTGCCTGATCCGATCACGCTGACCGCCGAGCAACTGGCCGAATACGTCGGAAGTTTTTACAGCGAAGAGCTTGATACGACGTACAAGTTGCTGATGGAAAACGGCAAATTGATGGCGATGGATCGCAACGGCGCAAAGCGACTCTTGATCGCGCGGACACGCGACTTGTTCACACTTGGGCAAGGCGCGCAGTTTGAAATCACGCGTGAAGCCAGCGGAAAAGTCACAGGCTTTGGCGTGAACGCCGGGCGCATTCGCGGTGTTCGCTTTGTGAAGCAGTAGAGCGGGTTTTCCAACCCCTGCTTTCATCGCGTTGGGCGCTGACTGCGGTCATCGGATTTTTTGATGGGTTCCGGTTCGTTCGAACGAGTTGCCGCAAAGGCATACCAAAACAGCAGTGCGAACGGAGCGATCAAAAACGGAAGATAGAGCAATCCCACTAACAGGTCTTCTAGCAAAGTCATAACTGTTCTCAACTAAGGGCCAACGATTTAGCCGTCACCGGTCGTTAAAGGAGTAGCACCCGACCGGTGCGGCTTTATTTTTTCCGCTAATAATTCAGCAAGCCGAATGCCAGTTCTGATGGCTTGCCGATGCGGAGATTAAAAGACTTCGCAGGTTGAATTCGGAAACAACAAGAAAAACGTCTTCTTTTGAAGACAGTCGTGAATCAAAAAGTTGACACGCGCGATGCTCCGGCTCAGGCTTTGGCGACCAAACCGTCTGCACCGAGCACCACACGTTTTTGAGCGCGCATCGCCAGATTTGCCAGATGCGGACCGGAGACGGCGTTGTGACCGACTTCGACCGGAGCATTCGGTTCCTGACGCGATTTCACACATTCAATGAAATTCCTGACGTGCGGTTCGGTCGGAATGCCGCCTTTGTATTCGTGAATTGCCTGGGGCGGAATGTTCGGACGATTCCACGGTTCAGGAAAAACGCGATACCCGTCGTCATCAATCACCATCGTGGCCTTTTTGCCTTGCAGATGAATCTTCCAGGCGTCTTCGTAAGAATTGCCGTAACACAGCGTCCACGTCGCCAGAAAGGTCGGATATTCGTAAACCGCGCTGAAGGTGTCGGGCACATCTCCGCCTTTGTGAACGTAAATCGCGCCCTGACAAACGGCAGAAACCGGCGGTTTGCCTCCGTTGCAGAACCATTGAATCACGTCCATCAAATGCGTTCCCTGATCCGTCAAATGGCCGCCGTTGTAATCCGAAAAGTTGCGCCAGTGGAAAAAGCGGCGTTCGTCCAAGGTGTAGCGTTTTTTGGCTGGGCCTTGAAAACGTTCCCAATCCAGTTTGCCCGCCAATTCCAATTTTTGCGGCATGGGTTTGCGATTCCAGAACCATTGCGCGCGCGCCATGACCACTTCGCCCAGAATGCCGTCGTCCACCAGTTTTTTTGCGCCGCGAACGGCTTCGGATGAACGACGCTGCATGCCTACTTGAACGATTTGTTTGGTCGCGCGAACGGCTTTGACCATCTTCGCGCCTTGTTCGATGGAATAGGCGAATGGTTTTTCGGTGTAAGCGTCTTTGCCGGCGGCGACGGCGTCAATCAACACGTTGTGATGCCAATGATCGGGCGTCGCGTTCAAAATGGCGACCACGTCTTTGTCGTCCAGCAATTGGCGATAATCCATGGTCGTTTTCGCGCCGGAGCGAGAAAGTTTCAACGCCGAATTGATGTTGGGTTCATACACGTCGCAGACGTGAATGAATTCGATTTGATCGCTGAATTTGTTGAAGGAATTCATCACGCTGCGTCCGCGTCCGCCGGAACCGATGACGCCCATTTGAATGCGGTCGTTCGCGCCCAGCACGCGCGAGTAAGATGCAGCCGTCAACATGCCGGCTCCGGCGACCGTAGCGCCTGCTTCCGTGATGAACCGGCGGCGATTGAGGTTCTCTGCCATAGCTCGTCCTCCGAGTAGTTTTTTTGTTGATGAATGAAGTGAGAGGTGAAAATTTGCGCGTCCCGCTTGATTCGCGCAAACGGATAGTACCGCCGACTGCCAAATGCGGCAAGGCGGCGGTCAGCCAAAACATTTTTCAGGCAGGGGAAAAACTCATCAACGATCAACCCGGCGATCAGGAAGCCCGGTCAAGCCGAAACATAAAACAGCCGTGCCCAAGATTGCGAGCATGCAGGTAAGCAATTTCCGGGTTCGCAAACAGTTCGGCGATGACCGTTTCTACTTCGCGTTTGCCCACGGCTTGAGCGTCCAGAATGCGTTCGTCGCTGGAATATCCGCGCAACACGACTGCTGAACGGGGAAAATCCGGCGGATAAATCGAGTTCTCGACATACGGTTGGCACGGGCGTTCGTGAACGAAGATCGGGCCGGTTTCGGCATACGGCTGTTGCGATTCAAACGGGCGATGCGCCAACAAAATCACGCTTTCATCCGGATGCGAAAGCGTCAGACAAACGCGGCATTGATGCGGTTTGCCATCGCGCACAACGGGCAGCGAATTGCCGAATTGGTCTACGCGAGCATTCCGGGCGGCGGCAGCCAATTCCGGCGACAAGGGACGAATTTGAAATTGGATTGATGTGTTCATAGGAGAGATCGTAGCGGGTTTTCATCGCTCGTTCTCGCCGGAATCGGACATCGAATTTATTTTCCGAATTTTTCCGCCACATCCAGAATTCGCTGGGCGGCGCGCGCGTGCAGCGGTTCGATCAATTGCCCCTCAAACTGCACGGCAGCCAATCCGCGCGCCAACGCTTCGTTCACTGCCGCGACGATCTTTCGCGCGTGGGCGATTTCTGCTTCCGAAGGCGCAAAGACTTCGTTGGTGATGGCAATGTGCGAAGGATGAATGATCGCGCGGCCATCGTAACCCAGATTGCGCGCGCGTTCGCTGTCGCGGCGCAATCCTTCCAAATCGGGAATGGAAAAAAACGGCGCGTCATAAGCGTCAATGCCGACGGCGCGAGCGGAATACAGCATACGCGATCGTGCAACCAGCAATTCCGGCTCGCCCGCGGTCAATCGTGCGCGCGTCGCCGTCGAAAAATCAGCCGAGCCAAACATCAATCCATTCAATGCCGAACTGGATTCGGCAATCGCCGGACAATTCAACACGCCGCGCGGAGATTCGATCATTGCAATCATGCGTTGCTGGCTGGTCAGCAACGAACCCAGCGCCGCGACTTCTTCCGGGCGCTCGACTTTGGGCAAAACCGCGCCATAAGCCTTGCTGGCCGAAATGGCTTTGGCGTCGTCTTCGCCAAAGCCTGTGTCGAACCGGTTGACGCGAACAAAGACGGGTTTGGCGCCGAACTCCACTTCGCCGAGCAATCGCATGACGGTGTGCCGCGCTTCGACTTTACGGTCTGGCGAAACGGCGTCTTCCAAATCCAGAATCAGCGCGTCGGCTGCGGTGTCGCGCGCTTTCAGGATCATCTTTTCCGAAACGCCGGGAACGAATAACAAACTTCGCATCAGGTTTGACTCCTTTTGGGGATCAACACACGGCGACGAAGCGTCAGCACAACGTCGCCATTTTGATTTCGTCCGCGCGTTTCGACGTACACCACGCCGCGATCCGGTTTGCTTTGCGATTCGCGGATTTCCAGCACTTCGGTTTCGGCGTAAATCGTGTCGCCGTGAAAGCTGGGCAAGACGTGCTTGACGCTTTCGTATTCCAGATTGGCGATGGCGTGCAAGCTGACATCGTTGACTGACATTCCCACGACCAGACTGAAAATGAATGTTCCGTTGACCAGCCGCCGTCCGTGCTGCGTTTGTTGCGCGTAATGTTCGTCAATGTGCAGCGGATTTTGATTCATGGTCATCAAGCTGAACCATGTGTCGTCAAATTCCGTCACCGTGCGACCCGGCCAATGTTTGTATACATCGCCGACGTTGAAATCTTCCAGGTATCTTCCTGACATAAATTATCTCACCGGATATTTTGCGATCAGGCCTTTGGCGATGATCAGCCGTTGCAGTTCATTGGTTCCGCCGCCGATGATCAGCAGTGGAGCGTCGCGATAATACCGTTCAACACGGAAATCTTTGGCGTACCCATTTCCGCCGTGAACGCGCATCGCCAACAGCGCGACTTCCTGCGCGGTTTCGGTGGCAAACAATTTCGCCATTCCGGCTTCCAGGTCGCAGCGTTCGCCGCGATCTTTCTTTTCCGCCGCTGACCGCACCAGCAAGCGCGCAGCTTCGATCTTCGTGCCCATCTCCGCCAGCATGATCTGTATGGTTTGATGTTCGGCGATGGCTTTGCCAAAAGTTCGCCGCTGTTGCGCGTAATGAATCGCGTCTTCAAACGCCGCCTGCGCCAGGCCAACGCCGCGCGCGGCGACGTTGATGCGTTCGCTTTCCAGACCGGTCATGATTTGTTTGAAGCCTTCGCCTTCGCGCCCGCCGATCAGGTTTTCCGCCGGAACGTAGAAATCTTCAAACAACAGTTCGCAAGTTTCGACGCCTTTGTAACCGAGCTTTTCAATATCGCGCTCGACGGTGAAGCCCGCGCCGCCTTTTTCAATGATAAAGGCCGAAATGCCTTTGTGCGCGGGTTGCGCCGTCGGGTCGGTTTTGGCCGCCAGCACAAAGGTGTTGCCGTAACGGCCGTTGGTGATCCACATCTTCGAGCCGTTGATGACGTAACCGTCACCTTTGCGCACGGCAGTCGTTCGCAAGTTTTGCACATCGGTTCCGGCGTCGGATTCGCTGAGAGCCAATCCGCCCCGCCGTTCGCCAGTCGCCATTGCAGGCAAAAAGCGTTGCTTCTGCTCGTCGGTTCCAAAAGTAGCTATAATGTCGCAGCAAACCGAATGCGTGCCGATGGGACCGACCAGACTCATCCAACCGCGCGCCAGTTCCTCCATCATCAACGCGTAAGTCGTGTAACCGAGCGCCAGGCCGCCGTATTCTTCGGGCACGTTGGCGCCAAACAAGCCGAGCTTTTTCATGCTTTCGACCAGCGCGTGCGGATATTCGTTGTCGTGTTCCAGCTTGCTGGCCGTGGGCAGTACTTCGCGTTCGACAAATTCGCGCAGACTGCGGACGATCTGCTGTTGAGTTTCATCAAGTCCGTGCAAGGTTTCAGTCTCCTGAACGAAAATCGTTGTCTGATGGCGAAGCTTACCGCACAACCCGGCTGCGGGTAATGACCGAATGAGGTCTGCCGCGAAATTTTTCATGACCTGACCGAGAACTGGGTTCAACGGCGCGCGAAAATTGCCGAACATCGGGAAAACCGACATTCTGGATCGTTGCGTATAAGTCAGGCGATGAGGTCTAATACGCGCCGTTACGAACACAACTTTCGACAACCCAAAACTTAATTTTAGGAGGCAAAAAGCAATGCTCAAAAAGATTCTCGGTTTGAGCCTGTTGACGATTGCGCTGACCGCAACGGCGCTGGCGCAGCAAGCTCAGCAACCGCCTGCGATCAAGACGCATTTGAAAGTCGGCCAGGCCGCGCCTGATTTCACGATGAATGGCACGGATGGCAAGGCTTACAAACTGTCGGATTTCAAAGGCAAAAAGAACGTCGTGCTGGCCTTTTATGTGCTGGCATTCACCGGTGGCTGAACGCGCGAAATGAAGGCATATCAGGCTGATATTGCCAAATTCACCGACACAGAAACGCAAGTATTCGGCATTAGCGTGGACAGCGTTCCGGCGCTCAAGCGTTGGTCAGAAGACCTGGCGCCGGAAACCAAAGGATTGAGCTTCCCCCTGCTTTCCGATTTCAAACGGACAGTGGTCAAGGATTACGGCATTTTCAACGAAGCGGCGGGCTTCGGCATGCGCGCAACCTTCGTCGTGGATAAGGAAGGCATCATCCGCCACATCGAAGAAGGCAACACTGCCATCAATCCAAGCGCAGCTTTTGAAGCGTGCAACATGCTCAAGAAGAAGTAATCGGTTTTTCACTCTGGGGAGCGTTGGCAAACTGACGGGCATTGATGCCAAACGTTCGGTTTTCCGCCGCTCCCCGAATCTTGTCGGAGCTGATGATGACTATTTCCACTGGCTCGTTAATTGCGCGGTATCGCGTGCTGAACAAAATTGGCGCAGGCGGCATGGGCGAAGTCTATCTGGCGCAGGACGAATCGCTGGGACGCAAAGTGGCGATCAAGGTCTTGCCGGAAAGCTTCACCCAGGACGCTGATCGCGTTCGACGGTTTGAACAGGAAGCGCGTTCGGCGTCGGCGCTCAATCATCCGAACATCATCACCATTTACGAAGTCGGCAAACACGACGGGACGCATTTCATCGCCACCGAATTAATCGAAGGCGAAACCTTGCGTCAGCAGATGAATTCGCAAAAACCGGATTTGGTCGAATCGCTGGATGTTGTGATTCAGGTGGCCAGCGCGTTGCAGGCGGCGCACAGCGTAGGCATCGCTCACCGCGACATCAAACCAGAAAACATCATGCTGCGCCCGGATGGATACGTGAAAATTCTGGATTTCGGGCTGGCCAAACTGACCGAACAAAATCCTTCGGGCGAATTCGATGCCGATGCCGTCACCAAATCGTTGTTTGAAACCCAGCCGGGAATGGTAATCGGCACGTTGACCTATATGTCGCCGGAACAGGCGCGCGGCCAGCGTGTGGATGGACGAACGGATATTTTCAGTCTGGGCATTGTGATGTATGAACTGGTCAGCGGGCAGCGCCCATTCAACGGATCAACGCCCAGCGACATCATCGCCGCATTGCTGACAGCCGAACCGCCGAAGCTTTCGACTCGGTTGCCGAACGTGCCGCCGGAACTGGAACGCATCGTCAATCGCATGCTGGTCAAAGACCGCGAGCTTCGTTACCAAACGGCTCAGGAAGTCATTGGCGATCTGAAGCGCGTCAAAGCGCGTTTGGAACTGCTGGGGCTTGGCGATGAAGACCTGGTGGAAAGCGAAGAAACTCTGCCGCTGGAAATTCCCACTGCCCAATTGCCCGCAGCGCAAAACAACAGCGGACAAGTTGCGGATACGCTGGCGACCAATTACGCCACGAACATCGCGCCGGTCAGTACACAGGTTACGCCATCGCAAACTTACGAAACCAATATAGGGGCGAATTACTCTACGGCGTCGAATCCGCCACAATCATCCGCGGCGCAATCTTTTGTCGCGCCGACTGCGCCGATTGTTCAATCCGGCAATCGCCGCAAACTGCTGTATGCAGCGTTGGCTGTGTTGGCGCTGGCAATTGCGGGGCTGTTTGCGTATCGCACCTTTAGCAGCGGCAGCGGCGTGATTGATTCGATGGCTGTGTTGCCGTTCGTCAACGTCACCCAAGACCCCGAAGCCGAATACCTGATCGAAGGCATTGCCGAAAGTTTGATCAACACCTTGTCCGCGTTGCCGGAACTCAGCATCAGTTCGCGCAATTCCGTCATTCAATACAAAGGCAAAGAACAGGATGCTCGCAAAGTCGGCCAGGAACTGGAGGTCAAAGCCGTGCTGGTCGGACGGTTGACGCGGCGCGGCAATGAAGTTCGCGTCAGCGCCGAATTGGTGGACGCGAGCAACGGTCGGCAGATTTGGAACGATCAATTCATACGGCGCACGTCTGATCTGTTGTCGCTGCAGGAAGAAATCACCCAGAAGCTGGCCGGAAAACTTCGCCCGCGATTCGCTCCGTCGAAACAAGACATGCTGGCCAAAGTCGGCACGGAAAATTCCGAAGCTTATGAACTGTATTTGAAAGGCCGTTATTACTGGAATCAGGGCACGCCCGAAGCGTTGCAAAAAGCCGACGAATTTTTTGAAGCCGCCGCCGGAATGGACGGCGCGTTCGCCGAAGCCTTTGCCGGATGCGCAGCTTGTCACGCGGTCGGTTCGGGCGGCGAAACGCCGCAGCAAAGCATGACCAAAGCCAAACAAGTCGCATTGACGGCGTTGAAGAAAGACGACCGATTGGTGAACGCCCACCTGACGTTGGCCGCTGTCAATTTCCGCTACGATTGGGATTTCGCTACGGCGGAACGGGCATTCAAACGCGCCATCGAACTCGATCCGAAAAACGCCACGGCTCATCAACGTTACGCCGAATTTCTGTCCTTGATGGGACGCCACAAGGAAGCCAACGCCGTAGCCTGGAAAGCGCGTTCGCTCGATCCGCGTTCGTTGCCGGTCAACCAGGCGATTGGCGCGATTCAGTATTACGCCAGGGAGTACGACCACGCCGCCGACCATCTGAAAAAGACGCTGGCGATTGACGACGAATACGCTCCGGCGCACACCAGTCTGGGATTGGTGTTTGAACAAACTGGCAAACAGCAGGAAGCCATCACGCAATTGTTGCGCGCCAAATTGCTGATGGGTGAAAACAGCGAATACCTGACTTCGTTGAAAAAAGCCTTTGTCGAATCCAAAGAAGCCGGGTACTGGCGACGCGAACTGCAACACCTGAACGAGGAAGCGAAACAACGGTATGTGTCCGCGACTTCGATTGCGGCTTTGCACACGCGGCTTGGCGAAGCTGATCTGGCGTTGGCGGCTCTGGAAAAAGGGCTGGCCGAGAAAGACAGTGGCCTGGTCGAATTGAAAGTCGAACCATTGTTCGACCCGCTTCGGAAACTGCCGAAGTTCGGCGAACTGCTGAAACGCATCGGGCTGGCCGACTGATGCACAGCTTCGTCTCTGAAAGGACAGTAGAAAGTAGCCGGTGGTGAGAAAGTAGCCGGTGGTTTCACAAAGCCTCAGCACGGGCTACTTTTTGCTGCGCCTACAGCGCAAAAAACTTCAACCGCACCGAAAACTCTTTTCTCGCAGCCAAACCGTTTATCAATCCACAGCAAGCGGGTAAACTGCGCGCGTTTTATCAGTCCAACTCGGAGATCAGCAAAGCATGGCAATCGTGACCGGAACTCGCCTCGGCGTTTACGAAATCCTTGCGCCCCTTGGCGCAGGCGGCATGGGAGAAGTGTATCGCGCCCGTGACGAACGGCTTGGCCGAGATGTGGCAATCAAAGTCCTGCCCGCCGATTTCGCCAAAGACGCCGACCGGTTGAAACGCTTCGAGCAGGAAGCCCGCGCGACTTCGGCGCTCAATCATCCGAACATCCTGACCGTTTACGACATCGGCACGCACGACGGCGCGCCTTACATCGTCGAAGAATTGCTGGAAGGCGAAGAACTCCGTGTGCAATTGAACGAAGGCGCGATTGCTCCGAAAAAAGCGATTGAATACGCGCGGCAAATCGCCGACGGGCTTTCCGCAGCTCACGCCAAAGGCATCGTCCATCGTGACTTGAAACCCGAAAACCTGTTCGTCACCGCCGATGGCCGCATCAAGATTCTGGATTTCGGCCTTGCCAAGCTGCGCCCGCAACAAACGATGCAAGCCGATTCGCAAGTCGCCACGCAAAAGAAAATCACCGATCCGGGGACGGTCATGGGAACAGTCGGTTATATGTCTCCCGAACAGGTGCGCGGACAAGACGTAGATCATCGTTCGGACATCTTCAGCTTCGGCGTGATTCTGTATGAAATGCTGAGCGGGCAGCGGACATTCAGCGGCGATTCGGCGATTGAAGTGATGAACGCGATCCTGAAAGAAGAGCCGCCGGAATTGAGCGAGACGAACGCGAAGATTTCGCCAGCGCTGGACAGGATCGTGCGGCGCTGCTTGGAAAAGAGGCCGGAACGGCGGTTTCAATCGGCGAGCGATTTGGGTTTTGCGCTGGAAACGCTGACGACATCTTCGGGGTCGCGTGTGGAAACCACTGCGATAGCATCGAATTTACCGGTCACGAGGAAAAACAGTCTGTTCAGCAATGCTCGGCTGGCGTGGATAACAGCAGGCGTCTTGCTGCTGGGGTTGTTGGCAGCATTTCCATTTGTGCTGAAGTATCTACGCCAAACATCGCAACCCGAAGCCGCCGCCATTCGCTTCACGATTGCCCTGCCGGACAAGGTGACCAATCCGGGCAGGGCGCTGCACATCTCCCCCGATGGTCGGTATTTATTCTTCAATGCCACGATGGAAGGTAAGCGCCAGATTTGGCTGCGCCCGTTAAACGGGTTCACGGCGCAACCTATTCCCGGTACGGAAGGCGTCAGCACCATTGCTTTTTGGTCGCCCGATAGCCGCTCCATCGGATTCTTCGCCGACGGGAAACTCAAACGGGTTGATTTGCCGAACGGGACAGTACAAACCATTTGCGCTTTGCCAAGCGGGGCATCGGGCGGCGCGTGGGGACGTGACGGCACGATTATCTTTTTCGGAACGGGAGCAATTTACCGGGTTCCTGCCACTGGTGGAGAGCCGAAGCCCGCGGTCACGTATGGCGGCGGACGCGCGACCAACGTAACCATCCGGCCTTCCTTCTTGCCGGATAGTCGCCACTTCCTGCATTACGGCGGAGCGACACAAGAGGCGGGAATTTACGTTACTTCGTTGGAGGGCAAAGAATCAAAACGATTGTTGGCGGCGGATTCCGACGGCATTTATGTGGCTTCCAATGCGCAGGAGCCAAACAAGGGCTGGTTGCTTTTCCTGCGTGTCGCGGTGCTACTGGCACAAGCGTTTGATGCCGATCATCTCTCGCTCTCAGGCGAGCCGTTCCCCCTGGCCGATCAGATTGAACCGGGTAGCTTTACGGCTTCTGACACGGGCATCCTCATCTATGGGGCGCGTAACACTTACGAAAACGTCCAACTCGGTTGGTTGGATCGGACGGGGAAATCGCAGGAATTCGTCGGCACAACAGGCTTTGCTTTCATTCCCACGCTTTCGCCTGAGGGGAAACGTGTGGCAGTAATACGACAGGACAGCAAGACAGGAACGATTGACATCAGCGTCATTGACCTGATGCGAAACACTGAATCTCGGCTGACGTTTGATCCGGCAGATGATGCGTTTCCGGTTTGGTCGCCTGACGGAAGTCAGATTGCCTGGCGGTCGAATCGAGGCCAGAAAAATCAAATCTACCGAAAAGCAGCCAGCGGCGTGGGGGAGGAAGAAGTATTGCTTCAATCGGATGTTGCCGCCATTCCCAGCAGTTGGTCGGCAGATGGCAAAGTTCTTCTCTACACTCAACTTGATCCCGAAACGCTGTCAGACATCTGGCTTTTGCCACTGGACGGCGACCGCAAACCAACTCCATTTTCCCAGTCCCCCTTCAATGAGCTATCGCCGAAATTTTCTCCCGACGGACGCTGGGTTGCCTACCAATCAAATGAGTATGACAAAAACGAAATCTACGTGCAGACGTTCCCGGCAGGTGGCGGCAAATGGCAAGTCTCAACCGGCGGCGGGCATACTCCGCACTGGCGGAGCGATGGGAAAGAATTGTTTTATGCTTCTCCCGACCGCAAGCTAATGGCAGTAGAGATCAAAGGCGGCGCGACTTTTGAGGCGGGTTTACCGAAAGTGCTGTTTGATCTGCCCGCCGCGCAAGTGCAGCGTGATACGTTCACCGTATCAGCGGACGGGCAGCGTTTTCTCTTCCCGCGTTACTTGAGGGAAAATGCCGTCGCACCGTTTTCTGTCGTGGCCAACTGGACGGCGGAGTTGAAGAAGTGAAGCTTACGCTTGCGTCAAATATAATGCTGGGCAAGTCAGTTACAATGGCAAGGAAAGGATATCGTTTATGCAACAAATTGTGATGGATATCGCCGATGATAGTTTGCTGGCGCTGAGAATGAAGCCGCACGAAATCGCCGCCGAACTGCGATTGGTGGCTGCGATAAAGCTCTACGAATTGGGCAAGCTTTCGTCGGGCGCAGCAGCGCAGTTGGCTGGAATCCCGCGGGCCGTATTTTTGTTGCGGCTGGCAGATTACGGAGTTGACACCTTTCGTCTGACCGAAGAGGAATTACGACAGGAGACAAGTCTTGCCTGAAGTCATTTCCAATACTTCACCGATGCAGTATTTGCATCAACTGGGCCTTCTGCATTTGTTGCCCGCGCTGGTCAGCCAGGTGATCGTTCCACCAGCAGTTGTCGCTGAATTGGCGGCGGGGCGTTCGCGGGGAATCAATTTGCCTGATCCGGCGAACCTGCAATGGGTTGCCGTTCGACAGCCTATCAGCGCGCCCGCATTGCCGTTGGCGGTCGGCTTGGGACCCGGAGAAAGAGAAGTACTTGCGTTAGCGCTCGAATCGTCAGACGCGATAGTGGTTCTTGATGATCAACTGGCACGGCAGACTGCCCTGACGTTCGGTCTGCGCCTAACCGGAACGCTCGGCGTCTTGCTTGACGCCAAAAAGCGCGGCTTGATAAACGAAATCGCGCCAATGCTCGACCAACTTCAGAGTTTGCGTTTCCGTCTTGCCCCGCAAACTCGCGCGGCGGTTCTCAAGCTGGCGGGGGAATAAACAGTACGACAATCAGCGGTTAAGGAGCCAAACATTGATGAGCTTGCCGGAACGATTGCCCACTTTTGCTGAATTGCCGATCAAACCCGAATATCCGCTACGTTCAGCGTGGGGCGTATTTGGCGATGACGACGAAATCGGAACGCTGAATCTGCTGACGCCGGAGCGTGTCGCTGCCGCTGCGAAGCTGGTCAAAACCGGCGAAGTCTTTCCGATGAGTTGGGAGTTGGAAAAACCGCATCCACCTCTGTTTAACCGCTCGGTGTTGCGGCATACCGTTCAGCGGCGGCGACGCAACGTCTTCGACGACATTTACGACAGCTTCAACACGCAATCGTCTTCGCAATGGGACGGAGTGCGGCATTACGGCCACCGGCAACATGGGTTTTACAACGGCGTGACCGAAGAGCAGATTGCCGATCCCGCAAATTCGATCAACGGCATTCACAACTGGGCGCGGCGTGGCATTGCCGGGCGCGGCGTGCTGATTGATTTTCGCCGCTTTGCCGATGCGCAAGGCATCAGCTATTCGCCCGGCGTGCGGTACGGCATTACGCCGGAACAATTGCGGGCGGCTGCGGCGTGGCAAGGCGTGAAGTTTCAAACCGGCGACATTCTGTTGCTGCGTGTCGGCTGGATTGAATGGTACGACTCGCTCAGCGAAGAGCAGCGAGTCGCGCTTACCCAACCCGGCGGCATGCAAATCGCCGGACTGACACAAGGCGAAGAATCGTTGCGGTTTTTGTGGGACAACCACTTTGCCGCCGTGTGCAGCGACAATCCCAGCTTTGAAGCGAATCCGTTTCCCAAAGAAGACGAAGCCCTGCACGACACGATCATCGGATTGTGGGGAATGCCCATCGGCGAAATGTTCACGCTGGATAAATTGGCGGCGGCTTGTGCAGCGGACAAACGCTACGAATGTTTCTTCACGGCTGCGCCGCTCAACAAACTCGGCGGCGTGGCTTCTCCGCCAAATGCGTTGGCGATCAGGTGATTCAGAAAAACACTCGCTGAATAAACCAGAAACTTCCGGCGAGAATTACGATGACCGAGCCGATGGTTGCAACTCTTTCAGCAAACTCTGGTTTGTTACGGCGCAAGATCATCAACAACGACGCCGCGACAATGACAATACAGACTTGTCCGATTTCGACGCCCAGATTGAAGGAAAATAGCGACCAGCCCAATGCCCCGCGCGGCAACCCGAATTCTTTCAGCACGCCCGCAAAGCCAAAGCCATGAATGAAGCCGAAGAAAAACGCTATCCACGCGCGCACGTCGCGCCCGGATTTGCCGACCATCAGATTGTCTATGCCGACGTAAACAATGCTCAGCGCAATGATGGGTTCGATCCAGCGCGCTGGTGGGTTCAATACGTCCAGCGCAGCCAGTGTCAGCGTCACGCTGTGCGCGATGGTGAACGCCGTGACGATCAGCAATAACCGCCGCATGCTTCCGCCCAAGAGCAGCAAGCCGATGATGAACAGAATATGATCCGGTCCGGCGAAAATGTGCTGGATGCCGCTGACCAAAAATCTTTTGACTACGGCGACTGTGCTTCGCCAATCGCCCGCGCCGCCGATGAAATATTCCACCTTGGCGCGGTCTTTGTCGGCGATGTCCTGATGCGTCAGCGCATCGTCTTCGTAAACGTTGATGAAGGTTTGATGCAGCGGATCGTAGGGAAACAGCGAGCAATTTACGGAAAGCGAAACCGGCGTCGCTTTTGTTTGAAAGCCCAGTCGCAACGACAACGCCTGCTGATCGGGAATGGATTCGACCGCCAGCACCTCAAAGTCAATCGGCTGCCCATCCGCCTCTATCAACAAGCGAGGCCGCAACAGGTTTTGAATCGTTTCTTTCAGGGAATTCGCCCGCGACGAATCAAGCAAAGCCTCAGCGGGAGTGATGTCCAGTTCGTGGGCGAGGTCAATGACGTGAACGACCAGCGATGCTTCTAACTGGCCTTGGTTGAGCCGCAGATTCAGATAACTGTACGGCGCAGGATGAGCGAAAACGGGCGCTGCCGACCCGACCAATGTCGCAATCAGCAGCGCCAAGCGAAGCAGTTTTGAACCAATCAAGGTTATTTCAACTCAGAGTAAATCGCCGTGACGGCGGGTTTCAGGCGACCCAAATCGTAGCCTTTGAATTTTTCCGGCAGCTTAAAATCCGCCACAGCTTGATCCACTGTCTTACCGGCTTTCTTGGCTTCTTCAGTGGCCGCGACCACAGCAGCCATAAACTCGCCATACGCCTTAAGCTCGCTCAAGGGCTGAACAGGTGAATGGCCAGGAATGATGGATTCAACGCCTTTGATTTGCGCCGCCTTTGCCAGTGTCTTCGGATATTCCAAGCCGCTGCCGCCGTTGTTGATGTCAATGAAAGGCAGTCCTTTGGCAAAGGCGAACATGTCGCCGGAATGCATAACCTTCAACGCAGAGAAAACAACGAACGTGTCACCGCTCGTGTGACCACGTCCGACGTAATACAAATCAATCTTGTCTTTACCGCTCAGCAAACTCAGTTTGTCTTTGTACGTTTTCGAAGGCAGGAATTTCTTGCCTTCGGCGGATTGGAACGCAGGCATTTTTTCCATGTTCGTCTTGGTATTTTCCTGCGCGACAAATTCGACTGCGCCGGTGAAAGCGCTGTTGCTACCGACGTGATCGCCGTGCGTATGCGTGTTGATGACCATCGTCACTGGTTTGGGCGTAACGGATTTGATCTTGTCCAAAATGCCCGGCCCGTTGTTGGGGAGTTTGGTGTCAACAACCACAACGCCTTTGTCGGTGATGAACGCCGCCGTGTTTCCGCCACCGCCGGAGATCATGTACAAGTTGTCTTTGACTTTTGAAATTTCCAGACTTGCTGGTTGCTGTTGTTGCGCCGTTGCCAGCGAAATCGCTCCAACGAGCAACAGTCCGGACAGAACCGCAATTCGTTTCATAGAGAACCTCCTGAAAAATTTTGGGCATCATATACAGCGATGCCAACAGGCACAAGAAAGTCGGCTACAATTGTGGCGACAAGAGCGTGGCTGCATTCTGGGCGAAGAGCGCAACATCAAAATTTACACGCCACCCGGTTACAACGCCGACGGCAAACCATGCGCGTTGTTGATTTATTTTGACGGGGAAGTAGTCCCGTTTATGGTTCCGCTGGGAATCGTTCTGGATAATCTGATTGCCAAAGAGAAAATCCCGCCGACCATTGCGGTGATGGTTTCCAGTGGAGCGACACGCGCTCGCGATTTGGCTTGTTCGCCGAAATTCGCAGACTTTCTGGTGAAAGAATTGGTGCCCAATCTACGCAGCCGATTTCGCGTCACCACCGATCCCAAACAAACGGTCGTCAGCGGATTCAGTCTTGGGCGGATTGATGGCCTCGTATTCAGCCATGCGGCATCCCGAAGTCATCGGCAATGTGCTTTCGCAATCCGGTTCGTACTGGTTTTACGAAAGCTGGACGATGACTGCGCTGGAAAACATATTTGGCGACAGCGGTTGGCTGACCGGACAATTTGCCTCGTTGCCGAAATTACCACTGCGTTTTTTCATTGAAGTTGGTAAGTTGGAACAAGGACTGGCGATCAACATGGTTTTGGAAAATCGCCGCTTGCGCGACACGCTGCTCGCCAAAGGCTATTCGGTAGTTTATTCCGAATACAACGGCGGACACGATGTGCTGTATTGGCGCAATTCGGTGGCTGATGGATTGATGGCGTTAATTGGAAAGACAGAAACGAAATAATCCAGAAACGCAATTGACGGTGAGCCGGACAGGCGGCTAGCGTACAATCTGATTCAGTAACTTTCCCCCTTATTCTCAAAAGTAGGAAGCAGGTAATGGCAAAATTGGTTACCGATATTCGTTGTGGAGATTGTCTTGATGTTTTAAGACAGTTTGAAGATGACAAGTTTGACCTGATCGTCACCTCTCCGCCGTATGCTGACAGTCGAGATAAAACCTACGGCGGCATCAAGCCCGAAGAGTATGTCGAATGGTTTTTGCCGCGCGCTCAAGAATTTCTCCGTGTGTTGAAACCTACCGGCACGTTTATTCTGAACATCAAGGAAAAAGCTGTGAATGGTGAACGACATACGTATGTGCTGGAACTGATTCTGGCGTTGCGCAAACAGGGATGGTTGTGGACGGAAGAGTTTATCTGGCATAAGAAAAATTGTTACCCTGGCAAATGGCCAAATCGGTTCCGCGACGCCTGGGAACGCTGCCTGCAATTCAACAAAACGAAAAAATTCAAGATGCTTCAGGATGAAGTCCGCGTTCCAATGGGAAGCTGGGCTGAAACTATTTCTGTAGTAGACAATGGCTAAAAATAACAAAAAGAACAAAACCATTAGTTTTAACCAGCGGTTGGTTGCCCTCATTTCAGAGCCAGGATTCATACGTTTCGAGCATATTTTGGGCGAGCCGAACTTTTTCAAGATAGTTGGGCGTACTCATTATGAACGTTGGCACTCTTGTTTCTTGGGATGGCTATTAGATCCGGGTGGATCACATCTTCTAACCAGCTATACCCTGTTACGGTTCTTGCTGTTATTGACAGATGAGAAATGTTTGAAGCCCGATGAAATATCTGGTCAAAGACTACTCACTTTACTTCCCACGATTGAGTTTGACGATGTTGAGGTGACACCAAATGAATACGTTTCCAGTGAAACAAGCATTCAGGGGATTGGCAGATTCGACATTTTTCTAACGGCAAGCTGCAAAAACAATCTAGGTTTAAGTGGAAAGATAAATATTGTTTTTGAGTTGAAAATTGACTCTAGGCCAAATGGAGAGCAATCAAAGAAGTATGCTGACTGGCTTCTTACGAACCATCCGAATGATATAAATTTTTTAGTATATTTGCTGCCGAAGCTTGGGTCTAACTCAAAGGAAACTGTGGGCGATGGTAGATGGCACTGTCTGGATTATCAGCTACTAAACGACAAGCTCCTAATGCCACTTCTTGAACACCCAAGACTCAACGACAAGGTAAAACCTTTTATTGTCCAATACTTGAGGAATCTAAAAATCAGATACAAGGGAATTAAAATGGCAATTACTGATGAGGAGAAAAAAATAGCTGTTGCGTTGTATGAGAAATACAGTGATGTCTTTGACTCTATTTATGACGCATTGGTCGCTGAGAGGATGATAGATTTCAGCACCTCAGACACTCAGATTGGAAAAGGAAGAGTTGCTGGTCGAATTGCTGCAAAGGTTGATGGTAAGGTGTTTGAAAATGAGAATCTCAGATTATTGTTCTGGGATGTTTTGAAGTATCTAGTTGATAGTGGACATATTACGAAAGTTCCTTTGCCATGGGGAAAAACCAAACAGCGTTACATCGTTACCAACGAAGACCCGCCAATTCATCCTAATGGTCGGAGCTTTTTTTATCCTGTTCGATACAATGGATACACCTTAGAAAGTCACTATGCTCGAGAAAGAGGGCTGCAGGTACTCAAAGATTTATGCGAGAAATTGGAAATCGACTTCGAACCAATCGAAACATAATAATTCCCCTAACGCGCTATGAAAAGAAGAAACAAAATTATTTATTCGATAAATGTTGGCGATATTCAGGATGCTGCGCTGAATGAACTGGATCGCTTGCTAACTGAGGAGGAATTCAAACTGGTGGAAAAAAAGTTAAATGATTTTCTTGACTGGCATGGAGCAGTGGTTACGGCGATTGAGCAAGTTGTGAATGAACATGATGAGTAGAGAGTGAATAATGAGGTATTTGGATGAACCGCCGCAGATTTTCTCAAAACTTACTTTGGGGATCAGTCGCTTTTTTAGGACAGGGATCTCAAGCCGTCTCGACACTGCGCGTCAATGGCCAGCGGCTGAATCAGCACATGACGGAACTTGCCGCGTTCGGTAAAACGCCCGAAGGCGGCACGCATCGCGTGGCGTATTCCGACGAAGATTTGAAAGCGCGCGAATACACGATGGGATTGATGCGCGCCGCGAAGCTGGAAGTTTCGATTGATGCTGTCGGCAATCTGGTCGGTCGTCGAGCCGGAAGCGATGCCGGTTTGAAGCCCCTGATGATTGGTTCGCACATTGATTCCGTTCCGCAAGGCGGCAGTTACGACGGGCAGGTCGGTTCAATGGGCGCAATCGAAGTCGCCCAGACATTGGCCGAAGCCAACGTCAAATTGCGGCATCCGTTGGAAGTCGTCATCTTCCAAAACGAAGAGGGCGGAACCATCGGCAGTCACGCTTTGGCCAAAGGCTTGACCGAACGCGAACTCGATTTGAAGACCAACAGCGGCAAAACCATACGCGAAGGCATCAAGTTCATCGGCGGCGATCCCGGCAAGCTGGCCAGTGTCGTTCGGCGCAAAGGCGACATCGCGGCTTATGTCGAATTGCACATCGAACAAGGCGGCATCCTGCATCAGGAAAAAATCAACATCGGCGTGGTCGAAGGCATAGTCAGCGTCAATTGGTGGGATGTGACCATTGAAGGTTTCGCCAATCACGCCGGAACGACGCCGATGAACCAGCGCAAAGACGCGCTGCTGGCCGCCGCGAAGTACATTGAAGCCGTCAACCGCGTCGTCACCAGCGTGCCCGGTCGGCAGGTGGGAACCGTCGGCAAGATTCAAGCGCTGCCCGGCGCTTACAACGTCGTGCCCGGAAAAGTTCTGACCAGTTTGGGGCTGCGTGATCTGGACGCCGCCAAAGTCAAAATGCTGTTTGAACGCATCCAGACCGAAGTTCGCCAGATCGAACAGGCGACCGGAACGAAGTTCGAGTTCAAACAGATCAACGAAACTCCGCCCGCACCGACCGATGAACGCATTCGCCGCGTGATTGCCGATGCAGCCAAGCAGCTTGGCTTCACGACTAAGCTGATGCCCAGCGGAGCAGGGCACGACGCTCAGGAAATTTACAACCTCTGTCCGGTGGGGATGATTTTCGTTCCCAGCCGCGACGGCATCAGCCACTCCCCGCGCGAATTTTCCACGCCTGAAGACATTACCAACGGAGCGAACGTGCTGCTGCACACCTTGCTGAAACTCGATTCCAATTGATGCGATGAGCGAATTTGACGCGATCATTCTTGGCGGAGGCCCGGCGGGAATCAGTTCCTTGCTTTGGGCGAACTCGCTCGGTTTGCGAGCCGTGTTGCTGGAAACGGCTCCGGAACTCGGCGGGCAATTGCTGCACATGGTTCATCGCGTGATTGATTATCCGGGCTTGATCGCCGACAACGGACGGCATTTGCGTGACGAATTTGAAATGCAGTTGCGTGAATTGAAACTGGATTACCGGCTCGGTTGTCGGCTGGAGGACATCAATCTTGACCAGCGAACATTGCACTGCAATGGCGAGTTGCTGACGGCGAAAGCCATCATTCTGGCGACGGGAGCGCGTAAACGCCGATTGGGCATTCCCGGCGAAGATCGTTTTGCCATCAGCGGCGGCGTCAGTTTTTCGGCGACCCGCGATCACGGTTTGTACGCCGGAAAAAACGTTTGCGTCATCGGCGGAGGTGATTCGGCTGTCGAAAACAGTTTGATCCTGTCTCGCGTCTGCCCGCACGTCACCTTGATTCATCGGTCGGAACACTTTCGCGCGCGCACCGAATGGCAACGCGAAGCCCGGAAAACGGCGAACATCACCTTCCTGACTGGGTTTCAGCCGAAAGCCATCGAAGGCGCAGAAACCGTCGAACGATTGATTGTCGAAGAAATTCATTCCGGCAAGTTGCGAACGATAGAAACCGAAGGCGTGTTCGTTCGCGTTGGCATCGCGCCGAACACCGAAGCCTTTCGCGGGCAGATTGCACTGGATGAGGCGGGATACATCATCGCCGATCAACGACAACGAACCTCGGCAGATTGGGTGTATGCCGTGGGCGATGTTTGCAATCCGGTTTGTCTGAGCGTGGCGACCGCTGTCGGCCACGGAGCGATTGCCGCCAAAGATATTGCTGAAAAGTGTCGTGAGTCAGATTGAGAAGATTGTGCGATTGGGATTGATCTTAACCGCAGAGGCGCGGAGAACGCAGAGGAAGCGCAGAGAGACTCAGCAGTGCCTCTGCGCTTCCTCTGCGGTGAAAAGAATTTTTTAGGGAGCGACAGCCATAGGCTTTTCGACAAACAGCGGATCCACATATTTTTTCAGCCAGGAGTGAAAGTTCACGCTGCTGAAATTGATCGCCGAATCGCCGGAAATTCCGCTGACAGAAACGACGTTGACCTGTACGGCTCCGCTGGGAGGGCGGCGGCTTTGGCGATAGGCAATAAGTTTCATCGGCAAAAACTCCGTCGCGCCTTCCGGTTTCACTTCGATTTCGTAACCATCCGGCAGAAAGCGTTCCTGAGTTTCGCTGTAACCGGCGGCGTTCGGCAACAACTTCAAACCGTTGGCAATCACTTCACGGTCGGAAATCACCACCGGAGCTTTCGATTCATCGCCCAACGGCTTGAAGCGGAGTTCGACAATCCGCTCCGAGTGAATTCGCTGGCGCAACGCATTCACCATCGGCCAGTTGAAAAACGCCGTTCCGGCAATCCAGGCCAGCAAGGCCACGGCGACAAACAGCTTCGGACGCATCGTTCCTTCCGCGTCGGCGCGAGCCGCTCGTAATTGCCAGATGGCAAACACGGCTACCAGCAACAACGCAAACAAACTGACGGCCATCGGCAGCAGATAATTGTTCAGAATTTGTGAAGTCGTCGGAAACATCTTTCGCTCCTTGTTCAATAAAGTTCCTTCAGCACATCGTTCATCGTGGCAACCAGAAAGTCGGCGTTGGTTTCGTCAAACGGCATCGGCGGACGAATTTTGACGACGTTGTGAAACGGGCCGTCTGTGCCGAGCAGAATGCCGCAATCGCGCATGCGGTTGGCGACGAACGCGGCTTCCTCGTCGGCGGGTTCCAGCGTCTGCCGGTCGCGTACCAGTTCCACACCCAGAAACAAACCTGAACCGCGCACATCGCCAATCATCGGAAATTGATTTACGAAGGGGCGCAAACCATTGAGCAAACGGTTGCCGACCTGCAGCGCGTGTTGTTGCAAGTTTTCTTCGCGGACGATGTTCAGCACTTCCAGACCCACGGTACACGAAACAGGATTGCCGCCGAAGGTGCTGAAAAATTCCATGCCGTTGTTGAACGAATGGGCGATTTCCGGCGTCGTCACCAACGCGCCTATCGGATGACCATTGCCTATGGGTTTTCCCATGACAACGATGTCCGGCGTCACGCCGTGTTCCTGAAACGCCCAGAAATTCTTGCCCGTGCGACCGAACCCGGTTTGCACTTCGTCCGCGATGCAAATGCCGCCCGCCGCGCGAACTGTCGCGTAAACCGACGCCAGGTAATTTTCCGGCAGGAAGATTTGCCCGCCTACGCTGGGACAGGTTTCGGCGATGAAGCCTGCCACGCCTCTGCCGTTGCGTTTCAACTTTTCGATGACTTCGCTGACGTGCGTGGCGTATTTTTCGCCCGCTTGCACGTCGCCGTATTTATACAGGCCGCGATACCCGTCCGGGATTGGCGCAGTGTGAACCCAGTCGGGCGCTCCGCTGCCGCCAGGGCCATCGTGTTTGTACGGACTGATGTCTATCAATCCGGTCGTGTGACCGTGATAGGCCGCTTCCAGCACGATCATATCTTTTTGTCGCGTGTGCGCTCGCGCCAGTCGCAAAGCCAGTTCGTTGGCTTCGCTGGCCGAATTGACGAAAAAGCAGACGCTCAGCGGATCGGGCAGCGTTGCGCACAAGGCTTCAGCGTAACGATTGATGGCGTCGTGCAAATAGCGCGTATTGGTGTTCAGCACGTGCATTTGTTTGCAGGCGGCTTCGATCACGCGCGGGTGACAGTGGCCTACGTGCGGGACGTTGTTGTATGCGTCCAGATATTGCCGTCCGGTTTCGTCATACAGATATTGTCGCCAACCGCGCACGACCTTAACGGGGTCGCGGTAGCCTATGCTCAGGTTACGCCCGATACGGCGGCGGCGCGTGGCCAGCGTTTCGGCTTTGCTCGGTTCTTCCGGCGGAAATCGTTCGGCGGGGATGCCAAGAATCAAATTCGGATCCGGCGAAAACTCGCGCCAGATTTCGCGTTCACTGGCGCGACAGACTCCGGGAAAATCCACGCCCAAATCGAGCAAGTCAGTGATGATTTGAAAGTGCAGATGCGGCGTCCAGCCCCCGTTGACGGGCGGCGCGCCCACCGAGCCCAGCAACTGACCTGCTTCAAATCGTTGTCCGACTCGCAAACTATCAATCGAGCCCTGGCTCAAGTGACCATAAAGCGTGAAAAAGGTCTGGCCGTTTTCCGGTTCGTGTTTCAGGATGATGACCGGCCCGTAATCCAGCGGCACGCCGTTGTTGTTGAAGGCGTAGACCTCGCCTGCGAGCGGCGCATACACCGCGGAATCTGCCTCGACAAACAAATCAATTCCCAGATGCACCGTGCGGCGTTCGCCCAACGAAGAAGCCGATGAATCGGCGTCAAAAAGCGGCGTGACATACAGCATGCGGGCTTCGTCGTATCGGCCTACGCCGACTTTGATGTTGGCTGTTTTCATCAATCCAAACAGGCGTTCGGTCAGTTTGGGTTCGGCATTTTCTGCCGGATCGCCGCTCAGCAACGGACTGCCGACGCTGAGATCGAACACCAGCAACGGTTCTGTTCTGAGGTCGGCGTTAATTACTGAGGCCACGTTCGTAGTTCCGCCTTCAGGCGGATGGGTTTGATCGCCAAGCTTGCCGCCTGAAGGCGGAACTACGAACGTTTTTTTCAAGCCGCAGGCCTGCCGAAAAGCGGCTTCGGCAAAACGCGGATGAATGTTTGTCAGGCGCGGCAAGGTGTTGCGGATCGGTTGCTGGCTGATGGAAAGGTATTCGTCATCCGGGCGTTGGTGCATTTGAACTGCGGCCACGCAAACGCTGACGCACAGTCGCAAACGGATCAAACCGAACAGCGCCGAAAGTTCGGGTTCGGTCAACGGATGTTCCGCGTGATACCCGGCGACTATTTGCCGTGCGACGGCCAACGGATCCGCTTTGTCGAGCACGGCATACGCAATCGCTACGGCCAGTTCGTTGATCGTCTGGCTGTAGACCATATCGCCGAAATCCACCAGGCCTGTGACGTGTTGATTGCGCGAATAAAGGTCTTCGCCGCCGCCGACCAGCAAGTTGTAATCATTGGCGTCGTTATGAATCGCGCTACGGCGCAATTGTGGCAGCAGCGGCGCAGTGCGTCGTTCAAAATCATCGGCCAGCGAATTGACCAGCCGCCGCAATTCGGCGTCGGAGATCAGCGATTCGTGTTTGCGAACTTCGCGCAAGCCGTTGGCCAAATCCCAATGAAAATCCCGATGAATGGACGGGTGATCGAAATCCGTGAGCGCTCGGTTCAATTTGCCCAGCGTCGCTCCCAATTCGCGCAACAGTTCCGGCGAATGTCGCCGCACCGTTCCCAGCGGCGCTCCGTCCAGGTGCGTAATCATCCAGGCCAGGTGTTTGACGCCCGTTGGCGATTCGATTTCGGCAATGGTTTTTCCTTCGGTTGTAGCAATGACCTTTGGGCAGATCGAAATCTTATCGGCAATGTGCGTCATCGTTTGTTGCTGCGCTTGGAGCATCGCACGGTCTTCGGTGGCGTTGGCGATTTTGAAGACGAATCGTTCACCAGATTCGGCAGTCAGCAAAAAATTCTGGTCGCGTTCGCTCGGCAACGGCGAAGCTTCGGCAGCGATGTTAAACAGTTGCCGGGCAAGTTGAACGACTTGTCCCTGGGTGAAAGTTGGAGTGTGGTGTAACAGCGACATAACCGGTTATACAGCTTGTGATGTGGGGACCTGAGCTTCAATGCGAGTGTTCGGCGCTGACGGTAACAAGATCATCGCCAATCTGCCAGCCGCCGCCAACCCAAAGGCAACCAGCAACGGCGTTGCATAACTTCCCGTCCATTCGCGCAGCAGAGCGATGAAATACGGCAACCATGTTTGTCCGACGGTCATTGCCGGAAACAAAATCGCCAGCACGCGAGCCAGCGATGCCACAGAGTACTGGTCGGCGGCGATCAATGCCGTCAGCAAAAAATCGCTGCCCATCGCCAATCCGAAAAGCGTGGCGAACAGATAAGGTGTCGCAGGCGCTTTGACAAAAAACAGCATCGGCAACGCCGCTGCCAACAACAGATACGCCAGCGTCAACACGTGTCGTTTCGGCAATCGGTCGGACAATCGCCCAACCAGCAAACGGCCAGCGGCGCTGGCAACCAGCAACACCATCATGGTTTGACTGAACGCCAGGTTCAGCACGTTCTGGTCTGTAAATCCGCTGTCTTTCAAAATCAGTTTCAGGTGCTGGCTGACGGCGGCAAAAGCCCCTGTGGAACAGCAGCCGCCGATGAGCAAAACCCAGAATGTGCGCTGGCGCAAAATCTGTTGCGGAGTCAGGGATTCTGTCGCTGTGACCGGCGCGGTTTCGGCGCTGGCTTCGCCATCGGGCAATAAGCCCAAATCCGCGGGTTTTTCTTTCATGACCCACCAGACCAACGGCCACGTCAGCAACAACAACCCGGCCATCAACTGCAAAGCCAGGCGAAAGCCGAAGGTTTCGGACAATGGTTTGACGACAAACCGCGCCGACACCGCGCCGATCAAACTGATTCCCAGATACGCAATCGAAAGCGCCGTGCCGCGATGTTTGACGAACCAGTGCGACAAAATAACCTGATGCGACAGGCCTCCGCTGAAGACGTTGGCGACCATGTACACAACCCACAAAAACCAATACAGCCAGACCGAGCCGTTCATGCTTCCGAATCCGACCAGCGTAATCGCTGTCAATCCGGTTCCAATCAGAATCAACCGGCGAGGCGGAAAACGATGCGCCAGCAACGGCCCCACCCACAACGTGGCAATCGTTCCCAACGGCAAGCCCAGGGTGATGGTCGAACGCGACCATCCGAAACCGCCTTCGCTGACGGGACGCTCGAAGTAATCGTAAAAAAACGGCATCCCGAAATAAGGCAAACCGACCGCGATTCCAAGCGTGAAAAACGACGCGGCCACGATTCGCCAGCCGTAAAAGGTCGAGGAATTTGTTGGTTGAGTCATTGCTGTTATGGCCAAAAACTTACGACGTTGGTTTGTCCGGCAGCGGCACGCTGGCGTGGAAATCCTGGTAAAAACGTTCGACGTAGCTGTTGAGCAGTTCTTCGACGCGCTCATGATCTTTGGACGCGACGATCAATCCGGCGTGATGGTGTTTGTTCATACGCCAGACGATTTCAGGATCGGTGTAAGCAGAGGTGTCGGGCCATTCCTGTCGCGCCAGCGAAGCGATGATGCCGGAGTAAAGATCGTCAGGTTTGGTCAGTTCATAAGGTTTGTCTTCGGTGGCGGTTTCGAGCTTCGCCCATTCGCGCCATAAATTCAGCCCTGTGGCGGCTTCGACGGTTTCGGCGATGTTGGCTCCGCCGACGCGCGCGGCGATTTCCAGAAAGTAAAACTTGCCATCGGCGTGGCCCTTTATGAATTCGGCGTGAGTGACGCCGCGCACCAATCCCAAATCCTTGATGACTTCCTTGTTCATTTTTTGCAGGTCTTTTTCTTCTTTGGATTTTCGCGGCAACAATCGCGTGGTGAAAATGCCTCCGTCGTGGGCGACGTTCATCGGCGGAGCGCCGTATTTGTTGACGGCGGCGAACAGGACTTTTTTGTCTTCGACTATGGAATCCACGTGGAAAACTTCGCCGGGCACAAATTGTTCCAACACGTAATTCGATTGTTCGTCGCCAAGCTGTTCCAAGACCTGCCACAGTTCGTCCTGGTTGTGCAGCTTCTTGATGCCTATGGCCGACGCCGACGAACGCGGTTTCAAAACCCAGGGCGCGGCGACGCGATCCATGAATTCGCGCAGTTTGTCGTAATTGATGACCGGGCAGAATTCCGGAACGCGAATGCCTTTGTTTTGCGCGCGAACGCGCATGGCCAGTTTGTCGCGGAAATATCGGCTGGTGGTTTCGCCCATTCCGGGTACGCGCAGATGCTCGCGCAAACTGGCGGCCATTTCGATGTCGAATTCATCCAGCGCTACGATGCGTTCAATGTAAGTCGTTCGCGCCAGATAACTGACGGCATTGAACACGTGCTGGCGATTGGTCAATTCCGGCATCAAAAACACTTCGTCAATGTGGTCGCGCGGCCAGTCGGCGTCTTTCAAATGCTCGACCGTCAGCAACAACACGCGCCAGCCCTGGCGTTTGGCTTCGCGCATGAATTCCTGGCCTTTTTCATAACTGGAAATGCAAAGAATGGTCATCGGAGATGAACCGGACATGAATTTCGCTCCTGTGATTGATTGGATTTCTGCGGGTTGTTTCGCGCACCGTCAGAGTACCACAGACTTCGGCGAGCAGACGAGAGTTGCGAGCCAGTTTTCGGGTGAGATTGGAGAACGAACTTCTTTCAGAGGCGTAAACAACAGGCCTGAGCCTCGCATGGAGACTCAGGCCAGACGCAATACGAATTGCCGCTCTTGCCGTCAGCTTTGATGCTCTGGGTGAGTGCAGCCTTTGAACTCTTTCAGATATGTATTGCCCTTGTATTTGAGTTCCTGATGAATGCCGATTCTGGACGTGTAATACCCGTCAATGGTCATGTTCTTGATCGCCTTGAAGAATTTTTCTTCCAGCGTCGAAGCCTTCATTTCGTTTTTGCTGATTTCGGTCAGAATGGCTATTTGCTGATCTTTGGAGGCCTTGTTGAACGCCACACTGTTTTTCGTCTGGCTCATCTTGTCCACAGCGGCCAGGCCGTCCGTCCAGAGCTTTTTGGTTTCGGCGGACGATTCGCTGACCATCAAGTCAATGAACGCAGGAACTTCGGCGGCAATTGCTCCCGGCGAATGATCGTCGGTCGGAATAATCAGATCAGAAATTGTCGCCACCAGCGCCAATTGGTCGGCCTTGAAAAATTTCGGAGCCGAAGCAGCTTTTTTGGCGGGCGCGGCAGCTTTGTGGCCGCCGTGTTGATGTTCGTGATCGTTAGCCAGCGCTCTGGTGTTCAACACCGGCAAACTGGCGCCGACGCCAACTGCAAGGCCTTTCAGCGCATCGCGACGAGAGACGTTGTTGTTGTCTTCTGACATGGTTCGTGCCTCTTCAAGGAATTGAGAATTGAGAATTGATGGTGAGTAATGCGCCCAGCTATCAATTCTCAATTGCGAATTATCAATTGGGTTAAGGTTTGTCTTTCTTTTCGGGTTCTTTGTATTCGGCCAGCCATTCGACATCAATGGCGTCGGCTTTGCGCTTGTCTTTTTCAGCCATCAGCCAGTTGCCGCGGTCGTTCCAGCCTTCGCCGCCTTCGGCTTCCTTGTGGCAGAACAGGCAATCTTTCGCGCCGAATTTCTGCGCTTTTTTGACGAACGGCGGATAAGCATTGGTGGTCAAAGCGGAACCGAACACGACGGCCGCTGCAACAATTGCAATGGTCAATTTGATCAACTTCTTGGTCATTGGAGCCTGAATCCCTCTCGAAAAAATGGTTTGGTGTCTGATTCATTCGTCACGGGCGAACAAACGACGAAACAATTGTCGTCGCCCCGGATCGCTCGGAGCCAGCAAGGCTTCTGAAAAACATTGCGAGGCGACTCGTTGCAAATCTTCCAGCCAGTCAGCTTCGATCAGATAAAATCCGTCGGCTTCGGCTTTCAGCGCGCGTTGCGGAAATTGATACTCCCATTCGACCATCACCGCATTGCGCCAAAATTCGTTGCGCGATTTGATTTCGACTCTGATACGACTTGCCATTGAATGTGACGAATCTGCGTTGAGGTTTAAGCGCCGAAAAGGAGTTCGGCTTCATCAACGCGGGCGAATCTTAATCGCGGTAATCAGTTGATGCAAGCAATGGGCAAAGAAAAAAGCGGAAGCCCGTGAAGGCCTCCGCTTTTTAGTGTTTGACTTGCCAGTTGGGTTAGAACTGCAAGCGAGCGCCAAGCTGCATTTGGAACACCTGGCCAGGGTTGTTGTTGAACAGGTACGTTCCCGCAGCATTCTTGATTTGCAGGAAGTTGGCGTTGGTCGGCGCGCCAAAACCGCAGTTGGTTGGCACTGGTGCCGCACAGTAATTGGTCACCTGAGCGCCGGAAAGTTGAACGTTCTCCCAGTTAAACAGATTGAAAAACTCAACCGAGAAAATCATCCGGCGCTGTTCGCCAAAACCAATGCCTTTTTGCAACCGCAGGTCTACGTTGTAAACCGGTTCGTTACGGAAGGCATTGCGTTTGAAGGGAACGCCTGCCGCGCTGTACGGACGATCCGGCCCGCCGATGTCTTCGTTGGAGTCCGCGCCCATGGTGGCATCAATCGGCAATCCCGACAGGAAGCGCATGGTGCTGGCGGCTTCGAAGCCAAGCGGGAGGAAGAACACCGTGTTGGCGACGAATTGATGACGACGATCCAGACGCGAGTAGTTGAATTCCGGACCCAGGTTGAAACCGTTTTCGTATGCAATACCACCCGCATCGCGTTCGTTGTCGTCGTTCGACAGGTTACGCGAGAGCGTGTAGAAGGCGTTGAATTGCCCCCATTGGCGGCGGAAATTCACGCGAACGACGCCCGCCTGATATACCGAACGTCCGGTGGATTCGCGCATCTGGATGCTGCCCAGATTCGGCAACGGGCGCGCCGTGCCGCTGCGCAAACCGAAGAACGGACGCTGTGCCGGATCGGTGGCACGGATGATCGGAACCGGGACGTTCAATTCGCGGTTCCGTTGCAGGTAAAACGTGTTGACCTGGCTGTAATCAACTCCGAACGTCAGCCCGCGAGCGATTTCGCGCTCGATGCCGCCGCCGAATTGATACGATTTCGGATTCTTGTAATCGTTCGCCCAGGTGATGACGTTCGCATTGCGAAACGGATCAACCGACAACCCCAAAGCAGCGCCGACCGATTGCACCTGCTGCGGAGTCAAAATCGGCAATTTGTCCAGCGTGAAATTATTCAGGTCAATGCCGATCAATCTGAGCTGGCGATAAACCGTGTTGTTCGCGTTGCCAGCCGGGACGGCAAACGGCAAGCGGATGGACACATCGCCCGGAGGATTGCGGAAATTGTTCAGCGGAGCGGCCAACAACAGCATCGGCGTGCGCGCATAATAAATGCCGCTGTAAGCGCGAACGGCGGTTTTGCCATTCTTGAACGGATCCCAGGCCAGACCCAGACGCGGCCCGAACTGATCGGTCACGTCAGGAACGAAGCTCGGATCAACGCTGTGGCCGGACGGGAAACGGAATCCACGAACCTGGTCATAGACGCTGGTGTTGTTGGTGACGGGCGCGGGGTTGAATTGACCTTCCCAACGCAGGCCGTAATTCAGCGTGAAGTTCGGACGGATACGCCAGGCGTCCTGGGCATAAAGAGCGAATTCCTGAACGGTCAGGTCAAGTCGGCCGTTTCCGATTTGGCGATCATAAGTGACGGCCGTCGAATCGAAACGATTAACCGTGCCAGTCGTCACGCTCGGCGTATACGACAAGATGTCGAGCAACGTGCTGACGTTCGTGCCATTCAACTGGAAGTAACCGAACTGGTTGAACGCGAACGTTTGGTCGGCAAACACGTGATTGACTTCCGCGCCGAATTTGGTGGTGTGATTTCCCAAAATCCAAGTCAGGTTGTTGAACACCTGAGCGCGCCAGTCGAATTGCGTCGTCGGGAGGAAGCGCACGGTTCCGAAGTTGCCAATCGAACTCTGCACAACTGGGGCTTCGACGTTGGCTTCACGCGGACGGACTTCGCGTGAGTATTGAGCGCGAAGTTCGTTGACCAGATTGCCCGCAAAGAACGAAGTCAATTGACCGGTCACGGTGTAAGTGCGGTCACGTTCCGTGCCGTTGTTCGACAACGCGCTGGTCGTGGTCGGGAACAACGCATTTCCAGTCGCGTTGGCGTTCAACGCCCTGTTGTTGCTTTGGTTGTATCGGACGTTGAAGCGATTGGATTCGCTGAAGTTGTAATCGAAACGCCCCAGCAGGGCTTGTGCGTCATTGGTTTGCACGAATTCCTGTTGCAAGCCGCGGAAAAAGTCGAACCCTTCCTGTGTGTTGGCTGTCGGCGTGAAGCCTTGCAGTAGATCGAAGACTACCTGTCGCGGATTGCGGAATCGCTGTTGTTCGTAGGTTCCGAAAAAGAACGCTTTATCTCGCTTGATCGGGCCACCGATGGATCCGCCGAATTGATGCTGCGTCGGCGCAGGCGTCACTTCGCGGCCATTTAGGAAGGTTTCCAGTCCTTTGAAGTAATCGTTCTTGCGCGAAAATTCACGGTGACGAAGCAGGTAAAACGCCGAGCCGTGGTATTCGTTGGTGCCGGATTTGGTGACCGCAGTCACCACACCACCGCTGGAACGTCCGAATTCCGCCGAATACCCGGCGGCGACCACCTGGAATTCCTTGATGGATTCCTGCGGAATGGTGAACGCGTTGTTCGACCGTTCGCCGCCGCGAATGCCACCGAAAAACGGCTGGTTGTAATCCAATCCGTCAATGTTGACGTTGGTGTTGATGCCGCGTTGACCGGACAACGAAATCTGGCCGCGTTGCGGATCAACCTGCGCCGTCGGCGTCAAGGTCACGAAGTCCTGAAAACGACGACCGTTGATCGGCAGATTGTTGATTGCATTTTCATTGATGACCGCGTCCGGTTGAGAAACCGTCGTTTGGATCGCTTCCGCCGTAACGGTTACGGCTTCGGCAACAGCGCCGACTCCGATGGTGATGTTGGCATCAGTGATTTGACCGACAGTCACACGGACGCCTTTCAGTTCGGTTTTGGCGAATCCCGACGCTTCCGCCGTCAGGTCATAACTTCCGGGTTGCAGCAACACAAAACGAAACAGCCCATCAGAGCTGGCCGTGGTGCTTTGTTGCAAACCGGTTTGGGTGTTGACGGCTCTGATGGATGCTCCTGCCACGGCTGCGCCTTGATTGTCGCGCACGGAACCGGTGATCTGACCGGTGCTGCCTTGCGCCTGGGCGAAGGCTTCACTGCTGCCCAGCACAAAACACAGAGCAAACAGCATCGCCGCCATCAGCAAACGATACGAATTTGACTTGAACATAAATCTCCCTCGCTTGAAGAAAAGGGTTACATAAATTGAGCGAGCAGACAGCCCCGTGCCGCCGCCGCTCTTTGATTTGAGTGCAAAACTGATTTCATCCCTGTGAAGCCTGTCGGCTGGAAAGCTTTAGTTGGAAGCGGCGTCTTCTGTCGGACGCCTGTCAATCAAAGCCTTTCGGCGTCATTGCGTGGGATGACGCCCGGCCAAAACACTACTGAGTTGTAATACGTTTGCTTCCTATCTGGTGAAGTAGGGCGGAAGGGTAAATCACCGGTTTTAGATGGTCAAGTTAAGTTGGCGTTAGCCGATAATTGAATTTGAAATTTGACAGCCGTCAGATTTCGTTTTCTTGTTCATGAAAATCCCATTGTGAATGTGGAAAACCAGACAAAATGAACCGAGGATCATCATGAAGTTATTGAACCGCTCGGAAGTGCAGCGTGCGCTTTCCATGTGTGAAGCCATAGAAGTCATCAAACGCGCGTTCGCCGAACTTTCAACCGGCAACGCCAAAAGTCCGCTTCGCACGAGCGTTGCGTTGCCCAATCACGACGGCCTGACGTTGTTTATGCCTGCTTGCCTGGGCGAAAGCGATGCCTTGGCGATCAAAATCGCTTCGATTCATCATCGAAATCCCGAACGCGGATTGCCGCGAATTCACGCCGTGGCGCTGGCGATTGATCCGGCCACAGGGAAACCGTTGGCCGTGATGGAAGGCGGATATTTGACCGCGCTTAGAACCGGAGCCGCTTCGGGAGCCGCGACGGATTTGCTGGCGCGCGCCGACGCCGAAACCGCCGCCGTTATTGGAGCCGGTCGGCAAGCGCGAACTCAATTGTTGGCCGTTGCCGCCGTCCGTCCGATCCAGCGATGCCGGGTTTTTTCTCGCCGACGCGAATCCGCCGAAACGATGATTGCCGAATTGCAGCCGCAGCTTGCCTCCATCGAATTGCGGGTTGCAGATTCGCCGACTGAAGCCGTGCGCGACGCCGATGTGATTTGCGCCGCAACGAATTCCGCGACGCCTGTGTTCAACGGCGACGATTTGAAACCCGGCGTTCACATCAACGGCATTGGCTCGTACACGCACGAAATGCAGGAAGTGGATTTCACGACTTTGCGCCGAGCTTCGAAGATTGTCGTGGACGAACGCAAGGCCGCTTTGGCCGAAGCGGGCGATTTGATTATCGCGCTCAATCAAGGCGAAATTCATCAAGAAGACATTTATGCCGAGTTAGGCGAAATCGCCGCGGGTTTGAAACCCGGTCGCCAACGCGACGACGAAATCACGTACTTCAAATCCGTAGGCAACGCTGTACAAGATGCCGCCGTCGCCCAGGCAATTTACCAACACGCTCTCAAGGAAAATCTGGGAGTCGAATTCGATTTGTTCGGTTAGGAACGGATTGAAAACACACATGCAAATTCACCGCAGAGACGCAAAGAACGCAGAGGGTTCGCAGAGTTAATCACAAGACCTCTGCGAACCCTCAGCGGAACTCCGCGCCTCCGCGGTGAAAAGACTTTACTGGATGCCGTTTTTCCTCTTCGCTATTACTTGGGGGCACTCAATGACTTTTTCACCTTTATCCAAAGCTTCAAACTGGAACCCGCCCGCCGATTGGTTTCGCATCACGACGATTGACGCCCACACCGAAGGCGAGCCGTTTCGCGTCATCGTCAGCGGCTTTCCAGAATTGCAGGGCGAGACGATTCTGGCTCGGCGGCGATTTGCCAAAGAGCATTTCGATCATCTGCGGACGGCGTTGATGTGGGAACCGCGCGGCCACGCCGATATGTACGGTTGCATCGTCACTCCGCCGGTGACGCCCGAAGCCGATGCCGGAATTTTGTTCATTCACAACGAAGGGTTCAGCACGATGTGCGGACACGGCATCATTGGCTTTACAACCGTTGCGCTGGAAACCGGAATGTTTCCGACGGTGGAGCCTGTGACTACGCTCAAACTGGATTCGCCCGCCGGGCTGATTACGGCTTACGGGCACGTCAATCAGGGAAGAGTCGAGCGCGTGTCGTTCCACAATGTGCCTTCGTTTGTGGTGGAACTGGATGCTGTGGTGGATGTGCCCGGACTTGGGCGCGTTCGGTATGACCTGGCTTACGGCGGAGCGTTTTATGCTTACGTCAACGCGGCGGATGTTGGCTTGAGTTGCCGACCGGAGAAACTTCGGCAGTTGATTGAAGCCGGAATGCAGATCAAACGTGCGGTGATGGCCAGTCGCACAATTCCGCATCCGTTTGAGCCAGACCTGAGCTTTTTGTACGGCGTGATTTTCGTCAGCGAGCCGGAAAATCCTGCGCATCACAGTCGCAATGTCTGCATCTTTGCCGAAGGCGAAGTGGATCGTTCGCCCACCGGAACAGGCGTCAGCGGACGACTGGCGATACATCACGCTCGCGTAGAAATCAGCATCGGCGAATCCATCGTCATCGAAAGCATTATCGGCAGCGCCTTCACCGGGCGCGTGGCCGAAACGACGACCTTTGGCTCGCACGCGGCGATCATCCCCGAAGTCGTGGGCATGGCTCACATCACAGGGCGGCACGAATTTCTGATTGATCCGGCGGATGAATTACGAAACGGATTTTTGCTGAGGTGACTTGCCGCAGTCGCCGGGCTTAATCACTGCTGCTACAGCTACTGCAACTGCTGGAACTGCAACTGCTGTCGCCGCCGGAATCGCTGTCGCCACTGTCGGAATTGTCGCTATCACTGCTGCACGAAGAGAAAAAGCTGAAGAAGCCGAAACCGGAGGAACAGCCGCTGCCACCAGAGCAGGAACCCTCGCCGCCGCCAAATCGCTTGCGAAAGGCGATCAACAGCACAACCACCACCGCCAGAACTCCAAAAATCGGCAATGCGATTCCGCTCGATGTGCAGGCCGCCGTCGTTCCCGAAAACAGAATGAGGGCGACAAACGCCAGCGAGTTGTTACGAAATGCGCGGCTCGGTTTTCTGAGCATCCAGAAATCACTGGTGCGAATGCGCGCAAATTTTTCCGGCGCTTGCATCGCTTTTGTCGGCCAGATGTCTGCAGGCGCAGGATGCCCAAAACATCGTTCGTAAGATTCCAGAGTGCGACGATACAGGTCAGAATGTTTTTCGTCTTCGACGCGCCCGCCCTGAGTCGGCAAATGATGCAACGGGCGTTTCAGGACTTTGCCGCAGAGTTCATTCCAGTACGATCGCGTATACGACAGGTGCAAATGCCAGACCTGATCCACGGCGTCAGAAGGCGAAGCCGGGTGTTCAGCGGCAACCGCCAGATACAAAAAACGTTTGTATTCGCCCAAGACACGTTCGGCAAAGTGCAACGGCCAGCGATTTTCGTCTGCCAATCGCTGCACAAACGTGAATTCTGCGCCAGGTTCGTCAATCGTGAATTTGTCCAGAGCCTGCCAGAGTAGAGAATCAATCGCGGGAGTTTCGGGTGTTTGGTTGTTTTCAGTCATCAAGACCTCCTGTTTCGGTTAAAGGTTGTTTCTCATCGCCCTCAAAATGGGTTTGGCAATGAACGTCTGTTCGGGTCAAGAAGTTTTCAATCATTCAGTATTTGACGGAGATTTAAGGTAAGACCGACTCTTTGGCAACCTTTCAATCTCAGCAAAGATGGTTTATAGAGTTGCCGCATCATCACCGATCACTTTCACTCCAAATTCGGAAAGGAACCAATTTTATGAACCGGAGAGATTTTATTGCGACCGGCGCGACGGCTGTTGCCGGAGCCAGCGCGATGGAAGGTCTGGCTGCGCCCAACCTGTTTGCTCCCGTGCGAAAGTTCAAGCTGAATTACGCGCCGCATTTCGGCATGTTTCGTCATCACGCGGGCGAAGACCTGAAAGCGCAACTGCAATTCATGGCCGAACAAGGTTTCACGGCGTTGGAAGACAACGGCGCGCCGGATCGTCCCGTTGAAGTGCAGGAAGGCATTGGCAAAACGCTGGCCGATTTGAACATGACCATGGGCGTGTTTGTGGCGACCAAGGATTTCAACAATCCGACCTTTGCCGTCACCACCTGGAAACCGGAATTGCGAGAACCGATTTTGAAAGACATTCGCAATGCGGTTGACGTCGCCAAACGGCTCAACGCCAAATGGTGTACGGTCGTGCCGGGCTGTTACGACACGCGGCTGGACTGGGAATACCAGACCGCCAGCGTGATTGATATGTTTCGCCGCTGCGCCGAAATCTGCGAAAAAGCCGGTTTGGTGATGGTGATGGAACCGCTCAACACGCGCCGCGACCATCCAAAACTGTTTTTGACCAAAATCGGTCAGGCTTATTCGATTTGTCGCGCGGTCAACAGTCCTTCGGTCAAGATTCTGTACGATATGTATCACCAGCAAATTACCGAAGGAAACATCATCCCGAACATTGATCTGGCATACAGCGAAGTCGCGTATTTTCAGGTCGGCGACAATCCGGGACGTAAAGAACCGACTTCGGGCGAAATGAATTACCGCAACATCTTCAAACACATTCACGCCAAAGGCTTCACCGGCGTGGTGGGAATGGAACACGGCAACGCCAAACCCGGCAAAGACGGAGAGAAAGCGTTGATTGACGCTTACGTCTGGTCGGACAGTTTCGACAAACCGCTGGTCTAAAACGAGCGTAGGGCAGATTTTCCAATCTGCCCTGGAATTTACACTGATAGAGTTAGGGCAGGTTAGAAAACCTGCCCTACAAGCAAAGGCAAAAGTTATGACTCTTTTCAACTTTCCGCGCGTGGCCGTGTCGTCAGCCACGCGCGGCATTTTTATGATCGTGTTGTTGGCCTGCTTTGCGCTGCAAGCGTCATCGCAACAAGCCAAACCGCAGCCAAAGCCCAGAGCAAAATCCACAAAGAAAACCGCTCCTGCCATTGAGCCGGAAGTCCAAGCGGCGCTGGATCGCATTTCCGAAGATTCGTTGCGCGGACATTTGTCGTTCATCGCTTCGGACGCGCTGGAAGGCCGCGCCACGCCTTCGCGCGGATTGGACATTGCGGCGGAATACATCGCCGCTCAATTTCGCCGCGCAGGCTTGGAGCCGGCGGGCGATGCCAACGAAGCTGGCGAAAAGAGTTTTTTTCAAACCGCGGTCTGGTCAGTGACGAAAAACGGCGAAGTGTTCGACGCCGCCACTCCAGACAATTCTGTCCGAATGAGGCTGCGCGCGCCTCAAATCGAGCAACTGACGCAATCCGGCGTCATCACCAAAACTCCGTCCGTTGACAACCAGAAAGAAGAAACGTTGTCGTTCAAAACCAGCAACGTGATTGGTGTGTTGCGCGGTTCCGATCCAGTGTTGAAAGACACTTACGTCATGGTGACAGCGCATTACGATCACATAGGAATGACTGCGGCGATGGCCGGAACCGACACCATCAACAATGGCGCCAACGACGATGGCAGCGGAACCGTTTCGGTCATTGAACTGGCTTCGGCTCTGGCCGGAATGAAAACTCGTCCGAAACGCAGCATTATTTTCATGACCTTTTTCGGCGAAGAGCGCGGCTTGTTGGGTTCGCGGTATTACGGCAAACATCCCGCTTTTCCGCTCGACAAAACCGTTGCTGACGTGAACCTGGAACACATTGGCCGCACCGATGACGTAGAAGGCGACAAAACCGACTCGGCGACACTGACGGGATTTGATTTTTCGGATATGGGGCCGATCTTCAAGAAGGCTGGCGAATTGACCGGCATCAATGTTTACAAACACGAAAAGAACAGTGACTCGTTTTTTAGCCGCAGCGACAACCAGGCAATGGCCGATGCCGGAGTTCCGGCGCACACGTTATGCGTGGCGTTCATCTTTCCCGATTACCACAAAGTCGGCGACCACTGGGACAAGATCAATTATCCGAATCTGGCCAAAACCAATCGGATGATTGCGCTGGCTCTGACGATGATCGCCAACAATCCCGAAGCTCCGAAATGGAACGACGCGAATCCGAAAACCACTCGTTACGTTGAAGCCTGGAAAAAACTGCAAGCGAAGTAAACTCGCTGAATTTCAATTTTCCGAATAACGTTCAGTCAGCAGGGCTACGGCAGATGCGCTTCCTTGAGTGATTGATCAGACAACCGAGCTTATATTCAACTGCTGGAAAGTTCGGCAAAGACCTCTTTGGTTCCGGCTTGTTCAGGTTGGGTACGATAAGCATTAAAGTTGAGCCAATTCGGGTGCGACTTGCGCTTAGCGTAGTGGAAATGTGTGGTTCGGCTTATCATTCGTTGACCGGTTGACTCAAAACTGCTGAATCCACAAAGCAAAGAGGAAAAAGAAAATGTCTTACGCAACTTTTGCCGACCGGGAAATCACAGCGCTGGTGAGGCTTGGACTTTACCGAAGCCGGGAAGAAGTCATTTCCGATGCCGTCCGCAATCTGCTGCTCAACAATCGGTCTTTGCGCCTGGAACTCACCGCTCGATCTGTTCAAGACCGACGAGGTTTCGCTGGGGCGCGCGGCAGCAGATTGCCGCGATGGATCGTTGGCAGTTTCAAGACGTGCTGCGTGAACGCGGCATCCCGATTGTGATCGAAGCGCATTCCGCCGCAAGAGATGGACGCGGAGATCGCCTTCTTTTTCGGTTCTTCGAAATGATCGTCGCCGACACCAACCTCGCCTCGACCTTTGCGCGCATCGGACGGAAGGAATTCGATGATTCAGTGATTGACGCACGTGTCTAACTTCCTATGTTTCGCATTAATAGCAACCTGACGCCGGAACAGGATGCAGCATTAACCGATTATCTGCGTGGGGCGGAACGTTTGACGCGCAAGCAGTGGCATCGCTTGCGGGAAGCTATTGATCTGCTGGCGCGCAGCACGGTTACTTTTCAGGGGCGCGAATATACTTTCAAGTGGTTTTACGAAACGTGCATTGACCGGCAGTTTGCCGATGCATTTTTGCAAACGTTGTTGACGACAACGGATGTGAGGCAAGACGCGCCGCGCCTGCAAGCAGCGACAGCGCGGGAAATCGCGCAGTGGATACGGCAACAAGACTTCTATCAAAACGGGCAGGCTGAAAGTCGTTGGCTGCTGATCTTTTGTCTGTACTGGTGGTCTGCCTTTGCGCTGGGCTATGCATTTGAAGTGGAAATCTTCCGCGACTTGCAGGCCGAAGGGATCGAATTCGCCTGTCACGACATCACCAACCGCAACGAGCGATTGTCGCCATTCGACCTGACCGTGCTGGGGTTGCGCGGCGACGTGAAGTACAGCACCTGGTTTCTGACCAACGAGAACGCGCGCCTGGAAGGTCTGGATTTCTTCATCACGCGGCTCTACGATGAAACCGGCGCCCGTTGGCTGCGTGTGGTTCTGTTAACGCCGATTGCGAGTGAATTGATTGGCGGCGAAACAATCTCCGCATCGCCGGCAGAAACTGTCCCTGCGCTGCTCGACGCCGTGACCGCAGGCGTGGCGACGTTGGCGCTAATTCGCTACGATGACTGGAAAGCGCGCGTGCGGTTGAGGCAAACGTCGAAAGGAGACAATCCCAATGGATGACAAAACAATTGCGACAATGAACGATGCGGAATTCGACGCCCTGGTGGAGCAGTTTATCGAGCGCGGCGAAGACCGGGTGACGCCGCAAACCTTCCTGCAAGTGATGACGGATGTCGCCGAACAACGCAGCCAACACGAAGTGGAGCTGTCGGGGCGCGTAGTCAATGGCGAGATCATCTTCGATCTGCCCGCTCCGCTGCCCGTCGGCGCCAGCACGCTCTACGTTGGCGATACCAAGGTTACGCTGCGACTGCGGATGGAAAATAGCCCCGCGTAAATTGATGACCGGCTGACCAACATCTGCCGAATCCATGAAGAAGAGGAAAGAAAATGACTGACGCAACTTTTGCCGACCAAGAGATCACGGCGCTGGTACGGCTCGGACTCTATCGGAGCCGGGAAGAAGTAATCTCCGACGCGGTCCGCAATCTGCTGCTCAACAATCGGTCTTTGCGCCTGGAACTGGCGCTTGATTTGTTCAAAACCGACGAGGTTTCGCTGGGGCGCGCGGCAGCAGATTGCCGGGCTGGATCGTTGGCAGTTTCAAGATGTGCTGCACGAACGCGGCATTCCGATTGTGATCGAAGCGCAGTCCGCGGACACGATGGGTAAAGATATTGACCGCTTCTTTTGCCATTCGATCTGAAGGATTCAGGTTTATGAAATCATTCGAGGCCAACTTCATCGAACATCAGCCGATCACACAAAAGTTATTGCAGACCGTGCGCTTGCTGGGCGAATACAAAGGCAAGGAAGAGTTGTTCAAACAGCAAATTCCACAGGCGCTTGAGACTTTGCGGCAGGCGGCGATCATTCAAAGTACGGAATCGTCAAACCGCATCGAAGGCGTTACCGCGCCGCTGGAACGCATTCAGGCGCTGGTGGCGAAAAAGACCCAACCGCGCAACCGCTCGGAGCAGGAGATTACCGGTTACCGCGACGTGTTGACCACAATCCACGCCAGCCACCAGCACATCCCCGTCAAGTCAGGCACAGTGTTGCAATTGCACCGCGACCTTTACCGCTACGCCGGCGAAAGCGGCGGGCGCTGGAAAGCCACAGACAATGAAATCACCGAAGTGCGAGCGGACGGTACGAAGCTCACTCGTTTCAGACCAGTCTCAGCCTTTGCCACGCCCGGCGCGATGGAAGACCTACACACAGGCTTCAGCGAATTGTGGCAGTCAGGCGCAGTGGAAAAACTGCTGTTGATTCCGGCCTACGTACTCGACTTTCTCTGCATTCATCCTTTTCTGGACGGCAACGGGCGGATGGCGCGGCTGCTGACCCTGCTCTTGCTCTATCAGGCGGGCTTCGAGGTAGGCCGCTACATCAGCCTGGAAATGATCGTCGAGCAGAGCAAGGAGAGCTACTACGACGCGCTGCATCAATCGTCGCAAGGCTGGCACGAAGGAAAACACGAATTGCTGCCGTGGACGGAGTATTTCCTCGGCACGCTGCTCGCCGCCTACCGCGACTTCGAGCAGCGCGTCGGCCTGCTGACCACGGCTCACGGTGCGAAAACCGAAATGGTGCTGAACGCGATTCAAACGATGCAGGGCGAGTTTTCCGTCAAAACACTCCGCGAACGCTGCCCACACGTCGGCGTTGACCTGATCCGCCGCATCCTGCGCGAAGAGCGACAAGCGGAAAGACTCGAATGCCTTGGGCGGGGGCCGGAGGCGCGCTGGCGGAGGATATAGGTACAATACGCATTAAATAGGTACTGAAGCCGAGTTCGTACCTAATTGCGGCGAAGGGAAGGCGCTTTGCCTCATCCGGTTGGTAGTCTTCAAGTGGCGGCAGGTGGGCAACGGCTAAATTTTCCCGCGCGGAGTTGAGCCGATTCTGGCGCGACTTGCGCTTATGAGGTCGGAAACGTGTCGTGACGCTGGTTTAATCGCCTGTCATCGCAAGATAAGGGCAGGAGGGAGTGGTTATGTTGCTGAATAGATTGAATAAACTGAGGAAACCTGTTGCGCTCTGGTCGGCGGTCATGGCTGTGATCTGTTTATACAATGTTGTGCGCGCACAAGATTTATCTGTTGAGTTAACACTCCAAAGAGGCCGCCCAATTCATGTCAACTCTGTTGCGATCAGTCCCGATGGCAAAATATTGGCGTTAGGAAGCCGGGACAATACGATTAAGCTATGGGATATGAGAAGCGGCCAACTCATTCGCACACTCTATGGACATACATTATCCGCACTTACAAGCAATGTCCGTTCTGTGGCATTCAGTCCTAATGGCGAGATTCTAGCGTCGGGTAGCGACGACAATACAGTTAGGCTATGGAATGTTAGCGATGGTCAACTCATTCGCACGATTTTAGGGCATGCAGGTGATGTACACTCCGTGGCATTCAGTCCCGATGGCAGAATGTTAGCGTCGGTGAATGCTGACAAAACCATCAAGCTGTGGGATGCAGGTGATGGCCAGTTAATTCGCACGATTTCGGGGCATTCAAGCGTTGTTTGGTCCGCCGCATTCAGTTTAAATGGCAAGCTACTAGCATCGGTGAGTGGGGACAAGACGATCAAGTTATGGGATGTGAGTAGTGGCCAACTCACTCGCACGCTGTCCGGACATTCGAGTAACGTCCTTGCCGTCGCGTTCAACTCCGATGGCAAGACGTTGGCATCGGGGAGTGTAGATAGAACAATTAAACTATGGGGACTGAGTAACGGTCAGCTTACTCGCACACTTTCTGGATATTTAAGCGAAATTACCTCTGTCGCATTCAGTCCCGATGGCCTGATACTGGCATCGGGGAGCTACAACAACCCAATCAAGCTTTGGAATGCGAGTGACGGCCAACTCATTCTCACGCTCTCCGAAAATTCAAGAAGTGCAAGTTCTATCGTATTTAGTCCTAATGGAGAGGCGTTGATTTCTAGTGGTGTCTGGAACTGGATGAGAGTGTGGTCGGTCAAGACAGGAAAGCTGGTTGCCACATTCATTTCTATTGAAGAAGGCTGGGTTACTTATACTCCGGACAACTACTATGTTTGTTCCCCAGGTGCGGATAAGTACATCGGATGGAAGCAAGGCGACAAAACTTACGATTACTCCGTCTTCAGCGCGAAGTTCAACAAACCCGAAATCGTTGCCGAGCGATTGAGAAGCTTGGGCGTGGAGCCAACGACCATCGCCGCCACGCCTCAATCAAATAATGCCAACACAACCACCGCTAACACCGAAACACCTAAACCGCCGCCGCCAACACAAAAAGACACTACTCCGCCAAAGATCGTGATCACCTCGCCGCCTCTCACGCGCGGCCAAGGCGTCAAACCAGCAGCCGACCGCATCCTCAAACAATCAGGCAGCAGCATCACCGTCACCGGCCAAGCGGCTGGCGCATCGGATTTGCGCGAAGTGACTGTGCGCGGGGTGGCGGCACGGCTGGATGAACACGGCAACTTTTCCGCCGAAGTCCCGCTGCAAGTCGGCGACAATCCGATCACGGTGATGGCGACGGACATTCACGGCAATCGCGCGAGCGAAAGCTTCACCGTTCGGTATGAGCCGCCGCCGGTGACCGGGCGGTATTTCGCCTTGGTGATTGGCAACAATCGCTATCCGAATCTGCCGCCGGAGAGGCAATTGAAGACCGCCATCAACGACGCGCAGGAAGTGGCGAAGCTGCTCGGCGCGGAGTATGGGTTTGAGATCAAATTGCTCCCGGACGCGGGGCGCGAAAAGATATTGGATGCGCTGAGCGAATATCGGGCGCGACTGAATTCGGATGACAAACTGCTGATTTATTACGCCGGACACGGCCATTTCGATAAAGAGACGGGCAAAGCGTATTGGTTGCCGACCGATGCGAGGCCGAGCAGTCCAGCCAACTGGATCATTGCCGACGATGTCACGGCAACCATTAAAGCCATACCCGCGCGTCACATTTTGATCGTTTCCGACAGTTGTTATTCGGGGACGCTGACGCGCGCGACGGACTTTCGCTTGAGCACTCCGGCGGAGCGCGAGCGGTATTTGGAAAAGATGCGCGGCGGGACTTCGCGCATCTTGATGGCGAGCGGCGGCAACGAGCCGGTGGCGGATGGCGGCGGCGGCAATCATTCTGTCTTTGCCAGGGCGCTGCTCGACGGGTTGCGCGGGATGCGCGAACAAGTCTTCACCGCTGAAGAACTTTTCCACCAATTCATCCGTGAACGAGTCGCAGGCAAATCCGACCAAACGCCGGAGTACAACCCGCTGCGCAATTCCGGGCATGAGGCGGGCGATTTCGTATTTGTGCGGGTGAAGTGAGAAGAGTGAGCCGGTAGCGGATGTTCCACCGGCATTGAGAGGTATTTCAATTCGCCATTGCCCATTAACTGACAGTGAAAAGAGTTTCTTTACCTGCCCTGATAATGGGTAATGGCGAATGGGTAATGGTCAATTTTCTTTTTACCGAATGAAAGAATCGTTTCGACTTCAATCCGTTCAAACGCCGATCATTCCAGTTGTCGGCGAATTGATTCGCCAACATCCCGGCACAATTTCGCTGGGGCAGGGAGTCGTCTGGTATCCGCCGCCGCCCGAAGCGTTTGACCGCATCGGTGACATGCTGGCTGACGCTTCGCTGCACAAATATCAGGCGGTCTATGGAATCCCCGCCTTGCTGGAATTGATCGAAGCCAAGTTGCGTCAAGAAAACGGCATCGAACTCAACGGCAGCCGCATCGTCGTCACCGCCGGAGGCAACATGGCGTTCATCAACGCGCTGCTGGCCGTGGCCGACGCGGGTGATGAAGTCATCTTGCAAACGCCGTATTACTTCAACCACGAAATGGCCATCACAATGGCCAACTGCAACCCGGTATTGGTTCCGACGGATGGAAATTACCAGTTGCAGCCGCAGCGAATTGCCGAAGCCATCACCGAACGGACGCGTGCCATCGTTACGATTTCGCCGAACAATCCGACCGGCGCCGTGTATCCCGAATCGGCGCTACGCGAAGTCAACGAACTCTGCCGACAGCGCGGCATTTACCACATCCACGACGAAGCCTACGAGTATTTCACTTATGGCGATGCGCGGAATTTTTCGCCCGGTTCGATTGTCGGCGCGAACGAACACACGATCTCGCTCTATTCGTTGTCGAAAGCTTATGGCTTCGCCAGTTGGCGCATAGGCTTTATGGTCATCCCCGAACATTTGTTTTCGGCGGTGAACAAGATTCAGGACACGATTTTGATTTGTCCGCCGGTTGCTTCGCAGCTTGCCGCCGCCGGAGCGATGAAGGTCGGGGCGGAGTATTGCCGCCAAAAAGTCCGCGAGCTTGCCGAAGTTCGCCAACTGGTTTTGACCGAATTGGAACAGTTAAAAGACGTAGCCGTCATTCCGCCTTCAGACGGTGCGTTTTACTTTTTCCTGAAGCTGAACAGCCAATTGCCGCCGCTGGCTTTGGTCGAACGGCTGGTGAAAGAACATCGCGTTGCTGCGATTCCTGGTTCGGCATTCGGGATCGAAGGGTGTTATTTGCGTGTGGCGTACGGAGCCTTGCAGCGCGAAACCGTCACCGAAGGCGTAGGCCGTCTAGTCAAAGGCATCAAAACAATTTTGAGTTGAAATCAAATCTTTCGACAGTATTGACAGGATTTCTCAGGATGAAAGACAAATCCGGCCTTCCCTAATCCTGCTCAATCCTGTCGAAAAAGTTTGGAGTTCTAGCGATGAAAATTTACGGATTGCAGATTGATTCTGTCTGGGAAAACAAAGCGCCGAATCACGCCAAGGTCACTGCGTTGCTCGACCGCGCCAACCCCGAAACCGGGTCGCTGGTTGTGCTTGGCGAAATGTTCGCCACTGGTTTCAGCATGAACGTCGCGGCGATTCACGACAGCGAAACACACGAAACCCAAACCTTTCTGGCTCGCACGGCTGCTGAGCGCGGCATCTTTTTGCTCGGTGGCATCGTCACCAAAGACGCCAGCGGATTAGGCCGCAATGAATCGGTCGTTTATTCACCCGAAGGCAAAGAAGTTGCTCGTTACTGCAAATTGCAACCGTTCACGCTCGGCGGCGAAAAAGCCAACTATGTTGCGGGCGACGATGTTTGTTTGTTCCGCTGGCAGGAATTCACCGTTGCCAGTTTTATCTGTTATGACCTGCGGTTTCCTGAACTCTTTCGCCGAGCCGCCCAACGCGGAGCCAATCTGATTACCGTCATCGCCAGTTGGCCGGATGCTCGCGTGGATCATTGGCTGTCGCTGCTGAAAGCGCGCGCGATTGAAAATCAGGCGTATGTCATTGGTGTGAACCGTTGCGGCAATGACCCGAAGTTGTATCACTCCGGTCGAAGCTCGATTTTCGATTACAGCGGCAAACTGCTGGCTGATGCCGGAAGCGAAGAAGGCTGGATCGAAGCCGACGTTGATCTGGCTTCGTTGAACGAATATCGAAAAGCGCTGCCGTTTCTGGCTGACATTCGTGAAGACATGACGCGATGAACAAGCTCCTTTTGGTTTTGCTGGGCGGAGCCATCGGCACAGGATTTCGCTTTGGCGTGAATTACCTGGTTGCCGTCGTGCTGCGCGAACCTCCGAAATTTCCCTACGCCACATTTTTCATCAACCTGACCGGAAGTTTGTTGATCGGGTTTCTGGCGGAATGGTTCGACACGCGCGCGACGGTTTCGCCGGAACTTCGCGCCATGCTGTTGGTGGGCGTGCTTGGCGGGTACACGACTTTTTCCAGTTTTTCGCTGGAAACGCTCAATCTGATTCGAGACAGCAAACCTGGCGCAGCGTTGCTGTATTCGGCGGGCAGCGTGGTGCTGGGATTGGCGGCTGCCTGGCTTGGCGTGCAATTGGCCCGAAATGTGTAGGCGGATTTTTCTTTTGAATCATGTGTTTTATTCGTGCGACAGGTGTTGCGTTTGCGATTCGTGCGGGGTAGATTTTCAGCGACTTGATCTCCGAACGCATCAAATGCGGAAAACCACCATCATCTAACCTGGGAGGCTATTGGCATGAAATCTGCAGTAAAACAAAAAGCTGAGCAGAAAAAATCTTCGGCAAAAAAAGCCACACCGAAATCCGTGACCTTGTTGGTCGCCACCAAAAAAGGCGGCTTCATTCTGACTTCCGATCCCAAGCGACGCGAATGGACAACCAAAGGGCCGTTGTATCTGGGCAACATCGTTCATCACATGATGCTCGATCCGCGCGATGGCAAGACGATGTTGATGGCTGCCAAAACCGGCCATCTGGGGCCGACGGTGTTTCGTTCAACCAATCAAGGCAAAACCTGGAACGAGGCTGCCAAGCCACCGGCGTTTGCCAAAGCCGCCGAAGGCGAGCAGGGAAGAACGGTGGATCATGTGTTCTGGTTGACGCCCGGCCACGCCAGCGAACCGAAAGTCTGGTACGCGGGAACTTCGCCGCAGGGATTGTTTCGGTCAGAAGATGGCGGCGATACGTGGGAATCGGTGACGGGATTCAACGATCATCCGATGCGTCCAGCGTGGACAGGTGGGGGACAGGATGGCACTCCCGACGGTCCCAAAATGCATTCGATTCTTATTGATCCGCGCGACGCCAACCACATGTACATAGGCATGTCCGGTGGCGGCGTGTTTGAAAGCACGGACAAAGGCGCGGATTGGCGACCGCTGAATGCCGGATGCAAAGTGGATTTCAACCCCGACCCATATCCTGAATTCGGCCAGGACCCGCATTGCGTTCGATTGCATCCGCAAGCGCCAGATATTTTGTACCAGCAGAATCATTGCGGAATTTACCGAATTGATCGCACCGCCGCCGGAGCCGAAAACCAATGGGTTCGCATCGGTGAAAAGATGCCGAAATCGGTCGGCGACATTGGCTTTCCGATGGTGTTGCATCCGCGCGATCCGAACACTTGCTGGGTCTTTCCGATGGACGGCACACAGGTCTGGCCGCGCACTGCGCCCGGAGGAAAACCGGCAGCCTATGTCACGCGCAACGGCGGCAAAAGCTGGCAACGGCAAGACAACGGATTGCCGAAACAGCAAGCCTGGATGACCGTCTTTCGGCAGGCGATGACCGCCGACGCACACAATCCGGTTGGTTTGTATTTCGGCACGACTTGCGGAGAAATCTGGGCCAGTACCAACGAAGGCGAAAAATGGACGTGCATCGTTCGCCATTTGCCGCACGTTTATGCGGTCGAAGCCGTCGAATTTTGAGTGTGAGGTAATCCGATGAAAGTCATCATTCCCAGTCCGTTGCTTTCGTACACGCGACAGCAAAAAGAAGTGGACGCCACAGGCGCAACGGTCGCTGATGTTCTGGACGATTTGAATCGCAGTTTTCCCGGCATTCGATTTCGGATGATTGACGAACAGGACGCGATTCGCCCGCACATGAAAATTTTCGTCAACGGCGAACAGGTGTTTGAGCTGAATACGGCGCTGACATCTGCCGATGAAATCCACATCCTGCAGGCGCTCAGCGGCGGGTAAAGGTTGGAGGTAAAAATACGGCGTCGCTTACTGGCTTGATCGTAATTGCCACTGCCGTTGGCAAAAACGATCTCGCCGTTTGCGACGCCGTCTGGTTCACTGGCTGTTGACAGGAGAGCAATGCAGCCAGTCGGGGCACCGGTCTCAACCAAACCGGTGATTGGCGACCTCACCTGCTCAAGCGGGAAAAATCGCCGTCCGGTATCAAGAAGTTGAAGATTTTTTCAAAAGGCTGAGCGCGAATGACAGGCATTTTTGCGCTCAGCCTTTTGTTCAGACGATTACTGCACCGATACGTCGTCAATGCGGAAAGTCGTCTGCAACGAAAAGTCAGTCGTCGCGCGGAATTGAATGCGGACGGTCTGGCCAGCATAAGCCGACAGGTTATACGTGCCACGCAACGTGTACGCATTTGTCGCCGTCACCTTGTTGAGGTTGCTGAACGTGGCCAGGGTGGTGAGCAACGCGCCAGACGAACTGCGAACTTCGACAAACAGGCGGTCATATTGCGTCGTGGTTGTCGTTTCGCTGGACGTGACGTTCAGGTAGAAGCGCAAGCCCGGCGTCGTTCCGCTGGGAATTGTGATCGTTTGATAAGCGGTATGCGACGCATTGTTCGATCCGCCTTCGCGCAAGTATCCGGTTCCTGTGCGTGCGTTGCCGTCCGTGCTGCGTGTTGCGCCGCTCAGCACCCAGGGCGTCGAATTGGTTTCAAACCCGCCGTTGACGATCAACTGTGAACTGGGATTGTTCACAGTCAATGTCACTGGAATGGTCTGCGGCGTGTTGGTCGCCCCGGTCGCGGTGACCGTGATCGTTCCGTTGTAAGTTCCGGCGGTCAATCCGCTGATGCTGACCGAAGCGGTCAATGTCGAAGGGGCGGTTCCCGAAGCCGGAGTCACTGTCAACCACGAGGCGTTGTCGGTTTGCGACCAGTTCAACGTGCCGGTTCCGGCGTTGGTGACGCTGATCGTTTGATTCGCCGGATTCGATCCGCCAGCGGTTGCCGTGAAACTCAAACTGGTTGGGCTGAGTCCAATCGTCGGATTCGTCGTCGTGCTGGTGTTGCCGTTGTAAACAATCAGCGCGAAATCCTGATCGGTGGTGTCGGCATTGCCCGGCACGCCGTCGCCGGCGATGTTCGTCGCCCGAACCGTGATGGTGAAATTGCCCGTCGCTCCCGCAGGCAGGAACACAGATTCGACGTTGTTTTTGCCGTCGGCAGTTCCGCCGCTGACAGAGTTGGCTCCGCTGAACACGTTGCCGCGATAAGTTACGCCGCCGACGGTCACTTCCAGATCGAGGTTGTTGACCCAGGGCGCGCCCGTCGTCGGGCCGGGAGCGTCAGTCCAGGCCAGAGTCACGCGGAACGGTTGAGTGGACGAAGCGACCGAACCTGTGACCTGATGCGTTGCGCCGGTCGCGCCCAGCACCTGCGTCTGGTCAATGCGAATACGGGGCGCTGTGTCGAATGCCCGCCCCAAATCCATTCGTCCCATTCCCTGATTGTTTGACGGCAATGTGTCGTTCGCGCCGGTTCCGGTCATGTGTGTCGCTGAATTCATCAAGACGGCTTTGACCATTGCCGGAGACGGAGCAGCCAGACCTTTGTTGAGGAAGTCCTGATAAACCAACGCCGCTCCGCCCGCGACCGCCGGACACGAGTGAGAAGTGCCGGACGACCATCCGTACAGCGTTTGACCGCTCGGCCAGTATTGGTTGCAGACGCTGCTGCCGTTGTAATTCGATTGCGGCACGCCGGCCTGGATGTGCGTGCCGGGCGCGATGATGTCGGGTTTGACGCGACCGTCGCCGCCAGTGGAATTGACCGGACCGCGACTGGAAAAGCCTATGATGTCGTTGGCGCTGTTGGCTCCGGTGTTGCCTATGCCGCAACCGTCCGTGCCGGTTTGGCGAACGTTTTCGCCTGCGCCGACGGTGATGACGTTTTTGGCAGTCGAAGGCGTGCTGACTGTGTTCGATCCCGAACCGTCGTTGCCTGCGGCAAAGACTACCGTCAATTGCTGCAACCCGGTGACGCCGGTTTGCGCATCGCGGACTATGGCGTCATAAGCCTGGGCGTTACTGTCATAACGCGGAATAGGCGCACCAGAGGAAGTCTGGTATCCCCAGGAATTCGACGAAATGCGCGAACCGCTGTTGTAAGCGGTGTTTTCCCACGCCGCCGAAGAAGACGAACCGCTGCCGAAAATCGCCGTCACACCTACGCGCGCCCAGGGCACTATGCCCAGGCCGTAGTTGAATCCGAGCGAATCTTCATTGGCCGATCCGGTTCCGGTGTTGATTCCGCCGATGATGTGCGCATTCAGGAATCCGTGCCCGCCCTGAGCGCCGGATTGATTGGTCGGATTGTTTTGAAATGCGATGCGACCAGTCGCCAGATCGGGGTGGCCGGTCAGCGAATATGCATCGTCCACCACGTTGACCGCGAATCCTGTGAATTGCGAACTGGTGAAGCCTTTGGTTCCCAGCCAAGCCAGATAACCGGGACCGGTCGGAGCGTTCCCGCTCAGGTTTCCGGCGACAATCTGGCCTTGCGCTTCGTCCAGACGGCGACGTTCGCCCGCTTCTTCAATGGCGAAAACATTGTCCTGGCTGGCCAGCTCCATCACTTGCGACAACGACAGATTCATTGTCACGTTGTGATAATTCAGCGTCTGAGTTTCACCCAGGAAGCGCCGAGCCGTCTGTTTCAACTCGCTGACTTTGCGTTTTGAATCGTCGCTGGCGATGAATTGCACCGTGACGTTGACGAACTGGTCGGCATCCAGAGCGCGCGCGGCCACCAGCGATTGCCGGACGCGAAACGCCGGTTCGTAATCGCCTACCCATTGGACAAAAGATTGTTCGTCTTTCAATTGAATCAATCGCATGGCTTCGTCGCTGTCGGCACGTACCACATAAGCGTTGTTCGGCACGTAGCTGATGATGTCAGAACCGGTGCGGTTCAACTCCATAAGCCATTCATCACGGATCGGGCCGATGAATTGCACTATGTACAAACCTCTGCCCGGACGCGAAAAGTTTTTGCGCGCCACGGCCATCTGCGTCTGGCGCAAATCAGCCGGAGGTTCCTTGCTGAGCGGTTCGGCGTTCGACGTATCCAAAACGTAATCGTTGAGCACGATCAAATTTTGTTCGTCGCGTGCGGCCACCGGCAAAGCCTGCATGGCTGCACGACCGCCAATCGCTTCCTGATCCACTATGACCAGTCGGAACGATCCATAATTGATCTCTTCGCGTATGGCTCCGCGACCGGCCAGGTCGTCGTAAACGGCTTGTTGGTCGTTGTCCAAGATCAGTTTGTGAAAGCGATTTTGATTGAGGAAGGTGACTGGTAGATTTTCAGGATCAGTGATTCGTTGCGGGGCGTCATCGCGATCCCCGAGTTGCGGGCGTAAACGCTCCTGAACGTAAACGCTGGCCGTAGCCAGAAGAATAACGCTGACCGTCAAGGTCAGAAAGATCGTCAATCGTTTCATATTCGGGCCTCTCAAGTTCATCAAAGCAAGCAGGGGAAACTCGCTCGTGGTTTGGGGTCGTCAAGGTTGAGGGATATGAGATGACGACCATTACAGTCAGGCTTTTGACCGCAAAGCCGACCAGAGGATCGCAAAGAAGGTTTGGCTTCAAAATAACCAAAAGTCATGGGGTCGGTTAAAGGCGGCGGGAAGATAATGCAGTTTACGGGAACTGGCAATAGCTTTTTCCACTAATCGCGCCCCGGCAACGCGCATATCCCAAATGCCGTTGCTCGGAAGCGAAAGGCGAGGCTGAGAAATCCATTTCGCCTTTTGCCGAAAAAATTTTCTGGAGTCGTTATTGCTGGGAAGCGGCTTTCAATCGCGGGTCTAGCTGTTCTGCCTTTTGGCGGGCGGCGCGCGATGCAGCCGTCAGGCCTTTCTTTTTCAAGGCTATGCTCAACTGCCAATGCGCCGGAGCCGAATTCGGATCGAGTTTGATCGCCGCTTCAAAACGTTCGATGGCTTCGGCGAGTTTGTTTTCGTTCAACCGTTGAATGCCTGTGGCGATGTGAGCGGCGGCGACTTCCTGATCCTGCTTGAGCTTCAACAACCGCGCGGCTTCCTGCAACGCGTCGCGCGCGGCTTCGGTGTCGCCTTTCTGTCGAAGCGCCGCGCCCAGCGAATTGTGCGGTTCCGGCGATGTCGGCGCCAGTTTGATCGCCGCGCGCAATTCGGCAATCGCTTCGTCAATCCTGCCTTTGCGCAACAGCACATTGCCCAGCACGTGATGGTATTCGGCGTCGTTGTCGCGCAATTTGATGGCGGTGGCCAATTCGGTTTCGGCTTCGTCCAGTTTGGATTGCTGGTAATAGATTTCGCCTAAAGTGAAATGCGCGTCGGCGAATTCCGGCGTCAGCGAAATGGCTTTTTGCAACGAAGCGATGGCGTTGTCGCGGTCATCTTTGCGTTTGTAAGCCAGCGCCAGATTGAAATGAGCTTCCGTCGCTTCGGGGGCGGCGGCAATCAGTTTTTGAAACTGTTCGATGGCGGCGGTTGCGTCGCCTTTCTGCATCAGCGTCAAACCCAGATTCAGTTGCGAAGTCAGATTTTGATCGTCCAGTTTCAGCGCTGCTTGGAATTCGGAAATCGCGCCGTCGTAATTTTTCATTCGGAGCAACGTCAGCCCCAGATTGGAATGCGCTTCGATCAAATCTGGTTTCATCTTGATGGCCTGGCGCAATGTGGCGACAGCTTCGTCGAACTGTTCGTCTTCGCGCAACGCCGCGCCGAGCGTTGTCAGATACTCAGGGATTTGCGGGCGCAGCTTGACGGCTTTTCGCAGAGCGACGACGGCGGCGGAAATGTCTTCGCGTCCGCCTTTGCGCAACAACGCCGATCCCAGCGCGTTCTGCGCGTCCGGATTATTCGGCGTCAGTTTCGTCGTTTGGCTCAACGCAGCAACAGCTCCGGCGTAATCGTCTGACAACATCCTGCCGATTCCCAGATAGTAATAAGCTTCGGCGAAATCCGGTTTGAGCTTGATGGCGGCTTCCAGTTCTTTCAGCGAACCTGCAAAGTCGCCCATCTGCCCCAACACGAAACCCAGATTCGCGTGCAATTCCGGCGTCGGTTTCAATTGCAGCGCATAACGAAATTCGCCGACCGCCGCATCCAGCATTTGCGTGCGATGCAACAACGACCCCAGAGAAAAATGCAAATCGGCGTCGTTGGGGTTGAGTTGCGTTGCGCGCTGAAAGGCTTCGATGGCCGCCACCACGTCGCCTTTCTGTTCCAACACCGCCGCCAGATTGGTCCAGGCTTCGGCGTAATCGGGTTTCAATGCGATTGCTTGTCGAAACTCTTCAATCGCCGGATTGATCTGTCCGCTGTCGGCCAGCGCCGCGCCCAGAGTGTTGCGAAGCTGCGGATCATTCGGTTTGGCTTTGACGGCGGCGCGCAATCTGGGAATCATCGCCGCAATCGCGGCTTTCGACGGAGCGGCGGGTTGCGGCGACGGACGCTGTTTTTTCGCCGTTTGAGCGACGACAGAATTGACCAACAGACAAACCAGAGCCAGACATATTGCTCGCGGAACGAAACTCATAACACCTTCCTGAAAATGAATTGAATTGATGATGGCAAGTTGTAACTCAAATCGGCTGTCTGCGCTACCTGGCGACGCGGTTCTGTGTTATCTCTTTGGCCGATGAATCCCGCAATAAAAACTTGCTTGTTGTGGCTGACGTTGGTTCAAGCGAACGCATTAGCCATTGGCCATTACCCATTGCCCATTATCGGCCAGGGTAAGGAAGCAATACCCATTCGGGCAATGGTCAATGCTCAATGGTTAATGGCTAATCAATCGGCTTCTCAACCCTGCCTGCCGATCAACGTTCGCAATCCGGAAGGCAATTACATCATTCCCGGCGTGATGGGCGAGATAATCTATCGCCGCGTCAACGGAGTGGAATTGTCGCTGGACGCTTACGTTCAACGTCGAGGCGGCAAGGTTCTTTAGGAACTCGCGTGGTTCCGCCTATATCTTGTGGTCTTTGAGACTCAA
>CAYYDG010000005.1:0-72155 GCA_964470555.1 uncultured Heliomicrobium sp.
TGGCTTTCACAGGGGCGTGGTAAAAAATAATTTCCACAACTCTTGACACTATCTCCAACATACAGCGCGAAACTTTGACAAGCGTTTGATGCGAAACTCCTTTTCAAGTTGAAGAAGGCCGCCCGCGGGGCTAGGATACGCGCTGTTCACGGCAGTGCATTCTGAAAGCTGCCCGCAGCAGCCGCAGGTTGTGTTGATGAAATAAGCCCTATCGCCATCGCCAAAATGACGATAGGGCTTTCATATAGGTTCTTGGGCGCAAAGAGCAAAGACCTAAGCACCGACGCCTTTTCGGAAATGGATCAAATAACAATCAGCAGAGGTGGCAAATGCTGTCAAGTTTCAGATTCAGGGAATTGATTTCAACAACCGTAAAAGAGGGGATGGCAAAAATTGTCGCGATGGCAGTTCGCCAGGGCAAAGCTGATCTGTTTTCAATTTTTGTTGGATTGGCGTGAGGAAATTATGCCCCCCGACTTTTCGTCTATTGATCTCAACTTAAACTCTTTCAGGAGAAACCATGAAAATTACTCGACGCTCATTGCTTACGACCGGCGCTATGGCTTGCGTGACAGGCGCTTTGCCTAATCTGCCAGCGGATGCTGCCGCGCAACCTTCCACTCATAAAATTCGCATCGGCGTTTCGACCTATTCGTACTGGCATTTCGAAAGGGTCAAATATCCGATTGAAAAAGTCATCGAAAACGCCGCGAAGCTCGGATTTGACGGCGTGGAAATTCTACATCGCCAGATGGAAAACGAAACGCCGAAATACGTCAACAACCTGAAACGCATGGCGTTTTCGCTGGGTCTGGACTTGTTTTTCCTTTCGATTCATCAGAACTTCGTTTCGCCCGACAAGGCCAAACGTCAGGAACACATTGACCACACCAAACGCTGCATTGATCTGGCCGTGCGGTTGGGCTGTCCGGCGATTCGATTGAATTCCGGGCGTTGGGGAACGATTCCCGACTTTCAAAAGATGCTGGACGCGGGCGGCAAAGAAGACCCTTTGCCCGGTTACACCAACGATGACGCTTTCAAATGGTGCATTGATTCGATCAACGAATGTTTGCCGCACACAGAACAGGCAGGCGTTTTACTGGCGTTGGAAAATCATTGGGGTTTGACCACGCAAGTGGACGATCTGTTGCGGATTTATAAATCGGTCAATTCGCCCTGGCTGGGCATCAACGCCGACACAGGCAATTTCGTCGGCGATCCTTATCCGCAATTTGCCAAGCTGGCGCCGCATGCCACCGTCGTTCAAGCCAAAACCTATTACGGCGGAGGCGTCTATTACACGCGCGATCTGGATTACAACCGCATAGCCAAAATGCTGCGCGACGCCGGATTCAAAGGTTATGTTTCGCTGGAAATGGAAGGCAAGGAAAACGCCGACATTGCCGTGCCGAAGAGTTTGGAGTTGCTGCGAAAAGCATTCGCCTAATTCGGCCAGGATTCAGTACGGGGAGCGTAAGCGACCTGAGCCTTGCTCAAAGCGTTTCTTCAGAAAACTCAGGTCGCTTACGCTCCCCGTACCGCATCAAATACGCTTCTTCAGGCAATGGCCTGAGCAGTTACGACTCATCATTCATCATTCCAACTTCATCATTCCGACTTCAGCCTTCCTTGAACGATCTCCACCTTTTCTTCGCTGTTCATTTGATAGAGCCGCTCGATGCGCGTGATGACGTGTTCGCGGTCGAAACGTTCGATGACGCTGGCTTGCGCCAATCCGCCGATTCGCTGTCGCAACTGATTGTCTGTCAACAGTCGCGACAAGGCTCCAATCAGCGCCGATTCGTCATCGCGTTCCAAAAACAATCCCGTCACTTCGTGTTCGACGATTTCGGCCATTCCGCCCACGCGCGAAGCGATCACAGCGCATCCGGCGGCCATCGCTTCGACCAGTGCCAGTGAAAAAGCTTCGTTTTGCGAAGGCACGACGACGATGTCGAACGCGGCGAGTTTCGCGGGCAAATCGTTGACGAAGCCTGTAAAACGCACATTGTCGGCAATTCCGGCGACGTTGACCGATTCGCACAGATCGTTGGCATAAGCGACGTCTTCGGTTTTCGCGCCTGGCTGGCCGATGACCAGAAAATCCACGTCCGACCAATGACGTTCCTTGATGAGTTTGGCGGCGACCTTCAAAAACAGGTCTTGCCGTTTAAGCGGCGTCAACTGGCCGATGACGGCAATCGCCCAGCGACGTTTCAATCCGAAGGCTTCGCGCGCGGCGTTGCGGCTGAGCAATCCGTGTCCTTGCGTATCAATCCAATTGGGAATGACGACAATGCGGTCGGCATATTGCGGAAAGGCTTCGGCCAGCGTTTCGGCGACGCTGCTGGAAACGGCGATCAGCGCTCGCGCTTCGCCAATCGTCCAGGCGTAAACCGGATTCGATTTGATTGGATTGAAATGATGGCGCGTGATGAAGAAACGAACTTTCTGACCGGCGCGCCCGGCCATGCGTGCGGCGATTCCGCTGAAGGTGTAATCGCGCGCGACGTGCGCGTGAATGACTTCAATTCCCTGCTGGCGAATGATCGCAGCCAGCGCTCCGGCGCTCAAAACGTCCAGCGCGTTTCGCAAACTCAGTTCGTGCCAGGTGATCGAAGCGTGCGGCAATTCTTCGCGCAACGGGCTGTTGGGACGAACCGCCAGATGCAAATCATGCCCACGCTCTATCATCGCGCGCGTCAGATCAATGACGTGGCGTTCGCCTCCACCCAAGCTTTCCGCCGAACAAACCTGTAGAATCTTCATCGTTATACCGCTAAGCTAATTATGCCTCTGGAAATGCGCGCGAGACTTTAACGCAAGCCGACGAAGGATGCCACTTGACTGAATTGACTATGCCATTTGTTTTCTATGCCATTGCCGCTGCCATTTTGGGATTGCTGATTGGCAGCTTTCTCAACGTAGTGATTCATCGCGTCCCGCTGGGTGAATCCGTGATTTTTCCGAATTCCCACTGCCCGCACTGTTCCGCCGCCATTCGACCGATGGACAACATTCCGGTCGTCAGCTTTCTGCTGCTGCGTGGGCGCTGCCGAACTTGCCGGACTTCGATTTCGTGGCGCTATCCTGCGGTCGAATTGCTGACTGCCGCCATCTTTGCAGTGATCGTTCTGAAAAGCGGCCCATCGTGGCAAATCGGTCTGGAAATGGTTTTTGCCTGCGCGATGATTTCTCTGGTCTTCATTGACGCCATTCATCACTTGCTGCCGAATGTCATCACCTATCCGGCCATAGTCTTTGCGCTGGCCGCGGCAACTGCGCGAGCGGGCTGGGGCGAACCAATCAACTACAGTTTCGACATTTCGTTTGTCTTCCAAAGCGCCGACGCGAGCTTTCCACGAATCTCCGCCGCTGTCATTGGCGGATTGTTGCTGGCGATGGCGGCTCCGCTGTTCTGGTTGCTGGATTGGCTGGATTTGCGTTTGTACAACAAATACTTCGAGTGGGAAGAGATGAATGCCGAACCAGAAGAAGCACCCAATTCCGCAAATCCTGTTTCTACGTTACTGGCCAGCGAGGAAGAAGCCGAGCGTCGTTACCGTCGAACGATTCTGGCAGCGATGATTTTTGGCCTGATCGTGGCGGCAACCTGGGCAATCGCCGTGCTCTGGCTTTCTACGAAATTTCCAGACGCTTTCAGTCAGGCGTATGGCGGGTTGTGGCGAGCCACCGTTGCTGCGTTGATCGGCAGCGTTCCGATCTGGTGGTTGCGCGCAGCTTACTTTTACATTCGCGGAGCCGAAGGCATGGGTTTGGGCGATGTAAAGCTGATGGCGATCATCGGCGCTTTTTTGGGATGGCAAGGCGCTTTCGGAGTCTTGCTGCTCGGTTCGATTCTGGGTTCGGTGACAGGAATTTTCATGGCCTGGCGCAGTCAGCGAGGATTGAAAACGGCATTGCCGTTTGGTGTCTGTCTGGGTATTGCAGCCCTGATCGTGCTGCTGACGGCCAAACCGTTTTTCCTTTGGTCAATTTGAAAACGGCAAAACCGCATCACCGCAACCATCGAATGGTTGCGGTACTACGGTTTTGCCGTTTGCTTTCCAGTTTTGTCCAGCGGGTTAGAACAAGAGCTTCAAGGCAAATCGGAACTGACGTTCCGTTCCTTGCGCCGAAGTGATTTCGGAAAACCCGTTCAAGTTGATGATCGAACCATCCGCATTTCGCGTCGGTGAAGATGCGTTCGCGCCCGGATTGTTGAACGCAGGCGTGTTGGTCACATTGAATACCTCTGTGCGAAATTGCAGCGAGAATCTTTCGGTCAGCCTGAAGTTGCGGAACAGGCTCGCGTCCATATTGAACACGCCCGGCCCGCGCATGGTGTTGCGGCCAACAGTTCCGAAACGAACGGCAGTCACCGGCGCAAAAGCCGTCGGGTCGAAGTAACTGACGCCTCGGCCAATGTTTCCCAGAATCCGGACGTCCGCTTTCACCTGATCGGCGGTTTGAGTGTTGCCCGGCGCATTCAGCGACGTGGCCGCCGAAGTCACGGTGAATGGCGTGCCGCTGATTTTGCTCATAATGCCATTGAGCTGCCATCCACCCGCTACCCATGACGCCGGACCGCTGGTTGCCCAACGTTTGCCCGCGCCAAAAGGCAATTCGTAAACGCCGAAAATCTGCAGGTTGTGCGTGCGGTCAAATCCGGCCAACGCGCGATTACGCGCCCATTGCGAAACGGTATGGAAGGTCAAACCGGAATCGCTGTTGTCCGCGTAGCTGATCGCTTTGGAAAAAGTGTAGGTCACACCGATCTGCGCGCTTGGATTCAACCGGCGATTCAATTGGGTTTGCAATGAGTCGTAAGTCGAAGTGTTGAACGGAACCAGCATGTTGATGTTGGCGATGCGTCCGAATCTGGCCAGCGCCCGCCCGGCATTACCCAGTCCAACTTCGCCCGCGTTGATGTTGACGTTGGCGGTTTGCCGAATGGCGCGCGAGCCGACATACCCGGCCTGCGCCGTGAAGCCCCAACCGATGTCGCGTTGAACCGTCAGATTGAAGGATTGAATGTAGCCGCGATTGAACACTTCAGGAAACGTCTGCGTGCCGATGGTGGTCGGCAACACAATCGAACCGGAAGAAATATCCGGCGAAACGATGGGCGGCAAACCGTCTCTAAGCGGCCCGGCGGTTTGAAACGAAGTCGCGCCGGAAAGTTGCATCGAGATGGTTGCCGGATATGCGTCGCGCATGTTGCGGAACGAATTCGGATCAACGCTGATGCCGTAACCGAACCGCACAACCGTTTTTTCCGATGCGCGATAGGCGATGCCCAAACGCGGAGCAAATTGCCCGATGCCAACATCCACTCCGGTGTCTCTGGGCGTGCTGCCCAATCCGCCGATCAAGACGCGATCCAGTACCGGATCGTAACGCTCAGCCCCGCGATGGTCGCGCGTGGCAAACGGATAGCGTTCGAAGCGCGTGCCGTAGTTGACGGTCAGATTTCGCGTCACCTGCCATTGATCGCGCGCGTAAACGCCCCAACCCGGCATGCGCACCGCCGCCGGATTGATGTTCTGCAAATCCTTGCCTTTGCTTTGCGGCAAACCGAGCAGAAAATCCGCCCAGCCGTTATAGAGGTTCGGAGCCGAACCGCCGTTCAAAGCCGTCAACCCGCCGCTGAAATTGAATCCGCCGCGCGGGCCGAACGCCGCCTGCGGTTGAAAGTGATTGATTGTGTAATAGGTGTATTCGCCGCCGAAACGCAAACTGTGCGCGCCGCGCATCCAGCTCAAATTGCCCGCCGCGACGTACTGGTTGTCACGGAACAGGAACGGGTTGGAAACGTTCGGATTGCCGATGGAAGAAAACCCGCTGATGGTGAAACGCGGATACCCGCCCTGCAACTTATCCGGTCCGTTCGTTCCGGGAATGCCCAGATCGTCCAAGCCGTAATTTCGATCAATATCAACGTTCTGCGCGCCGAGACGCTGGCGCGTGAAACCTATGTTGCCGTCGAGCAACAGTCGCGTCGTAAGCGTATATGTGCCGCCAATGGCCGTGCTTTGAGTCCGCCCCGGCGCATTGCCGGGTTGCCCGCCCGCCAGCGCATCTCCGCCCGCCGGTCCCAACGAAGGCGGATCGAAAATGTCACTGGGCGAAATCGAATAACGAACGAACATGGTGGATTTTTCGCTGGGATTGTAATTGACCTTGAAATCGTAATTGTCGCGGTCGAATTCATAGGTTCCACTGGCGAAATAATTGTTCGCCGGAGAAGCGCCCACCGGCTGGTTCGGTTGCGGAATCAGGGCAATCAGTTTCTGCACAATCGGATCAATGCGGTTGGCGGGAATGCGGGCATTCGCAAATTCGGTTCGCCCTGTGCCGTTGGCATTGCCGGTCAGCGGATCGTAAATGCGAGCGCCAGTGCCGCTGAAATCGCCTTGCCGCAAGGCCGCCGTCGGCAAGGTGCGAAACGCCGAAGCATTCTGGCGGCGTCTGGTGCTTTCCCACGATCCAAAGAAAAACAATTTGTTTTTGATGATCGGTCCGCCGAAAGTGCCGCCGAACTGGTTAAAGATGTTTTTCGGCAGCGTGCCCGGCTGGTAATAAAAATAGTTGCGCGCCTTCATACGACTGTTGGTGTGAAATTCGTGCGCGCTGCCGTGAAACTGGTTGCCGCCGGATTTGATCTGCACGTTGACCGCCGCGCCGCCCGCCATGCCTTGTTCGGCGTCGAAGCTGTTGGTGACGACGTTGACGGTTTCCACGGCGTCTTGCGGAGGCACATACGCCACGATGTGCGGCAGCCAGGGATAACTGACCGTCGCGCCGTCCAATCGCGTGTTGTTGTTGGAATGGGATGCGCCGTTGAAATTCGTCACCAACGCGCGTTGCGGATTGCCCGCGTCGGAATGCGCGTCGGCTGGCGCGGACGCCCCAGGAATCAATTTGTAAAGCTGCTGAAAGTTGCGTCCCGCGCCGATGGGCAGATTGGTGATTTGCGCTTTATCAATCTGGTTGCTGACATCGGCACGATCGGTTTGCAGAATCGGCGCCGCCGCAGTGATCGTCACGGTTTCGGTGGCTCCGCCGACCGCCATCTGCACATCTTCGCGCACCACATTGTTGAGCGAGATGTTGATTCCGGCTTTGGTGTAAGTCTTGAACCCGTTTTGCGTAATGGTCACGTCGTAAACGCCGACCTGCAAATCACGAAACGCATACGAGCCGCTTTCATCGGCGACGGCTTCGCGCTGCTGTCCGGTCGCTTTGTTAGTGACGGTGATTTTGGCTCCGGGCAAAACCGCGCCGGATTGATCTTCGACGCGCCCGACCAACGCCCCATACAGCACCTGAGCCTGGGCCAATTGCGAAAACGCGCCAACTAAAAGCAACATTGCCAAACACAACATTGCCGACTTTGCCGTAGCTTGTGCATCAGGGCAGATTCTTCTTTTCATGGTTGTCTCCTGGGTAGATGGATTTGAAATAATCTGCGCGACTTCGTTCGAAGCCGCCAGTTCAGTCACCTGGTCGTTTGATGGCAGTAAGATGAAATTGTTTTTTGATCTTATTTCTTCAAATACTGATCGAACCATTCAATCGCCAGCTTGATGGCGCGTTCGCGCTCGGTGGTGTAAATGCCGTAATGCGTAATGCCGGGAACCAGCACATACTTTTTGTCCTTGCCGGGCATGCGCGTGTAGGCCAGATGCGCGTGGTCTTTGTTGTCGAAGAGTTCTTCTTTTTCGGCGTCAATGAACAACGCAGCGCAATTGGTCATTTTGGCTGCGTCTTCGACCGGAGCGTAACGCAGCAAATGGTCGCGCACCGGAGCGCCAATCAGATTTCCTATTTCACGCTTGAATGGCGGCGGGTACCCAATTTCTCCACGCGCGCGTTTGGTCGCTTCTTCATAAGCCGCTTTCACTTGAGCATCGGCTTCACCGGCAACCGAAACCGCCTTGGGACGAGAATCGAACGAACCCACCTGGCTGACGATGGCTTTGATGCGCGAGTCGCGCGCGGCGACATAAAACACGTGACCGCCAGAATAACTCGATCCACGCAACCCGACGCGATTGACATCCACCATCGGTTCGGCCATCGCCCAATGCACGACGTTGAACCAATCCATGGTCATATCCAGCGGATCAACGACGCCGCGCACTTCCTGCACTTCGGCGGTGAATTTGCGAGCCTCGCGCATTTCGGCGGCGTCTTTCCACTGCGGAGCTTTGCCGGTCAGAATCAACCGCGAATCGCTTTCGCCCCAACCACGATAATCGAAATTGATGACCAGATAACCCGCTTCGGCCAGTTTGACCGAATCCCAGCGAAAGCCGGAAGCCGTGCCTCCCCAACCATGAGCTTGAATCACGGTCGGCAGTTTTTTGCCCGCGTTCGATTTCAGCGAAAACAATTCGGCGTGAAGTCGAACGCCTTCGCTGATGACATTGGCAGTTCGGAATTCGATGTTTTCCGGCGCTTTGTATGCCGATGCCAGTTGCGGTATCGCCTGGGCGGCGGGTTTGGCCAGAACAGAATTCAGCTTCAAAGGCTCGTAATCGCCGAAGTTCATCCACATGGCTGCGGCCAGCGCAGCCACAAGACACGAAACGTTGACGGGTTTTCTCGTCATTGGCGCTCTCCAAATTGTTGGGTTAAAGCAAAGCTGACCGTTGAATTGACAACTTAGAACTCACCGGATAAGTTCCGGCTTCAAAAAAATGATCGGTCAGTGATGGATAATTGCAGAAGCTGGCCGCACTTTGCCTTCAGGCTCTGTCACAGTCAAGCGTTTCAAATGATTTCTATGGTCGCCAGGCGATTTATCATTTCAGGCATGGTTCAGGGAGTCGGCTATCGTTTTTTTGCGATGCGCGCGGCAGCCAGGCATCAGGTGCTGGGCACGGTTCGCAACCTGCCCGACGGTCGCGTCGAAGTCCTGGCCGAAGGCGACCGCGACGCGATGGACGAATTCAAAAACGATCTGGCGACAGGGCCTATGATGGCTGAAATCACCGACATCGAAGAAACCGATTTGACCGTGACAGGTCGTTACCGCGACTTTCGCATTGACCACTAACCATTTGAGGAGACCCGCAACAAATGTCTGTTGATTCAACGCTCGAACAAGAACTGAAAAGCCACATCCGCGAAGTCCCGGACTTCCCCAAACCCGGCATTTTGTTTTACGACATCACCACGCTGTTGAAACACCCGCGCGGATTGAAAATCGTGCTCGACCGCATGACTTCGTATTACCAGGACCGGTTGATTGACACGGTCATCGGCATCGAATCGCGCGGCTTCATCTTCGCGCCATACATTGCGGCGCAACTCGGCGCAGGATTCGTTCCGGTTCGCAAACCGAAAAAGCTGCCCGCCGAAAAAGAAAGCATCAGCTACGAACTGGAATACGGAACCGACACGCTGGAAATTCACCGCGACGCCGTGGGCAAAGGCCACAACGTCATCATCGTAGACGATTTGCTGGCGACGGGCGGCACCGCCAAAGCCGTCACGCAATTGGTGGAAAAACTCGGCGGCAACGTGATTGGATTGTCGTTTGTCGTGGAATTGGAATTTCTGCCCGGACGCGAACGGCTGGCTGGTTATGATGTGTTCTCGCTGTTAAGATACGCCTCGTAATTTTGACAGGGCTTGTAGCTCAGGTGGATAGAGCGACTGCCTCCTAAGCAGTAGGCCGCTGGTTCGAGTCCAGCCAAGCCCATCTTTCTTTTCAATAACTTAGAAATCTGAGTAACACGGTGAGCGTGGTTAATGCCACACTAAATGCCACATTGCCGCTTTCCTTCATCTTTCCCGTTTCTTCCAGCCTTCTGTTTTTTTGTGGCGTCACAGCCACAAATCTTTCAAATCTCACTTCAACTTTTTCACTTTTGGCGCTACGCCGCGCGGCTTTGTTCGCTCATCACCTAGCGCAATGCCGCGTTGATTGCTTTCGGCGTTTTGAAAAAGATTCCGGTACATCAAACTTAACTGACATTTGAATGCGCTGCCGTTCCGCTAAATCTTAAGTTTTCTTCAGCCTGCCCGGCTTTCATCAGGCCGCTTTATGTCCTGCTCTATTCAATCGAATGAGTGTGCGTAGAGCTTCGTTGACGGCATCGGATGAATCGAACACTTCGGCCACATCCGGCGTCAGGCGGATCATTTTCTGGCGTGCGCGTTCCCGGTATTTGCGTTCCTGTTCAACAGCGCGCGGCATGTTTTCCAAGTCCAGTGACGGCGGTAAATCGTCGCTCAGGTCGTAATCGTCGTCTTCAAGAATCGTAATCTTGTCGTTCATAAATCCTCTGCTCTCCGGCATCGGCTTCACGTGCGCTGATAATGCGTGTGATGTCGCCGGTTCGTTCTGTGTAAGCAACGGTCAATAATCTACCCTGAATTGAGAAGCCGACACAGATGTAACGTTGCTCCCCGATGCTGTGTGCTCGATCCTGACGATGAAAAGAGTTGGGGTCATCGAAAGCGGTAACAGCTTCCTCAAATGAAACGCCGTGCTTTTCAAAGTTACTATCGGCTTTCTTCGTGTGCCATTCAAAAGGCATTTACTGCCCGCTTCCTTTCTTCCGGGCTTTCTTCGCTTCTGTCTTCTTTGCTGATCGTTTCTCTGTCGGCTTGACCGATGTGGCTTCGCCCCCAGAAGCCTCGACTTGAGCCTCGCCTTCATCTTGCTTGGTTGGTCTCCCGGGCTTTCGGTTAGCGACAAGCACGAGATCAGATTCACGAATAAGGTGATCGCGTCCAAATTGTTGTGATGGCAACCGGCCTTCATGAATAAGAGCTTGGACGCGCCGAATACTCACGCCCAAACGCTCAGCCACTTCTGGGGTCGTCAATAGAATTTCATCAGTCATAGCCTTTTTATAATCTTAAAGAAAATATGCGTCAAGCGAATAATTATCTTGCACCATCTATTCGCCTGACGTATAGTTTTCCCGTTAATTGATAGCACGAATCGAAGGGGCACGCAAAAATGAAAACAGCAAACGCAATCATCATTCGCCAATCGGCACGCGGTTATCGGGTTCACCCGCCTTACAAGCATTCTGAGTTTGTCGCGGCCTTCAAGCGCACGGTTGGCGGTCGCTGGTATGCCGAAAGCGGCGAATGGTTCGTTCCGGCTGAAAAGTTGGATTGGACGGTTGAGCTTCTCGGTTATTGGTTCAAGCTGCCCGTGTTGATCGAACGCGATGCGCCGGTCGTTGCCGAAGCCGATGAACGCGAAACTCTGATTGCCGATGTTGAAGCGGCTTGGCATCGTGTCCGGCCTTTCGCTTCAATCGCTGATTCGATTCGCCAAGCCTTCGGTGTCACGCGGCTTGAAGTTCTGACTATCGAACAACTCAAACAGATTCTTGCCGCGCTGCAATGGTAAGCGCGGCCTTCTCACACGGAGAAAACAATGAGCACAGCAACAAACGAAACCATCACCACCGCGCCGGTAGCTGCAAAGCTTCCTCACTTCTCAATCTCGTTTGAACTTGATGGCTTTCCTGTCGTCGCCAAAATCGAAGGCAAAGCGGACAGCTTGAAAGCGATAGTTGAACGAATGAAAGCCATCGGCGCAGTTCCGCCACAAAAAGTTACTGTGACGGATGTAAAGCCAAACGGCGCGCCTGTCTGCCCGGTTCATCACACGCCGATGAAAGCCAGTCGCAAGCCGGGCAAGTTCTATTGCGCGAAGAAAGCCGATGATGGCGAGTATTGCCGCGAAACGGCTTGAAACAATTTCCGCTCAAAACGTGAAGGGCTTGCGAAAGCGTCAACTCTCGCAAGCCCGGACAACCATCAACACGGAGTGCTGACAGCCGTTCACACCGCAAGGTTAGCACTCCCCTACCTTTGGGAGAAAGCAAGCAATGAAAGATTTCGATAAATACCTTTCGCGCTCCAAGCGCATCAGCGATGCCGTTGAAAAATCCGGCAATGGCCTAGGAATGGTCATTAGTTGGCTGATGATTCTGGTTGGCGTGGTCGTCACGGCCATTCAGACACACAGCCTGTCTTACAACGGAATGAAAGGCTCAAAGCTGTATGCCGACTGGCTGGACGTGGCTTCGTGGTTGCCGGTCATCTTGCTGGAAGGAACGGCCATTGGCCTGACGCTTGGCCGTCTCTACTTTTTCAAGGCAAGCGAACAGCGGCGGCTTGGCTTCGTTGCTTCGTTCGCCGTCTGGGGAATCTTAGCCGTCAACACTCTGGCACAATTCGCCATCGGATATTCTGACGGCGGCTGGTTCGGTTCGCCGGAATTGCCCGCGCCGCTGCTCTTTTACGTGCGTTATATCTTGCCGCTTTCCATTGTCGCCGTTCCGTACCTCTGGAAATGGCTGTTAGACCTTCACCCGGATTCGCAAGAGCGCATCGCCACGCTTGAAGCCGAATCCGAGTACAACGCGCAATGGCGAGACATTCAGCGCGAACAGCGAGAGCAAATCATCAACGCTTACCGCGAAGCGCAGACTTCGCCGGAAGTGAAAAGCGCCATCAATCGAATGGTCAGCAAAGCCGCGATTGACCGCGCGGCGCAGATCGTCGGGCAGATTGACGTTCACGATGTGGAAGAATCGCGCCAGAAAATCGCCGAAGATGAAGCCTTGCTTTCGCGTGAACAATCCAAACCGCGCGTGGTCTGGCAAGGCGGAAAGGTTGTCGAGAACACACGCCCAAACTAACAGGCGCGCCGGTTGAGAATGCCCCACCGCCAACGATTGCCCCATCGTTGGCCGGTTCATCGGCGCGCGTGATTTCAGCCCAGACTGATTTGCTGACTGAGGATTTAACACCGCAACGCACAAAGGCTGAAAAGCCGAAGGTGAAGAAAGGAAAGCCTGACGACCGAGCCGCGCGGCTCAATTCGTCACCAGCTTCGGCACGGTTGCAGATCAAATCCAGCGGCAAAGGCAAACAGGAATCGTGGACGGTCAAAACCACGACCAAACCTTCAACCAAAGGCAGCAAACAAACTTCGTTTCGGGTTCGGATTTCGGATGTCGGCTTTCGAGTTTGCCTGGTCTATTACGATGACGAAGGCAAACGTCGAGAGCTTTACCTTTGTTACTTGAATGCGAAGGAGTGGCAGCAGGTGAAGCGTGGAACCCTAGCCGACTTTGCCCAGCTTGTGGCCGACAAGCTGAAAGAGCGAGCGGCAAAAGAAGGCGCGGACGCTGACAAGCTTAATGAGCTTGTGCGCCGCGTCGAGAATTTCATTCGCCAATAAGCACCCGCGTAATACTGGAAAGGCTGTCGGCCTAAAGCTGACAGCCTTTATTTGTAAAATCACGGAAAGCTTCCAGTCTGGCTTTTACAATTGCTTAATTGCCAGGAATCACGGTAAAGGCGGCAAGCCAAGTTCTCTGAGAAAGTCATTGTGTTTGTCTTTAGCCTCGGTGATTTTCTGTTCTAGTGCCAGCATCTCTGCATTCACGGCCTGCAAATCAATTTCTTCCTCGGCGGTCGCAGTGCTGATGTAGCGCGAGATATTCAGGTTGTAGCCGTTTGCTTCGATCTCTGCCATCGGGACGCGCCGGGCATAGCGCGCTTCTTCTTTGCGGTTTTGGTAAGTGTCAAGAATCTTATCAATGTGATCCTGTCCCAGCTTGTTTTGTCGCTTGCCTTTTTCAAAATGTTCGCTGGCGTTGATGAACAGCACGTCATCGAACTTTTTGCATTTCTTCAGCACCAGAATGCAAACCGGAATGCCCGTCGAGAAAAACAGATTCGCGGGCAGGCCAATCACCGTGTCAATGTTGTCGTCTTTCAGCAGCTTGGTGCGGATGCGTTCTTCCGCGCCGCCGCGAAACAACACGCCGTGCGGCAGGATGATCGCCATCACGCCTTCGGGTTTCAGGTAATGAAAACCGTGCAGCAAAAAGGCAAAATCTGCGGCGGATTTGGGCGCAAGGCCGTAGCTTTTGAAGCGCACATCCTCGGCCAAGGCGTCTGTCGGTTCCCAGCGATAACTGAACGGCGGATTGGCTACGACGGCATCGAACTTCGGCATTTTGGCTGGGTTCGCTTCGCGTAGCCAATCCCATTCGTTCAGCAGCGTGTCGCCGTGGTAAATCTCGAACTCGGTATCTTTCACGCCGTGCAACAGCATGTTCATCCGCGCCAGGTTGTACGTCGTGATGTTTTTCTCCTGCCCGTAAATTTTGCCGATGCCCCCTGCGCCCATCCGATGACGCACGTTGAGCAACAACGAACCAGAACCGCAGGCAAAATCCAAGACGCTTTCCAGATGTTTCTTTTTGCCCGTCGCCGGGTCTTGGCTGTCGAGCGTGACAATGCCGGACAGGATGCTGGAAATCTGTTGCGGCGTATAAAACTCGCCTGCCTTCTTGCCCGAACCGGCGGCGAACTGGCCGATCAGATATTCGTATGCATCGCCCAGCGTGTCGCTATCCGTGGAGAAATTCGCCAAACCATCAGCAATGGCTTTGATGATAGTGCAGAGCTTGGCATTGCGTTCGGCGTAGCTACGGCCCAGTTTTTCCGAGTTCAGATTGATCTCAGAAAACAGACCGGCAAACGTCGTGGCAAAGGATTCGTTCTCGATGTAATCAAAACCCTTTTGCAAAGTGCGCAGCAATTCATCGTTTTGCACGCGCGCCATTTCGGTGATGCTGCCCCAGAGAAATTCAGGCTGAATCACATAATGCGTTTTGCGGCGCATTTGTTTTTCAAATTCGGCTACGTCGTTGGGATTCTCTTTGTACCAAATCTGAAGCGGTGTGATCGCGCCAATTGTTTTCATCACGTCCGGCAGCACTTCCGGGTAATCCTTGCCGAGTTCTTTTTGGGCAGCCGTTTCGTAATTGTCTGACAGGTAGCGCAGGAAGAGGAACGACAGCATATAGTCGCGGAAGTCGTCCGCGTTCATCGCGCCGCGCAATTGGTCGGCAATGCCCCACAGCACACTGCCCAGTTGTTTGTGATTTTGTTCAGCCATTATGTTTCTGTTTCCTCGGTTACTTCAGGGAAAAGCTCTGGGTTGAATGAGTAATAAGCGAGGAAGTCATTGAGCACCTTTCCAAAGTTCTCCACGTTTTCCGGCAGCATCTCTCTCGGTTCGTAAAAAGAATAATTCCCGTGGCTGATGATATTCAGAAGTCTGCCGAAAAATGTTTCGTCGGGATCGTCGTCTTCGATCTTCTTGATGCAAACGGAAAAGCTTTTATAGCCGTGAAAGATCGCGGCTTTTTCCAGCAAGTTCCGCAGCGCATTGAAGTGATGCGTGTAAATCTGGCCGGATTTCCTTACCTCATAAATTTCCTGCAACTGTGCCAGATGATGAAGCTGCGGCGTGTCTCCCGTATCTGTAATAACAAAAGTGCCCGTTTTCCTGTTGCCACTCAGAAAATACTTTTTTGCTTTGCTTAACTCATTGCACAGCACATTGAAAAACAGCGTGTGGTGGGAAGAGATGACGGTCTTGAGCGAGCCATTGTAATTTTTGAGCATTTGCCCGATGTGATTGCCAGCCATAACGGCGTTATGCTCGTCCAGCGAAGAGATGGGGTCATCAATGTAAATGTATTTGACCCACTGATAGGCTTCCGCTCCATCCAGCGCCAACTGAACAATCGCCAGAAAGAAACACCAGATGAAAATTGTTTCCTCGCCGCGTGATACTTTGATGTTGTCAAAGGTTTCAGCGCCAACCGTGCGAGAGAAACGCACCGCCCAGTTATCCGTATCAATCCTGAAATCGAAATCAGCGTAACGATGCAAAAACGGTCGGATGCGGTTATCCATTTCCATTTCTGCCAGCCCGTCAAAAAACCGGGAGTCAGAATTGATTTTCAGCACTCGTTCGCTGTCGCCATCCAGATCGTTATCCCAGGTAAAGAGGTCTTCGGTGAAGGCGTTGAAATAAAGCGTATCCCGTTCGTCGCCTTGTCTGCCGATTTGCTTGAAGGCCATGGACAGGCGCGTCTTGCCCGTGCCGTTGTAGGCGTAAAGCAGCACATACTTTTTGTTGCCTAGCTCGTTGCGCAGGTGTGCGGCCAGAGCATCCAGATTGGCGAAAGTGCTCATGCATTTACCTCATCCAGCGCAGGGAAAAGCTGTTGCATCAGCCCTTTTTTATGCTCCTTGAGCAGTTCGAGTTTTTGCGTTTGCGCGGCAATGAGTTCGTCGAGAGAAGAAAGGCAGTCGGCAATTTTTTGTTGTTCCCCGTCATCTCTTGGAATCGAAAGTGGCATCTCCGTAATTGTAGATAAAACAATATAAGGAGTATTTCCGTCTTTTTTTTCTAAAGAAATCCTATATGGCAAATTGCGCTCTAAATAATACTTTAGGAACGCAACATTGATATTGAAGTCCTGGAGAACATAAGTTCTTTGGTATGCGTTAAACTTCCCTATGTAATGATGTATGTAACCAAGATAAGCGCCGTTCCCAGCTATTAACAATGCTTCTCCATCAAAGGCGTAGTCATTTATTCTGTAGTAGTTTTTGGCGCAAGTGTAAAACCTGTACTGCCCATCTTCTACCATCGCATTGGCATCAAGTTTTCCAGTTTGGACACTCTTAACCACGTCACTTATAAACTTGCTCTCCCACGCCCCCGCATCCCGAAACTCAGGAAAGCGCAGCTTGGGCAGGGTTCCGCCTTCGGAGGGGAAAAGCTGCTGCATCAGCCCTTTTTTATAGGCTCTGAGCGTGTCGAGCTTTTGGGCTTCGGCGGTAATCAGTTCGTCGAGGGAAGAAAGGCAGTCGGCAATTTTTTGTTGTTCTTCTCTGAGCGACGGAACCGGAATGGGGACTTCTTTTAGCTTTCCGAGAGTCAATTTCGGTGGCGCAGCACCTGTAATGAACGGGCCCAAGTCCAACATCGTCAGATAGTTCTCAAGAAGCGTGTCATTGACCCCTATCGGCTTTAATACATGGGCGTGGTTATTTACCCAATACTTGCCTTCAACGATAAAAGCGGTCTTTTCGTAAGCCCCCCACTTTGCGCCGTCTTCACCGATTAGCAAAAGCCTCTCAGCAAAGATGAAGTCATTCACATAGTCAACAATTCCACTTGCGCCATAGTACGGATAAGGGCCGCTAACTCTATCGCTGCCAGTAATTGGCTTTCTGCGATTATTAAGAACATCGCAAGTCTTCCCAAGTAGCTTAACTTCCCAATCTCCTGCATCCCGAAACTCAGGAAAGCGCAGCTTGGGGGTCAATGCTTGTTCAGTTGCTGTCTGCTTGGTTTTCTCTGACACGTTATTGCTCATACACCTTCAATCCTGAAATCTCGCGTCCCTGGGCGAGTTTGTGCAAGAGGGGTATCAGGTCGTTCACCAAGTCCTGTTCCTTCTGGGCGCGGGCTTTCCAGCCGAGGTCGAGCGGGGCGAGTAATTCGCTGAGTTGTTCGCCGTCAAAAATCATCCGGCGCATGGTGGTGTTCACGAACGCTTGCAACGCGGCGGCCTCCAGTCCGTGCTGCGCGGCCAGTTCAGCAAGTTGGCGCGCATTCTTTTCGTCCTTGAATTGTTGATAGCCCGCGCGAATGGCGTTTTCATCCAGCCGCTTGCCTGCTTGCAGCGTGTTGATGTAATCGGCAATGTCTTCGTGTTCATCCATGAACTTGGCATCAGACTGAATCAAGCCGATCAATTCGTCGCGGGTCATCTTTTGTTTGCCGGGCGTGGCCTGCGCGTAATCCGCAATCAGCGCCATGATGTAATCGTAATCAATCACCGCCGAAGCAAAGAGCACGAATTCAAAATCGAGTTGTTGCACTTCGGGCGTGGTGTCTTTGCCCTTGTCCTGTTTGGCTTTCAGGCGCTGCGCGGTGTCGAGGTAGACGCCCTTGAAGCCCCGCAACTGAACTTCGGGCAACACCTGTTCGATGGTGGCTTTATGTTCGTCGGTCAAATCGGTGTACTGGTCAAGCTGGGTCTTGAGGCGCTGCACGTCTTTGAACAGGTTGATGAATAAACTGCGCGCAGCATCGCCTTTGAGCTTGGGCACGTCGGCGGGTTTATTTTCCAGCCCCTGCGATTGCATAAACGCGCCCAGATTTTGCACAGCGGTTTGCAGCTTGGTGATGACGACGGGCGCTTTTTCCACCAGCCAGATTTCTTTGGCTCGTTCCTGAAACTCGCCGGAAAAAAGTTTGATGGCGTCGTCTACGGCCTGCTGTTGTTGGCGAAAGTCGAGAATGTTGCCGTAAGGCTTGGTGTCGTTCAGCACGCGATTGGTGCGCGAAAACGCCTGAATCAAGCCGTGATATTTTAGGTTCTTATCAACGTAAAGCGTGTTGAGATATTTGGAATCAAAGCCGGTCAGCAACATATCCACGACGATGGTGAGATCAATTTTCTCAGTGTGCGGCAAATCCTGATTGGGATATTGCTGATCCTTGATGCGCTTTTGCACGTCCTGATAGTACAAATCAAATTCGTCAATGCGATGATTCGTGCGATAGCGTTCGTTATAAGCGGCAATGATGGCCTTGAGCGCCTTTTTCTTTTCCTCTGGTTCCTTTTCGTTGTCGGCTTTCTCCTGCGGCAAATCTTCCTGAATCTGTTGCACGTCCTTATTGCCTTCGGCGGGCGGCGAGAAAACGCAGGCGATGTTCAGCGGTTTGTAATCAGGCTGTGCGGTTTGTTTTTCATCCTGAACGGTCTTGAACAGCGTGTGATATTCAATCGCGTCATTGATCGAAGCCGTCGCCAGAATCGCATTGAACTTGCGCCCGTTGGTGGCGGCATCGTGTTTGGCCAGGATGGCTTCGACAATGGCCCGCTTGGCTAACGCTTCGCCCGGCTTGGGCTGTGTTTTACCTTCGGGCTTGTAATAGTCCACGTGAAAGCGCAGCACGTTGCGGTCTTCGATGGCGTGCGTGATGGTGTAAGCGTGTAGTTGCTGCTGAAAAATGTCCTGCGTGGTTTTGAGTGAAGCCTGCTCGCCTTCGATCTTTTGATAGTTGGCGTTTTCCTCAAAAATCGGCGTTCCGGTAAAGCCGAAGAGTTGTGCGTTGGGGAAAAATTCCTTGATGGCTTTGTGATTCTCACCAAATTGCGAACGGTGGCATTCGTCAAAGATAAACACCATGCGCTGATTGCGCAGCGGTTCGAGGCGTTCTTTGTAATTGCGTTTGTTGCCGCCATCCAGCGCCAGCCCCAATTTCTGAATAGTGGTGACAATTACTTTGTCGGCGTAATTGTCTGAAAGCAGCCGTTGCACAAGCGTTTCGGTATTTGTGTTTTCCTCAACGCAACCTTCCTGAAATTTATTGAACTCTTCGCGCGTCTGGCGGTCGAGGTCTTTGCGGTCTACGACAAACAGGCATTTATCAATGTCAGGATTGTCTTTGAGCAAGGTCGAAGCCTTGAATGACGTGAGAGTTTTGCCGCTGCCCGTCGTGTGCCAGATATAACCATTGCCTGTTTTCTGATGAATGCACGCGACGATATTCTTTACGGCATAAATTTGATAAGGCCGCATCATCAGCAATTTCTGTTCGCTGGCTACCAGAACCATATACCGGCTAATCATTTCGCTGAGCGCGCACTTGGCGAGGAAGGTTTCGGCGAAGCTGTCCAGATGCGTGATTTTGGTATTGTCCGGGCTGGCGAATTGATAAAGCGGCAAAAAGCGTTCGTCGGCGTTGAAGCTGAAATGACGATTGTTGTTGTTGGCAAAATACCAAGTGTCAGTGCGATTGCTGACGATGAACAGTTGCACGAAACACAGCAACGTTTTTGTGTAGCCGTTGCCGGGGTCGTTCTTGTAATCCACGATCTGTTCCATCGCGCGGCGCGGGGTGATGGTCAGCGTTTTCAATTCAATTTGCGCCACCGGCACGCCGTTGATGAGCAACATTACGTCATACCGATGATGGCTGTTTTCGGTGTTGATACGAAGCTGATTGACGACCTCGAAACTGTTCTTGCACCAGTCTTTGATATTGACCAACGTGTAATAAAGCGGCGTGCCGTCGTCACGTTCAAAACTGTTGCGTTCGCGCAAATGACGAGCGGCGGCGAAAACATCCGGGGTGATGATTTCTTCCAGTAGCCGGTGAAATTCACTGTCGGTCAGATGGACGCGGTTCAGTGCCTCGAATTTCTCGCGGAAGTTCTTATCCAGCGCGGCACGGTCGCGGATGTCTGGGCGATAGGTATATTTGAGTTCGCCCAGCTTTTCGATCAGTAATTGTTCGATTTCTTGCTCGGTCATAGCTTAATTCAGGTAAGCCCTTCCCGCCTGATTTATAAGGCAGGCTTTGTCTTGATTGATTATGAACATCAGAGAGTATTTGAATGATTCAGCCGGGGCAATACACAAACCTGAGAGAAACCCTTATCAAGATAATTTTGTTTGCTCGACTCACGTAAGTCAAGGAAATTGATTGGCTTATTGGCTTTCTGCGGCTAGCCGCAAAAGGGAAGGTTTTCGGCTTCGATTTCCGTCATCTGCGGCTAGCCGCAAACGAAGGCAGATTCCGACCTTTCCAGCCGTCATTTCCTTTTCACCCGCGCCAATCTGAGCGAGAATCCGCCCGGCGCGAATCTCAGCAATTGGAGCAAACAGCTATGGCAAACTATGAGCATCTCGAAATACTCAAGCAAGGTGTTGAGAAATGGAATCAATGGCGGGAAGAAAATCAAGAAATAATGCCTGAACTGTACGGTGCCGACCTGCGCAATGCCGACCTGCGCAATGCCGACCTGAGCAATGCCAACCTGCGCTATGCCAACCTGCGCGATGCCGACCTGAGCAATGCCAACCTGTTCGGTGCCGACCTGCGCGCTGCCTTCCTGAGCGGTGCCGACCTGAGCCTTGCCCACCTGTGGGGCACAGCCTTTGCCAATGTAGACCTAAGCCAAACAAAAGGGCTTGAGTTTTGCAATCATGCCGGCCCGTCAACCATCGGCATAGACACCATCTATAAATCACAAGGGAAGATTCCTGAAGAGTTTTTGCGCGGCTGTGGTGTGGATGAAAACTTTATTCGCTTTATTCCTTCGCTGGTTGGTTCCGTTCAACCTTTCCAGCTTTACTCGTGTTTCATCAGTCACAGCACGAAAGATGTTGAGTTCGCTCAGCGCCTACATTCACGATTGCGCGACGCAAAAGCCCGCGTCTGGTTTTCGCCCGAAGATGTCAAAGGTGGAGAGAAGCTTTATGACCAGCTTGAACGCGCCATCCAGCTTCACGACCGGCTGTTGCTGATTCTTTCTGAAGAGAGTTTGAAAAGCGGTTGGGTAGAAACAGAAATCCGCAAAGCCATCGAAACAGAGAAGCGCGAAGGCAGAAGAAAACTTTTCCCAATTCGCATCACCGATTTCGACACCATCAAGAAATGGCGTTGCTTCGATGCCGACACCGGCAAAGACCTGGCCGTTGAAGTGCGCGAATACTTCATCCCGGATTTCAGCAACTGGAAAGACCACGACTCATTTGAAGCGGCGTTTGACCGGCTATTGCGCGATTTGAAGGCGGAAGAAAAATCATAAGAGCAGGGAAGCCGACACAACAAAAAGCCGTCTGGCAATCGTCAGGCGGCTTTTTCTTCTAGCCACGCCTTCACCGAATGCCGTACATTCCCGCCGTTCTCAAGCTGTAACCAATCCAAGCTCAACAGGGGTGTCTATGAAAAAGAGAATCCGTCTTGTCGTGCTGTCCGCTTTGGCAATCATCACAGCCGCTTTGCTCTGGAAATTCGTTCCGTGGGCAACGCTCTCGGCCAAGTATGCAGCCTTTTCCATCTCCGATTTGCCGCCGGTTTGGTATTACTCAAGCGTAGTCATCATTGCCTTGCTGTTGATGACACTCATCTGGTTTGTGCTGCAAATCGTTCCCAAACGGCAAGCTCAGGCGTTGCAAAAACCTGAAAAGAAACGTTTAGCTGACAAATTGGAAGTAGATGAAGACGGCTCACTTTACACGCTGCAAAGTTCGCTGAAGCCCTCGGAACTGTTCACAATCGAGAACGAAGCTCGCAAGACGCTCTCGCAAATCATCGGCGGCTTCATTGTCATTGTCAGCTTGATTCTCACCGGCGCGAATCTCGCCATCACAAGCAGGCTGACACAAGAAGGGCAAATCACAGACCGCTTCACAAAAGCAATCACTCAGCTTGGCGATAAAGACAAGCTGGAAGTCCGGCTTGGTGGCATCTATGCGCTTGAACGCATAGCGAATGATTCAGAGAAAGACCATTGGACAATCATGGAAGTTCTGACCGCTTACGTCAGAGAGAATGCGCGTGCTAAAAAGCCTGAGTCTTCACAGAAAACATCTTCTCAAAAGATAACTCCCAAAGAAGAGCCTCCAGTGCCCAAGCCTCTGACAGACATCCAAGCCATCCTAACAGTCATTGGGCGGCGTAAAGCCTCTGGCAAGAAAAACGAAATTGATTTGAGTAGCCTAAATCTGAGCGGTGCTAATCTGAGAGGTGCCAACCTGAGCGGTGTCGTTCTCTTCGATACTAACCTGAGCTTTGCCGACCTGAGCTTTGTCGACTTGAGCAATGCGGAACTTTTCTTTGCCGACCTGAGCGGTGCCAGGCTGAGTAATGCGAACCTTTTCGGTGCGAACATTTCCAGCGCGAACCTTTTCGGTGCCTTCCTTGTCGGTGCCAACCTGAGCGATGCGAACCTTTTCGGTGCCAACCTTGTCGGTGTCCTCCTGCTTGGTGCCAATCTGAGCAATGCCAACCTGAGAGGTGCCGACCTGAGCGTTGCCCCTGATCTGACTTGGGGGCAAGTATCAACGGCAATAATTGACGACAAAACCAAGCTGCCGCCTGAAATCGAAAACCAGCACAAAGACAAATTGAAGGCGATGCGGGAAAAGACAAGGAAGGAAATCGAAGGGAATTAAAACCAAAGCCGCTCAGGCCATCACAGCTTGAGCGGCTTTTTCTGTGAGCGAATGCAAAGCCGAAGCTCTGGCTTCACGGTTGCTCCCGCGTAGCCGCTCAGCCGGGGTGGCGATTCGCCCGAAGCGGTTTCTATGCCCGTGAAGATTCTACGTTGAGGGCGTTCACTTGTTGCCCGCCTTCAGTGGCGATGTTCACCTGCTGAGGATTGTTGATCGTCACTGGCGTCGAATATCGGCGCAGATCGCGCAGTTGCCGCAATGTTCGCAAGTAAAGCCGATTGTACCGATCCATCATTTGCATCGCGTGTTCGACTGCATCTTGCTCGCAAACTCGTGGCGGCAGCCAATGCCCGCGAGCCTGTTCAATGCGCCGTTCTTCTTCGCGGGAATACAGCAGTTTGGCATCCGACGTAGAGCGCGTGTGAACTTCTTTGCTCCAAAACATGTACTCGCTGAACGCTTGCGCCAACATATCAATCATCGAAAGTTCAATGGCCCCTTTGGGTTTCCAGTCCGCGACAAAGCCATTGCGAATCGCCAGAAACTGCGCCCGATGCCAGGCGTCACGCTGCCATTCCAAAGTTTCCAGCGTAGCGGCCATTCGGTTGCCACTTTCCAGTTCCTTGCGCGCTTCGATTTGAATCAGTTGCCAGATTTGTTTGGCGAGTTGTGGCAATTTATTGTAGAGCCGTTCCAGTCCGTACCACGAAACCTGATCCACGGATTCCGACAGCACATGACGAAGATTGCGCTCTGCCGACTCCGCATTATCGTACTCATTGACCAGTTTGACGGCTTCATCAGCCGGATGATTCCCGCCCGACTCGCTCATATAAAAGCGAATTATTCCTTGGCGAGCTTTTTGTAATTCCCGCAAAACGGAGCCTTGCTCGAATCCCAACAACCCCGCCGCAATCGAATTGACGTACACCGGCTGATCTTTGAGCAATTCGGCCAGGTTCAACGATGGCACCGATTCTTGTTTGGCGATTTCGGCGGCTGGCTTTGGCGAAGCTGCCGACTGCTTCTTGGAATTTGTTTTTGCCCTAGCTGACGATCTGGTTTTCTTTCGTGGCTTTTCCGCTTTCATTTATCCCCCTTTCAATTGTGCAATCAGTTTCTCGAACTCTTCGATGTCATCCAGCAAAGCACGAATCGAGAGCTTGTCCGTCTTTCGTTGACTGCGCCGCATTCTTACTTCGTTTTTGTACGCAGCACAGGCCGCGCGAATCTGTTGAAGCTCTTCCTTTCGCACATAGCATTTGCGCTGTTTGCCGCCTTCCCAAACGAACCGATAAAAGTACGGCCCGTGAAGCTCTCCACGGGCACACTTACACGAAGGCTTTCCACACCGCACCATCTGCGCGCAGACCGCTCCGGGCAATGTCTTGGGTAACAAATTTTCAAATTTTGTTTCGATATGCTTCGTTACCTCCTGAAACTCGCAAACATCTTTTTTCCGGCCTCCTTGTCGGGTTTTGTTGTCGGGTTTTTGAAGCCTACCCGACAACGAAACACCGGAATTTCTTCCAGACCGCTCTTATGTGGAGAAAACCCGACAAAACCGACATTGACCGATAAACCATTGAGTCAACTTGGCTTCTCCGGCTGAGTTTTTGGCATTTTCGCCAGATTTCCCGAAAAACCCGACAACGAAAAACCGACATTGAAGCCGTTTTTGCCCAAATGTCGGGTTTGTCGGGTTTTCTCCACTAGACCCTACCCGGCGAAAATTTCAGCCCGCAGATGAATCACCGGATTGAGTTTTCCGGCGATGGTTCGGCGGACTTTGTTCGTGTTTCGCGCCGTATCAGTCGAAGCCAGCAGCCCGGCTTCGTTGAGTCGCTTCCAAAGCGTCTGGCTCGATATGGTCAGCCCCTCGCCACCCGATACCATTCGTTGCGCCAACGAATAGGCAGTGTCCGGCTGCAAATACAGGTCATCGCCATCAAGCCAACCGATTCGTTCGCCTAACGGTTCCCCATCCCGCCAACCATAAGCTTGCGCGTCGGCAGAGTCCGGCTTGCCACCGTCCGTCGCCGCCAGATGAGCCTTGCCGCTGGACAGAGCAGCCTGAATCAATTCGATGAAGCGAGAAGCTGGATTCTCGCTCGCCTGATATTGATCCTGCCCTTTGCCCGCCGCATCCAGCGCAGCCCACACGCGCCGCCAAAGCTCTTTGCTTTCTTCGGTCGTGATGGCTCCGACTTCACAGGCAAAACCAAGCCAGCAATACCAGGCGCGCGCCAATTGAGCCAACGTTGACGCATTGCGCTTGTGTCCGCTCAGACCGCGCGTCGCCCATTCTTCGCGCCAGCCTGAAAGTTCATCAGTCGCAGATGCTCGCAGCTTTTCGATGCGGTCGCCAGTCGCCAGCCATTGGAGAAAAGCGGCCATCGCTTGCGCGTAAACGCCTTTCCGCGCGATTGCTTGCGCTTTGGTGATGGCTGGCCAGTCCAACGCTTCTCTGATGACTTCGCGGATCAACGTTCGAGCACGTAGGCTCTGGCCGTGTGGGATGTCTTCGCCGGTCGAGAAGATCAACCCACGAGGCGGTTTGACAGCCCTGACCGTGCCATCCGTCCGGCAACGTAAGCGCCCGGAGTGATTGCCTTGCGCGCGAAAGATTCGATCCGCCGCCGCTTGCAATCGAGCTTGATCCGCCGCCGATCCATGCGGGCAAAAATCGTCAACCGCGAGCACGCAATCCTTCGCAGCATGAGCCAACGATTCCAGACTGTTGCCAGTCGAAGACCACGACGCGGGCAGTGCGTTGAAGTCAAAACCGGAGCCGAATAGCGACAGAAAAAGTGCGGTCAAAACACTTTTCCCGCTGCCTGTGCGCCCAGCCAGATAGATTGAAAAATCTGCACCTGTCAGCACGCTTGCCCATACTGCGCCGAGCGCGGTCAGCATCACATCATCCGGCCCCACACCGGCCAGCCCAATGACTGCCGCAACTGCATCCGTCAGCGCATCGCCCGACGGTGGCGCAGGCAATGAGTAAGCCGCCAGCGCGGATGGCAGATCAACTTCGGCATCAATCAATCCTTCTGGGCCAATTGCGCCCGCCGCGTGGTAATAGCGCCAGACATCGCCGTCGTTGCGCCAACCGGTATGAGCTACAACACGGCGGCTTTTGGTCTTATGCGACAGCAGTTGAATCGCCACGCCGGTATGCTCTTTTTTGCCGGGAAAGATGACAGCCTTTGCGCCCAAAATCGTGGCAGGCCATTTCAACAAGCCAAACTCTTCGGCGACAACTATGCCCTTGCATGATGTGGTTTCGCCCGCGAGCGACGCCGAGATTTCATAAACTCGCGTCTGTTCTGCGCCATCGTCGCGGCATACCTCACTAATGATTTCGGCTGTGAAGTTAGTAAGCTGAATGGCGAGCGGTTGCGCTGCGCCGTCTTTCGTTGCGACTGGTTTCAGCCAGACTAGCCCGATGCCATTGGCTTTGTATGGGCAGGCAACCGGCTCTTGGGACTGATTGCTTGTCGCTTCAGATGGATTTATGTCTTTCGACTCGCTGCGCGCTGTCAGTCCCAACCATTTGGCCAACGCGATGACGGTCTTTTCGCCGATGAACTCCGACAAGGTTGGCAAGCCTGTCACGTGCTCGCCTCTGCGGAGCTTTTCTTCCGTATCGGCAATGGCGCGAGCGCGGTCTTCGATTTCCTCATCGCCTGCCACCTTTGCCGCAGACAGGATGAACTGCTCGACATCGGCGCGCGTCCAGGAGTTGCGAAACAGCGCACCGGCCAGCGCCAGCGCCGCATCGTGTCGGCGACCGTTTGGCCAGTGACGAGCAATCAACGAACAGGCAGCCAGCCGAGCCAGCGCGCGTTGAAGCCCGTCAGCGTCAACTTGCGCTGGCGTCAGTTCACCTTGCCAGATGTACCGCTCGCCCGAAGGATGGATGCTCGGCTCGACAACCGTCTGCAACCCCGTTGACCGAAGCTCGACAATCATCGCGCGCTGGTCGTCGCCGTCCGGCTTGGTGGGATCACTGAATTTTTTCGTGCTGGTTTCGCAGCAATACCAGTAATGCGAGAGCGGAGCGGATTCACGCCCGCTTTTGGCTGGCGTTTCGGGCAGGAACAACGGCGCGAGCTTTTGCGCTTCCGGCCAATCCAGATCAACGTCAATCAGCCAGCCCGACGGCTTGCCTAGCAGCAACCCGATGTTGCCTTCGTCGCTGAAATCGCGCTCAAGCTGTCCATTGACCGGCTGGTATCTCTGCCAACCCTTGAAGCCCGGATTCTTTTCTTTGAGCGGAATGGGCAGAGGCGTGTAGCCTCTGCCCAGGTAGTGTTGAGCAAACTCAAGTCTTGTTTTCGCCCATCTTTCCTCACTTTTGGTTTCAGTTTCCGAAGCGTTTGCCTTTGGCTCTTCCAAATTTTTCATTGCGACCTGACGCGCAGTTGTGGCAAACTTCGTTTCGCTTAAATCACATTGATTTATCAGGTCGTCAGCGGGTGCAACCACTGGCGGCCTTTCGTGTTTTTGGTTCATACCAACCCTCCTTCTTCGCATTCCTGTAACCATCGAAGCAACGCAGCGCCACGAATGACGACACGTCGCCCAATAAATGCGGCTTTGAGCCGACGCGCTTTGATTGCTCGATGAATTGTGGATTCGGAAGTGCCAGAAATAAGCCCAGCTTCGCGCTTTGAATAGGCAGCGCGTTCCTCGATAGGTTTCTTGTGCAGGTTGGCTTCGATAATTTCTTCGGCCATAATTGAAAAGTCCTTTCCCAGGCCATCAACGCTTGGCGAAGGTAGCCTGAAATGATGTTTCGGGTTAAGGGCGAGACCGTGCGGCCTGAGAACTACGCGGTTGCTCGCCCTCTCTGTTTACGTCAGGAGCGTTCTACGCTTGGCAATTCCGACCTTCAATTTCTTTTTTCTGAAGTCGTCAACTTTCACAATTTTCGTGACCTTTGTTTTCAAAAATTCAAAGTCTCTATTTTGCAACTTCTACAGTCTGGAATTTCTCAAAATTCAACGTTGTTTTTGTTTGAGCTGCTTTCTACCTAAATACTCGACGTCATAGTAATTTGGGGGATACTCTTCATTTGTGCCGCTAATTCTGGCCGCCCATTCCAGAGCTATTGAGCGTGGCTGATTTTCACGTTCATTAATTCTTGATCCCAACCTTTCAACTAGATCATTGGGTAAATCTGGCACTGTCGCTTTAACTAGCTCTCGCCAATTGTCTTCATCCTTATTTTTGGTGTAACACTTCTTCGCTTTATCAACTAATGGTTTCACGCATTGAAAATGTTTGTCCAAATCGAAAAGTTCATAGTCGGGTTGCTTGCCTTCTCGCGGTCTTGTGGCTAATGGTTGAGTCAGCCAATCAGCAAAATACCCAGCCACCATCTTTTTCACTTCAGTTAAGGAAGGGCGAGATTGAGCAATAATTTTTTCGGTTGCGCCTATTGCCAGGGCATAACTGGACTTTGCATAGAGTGCTGCCAAAAATAGAGTGGCTGAAATCCCACACCGAATTCCGTGATCCCCTAATTCTCTAAATCCTTGGAAAATCATGATGGTATAGTCATGAACCAACTGTGCTCTAATTTTGAACAAAAGTTGAGCAACTACTTCAGGCGTTTGTTTTGGCTGGGCAGCTAAAGCCTGATCGAACCTAGAAACATTCCATTCTGCAAGTTCAGCAGGTAAATCAGACAAGCTTTTAACAAATTCCTCTCTTGTTGAAACGATGGGAAATTTGGCTTCATTGAACTCACGTAGAGCATCAAGGATTTCATTATCGTCGCCGCGAACTCTGAGCACCGCTTTCCCTAAAATTCGCTGAGTGAACTTATGCAAGGCTAATGGGTCATAGCCGCTATCGTAATCATCAAATTCATCTTTTTTGATGCGTGGGTTGTTGAAGTAATCCCAGACTGGAAAAACAATTTTTCTGCTTTCTTCCTGAAAAGCGTGTTGTAGAGAGATGGCCAACATGTGGGCCATCAAATAAGCCATTGGAAATTTGCCAAAGAATGGATTGCACTTTTTGAAATACTCTTCGGCTGTTTGTGCAACAGCGTTCACATCATAATCCGATAAACTCTCTGGGGATGTTTTCTGTAACCAGGCCTCAGCCATACGATGGAAAGTTCTTGCAATGTATGTTGGGTCAGAGTTACCCGGCCCCGCGCTTTCTACTTTTTCCAGTACCAATTTGGCTTCTTCAAATAGCAAATCAATGAATGGACGACTCTCATCTTGCATTTGGCCTCCTTGTCAGCCCCCTTGAAATGATTCGGCTCGCGCGCATCAAGGAACTGCGCTTGTCCTGTGGTTCATGAGGCCGCAGTAGCGAGCCGAAAGCCTTGTCAATTCACATACACCGTTACCGCTGGCGGTTCTGGCGGCAGCTTTGGGGCGTACAAGGTATCCAGCGCCTCCGCCGCACGTCGCGCGGTTTGGTGGTCTGTGTTCAGGTATCGCAAAAACGTGCTCATCTGTTTATGGCCGGTGATCTTCATCACTTCCATCGGCGGCATTCCGGCTTGAATCATTCGCGTTGTCGCCGTGTGTCGCAGATCGTGAAAATGCAGGTCTTCGATTCCGGCAAGATTACGCGCCGTCGTGAAGGATGTTTTGACGTGATTTTTGATGCCGAAGACCGATTCCGAAACATCGCTGGTTCCGATGTCCCAAAGGTGTTGAAGTTCTTCGCGCAATCGCGCGGTCATTCCGATGGTTCGCGCTTCCCAGGTTTTTGTGGTGGTTTTGCGAACGCGAATCAGGTTCTCGCCTAAATCCACGTCTGACCAGCGCAACGACTTCAATTCGCCGAAGCGCATACCGGTATCAATGGCCGCGATGATGATCGGGCGCAGATGCCGACGACGAAAATCGTCGCAAACGCTCAACAGCCGAATTTCTTCATCCGGCGTCAGAATGCGGTCACGGCGATTTTCGTCGGCGTGACTGATAAGCGAGTCGCCTTGTTCAAACGGATTGCGAACCAGCCAGCCATTGCGCCGCGCGTGGTTCAAAATCGCGCGCAACAAAGCCAGTTCACGATTGACGCCGGTGATGCCGCGCTCTTTGCCGTGTGCTGTTTTTTCCTGAAGTCGCGCCGCTCGGTAGGTTTCGATGTCGGCGTGTGTGATGGATTGAATGCGTTGTCGTCCGAAATATGACTGAAGATTTTTGAGGAAACCTCGCTGATTTCGCCAGGAACGCATTCCGGCAATGCGAGTTTCGCCTTTGTAGGTTGGCGCGACCAGTTTCTTTTCGGCGTAGAGGCTGGCCAGTTCATCGAACGTCATCCGCGCGCCGTCTACGATGCGTCCGCCGTGATCGTCCAGGTTGCGGAGCAATCGCTTCAATTCGCGGTTGGCTTCGGTCTTGTTTTCCAGATTGCGGCGGATGTCTTTCCGCTTTCCCTGCTCGTTTGTGTAAGTCACCCGGACGATAAAGACGCCGCGCGCTTCATCAAACTTGATACTTCCGCTTCGTTCCTTGCCCATACTCAAGCTCTCCTTTGTAAAAAAGCAGTAGGCCACTTAATGCCACATTGAATGCCACATTGCCCTGACAGTTCCAGGTACTTTGAGACATTTCAGGAAAGCATTAAGTGCTTTTCCCACTGCATTTTACCAATTTTCAGAAAGCTTGAGAAGTGTTGAGAAAGTATGCTGGCCGAGACTCCTAAGCAGTAGGCCGCTGGTTCGAGTCCAGCCAAGCCCATCACTCATTTCAAAGGACTTAGCATCGTTTTCAATGCTAAGTCCTTTTTCTATTTCCGCCCCTTGTAACACATTTCGCAACACATACAACAAGCAAACCAGCATTTTTGCCGACTTTCAGCCCCAAACTGATTTTCCACTCGTTTCGACTCAAAACAGAAACAGAAAAGATTTTTCTCCCTGACGCCCACAAACGCGAAGGGCTTGCCGTTGCGTGAACACCGACAAGCCCTTTGAAACTATCCAACAGACAGAAGCTGGAAGACAGGTCGCGTGATTTGATTCTCTCAGCTTCCGGCCTTTCCGACAAGAAAGGACAAAACAAATATGGCAGTCAAACTCGCCTTCCGTCATCAACGGGCAATCTTCGGCTTCGTCGTTCTCGGATTGCTCATCCTCTTCTCAACCGCTGTTCTGTGGGGACATTACGAAAAGATCGTCAGCAATTACCAATGGCTTGCCAAAGCTGGTCTGGCGCTGGTGGACGTAATCGCTGTCGGCTTGGCGCTCTGGCACTTCTACGCCAAGCACGTTCCGCTGAAAGTGTGGTGTTACGTCGCCGAAGGCGTCATTGCCGCGATGATGATCGTCCACGCGGGCGCTGTCTTGCAGCTTGAATCCAGCACATCACAGCAAACGCACGCCGTCCAAACCGCCGTTGATGTGCAAACCAAACTGATTGAAGCTCAAGGTAAGGCGAATGCCGAAGCCATCAAAGCGCAAGGCGAAGCGAACGCCGAAACCGAAGCTGCGCGAATCAAAGCCGATGGAGAAGCCGCCGCCGCTATCAAAAAGCAAACCGGCTCAACCACGCTGGCAAGTCGAACTTTGAAAGCTGGCACTACTTCAGCGCCCGCACAGCCAGGCAGCACTCCGCCGCAACCAACGCAGTCCGACACGGCGAACACAACGGCCATCGTTGAACAGGCCAGCCAGATCAAGCCGACGACGTTTCTAGGTGAAGGCTACATGAACGGCGGCATTTACGTCTGGCCTGCCCTGATCGCCTTCGGCCTGTTCTTCGTCGCCATAGGCATTTCGGCATTTTCCGAACCGCACGAAGACGCCAACCGAAACGGCATCCCGGACAGTTGGGAAAAGATGTTTGGCCGCGATGTTCAGCCGGTGAATCCGCCACAAACCGTCAACGCTTCACCGAGCTACTCGCCAAAGCCGCGCGTTATCTGGCAAGGCGGCAAAATCATACGGGATGAACGGGGAAACTGATAGTGCCGGTTGAGCCTGTTGCCCCGCCGCCGGTCACACCGGCGGAAACTCAACCGGCGCGCATCGAACCACCAACACGCGCCCAACCGCAACCGTTCATCGTTCCGACAGAAATCAAACAGACGCCAGCCGAAGCGAAGGACGATTTTCCGTCCAAGCCGTTGCCCGCAAACGTGCTGCCCTTCGCTGCCAAACCAAAGCCGCCAACGCACGGCAGGCGACGGATAGCAGGCAGCCAGGCGATGCGCGTGGATTACGTGAAGGTCAGCAAAAACACTTGGGCGTTTCGCATTCGCTGGAAAGAAGGCGAGCAGGAGCCAGCCGTTTATGTCAGCCGCGTTGACGACAAACGATTCAAATCCATTACGAAAGGAAAGGTGAGATATGCCGCGTTCAAAAAACAACTTATCAGCAGCTTCTTGTCGAGAACCGTTCGGCAAGGTCACGGAATTGATGCAAGTCCCAATCGCGCTGTTTGAGGTCTTATCCCTTGCCAGCGAGATTGATCATCCGAAAGCCAAACAGATCGAACGCCTGACCGACAGCATCATCAACGTCACGCTAGACGATCCCGACGCGCTGGTGAAGCTCTCGAATCTGGCCGGAAACGGTTACGCAATTCGTTTTTCGCGCACAGAATCCGCCGAATAAGCAAGTCCATTAATTGCAATGCTTAGGCTATTTTCCGCACGTGTGCGCGAATTTCGATTTTCAGAATAAACCGCACACGTGCAGGAAATTCAAAACGCCCATCAATCTGAAGCCGAATCCGCCGACAAGTCAGCGGCACAAACTACGATCCACGTACGTTTTGTTTCCGTTCCCATTGATGTAGTAGCAGCCGCCGCGCGGCCCAGTGATGTAACCGCTTCGACTGAAGGCTGAGCTACGGTAAGAGTCCGACGAGCCACAAAGACTCCTGTCCACATAGGTCTTGTTGCCATTACGATTGATGTAATAACAACCGCCACGCGGCCCGGTCAGGAAGCCGCTTCGTCTGGTGGTTGTCGGTGAATCCGTGACAATACGCTCAGGCAAATCGGTGACAACCTCTTCCTTCTTTGCTCTTGGCGCTGGTTTGGTTTGAGAGGCTTTGGCTTTTTGCCCCGGCTTCGGCTGGCTGATTTCCGCCGTTGGCGACGGCTCAGCAAGAACCGATGGAAAGCCGTCTGGCGTTGTGGATTGTCTAAAATCCTGTTGATTGGTTGGCGTGATGACCGAGAGCAAGATGCTAAAAACCAGCATCCCCAATGCAATCAAACCAATCGTTGTGTTTGAGATTCTGTTCGCGCGCCTCTGTGTTGACGCCTGTTGCAGAACGGAAGCGTCAGTCGGCAATTCGGTTCCACATTGCGGGCAGAAGAGAAAGCCAGGCCTGGTCTGTTTTCCGCATACGTGGCAGTGTCGGAGTGAAGAAGTGTGGGGATGCATTGAAGTACAACTTTCTACGGGACGAGAATTGGCGTTTCACTGCTTGCCTTGAACTGGCAAGACAGCTTTCAAGTTGACCTGGCTGTCTTTGAGCACTTCCAATTCGCGCGCCCAATCCGAACGCCCTGTGGCTTTAACGGTGATCTTGTGTGCGCCAGGTGAAAGCTTCAAAGTTGCTGGGGCATTTCCGACGAACTTCCCGTCAACAAATATCTCCGCGCCGTCAGGATCGGAGGATATGCTGACCGTTCCTGCCTCTTTTGCTTCGACGCTTGCTTGGGCAATTGGCTTTGGTGGGGCACTTTGTGTGGAAGTATTCGGATAAAACCGTGCCAGGAGATTCAATAAATCCCCGGAGCTAACAGCGAAGTTGATCCCTTCTTTTCCATTTGCGCTCATTGTGTTTACTCCAACAACCTCACCCCAAGCATTTAGCAATGGCCCACCGCTATTGCCGCCATTTATTGCCGCATCTGTTTGAATCCAAGTAGCATCTCCGAAGAATCGGGTACGCAATTCGTGAAGAGGCGCTCCGCTCGAATTACTTAACTGGTCAACTTTACCAATCGCACTAACAATTCCTTTTGTGATAGTGCTTGAAAGCCCCATTCCTGGATTGCCTATTGCGACAACAGACTGTCCTACGCGAACGCTTGATGGAGCGGCCAACCGAAGATAGGGAAGATTTTTGCCATCAACCTTGAGAAGCGCCAAATCAAGGTTGGGATCAACATACAAAACTACGGCTTCAAATTCTTCACCTGAAGTCGCATTTGCTTTTAAGCTCGAATATCTTCCAACCACATGTCGATTGGTCACGATAACTCCCGTTCTGGTTACTAAAAAGCCTGTCCCAAAGCCATCAGAAGTGCTCAGCCTTAACACAGCAGGGCTTGCCACGCGTACTATTTCCTCAGTTGATAATTCAGACCGAGTGTTTGTCGCTGGTGTTTTTTCGTTTGTGGAAGCCTCTATTGAGCCGGTAAATGTTTCTGTGATCTTCACCAAATCAACGTGAAAAACATCTGTTTTGAAAAGCCAATACAAACCAAGATTGGTTCCTTCCAAATTGCGCCATTCCATCGGGCCGTTGGCCATCTCAAATTCTTTCGAGACATAGCCTTTCAAAGACACTCGGCAAAATTGCTGGCTTTCGAGACGCTTGCCAAATGCTGTTTTTGTTTTCTTGAAATAGCCGCCCGGAACCTTCGCTTCGTATGGGGTTGTTCCTACGACAACGCCATTGATTTCAACAGTCGCACCCGGCGGATTGCTTGTCACCTTGAGAGTTTGAGCACTCACCGATGCACAAAAGAGCGTAATCGTGATGAAAGACAATAGGTGGAAGTTTATTGCAGGTTTCATGCTGAAGAAGTCCTTTCAAGATCAAGATGCAACGTTGGGAAAAAGCAATGGAAAAGCTACTGCTTTTTCTCCAATGTGGCATCAACCGTAATACTGCTGCCGAGGCTCAGCGTCACTGTGCGCTTCCAAAGAATGAAGCCGGATTTACTGATTGAGATAACGTGATCGCCGGGTTTCAAACGCAATGTCGAAGGGGTGTTGCCGACAAACTTTTCATCAATGGTGATTTCGGCTCCGTCTGGCGTGGATTTGATAATCACGCCGACAGTATCAGCATCGGCATTGGTGGAAGTAGGCACATTGCCATTGGATGGAGCCTTTTCAGCGCCGCCAGCCATGAACTTGGCCGGGTTGAGTTCAAAATCGCCATTGGTATACGCCGTGATCTCTGTGCCTTTCGGAATTGTGATGTCTTTTCCCTTCACAAATAGAAAAAGCGGCGCGGCTGGAAAGAAAATGATGCTGGTGGCAACAATGGCTCCGGTCATCTTACCCGTATTTCCGCCACCTTCTGCATCTTTCACTGCGCGTAATGCAGCTTTCTCACCAGAAGCAAGGCGGACTGAATCAATGTTTACATTGAGCTTTCCGCCGCGCCCCATCCGTCTTTTTGGCTGAGCTTCGGTGACGGTAGCCCAAGCAATGCTGCCGCGCTGAATGATGACCGTTTCGCCGATTTTGACATCTTCGAGCACTTCAAAGTCCACAGTTTCGCCGACCTTCGCATCGGCGGAAGAAAGATTTCTGGTAATGCGTAATTTGACGGGCGTTCCATCCTGCAAACCAAACGCCAATGCAGGTTTGAGCGTCTGTGTGTTTGCTGATGTTGGGGCAGGATTCTGTGTTGCGGTTGAGGAAGTATTTTTCTGCTGGCCAAGCAATGATGAGTGAGCAAAGCCGACCAAAAATACACAAAGCAAAAGGTGTATCTGTTTCATTGAGGGAAATCCTTTTGGGGCTGAAATGAGGCTTTCAGGTAAGACGCGGGGGAGCATCGTTTGATGGCGCGCAGAGTCTAAGCCGCGTCGTTGGAAGGCGCAAGAAAAATCATACAACTCCAGCAAGACGGCTTTACTTTTTCTGACCAGTCTTTCGCGCCCGTTTGCCGTTTTGTGGCACGACCGCAACTTCCGCTTCCTCGCCTTCATAGTCGTGAAGCCTCAACACAATTGCCGGAAATTTCCGCTCGTAAGCAATCTTGACCCATTCCAGCTTGGCCGCCAGAGAGTTACGCGGCTCAAGGCAGAGCAGGCAAATCCAATCCTCAACGCTCAGACCAACTGCATCCGCGCCTCGTTGCAAACCCGTTTCGATGAGCTTCTGCCGTCCGTTGGGCTGATTCAGCTTCTTGAGCAATTCCAGCGCCAGCGGGTTGGTTTCCCAATCATCCGCCACCAGCGCCGCTTCTTCCGGCGACCAGACCATGAACAGAAGCCGCCGCGCCTCTTCTTCGGTCTTTCCAAGCTTTGCCATCGCTTCTGGGATCGCCGACAGCAGAATCGCCCGGTTATGGCGAAGCAATTCTCGCTCGGATTCAATCAGCGGCTCCATCGCCGACAATCGTTTTGCAGTCGTCATGCGCTTCTCCTTGCAGTTCTGATTTCCAACGCTTTTTCCAGGTAGGCCAAGCGTTCTTGAGTTTCCAACGTCTCGCGCGCCTTCAGGCCGAGTTCCAGAACCGACTTGGCGGCGCTGACGCGAGCGGACACTTGCGCGGTTTTGTCGTTCAGGATTTCGCGCAAACAAACCACGGCATCCACGCTGGCCGATTGCAACGCCGTCAAGGTGGATTCCAGCAACCGCCCACGCGCCGCACGGTACGCGGCGGAAAATTCCGGCTCCGCCAGCCAGCGCCAGATCGTCGCTTCGGAAACTTCCGCCGCAGCCGCAGCCGCGCGCGTCGTTGGTTCGGTCAACAAAGCTTCAAGTGCCCGTTGTTGCTTGGCCGAAAGTCTCTCAGTTTCGTTCATTTTCAATCACCTCGCCTTCCTCAACCTGCGTTTACTTTGCTTCGCCCCAATTGGCGGCAATCTTTGCTTCGACAACCATTGGCACAGTGAAGCCTGTCGGCGCAGCCTGCATAACTTCGGTCATCAGATCGCGCACAACTTCAGCTTGCGCCGACGGGCATTCAACGATGAACTCATCATGAACCATCGCAATCAGCCGCGCGCCTTCTGGCAAAGCCGCGTGCAGTCGCACCATCGCCATTTTCGCCATATCCGCCGCCGTCGCTTGGATGATGAAGTTTTGCGCCTGTCGGACTTCGCGCGCCGTTTGCCCGGAAACGCGCCGACGACGGCCAAACCAATTCTTGACGTAGCCGCGCTCGCGCACACGAGTTTCAACCTGATTCAGAAACTTCCGCACGCCCGGATAGGTTCTGAAGTAATCGGCGACGAACCGTTCGCATTGCGCTTCGGTCACGTCCACGCCTTGCGGTCTGAGCCGGTTGAACAAACCGACCGGCGTGATGCCGTAGGCGATGCCGAAATTTATCATCTTGGCGATGCTGCGTTCCGGCTTCGTTACGTTGGCTTCAGCCTTGCCGAACATTCGCGCCGCCGTCAGCGTGTGCAGGTCGGTTTCGCGCTCAGCCGTGTAAGCTTCGATCAACAGCGAGTCTTTCGAGTATTCGGCCAGAATGCGAAGCTCCATCTGCGACCAATCAGCGACGACCAGCACATTGCCTTCGTCGGCGATGAACATCTGCCGCAGCTTCTTGCCAAGCTCTGAACGCGCTGGAATTTGCTGCACGTTTGGATTCGAGCAACTGAAACGCCCGCTTGTCGCGCCCAATGGTTTGAACTCAGGGTGAATGCGCCCGCGTTCATCGGCGAATTTCGGCAGCGTCGTCAGAAAGGTCGAAGCCAGCTTGTCAATTTCGCGGTAACGCAAAATGCCATCCACGGCGGGATGATGTCCGCGCACGTCTTCCAACGCCTCGCGGTCAACGCTGCGCTGGCCGCTGTTGGTTTCTTTGCGCGAAGGAACGCCCAGCTTGTCGAACAGAATCGCCGCCACTTTTTGTGGCGAATGCAGGTCGAACCGGCATCCGGCGCTTTCGTAAATTTCCGCCTTGATGGTTTCGGCTTCGGTTTGTACGACGCCGCGCATTTCCGCCATTCGCTCAAGGTCGAGCTTCATTCCGGCAGCTTCCATCGCCAACGCCCTTGGGCAACACGTTTTTCCCTTCGTAAACCTGCCGCAATGAGGAAAACGGCTGGCGAAAACTGCCTGACTTGCGGCAAGATGTCGCCTCATCAAGAAAACACGTTTTCCACGAATTGACGACTTGAGCCAAATCAAGTCTACCTGCTGGGATTTTGCTGACGCGCTTCAGTCTGTATCGCGCGTTTCCAACAACACCCCTATCCCAAGGAGACCATTATGAAGCTTCAACGTTCCATCTATTACGTTGTTGTTCTGTTGTCGCTGTTTGCCCTGAGCGCGTGGGCACAATCGTTCACCGGAACGATTGCCGGCACGGTCAAAAATGCCAACGGCGAAGTCATTTCCGGCGCACAGGCTGTCATCACCGAAGTGCAAACCAACAAACAGGTCACCGTCGTCACCAACAACGATGGATATTACAACTCGCCGCCGCTGGCTGTTGGCCAGTATCGCGTCGAAGTTCGCATGACAGGTTTCCGCAGCGCCGTTCGCAACAATCTGGCGTTGCAAATCCAGCAAAGCCTTGCCGCCGATTTCACGCTGGAAATCGGACAGGTCAGTGAAACCGTCGAAGTCACAGCGCAAACTCCGGTGCTGGAAACGACCAGTTCCGTGTTGGGCAAGGTGGTGGACAACCGCCGCATTCTGGATTTGCCGCTCAATACGCGAAACGTGTATTCGCTGATTTTCCTGACGCCGGGCGTTTCGGGCAGCATAGGCAACAACTATAACCAGATGAGTTATTCGGTGAACGGCGCGCGCCCGACCATGATGGACACTGTGATTGACGGCGTGACGGCTTCGTTCCCGACGGTCAATGGCTTCACCGGAATTTCTATTTTCCCGTCGGTGGATGCGATTCAGGAATTCAAGGTCATGGGCGCGACCTATCCGGCGGAATTTGGCCGCAGTTTGGGCAGCGTGCTCAACGTGGTGTTCAAATCGGGCACAAACCAGTTTCACGGCAGCGCTTATGAATTCCTGCGCAATTCGGTATTTGATTCCAATAACTGGTTTGAAAACCGCGCCGGACGCAAACTCGGCAGCTTCAAACGCAGCCAGTTCGGCGGCCACGCCACCGGAAGAATCATCAAAGACAAAACCTTTTTTATGGGATCGTATGAAGGTTTGCGCGCGCGCAATTTCGCTACCAGCATTCGCACCGTGCCGACGGTCGAACAACGCAACGGCGATTTCTCTAAAACCTTCAACCAGGCGGGCGCGTTGATTCGCGTCTTCAATCCGTTCACGACGCGCGCCAATCCTTCGGGCGGTTTTATCCGCGATCAGTTCACCGACAACAAAATTCCGGCCAACCTGATTGACCCGGTGGCGCAAAACATCCTGAAGTTTTATCCGCTGCCCAATCAACCGGGCGATGCCAACACCAATGCGAACAATTATGTCGCCAGCGGTTCGGCCCAAACCAATCTGGACAATTACGATTTCCGCATTGACCACCGCATTTCCGAAACGCAAAGCTTCTTTGCGCGCTATTCGCACCGGTACACCGAAGACGTGCCGCTGAAAGCGTTCCCTGAAAACCTGACCATCGCCGAAGGCCGCGTCATTCAGGAAAACCACGCGCGCAATTTCGTCGCCGAATACTCCAAGACTCTTTCGCCTACGACGGTGTGGACTTCGCGTTTGGGATTTGCCCGCACATTGTTCGTGTTTTCGAATCAAGGCCTGGGTTTCAAACCTTCGAGTCTGGGATTGCCGGCTTCGATTGACAGTGTGGTAGATCGCCAGATGTTCCCTGCCGTCAGCGTTTCCGGTATGACCGGATTGGGCGGCAACGATCACCGCTTCAATGCGTTTATGAGTTATCCTTTCGTCAACACCCTGACGAAAACCATTGGCAATCACAACTGGAAGTTCGGCGGCGAAATCCGAATGATTCGCGTCAACGTGTGGGAAGCGCGCAACGCCGGAACCTTCGGGTTCAATGCCGGAATGACACAAGGCCCCAACCCGAATACCGCCAGCAGCAGCGCCGGACTCGGTTTCGCCTCGTTTTTGCTGGGAACTGGTTCGACCGGCAATACGCTGATTCAAGGTTGGAAAAATGTCGCCGCGCAGAGCTTTTATTACGCCGGTTATGTTCAAGACGATTGGCGCGTAAACAGCAAACTGACGCTGAATCTTGGCGTTCGTTACGATTACGATTCGCCGCGCACCGAACGTTACAACCGTATGAACTTTTTCGACCTGGAAGCGTCGTCACCGCTGGCGTCCAGGCAGACCGATTTTCCCAACCTGAAAGGCGGCGTGCGATTCGTCGGCGTAGACGGCAATCCGCGCCATCAATACTTCAAAGACACCAACAATCTGGCGCCGCGTTTGGGCTTGGCGTATCAACTGAATCCGAAAACCGTCGTTCGCGCCGGGTATTCGCACATCTTTGGACCGTCGAATCAGGCTGCCCAGGGAACTGTGGGGCCGTTCGGATTCCGCATCGAATACCCGTGGCAAACGACCGTGGATGGCATCACGCCGTTCAACCTGCTGCGGAATCCTTATCCGGATGGCTTCCGCGCGCTGCCGGGCGCTGCCGACGGATTGCTGACGCAGGTCGGCGGCAATCTGGAATCTGTGTTGCAAGACACCATCACGCCGTGGAGCCAGCAATGGAATTTGAATATCCAGCGTGAATTGCCGTGGCAAGCCAACGTGGAAATCGCCTACGTCGGGACAAGAGGTTTGCAGTTGTCGCGCAACGGCGAAGGCGGCTTAAACCTGAACCAGCTTGATCCAAAACATCTGGCGCTCGGTTCCCAATTGAACCAGTCGGTTACCAATCCGTTTTTCGGACTTGGCACACTGGGCTTTTTCACGTCGCGCACAACCAGCCGCGCACAGTTGTTGCGCCCGTATCCGCAATTCACCACTCTGACGCCGCTTTATTCCAGCGGAGCTTCGTCGAATTACCACGCGCTGCAAATCAGCTTCGGCAAGAAACTGACGCAAGGCATGATGATTGACGGCAATTACACCTGGGCGAAAAACATCGAAGAAGGTTTGACGCATCAGGACAGTTACAATCTGCGCGCCAGTCGCGGACTGGCAACGATTGATATTGCCCACCGCTTCGTCGTCAGTTACCTCTATGAACTGCCGTTCGGCAAAGGCCGCAAGTTCGGCGGCAGCGCGCCGGGTGTTCTGGATGCCTTTATCGGCGGCTGGCAGTTCAACGGCATCACCACCTTCCAAAGCGGCACGCCGTTGAACATCACCGCCAACAACACCGCCGGATTGTTCAATCCACTGACTCGCCCGAACACCAACGGCAATAATCCGAATTTGAGCGGCAAGGTTGACCAACGGCTGAACCGGTATTTCGACACCAGCGTTTACAGTCAACCGGCGGCCTTCACGTTCGGCAACGTCGGCCCAACGGTGAACATCCGCAACGACGGCATCAAGAATTTCGACCTGTCGTTGTTCAAACAGTTCCGCCCGTTGGAACGCCTGGCCGTGCAATTCCGCGTCGAAGCGCTGAACGCCTTCAACACGCCGCGCTTCGGTTCACCGAATACCAGCGTGACTTCGACGACCTTTGGCCAGATCACTTCGCAGGCGAATGCGCCTCGTCAATTGCAGTTCGGTTTGAAACTGCTGTGGTAATTCCCGTCTAACCGAGTCAGTACCGCAATTGGCCTGACCAGTCGCGGTACTGACCTCGAATATGCTTTTCCTCACCCGACTCGTATAATCCGCCTCGCCACCCCAAAACTCATTTTCAGCCTACGGAGGAAAACTGCATGCGTGCTGATCTGGCCGATTGGATCGCGCTCAACATGGTTCGTGGTATCGGTCCGCGAACTGCCAATCAATTGCTCAGCCGATTCGGATCGCCCGCCGGAGTCTTTGCGGCTTCGCGGTTGGCGCTGGGAAAAGAAGGCTTGAAACCTGACACGATTCAGGAGCTTCAGGATTCTTCGATCCTGGAAAAAGCCAACGCCGAAATCGAACGTCTGGAAAAACTGAACGCCGAAGTCATCACGTTGGAAGACGACGCTTATCCGCAATTGCTGCGCGAAATTCACGATCCGCCGATTGCGTTGTATGTGCGCGGCGATTTGCAAAAAGCGATGGAACGACCGGCGCTGGCGGTGGTTGGTTCGCGGCGTTGTTCGACTTACGGCGTCAACGTGGCCGAAAGTTTGTCGCGCGATCTGGCGGCGCACGGCTTGACGATTGTTTCCGGCCTGGCGCGCGGCATTGACGCAGCGGCGCATCGCGGAGCGCTGGAATCCAACGGGCAAACCATCGCCGTCGTCGGCACTGGACTCGAAACGACATATCCGAAAGAGCATAAAAAGCTGGAAGAACAGATCATCGCCAGCGGCGCGGTCGTTTCGGAGTTTCCGATGGGAACGCCGCCTTTGCCGCAGAATTTTCCCTACCGCAATCGCATCTTGAGCGGATTGTGTTTTGGCGTGTTGATCGTCGAAGCGTCGGAACACAGCGGGTCGCTGATTACGGCGCGGCTGGCTTATGAACAAGGCCGCGAAGTTTTTGCCGTGCCCGGCAACATCACGTCGCAAACGTCGTTCGGTCCGAACTTTTTGATCAAAGACGGCGCGAAGCTGGTGCAAATCTGGCGCGACGTGGTGGACGAATTGCCGCGCGATACCAAAGAACGACTTTTCGGCATCGAGCGCCCAACGGTGACGAAATCGAACGTCCAACCAATTTTCGAAGCCGTTGATCTTTCAGACAGCGAACGAAAAATCCTGGACATTCTCTCTTCGGACGTGCCCGCCCACATTGACCAATTGTTGCTGTCCAGCGAACTGAGTTCTTCCGACCTGATGACTGCTTTGCTCGGTTTGGAGATGAAAGATAGAATCAAGCAGCTTCCGGGCAAGAGTTTTATCAAAAGGATGTAAATCGGTAGTCGGTAGTCGGTAGTCGGTAAACGGCGATGTTTCGCCAAAACCACCAACCACCAGCCACCAACCACCGGCCACCAAAAAATGCTGGACTGGCTGAAAATATGGTTTCTGGAAATTTCCCGCCAAGTGGTTGAAGCTCCGGTGTACTGGGCTGCGCCGTTGATGGTTTTCGTCGGCGCGCTGGATTCATCGTTGCTGTCATTGCCTGAAGTCAACGATTACATCACCGTTACGCGCGTTGCGCACAAACCGACTGAAGTTTATTATTTCCCGCTCTTTCCGGCGATTGGCTCTGTGATGGGCTGTCTGCTGCTGTATCGCATTGCGCGAAGCGGCGAAAAGTTCATCTCCAAACGGTTTCATCCCAGACATCTGGATCGCGTCAAAGGTTTGTATCGCAAATGGGGATTGTTTGCGCTGGTCATTCCTGCGCTGCTGCCCCCGCCGATGCCGTTCAAGATTTTTGTGGCCACGGCGGGCGCGCTGAATTATCCGCCAATGCGTTTTGCCGTGACGATTCTGATTGCCCGAATGGCGCGTTATTACTTCTGGGGAATCCTGGCGTACTTTTATCAAGACGAAGTGAAACGCATGCTCGGTTGGTTGGAAGAACATTTCTTCACCGTGTTGGGAATACTGATTGGGTTGGCGGCATTGATCGTGATTTCGCGCTGGGCGCTGGTTAAATTCAAAGGGCGGTCACCACAGACACAGGTTTCTTATTCAGACTAAATTTTGAGTTCCCGGTCGCCTGTTTCCAGTTCGATTTGTTCTGACTGAAAACTGCCGACTGGAAACTGACTGGACTCATTCAATGAAAATTTTTCTTCTAGGGATCGGCAGCGCCTTGAAATCGCTGCAAGCCACATTGTTCGGCTTGGGCGCGCTGGGCGTGCTGGCGATTGGTTTTATTGACGCGGCGTCCATTCCGCTGCCCGGCGGCCCGGATGTCGTCGTCATGGCATTGTCTCACGCCAACCATTCGATGATGCCGTTGTATGTTCTGGCCGCGGTCGTCGGTTCGACCGCCGGCTCGCTGGTGCTGTATTTCGCCGCGCGCAAAGGCGGCGAAGCCGTGTTGAAAAAATTCAGCCCGGAAAAACGCGCGCGCGTTCAAGACCTGCTCGACCGATACGACATTCTGGCGATGTTGCTGGCTTCGGTGTTGCCTCCGCCGTTTCCGTTCAAGTTGTTCGTGCTGAGCGCAGGCGCTTTCAAAATGCAGTTGTGGCGATTCATTGCCGCGCTGGTGGCCGGGCGCGGATTCCGCTTTTTGCTGGAAGGCTGGCTGGCAGTGAAATACGGCGAACAAGCAACGGACATTTTCAAACATCATTATCCGAAAATCGGGCTGGGCGTTGCCGCAGCAATCATCGTGATTTATCTGTTCAACAATCTGCTTCGCCGTCGGCGCGAAGCCACAAGCTAGATCGTATTTCACTTCAGTGTACGTAATTTGCCACCGAGGCACGGAGACACAGAGGTTTCTGAGTCCTTCTCTTAGTCTCTGAGGCTCTGTGGCCAAACCATACAGACAACTGAAAATCGATCTAAATCAGAATCAACAACATTGAGACACGCTTTTTCGACAGGATGAACAAGATTTAGCAGGATTTACGGATTTACCAATGCCAGTAATGCCCAATTCGGTTCGAATGCTGTTCATCCTGAAAAATCCTGAAAATCCTGTCTCAAAGTTTTTTGCTTCGATTTAGAAATCCACACCATTCATCTCATTTGCTGGGGGAACCAATGGCCAAACAACCCGTTTACGACGCCATCGTCGTCGGTTCAGGCGCAACCGGCGGCTGGGCGGCTAAAGAACTGACTGAAAAAGGCCTGCGCGTCATCATGCTCGAAGCCGGGCGCAAGCTCGATCCTGCCAAGGATTACAAGATGCTGGCCTTTCCGTATGATGTGAAATATCGCGGTGTCGTTCCGCAAACGACGTTGTACAAAGACCGCCAGCCGATTCAAGCCAAGTGTTATGCCTGCGACGAATACGGCCATCATTTCTTCGTGGATGACAAGGACAATCCATACACCACGCCCAAAGACAAACCGTTTGACTGGATTCGCGGACGTCAGGTCGGTGGCCGCACGCTGATGTGGGGACGCCAGTCTTACCGGCTCAGCGATTACGAATTCAAAGCCGCCAGCCGCGATGGTTTCGGCGAAGACTGGCCCATCAGCCACGCCGAACTTGCTCCGTATTACGAACGTGTCGAACGGTTCGCAGGCATCAGCGGATCGAAAGAAAACCTGCCGCAACTCCCTGATTCGATTTTCTTGCCACCGATGGCTCTGACTTGCGGCGAACAACTGCTGAAAAAAGCCGTCGAAGCGCGTTGGAAAGAACGCAAAGTCATCATTGGCCGTGTGGCCATGCTGACGCAAAATCACAATGGCCGAGCCGCCTGTCATTATTGCGGCCATTGCGAACGCGGTTGCGACACCAAATCCTATTTCAGCACTCCGGCTTCGACGCTTCCGGCGGCAATGGCGACCGGCAAACTGACGCTTCGCCCGGACGCCGTTGCCAGCCACATCATCGTTGATCCGAAAACCGGCAAAGCCAAAGGCGTCGCCTTTGTGGATCGTTTGACCAAAAAAGCGCACGAAGTTTTTGCCAAAGTCGTCGTCGTTTGCGCTTCGACAATCGAATCCACGCGCTTGTTGTTGAACTCGGCTTCGCGCCAACATCCGAACGGGTTGGGCAATTCGTCCGACGTGTTGGGCCGGTATCTGATGGATCACACGTATTCGGTCAGTTTGGGCGGCACGGTTCCTTCGGTCGCCAAATATCCATACGTTCACGAAGACGGTCGCAACAACGGCGCGTATATTCCCAAATATCGAAACGTGTGGGACAAACATCCGAAATTCATTCGCGGCTACGGCATTCAAGCCAGTTCGCAGCGAGGCATTTTGCCTACGCATTTGCAGCGTGTTCCCGGTTTGGGCGAACAACTGAAAAAGATGATCCGCGAAACGCCCGACGCGCCCAATTTCTGGATCGGAGCGTTCGGCGAAATGCTGCCGCGCAAGGAAAACCGTGTGACGATCAACAAAGCCGTCAAAGACGCCTGGGGCATTCCCGTCGCGCACATCGAATGCACACACAGCGACAACGAACGCGAAATGGCCAAAGACCAGATCGAAACCATGCGCGAAATGGCCACCGAAGCCGGTTGGAGGATCGAATGGGAAAATCCCACGCTGGCGCCTCCGGGATTGTGCATTCACGAAGTCGGCACTGCTCGCATGGGCAACGATCCGAAAACCTCAGTGCTGAACAAATTCAACCAAAGCTGGGACGTAAAAAACGTCTTTGTCACTGATGGCGCATGCTTTGTTTCGATGGGTTATCAAAACCCTACGCTGACGATGATGGCGATTACCGTCCGCGCCTGTGATTACATTGCCGAAGAACTTAAGAAAGGCAATTTATAAAACATCGCAAGCCCGACTTTCACAACTCAAAACCAACCACTAACTACAAAGGAGCAAATCATGTCAGTAGCCAAAACAACAGAAATTATCGCTTCATCGGAAAAAAGCTTTGAAGACGCCATAGAAACAGGTATCGCCCGTGCCTGTAAAACACTGGATGAGGTCCAGGGTGCCTGGATCAAGGATCAAAAAGTGAAGATCGAAAACGGCAAGATTTCCGAATACCGCGTAACCCTGAAAGTTACATTCATCTTGAAAGATTAACTATAACCACTTATGGCGAAAGAGCAGGCTTGCCGAATCGGCAAGCCTGCTCTTTCGCCCCGCTCTATTACTCATGAATCCAATCGTACAAGTTTCCTTAGACCTGACGGACATTAAAGAAGCAATCGAAACCGCCCGCATCGCTGTGGAAGCAGGCGTGGACTGGCTGGAAGCCGGGACGCCGCTGATCCTGGCCGAAGGGCTTCACGGCGTTCGCGCTCTGCGCGCCGAATTTCCCAATCACCCAATCATCGCCGACCTGAAAACCATGGACGGCGGCTATTTGGAAGCCGAAATGATGGCCAAAGCCGGCGCAACACACGTTGTCGTGATGGCGCGCGCGCATGCCGAAACCATCAAATGCGTCGTCAAAGCCGGACGCGACTTCGGCGTCAAAGTCATGGGCGACAACATGGTTTGCGACGACAAAGCCGCCGCGTCGAAATGGATGGAAGACCTGGGCGTGGATTACATCGTGCATCACACGGGTTTTGACGAACGCAACGGCATTTTCGCTGACACCGGCAAAATGCTCAGCCCGCTGGACGACCTGAAAGCCGTCGTCGAAGCCGTCAGCATTCCCGTGCAAGCCGTCGGCGGACTTTCCATCGAACAAGCCATCAGCATGCCAAAACACGGCGCTCCACTGGTGGTGATTGGCGCTCCGCTGGCGATTGATGCGCATTCATTCAAAGCAACCGGCAGCAGCGACCTGAAAGGAATCTTGAGCGAAATCGTGCGCCGCATTCGTGAATGATGTGTATTATCATCGCGCTTACCACAAGGAGGTTTTATGGCTACTGCTTCGGTTCAAACAGTTCCTCTGTTACAAAGCTTGCCAGTCAGTTTGCCGCGAGAAGGCGCAATTGCGCTGGAGCTTGAGCAAGGAGTGCTGATCTTCCGCGTCGCAAGCTCAGTGCAGGCGCGAATCGAATCTTTGTTGGATAAGCAGCGGGAAGTCTTGCTGACCGCAGACGAAGAGCAGGAGTTACAGCAATATGAAGACGTGGATGATTATCTGAGCTTCCTCAATCGTCTGATCCGCAACCTGTCTATGGCACAACAAAAAGGGTAAATGAGTGGCTCGCAAATTTTCCAAAGCCATTCAGCATCGGGTTCGGTTGCGAGCTAGATTCCTTTGCGAGTATTGCCACACCAACGAACGCTGGCAGTATGTCCGGTTCACAATTGACCACCTGACGGCGACTTCAGAAGGCGGCGAAGATGAGTTTGAGAATCTGGCGCTGGCCTGTTTTCATTGCAATCGCCGCAAATCAAACAAGCTGGTTGCTTTAGACGCTCAAACCGGCCAGATGTTGCCACTGTTCAATCCTCGTTTTCATTCTTGGGCTGAGCATTTCATTTGGTCACCAGATGGGCTGAGGATAATTCCTTTGACAGCAATTGGCAGTGCAACAGCAGACCTGTTGGAACTGAATCGTGAGCGCATATTGCGAATACGCGCTGCTGATGTAAGCGTTCATCGTCATCCGCCGGAAGGCGATCCAATTCAAAAACAAGCTGAAGGAGACAAATAGAGTTATGGGTCAATCAATGACGGCGGTCGTGCAATACGACCTGAAACCCGGTTCGGTCGAAGTCCGCGAAGTGGCCGTTCCCGAAATTGGCGAAGATGAAGTTCTGTTGGCCGTTGGCGCGGTCAGCGTCTGTGGCAGCGACGTTCACCAGTATCACGCTTCGCAAAGCTGGCCGGTGAACGTTCCTGTGATTCTGGGTCACGAATTCGGCGGCGTGGCGGCGAAAGTCGGCAAGCGCGTCAAAACCATCAAGGAAGGCGACCGCGTGGTTTCCGAAACTGCGTCGTACATTTGCGGCCAGTGCATGTTGTGTCGCACGGGAGCTTACAACCTGTGCCCGCAGCGCAAAGGATTCGGTTATGGCATCAACGGAGCGATGGCGGGATTTGTCCGTGTGCCCGAACGCACTCTGCATCACATCCCGGACAACTTGCCATTTGAAAAAGCCGCGCTGACCGAACCTTGCTGTGTCGGTTACAACTGCGTTATCGAAAAAAGCAATGTCCGGCCAGGCGACACTGTGGTGGTATTGGGGCCGGGGCCGATTGGCTTGCTGTGCGCAGAAATGGCTCGGCTGGCGGGCGCGGGCAATCTGATCGTCGCCGGAATGCCGAATGACGCTTCGCGGTTGGAAGCGGCAAAAGAGCTTGGCGCAACGCACGCGATCAATTTGCAGGAAACCGATTTGAAAGACCTGGTCATGAGTTTGGGCGATGGACTCGGCGCGCATTTGGTGGTGGATGCGGCGGGAGCCTCAGCGGCACTGAAAACCGCGATGGACATCGTGCGTCCGGCAGGACAAATCACCAAAGTCGGCTGGGGGCCGCAACCGCTCGGCTTTTCGCTTGACCCGCTGGTGCAAAAAGCCGTCACGCTGCAAGGCAGTTTCAGCCACACCTTTCAGAATTGGGAGATGGTGGTTTCAATGCTGGCTTCCGGGCAGATCAATCTGAAACCGATCATCAGCCGCGTAGCCTATCTGGAAGATTGGAAAGATTGTTTTGACGGCATGCACGACGGGAAATACGTCAAAGCCGTGTTACAACCTAAAGGAATTTGAATGCCAAGTCATAATGTGACTTTACTGGAGAGTGGGAAATGTACATCCAGCGATTGAAGATTGAGAATTGGAAAAACTTCCCCAAAGGAGAGGTCAAGATGAGCAGAAGGCTTTTCCTCATCGGACCCAATGCTTCGGGGAAGTCAAATTTTCTCGATATCTTTCGTTTTCTACGTGATCTTTGCCTGGTAAAAGGCGGAGGATTTCAGCAAGCGGTTGAGAGTCGAGATGGTGTCTCGGCTATTCGTTGTTTAGCTGCGCGTAAATACTCAGATATTCTGCTTGAGGTTGAGCTTCGTAATGAAAATGATGAAACGTGGCTCTACCGTTTGAGGTTTAACCAGGATAAACAACGTGTCCCCCTGATTAAAGAAGAGCTTGTTGAACACAATGGTGTCAGGTTGTTCACACGGCCAGACCCAGATGATAAGGCAGACGCACTAAGACTTACCCAAACGTTTCTTGAACAGATCAATGCCAATAAACGCTTTCGTCCAATTGTTCATTTTTTTCAGAGCGTTAATTACCAACACCTATTGCCTCAAGTGATTCGTGACCCCCAAGGATTTTCTCCATCACAAATCGAAAATGATCCTTATGGGCGTGACTTTTTACAGCGTGTTGAAAACACCCCGGCAAAATTCAGAGACTCGCGCCTGAGTAAAATTCTATCGGCGCTGAAAGTCGCGGCGCCACAACTGAAAGAGTTGAAAGTGACACGCGATCATCTTGGGGTTCCTCATCTGGTGGGCTTATTTGAACATTGGAGACCACATGCGGGAAAACAAAGCGAAACGCAGTTCTCAGACGGCACGCTCAGGCTTTTCGGACTGCTTTGGTCACTTTTTGAAGGAGAAGGTCCATTGCTGATGGAAGAGCCAGAACTTTCTTTACATTCGGAAGTCGTTCGACATTTACCCAGCTTAATTGAGCGTGTTAATCGGCATCGTAAAACGAAGCGGCAATTCATCGTAAGCACACATTCTGAAGAAATATTAGCTGATAAAAGCATTTCAGCCCACGAAGTTCTCCGTTTAGAACCTAGTCAAGATGGCACATTGCTAAAATCTCCGGTGGATAATCCTGAAGAAGTTGCACAATTGAAAGCAGGGCTGACAGTTGCTGACGTGATTTTGCCAAAGTCCGCCCCAAATAATGCCAAGCAACTGGAGTTTTCTTTTTAAGCCATGGCTGTAATTCATATGATCGTTGAGGGAGTATTGGATGAAGCGGTGGCGAATCGCATTATCGTTGAGACTGACCACACGCCTGGACCTTGTTATCCGAAGAAGGGATTTACCTACATAAAAGACAAAATCAAAGCTTTCAATAAGTCTGCTGTGTCAATCAACTATTTGGCTTTGGTGGATTTTATGGACACAGGTTTACCATGCCCCGGAGCGGTCATCACTACATGGCTTCCACATCGTCAGCCAAGGATGTTGCTTAGAGTAGTGGTCAAGGAAATAGAGAGTTGGTTACTGGCCGACCGTGAAAACATAGCGAATTTTCTTCAAATTGCTCTTTCCAAAATTCCTGATAGGCCAGAGGGACTCGAAGATCCAAAACAAGCGCTGATAAATTTAGCGCGCACTTCAAAGAGCAAAAGGATTCGTGCTGCGCTAGTCCCTGAAGAAGGGTCAACTGCTTCGGAAGGACGGTTGTATACATCAGAGCTTAGCCAGTTTGTAAATCAGCAATGGGATCCTGCCAATGCACGCCGAAATGCGCCAAGCCTGGAGCGTTGTTGCCTGCGACTTCAAGCATTGGCTTGATCACCCTCTTGTTCAAGCAAGAGACGTAAGTCTACAAACCTTTCTTGCCCAAACTTTGAAAAAGCAATTTTTCAAAGACCAAAGCGGCATCAATCGCCAGATGCCGCTTTGGTCGTGCGTTTGCTTTTTGTGGCTTTGGTCGTTTTGGCCGCTTTCGTCGGTTTGGAAGCGGCCTTTTCCATCACTTCAGCCGGAACTCCATTGACCAGCTTGAATCCGCAAGCTTCATCGGAGCAGTACCGAATCGTCTCTTCTTTTTTGGCGTTGAATTTTTCCAGCGTGAAAGGTTTGTTGCACTGCGGACAGGATTCGGCAATCGGCTTGTCCCAGAACACTGCGTCGCATTTCGGATATTCCGAACAGCCGTAAAAGACTTTGCCGCGTTTGGATTTTTTGACGACGATTTCGCCTTTGCAGCCCGCGTTCGGGCACGGCACGCCTGTGGTTTCGCGTTTGATGTATTTGCAGGTCGGGTACGTCGAACAAGCCGTGAATTCGCCATAAGGCCCCTGCCTGATGGCGAGTTGCGAATCGCACACCGGGCAGCGTTCGTCCAACATCACCGGAGCCGCCGCGACTGCGCCGGTCTTGGTGATCTTGCGCGTGGTTTTGCATTCGGGATAACCGGTGCAGGCCAGAAACGCTCCGAAGCGACCTTTCTTCAACGCCATCGGTCGTCCGCAGTTTTCGCAGGTTTCGTTGGCGTAAGGATTTTCCGTGTCGGCGCTGACTTCGCCGTTGCCATTGACGGCGGGCGGTTTGGCCAGCTCGCGCGTGCTTTTGCATTCGGGATAATTCGTGCAGGCCAGGAACTGCCCGAAGCGGCCAAACTTGATGGCCATTTTCGATCCGCATTTGTCGCAGACTTCATCGGTGATGATTTCCTGCCGCTTCACGTCGCGCATGTGTTCCTGCGCGGATTTCAAATCCACTGTGAACTTGTCGTAAAACCCATGCAGCGCCTGCGTCCATTTCAGCTTGCCGTCTTCGACTTCATCAAGCTGGGCTTCCATCTGCGCCGTGTATTCGACGGCAAACAAATCCGTGAAGCTTTCAATCAGCAAATCGTTGACGATAGTGCCGAGTTCTGTGGGGAAAAACTTGTTTTCATTTTTCTGCACGTACTCACGGTCTTGAATCACAGACATGATCGAAGCATAAGTCGAAGGCCGTCCGATTCCCTTCTCTTCCAGCGCCTTGACCAGCGTGGCTTCGGTGTATCGCGGAGGCGGATCAGTGAAATGCTGGTTCGGCGTCAACGAATTCAACGTCAACTGTTCGCCTTTGGTGACTTTCGGCAACTTGGCGGCGCGCTCGTCGTCTTCTTCGTCTTTCTCGTCCTTGCCTTCTTCATACACAGCCAGAAAGCCATCGAACTTGATGACCGATCCCGTCGCGCGAAACGTGTATTTTTCGCCCGCCGAAATATCAATCGTCGTTTGGTCAAAGATTGCCGGCATCATTTGCGAAGCGACAAAACGTTGCCAGATCAGGCGGTACAGCGCCAATTCGTCTTTTTCCAGATAGGCCGCGACTTTGTCCGGCGAACGGTCGGCGGAAGTCGGGCGAATGGCTTCGTGCGCGTCCTGCGCGTCTTTTTTCGAGCGGTAAAAAATCGGCTTTTCCGGCAGATAGTTCGCTCCGAACTTTTCACCGATGAAATCTCGCACTTCAGCCAGCGCGCTGTCAGCCACGCGCGTCGAATCGGTTCGCATGTAGGTAATCAACCCGACCGTGCCTTCGCTGCCGATGTCTTTTCCTTCATACAGCTTTTGCGCAATCTGCATCGTGCGCTTGGCGGAAAAATACAGCTTACGCGAAGCTTCCTGTTGCAGTTTGGAAGTAATGAATGGCGGAACCGGATTGCGTTTGCGCTCTTTGGTGGCGACTTCGCTGACGATGTATTTCGCGCCGCCAAGTTCGTCCAGAATGCCTTTGGCGGTGGTTTCGTCCTTGATGTGGAATTCGTTCTTTTTGACGCCATCATCGAAGCCGGAGGTTTTGACCGTCAGCGCGTCAACTTTATAAAGACGCGCGTCGAAATTCGGCGGCAATTGCGCGGCCAGATTGGCAATGATGGACCAGTATTCGGTTTTGACGAAGGCCTGAATTTCGCGTTCGCGTTCGACGACCAACCGAACGGCGACGGTTTGCACGCGCCCGGCAGACAACCCGCGCCGAACCTTGTCCCACAACAACGGGCTGACTTTGTATCCGACCAGCCGATCCAATACGCGACGCGCTTGTTGAGCGTCCACCAGATCGTTGTTGATTTCTCCCGCGTGGTTAAACGCTTCCTTGACCGCATTTTTGGTGATTTCGTTGAACATCACGCGGAAGACAGGCTTCTTTGATTGGCCGCGCCCGCTTTTGACGATTTCGGCCAGATGGTAGCCGATGGCTTCGCCTTCGCGATCCGGGTCGGTGGCGATGAAGACTTGCTCGGCTTCTTTGGCGGCGGCGGTAATTTCCTTGACCACCTTTTCCTTGCCGGGCATGACTTCATAAGTCGGCTCAAAATCGTTTTCGACATCCACGCCCAGCCCTTTTTTCGGCAAATCCTTGACGTGGCCGACCGAAGCCAGCACTTTGAAATCTTTACCCAGATATTTATTGATTGTTTTCGCCTTCGATGGCGATTCGACGATAACTAATGATTTGGACATAACGATGATTCCGGTTGCGTTAATTGGCCGATGACAGTTGAGCGGAAAGCTTCACCAGCCGTCGCAAAGGCGCAATCAAATAGCACGAACGCAGCGAATAGTTCAAGCCGCGTCAAATCAAGCCTATTCGCGCAAGCGCCAAATTACAGGAATTTCCAGGCAGAACCTGGCCGGGCAATTACAGGCTTTGGTGAAATACCAGCAGGCTGAGACCGGCAATGATGGTTGTCAGCAGGAAGACAAAACTTCTTCGTTGAGCCTGTGTGGTTCTGGCGCTTTTGTACTGAAAAACTGTCGTGGCGACGCCGGCAATCAGCGCCAGCGCCCGCACAATCGGTTCGCAAAACCACAGGACAAGCCCCGCCGGAACTCCGACAATCACCGCCGTCACCAGCATCCAGCTCCAGGAATTGAGCGCCGATTCGCGCTCGTCCTCCTCTATTTCCATCCGGCGGCGACGTTCGTATTCGATCTGCGCGGGTTTGCGCGAAGTGATGTCGTGCAGGTAGGTCAGTTGATCGTTCCGGCGCTCTCTTCTGGGCTGCATGGTTTCGTCGTCTGGCATAAACCGTCCTATTACTCGTCGTCGTAATCGTCGGCGGCGTCGAGCGCTTCGCCCAGTGTGAAGACCCCTTCGTAGAGCGCCTTGCCGACGATGACGCTGTCCACGCCGAATTGTTCGATTTCTTTCAGCGCGTAAATGTCGTCCAGCGAAGCGACTCCACCCGAAGCAGTGACGTGCAATCCGCTGGCTTCGGCGATTTCTCGCGTGGCTTCGATGTTCAGGCCGGTCAGCATGCCGTCGCGGGCGATGTCGGTGTAGACAATTCGTTCGACGCCTTTTTCGGCGACTTTCAAGGCCAGGTCAACGGCTTTGATGTTCGACATCTTTTCCCATCCGCGCAAGGCGACAATGCCGTCGCGAGCGTCAATGCCGACGACGATGGCCGAGCCGAATTCATCAACGATGTGTTCCAGCAACACGGGATTTTCAATCGCCGTCGTGCCAATGACGATGCGCGTGACTCCCATGTCATCCAGACGATGAACATCTTCTTTCGACCGCACGCCGCCACCGAACTGAACCGGAATGTTCACTTCATAAAGAATGCTTTCCAGCGCTTTCAGATTCGCGGCGTCGTTTTTGCCAAGCGCGGCGTCCAGGTTGACGATATGCAGCATCTCTGCGCCTTCGTCGTACCACCGTTTAGCCATCACGACAGGGTTTTCGGAATAGACGGTTTCAGCGGAAGCTTGTCCTTGCGTTAGCCGAACGCAGCGCCCGCCACGTAAATCAATGGCTGGGATGATAATCATGCGGGTGTGTTGCCAATGTGAGAGCTGAAAGGTTTTGCATGCTCACAAACCATTTGTCGTTGACCCGGAAACCACTGTCCATTCGGACTAAAAAGGTTTCAAGGTAGTTTTGTTCAAGGTTGAATTTGATTGAGTGCCGACCGAAAGCGCCGACACCGCGACAAATACTACTCAATTTGGCATTTCAGGCAAGCTTTTTATGGATTTATCGCAAAGCTTTTGCCAAACGCTTGATCCCTTCGGAAATTCGCCGCTCGCTCAAACCGCCGTATCCGAAAACGAATTCGCCTGATCGGGCTTCGTGCAGGTAATAAATTTTAGCGCTCAACAATCCAACTCCGACTTCCGCCGCGCGCAAAACGACCTCTTCATCGCTGAAATTCGTTCGCAATCGCGCCATCAAATGCAGACCGGCATTTTCGCCCAGAACTTCGACACGGTCTTCAAAATGCAGCTTCAGCGCGCGAATCAACGCTTGGCGCCGTTTGTCGTACAGGGTTCGCATTCGCCGCAGATGACGTTCCAGATGACCTTCGTTGAGAAAATCGGCCAGCGCCAGTTGTTCCAGCGTGGGAGTTTGGCGGTCGGCAATCCAACGCGCGCGGGTGAACACGCGCATCAACGATTCCGGGACGACCATGTACCCAATGCGCAAGGACGGAAACAGCACTTTGGAAAATGTGCCGACGTAAATCACGTTGTTGCCATCAGACAATCCTTGTAGCGCCGGAATCGGGCGACTCCCAAAACGGAACTCGCTGTCGTAATCGTCTTCGATGATGATTGCGCCGCGCCGTTCCGCCCACTTCAATAATTCCAGCCGCCGCTGCAACGGCAACATCGCTCCGGTCGGAAACTGGTGCGAAGGCGTGACGTACACCAGCTTTGCCCGGACAGCGTTTTTTGAATCCAGAGCTTCGACAACGATGCCGCTTTCATCCACAGGAATCGGAACCAGTTTGGCTCCCTGCGCCAGAAAAGCTCGGCGTGCGCCCAGATAGCCGGGATTTTCGACCGCCACGGTGTCGCCGCGTTCGATCAGAATTTTCGTGACCAGATCAATCGCCTGCTGAGACCCATTGATAATGATGATTTGATCCGCCGAACATCGAACCGCGCGCGAACGTCCCAGATAGCTGCAAATGGCCGCTCGCAATTGCGGATCGCCTCGCATTTCGGGCGCATAATCCAGCAACCGCTCGCTGGCTGTTCGGCAATGACGCAACAACAACCGCCGCCATTCCGCCACGGGAAATTCCTCCAACGCCGGTCGCCCGGTTTTGAAACTGATTGGCAAATCGGGATCAACGCCTTCCAGCGGTCGAGAATCGTCAAGATATTCGCCGTAAGCAGACAGTTTGATACCGCAAGCCTTTGAACCGTTGAGCGCAAAACTTTCTGTTTGCAATTGGTTGACCGGAACGGTTCGCAACAGATCATCCGGCAACTGGCCGCAAACGCGCGTGCCGGAACCGATGACGGCTTCCAGATACCCTTCGGCGATGAGTTGTTCGTACCCCAGCGTCACCGTCGCGCGAGACACGCCCAGCGAATTGGCCAATGCCCGCGTCGAAGGCAACCGCTCGCCCGGTTTCAACCGGCACGAAAGGATTGCGCGCCGCAACTCTTCGTAAAGTTGGCGGTGCAACGGTTCGGATAACCGATTGTCCAGTGTAATTGCCAGTTCCATAAGTGGACTGGTATCTCAGCATAAAATTGGCTCTTGGACAAGTCCACTTTTCCACGTATTTTGCCCACTGTCATGGAGCAATTTGCGAAAACCCCAAAAACGACTCTCAAACGATTGCCGCAGCGCGGCGAATTCGACCGCGAAGCCGTGTACAAGATTCTGGACGAAGCTTTGGTTTGCCACATCGGATTCGTGGTTGACGGTCAGCCGTTCGTCATTCCGACCAGTTATGGCCGCGTCGGAGACACGCTGTACATCCACGGTTCGGCGGCCAGCCGCATGATGCGCAGTTTGAGCGGCAAGATACCGGTCTGCATCACCGTTACGCTGCTTGACGGATTGGTGTTGGCGCGGTCGGCATTTCATCACTCGGTCAATTACCGCTCAGTGGTCGTTTTCGGACAGGCAGAACTGGTCGAAGACGAACCTGGCAAGATGGCGGCGTTGGCAGCCATCACTGAGCACATCGTTCCTGGGCGATGGGCGGAAGTCCGCTCACCAAACGCCCAGGAACTGAAGGCGACGACCGTGTTGGCCGTATGGCTGGAAGAAGTTTCTGCCAAAGTCCGCACGGGCGATCCCAAGGACGACGATGAAGATATGGCAATTCCGGTTTGGGCCGGGCAACTGCCGCTCGCGTTAATTCCCGGTGCGCCGATCAACGATTCATTGCTGGCGCCGGGCATCGAACTGCCGGATTACGTCACCAATTACAAACGAGCTTAACCTTTTCAGGAGAAGACGCATGATTCAAGCAGAAAGACAGGAATTGATTGATCGGTACGCCGACGGGTACAACGAAGTCGTAAGGGCGTTGGAAGGTTTTCCAACCGACAAGCTCAGCGCACACCCGATTCCCGGCAAATGGAGCGCCGCCGAAATCATTCACCATCTGGCCGACAGCGAAATGACCAGCGCCATTCGATTGCGACGGTTGCTGGTGGAAGACAATCCGGCAATTCAAGGCTACGACGAAGCGCTTTTTGCCACGCGGCTGGATTACAACTCGCGCGACATTGCGCCGGCAATGGACGCGTTTCGCGCCGCGCGAGCCACAACGGTTCAATTGCTGGAACGTTTGACCGAAGCCGATTGGCAACGGAAAGGAACGCACAGCGAAAGCGGCGAATACGGCACGGAAATCTGGCTGAAAAGTTACGCCGCTCACGCTCACGATCACGCCGATCAAATTCGACGATTGCGCGAAGCGATGTAACCTCCAAAGGAATTCAAGATGACTGGAACAAACGTCAAAACAGTTGAAAGCCTTACTCAACTCGTCCGAAGCAATCAAACCGAATGGAAACCGCTGCCTGAACCCGGCGTGACAGGTGTTTTTGTGAAAGCGCTGCGGTTTGATGAAACGACTCGCAGAGCGCCGACGATCCTGCTGAAATTCGAACCGGGCGCAACATATCCTGCGCATAATCACCCCGGCGGCGAAGAAATTTTCGTACTCGAAGGCGACATCAAACTCGGCAAAGATCATTTATTCGCAGGCGATTATTTGTACACCGCTCCGAACGGCAAACATGCAGTCTGGTCGCAAAATGGCTGCGTAGTTCTGGTCAACGTTCCCCAGCCAGTAGAAATCTTGAGAAAGTCGCCGGAACATTTTGCGCAAAAAGGAGAATCAAATTTTGGCAACTAAACCCGCTGTTGAAGAATACGCCTCTTATTATGGCAAATACGTTTCGCTGGTGCCGGATGGAAATATAGTCGAAACGTTGACCGAGCAACTGAACGACACGCTGGCAGCATGGCGGGCCGTCCCGACCGACAAGGCCGATCACCGATACGCGCCCGGCAAATGGTCAACCAAGGAAATGATGGGACATGTGATTGATACCGAACGAATCATGGCTTATCGGGCATTGCGAATCGCGCGCGGCGACAAAACTCCGCTACCGGGATTTGAGCAGGATGATTTTATAGCGAACACCGATTGGTCAACGCGAACCATCGCCGATCTGGCCGATGAGTTTGAAGCCGTTCGCAAATCGAATCTGCATCTGTTTCGTCATTTGACCGATTCCGCGTGGCAGCAAGTCGGCACGGCCAGCGAGAATCCGATCACTGCGCGCGCGTTGGCTTACATCATCGCCGGACACGAACTTTATCATCAGGAAATTTTGCGAGAGCGGTATCTGGCTTGAGGCGTTATGAACGTTATTGACGGAACGTCAATGGAGCTTCGCGGCGAATGGGCGCACATAACGTTGGCAACAGCGTTTGAGCGATTGGCCGCTGCCGCTCCGGCCAGATCAGTGGCGTTGTTTGAACACGGCACGCTGCAAATCAAATTTTACGTGCCGCGCGGCACAAACGGCGAATTGATTGATCCGCAAACTCCGCACACGCGCGATGAACTATACGTCGTCGCGCGTGGCGCGGGCGTGTTCTTCAATGGTGAAACTCACCGAACAACCGAAGTCGGCGACGTGATTTTCGCGCCCACAGGCAAGGCACACTGTTTTGAGGATTTCACGGAAGATTTCGCAGTCTGGGTGATGTTTTATGGCCCAGAAGGTGGAGAAGCCGGCGGTGAAGCGGCGTGCTAGCCGCTTCACATTTCAGCAAAATTTTTCAGCAGCTTCAGCCCGGCGGTCTGGCTTTTTTCAGGATGGAATTGGACCCCGACGATGTTGTCGCGCCCACAAATCGAAGCGTAGCGCATGCCGTAATCCGTCTCGCCCAACACACAGACGGGATCATCCGCTTCGACATAAAACGAATGCACGAAATAAAAAAACGTCTGGCTGGGCAGTTGGTTGAACACTGCGTGATTGCGTTTGAATTCGACTTGATTCCAACCGATGTGCGGCACGCGCAGCTTTTCGGGGAATTTCACCACACGCCCCGGCATTAAGCCCAAGCCTTTGTGAACGCCAAACTCATGGCCTTCGTCAAACATCATCTGCAACCCGACACATAGCCCGATGATTGGCTTCCCTGACCTGGCCGCTTCCAGAACCAGTTCGTCAAACTCGCGAGCTTTCAATCCGTCCATGCAAGCCTTGAACGCACCAACGCCCGGCAAGACGAGTTTGTCTGCCTTGCGCAATATCTTTTCGTCGCTGGTGACGACGGCCTCGATGCCTTGCGAAGTGAATGCTTTTTCGACGCTGCGCAAATTGCCAACGCCGTAATCAATAATTGCGATGCTCATCAGATAACACCTTTAGTGGACATGACTCCTTGAATCCGATCATCCAGCCGAACGGCTTGCGCCAAAGCGCGTGTCGCCGCTTTGAAGACAGCTTCGATAATATGGTGCTGATTGCGACCGTAGAAAACTTCGATGTGCAGGTTGCAGCGGCAATGTTCGGCGAAGGAGTGCCAGAAATGTTCCGCCAGCTCGACCGAAAACGTGCCAACTTTGTCGCGCGTGTTTTCGACGCGATAAACCAGAAAATACCGCCCAGACAAATCCACCACGGCTCGCGCCAGAGTTTCATCCATCGGCACGTAAGCCTGGCCGTAACGAACGATTCCCTTTTTGTCGCCAAGCGCTTGGGCAAACGCCTGCCCCAGACAAATGGCGATGTCTTCGACCGTGTGGTGATCGTCAATCTGCAAATCGCCTTTGCAGGTCAATTCCAGATCAAACAACCCATGCCGCGCAAACAGGTCGAGCATGTGATCCAGAAACGGAACGCCCGTGCTGATGGCGCTTTTGCCCACTCCATCCAGGTTCAGCTTCAGATGAATGTCGGTTTCCTTGGTCGTGCGTTTGATTTCGGCTTGGCGTGTCATTGGAAAAACTTCCGAGATCAGAATGTTGGGAGGCAGAAATTATGCGAACTCAAAAACAGGAATGCTCCTTCTTGAGGTTAAATGTTGTTGCCCAGAGCGAACGGCATCAAGCATCCGCGCAACTTCAGCAGAAAAGTAATCGTGGCCACAATTGCTGCAAGAAGTCATGGGTACGTTCTCAACCACAACCATACGGTCAGCTTTGCCAACAATCTGAGGGCGTCTTACTTCACAGGCAGTCAATTGGCCGCATAAATCACAGCGAACTAGAGTTTCTCTTTTATTGCTCATAAGCGAAAAGTCGTAATGAAAATTGTTTTTTGGTTGTCGGCCAGTTTAGCGACAACAGCGATTTCTTCACCATCTGCGCTTTGACCATGAATGACGTACTTCCAATCATTGAAATCGTCATCCCATTGACGCTCGACAATAGTACCGGTCTGAATGCACTGTTCCAAATCGAAAACGAACAGGTCGTCATCGTTCATTTCATCATAGGCGTGCCGGGTAAACGTAAAGCGACTTTCTCGAATGCATTCGCACATTGTTTCCAGAACTCGCTCGAACATCGCATCACCTGTTTATCCAAATATCTCTTTCAACGCGGCAATTAGTTTGTCGTTTTCATCCGGCGTGCCGACGCTGATGCGGACGTAGTGTTCCAGCATCGGCGCGCTGCTGACGTTGCGAATCAGAATGCCGCGCGCGTGCAGAGCTTCAAATAATTCTTTCGGCGGAATCGTCGTTTTGACGCAGAAGAAATTCGCCGCCGAAGGCATGGGAACTAATTGTCCGTCGAACTTTTGCAATTCAGCAAACAGACGGTCGTGTTCCTGTTTCATTTGCTCGACCAGCGGTTGCAGCAAGTGCATGTTTTCCAGCGCCACTTCCGCCGCCGTCATCGAAAAGAAATTCAAGCTGTACGGCATCTTCGCCTTGTTGAATTCGCGGATCAGCTCCGGCGCAGCCAGACAATAGCCAACGCGCAATCCGCCCATGGCCATGGCTTTGGAAAACGTTCGCAGGATGACCAGGTTTTTGTATTCATCGAGCAGCGGAATGAAATCTTCGCTGCCAAATTCCAGGTAAGCTTGATCCACGACGATGATGGCATCGCTGTTGCGGCACAGCAGCGCCAGATCGCGCGGCGAAATCACGCAGCCCGTCGGATTGTTCGGCGAACAAATAATAGCCAGACTCGCTTTGCTCGAAACCAGTTTGCTGGCCAGACGCGGAATGTTGAACGTCAGGTCGTCGTTGAGCGGAACAGAAATCACTTCGCCGCCCGCGACCTGGATCACTTGCCGATACACGGAAAATGTTGGTTCGGGCAGCACGACTTTGACGCCTTTTTCAACCACGGAATTGACGACCGACTGAATCATCTCGTTCGATCCATTGCCCGCCATTACGCCATCGGCTTTCCAGCCAACGTGGCCGGCGAGCTTTTCCAGCAATCGCGTCGGAATGAATTCCGGGTACCGCGCCCAATCGTGTTCGCTGGCTCGGCGCAAGACTTCGTCTTTAATCGCCTTGGGCATCCCGAACGGATTTTCGTTCTGGTTGATTTTGATTGGCGCTTCCAGCGGATCGAGCGTGTAGGCTTTGATCGCGCGAACGTTTTCTTTGATTTTGTCGAGAGGTGAAGACATCGTTTTGGTGGTTGGTGGTCGGTGGTCAGTGGTCGGTAAAAACGGGCAACCGACCACCGATCACTGACTACCATTTTTATTCGTAGCGAATCGTGGCCGCGCGCGCGTGCGCGTCAAACCCTTCGGCCAAGGCCAAACGTTCAATTGAACCGGCAGTCCGCATCAATTCTTCTTTCGTATAACGAATGACGCTTGTTCGTTTCAGGAAGTCATACACGCCCAGCGCAGACGAAAAGCGCGCCGTGCCTCCGGTGGGCAAGACGTGATTCGTTCCGGCGAAGTAATCGCCGACCGATTCCGGCGAATACGGGCCGACAAAAATCGCTCCGGCGTTGATGATGTTTTCGGTGACTGTTTCGGCGTTTTCGGTGATGACTTCGACGTGTTCTGGAGCCAGCCGATTGACCAGTTCGCACGCATCATCCAGCGAATCCACTATGATCAACGCGCCATAATCCGCCAACGAACGTTCAACGATTTCCCGGCGCGACAATGAAGCCGTTTGATAAACCAGTTCGGCGGAAACGGCTTCGGCCAATCGAACGCTGGTCGTGACCAAAATCGCGGCGGCATCATCGGAATGTTCGGCTTGCGAAAGCATGTCGGCGGCGACGAAATCTGCGCGCGCTGTGTCGTCGGCGACAACGACGATTTCGCTCGGCCCGGCAATGGAATCAATGTCCACCGCGCCGTAAACCAGTTTCTTGGCGGCGGCGACGTATTGATTGCCGGGACCTACGATTTTGTCCACGCGCGGGATCGTTTCGGTTCCGCAAGCCAGCGCCGCGACGGCTTGCGCGCCGCCGACCAGATAAACTTCAAACAATTCCAGTTCTTTCAATACAGCGGCGATGACCGGATTTTGCGCAAATTGCGCGGGCGGCGTGACAACGACGATGCGCTCAACCCCAGCGACCTGCGCCGGAATCGCGTTCATCATCACCGTCGAAGGATATGCCGCGCTGCCACCGGGAACGTACAAACCTACGATTTGCAACGGGCGAATGCGCTGCCCCAACCGCACGCCGTTCGCCATTTCGACAGACCAATCTTTGGCCAGTTGCCGTTCGTGGTAATAGCGGATGTTGGAAATGGCTTCGCGCATGGCGGCAATCAATTCCGCATCCACGCGCTTCGCCAGTTCTTCAATCCGCTCTCGCTCCACGCGCATGGTTTGCGCCGACAGCACGACGTTGTCATATCGCTGCGTACATTCCACAACGGCGGCGTCTCCTCGCAACGTCACATCACGGATGATCGCTTCAGTGCGCCGCATGATTTCGCTGTTCAAGCCGACGTTGCGGCTCAGAATACGTTGCAGCTTTTCGCTTTCTTCGGTGCGGTTAATATCCAGTTTGATAATTTCAATCATAAAGTGAGTTTGACATTACCCATCAACCATTACGCATTTCCCATTATCAAGCAGGGTAAAAACTGTTTACCTGTCGGTTAATGGAAAATTGGCAATGGGTAATGGCTAATTGATGTTCTCATTGCAAAACTGCTGTGAGCTTTGCAATCAACTCTCCGACTTCGATTCGTTTCAGATGAAAGCTGGCGCGATTGACCACCAACCTCGCCGTGGATTCCGTGATAATTTCGATCACGTCCAGCCCGTTTTCTTTCAGCGTGCGTCCGGTTTCCACCAAATCCACAATGCGATCCGACAACCCAATCAGCGGAGCCAGCTCGACCGACCCCGACAGCGGAATGACTTCGATGGGAACGCCTTTTTGCTGAAAGTATTCCGACGCGATGCGCGTGTATTTGGTCGCCACGCGAACCGTCGCCAGCAAGTTGTAATCCTGTCCGATGACTTCGCGTTTGCCAGCAACGGCAATCCGGCAATGACCAAATTTCAAATCCAGCGGTTCGTGAACATCGGCTTCAGATTCCAGCAATACGTCTCGGCCACAAATTCCCGCATCGGCTACGCCGTATTCAACGTAAGTCGGCACATCGCCGGGTTTGACCAGAATGAACGCATATTTTTGATCGGCAGAATGAATGATGAGTTTGCGCGATTTCAGTTCGCTTTCTTCGACGACGATTCCTGCGCGAGCGAACAACTCCAGCGCATCGTCCTGCATGCGACCTTTGGAAAGCGCGATTGTCAGTTGGTTATTGGGCACTGATCTTCACCTGTTTCTGTTGTTGTCGAAGCTCGCGCGCCTTTCCAAACGCGGCGGACAAATCTCCGTTGACGACAATTGGCTGCGGAGCTTCGGCGTCCGGGCGAAACGCCTGACGCTGTGCGGCAATCGCGGCGACCAGTCCATCCAGCGCGAAGGAAAATCCTACTGCCGGTTCCGACCGCCCGAAGTTGGAAATCAAATTGTCGTAACGACCGCCACTGCCGACTTCGACGCCAAGTCCCGGCACAAAAACTTTGAACACCAAACCGGTGTAATACTCCTGCCCGCCGGTGTCGCCCAGATCAATGTCGAAATTGTCGCCAAGTCCCAGCGCCACCAGCGTCGAATAAATATGCGCCAGATGCTCCACAGCCGCGCGGGATTTTTCGTTGAGCAGAATTTCGCGCGCACGCTGGATGGCGTCTTCCTTTCCGGCAATTTGCGTCAACCGGCAAAAATCGTCCCGACGCTCCTGCTCAATTTGCGGTGCGACCGTTTGCAAAAACTGGCTCAAAGCCAGGCTGTTGCGACGATCTATCAACTGCCGCAATTGCATTCGCGTCTCGGCATCGAGCTTCAAAAAATCCGCCACGCCGCTGAAAAAATCCACGTGCGACAACGCAATGCGAAATCCGGTCAGCCCAAGCGTCGTCAGCACTTCCGCCGCCACCAGCAAGACTTCGATGTCGGCGACGATGTTCGGTTCGCCAATGTGTTCAACGCCAAGCTGGTGAAATTCGCGCGCGGCGCGTTCCGCCGGATCATCGTAACGAAAAACTTCGCCGGAATAACAGAGCCGAATCGGGCGCTCGCGTTTCAAAAACCGCGTCGCCACCGTGCGCGCCACCAGCGAAGTCAGTTCTGGCCGCAAAGCCAGCAACGCTCCGTCACGATCTACAAAACGATAGGTAGCTTCCGCCTTTTCCGCGCCCATCCCGCGCGCAAACAGATCGTGATAATCGAAGATCGGCAGGATGATTTCGTCGTATGACCACCCGGCGAACACACGCATCGCGCACGCTTCCACCGAACGCCGCAAACGAACTTCGTCGTCAAAGAAGTACTGCACACCTGCCGGAATTTTCGTGAGTGATGACATACCCAAACTATTCCTCTGATGATGCAGCCACAATGTCGAGAAGTTTATTGAAACGCCTTGCCAAATATGTATGTTCAAGTTTCCAGCTAATATCTTTGTCTTTTGCTAAGTCTGTAAGGTCTGATGCAATCATCTGTTTAGCATCTTTTACAATTTGGGCTATCAATGGCTCTGCGGTGTCGCTGTAAAAAACAGGACGCACATTCCCGTATCTTGTTGCCCCCCCCCTTACTCCAACGAAAGTTTGAACAAGCCATTTGAGAATTTCTCGGCGCACAGGTGGAGGACAATACAAAAGCCCTCCTATCTCTTGAAGCCCTCGCAATAGCTCACCATGCTGCTCGTATGCGCTCCAATGAGTGTTGACTGTCTGTACCTCTTTTAGAATCCCAGTAAAAAAATCTTTCACATATGACTGTTTTAGATAGGGCAAAACTCCAGCCGCTAAAGCAACTCTTACATGAAGCCGATCTAAGCCACGGCGTGTTACTAATTCTTGCATATGCTCGGCTAAACGAAGCTTTACGGGGTTTTGGGTAATAGGCTGAATACACGTAAGAAGCGTAAAAGCATTTTGTCGTACTATTTCAGATTGCTTTTGATCCAGAGCAACACTAATCAAAAGTCGAGAAATTTCTTCCTGGCGAGGTTGCGGGGCATACTGAAAATCGTTCAACAGTGACTCTGAAGGGAAAGCTGGTACAGGTTGTTCAATGACATCTTTAACATCAGTGACCTTAAGTAGGTGAATCGGATCACGCTCTAACACCACTTCTATGCAAGTCTTAAAGATATAAATACAGTCTTCCACTCCAGCTTCATACTCATTATCTTCATGCTCTAAGTCTCTACGAATTTCGTAACAACGTGACACTCGACGCCACTCTGGACGAGACAACAGCCCCATTCGATAGGCCAAATCTACTAGCTTTTGAGTAGAGTAGTTCTCAATATCTTCAGGCTTTTCAACAGGTGGCAACTTATTTTGCCTCGCAGCCTCTTTCGCAATGTCAATTCCTGCGATGACAACCTTTTCCCGAAGATCATGAATTGAAGCATTGAATAGACGCTGACAAGCACTACTTGGGTCTACGTCAATCAATTTTCGCACACGAGAAATCAGGTCTTTTGCCTGCCAGGATGGACGAATTCGCTCCAACAAATTTGGCACTTCAGATTCTTTTATCAAATAAGCATTTGGCAAAAGTGTCAATTCATTTTCAGACATAGCTTTACCTCCTTGGTTCAGGGGCTAACCGTAATTTACCAACTGAACTCTATATGCCCGCCCAACTTTGCACTTACATTTTCACCATAAACCAATTTCCATTTTGTCTTCCACGCGACGCACATCAAAGTAGCAGTCTTTGAAAATGACGAGTTCAGGTTCAAAAACTCAGCCGCTCTCGAAGGCCTCGTTCAACAGCAGCCTGCAAGGCCTCAGACTTTCTCAACATTCCTTTCTCGTAAGCTTTCACATATTCGTTGAGACGGTCGCGCCCTTTGTCATCAAGCTCGCCTTCACGGTTCATATAAAGCAGATCACTGAATTCATCGTCTTGCTCATTAGTGAACTTAAGCTCGGCCAACGCTAGCACTTCATCGTCAGAAAGAACTGCAATAGGTCGCTCATCATCGAGTAAAGGAATTTCAACCACGACGTTTACCTCCTATCCCTGCACAGAATACCCGCCATCCACCGGAATTGCAGTGCCGGTGATGAAATCCGAAGCCGGGCTGGATAGGAAGACAGCGATCCCTGCGAAGTCGGCGGTGATGCCCCAGCGGCCTGCCGGAGTTCGCTCCAGCACGCGTTCGTGCAAACCTTTAACTTGTTCGCGCGCTTTGCGGGTCAGATCGGTGTCAATCCAACCGGGCAGCACGGCGTTGACTTGAATGTTGTCTTTTGCCCAGGCGGTCGCCAAGCCTTTGGTCATTTGGACGATGCCGCCTTTGCTGGCGGCGTAAGGCACGGCGAATGAAGCGCCGAAGATGGACATCATCGAACCGATGTTGATGATTTTGCCTCCGCCCGCGCGCCTCATTTCAGGATGCGCGGCCTGCGCGCAGACGAACGCGCTGGTCAGGTTGGTTTCCAGCACTTCATGCCATTCGGCCAGACTGTATTCCGTCGGTTGTTTGCGGATGTTCGTGCCTGCGTTGTTGATCAGAATGTCCAGGCGGCCAAAACGTCCAACAGCGGCGGCTATCATCGCCCGGCACGAAGCCGGGTCAGTGACGTTGACTTCGACGGCAGCGGCTTTTGCTCCGAGCGATTCCAGGTCGGCAACGGCGGCTGTGTTCTTTTCCTTGTTGCGTCCCGCGACGACAACCGCCGCGCCCGCGTTCGCCAACCCGCGCGCCATGCCAAGCCCGATGCCTCCATTGCCTCCGGTGACGATGGCCACGCGGTTTGATAGATCAAAAGGATTCATGAAAGTGTTCTCCTAATAAAGTATGTAGTCCCGCCTTAAGGCGGAATGGATTGGCCAGCAAGCTTTTTTCTTTAACCAGAATACGCCACCATTCCGCCTGAAGGCGGGACTACGTACTCATCAGCCGTCCACAATTGTCTACGTTGACTTCCAGCGCGCGAGCTTTTGCGCCTTTGGATTCAATGCGGCGAACCATTTCGGCGGCAATTGCTTCGCCGTTGTCGGTGACAAAAGCGATCATCGTCGAACCGGCTCCGCTGATGGCCGCGCCTAACAAGCCTGGAAACTTATGTGTTTCGTCGTTCAAGCGCAGCACTTCGGAAATGCCTGGAGCCAGCGGCGCGCGATAGGGTTGATGCAATCGGTCGCGCAAAGCTTCGTTGATCAGATCGAATCGCTTTTCCGCCAACGCGGCTTGCAACAAGGCGGCGCGTTGCAGGTTATAAATCGCGTCGTGCCGCGTGGTCATTTGTGGCAACACGGCGCGCATCTTGGCGGTTTCCATCTCGAAGTCCGGAATGCAGAGAACGATTTTGACTTCTTCCGGCCAGTGACGTTTAACGGTCAGCAGCGAACGGCGCTCGTTGCCCGCGTAATCCGTGCGTTCCTGCACGACAGCGACGACCAAACCGCCCAACGTGCTCGGAGCCAGATTGTCGCCGTGACCTTCGAAGTTCAGCGCGAAATCGAAAAAGTCCGCTTGATCCAGTTTGTCGCCGCTCAAGGCTTCGTAAATTGAAAGTCCGGCGATGATCGCCGAACTGCTGCTACCCAGACCACGCGCCAGAGGAATCTGGCTGTCCACACGAATCCGCGCGCCTGAAAGTTTCTGGCGACGAGCTTCGGCGGCAAAGAGCGCCGCGCGCAGCATCAGGTTTGATTCGTCGAGCGGGACTTTTTCCGCGCCTTCACCAGACGGGATAATTTCGAATTTGCCGTCGAGCGGTTCGACTTCCAACCGCAAATACAACGACAGCGCCAACCCACACGTGTCGAAACTTGCGCCAAGGTTCGAGGTGGAAGCAGGTACGATGATTTCAGTTTTAGGCATTCAAAAACAAAGCCCTTCAGAGTGATTTCAAATACAGTTTTTGACCGACGGACACAGTGCCGGTTTTGGTGACAGTGGCATACATGCCCGCGCAAACTTCGTTTACCCGAGCCACGGATTTCAGCACAACCGGATCACTTTCGGCAGTGTCGGGATCAAGGTTGAGCATCGCGCAGCGCACATCTCTCAACGTAATGCTGATTTCCGGCCCGTCGTCCGATCCAAATTGAAGAACTCGACCAACCCACTGATCTTCGGCAAACGGTTCAGCGGTCATCGATTCAATGACAATGTTCGGGCGAAACCGGCGAACATCCAGCAATTTTCCGCATTCGATTCCCAATCCATAAATCGTGCCTTGAGTAATCAGCGAAATCGCCGCTTCATCAAAAATGCCGTGCTTGAACTGCATCAGTTGCACATCTTTGCCGTATGCTTCGGCAATTTCAGCGCGCAATGCTTCGCTGCTTGCTTCCAACTCTTTGCCTTCCGGCGTACGAACGTACAAAACCGGTTTTGCCTCTGCACCGCTTTCGCTCCAAAACGGCTGATACCGGAGCAACGAAGCCAGACGGCCTGCCGTCAGCCACGGGAAACCACCGGAATCTTCCATTCGGCGAAATGCGAATCGCCGGTCGTTTTCCAATCCATGCCAACCCAACGCGCTGCTTTGCAGTGATTCCCCCGCCATGGATTTCACAGGATAGCGAAAGATTTGTTTGACGATACCGATTTCAAGACTCATTCAAGCTCCTATGTATCTGGCGTAAAGCGTGCGAGCAACTGCTAGATCGTCCGTTCCCTTGATGATGCTGCGCGCATCGGTGAACACAGTCAGTTCGTATTCTCCTGTTTTCAGTTTCAGCAAATAGCGATTGTAGCTGACTTCGCCCACATCACGGAGTTGATCGGCCAATTCCGCCAGATCAACTTGATGAGGAACGGCGGGCGTGATCTGCACCGAATTGCGACCACACAACGAAGTCGCCAACTGGCCCCCCTTCGCAGTCAGGAATTCAAACTTGCCTTGCCGACAAGTCGGGCAATCCGTGGTTCGTTCGCGCATCTTCAACTTCGAGAACGTGTTTTGCCACAAATCGAATTGCAGCAACGAACCGTGCAGCTTTTCAAGCTGGCCGGTCAATACTTTGATTGCTTCGGCGATTTGATACGAGGCGATGGTGGCGATAATTGGCAAGACGACTCCCGCCGTGTCGCAAGTCGGCGAAGTTCCCGGCGGCGGCATTTCCGAAAACACGCAGCGCAAACACGGCGTTTCGCCCGGACGAATCGTCATCTGCACGCCGTAAGCTCCGACGGCCGCGCCGTAAATCCAGGTTTTGCCAAGCTTCACAGCGGCATCGTTGAGCAGATAACGCACCTCGAAATTATCAGCGCCATCCAGCACGACATCAGCATCGCGGATCAAATCTTCGATATTGGAATAGTTGACGTCTTTGACGACCGCTTCGACCTGCACATCGGAATTGATGCGGGCAATGCGATTGGCGGCGGCGACGGCTTTCGGTAATCGTTCGGCGGCGTCGTTTTCGTCAAACATGATTTGCCGGTGAAGATTTGATTCTTCGATGAAGTCGCGGTCAATCAATCGCAATTTCCCCACACCAGCGCGCGCCAGCATTTCGGCCTGCATGGAACCAAGCGCGCCGCAGCCAATCACTACGACGAAACTTTCGACCAACCGCTGCTGACCTTCTTTGCCTATGCCGGAGAAAAGTATTTGGCGGGAATAGCGTTCGGAGTTCATTTTGGAAGGATGAATTTTGAAGGATGAATGATGAAACCTGAGAGAGTTCATCATTCATCCTTCAGCATTCTGACTTCAGTTAGCGGGTAGATTTGATGACCAGCTCTGTGCCCGCGTCGAGCTTCACCTTGTTGCTGCCTTGAATGTAAGTGGAACCAGCGCCGGCGGCTCCACCGACGATTGCGCCAATGGCAGCACCTTTGCCTCCGCCAGCAATAGCACCGACGGCGGCTCCGATAGCTGCGCCACCACCTGTGCGAATGGCGGTCGTTTTGCCTTTGCTACCGCTTTCAATGTTGCCTTCCTCGTCCACGTTCTTGGCTGATTTTTCACCGATGACTTCCACGACTTGCGCGTCAAACACAATGCTTTCTCCATTGCGGAGCCGAATGCGATCAAAAGCCAGGGACAATTCGGTTTTGCCTTTCAACTTGCCTGATTGCTCAATCCTGGACACATGCCCTTCGATTGTCGCGTCGGCATATTGACTGGGCGTCAATACGACCGCTGTAAAACGGTCGCCGTCTTTCGATTCTTTGGTGTCAATTTCGTTTTCCAGCCGAATCTTCATTTCGGTTCCGCGCGGAATGGTGGTTGGTTTTACCGTCGCTGGTTTGACCGGGGCCGGTTTGACTGTCTTTTTCTTCGATTTGGTTTGAGCGCTGGTGTCAACACTCAAAGCTGTGACCGCCAACACTATGCCCAGAGCGAACATGACCAGACGAAAGCTGTTTGAAACTTTGCACATAACAATTTCCTCCATTGGGTTTAGTTATCATTTTATTTGGGGAATCTTTTGACAGCCGAAAGCTTAACAAACAAATCTACTGCGGCAAAATGGAGCAAAATTTAGTTGGCTTTCTACTTTTTGCCCGCTTGATCCGGTTTTGGAGTTTGGCGAAACGCAAAGCCGTTTCTCCATTCACCCGATTCTCTGTTTGCCAGGACGGGCAACTTTGAATTCAGGCGTTTCCCCGCTAAAAGCTCCTGCCAAATCACTTTTTCCATTTGTTCTGCCTGCTCTTCCAACAAGCGTAATAACTCGTCACGTTTTGCCACCCTTCGACTCAGTTCGGCGGGAGTAGCCTGATGGGCTTTCTGCTTTTTGCCGTATTTGGATAACAGCATTTGATTGGTTTGCTGCACCAGGTCTTCCACCAGTCGTGTGCGTTCCAAGCTGGTCAAAATATGAACTGCGTGGGCCAATTCATGTCCTAACACTTCGGCATACCGCTCTCGTTTGCCAAGCCCCTTGAATGGAACAAATCCATTTGATTTTCTGGTTTCAGGGCCGACATAAGCCAGATTGATGTTGGTCAGGTTCAATTTAATGACAGCCACGTGATGCTCGCCCAAAGGATCAAAGCGCTCAATCGTAAACAAACCGGCTGTGCAATTGCTGACTCCACGGACGTTGATGAATTCTATAAAAACAGTGTGCCCGCTGGTTTCCACCCATTGCCATAAATTTCTCAACGTCGGGTGAAGCGACTGGCCTTCCTTGTCTTCGGCAAACACGATCCGTTCAATCGTTTTCCAGGTTTCGAGATCGCCGACAGAAAGCCGTTCGGTCACAAATCCCGTTGGCGGATATTTGAGTTTCACAGTTTGCGCGTCCGCCCAAACTGTCAGCAACAGTAAATAGACTGTTACCAGCGCATGACGTTTCCGCATGGAAATTCCCTTTGACGAAGAAAGGATTTACGGGGAAAAGGTCTGATCGGGGCTGATTGGAGAACGAGTGGTTGAAACCAGGCGGATTATATTCAAGTCACCAGCAAAGCCATACCAAAATTTCGTCGTCCGAACCAGAAAAAGGAGAAAGGCTCAAGGTGC
>CAYYDG010000005.1:72255-210039 GCA_964470555.1 uncultured Heliomicrobium sp.
CTCACTCACCTTGAGCCTTATTGATGCGATACACACAAGAAATGTGGATGATCAGTGACAGCGGGCTTGATCGCTCGTTGAATAGCCTCACTCTATTCAACTCTCACCAACCATCTTTCTTGGGCGACTTAACGCGCCACCCATCGGAAAGTTCCAGAATGCTGAAAAGATTTTTCCCAGAAAAATTCAAAGTCGAAAAAGGAATCGAAAAAGGAGAAAGGCTCAAGGTGCCTCACTCACCTTGAGCCTTATTGATGCGATACACACAAGAAATGTGGATGATCAGCGACAGCGGGCTTGTTCGCTTGTTGAATAGCCTCACTCTATTCAACTTCGCCAACCATCTTTCTTGGGCGACTTAACGCGCTACCCGTTGGAAAGTTCCACGATGTTTTTACTTTTTTGAAAAACTCGTTCTTCTCTCAGAACAGGCGGGGTTCGGCGTTTCATAAGTTCGGCAGTTTTTGAGCACAAGAACGTCAAGTTTTCGGAAATTTTTTTGAACTGGCTGGAACTTTCTAAATAGTCAGGCGTGTATGAGCGCAATTACACGGTGATGATAGCTCCAAAGTATAGTGAGGATACTTAGAGCAACTACTTCAGATCACCAAATCCTTCCGTAAAAAGAAGTTCGCATACAGGCTTAGCGACGAGTGAGGCGTCGCTAAGCCTTTTCACTTTTTAGCTACGACTTTCTCGCGAACTCTTCAATTAAGCCCCGTTGCAGCAGCTTCCCGCGCATCATTGATCAAATTGCCAACCCAGTTTCGCGCCCACTTGTCAGCATTCACTACGGCTTCAATATCAGCGGCAGGCAGTAGTTCATGCGTATCACAGGCAGATTGAATCAGCCGCGGAATGTCTCCAAATTTGATTTTTTCGTTCAGGAAAGCGGCCACGGCGACTTCGTTGGCAGCGTTCAGGACTGCGGGCATGGTTCCGCCTGTTCTTAAAGCTCTATACGCCAATTTCAAACAAGGAAACTTTTCCAAGTCAGGTGGAAAAAATTCAAGTTTGTTCAAGCTGGCCAAATCCAGTTGTGGCAACAATGAGTTTCGACGTTCGGGATACGTCAACGCGTATTGAATTGCGTGGCGCATATCCGTAACGCCCAGTTGAGCGATGATCGAACCGTCAATCAATTCAATCATGGAATGCACGACCGATTGCGGATGCACAATGATGTCAATTTCGTCTGCTGAACAATGAAACAGCCAATGCGCTTCGATTACCTCCAGCCCTTTGTTCATCAGCGTGGCAGAATCAATCGTGATCTTCGCGCCCATTCGCCAGGTTGGGTGATTCAGTGCTTGAGCCGGAGTCGCCTGTTCGATTTCCTGCTTACTGGCATTTCGGAACGGCCCTCCCGAAGCGGTCAGAATCAGCCGTTTCAATTCACGCCGGTTTTCGCCGCGAAGGCATTGGTGAAGCGCGTTATGTTCGCTGTCTACCGGCAACAATTCGGCGCCAGAACGCTCTGCCGCTTTGGTCATCAATTCGCCCGCGACAACCAAAGTTTCCTTGTTTGCCAAAGCGACCCGGCGGCCAAGTTCCAGCGCGCGATAGGTCGGAACCAAACCAAGCGCACCGACGACCGCTCCAATTACTATTTCCGCTCCTTCGACTGTCGCAACTTCGCTTAGCCCGTCAACTCCTGTGAAAATTTCAGGCAGATTGGTAACGTTTTGCGCTTTGAGTCTATAACGCAACTTGTCCGCGCTGGCATCGTCACTGACCGAAACCACTCGTGGGCGAAACTGTTCAATTTGTTCAGCAAGCAACTCGACTTGCGAACCTGCTCCGAGCGCCGCCACGCTGAATTCGGTTTTGAAGGCTTCTATGACCCGCAACGTATTGCAGCCAATCGAACCGGTTGAACCTAGAATTGCGACCTGTTTCATAACTACCGCAGGAAAAATTGATAAAAGTAATACAGCAACGGCGCATTGAATACCATACTGTCCAGCCGATCCAGCAACCCGCCGTGTCCGGGAATCAGCTTGCCCGCATCTTTAGCTTTTGCTCCGCGTTTGAGCATGGATTCGCACAAATCGCCGGTTACGCCCAGCAATCCCATCACCAATGCCAATACCACGGCATGGACTGTGTTCAGTTCAGGAAAAAAGGTAAACCGAATCACCAACGCGGCAATGATGTTCCCCGCCAATCCGCCGATCAATCCTTCCACAGTTTTTCCCGGACTGACTTTTGGAGCCAGTTTTCGACGACCGAATTTCCGCCCGGTAAAATACGCTCCGGTGTCTCCGGCAAACACGACAATGAAAAAGAAGGACAGCAATTTTGCCGACAATTTTTCAATCGGGCTTTCAATCACCGTCAACGCGACGATATACCCACCCAACACCACGACGTACAACACGCCAAAGACCCGAACGGCTGCGTCGGCCAGCACATGACCGAAATCATCCTGCTTGGCGTTGCTGAAAAGCTGCACCAGCAATTCCACTGTCACCAGCGTGGCGATTATGGCGACAATCAGTTCCAGACGGTGAAAATAAAAAGCGGCGAGGATTGCCAACGCCGCCGCCATTGCCTGAACTAAACCACCTTGTTTTGAAAGCGAAAAGTATTCGTGAAGCCCCAGCAGAATCGCCAACCCGGCCAAGACCGCGAACCAGATCGGCGGAGCCAGCCACAAGATGGAAAACAGAATCGGTAAAAAGACGATTGCAGTGAGAATTCGAGCCATAAAGGTTTGGGAGATGAGGGGCTGGGAGTCAGGAGTTGGATCGAAACAATTTTCAACTCCGTTCACCGAACTCCTTGTTAGGAAGCGTTGACGACGGCGCGGCGATTTTCGCTCAGGCCGCCAAATCGGCGGTCGCGTTTTTGATAATCCACAATGGCGGCAAACACATCCGGGCGGCGAAAATCCGGCCACAGCGTGTCGGTGACATAAATTTCGGCGTAAGCAATCTGCCACAGCAGAAAATTGCTGACGCGCATTTCGCCGCTGGTGCGAATCAACAAATCAGGATCGGGCAAATCGCAGGTGTACAAATGGCGCGAGATGTCGGCTTCGGTGATGGAGTCCGGCGAACGGCCTTCGCGTTCACAGGCAATCATCAATTGGCGAAAAGCGTCCACCAATTCGACTCTGCCGCCGTAATTCAACGCCACGTTGAGCGTCATGCCGGTATTGTTTGCGGTTTTTTGAATCGCCGAGCGCAATTCGAACTGAACCGATTCGTCCAGTTCCTTCATTCGGCCAATGGTTTGAAAGCGTATGTTTTCCTGGTGAATGTTGTCGAGTTCTTTTCGCAGGTATTCCTTCAGAAAGGTCATCAACGCTTCGATTTCAAAAGGCGGGCGTTTCCAGTTTTCCACGGAAAAGGCGTAGAGCGTCAAAGCCTGAATCCCCAATCGCGCGCAAACATCAACAGTGGCGCGAACGGCTTCGACTCCGGCGCGATGCCCGGCGACGCGAGGCAAAAACCGGCGGTTCGCCCAGCGTCCATTGCCATCCATGATTACCGCGATGTGACGCGGCAAGCGTGAAAAATCAATTTGGTTGAGCAATTGCTCGTCGCGCGAGCCTGGCTCGATCAGTCCGTAAAAGTCTTGAAGCATTGTATTTTCGCTATGCCGGTTCGGGCGTGGAATCGTCTGCTCGCGTCCAAACTGTACAGCTTACGCGCACTGTTTTGGGGAATCTCTGTACGGCTTTTGGTTGAATGAATGCCCGCGAGCGACCGGCGACGAATACTAATACTCGACTTTCAACAGCGTCAACCCTTGCGCCGGAGCAGGCGCACCAATGAGCGCGCGATCACGCCGTTCGATCAGCTCGGCGATGGAACCGGCTTTCAGTCGCCCCCGGTTGGCGTCAACCAGTGCGCCAACCATCGTCCGCACTTGATAGCGCAAAAATCCTTCGCCGGAAAAATACAGCGTCAACAAATCGGCTTCGCGTTCGACGCTCGCCTCAGTCACAGTTCGCACGCGAGTTTTCGTTTCGCAATTGGCCACAGTAAACGCCGTAAAGTCGTGCGTTCCCACTAATGTCTGCGCGTCTTCAACCAGCCTGGTCGAATCCAGAGCGTAGGGGTAATGCCAGGCGTATCGAACCCAGAACGGGTTCATGACTTCGGCGACAAAAATTCTGTAGCGGTAGGTTTTGCTTCGAGCATCGAAACGCGCGTGAAAGTCATTGGCAACGACTGAGGCTTCGAGAACGCGAATGTCCGGCGGCAAATTGCCATTGAGCGCTTTCCGCAAATTCGCGTCTGACCATTCTTTGGTCAGACGAAAGGAAACCACCTGCCCTTCTGCATGCACTCCGGCGTCGGTGCGACCGGCAGCAAACGTCGTCACCGGCGCTCCTTCCAGCCGTTCCAGCGCGGCCTGTAGCAAGCCCTGAATCGTCGGTTGTCCGGACTGTATTTGCCAGCCGCAATAATCGGTTCCGTCGTAAGCCAGCGTGATTCTGTAATTCATTCCGCTCTTTGATAGAGCAGAAGATTTTTTGACAGGATTCACGGGATTGCACAGGATTGGTAATACAAGCGCCAACCCCCTTCACTCTTTATCCTGCCGAATCTTGTAAATCCTGTCTATTTTTCTTTCTGCTACTCGTTATTCCGCTTTGACGCTGCGAAGCAACACAGCGTCGTTGATGACCATTCCGCGTTCGCAAGCCAGCGTTTTTCCATCGCGCGACCAGGCGAAACGGAAAATTCGATCCGAAGTGAAATTCGTCAATCGCCGCGCCTGCCCTCCATCAATGGGCTTGTTCCAGATATTCGATGTGCCGTTTTCCGTCGCAATGTACGTCAGCGATTTGCCATTCGGCGACCAACGCAGCAACGCAAAATCCGGCATTGGCATGCCTTCGACAATCGCAGGTTCCCCGCCCTCAAACGGCAGCAACGCGATCTTGTTTCTGCCGTCCTTTTCATCCTGGTAAAAACAGGCGATCCATTCGCCGTCAGGGGAAATAACGGGACGCATCATTACCTTCTGGCTGAACTGCATTGATTCATCGCCGTCAATCGCCACTTTCCACAACGCAGATTTGCCGCTGGTGGAAGAGCTATAAACCACCCAACGACCGTCCAGCGACAGGCTGGGGAATACGTCGCCTTGCCCGTGAGTCAATTGTTTGGGATTGCTGCCATCGGCATCCATTCGCCAGATGTGACTGTTGCCAGCGCGTTCCGAAACGAAAACGACATATCGGCCATCGGGCGTAGACACAGGCATGATGTCGGTTTGCACGTCGCGCGTCAGTTGGCGTTGCTGCTTGCCGTCGGCGGTCGTGCTCCAAATATCCAGATTGCCGCTGGCATGAGCCGCAAATAACAACCGCCCATCCGGCGTCCAATCCAGTCCGAAACGTTCGCTGTAATTGTCACCGAATCCGGATTTGATCTGCGAAGCTGCGCTGACATCAAACGCGCCTGCATTTTCCGGCACGATCCAGATGCTGGAAATCCGATCCGACCGCCGTGACACCAGCAAACCTGAATCTGCCGAAACGCTGACGCCTTCATAACTGGTCATATCGTCTGTGACGCGGCGCATTTCGCCTTTTGGGTATGTCAGCAGATAAAGCTGATCGCCATACAAGGCCGAAGTTCGTCGCCAGGCGCTGAACACAAGCCCGCTGCCGTCTCCGAGCCAGGCAATCTGCCCAATGGTTGTCCAGATTTGTTCGCCAACCGCTCGCGTCGAACCGTCTTCGATACTGACTGCCAACACTTGCGCGAAAGCCTCGCCCGGCGTCAGCCTGCCTGCCGAACAGGCAATGACACGTCCATCCGGCGACCACGCCGGCCCCAGCAGCGATAAGAACTCCGGGCGTTTTTTCGTCAGCAGCCTGCGATCTTCCGAACCATCGAGTTTGGCCAAGATCAACGCCGTTTCGCGGGTTTGCGGGAAGTTCCGAACAAACGCGAAATACTGGCCGTTCGGCGAAAACGTCACAGGCGAATCCACGTCCTCCATTACTTCGCGCGTGGCGCCGCCCAGCAACGGAATTTGATAAAGCTTGTTCAACACACCGCCGCGTGGACGCGCGACGTAATAGATGAAATTGTCGTCGAGCGAAAACGTCACTCCGCTGAAAATCACTTCTGCCGGCGCGACGATTTGCGAACCACTGGCCGCCGCAATCTGCCGAATCCACAAACTTTGCTGGTGACCGTCTTCGGCGACGAACGCGGCGTATTTGCCGTCGCGGGAAATCGTCGTCAGCAAGGCTTTTCCCGAAGTCGTCAACTTGACCGGGCTGATTTGCCGAAACGCGGTTTTCCCGTGATTGTTCAACCGGCGATAAGCCACCCAAAACGCCAACGCCAGAATCAGCACACTGATCGCCAACAGTCCCATGGTCATTGCGGCGCGTTTGCCACTCAACGCAGGCAGCGCGGCGTCAACTGATTCGACGATCTTCGGAACCGATGAATCAACGCTCAGCGGTTGATGGCCGTTGACGGAAATTTCATTCACGGAGGCGGTCAATTCGGTTTCGTCGTTTACGGATGAAGCTTCGCCAAGATGGCCGTTAGTGTGTTCAATGGATTTGACGCTTGCGGCAAATCTGTAACCTCTTTTGGGAATGGTTTCGATGTATTGGTCGTCGCCGTTTCCATCGCTGAGCGCGCGACGCAGTTGCGAGACGTTCTGGGTCAGATTGCTTTCTTCGACATACGTGTCCGGCCAGAGCAATTGCATCAGTTCCTCTTTGCCAATGATGCGCCCGCTGTTTTCAACCAGAGCCAGCAAGGTATCGAAAACCTTCGGCGACAACGGAACCGTGCGCCCATCGCGCATCAGCAATCGCTCGTCAACATCCAAAAGAAACGGGCCGAATTCGTATAACTGCTTTGCCTGCTTTTTCATAACCATTCGAGGGAATATCTTCGGAACTCGTTTGCAAATCGCTTGGAACGCGCTCAGCCAATTTTGAGTTTTTCCTCAAGACTTACAGGCTTGTATTTCGCTAAATGTCCCTGCGCAGCGGAAATCAGTTGGGATCAATCTTGCGGCGGTTAGGATTGGTCGCGCAATTTGCCGCCTTGTTGGTTCCCTTCACGGTCAAAGCTGCGCGCATCTTAGTCCTGCTTTTCAGGACTCACAACCTTCAACGTCGCCTGCAATTCGGTCACGAGCAAAGGGCAACTTAACGACGACTCACGCCCTGGCTTCTGTCTGCTTGTGGGCGCATCGTCGCCGGGAGCTTGAGTGTTGGCGGAGAAAAAACTCCTATGTGCTGTCATCCGCCAACCCTCTCGCTTCCGGCGATGATGTGAAGGAAAAAAAGACAAATCTCGCCGCACTGACGGCTGACTGGGATCGAATAACAATTCAAACGATTTACTGCTGACGAATGAAAACCTGAAAGACAACACTAAGGAGAAGGAACCGGCTGAACAGTTCTCAGGTTGGTTTGTTTTGATTGAAAGTCAGGCAGACCGGCCTGAGATTCAGCCACTCAGAAGCCCCGTCATCCACAAATTTTGAGACATTCTTGCCGAATCAGATATTCGGGAATGGTTTTGACCGCTACTGGACAGGCGATTTCCACGACACAACGTATTTCACGTGGAACGACGGGGACTCGAGCACACCTGCCATTTCAACCCACTGCCAACAGGACTCTTTACGCCAACAGCAACCGCTTTCGGGAAAAATTCCTGTCTATTCAACCGTCACAGATTTCGCCAGATTGCGCGGCTGATCCACGTCGCAACCTCTGCGCACGGCAATGTGATACGCCATCAGTTGCAGCGGAATTGCCGACAAAACGGGCGACAGTAGTTCACTGGATGGCGGAACTTCGATGGTGAAGCTGGCGACATCGCGGGTGTCGCGGTCGCCTTCTGTGACTATGGCGACGACTATGCCGTCGCGCGCTTTGACTTCCTGAATGTTCGAAATGGTTTTTTCGTAGCGCAGCCGCGACTTTTCATCGTCCGGATCGAGCGTGTTGATGACCACCACCGGCAACCGCGAATCAATCAGCGCGTTCGGACCGTGTTTCATTTCGCCTGCGGCGTAGCCTTCGGCGTGAATGTAGGAAATCTCTTTCAGCTTCAACGCTCCCTCCAGCGCAATCGGGAAATTGATGCCGCGCCCCAGGTAAAGAAAGTCCGTCGAAAGCACAAAAGCGCGAGAAAGTTCTTCGTAATCGGTTTCGGCGTTGAGCAGCTTTTCTATCTTCACCGGCAATTCCGACAAATGCTGCGCGTGCCATTTCAACTTTTCTTCGCTCAAGGTTCCCCGCACCTGCGCCAGATACATCGCCAACAAATATGCCGCGACGATTTGCGAAGTGAACGCTTTGGTCGAAGCGACGCCGATTTCCGGCCCCGCGTGCGTGTAAATCGTGCCATCGGCTTCGCGCGTCATCATCGCTCCCTGCACGTTGCAGATCGCCAGAGTCTTGCAGCCTTTTTCTTTTCCTTCGCGCAAGGCGGCCAGCGTGTCGGCGGTTTCGCCGGATTGCGAAATGACCATCATCAATGTCGTCGGGTTGAGAATCGGATTGCGGTAACGAAACTCCGAAGCGTAATCCACTTCGACCGGCAAACGCGCCAATTCTTCGATCAGGTATTTGGCAACCAGCGCCGCGTGCCAGGCCGTACCACAAGCGGCGATCTTGATGTCGGTCAGGCTGCGGAAATCGGCTTCGGTCAATTTCATCTGGTCGAGAAAGACTTGACCAGTGTCGAGCGAAACGCGGCCTTGCGTGGTATCGCGGACGGCGCGGGGCTGCTCGAAAATCTCCTTGAGCATGAAATGCTTGTAGCCGCCTTTTTCCGCCTGAATCGGGTCCCAGGTGATGCGCTGCACCTGCGGTTTGATTTCATTGCCAGCCAGATTGGTCACGCGCACGCCGTCTTTGGTCAGCAGCGCCATTTCGCCATCGCCAAGAAAGAAAATGTCGCGCGTGTGCGGCAAAATCGCCGGAATGTCCGACGCGACGAAGTATTCGCCTTCGCCCAAACCAACGACGACGGGCGGCCCCAAACGCGCGGCGACGATCTTTTCCGGTTCGTCCGCAGACATGGCCACCAGCGCGTAAATGCCGCGCACTTCGGCCAGCGAACGACGAAACGCTGTTTCCAGATCGGCCTGTTTGTCAGCTTCCAGATGTTTTTGGATCAGGTGAGCAACGACTTCAGTGTCGGTTTCGGATTTGAAAGCGTGGCCGCGCGACAGAAGATCGCGTTTCAATTCAAGATAATTTTCGATGATGCCGTTGTGAACGACGACTATACGGCCTGAGCCATCACGATGCGGGTGAGCGTTTTCTTCGGTCGGGCGTCCGTGCGTGGCCCAGCGTGTGTGGCCAAGTCCGTAATCGCCTGTGATCGGCGATTGGCGAATCGCTTCTTCTAAATTGCGCAACTTTCCGCTAGCACGACGAATCTGCATTTCGCGGTCGCGGTTGACGACGGCAATGCCCGCCGAATCATAGCCACGATATTCCAACCGCCGCAGCCCTTCGATGACGACCGGGACGACTTGCTGATTTCCGACGTAACCGACAATTCCGCACATTGGGTGTTGCTCCTAATTCGTTTGTTTTATGGGATTCTTCCTGAGTTGCCGCTCACCTGGCGAAGCTCGCGCGTGGTGGGTTCGGCAATGCTGCCAGCTTCGATTCGGGGTTGAATGCGATTTGTATCCGGCGGCAAACTGAAATTTTCCTGCGGTTGAGGAACAGCCAACTGTGCGGTTGGCTGCGCCAGCAAGGCTGCTTCGGCACGAATGCGGCGTTCCTTATACGTTTTGAAAAAGCCGCCGCGAAACAGGTTGAAAAGCGCCCGTCCATTAATGCCCAGCCAGATACAAGCCAGGAAGAAGGTGATCATCCCAGCAATTTCCGCATCACCCCCGTTGGATGATGCTGCGATACCGAGCATCAGCATCATCAACGGCACAATGAATGCGCTGCCCAATAACGATCTGGTGGCTTTCAGCCAGCGCAATTGACGATGGGCTTCCTCGCGGCTCATCCGTCCGATTTCAGTGTCACGCGAAGCGGCGATCAACTGCGCATGATCGGCCAGTTTCAGTCCGCAGGACTTGCAAAATTTTGTTTGCTGTTCGACTTGAACCCCGCATTGAGGGCAAAACATGGTTTTCGCTCCTTATTCTTTTAGCTTTTTGACGACTTTTGCCGGCACGCCGACCACCAGCGAATCGGGCGGCACGTCTTTGGTGATGACAGAACCCGCGCCTGAAACCGAACCGCGTCCGACACGAACCGGAGCGACCAGCATGGTGTCCGAACCGATTTTGACGTCGTCTTCGATGAAAGTCGGATTTTTGTTTTTGCCGTCGTAATTGCAAGTGACGGTGGCCGCTCCGATATTGACGCGGTCACCAATGGTTGCGTCACCAAGATACGTCAGGTGCATGGATTTTGTTTTGCGGCCCAGCCTGGATTTTTTGACTTCGACGAAATTGCCGACGACGGCGTCTTCGGCCAGTTCGGCGTGCATGCGCAAATGCGCAAACGGCCCGACGGAATTGTTCGCCGTCAGTTTTGTATCCACCAGCACACAGGAGTTCAACACCTTGCAACCGTCGCCGATTTCAACGTTGACGAGGCGCGACCACGAATGAATTTCGCAGTTTGCGCCGATGCTGGAATCGCCTTCGATAATGACTTGGGGATGAATGACCGTGTCGCGGCCAATCTGAACAGAAGCGTCAATGTACGTGGAATCAGGATCAACAATCGAAACGCCTTCGACCATCAGGCGATTCAGCGTTTCCAACCGAACTCGTTTCCACATGGCAGCCAGTTCCGCGCGGTTGTTGATGCCGTCGAGTTCATGCGCGTCCGCGTGAAAAACCGTTCCGACCGTCAATCCCGCGTCGAGCATGTGTTGCGGCACATCGGTCAGGTAATACTCGCCCTGAGCGTTTTGCGGCGACAGTTTTTCCAGCGCGTCGAGCAACGCCGGAACGTCGAAACAATAAAATCCCGGATTGAGTTCGGTGATGGCAGCTTGTTCGGGCGAGCAATCGCGCTGTTCGACGATTTTCAGAAAATTGCCTTGTTCGTTTCGGATGATACGGCCATAGGCCGGAGGCGGATCAAGTTTGATCGTCACCAACGTCGCGGCGTGTTTGCCAGCTTCGTGCGCGGCAATCAGGTTTTGCAAAGTGGACGCTTTAACCGCCGGAGTGTCGCCGTAAAAGACGACCAGATTGCCGCGCGTTTTTTGGATGGCTTCGGTCGCGCATTTGACCGCGTGGCCGGTACCGAGTTGTTTGTCTTGCGTAACGAATTGCAATCGGTCAGCCATTGCCGGATCGGCAAATGCCGAGCGCGCGGCGGCTTCGACTTTGTCGGCCTGGTGACCGACGACGACGATGATGCTTTCTGGATCGAGCGCGGCGGCAGTTCGCAACACGTGCGCGATCAGCGGGCGGCTGCCGAGTTTATGCAGCACTTTGGCCTGGTCGCTTTTCATGCGCGTGCCTAATCCGGCGGCCAGAATTAAAACATTGACTGGTGAATTCACGGGTAAGACCTCTGATTAATTGGAATCTTGGGGACGGCGCTTATCGCTGTGGGTGTCAGACGAGAGGACGGCGCGGATTATAAGGGAGATTGGAATGCAGACAAAGAACTCGATTCGTTTTATCAATTTTTTCGACCAGCAAGCATCTTCATCTGAAAGTTTCGGTCGCCTGGCGCAGTTTGAAACCACTTGCCATCCCCGCATTTGGCTGCTTAACATGCGCCGCGTTTGAGAACTGCTTATCACCTCTGAACAATTTGCAGTCGTTATCCCGACAGACCGATTGGCAATCTACAGGCTTTCGATCACAAGTTCGGGCTTGGATATTTTTCTGAAAATCTCGACTCTATTTTTTGAATCAATATGAAGCTGCCCTCGATTCTGAACTTGATGAGCGACGATCTGGCGATTGATCTCGGCACTTCGCGAACGCGCGTGTTTGCGCGCGGGCGCGGAATTGTGGTCAACGAACCGTCGCTGTTGGCGTATGACACACCGTCGCAGGAAGTCGTCGCCGTTGGCCTGGAAGCCTTGGAACTGGAAGGGCGCGCTTCGGGCGACATTCAAATCATCAGCCCGCTCAAAGACGGCGTCGTCGCCGACCCGACTTTCGCCGGAAAGTTACTCGAACATTACCTTCGCAAAGCCCGCAATGGCCGGTCGTCGTTTTCGCGTCGCGTGCTGGTTTCGATTCCGGCGGACGCCAGCACTGTCGAACATCGCGCGTTGTATTACGCGGCCAAAGAAGCCGGCGTCAGCAACGTGCATTTCGTCAACAAAGGCATTGTGGCGATTCTGGGTTCGGGCGTTGATCCCGACGATCAACGCGCGACGCTGGTCGTTGACATTGGCGCGGGCACGACAACCATCGCCGCCATGGTTCACAACCATCTGATTTTTACCCGCACGTTGCGCGTCGGTGGCAACGACATGGATTTGGCGCTGATTGACATGATCAAAGCCAACCACAGCATTCTGGTCGGGCCGCGCACTGCCGAACGCGTCAAAATCGAATTGGGATGCGCCGTGCCGCTCGATCAGGAAAACACGACCATGGTCAAAGGTCGTTCGACCATCGGCGGCAATCCCGAAATGGCCGTCGTCAACAGCATCGAAATTCACGAAGCCATCGAACCGCTGGTCAATCGCATCGTCAACGCCGTACAGGACGCTCTGGAAGCCTTGCCGCCCGAAGCTTCGGGCGACATTTACGACCGCGGCATGATGCTGGCCGGAGGCGCTTCATTGCTGGCCGGGCTGGACGAACGACTGTCGAAAGAAACCGAACTGGCGGTGCAATTGACCGAAAGCCCGCAACGCGCCGTCATTCGCGGCCTGGGCCTGCTGTTCGAAAATCCGCTGGCGCTGCGTCGCGCCATCATCAAATCCGAATCCTGAAGCTAGGCGGACTCATCGCATAGCAAACAGAAACAAAGTCACAAAATTCTCAGACAGGATTTACAAGATTCCACAGGATGAAGACCCGATTGAGGTCAATCTTGTTCATCTTGTTAATCCTGTCTGTTTTCATAGGAGCTCACATGCGCCTTCGTACTTTTGAACGCGGCTTGGCGGCGTTGTTGGTGGTGGCGTTAGCTTTCACCCCGCTCGCTTCGACCGTCACGGCCAATTCATTCAATGACAACTGGCCGGTGGCTACTGCGGTCAGCGTTTTTCCATTCGACGACGATTGGGAAAACAAATTCCGCGCCATTCCCAAAGCCGAAAACCTGAAAGAAGCCATGCGCCGATTGTCCGCTGAACCGCATCATCTGGGTTCGGTGGCAGGCAAACGCAACGCCGAATGGATGCGCGATCAATTGAAAAGCTGGGGATTGAAAGCCGAACTTGAAGAATTCGACGTGCTGTTCCCAACGCCGAAAGAGCGCGTGCTGGAACTGGTTTCGCCGGAAAAATTCCAGGCGAAATTGAAAGAACCCGCTCTGGCCGAAGACCCGGATTCGGGCGATGCAGATCAATTGCCGACTTACAACGCCTATTCGGGCGACGGCGACGTGACGGCTCCGCTGGTCTACGTCAATTACGGAGTTCCCGCCGATTACGAACAACTGGCCAAAATGGGAGTGGACGTCAAAGGCAAGATCGTCATTGCGCGATACGGGGGTAGTTGGCGTGGCATCAAACCCAAAGTCGCGCACGAACACGGCGCAATCGGTTGCATCATTTATTCCGATCCGAAAGAAGACGGATATTACCGGGGCGACGTTTATCCGAAAGGCCCGTATCGCAACGAAAACGGCGTGCAACGCGGCAGCGTCATGGATATGCCGATTCACCCCGGCGACCCGCTGACACCCGGTTGGGGATCAACCAAAAACGCTCGGCGGTTGGCGCGCGAAGAAGCCAAAACGTTGATGAAAATTCCCGTGCTGCCGATTTCCTACGGCGACGCGCTGCCGTTGTTGAAATCGTTGACGGGTCAGGTCGTGCCCGAAAGCTGGCGCGGAGCCTTGCCCATCACCTATCACGTCGGGCCGGGAGCTTCGACCGTGCGGCTGAAAGTCGTTTCGGATTGGAAAATCACCACGCTGTATAACGTCATCGCCCGCATCGAAGGCAGCACTTATCCCGAGGAATGGATCATTCGCGGCAACCACCACGACGCCTGGGTCAACGGTGCGGACGATCCGGTCAGCGGCATGGTTGCCGTGTTGGAAGAAGCCCGCGCGTTCGGCGAATTGCTCAAACAGGGTTGGCGCCCCAAACGGACGATCATTTTCTGCGCGTGGGACGGCGAAGAACAGGGCTTGCTGGGTTCGACCGAATGGGCGGAACAACACGCCGAAGAGTTGAAACAAAAAGCCGTTGTGTACATCAATTCCGACAGCACCAGCAAAGGCGTTTTCGGTGCAGGCGGATCGCACACGCTGGAAAAATTCGTCAACGACGCCGCGCGTTCCGTCAATGATCCGAAAGGCAAGGAAACGTTGTGGGAAGTCATGCGCAATCGCCGTGGCGATGAAAAACGAACCGACTTGCGAATTGGCGCGCTCGGTTCAGGTTCGGATTACACGGCGTTTCTGGATCATCTGGGCATCGCGTCGCTCAATATCGGATTTGGCGGCGATGGCGGAGGCGGCATTTACCATTCGATTTACGATTCGTTCGCCTGGTACACGCGATTTTCCGACACGACATTTGAATACGGACAAACGCTGGTCAAGATTGCTGGAACGATGACCATGCGATTGGCCGACGCACAAATTCTGCCGTTCGAATTCACCAACTTTGCCGAAACCGTTGAAGGGTATGTCGAAGAAATTTCCCGACTGCCGAAACAAAACGTTGATCTTTCGCCGCTGAGCGTTGCGGTCGGAAAACTCAAACTGGCCGCCAGCGATTATGACCGCGCGTTGCGCGCCATTGCCCGATCCGGTTCCGTACCCGCCGATGTCAGAGAGTTGAATCGCCTGCTGTATCAATCAGAGAGAAAGCTGCTTTCATCGGCGGGATTGCCTCGCCGCGAATGGTTCAAACACCAGATATACGCCCCCGGTTTTTATACTGGTTATGGCGTCAAAACTCTGCCCGGCGTGCGCGAAGCGCTGGAAGAAAAAAACTGGGCGGAAGCGGCGGAACAGGTCAAAGTCGTCAGCCGCACGTTGGATGGAATGACGGCGCAAATCGAAACTGCCGCCAAAAAACTTCGAGGGCAATAACTTTCCTCGAACTGACAAGCTGATTGGGAATTACTTTAACTGGCTGATACTCACATTGACGATGGGTATCTTCGCCAAGTCATATCTTCCTGCCCCCATCCTCTGCGCAGGAAGTCCCCCAATCAACGAGACCAATAAAACAAGAACGGTAAAAACGAAGCCCCTTTGACCTCCTCAACCATCAGCGAAACGGCCAAGCTGCGGCCTGTTCGCAACATGAGGCTTTGAAAAATCACTCGGCGTACAGCCATTTCCATGGAGGTACTCATGGATCGAAGAATCCGCAAAATCGTACATCAACTCCCTCATCTTATCCCCCCAGTAATTCTGATTCCGTGTGCCACAGCGATGACATCAGAGTAAGAGACCGTTTACTGGTGGAGCGTCTGGCGCAATCGGTCAATCTGTCAGTCTCGCGTTTCTGCTCGTTGTTCAAAGCCGAGGTGGGAGTCACGCCGCATCAGTGGATAAGAGAACTCCGAATCAAGCGAGCGATAGAGATGACGGAAAACACCGACTTGAGAATCAGCGAGATCATCGCCCAAGTCGGAGCCGGAGATGAAAGCCATTTCCGCCGCAAATTCAAAAAAGCCACAGGGCTGACTCTCACCCAATGCCGGAAACTCCACGACCTTTGGGCCGAAAGCGACGGCGACGGCAAAAACAATTCGCAATCAAATTGGCCAGTAAATAGTGAAATCGGCCAGCAAATAGTGTGATCGGCTCTGGCGCTGCTCGACGTGCCGCCTATATTTGGACTGCCTTTGCAATCCATGTGAAGTCTATTTGTCAATCAGTCACGCTGGCGCATCGCCAGCCATCACGGCTACCGCCTGGTGTGTCAATCAGGGAGAAGTGTATGTCTACTTGGCTCGATCTAAAACTTATGCTGAATCAAACACGTTCACACGCGCTCAGACTTTCTCTCGTCTTGTTGCTGACGCTCCTGACCGCGTGCGCTGTCAGCGCAATGATGTGGCGCGGCTTCAAGTCAAGAACTACAGCCATAGCCGTTCGGAAAGACTCCCAACCCCAGCAAGGCAAAATCGGGTATATCGGCGAGCACACGGTTTGGCCATCGCTGCGCGATCCTTTCCGGGTAATGGCTTCTCGTTTGGAAAAACCTGGCGCCGAGATGATCGTCTTCACCGGTTCATTGAGCCGTCCGAAATCGCAGAACCCCAACCCAGTTTGGGTACGACTGATTCTCGAACATCCGAATCGGCTGCGGCTGGAAGAAGGAAACAAAGTCACGATCTTTGATGGCTCTTCATTGACCAAGATAGGCGGCGCGTTGACCGATGATGACGCGGATGAGGCGGAGACTCTGCTACTAGATTTCCCGGAACGCTTGTTTGTCAGGCACGTCACGGGAAACCCGATGTCTCAGTTCGGTTCAAGATTTCGAATGGATGATGGCAGCAATCCCAACTACAAAGGCCCGTATTACGATGTGTTTAAGGTTGCGGAAGGACTCAGCATTTCCGTGAACCCGCCCGTCGCAGGTAACAGGGAATTCATATCCAAACGCTATTTCATAAATTCCGACACGCATCTGCTTGAGCGGATCGTTTATGAGCGCCGCCGGGGCAATCGCGCCACAAGTGTAGAGATCAGGCTGGAAGATTGGCGCACGGTGGAGAAACAGCAAATCCCGTTCACGATTACGCGGATGGAAGGGGGAAGCCATGCCCTGCAATTCAGGGCCAGCGCAGCGGCATTCGCCAAACGCGCGCAATGACGAGGCCTTCACCACGACGCCAATAAATCAAGCGCCGCATCGTTTAATTCGCAAAGCAAATCCGATCAATAAATGTCATCGGCTTTATCAAGCCTGTTTACCCAAAGAGTGAGTGTCATGAAAAACCACATCCGCCTGCCGAAATTTCCTGTCAGAAGTTTTCTGTTTACGCTGTTGCTCGCTTCGTTTTCATTGCTCGCCGTCGCGCAGCAAAGCCCTCAGCGCGGTCTTTATCCAACAGGCACATTCCAGGCTTCGGATGTGGACATCATCAACACCACGAGCGGCAACCTGAGCATGCGGTTCCCGCTGGGTTCGCTGCCGCCGGGGCGAGGCGATGTGCGCGCGGGAATCGGGCTGTTCTATAACAGCAAACTTTTCGACCTGTATCGAAATTCTTTGGAACTACTCAGGCTCCATTACAGAAGTGCAAACACAGTCTCCTGACAACGGATTAACCAAAGAGTATTCCTATTGCACGGTCGGCCCTTGCGGCCCTACCAGTTTGTGGTGGCGCGCTGGAATTGTCTATAAAATCGAGAACCCTGACGGAAGTATCATCGAGCGTTTGTGGCAAACCAATTCGCCGCAAAATCCGCATGAAGCCGTTTACATCAATCCGTTCGTCAAAACGGAATTCACCTCCATCAAGGAAGGAGGCTCTCTCAGCAAGACCGCGATCAGGGATTACAAACACGATAAAAACGGCAACGTCACACAAGTTGTCGAATACGATTGGGTCGCTTATGGCTCTATTCCACGCGACGGTGACGGACGGCCCACGGGCATTCCCGGCGGCGCGTCATCTCAAATCAAGCGCGTAACGGTGAACAATTACCACGTAGTGACGCCGGATTCATCCGATACAAGCACCAGCGATGCGGACGTGTACCACCTGACCACCGCGCCGAAACTACGCACCGCCGTCAAAGACACTGAAGTCCGCTCGGCGCTGGCTTCCGGCACGCAATCACGGGCGGAATTCACCTATGACAGCGCGACGACGACGGGCAATCTGACGACGGAAAGGATGTGGGATTCGACCAAAGGGGCGCTTACCGCTCCGCTCACTGGCAGCAATTCAATTGCCATCACACACCAATATAATTCCTGGCCGAGCGGCGCGACGGGCAGGCGCACAGTAACGACCGACGCGAAAGGAACAACGACCAACTATTTCTACGATGACATCGGGAACGGAACAACCAATCTTTACCCCACCAAGATTGAAGCTGCGGCGAACTTTGCGACTCTCAAACGCACTACCACTTTCAAGTATGATTTCAACAGCGGCCTGGTCACGGAGGCCAAAGACGTGGATAACAATGTCTGGACGCTGACGAGTTACGATTTTTATGGGCGACCGACGCTAGTGCGCGAAGCAGCGACTACCTTCGCCGAACGACAGACCGCCACTGCGTACAGCGATTCCAACCGGCGCGTCATTGTCAAAAGCGACAAAGACACGCTCAACGACGGCAAGCTGATCAGTGTTCAGCATTTCGACCAGTTCGGACGATTGCGCCTGTCGAAACGCTTTCAATACGGCCTGCGCACACGACGACGGTCGCATCGCGCACAGGCTGCGCGCTGACGCCGTCAATCACATTGGCGTGCGTCAGCACCAGAATTTCAGCAGAAGCTTGCGGCGTTTGTTTTGTCGCCAACACGTGGCGAGCGCCTGTCACGACCGACAACAGCAAAACGGTTACGAGCAGAAAACGAGCGAACATAACAATGGCTCCGATGATGGAAATGGTTGAAGATCAGTAAGCGGACAACGAAATTTTCAATGGCGGCAAATCGGGTTACGGGGTTTGGGATTGAAGCAGCGCAAGTCGGTCGCAAATCACCTGTGCGATTTCTGTCGCTGGCCGATTCTTGGCATCAACATAACCGTCAATTCCGAACACACCTTTCACATCGCCGTCCGCGACTCGGACAAACATGATCTCGCCGTCGCGCCGTTTCTTGATCAGGTCGCGGATCGCGCGGAATTCCAGGCCGCACCATTCCTTTTCGTCATATTCCTGGCAAAGCACAACCACGACCAGTTCCGATTCGTCGTGGTAAATCTTCTGCAAATATGTGTCCAGGTTCGGACGCGAAAGCTCCGCTTCGTAATAGCGGTCGTAAAACACACGCGGCTTCGTCAGCGTTGTGACGAGCGTGTCGGCAATCTGCTTAACGTAGTCACGATGCTCGCCGGGAAATGACAGCGCGACGGCAAATCTCTTGGACATTGCATTTTCCTTTGCGTTGGTTGGCGCGTGATCGTGTTGTGCGTCGCTTGCTGCTGTCGCTTTGGCGAGCGGATAGTTCGTCAGCACGCCGCCCGCGAGTTCCGTAAGGATGCGGTGCGTTTCGGCGGCGCGGTAGTTGTATTGCTTGCCGTCGAGTTGGAAGTTCTGGTCGGGGCGTTCCGGTTCGGGGTCGTGGAGCGGCTGCCAGCAGGCAAAGGCTTCGGTCAGGTAGGTTTCGGCTTGGGCGATCAGGTCACGGACGGCGGCAGGCAGCGTGGCGCGCTGCGCGGGGGCGAAGGTGGACTGGCCGTGCGTTTGGGCGGCTTGCAGGAGCAAGGCTTCGCCGCGCAGTTGGAGTCCCTCGGCGATGCCCCAGGCGTAGCCGCATTCGGCGTGCGTGGCGGCAAGCAGTTCCGGTTGGCCGGTCTGTGGATTGCCGGGTACGCCGTCATCGAGCGCCGTGCGCAGGTCGTCGAGCGCGGCTTGCGGCTCGCCGCCGAGCAGGCGCCACCGCGCGCGTTCGAGCAGCAGATCAATGTGGTAGATGCAGTAGCCGCAGTCGCGGGCCAGCGCGAGGCCGTCGGCGAGGGACGAAGGCGGATTGGGGATTGCGGAAGGCGGAATGGAGGACGGCGTTGCCTGACGATTCCGCATTCCGCACGCCGCAATCCGCACTTCAACCAGCGCGGCCCAGCAGAGGACTTCTTTGGCATCGCGCGCCACGGCCCAGTCGTGCGCCGAGGAGCGCAGCGTTTCCGCCTGCGCGAGATCGCCCGCTTCGCAGTGCAGGTCGGAGAGGATAAGGCAGCATTTCGGGATGTCTTGATGATGGTCGCCCCAACCCTTTGCCAGAATTGCGATGTTCGCCTCGGTCAATCGCGTCGCTTCGTCACGGCGACCCAGGCGGGCGAGCAGGTTGGTGTGCCAGAACCCGCGCTTGCTCCAGAGCGGTCGGTCGGGGGCGTCCGATTCCACCTTGTGCTGCCAGTCGAGCGAGGCGCGGAAGTTGGCCAGGGCGGACGGAACCTCGCCCTGCAGTGCGTGGGCGTGAGAGCGATACGCGTGGGACGTGTATCGCTCCTCCGCGTCGTCGGTGAGTTCGGCCAGTCGCAGGGCCTCGGCGGCGGTCGCCTGGCCCGCCGTCAGGCGACCGGAGAGCAGCCACGCTTCGGACAGGTTCTTGTTGTAGATCGAGGCGTGCTTCCAATTCTTTTGTCGCACCGACATTTCGATGTTGAGTTCGTAGCGCCGTGCGGCGGCGGCGAGCCGACCGAGGTTCTTCAGATACAGCGCCCACTCGTTGATGAAGATCGCCTGCCTGGCTTCGGGCAGGGATTGCCAGGGGAGCGCCGTGGCATCGGCAGCCTGCCGATCGGAAGGCGGCGCGCTGACAGGCTGGACGCCGATCTCACGGCCCCCGGCAAATGCGCGGCAAATCCGCTCGCCCCGCTCGTACGCGCCCAGACGCCAGCCGAGGTTTTGGTAGTTGCCGATCCGATTCTGGTAGATGTCCCAGGCTTCGCGGACGTGGCCGGAATGGAGCGTGTGGTGGACGATCTCTTCCAGCAGATCGAGCGTGACGGGGTCGGACGGGTTTTCGCCCGGCGCGTCGCCCAGCGAAACTTGCAGTCCCTGGCGGACGGCTTCGTGATTTTCGCGCAACGCCGCGTCGCCGATGCCGCTCAGAAAACCGTCGCGCACGGCGGGATGGATGGAATAGCGGATTTTGGATTGCGGGTTGCGGTTGGCGGATTGGGACTCGACGATGCGCATGCGGACGAGCCAGTTGAGTTTCTTTTGGAGTTGTTCGCGAGTCAGTCCGGCAAGCGCGGGGCCGGAGACGTTGACTGCATTTTCGCCGGTGAAGATATTGGCCAGTGTTTCGGCATCTACGCCCAGCCGGAACAGGCAGATGCGTTCGAGCAGCGCCAGCGCAGCGGCGTCGCCCTCGCGGTGATCCGCCGTGTCGCCGCGCATCGCTTCCCGATACCGTTCGGCCAGCCGCGCAAAGCGGTGTCCCTGTTTCAGCACGTGGCGGCGCGCTTCGTCCGGCTCGTCATCCAACCGCTGCCGCAACCGCTCGGAGTCCATGTCAAAATCCACCGGCGTCGCCGGATCGCCGCCGCCGAATTCGGCGATGTAACCGCCTGCGAAATCCACCGTCAGCGCATGCCGTCCACAAGCTTCCACAATGCCTGCCAATTGCAGATCCGTTCCCTTGACACCACGCGCTCTGAGCAGCCGTACGCCCGCTGGCAGATCAATCTCTTCAATCGGCAGCGAGCGGAAAAACTGTGGCCGGGCGTCGCGCAAATCGGCCAGCGGGAACCGCGAGGTGACCAGCACGCTGAGTTGCGGAAAATACCCGGCGGCGATGCGATCCAGGAACTCGCGCAGCTTGGGGCTGGCCAGCCGCCCCAGCAAACCGCGCACGCCGTCCTCCTGCACTTTTTCCAACCCGTCCAGCACCATCAGCCCCGGCGTCTGCTGCAACAGGAAAAACATTTGCCCGATGGACAGCACAGTCTGGACGCGCGGCGTATGTTCCAGCCACATTTGCAGCGCTTCAAAGAACGCTTCGGGGTTGGGCGCGTCGTAAAAGGAAAAGACAAAGACGCCGTGCGGCGTGGGCAGCGTGTCGTCTTTGGGTACGTCCGGGTCTGGCGGCAGCCCGCCGGGCAGGACTCGCAGAAAGCGTTCGACGATGGCTGTTTTGCCCGCGCCGCCCATGCCGACCAGCGCCAACACGCCTCGACCGCCGTTGCGCCACCACTGGCAAACGTCATCGAGCTGCGGACGATGCTGCCAATCGTGCGCGCGCAACAAAGAGTGAACGAAGAAATTCTCGGCTGACATCGGGAAACCTGCTTATGCTTATAGCCTGTTTGGAAGTTAGCGCCAGAGGCGCGGCCTGTTTATAGATTTGGCGTATCGGCGATTTCAAGCTCCGTAGGAGCGACCTATGCACAGGCCGCACCTACGGAGCTTGGGGAAAACTACTCGCCCAATCTATAAACAGGCCGCTCCTACGGAGCTAAAAAACGGCAATCCGAATTTCCAAACAGTTTCTTAAAACTAGCCTGAAACTGGCCTAAAGCTGAAGTGTTCGCTTGCCTGCGAACGGCGGGCAGTATCTGTGATTTTGGGCAGGCGAACAAGCATTGCGCGAATCGCATTCTGACGAACTATCGCGGTGGAGCAAATGCAGCGCGGCCTTCTGTCAGTGGCAGCACTTCCTGAATCAACGTCAGCAAAAACAGGCCGGGTTCTTCCAACATCGGGACGTGTGCTGAGCGTTCCAGCGTGATGAAGCGTTTGTGCGGCGCTTCAATCGTCTCGAAAAAGGCTCTCGCCGGTTCATACGGCGTGTGCAGATCGTTGCGCCCCATAATCACGATGATGGGCACTTTGAAGGCTTTGCGTTCGCTCGCCGTTGGATTTTCGCGGGGCGCAGCGTCGGTTTGCGCGCGCCCATTTGCCATCACCGTTCGCGAAAACCATTGCGAAGCTTTCGCTTGCGCGTCAATGTCGGCCTGTGTGTATTCGGGCGCCCAATCGGGCAGCGAGAACAACAAATCAAAATTCGGTTTGCCGTACCAGCCTCCGTTGAAATGTCGCGCCCATTTGCGCACCAGCAAGATGTCGGCCATTTTGCGATTCGGGGCGGCATACGGCGCGATGGCCTTCAGTTCGCGCAAGGCTTCTTCATTATTTGCTTTGGTCGCCAGTTCGAGCAGCCGCTTGTAAATGTGTTCTTCGCTGTTGCCTCCACCCGCCATTTGACCAATGCCGACATAAGCGTGCAGCCATTCAGGACGCCGCTGCGCCAAGGCCACTGCTACGGTCGTGCCGTAGGAATAGCCCATCACGACGATCTTTTCTTTGCCCAGCCGTTTGCGCACCCAGGCGGTCATCTCTTCGGCATCCGTGATGATGCGTTCGGTGGTCAGCGTTGGCGCGAGCGTTTCGCGGTTGGCAGTGACGGCATTTTTGCCTACGCCGCGTTGATCCCACTGCACGACGGTGAAGAAATCTTCCCACGGCGTTTGATACGCCCAGGTCAGCGGCGTCATCGGCGTGCCGGGGCCGCCGTGAATAAACAGCAACGCCGGATTCGCGCGATTCTTACCACGAATCGAAACCCACTGGCGCGTGCCGCCGATGGAGACTTCTTCGAGCGCCTCGATGCCTTCAGGCGTGTGAATTTTGCGCAGATCGGCCAGCCGCGCCGTGATGTAATCCCGGCTGGGAACCGTTGTGTCGGCAGGCGCAGTCGTTTGAGCCAGGAGCGGCAACGCCAGCAGACATAGCATTGCTGAAATATGTATGAATAACCGGACGGAAAAATCTGCTTTCATAGCGTTCCTTTGACAGTGTTACCTTTTTTTACTGCGACAGCGGCAAAACAAAGTTTATCGCGCTGTTGTCTCTGAGAAAATCGCGCTGTGTCACCAGTCGTATTATTTCGCGGCCAGGCCATAACCCAATCCGCCGCGGTTGGGTTTGGCCGCATCCGGCAAGCGGTGCAAGCTTTTCCACCTCACGCAACCTATCCCCCACTCGATGCGCTGGAATACAGACCTTTTATGGTCACTCAGACGTGAAAATCGAAGTTCGTGGCGCACCCATACGCGCATACCCCTTTTCCATTCTGAAATATGTGCAACCAAGCTCCGTCATTTGACGTTTGACGGGTTTGGCTCGGCATCGTTTGAGCCAATCGAAATCCAAAAGAAACGGGCAAAGTTATGAGATTTGTGGAATCAGTGCTGCTGGCTCTTTCCTCCTTGAGAGCGCACAAGCTGCGGTCGTTTCTGACCTTGCTGGGTGTGATTTTCGGCGTGATGACGGTGGTGGCAGTGGCGGCGGTCATCGAAGGATTTTTCCGTTACGTGGATCGCACGGTGACGGCGGATCTGGGAGCCAACACGGTGTTGCTTGATAAATTCGGCATCATCACCAGCTTTGAAGAATTTTTGAACGCCAATCGGCGCAATAAAGACATCACGCTGGCCGATGGGCAATACCTGCAGGAACGAATGACGCTGGCGCAATATATCGGCGTGCAGAGTTTTTCCAGCGCCGAAATTCGCTCGACCAATGACAAACTGACCGGCATCAACGTCAAAGGCAACACGCCGAACATGGTTTACATTGACGCGACGCAACCGGACATCGGGCGTTACGTCAATGACAGCGACAACGAACGTCGTCGGTATGTGGCCATGATTGGCGTTGAAGTTGCCGACAAACTCTTCAACACGCGCGAAGCCGTCGGGCGCGAAATCAAGGTTAACGGATTGCCCTTTGAAGTTATCGGCGTCGCCAAAGAACGCGGTTCGACGTTTGGCCAATCGCAAGACGATTTCATCATCATTCCGCTTTCCACACATCAGAAGCTGTTCGGCACGCGCCAGAGCCTGACCATTTCCATCAAAGGTTACGACAACGGCAACATGGAAGATTTGCAGGATCAGGTTCGCATGCTGATGCGCGCGCGTCACGGACTGGGTTATAACGAAAAAGACACCTTTGGATTTGTCACCTCCGAAGCCATCAACAACTTCGTCCAGGCGTTGTTCGGCATCATCGCGGCGGTGGCGTTGGGCGTGACTTCGATTTCGCTGGTGGTCGGCGGCATCGTCATTATGAACATCATGCTGGTGACGGTGACCGAACGAACGCGCGAAATCGGCATTCGCAAATCGCTGGGCGCTCGGCGCAAAGACATCCTGCTGCAATTCCTGATCGAATCCACGACGCTTTCACTGGTCGGCGGGGCGATTGGACTAGGGCTGGCATATCTGATTTCGTTGCTGCTGGTGAAGTTTTCGCCGATCCCGGCGGAATTGCCGATCTGGGCGGCGTTTCTGGCCATCGGAGTTTCCAGCGGCGTGGGCATCATTTTCGACCTCTACCCGGCGTGGAAAGCCGCCAGGCTGGACCCGATTGTGGCCTTACGCGCAGAATAACGAAGCAATGAATGATCTGGTTAAAAACATTCTGGGCAATAGCGGAGCGGATAAAGCTTCGATTACAACTGAAGACGGCGTAGCCGCAGCTGAAGCGGTGACGAAACTGTCCCATGAGCGCGGAATTGAATGCGCGCTGGCTGGCGGAATAGCCATGCACCTGTATGGTTTCACGCGAGCAACGACCGATGTGGATATGCTGGCCTCAAAACCACTGGGATTGGAAGTCAAACGCAACCTCTCGTTCGGCGGCGAAGGTTACACGATCAAGGTTGGGGCCAAAGAAATCACTGTTGATTGGATCATACGAGACGACGAGATCGCTGAAATTTATACTGCCGCATTGACGGACGCCAAAGAAATGACGAACGGAGTCAAGCTCGTTACGCCAGAATGGCTGACAATTATGAAAAAGCTGGCGGATCGCGGTAAAGACCAAATTGATTTGTTATGGTTGCTGCGCCGTCCAGGTTTGGTTGACCGAAAGTTGGTCGAACAACACATCCGAAGAATTTTTGGTAAAGGAGCTTATTGGCCATTAAGAGATATGGAAGGCGTCTACTTGGAAGCCGATTTGCTCAAAGCCAAAGACGAACGCGACGAAGGAACTCGCTAAAACCGTCGAAGAAAGTTATGTTGAAACAACAAGCAAAAGAATTGTTATCGCAAGCCATGGTCACGCTGTGGTCGCATAAGTTTCGGTCGTTTTTGACCGTGCTGGGCGTGGTGATCGGAACTGCGACGGTGATCGGAGTCGCGTCGCTGGCCAGCGGTCTGGAAGCCGGGTTCAAGGAACAGATCGAACAGTTCGGAACCAACGTCGCCTTTGTCGGCAAATTCAGCGGCGGCCCGCGCCACGGCGAATTGACCGAAGAAGAACGCAAGCGCAAACCCATCACGCTGGAAGACGCCGTCGCCTTGAGCCAGTTGCCATCGGTGGCCGCTGCGTCGCCCAGTTTGGCTCCGTCCGGCATGCCGCCTACAGTCAAATTCCGCGGCAATGAAATCCGCAATCCGCGCGTTCGCGGCGTCTGGGCGGCTTATGCCTACACGCGCGAAGTCGCCATTGCCCGTGGGCGCTTTTTCACCGAAGCCGAAGACCAGCACAGCAGCGAAGTCGCCATCATCGGACACGACATCGCCGAAAGATTGATGGCGGGTTACGAACCGCTCGAAAAGGAAATTCAGATTGGCAACAAGGTCTTTCGAGTGATTGGCGTGCTGGAAAAATCCAAGAGTCTGTTGGGCGGAGGCGGGCCGAATCAGGATACGATGATTTTCGTCCCGTACAACGTCATGCACTCGATGTATCCGATGCAGCAGGATCATTTTGTCGCGCTCGGAGCCAAATCCGGCCAACTGGACACGCTGATTGACGAAGCCCGCGAATTGTTGCGCCGCCGTCGCAACGTGCCTTACGACCAGCCGGACAGCTTCAGCATCGAAACACCGAGCGGCATTCAGGAAAGTTTCGGCAAGATGTTGGCAATGGTGGCGATGATCGTCATCCCGATTGTTTCGGTGGCCTTGCTGGTTGGCGGCATAGGGGTGATGAACATCATGCTGGTCAGCGTGACGGAACGAACTAAAGAAATCGGCGTTCGCCGCGCGATTGGCGCAACACGCAAAGACATCATTTTTCAATTCCTGCTCGAAGCCTGCACGCTGACCGGTTTGGGCGGTCTGATTGGGATCGCCATCGGTTATCTAATCAGCAGCCTGCTAAAACTGTTCAGTTTTCCATCCACTGTGCCGCTGCTGTATGTCGGCATAGGCTTCAGCGTTTCTGTGGCTATTGGATTGATCGCCGGAATTTATCCCGCCTTCAAAGCTTCGCGGTTGGATCCGATTGAAGCGCTTCGTTACGAATAATCGCCTTCCCTTTCGCCAACCCGGCGAGACAATTCGAAAGATCGTCTCGCCGGGCTGCACTTCAATTTTGTTTTGTCATTGCCCCCTGACCTGCCTACAATGCCGCCCGGCATGTCGTCCCCATTGACTCTCAGCAACCAACGGGCAAATTGCCCATCACCTGTGTCGCCGCCTCAGAGGCAGACACACAACAAGGAGTTTTCACGATGTTCAAAAGTTTGTTCACATTTCGCCGCCATAAATGGATTTGTGTCCTGTTGCTGTTCGGCTTCGTCGCCGCCGCCGGGTTGTCGCTGGCGCTTTCATCGCAAGCCCAAACGGAATCGGCGCTGGAAAAGAAAGCCGATGTGGATTTGAAGCGTTTTTATCAGTTGTACCGCCGCCAACCCGGCATTGCTCCGAACGTCACGCAACAACGCGAACGAGTCGCGCTGCGAAGGCTCATCGGATATGAAGAACGCGGAGACAGCGCCGTTGCCGGAGTTTCGATCAAACTCCGCGACTCCAGCGCCGCGGCGCAACAGGAAGTCGAAGCCGCCGGATTCCCGCTTCGCGCTCGCATCGGCGACATCGCCGTGTTGGACGCAACGGCGGATGATTTGCCTCGACTGGCAAACATTTCCGCAATCGAAGCGATTTATTCATCGCATTACGCCTATCCCGAAAAACTGAAGGTCGAACGCATCACCTCGCGCAAACAATTGCTGAAAGCGATGAACGACGCGGCCAATCTGGCTGTCCGCGCCAACGACGCGCGCACCATGTTCAACGTCAGCGGACGCGGCGTGGTCATAGGCGTGATTGACACCGGAGCCGATTGGCGTCACGGCGATTTCCGCAAAGCCGACGGAACCACTCGCATCAAGTTTCTGTGGGATGTCAGCGACAACGCCGGAACAGGCCCCGGCAATCTGGGGCGCGTGTTCACCGAAAGCGAAATCAATGCGGCGTTGCAATCCGGCAGCGGAATCGGATCAGTGGACACCGAAGCTCACGGCACGCATGTCACGGGCATTGCCGCCGGAAACGGACTGGGCGCAGGCACAGGAGCCAGCCCGTCGTTGTTCAGCGGAATCGCACCCGAAGCCGATTTGGTGATCGTCAAAGCGACTCGCGCCGGATCATCCGGTTTTCGCAATGACGATATGATGGCTGCCGCTGCCTTCATCCGCGACCGCGCGGCGGAATTGAACGAACCGTTCGTCATCAATCTCAGTGTCGGCGGCCAGAGCGGCAATCGCGACGGCAGCGACCCGATGGATATGGCGATTGACAACCTGGTCGCGTCGGGGCCGGGACGGCACTTCACGATTTCCGCCGGCAACGTAGGCTCGCTCAACAATCACGCGGGCGGCGTCATTGAACAAGGCAAGGAAGTCACGTTGCCTTTCAGCGTGACGACGGGAGCCACCGGATTGCGCGTCATTTACCGCGACACCGACACCATCAACGCCCGCCTGGTCAAACCCGACGGCACAGTTATCGGCCCGGTCAGCTTTAACCAGCAAAACGGCGATGTAAACGTCACGTTGACGCACATTGCCGGCACGACCAACAACGGCACGCGCCACATTATCGTCAGCTTCCCGGCAGCCGTATCCGGCGCGTGGCAACTGATTCTGAGCGCCAGCAACGTCAAAAACGGCCGTTATGACGCCTGGGTCAGCGACAGCGGCGCGACGCGCTTCGATCCGTCCGTCGCCACTTTTGGCAGCTATGAAACCGGTTCGCCCAAGGGCGTCAAACGCGCCTTCATCGTCGCCAATTACGTCAGCAAAACGCAGTACGTTGACGTCAACGGCACCACGCAAGTCCGAACAAGCCAGACGTTGGGTGCGGGTTCCGCCAGTTCCAGCGCCGGTCCCACGCGCGATGGCCGATTGAAACCCAACATCGGCGCGCCTGGAACTTTTTTGATGTCCACGCTCTCGTCCGGCAAATCCAGTTCGACGGCCAGTTCGGCGATTGGACCGGGCGGCAGACATTACGCCATTTCCGGCACTTCGATGGCGTCGCCCGTGATTGCCGGAACCATCGCCTTGATGTTGCAAGCCAATCGCAATCTGACGCCCGATCAAATCACACGCATCCTGCAACGCACGGTCATCAACGACGCCTTCACGGGGCCATCGGTCGGTTACAAATTCGGTTATGGCAAAGTGGATGCGATGGCCGCGGTCAAAGCCGTGGTGGACAGCGTCGCGTCGGCGGAATTCGTCAGCGTGTCGTCGGCCAGCTTTGCGCCTGATCTGGTGGCTGCGCCGGATACGATCCTCGCCGGATTCGGAGCGAATTTGTCTCCCAACATTTCCGTGGCGACCAGCGTTCCGTTGCCGACGGAATTGTCCGGCGTGCGCGTGCGCGTCACGGACAGCGCAGGAACGGCACGATTCGGCGGATTGTTTTTTGTGTCGCCGGAACAGATCAACTACACCATCCCGGCAGGAACGGCGGTGGGCGTGGCTCTGATTGATGTCTTGCGAAACGGCTCGGTCGTCAGTCGCGGAGCAGTCAGCATCAACTCCGTCTGGCCGGGAATTTTTACCGTCAATTCTTCCGGTTCCGGTCTGGGTGCGGCAGACGTCTTGCGCGTTCGCGCCAACGGGCAGCAGGTGTATGAACCCGCAAATGTCCCGATTGACGTTGGCATTCCGGGTGACCGCGTATTTCTGATTTTGTATGGAACCGGTTTGCGCGGACGCAGCGCCCTGAATCGTGTGCAGGTGACCTTGGGCGGAACTCCTCTGGTGGTGAGTTATGTCGGGCAGGTGGATGGGTTTGTCGGGCTGGATCAAATCAACCTTGAATTGCCGCCGAGTTTGGCCGGACGCGGGCAACTCGATTTGCTGACGTTCGTGGATGGTTGGACGGCCAATACCACACAGTTCACCATCAAATAGTGCCGGTTTCACCGCAGAGGCGCAGAGAACGCGGAGATTTCGCAGAGAAATAAAGAGAATTCGTCAAAACACTCTGCGCTTCCTCTGCGGCCTTTGCGCCTCTGCGGTGAAATAGACTCACACAAATAGCAGTATTCTTCTTTGTATGATGGCCAAAAATTCTGCCCTCTTCCAAGCTCATCGAGCGGCAATTGTCACCAGATTCAACAGGTGGGCGGGCTTGGATTCCGGCTTTGGTTCGACGACGCCAAATTTGCTGAAATAAGCCAACTGTCGGCGATAACAATGTTGCTTTTCCATGTCGAAGGCCACACAGGAATCAATCGGACGCGAATAAATGTGAATGCTGACCGCCGGTTCGTCGAAATTGTAGAGCCGATGAATGGTTTGCAGCTTGTCGGCGGTCAACACCGTTCCGCCCGCGCACGCTTCGACTTCGCGCACGACTTCCAGTTTGGTGTGATCTGACCCGGCCAGACAATCAATGCCGACGACGTTTTGATTTTCAGGATGGTCGCAACCCAGCCATTTGTAATCCGTCACGCCCAGACTGCCGCGTTGCGGAATCATCCAGCACAGTTGGCCATTGTGCGTATGCACGGCGGTTTTCTGCCACGGTTGCCAGCAGATAGTCATCACTTCAAACAGATCGTCGCGGTAAATCATGTTCCGTGTGTAAAACTTCTGGTCGAAAAAGACATACGGTTCCAGCGACGAATCGCTGACTTGCACGCTGTCGCAAAAATCCAGCACGCCGTCGCGCGTAATGATGCCCTGTTCGAACGAACGGATTTGGGCGATGAAATCGTCAACACTGATTATACGTTTTGCCATTTGGCAATCTCCTTTCTGAAAACCTGCCACATCGAGCTTTATCCGCCAACGTGAACCGCCGGTCGCCGCGACGGATCAGGTTCTGCTTGTCGCAAAATTTCGTGCGTCACCGGAGCCGTATCGCCTTCGCCAAAGAAAATAAATTTCAGCACGTAAATCAGCGGATTGCCTTCCGTCCAACCGAAATACACGTGCGGAATCTGGCCGGTCTGGTTGCGAACGTACAGCAAAAACGCGGCAATTGCGTTCGGCACTGCAGGACTTTTCGTGCGCAGAATTTTGTAATTGCCAACCTGTACGCCGCGAATTTTCAGCAAGCCGGAAAAGTCCGATGCGTCGCCGGGACGGACTTCAAAAAACAGCACCGGATCATGAGCCGGAATGTGATTGTTCCAGCGCTCTTCTTTTTCTTTCAACCGGTATTCGTCCACATCTCCACGGTCTTGCCGGTTGGCGATGATGCGAATCGTGCCGCTCTTCGCTTCTTCGATGAATTGCCGGGCCAGATCGTTCAACTCCACCCCATCCACACGCAATTCGGTCGAACGCAGCGCGCGCGACATAAACGACACTACGATAATAAAGACAATGAACAACGAAGCGATCTTGATGCCTTCGGGCTGTTCGACCAGATTGAGCGCCATCGTATAGCCGAAAACCAGCGCAATCGCCAGAAACGCCCAGCGTTGCCAACCGCCATTGCGCCACGCGGCAATCGCCACGGCCACCGCCGCTGAAAACATCAACGCCAACACGCCCGTTGCATAAGCTCCGCCCTGCCGAATCGGATCGGCGTCGAACATGATCGTTACGACAAAACAGATGGTCGTCAGCACCAGCGTCAATGGGCGAGTGGCGCGCGCCCATTCAGGAGCCATGCCGTAACGCGGCAAATAACGCGGAATGATGTTCAACAATCCCGCCACCGCCGACGATCCGGCAAACCACAAAATCGAAACCGTGCTCAGGTCGTACAACGTCCCGAAAATATCGCCCAGATAACCGTGCGCCAGATACGCCAAAGCGCGTCCGTAAGCCTTGCCGCCCAATTGAAACTCGTGCGCCGGTATCAAGGTCGCCGTCACGAAGCTGCTGGAAATCAGCATGACGCTCATGATCGCCGCGGCTGAAAGCAACAGTTTTTTTGCATTGCGAATGCGCCCGACAGGATGTTTGGGATCGTCCGTCGCGTCGCCCTTGACCAGCGGCATGACCACCACGCCGGTTTCAAATCCAGACAATCCCAGCGCCAGTTTCGGAAACAACAACAACGCCGCGGCGACCATCGCCAGCGGATTTCCGTGAACGCTGAACAACGCGTTTTTCCAGTTGGAAATGACTTCGGGATGAAAGAACACTTCTTTCAACCCAACGGCGATGACGATCAGGTTCAGCCCTATGTACACCACCACCAACGCAACAGCCAGACCGATGGCTTCCTTGAAACCTTTCAAAAACACGGCGCCCAACGCGGCAATCAACACCAGCGTAACCAGCACTTCACGGTTATGCAGAAAATGCGGCGCGTAAGGGTTTTCAATGATGTGCGCCGTCGCGTCCGCCGCCGACAATGTGACGGTGATGATGAAACTGGTGGCGGCGAATCCCAGCAACGCCAGCACGAACAATTTGCCTCGCCAACGCGGCAGCAAATCTTCCAACATGGAAATCGAACCGTCGCCGTGCGGACTCGCCTGCGCTACGCGGTTGTACATCGGCAGCGCGCCAAACAACGTCAACAAAACCAGCACCAGCGTGGCAATTGGCGACAAGGCTCCGGCGGCCAGAAACGCAATGCCGGGTTGGTATCCAAGCGTCGAAAAATAATCCACGCCGGTCAGACACATGACCTTCCACCAGGGATGCGTGTGATACTGCCCTTCTTTTCCGTGAGGACCGGCGACTTCTTTGACTTGGCCTTCAAAAAACCATCGTTTGAATCGCTCAGTCGAGCTTAAAGGTGAGACTGTTGCTTCAGACATGATGTTTCAAATCGTCTTCTGACCAAAAATGAGTAGATCAGAATTTCGCTTCTTATAAATTCGTGGGTGAACTTCGGCAAGCAAGACGCATCCTAGCACCAAGAAGGCGACGACTGAAGGCTTGGGGAAAACAGTTCGAGTCGTCGCTCAATCCACTTCATCAGACAGAGCGACGACTGCGACTTCATAAGGCAGGTTGAGGGTCATACGGACGTTGAATGGATTCCAGATATTTCACCAGATTGATGATGTCCGTCTGGCTGAAAATCATGCCCCAGACTGGCATGTCTTTTTTGCCATGCACGGGTGCTAACGCATCACCGGAAATTTTCTTGCGCACTTCATCGCTTGGGAACTTCACTCCCTTTTGAATTTTGGTCAGGTCGGGAAGAGTTTTTTTCAGCGAAGACGCAACAGGGCCATTGCCTTTGCCATCCACGCCGTGGCAACTGGCGCAATAATTCGTAAACAATTTTTTGCCGCGCACCACCGACGAATCTTCTTTCTGTGCGAAAACCTGCGCGCCTGCATACAGCGCAACCGCGAAACCAACGATCACTAACAATCTGGCAATTTTCATAACAACGCCTCCCTGTTCGAGATTCTGAAAGCCAAAGGCTTCCACTGCTATCTTTCAACAAGCAGGAAGGCAAGCCTCGTTCCTCTGGAATTGGCGGTCATTTGAGGGCCTTGGCTGAATGTGTTGCGGAAAGTTGCACAGTTTGGCGGAAACCGTTGGGCAATTTTTCGATCAGGGGCGAAGACTGATTAACGACGTTTTTTCCCGGTGCGAGGCTGGGCGGTTTCGACAACCGAAAAATCCACCAGATGGCGATCCACGTTGACGCGATCCACTTTTACCCGCACGCGGTCGCCTAAACGGAATTTCCGTTTTCCGCCGCGCGCCGTCAGCGAATGCGTTCGTTCGTCGAAATTGTAGTAATCGTCAATCAACGACGAAACAGGAACCAAGCCTTCGATAAAGAATTCATCGAGTTCGACGTAAAACCCGAAATCGCGGACGTTGGTAATCAGCCCGTCGAATTCTTCGCCGACTCGTTCAGCCATGAAAACAGCCTTGCGCCATTCGTCAATTTCGTTTTCGGCGGCATCAGCGGCGCGTTCACGTTCGCTGGATTCTTCGGCCATCAATTCCAATTCGCCAAACGGAATCGGTTTGGGTACGTTCTTCGGTACAGAACGGGAAGCGGTAGCGCCCCGGTTCGCACCGGAAAGTGCTTGTTCAGAGTTTGCCCGGTCGCTACCGCTCCCGGTTCCGTACCGGTCACCAGCTTGCAGCAACGCACGCAAAACACGATGCACGATCAAATCGGGATAGCGTCGAATCGGAGACGTGAAGTGCGTGTAAATCGGCGCAGCCAATCCGAAATGTCCCAGGTTCTGAGCCGAATACCGAGCGCGCTGCAACGACCGCAACATCGCATAAGCCAGCACGCGCTCTTCGGGTTTGCCTTCGATCTGTTTCGACAATTGCTGATAACTTTTCGAACTGACTTCGCTCATCGGAAAACGATAACCGTACGACGCGGCCAATCGGGCGAATTCGATGACGCGCTGTGTTTCCGGCTCTTCGTGAATGCGATACATCGCTGGTACGCCTAGCCTGTGAAAATGGCTGGCTACGGTTTCGTTGGCCAACAACATGAACTCTTCGATGATGCGATGCGCTATGTTGCGGTCGGCTTTCAGCACTCCGGCGACGCGGCCTTCGTCGTCAAACTCGAACACTGATTCGGGCAAATTGAAATCAATCGCGCCGCGCAACGTGCGCATCCGAATCAAGATTCGCGCCAGCTCTTCCATCGTCTTGAACAGCTCGAGCAAATCAGCGTACCGCATCGCCAGTTGCGGATCGGCGTGCGAGAGCAGCTTGTTTACATCGGTGTACGTCATGCGTTCGTTGCTGCGAATGACCGTTTCGCGCAATTCGTAACTGACGACGCGGCCTTGCCTGTCCACTTCCATCAGCGCCGACATCGTCAACCGATCCACTTTCGGATTCAGCGAACAAATTCCGTTCGACAAATGTTCAGGCAGCATAGGGATGGCGCGTTCGGGAAAATAAACCGACGTGCCGCGCAATCGCGCTTCGACATCGAGCGGAGTTCCTGCGCGAACGTAATAACTGACATCGGCAATGTGAACGCCAAGCTGAAAATTGCCGTTGTCCAGCCGTTTCAAACTGATGGCATCGTCAAAATCGCGCGCAGTTTCGCCGTCAATCGTGACGGTCGGAACGTCGCGCAAATCCAACCGGCCAATGAGCTGTTCTTCGGTAACTACCGGCGAAACGGCGTTGGCTTCGTCCAGCGCTTCGGGCGGAAAAACGTGCGGCAAATCGTGTTTGTAAATCACGATGTTGATGTCCATGCCAGGTTCGCCGCTTGTCGCGCCAAGCTTTTCAACAATGCGACCGCGAGGATTTTGCCGATGATGAACACCGCTGCGTTTCATCGAACCGCCGGGATAACCCGTAATTTCCACCAGCACAATCCAGCCGTCTGAGAGTTCCGCCGCTTCGCCGCCGCTGATTTCAATGTCGAAAGGAAATTTTTCGTCCAGGGATTCCACCCACGATTCGCGGAATCCGTGATGCAATCGCCCCACGATGCGAAGTTGGCCGCGTTTCAAAAGCATTTCGACTCTGGCTTCGCGGTCTTTGCCAGAAGCGGTTCGCGCCAAACCGACCACCACGCGGTCCCCGTCAAACGCTCCGTTCAAATCTTCGGCGGCGACGCGAATGCGACCGCGCGCGCGTTCGTTAGCATCGTCGGGAATGAAGTTGATCGTTTTGCGCCGCCGCTGGCGAATCGTTCCCAACATTGCGCGGTTGGAATCGGCCCAGCGAAATTCCTGTCCGCGCTGGCGCAACAATCCGCAGCCTTGCAACTGGTTCAGCAACAGCGAAACGGATTTCTGTTCGGCGCGGCTGAGTTCAAACAGTTCGGCCAGTTCGACAATCGTCAGGCCGTCGGGTTCGCGGCGAATCGCGGCCAGCAATTCATCGGTATCTATCGTTGCGGCGGTTTGATTGATTTGTTTCTTTCGGCTCATCGGCGAAAGCATACGCAATGCCCGGCCAGAAAGAAATTGCCATTTGCGAGCGCCCAAACGGTGAATTTTGTGAAGAAACTGTAAACACTGCTTGCCGGTGTGAAGAAACTGTAAATGCCACTTGTCGGAATCATTGTGCGCTGGTTTTATTGGAGTGAAACAACCGGCCAACAGCAGTTGGCCGCCATGCTGAAAAGCTGAAAACTCGTCACTCAAACGGAGGTGTTTATGAAGCTGATTCTTGTGCTGCTGATGTTCACGTTGTCTTGCTCTGCCTCGGCGCAAGCGCCGACCGTCGCCGACCAAAACGCGCCGTCGAAAATTGCCATCACTTCAAAAGACGAACCGGGCGAACCGCTGACCGTCACCGGCGTGGTGTATGGCGCGGACGGTAAAACGCCGCTGGCGGGCGCTTCGGTTTACGTTTATCACACAGACAACAACGGGCGATATACGCCGGGAGCCAGAGACGACAACCGCAATCCGCGTTTACGCGGGTATCTGCGAACCGATGCGCAAGGACGTTACGAATACACGACCATCAAACCTGCGCCGTATCCGGGCGAAAACGGCCCTCCGGCGCACATTCATTATCACGTCAACGCGCCGGGGTATCAGGAACGAGTATTCGAAATCGTCTTTGAAGGCGACAAACGCATTTCCGCAGACATTCGCGCTCGCGCCGCTCAGGAAAACAGCATGTTTTCGATCCGTCCGTTGACGGGCAACGCTGCAAGCGGCTGGCGCTGTACCCAGGATCTCAAACTTCGGAAGTAAGTTTGAGATAACTACAGGACAACGGGTTTATAACTATTGTTTAGTAATCGCTTCGTCCAGATTCAGAATCAGACTCGCCGTCATTGCGCAGGCAGCCAGTTCCGCCACGTCGAGCTTCGGATCGTTTCGTTTTTCGCCAATGGCCAGCAATCGCTTGGCTGCTTCTGGCTCGGCGCGAAAATGGTCAAGTTGCGATTGAAAACTTTTCAGCAATCTTTCCATTTCGATTTCTGCCGGAACGCGCGCCAGCGCTCGGCGAAACATCAGCGTCACACGATCACGGCTTGTCGTCGTTTCCAACATCGCGCGTTCGGCCAACAATCGCGCCGCTTCGACGTAAGTCACGTCGTTCATCAGATTCAACGCCTGAAGCGGCGTGTTCGTTCGCGCCTCGCGCACAGTGCAAAGTTCGCGCGCCGAAGCGTCGAAGGTCAGCATCGCCGGATTCAAAACCGTGCGTTTCCAGAACGAATACAAGCTGCGCCGCCACAAACCTTCGCCTTTCGCCTGGTCGTAAAAAGTCATGTTGGAAAAGGTCATGTCTTTCCACAGCCCCTCCGGCTGATAGGGTTTGACCGACGGACCGCCGAGTCGTTCCACCAACAAACCTGAAGCCGCCAACGCCTGATCGCGGATCATTTCTGCCGACAATCGCAATCGCGGGCCACGCCACAGCAAACGGTTCGTTGGATCATCCGATTGCGGATTGCGGATTGCCGATTGCGAATTGTTGGCAACAACCGATGCGCTTAGCTTGGATGATTGACGATACGTCGCACTCATCACCATCAACTTCAACAATGCTTTCACGTCCCAGGCTTTCGATTGCGGATTGCCGATTGCCGACTGCCGATTTTTCTTCCCCCCATCTCCGCGTCCCTCCATCTCCCCATCTCTGAATTCCGCTGCCAACCAATCCAACAACTCAGGATGACTTGGCAATTCGCCTTGCGAACCGAAATCTTCGACGGTTTTGACCAGTCCCGTGCCGAACAGCATTTGCCAGAACCGATTCACCTGCACGCGAGCCGTCAGCGGATTTTCCTTGCTGACCAGCCAACGCGCCAGGCCAAGCCGGTTGTTCGGAAACTCAGGCGGCAATTGCGGCAACATTGACGGAACGGCGCGCCCGACCTGTTCTGCCGGTTGATCGTAAGCTCCGCGCCGCAACACATAAGCCGGTCGAGGCGTGGCGGTTTCCTGCATGACCATCAAGGTCGAAAATTCCGATTCCAGATTCAGGCGTCGCTGTTTCAATTCGGCAAGCCGTCGCCAGAGTCGTCTGGCTTCGACGGACGCAGCGGAATCCAGATAAGCTCCGCGCAATTTCAACTGCTGAGCGCGCGTGCGTTTGGCCGACGGAATGGCGGCGATGGTTTGCAGCGAATCGGCGTTGGCCAGCACGGCGATTTCATCGTTTTCGGGCAGGGCTTTGTAAATGCGAATTTCGTCCAGTCGGCCTTTGAAGCGAAACCTCTCGCCGCCACCCGCACCGAATTTCAACGTTCGTTTTGCGTCGCCAAAGGTGCGAAACAATCGTCCGTGAATGACGTTCAACCGCGCTTCGCGGCCATTGACGTACAGTTTCACCTTGTCCAGCGATTCCGATCCGTTGAACATCGCCACCACGTGATGCCATTGATCGAGCGGCAATTTGTCGGCGGTTTCGACGCGGAACGAATCGTCCGCCCACACGCTGACCACGTTGAAATGCAATTTGCCGTTGTTGAAAAACAGTCCCCAACCTTTGTGTTTCGGCAACCCGTAATCGGTTTCGCCTGTGTTGTCGTTCATGTGCGCGACGATGGCTCCGCTCTGTTCCGCTTCGGGATAAAACCACGCGGACACCGCGAAATCGTCTTTGTAATCGCGTTTGCGGTCGCGGTAATCGAAGTTGGCGACTTTGCCCGCGTCGAAATACAAACTGCCGTCGAAGGCCGTAGCCTGCCCAAGCGGCGAAACAACAAACTGCGGCCTGCCTTTGCGAAAACTCGCGTCTTCTTTTTGGGATTGCTGATTGTCGTCTGTTTCCAGATTCTCGTCGTCTGGACGCGCGACGTTGATGCGCGCCAGTTTGCCCACCACCTCCAGTTCCGCGTCTTCGTCCATGGAATGACGAACCAGCAGATTTTCCGATGGAAACCAGTGCGCGCCAGCAGACTTTTGCAGCGACTGTTCCCATCGGCGTTGCGCGACGACGCCGGCCTTCAACGACATTTCCAATTGGCGTTCGGTGGTCGCAATTCGGTTTTCAAGCTGCGCGTATCGCCGTTGTTGTTCGACGGTCGGCGCGGAAATCCAAGGTGGCGAATTGCCGTAATTGCTCGCTCTGCCGTCTTCGGGAATGCTGTTGAAGTAAGCCGAAAGCTGGTAATACTCCTTCTGCGAAAGCGGATCGTATTTATGGTTGTGGCAACGCGCGCAGCCCATCGTCAGTCCCAAAAACACCGTCGCGGTCGTGTCCACGCGATCCACTATGTATTCGATCCGGTACTCTTCGGGCACGATGCCGTCTTCGGAATTGGTGCGGTGATTGCGATTGAACGCCGTGGCAATCATTTGATCCAGCGCCGCTCGACTGTTCTTCGGCTTCGGCAACAAATCTCCGGCAAGTTGCTGAATCGTGAATTGATCGAAAGGCAGATTGCGGTTGTAAGCTTCGATCACCCAATCGCGCCAACGCCACATGGCACGATCACCGTCAATTTGATAACCGTTCGTGTCTGCATAACGCGCGGCATCCAGCCATCGAAACGCCATTCGTTCGCCGAAACGCGGCGAAGCCAGCAATCGGTCAACAACTTTTTCATAAGCGTCCGGCGAATTGTCGGCGATGAAATCATCCACTTCTTTCGGTGTGGGCGGCAATCCGGTCAAGTCCAACGTCACGCGACGAATCAAGGTTGCGCGGTCGGCTTCGGGCGAGGGTTGCCAACCTTGGGCTTCCAATCGAGCCAGCACAAACGCATCAATCGCGTTTTCAGGCCACGTTGAGTTTTCGACTTTGGGCAAAGCGGGACGAACCGGCGCGACAACCGCCCAATGCTGTTGCCAGCGCGCACCCTGTCGAATCCATTCGGTCAGCAATTCGATTTCCTGGGACGTTAAAACGTGTCCCGAATCCGCGGGCGGCATTCGCACGGCGTCGTCTTTGGCGGTGATGCGGCGAACCAATTCGCTCTGTTCGGGATGATTCGGCACGATGGCGCGTTTGCCTGCGCGCAATTCGGCCAGCGCTGCGGCTTCGGAATCCAGTCGCAGTTTGATGTTCAAACTCGAAGCGTCCGGGCCGTGGCACGCGAAACATTTGTCCGAAAGAATTGGTTTGATGTCGCGGTTGAAATCAATTTGTCGCTGACTGCGCGTGACGGTTTGCGGCCAGTACAAAACGCCGCCAAACGCCGCCAGCGCGATCAAAACCATCAGCTTCAGCCGAAGAGTCACGTTGTTCATTTGTCCGCCAGAATTTGGGTAATTGATGGGTTACTGCTTGCGGCTGAGATCATAAAGAGGTCGTCCGAAAAAATCGAACGCATAAACGCAAAACGCAGAGGTGTTCACACAACCTCTGCGTTCCAGGTTTGGAATTCCGGCAACTGTGAGTTGTTATTCCACACTCCACAGCGAAATGTTCGCGTCGTCTTTGACCAAAATGCGTTTGCCGAAAATCACCGGATGCGCGTACGTCGCGCTATCAGCGACGGAATACTTCGCCAGTTGTTCGAACTTTGTCACGCTCTTTTTGGCCACGATCAATCCGGCGTCGTTGGTCAACACGAACAGCAAATCTTTGGTATGCAGAATTGCGGCGTTCGCGCCTTCGCGGCCTTCGGTTGACCACAAGACTTTGCCGGTGGCGGCTTCGGCGCAAAAGATCGAACCTTTGCGTTTGTTGGTCATCCCATAAAAATGATCGCCTTCCAGCACAGGCGAATTCATGTACATCGTCAATTCGCGGTTGTGCCAAAGCTGTTTGGCTTCCCATTTGTCGCCGGTTTTCGTCGGCTCGACTGCCATCGTGCCTTTGCGAACGCCAGACAGAATCAACGAATTTTTCCAAACCAGCGGCGTGACGATGTTTTCATTCCATTCATCTGGCCATTCCAACCGCCAAAGCAATTGCCCAGTTTTGGCCGCGATGCCAACAACCGATTTATCTGTCATTGTCACGATCTGCCGAACTCCACCAAACGCGGCGACAATCGGTGAAGCGTAGCCCGGCCCTTCGCCTGTCCAGCGCCAGACTTCTTTGCCAGTCAAGGCATTGAGCGCCACCATCACGCCGCCTTTGATGTCATCGCCAGTGTAAACAATCACATTGCCGCCTTCGATCACAGGTGACATCGCCGTGCCGCAAAAGTTTTTCGAAGTGCTGGGTTTGCCAAAATCCTTTTGCCATTTCAATTCGCCGGTCGCGGCATCAAAACACGACAGCACAGCGTTGACGCCCAACGTGTACAGTTTGCCCTGATGCAAAACGGGCGTTGAAAACGGCCCTTTGCTCATCTCGTTGGCGTACTGATTTTTGGTGAATTGCGCTGGATAGCGTTTGCTCCAAAGTGGCTTGCCAGACTTCAAATCCAGACAAGTGATGGTTTCTTCTTCGCCGTTCATGCTGTGAATCCACGCGCGGTCTTTGGAAACCACCGGCGATGAATAACCCGATCCAACTGGGGTTTTCCAAACTTGCTTTAGTTCCTTCGGCCAAGTAGCGGGCGTAATGAAATCCTTGACGACACCATCACGGTTGGCTCCGCGCCATTGCGCCCAGTCCTGAGCTTCGGCAAGGAGAGAGAAACTAATCAACCAAAAGCCAACGACCATTGTGCAACGCATTCGGCTCGACATAACAACTCCCACTCACTTTACATTCGGCCAGCTTCGTAATCTTCCTTCTCCGTTCGGATACGCCCGTCGGCCAGATCGTACCAGCGCTGCAATCCTGCGGCGACCAGCGCCCAATACTCACGCCCGGCAGTGTCCACAATTTTCCGGCGCAACAACCGCCGATCCACCAAGCCTTTTTGCCGAAGCAAATGAATCGCGTCTTGCTGATCTTTCATCCGCCCGGCAATGTATTTCAGAATCACCAACCATTCGGGTGTGACGATGGGCAATCCGTTCGACAACTGATACGCATCCTGCAACGCCAGTTGGTAAAACTTGCGCGCCGTATCATCACGAACAATCCAATCCACCGGTACCGACCGTTTGCCGAGCTTGACCGAATATCGCGCGCCGCCAAACCCCAATCGCTTTTGAATTTTCAGTGGCAACAACGACGAAGCAACGACATCCACATCTTTGGTCAAACGAGGACTGCCATACAGATGCATGGCAATCCCACCAATCAACGCGCAAGCAACATCGTGGCGTTCGGCGATGACGATCATCTTTTGCAAAGCCTCCAATCCCGTTTCAGTATCAATCGTCGGGTTCGGATTGTTCTGCAAATTCTTTGCGACCAGTTCTTGCAGTCGTTTTTTCGTCATCGCCGTTCGTTTCTCAGGTTCACCAATCAATACACGCCTTCGACCACGCTGGTTGCAAAGCGCGAGAACGGGCGGACATTACGCACGCCATCCCATGGATAAGCTTCGCAGGGACGTTCGCGTTCGCATTCGTCGCGTTCCAAAAAACGCGGCATGAACAATTCTTTGGTCAGCGTCGTCAACCGCACGCGACCGGTTTCGCCATAACCAACCAGCTTTCTGGGTTCGTCGGGATCAACGACTTCGATCATCGCGCGCGGGCAGGGCGGGTAATAAATGATCGCCCAATTGTCCGCCGGATCGAACGGAACCTTGTGCGTAGCCAATCCCATCAACGTGTTTCCATAAGTCGGCGCGAAGTATGCGCCTTCCATCAACTCTTCGACCGCGAAACGGTGAAATTGCGGAGTCATTTCCGTTCCGCCGCAAAACACGCCGGTGATGCCCATCTTTTTCAGCGAGACTTTTTCGCACAAGGCTTCCAGCAGCTTCGGTGTGGCGAACATGCATTTGATGTTCGGATGCGCTTTCAGAATGGTGACGGCCTGATCAATGACGTGGGCCTTGTACCGTTCCATCATCTGCATCTCGCCCCACTTGATGAGCTTGATGACCCAGCGCGGATCGAGGTCAACGCAGAAGCTGATGCCGCCGCGAAATTGCGCCAGATGTTCGACAGCCAGCCGCAACCGGCGCGGGCCGCTGGGGCCGAGCATCAACCAGTCCGCGCCTTTCGGAAAAAATTCTTCCGGCAAGGTTTCGCTGAACAGTTCGTAATCAATCTTGAAATCATCCACAACGACGCGGCTTTTCGGCACGCCAGTGCTGCCGCCGGTTTCAAACACATAGACGGGTTTTCCGGCCAGCCCTTTCGGAAGCCATTTCCGCACGGGGCCGCCGCGCAAATCTTCGTCCTGGAAAAACGGAAACTTGTCCAGGTCTTCGTAAGTTTTCACATCCTTGCGCGGATCGAAATCATAAGTCTTGGCTTTTTCCAGCCAATACTCGCATCCGGTTTCGGGATTGAAATGCCATTCGACCATTTCGCGGACGTGGGCATCCAGTCGTTCTTTTGCTGCTTGGATTTTGCTCTGCATTTGGGCAGTTGTTGTCATAAGTCCTCTAAAAGTACGACAAGCTGCCAGCTTGTCGGTTGTCATCGAGTAAATCATTCGCCAGGCCAACGACAATCCAGCGGCTTGTCGCACACAGGCTCAGGTTTCGAGCGTAAACGGATTAAAGTTCGTGTTGCGGTCGTAATAATCTTCGTGTTCGACGCGCTTCAGAAAATTGACGATCAAATAAGTGAACGGCGTGATGACCGCTTCCCAGCCGACTTTCAACAGGTAATTGCTGATCATCACCGTGAAGACCAGATCGTTCGGCATGATCGAAGAGTTGTAAAAAGCCAGCGGATAAAAAATCAGCGAATCCACGCCTTCGCCGACAATTGTCGAGCCTATGGTTCGCATCCACAACCAGCGCCCGCTGGTCAGAATTTTCATCTTGGCCAGAACAAACGAATTGGTGAATTCGCCTGCCCAGAACGCGATCAGCGACGAAAACACTATGCGCGGCGTGCTGCCGAAAATCATGTCGTAAGCATCCTGCCCCTTCCAGTCCGGAGCCGGAGGCATTTTGACCACCGCCCAGCTCATAAACGCGGCAAAGATCAACGCTCCAAAGCCCGCCCAAATCACACGCCGCGACCGCGCGTACCCATAAACTTCGGTCAAAATGTCGCCGAAAATGTAACTGAGCGGAAAGAACAAAATCGCCGTGCCGAATTCAAACGCGCCGAGTTTGGGAATTTCCAGTTGGGAAACTTTCTGCACGCCGATGACGCCAGAACACAGCAACACAGTGACAAACGCCGCCATCACCAGATCGTAATACTTGTAGGTTCGTTGCGGGTGAGTTTCGACAGAATTGGTTTTCAAACAGGAATCTCCTCGACTTACCTTGCCGTTACTTTTTCTGTTTCGCCAGATAAGCCTTCGATTGCTGGCCGACGATGTTTACCAGATTGCCCATGGCTATGTTCACGTCAATCAGATGCAATCCCCAATTGGCCTGCACCTGTCCGGCCACAACAATATCGCCGACGATGTCATCGGTGCGCGGGTCTTTCGGATCGCCATGAACTTTGACGGCCAAATACGAGCCTTTTTCATTGGAAACACACGTGCCGGTCAGTAATCCGGGAACGCTGACAAACGGCGTTTTGATCGGTTGTTCAGGCGTGACCCAGGGTTTGGGTTCCTGAGCCGAAGAACCTGCAAAACGTCCCGCGCCAAGATAAGCGTGCAACTCTCCGCTGCCGCCAGCCAGCGCCGCTGGGTTTGTGCAGGCCACGTCCATGTTTCCACCCGGCAATCGCCCGAACAACGTGTTTGCCGTAGGCGGCGCGGTTTCGCGGAAAGTCACATACGAAATCACACAGCCGGTTTGATTGCCCGAACGACAGAGCGGCATATTCTGAAACTGGCCGCCGACATCTTTGCCTTTTGGCACGGCGACGTTCATGCCGATCAACAACGCCGACACGATGCGATCCTGAATCGGTTTGCCGTCAATTTCGTTTTTGATGAGTTGCATCAACACGCCGGAACCTTGCGAATGACCGATCAAAACGACTCCGCGCCCTTTGTTGTCGTTGACCAGGTAATGATTCCAGGCGTCCAGCACGTCGTTGTAAGCCAGCATGCGATCCATTTTCATCGGATTGCCCGACAAGTTCGCGCGCAACGCGGTCAGCGTGATTTGCCTGTACAGCGGAGCGTACAACCTGCACTGCGCTCCGAACCGCGCGAATTGATGATGAATGACGTTGCGCTCTTCCGGTCCGGCATTCATATCGCTGTTGCCTGTGGTGTCGTTGGAAACCGTCGGATACACGTAAAAACAATCAATCGGCGCGTCCGGGTTCGCCTTCCATTTTTCTTCTTTCAATTTGCCGTCCGCCGCCACGACGGTGGTCGTCAAATCCACGGCGCAGGCATCGGTTCTGCCCGGACGGCACAACCAGCTTTCGCCTTTGCCGTAATCGTTTTTCTCCGTCTGAGCCAGCACTTGGTGGGATGCAGCAAACACAGCAGTGAACGCCAAAGCAAGAATGAAACGTTTCATCAGGTTTCTCTCCTAGGGATTGAAGATCGTTTTGAGTTTTTTCTGCGTCGCAAGTTCGTTGATGGATGTGTATTATTGCCGTTTGGCGATGCTCCGTGAAGAGCCGCCAGAAAATTATTTTCGCTTTTATTCATACACAAGAGGTACGTTTTGCAACCAGAGCATTCCGATTCATCCGCAGCGGCAACCCGAATGGTCAAAGCTTCGGCGTCAGACGATTCTTCGCCATTCGTCCAGGACGGTCACACGCTGACCGGCAATTTTCGTCGTCATTCGAATTTTCACTCAAACTTTTTAGATCAGAGCCGCGATGTGTTGGTGTATCTGCCGCCCGATTACGAAGACGCAGCCAGACGCTTTCCGGTTTTGTATTTGAATGACGGGCAAAATCTGTTTGACGCGACAACGGCGTTCAACGGGGTGGAATGGGGCGTAGACGAAACCGCCCAGCGATTGATTTTGAGCGGCAGGATCGAACCGCTGATTATCGTAGGCATTTACAACACCGGAGCCGACCGGATTGACGAATATACTCCGACGGTGGATTCGCGCCAGAAACGCGGCGGCAAAGCCAATCTATACGGACGTTTTTTGACCGAAGAATTGAAACCCTTCATTGATCACAGGTATCGCACCTTGACCGGGCCGGAATTCACCGGGCTTGGCGGTTCTTCCCTGGGCGGCTTGCTGACGCTGTATCTGGGTTTGAAATATCCGAACGTGTTCAGCCGGTTGATGGCCATGTCGCCTTCGGTCTGGTGGGATCACTGGTGGATTTTGAAGTTCGTCCAGCAACTACGAGCCAAACCGACGACACGCATCTGGCTGGACATCGGCACGAAAGAAGGAAAGTTCACGCCCGGAGTCGTCCGGCAATTGCGCGATTTGCTGTTGTTGCGAGGCTGGCGACTGGATGCTGATTTGAAGTTTATGGAAATCCGCGGCGGCCAGCATACCGAAGCTGCCTGGGCCAAACGCGTCGAACCTGCGCTGCGATTCCTGTTTCCCAAACAACGTCGGAAGTGAGTTTGTGAATGATCGTTTCTCCGTGGAGCCAATTGAGCGAAACCGAACAGGAGGCATTGTCGCCCAAGCTCGCTGGTTTGCCTGAAGACGCCATCGAACGCTTCGATCAGTTCATCATCGAATACGACCGACAAGGCACGATCAATCATACGGCCACGAACGACAATCTGCTGACGGCCCGGAATTTTGTCGCTCAGACGGCGACGTTCTGGCATCACATTGCCGAAATAAAAGGCTTTCGCCGCAGCTATCTGGAATTGACGGTGTGGGATCGAACGGAGTTTTTGCACGTATTGGCCGGGTTGGATTACGTCATCAACCGCGAACCGTTTTGGACTATCCACAAATTCGACAGCGCGCGCGAAACCACAGAATACTCCCACCATCCTGCACTGCATTTCGCCAACGACCGAGCAGATGAAGCCGATTACGGCCCGAACTATTTTTTCGTTCACTGGGACAATCAATCGCCGTGGTTCAGAAAATCCGAATGGCCGCTTGATTGGTTGCCGGGCGCGCGTCTGGCCGAACAACTGTTCGCAGGATTCCAGCACAGGTATGGTTGCGCCTGTCCGCGCACTGTCCGCGATCACCTCTCACAACGCCTGTTGGGAAATAGACAGGATTCACAAGCTTGAGCAGGATTGGCCACAAACTCTTCCGGCCAAATTTTCATCCTGTTGAATCCTGAAAATACTGTCTGAAAACTTTCCGACCTCAGTTTACAAAGACAGTTGATGCCTGGTCCAAACGCGCCTTCAACCATTCGGTTACATCGTCCAGGCTTTCGGCTGAAACTTCGTGTCCCATTTGATATTCGCGATAAGTCAAATCAACCGGCAATTCCGACAATGCCGCGCGGGTTTCGCGGCCATGGCTGATCGGCAACACATTGTCCTGAGTGCCGTGCAAAACGAAAATCGGCAAGCCGATCAAGGCATCCTTGTCCAAAATCTGATGGATGGTTTGCGGCATCAAGCGTCCACTCATAGCCACGACAGCGGCGGCAGTTCCCGGATGCGTCAACGCCACAGCCAGACTCATCATCGCTCCCTGACTGAATCCGACCAGATACACCGCGTTTGGATCGCAATCATAAGCCGTGACGATTTCGTCAATGAACGCTTTGAGCGTTTGCCTGGCCGATTCGACTTCCGCCGGATCAACCGCAATTCCCTGCGGTGTGAATCCCAGATTGAACCAGGCGTAACCGCTCATCATTCCGCGCAAGCGAATTGGCGCGCGCGCGCTGACCACCAGAAACCGTTCGTCAAGGTAAGGAACCAGCGAAAACAAATCGTCTTCGTTCGCGCCGTAACCGTGCAACAGCAATAACAACGGCGGCTTTTTGCTGCCTTCGATTCTGGGTAATGCCGTGTGATGAAAGAGAGAAACGTTATTTGTGCTCATGTATCAATCAAACTTTCCGAGATGATTTCAAAACACTGTCGCCAGACTTTTGACCAGACGCGGTTTCAAACCAACGTAACCTTGATCGCCCGCCACCAGATCGCGCAGCACTTCGCGTATGCCGCGGTGACGCTTGGCAAATTGCAGCATGCGTTCGGTCAATCGCGCTCCGGCAAAATTGCCATAATAAAACCTGTCGCTCAATTGCGAAGCTCGGCGTAATTCGGCTCCGAATTCGGCTCGCCACATTGGATCATAATCCGCCACGCGCGTTTTCATAGCGTTGGCCAGCAAGTCCGCAGATTTGATGGCGTAATAAATTCCTTCGCCGGTCAGCGGATCCACAAACCCCGCCGCATCGCCGATCAGCGCCCACGCCTTCTCTCCGTCACAGGCTTGCAAACGATCCCAGGTAGAAACATCCAACGCGGGCAAAATCGCCGCATAAAAATTTGTGCTTGCTGAACCATTACGGATTTCGCGCGCCGCCGCCGGGTCTTCGGTTTCGATGTATGCCAGCAGCTTTTCTTTCAATCGCGCGGGCGGCATTTCCTGATAACCGCTGGCAATTCCGTATGACAGATGATCGTGACGCGGAAACAACCACAAATAACCGCTCGCGTCATCCAGATACTTCACGTCAACGCGCGTTGGCGGCTGGGCATCCCGCACGTGCCAGCCCAGCGCATAGGCAAAATCTTTGGCGTCGAATTTCACACCGACGCGGCGGCGAATGACGCTGCTGGCGCCATCGGCTCCGACCAGAAAATCCGCTGTAAATTCGCCCGCCGATGTTTCCAGTAACCAATGTCCGTTGCTGAAGTTCGTTTTTTCAACACGCGCCACGCGAAGTTGCGTGCCTGCGGCAATGGCTCGCTGCCGCATCAGTTCGGCCAGTTCTTTGCGCGAATAAATGGCGAATTCGTGGCTGGGCGCAACGGTCAAATCCCTGCCCGCAGCCGAAATCAGCCGTAGACTGGAAATCATTTGCTTCGGCGATTGGCCGTCACGCAAAAACTCGAATTCGCGCAACGCTTTTGACGTGACGCCTCCGCCACAGGGTTTTTCCCAGGCCGGGCGTGCGTCAAACAACAGGACTTCAAATCCCTGCTTGCTTAACTCACAAGCCAAATGCGAACCGGCTGGCCCGGCTCCGACGATTGCAACTTTCATTCTGTTTCTTTCACTTCTTCGGCGCAGTCGAAGCGTATTTCTTCGCCGCGTCTTCAAACTTGAACGGCAACACGTCCGGCACAACGCTCACTTCAGTGGTGAATTTGAATGGATACTTGCCGCCACTGTCGTACACCATTTCGACAAAAAACGCCGTGTAACCTTTTTCCGGCTTGGCAACGCGGCCAATGTACGAACCGTTTTTTTCGGCAGTCAGCGGCGCGCTGGTGTACGCCTTGCCAATCACGTCCAGCCGAAAATCGCGCGCGTTCGGATTCGTCGCTTGCCACAAATTCACCTGCGAAGGCTTATCAATCGGTCTGACTACCAGCGAACCGTCTTTCTGCTTCGTCCACGAAAATCGCGGACGCGGTTTGCCGGACAAAATCGCCTGATAAAACGCGATCAAACTTTCTGTCGCATCCGAACCCGCCAGATTGTGTTTGGCGTTCGGCACGTAACGAATGTGCTTTTCTTCGGGCATGTCGTGGTAATAAAACTGCGCATTGTCCGGCAGGAAAAATTCATCGCCCGCCGCGTTAATCATAAACTTCGGCATCTTCAAACTGGGGCGATTTCGGTAATGGTACGTGTCTTCGATTTTCAGCACGGCTTGATATTCAGGCGTGCCGATCTTGTGCGGAAACAATCCGTGATTGACGTAATCGTTGAGCGACGACGAAAAAAACCCCATCGCCTCGAAGTGGTGTCGCGTGATGGCTTCGCTGTTCAGCGCGTCAATCACCAACGGGATGATCGCCACTACGCGTTTGTCCACCGTCCCGACCAGCCACGTCGTCCAGCCGCGCTTGGAACCTCCGGCAACGACAAACTGATCTATTTTGGTTTTGCCGCCCGCGTCGCTGGCCAAAAATTCCTGAATCGCATCCATCGCGCGAACGCCGCTTTTGACCATCGCCAACCGCACCAGCCAGAAATCGTCTTTGGTCGAAAAATGCTTCACGCGCGTGTAAGCGATCAAATCGTCTTCGAAGCGGCCTTTGTCCGGCGAATCGGTGAAAAACAGCGGTTGATTCGGAACCATTCCCAAATCGGCGACAACAGACTGAGTTTCCAGAGCGACTTTCGCCGTGCGGTCAGAAATTTTCGTCGGAGCCGGATCACCGTTCCTGCCTCCGCCGATGAACAAGAGCGCTTTGTTGGTGCTGACTTTTTCCGGTTTGACGATGGTCAGCCAATGCTTCCAAACCGGGCGATCCACGTCCTTTTCGCTGCGCCAGGTTTGCGAAGTCAGTTCCAACACATAACCACGATAACCCGCGCCTTCGATGGTGTTGGCCAGCTTCCAGCCATAAACAGCGTCTTTTTGGGCGATGTACCGATCCAGCGCCGTCTGCTCGACTTTTGCCTGAGCCTCTGCGCCAACCGCCAGCAATGACAAAACGCAAAACAAACCGAACAAACGAACAAGTTGATTTTTCATGACCTGACCTCGAAATGTAATGGAATGTGACAGCGGCGCAAACCTAACACAGCATCGCCGCAGCCTCAATTCTGGATTGACTTGCCTGGTTCGAGGGTTATAGTTACTTCCATTATGATCTCTCAAACTCAACAGTCGCTCGGATGTTCCTGGCTCAATTTGGCAGAAAACCAGATTTCCGAGTTGGCCAAACTGCCAGAAAATTGGGACGGGTATAACAGCCGCCCTATTCAACCAGCGACAATCGAACAAGCCCATTCATTTTTATTCAAGCTGGTCAATCTGCATTTGCCACAACCGGACATTTTCCCGGTCCCAGGCGGCGGGATTCAGTTTGAATTTCAGAGTCAAACCCGGGAATTGGAAATTGAAATCCTGCCTGATGGTCAAATTGAATTTCTCACAATAGAAGACGGTCAGATGACAGAAGGTTCTTTCCACATCAATTCTTCAACCGACCTTTATCGTTTGGCTCATTGGCTTCGAGGTGAAACTTTGGTGATGGCGTAGGTCTGGGTATGGCAGAAAGAGATAATTCACCAATCATTAACGACGATGACCTGCTCTGGCGTCGCATTGTCAACGTTCCACAATGGGTAAAACAATTGCCAGACGGCAGCTTCAGAGTTTCTTCTGCCGCATTCAAAGACGGTTACACCGGAGAGATTTCAGTTCACTTGGCCAAACTGACCACCCAGGAAAAAGCTTTGGCCGCTCACACGGAAAAAGGATTGGTTGAAATTTTAGTCAGTTTGCCTCGCGCGCTTGGTCATTCGGTTGTTTACGACCCAACTGAAGATGACGATTCCCACTCTCTGATCTGCCCGCCTCAAAATCAAACTGAAAAAACTCGCAACCGCGACGCCAGAAAAATGGCTGAAGCCGCGCATTGGCTGGTCTATCCGCTTGCCATTCGAAATTGACCGAAACTCAGCATTGACAGGTTTTGGCGCGATGCGTACCTTGTCGAATTCCGCACTGTGGAGCACTTGGATTTATGCCAACCTGGGTACGCAGTCGTCCTCGACTGCTGTGATTGATGCGCGAAGCTTCCTTTTCCCTTTTTTTGCGTAAGTCCACATCATTTCATCAGGGGTTTATTTATGCTGGATGTACATTTTGTCCGAGAGAATTTCGATCAGGTGCGCGAACGGCTCGCCGCGCGCAATTTCGATCCGGCGGCGCTGGAAGATTTTCAGAAACTCGATGCCGAACGCCGTGCGTTGATCCGCGAGCGCGATGAACTCAACGCCAACAGCAACCGCATCAGCAAAGAAGTCGGCGGGTTGATGCGCGAAGGCAAAAAAGAAGAAGCCGAATCAAAGAAAGCCGAATCGCGCAGCCTGGGCGACAAGATCAAATCCGCCGAAGCTCGCGTCGAAGAACTGGAAAACGAATTCCGTAACATCCTGACTCGCGTGCCGAATCTGGCTCACGAATCGGTTCCGGTTGGCAAAGACGAATCGGCCAATGTCGAAGTTCGCCGCTGGGGCACGCCGCGCGATTTCGCCGCCGAAGGCTTCACGCCAAAAGATCACGTAGACATCGGCACCTCGCTTGGCATTTTGGATCAAGACCGCGCAGCGAAAATCACGGGCGCTCGGTTTTCCGTGCTCAGTGGCATCGGCGCAAAACTGGAACGCGCGTTGATCGCGTTTATGCTCGACCTGCATACAACCGAACACGGTTACCGCGAAATGCTGCCGCCGTTCATCATCAACGACGCCAGTTTGTTCGGCACTGGGCAGTTGCCGAAATTCGAGCAGGATTTGTTCAAGCTGCGATTTGAGCGCGACTATTATCTGGCTCCCACCGCCGAAGTCCCGCTGACCAATTTGCACCGAGATGAAATTCTGGACGAGAAAGATTTGACGATCAGCTACACGGCTTACACGCCTTGTTTCCGCTCTGAAGCCGGAAGCTACGGACGCGACGTGCGCGGCCTGATCCGCCAGCACCAGTTCGACAAAGTCGAATTGGTCAAATTGACCAAACCCGAAGATTCTTACGCCGCCTTGGAAGAACTCACGGGAAATGCTGAAACCGTGCTGCAACGGTTGGAACTGCCCTACCGCACAGTCGTCCTTTCCACAGGCGATATGGGCTTTTCGTCGGCGAAAACTTACGACATCGAAGTCTGGCTGCCGAGCCAGAACACGTACCGCGAAATTTCGTCCTGCTCCAATTGCGAAGCGTTTCAGGCGCGCCGCGCCCAGATTCGCTTCAAACGCGAAGGCAAATCCAAAACCGAATTCGTTCATACACTGAATGGATCGGGTTTGGCGGTAGGCAGAACCTGGCTGGCGATTCTGGAAAATTACCAGCAAGCGGATGGCTCGGTGAAAGTGCCGAAGGCGCTGGTTCCGTATCTGGGCGTCGACGTTATCAAGTAAACTGAAATTGGAGAAACTGAGATGGCCATAATTCAAAACGATCAGGAATTCCAGGCGCTGCTGAAACGTGTCGCTTATTTTCAGCAGCAGGTTTCCAAGCTACGCGAAGTTGAGACCAATCCGAAGAATTACAAAATGTCGTCTGGCGGATACCTGGCAGAATTGGATCGGATGAATCTGGAAGTGCGCGAATATCTGTATGCGCATCCATCAGAGATGCGGAGCGAATTCGCGCTGGCGAGCTAGCCAGAGCCTTTTTACAACCAGTTTGCCACTGGAGGTTTCAGCACTCATCAACCGCAGCAGCACTGAGCCTGAGCCGCAAAGAGATTGTGAAAACGTGTGATGGTCGTTATTGTTTCGCCGTCGAACTTTTCAAGCTTTGGATTTTGAAGAATCACATTCTGGCGGCATAGTCGTCTAGTCAGTGAAGGGGAAAGTGTGTTTCGATGGATTTTGAGTTGGCCGGGGAAATCACGAAAATCGAAACCATCGCAGTCAATCTCAGCATCCGAGACCGGCGGCGATTGTGGCGCTGATATGGAAAAGGGCGCTGGCGTAAACTGAAGGGTGAGGTGCTGGTGCGGTTGCCGAGCGGCAACTTGCGTTATGCCGAAATCCATTGGTATGAAGCGCACGGCATCGGCAAAAAAGAATTCAAAGTCACGAAGTTTTTGGATTGAGCGTTATGAACAAAAAGAAAAGCCAAGCCAAGCTGATATTTGGCATTTGCGTAAACAACGAAGGTTATCCGGCTTCGCTCGAACTGATGAAGCTTTACCAGATCATCAGCGACGCTGAAGCTGAGGCCGAAGGTATGTGGCGAGTGGTGGACGAAAGCGGCGAAAGCTACCTTTACCAAGCCAGTCGTTTCGTTGTGGTCAACGTGCCTGCAACGGTTGAGCGGGTTTATCAGCAGTCGGTTTTGGCTTGAATCAGAAACGCTGGGCAGTTCAGGCTATCTCCAACAGCCTACGAATGCGCGGTTCCAGCGCAGCGCGAATCTCGGCGTCTTCCAGCGCGTATTCGATCACGGTTCGCAAATAATTGACCGGATCGCCGATGGTCAGCCATTCGCCATCAATCACCGGCTGAGCGACGACGCGGCCGCCTCGGCGAATGTATTCACGGACGGAATCCGTCAGCCACAACTCGTTTGCTTTGCCCAAAGGAATCTCGCTCAAAATCTGAATCACATCGGTTGACAGCAGAAATCGTCCGAACATCGCCAAGTTCGATTTGGCTTCTTCGCGCGCGGGTTTTTCGATCACGTCTTTCATCTCGCGCGAACCGTCGTCCTTGAATTCGACAATGCCGTATCGCACCACGTCTTCCCAGGCAACTTCCTGGACTCCGGCGACCAGCGCGCCGGTTTCGTTGTGTGTCGTGACCAGTTGTTTAGCGAACGAAGTTTTGGCTTTGATAATGTCGTCGCCGTAAGCGTAGATAAAACCTTCGCCTTCCGGGATATGTTTGCGAGCCACCAGCAGCGGAGTCCCGTTGCCATAAGGCCCGGCTTGCGGCTCGAAGATGACTTCGACGCCGGACATTTTGTTGACGAATTCGTCCAAAGCTTTGTGCTTACCGGCGGGAGGCAAATTTTCAGGCTTGTATTGCCGGTGCAGTGGCGAAGGATTTTCTCCAGTGACAATGACGATGCGTTTGATCCCGGCGTCAATGAACTCTTCAATGATGAGTTGGATGGTGGGTTTGTTGATGACCGGCATCAACTCTTTGGGATAGCCGAGCGTGACGGGCAGCATGCGAGTTCCCGACCCCGCCGCTGCAATCACGCCTGTTTCGATTTTCATTCTTCTAACGCTCCAAATACCAGGTTCAGATCGAAACCGGACGATAGCATTTTGCTCGTTGGCCGAACAAGAAATTTATCCAAGCGACCTGATGTCAGGGCACTTTTTGGAGCGCCGCACCCTTGGCGAATTCAAACCTGACACCTGATCCCTTTTACCCGACACTTAAAAACCCGAAAAACATATTTGGTCAAAAGCTGCTTTTAGAAAAAGTCAGGTTTCGGGTATTGGGTAACGGGTATCAGGAAACTTGACAATGAATTCGCCGCAGCATCCCAGGACCGCCAAGCTCCAGATGTACTACGACATCAGCCGCACGGTATCTTTACTGCGGATTAAATCCTGTTGCGCGCCGAAATCCCTCAACAACCTTTCCGTCCTTTTTCGTTGCGCGACCTTTCAGGTATTCGACCAGCTTGGCCAAATCGTTTGGATCCCAGTCGGGGCGGTATTTATTGATCGAAGGTTCGAACTGGCTGACGTGTTTGGTGATGGCGTTGATTTTCTGGTCAACGACGCTGCTGATGTCCACCCAGTAATTGGCTTCGCTGGCGGCGTAATAAAACATCATCAACGGCACTTTGTACGGCTTCAGCCCGTCCACCAGCAAATGGTCGGGATAGTACAGATGGAACTCCGCCGCGCGAATCGCATCCGCCGTATTGAAACCGCCCATTCGATGATCGCTTTTGTGCCAACGTTCGTACCATTCGCCGGGATCAACGCTGAACACAACATCCGGGCGATATTGCCGAATCAATTTCGTCGCTTGCCCGCACAGAGCTTTTGGCTCGGCGTATTCCAGTTCGCCGTCGTTGTAACCCATCCAGATGATGTTGGCTTTGGGAATGCCTATGACTTCCATCGCGGCTTCCTGCTCGGCTTTGCGGATGCGCGCCAGCCGTTCGCTGGTCATTTCCAGATCGAACGAACCTTTGTTGTCGTTGGTGTAAACCACGACGATGATCTTGTTTCCGTTTTTCGCCAACAGCGACAACGTGCCGCCGCAACCGAAGACATCGTCATCAGGGTGCGGCGTAAAAACCATGACGGTTTTGCCTTTCCATTCTTCAACGCGATCTTGCGCCTGAACGAGACAGGCCAACAGCGCCAACGCAATCACAACATAACTCAATCTTTTCATTACATCTCCTCAAGGCTGTTCAGGTTTGTCTTTCAGCTTTCCCAGAATGCGATAGATGTGAATCAAGCCGCGATCCACCATGCGTTCGCCTGCGCCGACTTCGACGCGCGTGACCAGCGTGTTCGCTCCGTATCCGCCGGACACGGCTGCACTGATTGTCGGGAAATAACCGTAATAACCATTCGTGTAGCCGGTCAGAAAAGTCAGCGGCAACGGCGAACGAGCTTTCAGCGACAACTGCAATCCGACAAACGGTTCGCCCGCCAAACCCACCAGCGCAATTTGCTTGTTGATGACCAGCGTCGTTACAGGCGCGACGATTTCCGGTGTGATGTAGCGTTGATAACGTTTGGCCAGCGCAGGCGGAAACGCCAGATTCAGCATTTGCCGCATCGAATCCAAATCCCAACGATTGCGAAAGCGAAGCTCTTCACTGAGAAAAGCGATTTCAGCATTCGCGGATATTTCGGTTTTGATAGTTTTGGCGACGCGAGTGACTTCGCGGCCAAGCTGTTCGCCGATTTCGATCTTGATCGCGTCGGCGTTTTCCACCAGCGGAGTTTTATCCAGCATCGGGTTGATGTCGCCGGGCGCGCCTTGCAGAAAGAAACAAATCGGCTTTTCGTCAAAACTCGATTCAACAAGCTTGGCCATCGCGCCGGGATAATCCGCCGAATAACGCAAATTGTCCGGCCCGAAAATCACTGGGTGACAGGCGTAATTCACCAGAATCGCCATCGGATTTCCGTTCACATCATCCACGCGAATCACGCCGACCGTTGGATCAATCATCCCGGTTTGTTGCCCAGTGCTGTTGCGCCAGAGCATTTTGACCGAGCCATCTGATTGCACGATGCGGCGATTGTGACCGAGCGTCGTTTGTCCCAAACCAGCGCCGATACGAGCGGTTTTCAGTTTCGCCACGGCTTCGCCAATCGAGTCGGCGATTTTTTCCAACGCACGCTGTTCCCATTCCGGCACGGCGTCGTCGTAACTGTCGTCAATCACCGGACCGGAATGCGTGTGCGAAGCAATCAACATCACCTCGGCGACGCCGTGTTGGCGACGAGCTTTATCACGCAACCACTCAATCCGCGGCGGCCCGAACGTGCGACCAAGATCGAGCGCGATCACGGCGACGGATTGCCGCCCGGCTTCCAGAACCAGCACGCGGGCAAACAATGGATCGAGTTTGCCATTGGCCGGCCCGGAGCGGTCAAAATATCCCCACAGGTCAACGCCCAGCGGCGGCGTGATGTCAACGCGCGAAACTCCAGCGCGCAGGTTTTGCGCGTTGCCAGCCAGCGCCAGTGAACAAAGCAGAATCAGCAAGGAAAAGGTTTTTCGCATGGTCTTTTCTCAAAAGCTCGGCGATTTTTTCAGTTTGCCAATCAAGGTGAACAGATTGACGATGTGGCGGTCAATCATCGCCTCGCCCGCGCCGACTTCGATGTTTGTGCTATACCCCGCGCCGTAACCACCTTCCGTTGCAGCTTTCAGCGTAGGTACATAACCAATCCATTCGCCGCCCGCGCTGTATGTATAACCGAACAAAAACGTGTGGGCGATTTCCGATTTGTCGCGCAAGGCGATCTGCAAATCCACAAAGGGTTCGCCGGGCACGGTGGCAATGGCGATGGAGTTGTTCAGCAGCAATGTCGTCAATCCGGCTTTGATGGTTTTCGTCGCGTCCCAGCGTTCGGGGAATTCTCTGACTTCGGCAATGGCTTGAAGTGTTGAAGAAGCATTCGCCGCCGGTTTCAGCTTGCGCGCGACGTTCAAGGCTTCCTCAGCCAGAGCGTTGCCAGTCTTTTCGGCTTCGCCAAAACCGTTTTCGGCGACGGGTTGTTTGTCGTGATACGGGTTGATGTCGCCCGCACCACCTTGAACGAACAAACACAACGCGCCGGGCAATGCTTGTTCGATGCGTTGGCGAAGATAACCAGGATAGTCGGCTGAAATCTGGCGATTGTCCGGCCCCAACACCACAGCGTGACAGGCGTAATTCACCAGCACCACTCGCGGCTTGCCGGTTTCGTCATCCACACGAATGACGCCAATCGTCGGATCAATCGGCGAAGTCGGCAATTTATCCGCGTTGCGCCAGAACATTGCCACTTTGCCATCGGCGGCAACCTTGCGGCGATTGTGGCCGAGATAAATTTCGCCAGAGCCTGCGGCGATACGAGCGATAAACAGTTTCTTCGAAGCTTCTTCAATGGCGGTCAGAATTTTGTCTTCGGTGACGGCGTACCACGAGCTTTCCGGTTTTGGCCAGCTTTTATCTCTCCAGGTGACTGGCCCGGAATGGCTGTGGGTGGCTGCGATCAAGACGTGATCGGCCAGTTTGCGTTCGCGCGCCAGCGTGACAATTCGCTCGGAAGGAAACGACAACACATCGCAACTGACAATCGCCACGCTGCCGCCTTCGGCTTTGAGCAGCAAGACGGTGGCAAACAACGAATCGTGAACGCCGGTTGAACCACCCTGTCGAGCGGCATATCCGCCCATGGGAAATCCGACCGACGGCGTGATTTCGGCTCGCGCAATTCCGGCGGAAAGTTCGGCAGCAATCGCCAACCCCGTTGCCACGCACATTAACAACAATGCCTGAACAGCAAGCTTGATCGCTTTCATCGCACTAAAGTTCCTGTTTGATTTTGATGTTGAAACTTCGGAGCGCGCAGTATGCGCTAATCGGCGACTGCCGCCAACTGTTGGTGCGCTGTGACCAGCGGCAGTGAAATTTGGAAGACTGTGCCTTCGCCCGGTTGGCTTTCGACGGCAATGTGACCGCCGTGGTCGCGGATGATGCCGTAACTGACCGCCAAGCCGAGTCCCGTGCCCTTGCCGATTTGTTTGGTGGTGAAAAACGGATCGTAAATTTTTGCCAGATGATCGCTGGCGATGCCTGTGCCGGTGTCACGAAAACTGATGATGATCGAATCCAGATTCGATTCGGTGGCGATTTCCAGACGCCCTCCGTTGGGCATGGCGTCGCGCGCATTGAGGATCAGGTTCATGAACACTTGTTGCAACTTGGCCGCGTTGCCCGGCGCAAACGGCAGACTGGGATCGTAATTGCGAATGACTTCGATGTCCGTGTTGCGAAGCTGCGCTTCCAGCAATTGAATCGTGTCGTCCAACACCTGGTTCAACGCCACTGGAACAAGGCGAGCATCGCTGACGCGCGAGAAATTGAGCAGGTTGTTGACAATCGAAGACGCACGAGAAGTCTGGCGATGAATCTTTTCCAGCAGTTGATGGCGCGGATCATTTTCGGGAATCTGCTGCATCAGCATTTGCGAATATGACGAAATGCCGGTCAGCGGAGTGTTCACTTCGTGAGCGACGCCTGCGGCCAGCAAACCAATCGAAGAAAGTTTGTCGGATTGCTGCAACTGTTCTTCCAAGCGAATACGTTCCGTGACGTCTTCGATGGCAACCAGCGTGCCTTCGATTTCCGATGTTTTGCTTTGCAACGGAGCCAGCGAAATGTTCAACGTCAAATCGCGATCATCGGCAGAGCGAGCGCGGAATTTATAAATGTTGACCGGTTCGCCGGCAGACCCGTTGGCAAAGGCGTTAGTGTTGTAAGAACCATTGCCGTTGCCGTTTCCATTCACGCCGTTGTGATGTCCGTTTTTCCACTGACTGCGAGCCATCAATTCGCGCAAAGCTCGCAGCATTTCGGTGTCGAACACTTCGGTGATGCGACGACTGATGGTTTCGTCGCGGCGAAGTCCGTAAATTTCTTCCAGCGCGCCATTCCAGTTGGTAATACGCCCGGACAGATTGATGACCATCACACCGACGTTGATGGATTCGATGATGTTTTCGTTGAACTCTTTCAACCGGGCCAGCTCTTTGGCGCGTGTTGCCTGTTCTTCCAACAACAAGGCATTTTCAATCGCCACGGCCACATACCCGGAAATCGCGCGCAGCAGGTCGGTGTCTTCCGAAGAAAGCAATGCGCCATCGGTGGAACGACCAAGCGCCAGCACGGCAACAACCCGCGACCGCGAACCGCACGGCACAAAGTAACTGAACAAACGGCGCGACAGAGATTCATCCGGCGTAATCAATCGCCCGGTAATGGCGTCTTCTTCGGCATCAGTGCTTTCGACGCGGACGATGCCCGAACTGTCTGTGCGGTCACGCAACAGGGACAAGAAATCGGTCGGCAGATTGATTTCGCGTTCAACCCCTTCTAAACGAGCCGCACGGAATCCTGATGGTTCGTTACGGTCTTCGACAAAAATCGCCAGCCGTTCAACCGAAAATACTTCGCGCAATCGTCGCATCAAACTGTCCAGCAGCGGTTCCAGTTCGGTCGTCGAAGCGAGCGTGCGTCCGAAATCCTGCAACGTGACCCGGTAATCGTATTTTTCACCGTAAAAGATGCGGTCAATCCGTTCCTGCAACCAGTTTTTAACCGGCGCAAACAACATGGCCAGAACCGACATGGCAATGGCGGCAATCAACAACGATGCTTCCTGCGACAGTTGCAACCGCAACGATTCGTAACTGACCGCCATCACTGTACCGAACAGCGCCGCTACCGAAAGCGTGGCAATGATGTAGGCGAACGAACGGCGCATCACCACATCCACGTCGGTCAGTCGGAATCGCGCGATGGAATACCCGAGCGTCAATGGAATCAATGCCAGCGGCGACAGCGAAATCAGTTCCAGCGAATTCGACACCGCAGATTCTGTGAAAAACGAAGGCAGGTAAAACGCGGCAAACAAGGCCGACGCCACGCTCATGCCCCACATCACCCATTTCAATTGCTGGCGAACGACTATGTTCGGAGCCTGGCGGAAGGTGCGAATCAGCATGACGGCGCTGGCGACCAGCGAAACGGCAAAAAAGAACAGCTCGGTTTTCGACAACCACGTCCTGGCATTGAGCGGTGAAACCGGCAACAGATTGCGAAGCGCGGAAAATCGCAACCAGATTTCCATCGCAATCAAAATGACCGACGGCAGATATAAAGCTCCGACCAACCAGCGTCGCCTGGAAAAAAGTTGCGCGCGCGCCGGATAAATCGCCGCAAAATGAACGAACATCGGCGCCAGCAAAATCAGCGCAACCACATCGGCAAAATCAATCGCCTTGTCGAACTGCATGCGCATTTCTTCGGTGGGACTGTACACGTGCGCCACAAACGCCAACAGGCACAGCAGGAAGAAATGCGTGACATAAGGGGCGCGCCCTTGTCGCAGCAAAAAGTAAATACCGATGGTCAGATAAATCAGCCCAACGATTGCCAGATACAACCCGCGCAAATTGTTGGTAGTTCGAGGGACCAGTTTCAAATCGGCGACGCCTTCACGCATTGGGGTGTCGCCTGTATCGTTTCGTTTTTCAATCCAGTAACTGAGCGTCGCCGGATTGCGGTCTCCGGCGCGGTCTTTGGCCAGATCAAGATACATCTGAACGTGCTGGGCTTTTTCGACGACTTCAAAATCGTCGCCGGTGCCGGTGGGGCTGATGCCGATCAGCACGTCGCCGCGGCGAATGCTCTCTTTTGCCGCCGGGCTGCCCGGTTCAATGCGGTCGGCGACTACTCCAAGCTCAGCGTCATCGCGCCAGACTACCCCATCAGTCAGCACGACTTTCTGGTTCAACCGATCGCGCAAATTGAACGCGCCACTGGCCAACGCCAGCAAGGCGATGAACAGCAGCAGCAGCGTGCGCGTAGTTACCCGATTTGTGCCGATTTGGGGTGTCACTGAATTCTCAATTGTTCGTTGTTCTCAACAAACCGTATTACCAGCGAAAAGCCAATCCTCCGCGAACCGAACGGCGCACGCGCGAGGCAATCAGTTGCCACGATCCGTCTTCGATGCTGACCGGTTGATCCAGCAAATTGCGCGCATCCACAATGGCTTGCCAGCGAACCGGCAAACCGAAATTCGGCAAATCCTGTGTCACGTAAATGTTGATGTTCGGATCGTAAACACTCATTTCGCCAGCAAACGGATCAATGGCAAAGACGACCGCCGAAGGCGACAATCGAATGACTGTCGAAATTCGCGTGCCTGTGCGATGTGTGAAATCCAGATCGAGTTTGGCCGCTGCCACCTGGAAAAATCCGCTTCGGAACAATCGTCCAGGGGTGATGGTTGCCAGGGATTCGCTGTTGAATCGCTCACCGCGCCCAAAGCTGTAACCAAAGGAAGTCGTGACGTAATCGTTGAAACGGCGGTTGTACATCAGCCGAACACCGCGCGCAGCTCCATTCATTGCGGCAACCTGATTTGCTACGTGCTGAAACGTCTGCTGCATTTCCGGCGACGATTCCAACGGCAAGGCCAGCACACCAACGCCATGGCCAGAGATCATGTCGTAAAACGCAGATGCCGCCACCGACGAATTGCCTTCGCCAAAGACGCGCTCGAAACCGGTTTCAAAACGCTGGCTGCGATCCAGAATCGGCGATCCGGCAAAAGCGATTTCCGCTGGCGAAGTGGCAAACGATGCTTGCAGATTTTCCGTATTGAAATTTTCAGGTGATTGGTTTTGATGGTCGGAACCGGGCGTGATGGCGGCGTTCACTCTCAACCGCGAAGTCGGTGAATACTGCACGGCAAAACGCGGCAAGATGCTGTCTCGCTGACTGGCGACGGAGCCGATAAACCGCGAATAATCGAATCCGTAAATCAGCAACAAAGGTTGAAACACTTGTGAAGAGACGGTGGCCGAAACGGAAAGTTGTTCCAGCGAATCAGCGGTTCCGGCGCGCAATGTGTTTTGGTGAATGGACGGCATGGCGCTGCCATCGAACACATCATTGACCATAACATCCGGCTCCTGCCCGGTTTTTCTGGCAAACGCAGCCTGCCCGTAACCAATCGCCGCAGTCACTTGATGCTTGTCGCCGGGCCGCATCGTGGCCATCGCCGTCAATCGTTGCGGAGCCATTTGTCCGGCTCCACGCTGGCCAATCACCGCCATTTCAAAGTTGTGCCCGAACGATCCGGAGACGGCAAAGTTGGTTCCGTAAAAACCTGACGCCGGAATGCCTGCGCGCGAAGCCGAACCGACAGCCACGAATTGGGCTGCGCCGTGAATAACCGGGCGATTGGCAGCCGCGTCCGCCTGCAAAGCTCTTTCCGCATCCAGGTCAACGACGTCGTCCACCTCTTCGACCAGATTCATGGCGTGTCGCGGCGCGCCGCGCGCAATCCAGCGATAATCGTCGCTGTCACCGCGACGCTGCACCAGCGTGTCTTCGCGTTTGAGCGAAAAGTCATGTTTGACGTGCGATGTGCTGTCGAGAAAAACATTCGTCACACGCGGCACAAAACCTTCGGCAAATGCGCGCAACCGATAAACTCCCGGCGTTATGCCGGCAGAAAAGCGACCTTTGGCATCCGTGCTGACGCGCTTGAGTTCCTTGCCACGATGCCGGGACTCCATCAACGCCACCACCGCGCCGATCAACGGCGCGCCGCGATCATCTTTCACAGTCCCGGAAACAATGGCCAGCGCCGGAGCCGCTGCGATTGCGGCAAACGTACGATTGCTGCCAGATTCATTCAGCGCCGGAGTGACTGAAAACGTACTCAGCACACAGCCAGCCAATAACACTTGCAAAGCCTTCTTCATAAAACGTCCGCCTTTCAAAAACAGCGACCAACGCCGCTGCAGGGCAAAGGGGAAAGCACCAGTTGTTATCTTCAAATCCCAGTCGGTATGTCTGGTGATGTATGAACGTTTGATTCTGGCCGGATTGTCGAATATTTGCGGATGAAGTGTCAATCTAATCAAAACTCTTGACAGCATCGAAGTCGAGGCGTACATTCCGCGCCAACCTCAATACGAAGCAACGAACTTCGATACACAAAACGCTCCTGAGTGGCATCGGTCAAGCGTTACACCAATCAAAAAACTTACTGATCTAGCCCCTGTCTGTTACCAGTTTTTCTTTCCGCGTGGGATTGCGCTCAATCGCGTACAGATTCGATCACCGATTACTGTCTTCATAACCTGACGACTGCCTGTGCACAGGTTAATGGTCGTTTGTGAGTAGATTTATGCGTCTTCCTACCACCCTGAACACTACCACCAAAACAAGCTGCAACAGCAGCCCTGCATACTGACTGACAACCACCCTGAATCCCACCAGAAAAATAACCTCTTCCCCAAACCTTGCGGTTTGGGGAAGAGGCCCCACAACTGTTTGTCAGTCAATTTCCCAGCTAATCATTCAATCCAGCCAGTCGAAAGCTCTCCCAATCAGCAGTTCGCGCATTTCTGCGTGATGGGTGTTTTTCATCGCCACCAGACGAGTGGTCAACTGATTTTTCTTGGCCAACTCCGCTACGGCGTCTTCATTGTCGTATGACATCAGGAATTCTCCAGCCAATGACGCAGTCACTGTAAACAAGGTTTCGTGGTCTATTTCGTTGTGAGCGTACAACCGTTTTCCAGCCTTCTTCCCATCAACGGTATAAGGCGGATCAATAAAAAAGGCCGCTCGCTGGAGTTTCGCCTGCTGGCGCAGAACCGAAATTCCATCTCCTTCGACAAACTCGATTTTGTCTTTCAGCGATTCAATTCCAAGAATTCGCCGCTTCAAGGTTTGAGGGTACCAACGCGATTTGATGCCTTTGCCATTTTCACCGTGTTTGATAAGCCCCGCTCCGGGCGCAAGGATTCCGCCGTGAGCAATACGATTTTTGAGAATGGTTTGAAAAGCCATTTCACGCATTGAGCTAGGAGGTTTAGAAAACACAAGAGCAGCATTTTCATGTGTCAGGTCAAAAGAAACGATTTGTTCGGCCAACCAGGCAGCTTCTCCTCCAAGAATGGTTTGCCAAACCGCTGCTACTTGCTGGTCGAGTTCAACTAACAGCACCCTCTCAGCCAGATTTTCAGCCGCCACTGTCAAGCCAATAATCCCGCCGCCAGCGAATGGCTCAACAAACAAAGTCGGGCGAAAACTAAGACTCCTAAGCCACGCTCTGACATAGGGCACAAGCCAGGTTTTGCCGCCTGGATAACGAAATGGGCTGAGTTGAGACACTGACGCCACGTTGATGACAGACGCAGAATGCTCCAATCCGAACAGATTTTGTTGTTTTAGGACTGGCATTTCTCAAGACAAAATTAGATCGCCGAGAATAGGAGCCTCGGGCGAATTTCCTTCCAGACGCGCATCCAGCTTTTCCTGCAAATGATGAATGAAATCGTCAACAACGCCAGCTTCCGCCGTTGTGATCTGGTTCAGAGCCGAGTCGAACTCTGTATACACAGTTTTGTGAAGAATAAGTTCATAGGCCTGCCGCTGCTCATTCGGCTTCAGATCGTAAACCAGCCAAGCAATGTCAGCATTTTTCTTGGCCACTTCCTTCAGGCTTGGCAACGTCACGTAAAATCCTCTGTCAATTGCAACGGCCTGCTTCTTTTTCCAAGCTTTCAAAATCCCGCCTTTGAAAATCATCTGGGGAGCTAGTCGCTTTCTGGATGAGGACAAGTAATCGGGGCGCGGATAATTCTTTTCCTGGGTCCAATCGAGATCAGTTACCGTCAAGTCATTCATGAACTTTTCAAATGGACGACGGATATTTCCTGAAATATAAACCGCCTGCACTTCCAGCGAGCCAAAATCCAGAATTCGCCCCCGCTCGTCATAAGCCACCAACACGACATCAATGTTTCCAGCAGAGCGCCCGTTCCGGTCATTGAGTCGAACTTCAGTCAGTGAAGTCCACTTCGATCCTTTCGGAAAAAAGAAATCGGCAGCGTGTTCTGCAATCAACCAGTTTTCACGAAAACGAATCGGACAAGTAATCGTGGCATTTTGATCGTCATAAATGCTGCAAACGCCGAGTGGGTCGTTGGCTTTATCTTTCGTGCAATTAGGCACACGGTTATTGAACGGACAAAGCCTGTGATCACGATAGCGATTCGCCAAATCAGAGTGATTCGTGATGGGAAAACCAAAAACTTCTGCTAACGGGTGATTTGGCAAAAAACCTACATTATTTTGTTCCGCTCGACGCGCCGAAGGTCTGCGCCATCGCTTTTGCTCGTTTCATTTCCGGCAAATCGGCGTCGGCTTTGGCCCAAGCCTTCAGGAATTTGGCGTAGTTGTCGCGCGCATCGGCGTCTTTGCCCAACGCCTGCTGCGCTTGCACCAGGCCAAAATAAGCCCGTCCACTGCCGGGATCGCGTTCGAGCGCTGCGCGGAAAAACTCTTCCGCTTCTTTCCAGCGCTTCAAGTCCAGACAGAGTTTTCCGGCGACCTCTTCCATCGGCACTGGATACAGCGGAGGTTCGGAATAACCGAGTTTGATTTCTTCTTCGATGGCTTCTTTCAGCCTGGCAATGGCGTCGTCCGCTTTGCCTTCGCGCGCCAGCAATCGAGCCTGTATCTCCAGCGGCGCGACGTTCAACGCCCGAAGCTGTTGGCGCTGGCGACCGGCTTGCGGCAAATCTTTCGCTTTGCCGAATTTGTCTTTCAACCAGGCAATTTCGCGTTCCAACGTGTCCAGTTTTGATTTCGTAGCGGCAACATCGCCTTTGCCGAGCAAGGCAATGGTTTGCGCGTAATACCGCCAGGCCTTGAAGACTTCAAAAACGCTTTCTTCAGGCAAAGATTTGCCATCCAGAATTTCATCGAGCTTCTCGAAGCGAACCAATGCGCGCAACATCGAAATGCGTCCTTCGAGCGCGGTGCGCGATTTTGTTTCGCTTGGAGCTTTCGTCACGTCCAGCAATTCCTGGCTGACACGAATGGCATCGCGGTATCGTCCTTGATAGCCATAAACCATCGCCAGAAAGTGAACGTTATGGCCGTACGGCCCGGCAGCGTGATCCGTCTCTTCCTTGTTGTCGCGGATGTAGGCGCGATCCACTTCGGCGGAACCTTCAAAGGCTTTGGCCGCGTCATCCCAACGATCCACATGCACATAAGTGTGGCCGGGCATGTGAACCGCGTGACCGACTTTCGGAGCCAGCGAGCCATACACATCCGCCGAAGGCACTCCGTCTTGCGGACGTTTGCCGGATTCGGTGGCGTGAATCATGTAATGGTGCGCCGCCAGATGATTCGGCGATTTGGCCAACACCAGTTGCAACATCGTTATGGATTCGACCGTGCCCGGTCGCGGAGAACCGTCGCGTTCGTAGCCGGACATCAACGCCAACGCCAGAAACAGTTTGGCTTCCAGATCATCGGGATAAAACGCGACAAGTTTTCGCATTGCGTTTTGATATGAAGAGCTTGCGCCGAGAAAGCCGTTGTTTTGAATGGTCGTTCGCTCGCCTTTGTAACGGGCTTCGACGGCTTCGATGTAAAGTCGTTCGCGTTCGCTGACTTTCGGCGCAAGCTCTTTGGCGCGTTTGATCGCGGCGTCGCGCCGAGCTTCGTTGACCGCCGCCATGGCGATTCCCCACTGCGCCATCGCGCATTCGGGATCGAGTTGCGCGGCGCGCTCGAACGACCGGTCGGATTCGTAAAACCAGAACGAATGCAGCAACGCCAGGCCTTGATTGAAAAATGCCTGCGCTTCCGCCGATTTGGTCGTCACCACCATCCGGACGTTGCCGTACCCGTCTTTCAATGTAGCCGGTTTGTCCGAAGCCTTGGTAGCAGTCGGCGTGTGACAAACGACGGTGTTGTCTTTGGGAGCTTGCGCGGTTTGCGCCTGAACAGCGAGCGACCCCAAGAGCAAAATACCAACCACTGCGAACATGCGATTTTTCATAGCGGCTTCCTCCCGGAAAACTGGGTTTATTGTGATGGAATTGCTGCGGGCGCTTCGTCACGAACGAAGAGCATCAATTCGACTCCCGGTCGAAGTTTGTAGGTTCGGGAACTGGCGCGCCAGCCCGGCACTCCGACCAGATTCGCTTGCTGATCGGCGTGCGCCAGAATGATTGGCTGCGAAATGGCAGGCGCACTTCCCGGTTCGCCCGGCCATCGTCCTGAATAATCCGTGCCGGGATAATCTCGCAAATACCATGGCAAAGGCCAGTGTTCGGGCGACGCGACATAAATTCCTGTTTTCTTTTTGGTCGGAAAATTGTCAGCTTCTTGTTCGATCAACCGAATCAGGTCTAAAAACTCGCGGTCGGTTTGGGCGTAGACGTAACCATACGTGCCATCCACGTAAGGTTTGAATTCCCACTTTTTCCCGCGCTCAAAGAAATACCCTGTTTCGTTTCCATTGTCGTCGTACTTGACGAAATTCACCGTCCAGGAAATTTGCCCGCAAACAAACAGTACGGCGACAAAACCCGCAATACAGATCATTTGCCACGCCAGCTTCGACGACAGCCTATAAAGCTGTTCTGAGGCGTATCCGCAAACCAACGCCATCGGCACAACGAAGCTAATCATCAACCACGGAGTTTTATATGGAATCACCGAATAGGCCAGTGTCATTCCCAACGTACAGGCTCCCGTGAACAACCAGAACCGATTGCCTCGCCAAAGAATGAACACACCGGCCACGAGCGAACCGACAACCAGCGGCAATTCCAGCTTGAGCAAAATCCCCAGGTAGTACCAGAAAATTTTGACGTGATCGTTGTTGCTGCGCTCTTCAGTCCAATGTGCAATGGAGCGGAAAAAATCCGTCACGCCCTGCCAATTGTTGAACAGCGACGAATACAAAAAGATGTGAATGAACACGACGATGATCGTCGCCGCCACCGCGTGATCCAGTGTCGGCATCACGGAGGCAGTGTCGGTTCTCAAGGCTTTGACAAAAGCGGCAGGCGTCAATTGACGTTGTTGAATCAGTCGTTTTGCGGTGTCCCAAATTGCCGCGCAAACGATGGCGACCAAAAACACTGCGACAGTGATGACCGAAGTTTCCTTGGTCGTCAGCAACAATCCGGTCGAAACCGCCGCCAGCGCCAACCAGTGAAATTTTTTCTCTTCGGCGTATCGCCAAAATCCAACAACCATTCCCAGCGAAAAACAACCGAACGACATTTCGTGAATGAAGTAGCGCGAATAAAAGACAAGGCACGGCGACAACGCCACACAAAACGCCGCCACGGAAGTCCCAACGGTTCCCAACTGGCGGCGCAACAACCAAATCATTGCAATCGTCAAAACTCCGAACAGCGCCGGAGTCAAGCGCAGCGCAAAATCGTTTTCACCAAACAGCACCACGGCAACCAGCGCAAAGTAATACAGCGACGGGCCGTGATAATTGGTCGGATCGTATTTGTATTGGTGGCTGCGGACGAGATTGAGCATGAAATGCCCGTTGACGCCTTCATCGTGATGAAAGGGCTTCATGCTGAGGTCGGAAAACCGTAACCAGGCTCCGACCAGCAAGGCGGCGACGAACACTGCGATGCAAACATATTTTTCGATGGACGGTTCAGCGGAAGGTTCGGAAAGCTGATTGATTTTGTCTTCAGACATAAACGAAAAGTGAAACGGCTGTTCAAAAGCATCAGCGGTCAACGTAAAAAGAGGCAGGCGATCAAAGACCACCTGCCTCTTGATTATGTTACGGCACAAAAGCCGGCAGCCAGGTTACCTGCGTCGCGCCGGGCGGCGTCCGCCTCTTTCGGGCGTCACATCGCCAACCGAAGCTTCAGCCGGTCCTTCAGGCATTATTCCGTTGGACGGAACCAGCCAGATTCGGACTTGCGTATCAGCCGATTCGCCGCCATCGCGAACGACGATGCGTGAAGTGTCAATCGCCGCGCCGAGTTTGCCATCGGCCAGACGATCGCGGACATTCTTCGCACGATCCAGACTGATCTTCGCCGGTCTTTCCTTGCTGCCACGGTATCCGTCAATGACGACCCTGGCGCCAGGATCGGCTTGCAGAGCCGGGATCACCTTGTTGGCCAGAATGTCCTTGCAGGCATTGTCAACGCGCGTCGCGTTCCGTTTGAACGTCACGCAGTTGTCAATGACAGAAGCATCTGGACGTTTGGGTTCTGGCGTCGGAGGCGGAACCTTGACGCTTGTGCGCGCCGTACCACTGGCCGAACAACCACCAACATCGGAAACAGCCTTGACCGTCACTTCGATGGTCGTGCCGCCAGGAACGCCGGTTGTGTCGAGCGAAGCGCTCAGCCCATTACCGCTGATGTTGCCAGCCGAAGCTGACCACTGGTATTGGACGTTGCCGTAGTTGCGTCCGCCGGTCACGCCGGAAGTCGAGAAGTTGACCCTTTCGCCTGCGTCAACCGAGCCGGCGCTGACGTTCACATCCAGATTCGGGCCAAAGCAAACCGTGAGCGGTGGGCAGGCGGTGACGGTAATCGTCTTCGAATCGAATGCGATACAACCGCAACCATCGTCCACCTGAACAGTGATCGTGTAATCGCCAGGAGCCAATCCGGTGGTGTCAAACACAGTGTTGGCGCCATCGCCTGTCACGCGGCCACCGCTCGAACTCCAGGAATAAACCAGCGCGTCGCCATCCGGATCGGAAGCCGTTGCGCGCAAATCAACCTTGTCGCCCGCGCAAACCGTGTTGGCCGATTCACGCAACAGGTCGTTCGCTCCTCTGCTGACGTTGCCCAATGCCAAAGCCACGGTGGGCGGCTGGTTCGGCAACAAAGGTTCTTCACGTTTGTTGACGCGACCAATGGACAATCCTGCGATGAAGCCAGTCGGGCTGAATCGGCTGTTGATCTCAGAGAACCAATTCAGGTGACGTTGGTAAGCCGCGCTGATCGAAAGCCAGCGGGTTGGGAAGACTCGAGCGCCAGCGACGAAATCTACCGGGCTGTTCCGCAACAAGCTGGGCGTGCGCGAACCGACGTAATGAGTGCTACTGACTTCGGCAATGAGTTGCAGATATTGGCTCAGAGGGAAATCAATCCCAATGCCAGAACGCAGTTCATTCGGAATATCCAGAGAGCGTTCGCTACTACCAAAGCCCTGAATCACGCTGCACCCGACGCACAACGGGCCGAGGTTCATATCATCAGCCTGCGGATCGCCCTTCTTGATGAAGCCGATGTTCGTGCTCAGGTTGATGTACTTATGCAGGCGACCATCGAATGCGGCAATCACGCCGTAATCGAAATTGCCGGTTCCACGTCCACGTTCAAGGCCAGTGTGCAATGACTGGGTGCTTGGAATCTTGACAAGCGGAATCAAAGCAAAGCCGAATGGATTGTTCGGGCCGGTAAAACGAATCTTGCCGCCCAGCCAGATGTCGCCAAGATGATTGTCGGAAAAACGCGCCAGGAACGGAGCATTCGGCAGGTAATTTGGATTCACGTTCGGAGCCAGCGCAGGCAAAATGCCTCCGACCGGAGCGCCCAATCCGACGTACACAGCAGTGTCGTTTCCGCTCGGACGAGCGACAAACGGGCCAGAAGCGAATCCGCCAAGTCCGCCAACGTTCGGCGCGCGGCACGGGCCAGGGAATCCACCGTTGCCGCAGGGATCGCCAATCGTAAACGAAGCCGCGTTCTGCCCCGGAACGATCACCAGACGACCAACCGGCAGGCTTTTCGTCCTGACATCAGGCAGATAAAAACCGCTGAGCAAAGCCGGAGAGCCTACCGTGACCACTCGCTGCGCCTCGAAGTGAGCGAAAATTTCGAGATGATCGTTGAAGCCAACCTGGAAATTGACAGGATAAACCTGCCATCTCACATTCCCCGGATCGCGGTGGAAGTGATTGGCAAAGAACCCGAAATTGAACTCGCCTTTACGCAATGTCTGCGCATCGTAAACCGTAAAAAGTCCGGTGCCTCCGTTTACCGTAGGGGCCTGGTTGCGAGGATCATCCGTTGAGCGGGGAGTCTGTGCTTGCGCAATCGTTGCAGTGATAAGGAGCGCGAGCATCAAACTGACCATTTTTCTCGCAAAACTCATAATTCTCCTCCTGGAAATTGGGTGACTAACGTCTATTGAGTTACTTGATGCTTCCAGAACGAAATATCCGTTCAGTTAAAAAGAACAGCCCTCGTTCCTCGCAGGGTAAACCCCGCCAGTGCGAAAGACTTCTTACTGCGGAGGGCTGACAACAAAGAGAATGAAGACTGGATACAACTTCGAGCCAGAATCTATACGATGGTTTACGAAGTGTCAATTGCAATCTCGTTCTCTATGCAAAGACTTAAGGGCGTTTTGGTGGTTGGCGCTTGGTGATTGGTGGTTGTCAAAAACCTCTCGAATCCATCTGGCAATCGGGCAATAACCGACCTCCAACCATCGGACAACAACCACCGGTTCAGGCATAAATTCCGCGCAATCGAGTGATGTACGCCACACGATCAATCGCCAGCATGTAAGCTGCCACTCTATTATTAACGCCATGACTTTCTGCGTATTTGCAGACATCGTGGAAGCTGGCGACCATGATGTCCTGCAACCTTTCGTTGACCAGGTCTTCTTTCCAGAAATATCCCATTCGATCCTGAACCCATTCAAAATAACTGCACGTCACGCCGCCGGCATTGGCCAGAATGTCCGGAATGACAAACACGCCGTTGCGTTCCAGGATGTCATCCGCTGCTGCCGTTGTTGGGCCGTTGGCGCCTTCAGCCAGGATTTTGCACCGAATGCGCGAAGCGTTATTGCTGGTGATCTGATTTTCCGTCGCGGCAGGCAGCAACACGTCGCAATCGAGTTCCAGCAAGCCTTGATTCGTGACTGGTTCGGCTTCGGGATATTTTTCGAAGGTTCTGCGTGTGGCCATATATTGCATGGCGCTTGGCAAATCCAATCCTCTGTCGTTGTAGATACCGCCCCGAACATCGGAAATGGCGACAATTTGATAGCCTTTCTCGAACATCAGTTTGGCCGCCACGCCGCCGACATTGCCCGAACCCTGAATTGCTACGCGCGTCTTTTCCGGTTGCATCCCCAACTTTTTTACGGCTTCGTCCACCACGAACAGCAACCCTCGCCCGGTGGCTTCGCGCCGCCCGCGCGAACCGGACAAGTCAATCGGCTTGCCGGTGACAACCGCTGTTTCCGTATGCCGGACGTGCATTGAGTAGGTATCCATGATCCAGGCCATTGTTTGTTCGTTGGTGTTCATGTCTGGCGCGGGCACGTCGCGTTCAGGGCCGATGAAATCCACCAGTTCGGCAGTATACCTGCGAGTCATGCGCTCCAATTCGCCCTGCGACATTTGCGAAGGATCGCAGATGACTCCGCCTTTCGCTCCGCCAAACGGAATGTTGACGACTGCGCATTTCCAGGTCATCCAGGCAGCCAGCGCGCGCACTTCATCAATCGTCACATCCGGCGCAAAGCGAATGCCGCCTTTGGCCGGGCCACGAGCAAAATTGTGCTGCACGCGATAGCCGGTAAAGATTTCGATGTGGCCATCGTCCATGAACACGGGGATGTAAACGGTAATTTCCCGATTCGGAACGCGAAGGACTTTATAAAGGTCGGGGTCGAGATTGAGTAAGCGCGCCGCATGATCGAAGCGCCACATCATGGATTCAAAGGGATTGTCTTCCCTGAATTGCCGAATGCCATCGTCTACTAATGCCAAAGTTACCTCCTAAGGCTTGGTGCTTATGGCCACTGGGTCGGCTTGGTGGTCTGTTGCAAATAGCTGGAAAAAATTCTGGCGGGCGCTCGGTTGATCCCCGCCCATCTTCATTGTTGATCCGAAGTGTTGAGTGATTCATTCAACGCGCCGGTTCGATACCCTTCCAGGTCGAGCGTCACGAATTTGAATCCCAATTGTTTGAAGGCCGTCGCGATTCGCTGAGCCATGTCCACATTCAGCGCGCGCGGCAATTCGTCAGGCGCAATTTCGATGCGAACCACGTCGCCGTGATGACGAACGCGCATTTGCTGAAATCCCAGCAAACGCAATTTGGCTTCGCCGCGTTCGATGACAGAGAGCTTTTCAATCGTCACGGGCATGCCGTAAGGAATACGCGACGACAAACACGCGGAAGCCGGACGATCCCACACCGGCAATCCGGCACGTTCGGATAACTGACGAATTTCCGCTTTGCTTAACCCGGCTTCGATCAAAGGGCTGCGAACGTTCAATTCCCTGGCCGCCTGACGCCCTGGACGATAATCGCCCACATCATCAGCGTTGTTGCCGTCACAAACGAACGCATAGCCGCATTCGCCAGCAAGCTGGCTTAGTTTGGTGAACAATTCGTGTTTGCAGAAATAACAGCGGTTGGCCGGGTTGGCCTGATAATTCGGATCGTGAATTTCTTCGGTGTTGATGAACTGATGAGGAATCGAAAACTTCCGCACCACTTCCAGCGCATCCTGTCGCTGAAAATCCGGGTAGCTGGGACTTTCGCCGGTCACGGCCAAGGCCCGCGCGCCCAATTCATCGGCAGCGACATAAGCCAGATAAGCGCTGTCCACTCCTCCCGAATACGCGACGATGACCGATTCCATCTCGCGCAATAACTGGCGAAGCGTACGCTCTTTGGCGATAAGTTCTTGAGAAATCGGGCCGGGAAAATTCGCTTGCGTGAAAGAAGCGCTGTTTGATTCTGTCCGAGTTGCAACTTGCATCGCTGTTCCAGATTCCTTGTCTCAGGCACAAGAGGCACAAGCATCTTAGCCCAAACCTGTAGCCGGATTGAACAAAAATTTTCGGCCTCAAAACACCGAATATCCCTTGATGCCCATCGGCACGCGATAAACCTTTTGCGTGGTGACGACGACCATGTCGCCTTCGCCATCGAAGGCCAATCCGACCAGCGAAGCTCCGGCTAGAACGACTTCGGCATTGCGCCCGTCGGGAGAGATTTTCACTATGCCGCGATGGCCTCGAAGCGAAGCCGCCACATACAAATTCCCTTTTGCGTCGAACGCCAGTCCCTGCGGACGACCGAGTCCTGTATAAAACTTCGTCACATCGCCCATCGCGTCCACGCGCCAGATGGTTTCAAACGAAGACACCGTGGGACCGCTGACAAACAAATCGCCTTCGGGCGAAAACGCCAGATGATACGCCGCCACGCTCGGATCGAGTGAAGCAAATTGCCTGGATTCGCCGAGTTCATTGACGCGAAAAATTGTGCCCGTGCGGTCGCCGACATAAATTTCTCCACGACGATCAAAGGCCAATCCGGTGGCGATGCCCAGATCAGTGGCAACGGTTTCCGCTTCGCCAAAGGGCGAAATTTTGTAAAGCGTGCCATCGTATCGGCTCGTGACATACAACGTGCCTTCACTGTTGAACGCCAGCCCGGTCGGATTGACCACTTCAGCGGGCAACGGATGAACTGTGTCGTCCGAAGAAATCTTGTAAATGGAAACAGGGACTTTCTGGCCTCGCGTGCCGGACAGCGTAACGTAAATACTGCCGTTTTCATCAATGGCGGGATTGGCGACCGGATGCATGTTTTCCGTCAGTTTGGCGCCGAGCATGAATTGGGTCGCCATCACGCCGTCGGCGCTTTCCAGTTTCAGTTCATACGATTCTATCCCTGTGTCGCAATCCGGCACTGAGACTATGACCCGGTCAGGAGCAGCGCTGATGACTCTTCCGCGCTGATCTCCAAACCATGCATGACAATATGAATAATCCGAAGTGCCGTAGCCCTGACAGGAGATGATGATTTCTCCGCCTTCGACTCCGGCGCGCGGCACGACGCTTTTGATCTGCCCGCCACTGAAATTCGACATTACTGCGTTCTCCGTAAAAGTATCTGTATCTGAGTTGGATGAAAGAGCAGCCATCATACGCGAGGCGGAATGCTGGCGAAAGAGGCTTTTCCGGCTCCATTGCTCTGAAGTCATTTCTGCACGCCATCGCTCAAATCCGAATCTTTCCAGAGCCAGATGCCGCCGCGCATGCCCAGGCTGTTGCTGACGACTTCAATATCGTCGCCGAACTTCAAGGCGACTTCTTTGGCGTTGCCGCCGCCGAGATACAACTTGTCGAAATTCGTCAGAATGCGGAAATATTCAATGGCTTTTTCCAGCCGGTCATTCCATTCCTTTTTGCCGACTTTTTTGAAGGCTTTGTTGCCGAGTTGTTGTTCGTAAGTCTGTCCTTTGCGAAACGGAATGTGGGCAAGTTCGATGTGCGGAGCCAGTCGGCCATCTTCAAATAAGGCCGAGCCAAGCCCGGTGCCGAGCGTGATGACCAGTTCGACCCCGTCGCCCTGGATCGCGCCCAGTCCCTGCATGTCTGCGTCGTTGATGACCAACGTCGGTTTGCCCGTGACTTTGGCAATCGCTTTTTGCAAATCGAAATGATCCCATTCATCCGAACCCAGATTCTTGCACGACAACGTTTTGCCGTGCCGAACAACGCCGGGGAATCCGACTGATACGCGATCAAACGCGGGCAATTGCGCCAACAGTTCTTTGAGTTTTTCCAACAAGACGCCGGGCGGGCACGGTTGCGGAGTTTCGACGCGCACACGTTCGGTCAACATTTCTCCGCGTTTATCCAGCACGGTCGCTTTCAAGCCAGAGCCGCCGATGTCAAACGCCAGGGTTTTCAATCCGGATGATTTTCTGATTTTGGGGACTGCTTTTGCTGATGGAGTTTTTGCCGATTTCTTTTTGGATGATTTTGCGGGTGTAGGCATAAAGGTTAAATGAAGCCTCCGTTTTGAGTTTTTACTTTGGTTGCTCAATAAATTCTGTGCTTAAATCGCGCTCGAACTATACTCGAAATCCCAAATCCTTGAGAAGGAGACCTGTTGATGAAACGACCTGTGTTTTTCGCTTCCCTGCTGCTCGCTCTGACGATTGCCACCATTCCGCAACCTCATCGCGCCTCAACCAAGGCTACAGACCCGATGAAACCCGGCACATTTCCGGTCGGCGTAACAACCACCGTGCTGGTTGACCACAGCCGAACGGACGCCGCCACCAACGAAGCTCGCACATTGGTGACGGAAATCTGGTATCCGGCTTCTGACGAAGCGCACAATTTACCAAAGAACAAATTCAGCGACTTCATCCCCGGCGGAATCACTCCGCAGTTCGAAACCTTGCTGAAGATGGCCTACAAAAAATCCGCCGCGGAAATGAACGAAACCTTCTGGAATTCAGCCGTACGCGACGCTCGCGTCCGCGAAGGCAAATTCCCCCTGATCGTTTTTTCGCACGGCAATGGAGGCACGCGCACGCAAAACACTTTCTGGTGCGATTACCTGGCCAGTCACGGTTATGTCGTCGTTTCTGCCGATCACACCGCCAACGCGCGCGTGACGATCATCAAAAGCAAACCGATTCTCTATCGCAACGACCAGCGCGAAAATTCCGCCGTGGATCGTCCGAAAGACATGAGTTTTCTGCTCGACCAAATGACGCTGTGGAACGGTGGAGCCGACAGCCGTTTTTCCGGCAAGCTTGACCTGAGCAAACCCGTCGCCGCCGGAATGTCCTTTGGTTCCATGACCGCCATTCGAGTCGCCGACGCCGATCCGCGTTTCAAAGCCGTCATCGCCATGTCCGGCGCGCCCGAAGCTCACACCAACCTGACTGTTCCTTCACTGTACATGCTTGGCGAAGAAGACCGCACCATCGGCCCCAAAGGCAACGCCCGCATCCGCGACGTCTTTGCCAAACACCAGCGCGACGGATTTCTGCTGGCGATGAAAGACGGCGGGCATTATTCATTCACAGACATCTTCAAAATTGACAAGAACTTTGGCGACGGCGTTGGCAAAGGCAAACGCGGCGGCGAAGGCGCGGAGTTCAACTACACTTCGATGGAAACGACCTACGCCATCATCAATTCGTACAGCATCGCCTTTTTGGGAGTGTACGTGCGCGGCGAACGCGAGTACCTGCCATTCCTGCAAAAGAATCACTGGCAAGCCGAAATGGTCTGGGACGTAAAAGGCGTCGAGTAGCTGAATCAATTGCGCCACCACGGCTGCAATACCGCAGCCCAAGACTCAAAAAGGAGAATACGGAACAAGCGGAAATAACGAAACAAACGGAAAATACCAATCAACATTTCCGTTCATTCTGTTATTTCCGCTTGTTCCGTTGTTTCTTTCACTTGCTGTAAGAAGAGGAACACGATGCCAAGAAAATTGTTTTTATTGCTGCTGATCTTTTGCGCGCTGATCCAACCGGCTCGTGTTCAGGAAAAAACACCGCCGCCGAAACCGCCGGACAAATCTTCCAGTCCCGGCAATCCCGCGCCGCTGGAACCTGCTGACCGGTCGTTGTCGCGGGAACAATTCGCCGCGCTCAGCCAGAAACTTTCTGAATCCAACGGCTACTTCGACACGGACAATCTGATTTCCAACGAAACCTCTTACCTGCACGTGATGGGCAAAATGCGGCAGATGAAAATCAACGGCGGAGCCTTCATCGGCGTCGGTCCCGACCAGAGCTTTTCGTACATCGCCCAGATTCGCCCGAACATCGCCTTCATGGTGGACATTCGCCGCGACAATCTGTTGCAGCATCTGCTGTTCAAAGCCCTGTTTGAATCGGCGCGCAATCGCATCGAATATCTGTGCCTGTTTTTGGGCAAACCGGTTCCTGCGGATTTGAACACCTGGAACGCGCGAAACATCAAAGACATTGTTGAATACATTGATAAGACCCCGAAAGACACCAAACTTTTCGACGCCGCGCACGCCGCGCTGTCCGCCAAAATCAAAAGCTACGGCATCAAAATCAGCGAAGCCGAATTCGCCACGATCAAACGCATGCACACGGAGTTTTTCACCAGCGGCCTGGATTTGAAATTCACGACGCACGGACGCGGCTCGCGGTATTACTACCCGAATTACCGAGACCTGACGCTGGAAAAAGACCTGACCGGCAAACAGTGCAACTACCTGGCCAGCGAGGACGACTTTCAGGTTATGAAATCCTTGCAAGGCCGCAATCTGGTCATTCCCGTCACTGGCGATCTGGCAGGAAGTCACGCGCTGAAACAGATTGCCGCCTACCTGAACGAACAGCGCGAAACGGTGTCGGCCTTTTACACCTCGAACGTGGAGTTTTACCTCTCGCGCGGAGACGAATTCGACAAGTTCGCCGCCAACGTCAAACTGCTGCCACGCGCTGCCAACAGCGTCATCATCCGCAGCTATTTCAACGGAACGTTCGGCTACGCACACCCGCAATCGGTCAGCGGGTATTACAGCACGCAGTTGCTGCAAACAATGGACAGCTTCGTCAAAGAATATTCGGCGGGCGGATTGCAAAGCTACACCGACGTAATTTCCAAACACTCGCTGGATTTGCGCTGAAGTTCAATTCTCGCGGCTTTGCCGCCTGATGTGCGGCAAAGCCGCAAAGTTGCATCCGCCACTTTTCATTTCGGGAGATTTCTTTATGCCAACTCTTCCCCGCCCCGGCCAAAAGACCGCCATGATCAGCAGCACTTCGCTTGATCTGCCCGAACACCGCAAACAAGTCATCGAAGCCTGCTTGCGACAGGGATTCCATCCCATCGCGATGGAGCATTTACCGGCGTGTAATATTGGGCCAACTGTTGTTGACACAGAAATGCTTGATCAAGCAGACGTTTATATCGGCATTTACGCGTGGCGCTACGGTGAGGTACCAAAAGGCCAGACCATTTCTTACACCGAGATGGAGTTTAATCGCGCGGTCGAACTTGGTATACCTATACTCGTTTTTACAATTCATGATGATCATCCACTAACTATCAAGATGGTCGAGACCGATACAGTCGCGCAAAAAAAACTTGGCGACCTGAAAAAGCGTGCATGTGATGGGCGCATTCGGGCAGAGTTCAAGTCGCCGGATGATTTGCGCGCGGCAGTGATTGATGCACTTTCTGATTTTCGCGAACGCGAAATCCGTACTCAGGCAGAGAAAACCATTCACATCAATTTTCACCCGCCCAACCTTATACCTGCCGCGCCCATCCCATACATCGCGCATCCCTACTCTTTATTGCAAACCAGTGAAGTTGTAGGTCGCCACCATGAGCTCAAGCTACTCACCGATTGGGTAACAACAAACAAACACATCCCACAAGGAATTCGCATCTTTAATGTTGTCGCTATCGGCGGGATGGGCAAAAGCGCACTCACGTGGAAGTGGTTTAACGACATTGCGCCTAATGAATTGCCGCACCTTGCTGGTCGTATATGGTGGAGCTTTTACGAGAGTGATGCTCATTTTGAGAATTTTGTTGTACGCGCGCTAGCTTATACCGCTGGAATGACCGAAGCTGCTGTGCGCGAGCTGCCCACGCACGAGCGCGAAGACCGACTCTTTTATCAGCTTGATCAGGAACCGTTTCTTCTTGTGTTGGATGGTCTGGAGCGAATACTGCGGGCTTATTCGCGAATGGACGCCCCACATGTAGCCGACCATGATCTTGATGAACGCACAGCCAACTTCCTCGCTACGGTTTATGGGTTGTCGGATGAAGTGAAAGAAACTTACTTAGAAAAACACTACCTGCGCCAATGCGCCGATCAGCGTGCCGGGCGCTTTCTTCGACGGCTTACTCGTGTTCAAGCATCGCGCGTGCTCGTTTCGACACGGCTCTATCCCGCAGAACTACAGACGACAGCGGCACAGCCTTGGCCGGGCTGTTACGCTGTCTTCCTTAAGGGACTGACTGACGACGATGCGCTTGCGCTCTGGCGTGCCTTTATCGGAGGCGAACGTAGTGGCACAAGTGAGCGGCTGCTGCCACTTTTCCGCTCCTTTGGCAATTACCCATTATTGCTCCGTGCATTAGCAGGAGAAGTAGCTAGTTATCGTTCCGATCCTGGAAATTTTGATCTCTGGCATAAAGATCATCCTGACTTCAACCCAGTAGAGCTTTCTATGAAAAATGCCAAGACCCATGTTTTGAAATACGCTCTTGAAGGGTTGAGCGCGCCGGAACGCCATGTGCTCCACACTATTGCAGCATTTCGCATGCCCACCACTTGGGATTCTCTGTGTGCCTTATTGGTTGAAGACTTGAAAAGCTTCACTCAGCCAGCAACACCTGTTGGCGACAAAACCATTTGGAGCAGGTTACTTGCAATATTTACAAGCGAAGCTGAAAAGAGAACTAAGGAAAACAACAAGGATAAAAGGAAATGCCAAGATGATCGCGAGTTAGATGCAATACTTTCGGATTTAGAGGATCGCGGACTGGTTGGATGGGATAAGGCAGCGAATCGTTATGATCTACACCCTATTGTACGTGGCGTTGTGTGGCAAACATTGGATACCCACGCTCGAAGAGATATCTATACAGAGCTTCATACATATTTTGATGCGGCACCAAAACCGCCGAAATTACACATGGTCGAGAGTCTAGACGACCTGACCGCAGCTATAGAGTTGTTCAATGCCTTGATTGGCTTGGATCAATATGAACAAGCTTATATTATTTTCAGGGATTATCTTAGCTACGCAACGCATTACCGTCTCAGCGCAAGCCGAACACGAATTGAGCTATTAGAGCACTTCTTTCCTGATGGTGTAGTAGCGCCACCTAAATTGGCAGATCCTCGTTGCCAGAGCTTTATACTTAACGCGCTGGCAACAGCATATCACCTCAGTGGTGAGCCAAATCGTGCAGTACCTCTATACAGAAACTCTTTGGAAATAGATGAAAAGCAGGAAGACATGTCAAACGCATCAATTGAGCTCAGCAATCTTTCTGATGCGCTTAGATTTGTTGGACATTTGCGAGAAGCCGATATCGCAGCATCTTGTGCTATAAATATAAATATGACTCGTGGGAATAACTATCGTGGCTTAGAAATAGAACCTCTTTACTTTAGAGGCCTAGTTTTAGCTTCTTGCGGTCAAACCATTAACGCGAAAGAATTACTATTCCAAGCTTTAGACATTAGCGTATCAAGGCAAAATCAGCAGAGAGAAGGCTTAGTTCACCTTTACCTTGCACAAAGCTTCTTGTGGTTTAGCCGAGCAGACACTGCGTTGCCACTTGCATTACGTGCTTCGAAATTGGCGCAAGCCGAGCGTCGCGAACGAGATTTAATCCGTGCTACACGGCTCCACGGAGAAGCTGCACTCGGTGTTTATGATCTAACCACTGCCTCTGAACGCCTTCACCATGCCCTCACCCGCGCACGAGCAGTCAATCTTGCTGAGGAAGAACTCCCAGCTTTAGCTGCTTTAGCTGAGCTATATCGGCAGCAAAAAGAATATGACACTACAAGAGAACTCCTCGACCAAGCCTGGGCACTTGCCGAGCGGGGGCCGTATCCGCTCTTTCACGCCGATGCGTTGAACGTGTTGGCGCAACTGGAACGCGATGCGGGCAACACCGCAAAAGCCATCGAAGCCGCCACCCAAGCCTATCGTCTGGCGTGGTGCGATGGGCCGCCGTACGCATATCACTGGGGACTCGAAGCGGCGCGCAAGCATCTGCGAGAACTCGGCGCGCCGGAGCCAGAGATGCCGCCCTTCGATCCGTCCAAGTTCGAGCCGATGCCCGAAGTCGAGATCAATCCCAAAGACGAGTTTTATGTGGAAATCGAACCGGAGGATTGACGCAAGGTGTCCTGCGGAGCGTGTGCTAATCTTTCGGCGTTATGGCTGACCAATCAAATTTGCAATTGGACGTGCTGGCGATTGCGGCTCACCCGGACGACGTGGAGTTGTCGGCGGGCGGCACGCTCATCAAGCTGGCCGGTTTGGGTTATCGCACGGGCATTCTGGATATGACGCGCGGCGAAGCCGGAACACGCGGCACGCCGGAGCTTCGTCGGCAGGAAGCCGAACGCGCGGCGGAATTGTTGGGCTTGGCCGTGCGCGAAAATCTGGAATTGCCGGACGCGCACATCTGGCTGAACGAAGAATCGCGCGTCCGGCTGGTGCGCGCGATTCGGCGACTGCGGCCTCGCGTCATTTTCACGCAGCATTGGGACGACGCGCATCCTGACCACGCGCACACCGCGCAACTCGTCCGCGAAGCCATGCACATTGCGGGTTTGACCAAATACGACGCCGAAGCGAACCAGGAACGCTGGCGGCCAAATTGCGTCGCGCACTTTCTGTTTCCGCGAACCGTCGCGCCCACCTTTATCGTAGACATCAGCGATCATTACGAACGCAAATGGGAAGCGATTCGCGCCCACGCGTCGCAGTTTCACAACCCGGCGAGCAGCGAAGCGCAATCGCGCGTCAGCACTCCGGCGTTTTTACGCGAGATGGAAGCGCGTGACCGGTACTTTGGCGCGCTGATCAACTGCGAACACGGCGAAGCCTTTTACGTCCGCGAAGCTCTGAACGTCGCCGATCCGGTGGCGTTGTTGACGCGGCGAATGAATCTTTACTCTTGAGAGGAGTCGGGAGACGGGAGTCAGGAGTCGGTAAAAAAGCCGAGCCTGACTACCGACTACCGACTACCGGCTACTCCAAATGAATGTTGGCATCACAGTTTTTCCCACTTACGGCGGCAGCGGCATCGTAGGCTCAGAGCTTGGGCGCGAGCTGGCGGCACGTGGCCATTCCGTGCATTTCATCAGCTACGCCTTGCCGACGCGGCTTTGTTTGCTGAACGACCGCGTGAAGTTTCATCAAGTGGATTTGTTCGATTATCCGCTGTTTGAGTTTCCGCCCTACGATCTGGCCCTGGCGTCGAAGATTCTGGAAGTCGCCGAAGCCGAGCGGCTGGACGTGCTGCACATGCATTACGCCATTCCGCACGCGACGGCGGCGTATCTGGCTCGCGAAATGTACAAACCGACGCGGTATTTGCCCTTCGTCACCACGCTGCACGGAACGGACATCACGCTGGTGGGATCGCGCAAAAGCTTTTTGCCAATCACGAAATTTTCCATCGCACAATCGGACGCCGTGACTTCGATTTCGCAATATCTGGCCGATGAAACCTGCCGCACGTTCGGACTGGGCGGAATTGAAATCATCCCGAACTTCATCAACGCGCAGGATTACCAACGGCGTCAAAACGACGCTTTGCATGCGGAACTGGCTCCGCGCGGTGAAAAGCTGTTGATGCACGTGTCCAATTTTCGCCCGGTCAAACGCATCAGCGATTGCGTTCACACGCTGGCCAAAGTCAAAGCCAATTCCAAACTGCCGGTTCGATTGGTGATGTGCGGCGACGGAACCGAACGCGCGGCGGCTGAAACTCTGGCGCGGGAATACGGATTGGCAGATGACGTGCTCTTTGTCGGGCAGGTTCCGAACATCGCCGATTACCTGTCGGTCGCCGATTTGTTGCTGATTCCCAGCGAAACCGAATCCTTCGGTTTGGCCGCGCTGGAAGCGATGGCTTGCGAAGTTCCTGTCATCGCCACGCGAGTCGGCGGTTTGCCCGAAGTTGTCAAAAACGGAGAGAATGGGTTTCTGGTGAAATTGGGTGACACGTCGGCGATGGCAGAGCGTGCGATTGAGATTTTGTCCGACGAAACCAAACAGCGCGAGTTCGGCAAACGGGGTCGCGAATGGGCGGTTGGCCAGTTCAACACGGAACAGGTCATCCCGATGTACGAACGGCTGTATGAATCGGTGGTGAGCAACCACACGCCTAAACACAAACCGACTTCCTGCTGATTGAAACGCTCGCCCTGACGAATTACACTCCCGCCATCCCCAAAATGGCGACAATGAATAAAGCAACGATCAAAGCAGTCGTCTTGACCATCAGCGATTCGGCTTCGCGCAGCGAGCGCGAAGATTTATCCGGTCCGGCGGTGGTTGCGGAATTGCAGTTGCTGAAAGCGGAGATCGTCGCCACTGAAATTTTGCCGGACGAACGGGATTTGATCGCCGCTCGATTGCGGCAGATTGCCGATGCCGGCGAAGCGAATTTGATCGTCACCACGGGCGGAACCGGATTTTCGCTTCGTGATGTGACGCCCGAAGCCACGCGCGAAATCATCGAACGCGAAGCTCCGGGACTGGCCGAATTGATGCGCTCCGAAAGTTTGAAAATCACTCCCCTTGCTGCGTTGTCACGCGCGGTGTGCGGAATTCGCCGCCGGACGTTGATCGTCAACCTGCCCGGCAGCGTGCGCGGCGCGCGGGAAAACCTGGCGGCAATTGCTCGCACATTGCCGCACGCAATTGACTTGCTGATGGAATAGAAACAAGGAGGAAATAAACCATGAAACTGTTTGCCAACTGGCATCGAATGCTGACTCTGGTCATCGTCAGTGCGCTGTTTGTCAGCGTGATGGCGGCTCAGAACCCTTACGACAAATTCCGTAACAAGGAATATACGAACAAAGGCTACATGTCCGAACAGGAGGAACTGAAGCTGGCCGAGCAGGTGCATCAGGAATTGCTGAAACAGATGCGTCTGGTCGAAGACCGCACTATCAACGATTACGTCAATCGCTTGGGACAAAATCTGGCGGCGCGTTCTGAACGCCGCAACATTCCGTGGAAGTTTTATGTCGTCAATGACAAAACCATCAACGCCTTTGCCACGTTGGGCGGGCGCGTGTACATCCACACCGGATTGATTTCCGCTACCGCCAACGAAGCGCAGTTGGCCAGCGTCGTCGGTCACGAAATCGGCCATATCGTCGGTCGTCACGGTCTGGAAAACGTCAAACGCGCCAACAGCATGAAAACGCAAGGCGCGGTGATTGGCGCAACGATTCTGGGCGCGATTCTCGGCGGCCAGCAAGGCGCCGAAGCCGGCATGGCGCTCGGCAGTTTGGTGGCGGGCGGCTTTTTGATGAAACACAGCCGCGAAGCCGAACGCGAAGCCGATTTTCTGGGACTCTACAATCTGAAAAACGCCAATTACAACACTGGCGGTATGATCGAAATGTTCCAGATGCTGCAGAAAGTGTCGCAAGGCGGCGGCGGTTCGCTGGGTTCGATTCTGGCCAGCCACCCTGACCCGCGCGAACGCGAAGCCAATACACGCACGGAAATCAACGCTTATTTGCAGGGCACGGATCGTCGAGGCACCAGCACCTCTGCCGAGTTCCAACGCTTGAAGGGATTGATTCCGACGGCACAAACAACCGCTACGCCAGCGCGCAAAACGCGACCACGCCCGTAAGCGAGAGAGAGCGAGCGACGGAGGGAAAGAGGGATTGGGCGATCCGCGAATGATGGAGCTTGTTACAAATGAATGATCCGACAACAGAGGTAAGCCGTCGTTTCAATGGAACACGTTCTGTCCGTCTCTCCGTCTCTTCATCTCTCCGTCTCCCCGTCTCTCCCTCTCCCCGTCTCTTTCGCTTTCTTACGATCTGTCTGATCGCGCTTGCGCTCGTCCTGCCTGCCACCGCCTTTGCCCAGAGAAAACAACGCCCGCAATTGCTGACGTATTCCCGCAATCAGTTTGCTGGAAAAATCCTGTTGATTCCGCGCGATGACCGTTTTCTGGAACTGCGCACGCTGGCGCAAGTCGCCGATCATCAACTGCTGCTTCCGCCGTCACACTTGTTGAATCCGAACCCGCAACCCGCCAGATTGATGGACTGGTTAAAGGCTCAGGAACTGACGGGAGTGTCCGGCGTCATTCTTTCGCTGGAAGCGCTGTCCGCCGATGCTTCTTCCGAAACATCCGCGCAACTGTCGCAAACGATCAAACAGCTTCGATCACAAAATCCGCGAGCGACGGTTTACGGATTCACGTCGCTGGCATCGTCCGCCGAAAGCTCGAAACAGGTTTGCCAATCGGCCATCGAATTGACGGCCAACGGCGCGCTGGATTTGTTGCTTATCGGCCAGGACGAAGACCTCAGCGTCAAACCGGCGCAAATCGCACGCGCTCGACTGATCGGCGAAGCCACGATCCAGAAAGTCGAAGAACGAATCATCTTTGACGACAATACGAAAACGGCGGCAACCACTTTGCTGGCGCGCTTTCTGGCGCAACGATTGGGGCGATTGCCAAAAATTCTACCGGTGTATTCTTCCGCCGAAGCTCGCCGGTCAGACCCAGAACACAACTCGATTTCGCTGGATCAATCACTGACCGCCAAAATCAAACTCTCTGGCGGAACCGTCTTGCCGCCGAATCCCGAAACCGCTCCGCAAGTGGACGTGCTGTTGTTCGTCCACTCGCCGAACACCAGCGAAGAACAAAGATCGGCTCTGGTCTTGAACGTTCTGCAAACGATTGATTCCGGCGTGCGCATTGCGTTTGTTGATGCGTCCGAATCCGCCCAGGCCAAAGACGCCATGCTGGCCGAATTACGCAAGCATAAATTGCTGGGCAAACTGACCTCATACGCATCAACTCCGCTTGAAGAAACAGCCGACCGCGCCACGCTCAACCGCGCGCTGGCGCACACGGTCATCTTTTTCTCCGCGATCAAATCGCTGCGCAGCGACATTGACCGAGTTCACCGCATCGAACGCGCGCAGATCAATTGGCTGTTCAGCCGCATTCTGGAAGATTGGGCGTATCAACGAATCGTTCGCCCGCAATTGGAAGAATTCGCGCGACAACAATTGAAAGCCGATCCGGCGGAGCTTGGCGACCAGGTCGAGCGCGTCGAAAAATTCGTCTACGACGCGCTGCAAGCTCCGGCCAGCGAATTGTTCGACGAACAATTTCGACGCAACGCTCACGCAGTGTTGTTGAACAGCGGCACGCGCATACAGTTTCGCGTCAGCCTGTTGCAACGTCTGCAAGTCCGTTTTTCCACCCGCAACACGGCTGAGCCCGAACTGCGACAAAACATTCACACTTTTTTTGACGGATACCTTTCTCCGACGAGTAGTCGGTAATCGGTAGCCGGGAGTCGGTAGCTCGAATTTGCTGAGCGACTGACTCCCGACTCCCGACTCCCGACTCCTCCCTGATCAACGACTACTCTCTCAGGAGGACCACTCACAACTCATGTCCCTGATGCTTTCAGAGATCGAACAACAACCCGCCGCCATCGAAAAAACCATCAAACGCGAATCCAAAAAGATCGAAGGCTTTGCCGCTCGGTTGCGAGCGAATCGCCCCCGTTTGATCGTGTTGGTCGCGCGCGGCAGTTCGGACAACGCAGCTTTGTTTGGCCGTTACCTGCTGGAAACGACCACAGGCATTCCCGTATCGCTGGCGGCTCCGGCGGTTCACACGCTTTACAAGGCCAAACTGGATTTGCGCGATTCGCTGGTCATCGGCGTGTCGCAATCCGGCGAAGGCGTGGACATCAACCTGACGCTGGAAAATGCCAAACGCTGCGGCGCGACGACGCTGGCCATCACCAACGAAGCCGAATCTTCGATGGCCAAATTGTGCGACGAAACCTTTCTGATTCATGCCGGACGCGAACGCAGCGTGGCGGCGACCAAAACCTACACCGGCCAATTGCTGATCTTTCATCTGCTGGCGCGCGCGCTCAGCGGCGGCAAGGAAGAGTTGGAACGATTGCCGGAATTCGCCGCCGAAGCCCTGAAGCTGAAAGCGGACGTGGCCGCCTTGGTCGAACGCTATGCGTTTATGGAACAGTGCGTCGTCGTCGGGCGCGGATTGAATTACGCCAACGCCTACGAATTTGCGATCAAGCTGATGGAAACCTGTTACGTCGTGGCCGAACGATTTTCCGGCGCGGATTTTTTGCACGGCCCAATCGCCATGGTGGACAGCGGTTTTCCGGTGTTTGTTTTTGCTCCGCCGGGGCCGACGTTGAAAGGCATGAAAGAATTGCTCACCAAACTGCACGACATCGGAGCCGAAACGCTGGCGTTGTCCAGCGACGCTTCGGCGCTCAAAGCAGCTTCGCGCGGAATCAAAATGCCGCGCGTGGACGAATTGCTCTCGCCGATTCCGTACATCATTCCAGCGCAGTTGTTCGCCGCGTTGCTGGCCAATTCCAAAGGCTTGAGTCCCGATCAACCACGTTCATTGTCGAAAGTCACCAAAACCGTTTAATGCCGGAGCGCGGACGTTCCCGTCCGCGTTTCAACCAATTCAGTTATGCCCGCACAAAAAACGGACGCCTTGGCTGCTTCCGTCATCATCCCGGTTCACAACCGCAAATCTGAGTTGCAATCCTGTCTGACGGCGCTGGCTGCGCAGGATTTTCCGTTGAACCAGTTTGAAGTGATCGTGTGCGACGACGGTTCCACCGAAGATTTCAGCGAAGTTCTTGCCGCAGCTCGCCAACGGCAACTGCAAATCAGCCACGTTCGGCAAACCAACAAAGGTCCGGCAGCAGCGCGCAATCTGGGCATCAAACACGCCAAAGCGGAAATCGTAGCCATGACCGACAGCGACACCTTGCCCGATGTTTCGTGGTTGCGAAAGCTGCTCGAATCATTGAGCGCTGATCCAACCGCCGTCGGCGTCGAAGGTCGCGTATTCGCCAACAACCCAACCGAATTCGCGCCATTGGGCGAAGGCCCGGAAAATCAATCCGGCGGCGTTTATCTGACCTGCAACATGGCTTACCGGCGAAACGTGTTATTTGACGTGGGAGGCTTTGACGAAACTTTTCCCTACCCTGCTTACGAAGATGTGGAACTGGCTGCGCGAGCGATCCAACGCGGAAAAATTCTTTGGCAGCCTGCGGCGGTCATTACTCACCCGCAACGCCCGCTGACGCTGAAAACCGTCTGGAAAAAATTGAAGCACTGGGAATTCGTGCTGCGAATGGGAGTTCGCTACGGGTATTTTGGCTGGCCGAAATATCCCACCAAATATCCGAAGCTGTATTTGATCGGCTTGTCAGTCATCGCCTTGCCGCTGTCCAAATGGAAGCAGGCCGCGTCTTGCGTGACAACGAATCCAATTGCCGCCGCCAAATTGTTTTTGTTCGGATTGGCAGAAAGTCTGGGCGCGATGGTTTTCGTCGTGCCGAAAGTCATTTTTCTCAGCCGCCAAACGCTGAGCGAAAGAAAAAACTATTTGGGTTGATACAGAATCAATCCGGTCGGTTCGTATCGCCAAACCGGTTGCAACCAATCGGGCGCGTTTTTCGGATCGCCGAGCGGCTTCAGCTCTTTTCGCTCTTTGATCTCGCGTTTGCCTATGGCGATGTAATCTGCACGATTCGTTTGAAGCCAGACGCGCAATTCTTCCAGCGATTTTACCTGCGGAAAAAACACCCATTCCTGCCGGCTCATGTAGGCCAGGTGAGGTTTGCGCGCGACGATTCTCAAAGTGTGCGGCGCGGCATTTTGGCTTGTCACGAAATCGCGCGCTCCGGCGAGTTCCAGCGGCTGCGCTTCCAAAAATTCCTTCACGTCCTGGCGCGAAGCGTACAACGAAGCCGCAAACATCACGACAACCAGCGCAATTGGTATCGCCACAAACGCTTTGGCCTGCAACCAGTCTTGCGCGCGCGCCAGCGCCAACCAGCGCGACGCCGCAAACGCCGCAAAGCCCGCGTACAAAGCCATGACGAAAAAGTAATAACGAGTTTCCCAGTGGTTCAATCCCATCAACAACCAATACAGCCCGCCGGCGATCAAAACCAGCAGCAATGGTTTTGATCGGCGTCCGATCAGCGACAATCCAATTCCGAGCAACGCCATCCAGCCGACCAACTGCGCCACCAGATTGCCGGTGATGCTCTGGCGCAAACTGGCATACAGATTAACCGGATATTGTTTGATGAGCCGCGCCGGGTCGTAGCTGAGCACATCGCCGAAAGATTGAAACTTCGTTTCCAGAGCGCGCGTGGCGTCCTGATTGACTTCGCCACCCGCCAGTTCGGGATAAAACTCCGTGGCGATGTTTAAATAATTGGTGTTGTAGAGCGGCGAACCGCGATGTTTGTAATTCGCCACCAGCCACGGCGAAGCGGCAAGCAGAAACATTACGACAAACAACGCCGCAGATTTGATTCGTTCGCGCCAGCTTTGCTCGAACAGATTCAACAAGACGATTCCCAGCAAACACGCGGCCAGCAAAAACAATCCGTTGTACCGAATGACATAAGCTGCGCCGGTCAAAGCTCCGGTCAGCACAATGCGCCAACGCGCGTTCAACCGGTCGCTCGTAAACGTCGCCAACACCGCCAGACAAACGAACAGAAAAAAAACGTCTGTCGCCGCGTTGATGGAAAATTGCGGAAACTCGCCGCTGACGATGGCGATCAACTGCGCGCCCAAACCTGCCCAGAAACCGAACAACCGATTGAACAACACAAACACCAGCCATCCGCACAGCACGGCACAAATCACCGACAACCATTTGGCGACAGTGAACAAATCCGCAACGCCGGTCAGTTTGCTCAAACCAGCAATCACCGCCGGATAACCCGGTCCTTGAAAGGTGTTTTTCGGAAATTGACCAGCGGCGATGCGCTCAGCGTCCGGCGCGTAGTAATGATAGAAATCAGTTTCGGTGGCGTAATTGCCGAATGGATGCTGGCGAGCAAGGTAAACCAGCGCCAGTAAGTGGGCCAGGCAGAGTAAAAAGGGCAACCAGCGTTTCATCAAATCAAAAGTATTAGTTGGCAGTTGAAGCAATCTGTCCTTTGGCTTTTTGCGCTTTCGAGGGTTGCGCTGGCGCAGGTCGGTTGAGACGCAACCAGGCGTTCAAGTCGGAGACAGTCTCAAATTCAAGCAACTCCTCGCTTAACAATTCCAATTGTGCCAATGAGAGCCGGCGAATGCGAGATTCCAATCTTGGGCCAAGCGCGCCAAACAGACGAGTCAATTGCCGCAGTATGACTGCGCTTGCCTCCTCATGTCTTCCTTCCTGTCTTCCTTCCTGTCTTCCTTCTGTACGTCCCTGTTCCATCCAGATTTTTGCTGCTGTTTGCATAACTACTCCTGATTTGTCTGAAAAAGCCGCGCTGATTGAAGCGCTGATTTCATCCGGCGTAATTCCCTCGGCTGCCGCAGAAATATAACGAACCATCGGCAAAAGCTGTTCGACCGCGTCTTCCGGCGACAACAGTTTCATAATCTCTGTCAAACGTTGTTCAAGTTCGCCGCCAAATATATGTTTGAGCAATAACAGCCCCGACTGCAAGCCAGACTCGCCGACAATTTCATTGTCTTCATAGCCTGACAGGTCGCACAAATGATATTCGAAGTCGGGGACGAACCGCCGCCACGGAGTTTGAGTGACTCCTGGTATCAGGTCGGATAATTTAGACCCTATATTTCAATGCCGCCTCCCATGGTAAAAAACGACAGGAATGACCATCGGAAGTTTAGACGCCCCAGAATCCTTTGCTCTTTGCCACAAAGAAACAATGTAACCCAGCAATTGCAAGGCCACCCATTTTTCAGGCGTGCTTTTGTGCTCAAGCAGAATGTAAACGTAAACCACTTCGGCTCTTTTCAGTTTGACGCGATAGATCAAATCGGAAAAATGCTCACTCAATTCTTCACCCACAAAACTGCCGTCTACACGTTCCAATGTGCGCCAGTCAAAAGACCCTGCCACTTCAATCGGCAAATAGGACTTGAGAAATTGCACAGCTACTTTCCGCCGGCCAACCAGACTTTTGAAAAACAAGTCGTGTGGGTTGGCCAATTTGCTATTCGATGGCTGATCCTGAGGTGCAACGAGAATTTTCATAAGCGGATGCGCCTATAAATTGCCGCGCTTCTTTTCTTCCAGAATGTATTCCGAAGCGCGCCAGCTCAGAGCCATGATCATGAGCGTCGGGTTTTTGTGAGTGCCCGAAGCGAAGGCGGCGGCATCCACCACAAACAGGTTTTTCACGTCCCACGATTGATTGAACTGGTTCAACACCGAAGTTTTGGCGTCGCCGCCCATGTGAATCGTTCCCATTTCGTGAATCGAATGGCCGGCAACACTCGGTTCTTTCGGCAATTGCACGTCAACGGCTTTGGCGGCGGTGAAGATTTCTTCGTAGGTGCGGCGGATGTATTTGTACATCGCCAGATCGTTTTCATGCCACGGATGATGAATCTTCAGCACCGGAATGCCCCATTTGTCTTTGACGTTCGGATCGAGTTCGACGAACTTGTCTGGCGCGGGCAACATTTCGCCGTGCGAAGCCAGCACCACGCGCGCTCCCGTCCATTTGCGAACTTCTTTCTTGAATTCGCTGCCGAATCCGGCAATGCGTTTGGCGTTTTTGTCGGGCTTGATGCGAATGCGCGACGACGGTTCGATCTGGAATCCGCGCACGAAATCGCGCTTTTCGTTCGGACGGAAATATCCGAACCACGGAATGACGATATGCGAACCGCCGATGCCATCGCCGGATTCGCGCGGTTGCCAGAACAAATCAGGAAAATATGCCTGGGCTTCAACGTCCAGATGTTCGATGAAGTTTTTGCCTATCAAACCGCTGGAATTGGCAATGCCGGAACCGAGCAGCAGTCGGGTGCTTTCCAGCGTTCCGCAGGCGACGATCACCATTTTGGCTTTGACTTCGCGGTCACGGCCGGTCGTCTTGTCAATGTAACTGACACCCGAAGCCAGGCCTTTTTTGTCGGTGTTCACCTTGTGCGCCATCGCGTTCGGAATGACGGTGAAGGTTTTCGGAAACTTCGTCATCAACGGCACGACCTGCCGAAACGCAGAGTTATAAAACGAATGCGTTTCGCATCCGTCCGGGCATTCGCCGCAATAGTGGCATTGTTTGTATCCGTTATGATCTTTGGTCAACATCGCGCGGCGCACGCGAATCGAAGGAATCCCGGCTTTCTGCGCCGCTTTCTTGATCGCCCAATCGGAGCATTTGAAATTGACCGGCGGCAGAAAATTGTCGCTGTCCGGCAAATCCGGATGATTTTCCTTTGCACCGCAGACGCCCATGAATTGTTCGGCTTTGTCGTAATACGGCGCGACGTCTTTGTATTCAATCGGCCAGTCCAGCCCCTGTCCGTCGCGCGAACGCATTTTGAAATCGGCTTCGTTGAACCGATTGGCAAACCGTCCCCAGAACATCGTGCGCCCGCCGACATTGCGCGCGCGCATCCATTCATAAGGCATTTTTTCCGGCGTGGTGTAAGGCTCGTCTTTGGTCGGGCCGTACATCGTATACTTTTCCTTGAACTCATCGCTGAGAGTTTTTTCCTTCTTCAAGCCCCTATATTCGTCTTCATACGGAAACGGTTCGTGATACGGAAAATCAACCATGTGTTTGCGCAACGGCCCGGTTTCCAGCATCGCCACTTTCAATCCGGCGTTGACCAATACCCAGGCCGCCGTGCCTCCGGCAGCGCCTGAACCGACAATGACAACGTCATACACTGGCGCTTGAGTTCTGACGGTTCGTTGTTGTCCCAACATAAAGATTGTCCTTTCTCGTTCGGGAAAATGAGTTCGCAGATTGGTTTGGAATTCTGAATAGACGTTTCTCGAAACCGGATTTTAGGTGTCGGGTTGTGGAATTGTCTAGCAGGCTGGTTGAGCTTTTTTTCTGAAGCTCATTTCGCTGAAACGACACAAGGCGCGAGCCGGAAAACTCGCGCCCTGCATTTTGTGAGTGAAGCCTTCGTTTTCAGATCACTTGATGTTGATCTGCACGACGTTGGCGATTTGCCCATCCACGATCAACATCACTTCCACCAAACCGCTTCCCACCAACGCGCGCGGCAATTCGATGTTGATCTGATCCAATCCGGCAAAGCTGCCTTGATCTCCGGCATAAGACACCGGAGCTTCGACGCCATTGATGATGGCTCGAACGGCATCCAGCGAACTGCGACCGCGAACTCCGGTGGCAAACAGCGACAGGAAGATTCGGTCGTCAATCGCTCCCAGATCAATCGGCACGGGGACAAACCGGCTGCTGGCCGGATCGAATTGCGCGACAGGCAGCGAACTGGATGAACCGTCGGCACGAAACGTCAAGGCGTTGGCCGCTGGCAAACCGCGTCCGCTGGCATCGGCGACAAAAATCCCCGGAGCGACGTTGGCAATTTCCACCACGCTGCCGGATACGACTCCCGTGCCACTGGTGATCAGAATCGTCGCCTGTCCCGCAGCCGTTCCCGCCGGAACCAGATAGTTGATTTGCGTCGGAGCCACAAAAAACAGCGGAGCCAGTCGTTCGACGTTGGCGCTGTCACGAACCTTGATCGAAGTTCCCGCCAGCGTTGTCGGCAGCGGTACAGTCGTCGCCACTTGCGTGGCGGTCGCCAGATTGACGCCGAACACGGCGACCATTTGTTCTGCCGCAAGTGGCTGCCCCTGATAGCTGGCGGCGGAAACACTGGTCGCCGGTTGAGCCAGCAACACAGGAGTGGCCACGGCATCCGTCGGCAACGTAGCGCCACTGGTATCCGTCACGCTGCGCGCGACAGGAGCATCGCGGAATGTAAAGTCCAGCTTCGCTCCGGTGTTGGCGGCGGAGTAATCGAACTCCACGTTGAAAATCCGCCGCGAACCTTCGGCCAGCGTTTGATTGCCGGGCATCGTCAGCGACATGCCGATTGCGCCTTGCGCGACCTGGCTGGTGTTCGTGGCCAGCGTTGCGCCGGTGGCGTCGGCTCCCAATGTCACGCGCGGATTGCTCAGCACTGTGGAGTTGAATCCCAGACTGAGGCTGACGACTTTTTCATTGCCGAACGCTTCCAGGTTGATGCGCATGGTCAGCCGTTTGGCCTGTTCCGGCCCAAAAGCGAAGTTGTCGCTGGTATCTCCGCCCCAGCCGAGCGTCCTTTTTTTGATTACCAACTTATACTCGCGCATCCCTGTGCATCCCATTGCGTCAACCACCAACACCTTGAAGACGAACGTGGCTTTCGCTGCCACAATCACCGGAGACGGGCCAGAAAGCACTCCGGCGGAAGACAACGTCATTCCGATAGGTAACGCTCCGCCGATGATCGAGTATGTGTAACTGGGCATTCCTCCGCTGGCCGTCAAACTGACCGGGCCGTATAGCTCGCCCTCTTTTCCCTCTGGCAGATCAATCGGGCCAAGCGTGATCTTCGGGCATTCGCAGCATTTGGCTCTGGCTACAGTGATTTCCACCAGCAAGGCGCTCACTTGCCCAGGAGCAACCTCCGTGACAAACGTCAGCTTGTTCGGTCCTGCCTGGAACCCACTGGTGATCGTGAATGTGGTGAACCCCGTTGGGCCGCTGCTGGTGGCAATCGGCGTCGTGCTGCTGTTCAGGAACAACTGCCCGCTGGCGTTGGCCGCAAACTGGCCGCTGATGAGAACACTGCTCAGGTCGCAACCATTCAGATCGAAAGTGGTTGTGTACCGAAGTCCGCCGGGAATGCCCGGTTTGCCGATCCATCCGGCGGCAGGGCTGGTGACCCAACCACCTGGCGGTTCAATAACGATCAGCGGAACTGTCATGCCACTTGGCGTCGTGGCGGAGTAATGGCCTTCGGGCGAACCCGGATTCAATTCGACCTTGTTGCCATCCACGCCCGTATTGAACAGCTTCAGCGGCATGACCGGACAATCTTTGATAACGATGGAGTAATTCTTTGTGCCCATGCACATGCAATCATCCGTCGCCGTCACGGTGAAGTTGAACGTTCCCGCTGCTGACGGAGTGCCTTGCAACATCCCGCCCGCAAAGTTCAGTCCCGGCGGCAAAGTTCCCACGACGGAATACGTCACCGGCGGGCACATGCTGTCGGTCGTGAAAGTTTGTTTGGGATACACCGAGCCAACAAACCCAGCGGGCAGGTTGTTCGGCGTGATCGTAAGATTGCAAATGACCTCTATCGTGTAATTCTTCGTGCTCGGACATCCGCAATTATCCGTCGCCGTCACCGTGAAGGAATACACTCCCTTCAGTGTCGGCGTGCCTTGCAACATCCCGTCCATAAAGCTCAATCCCGGCGGCAGAGTTCCTCCAGTGACGGAATACGTCACAGTCGGGCAAGGACTGTTGGATGTGAGCGTTTGTTTGGGATACGGCTTGCCCGCCGTTCCCGCGGGCAGCGCAGCCGGCTGAATCGTATAGGGAGTGCATTTGACCTCGATGGGCTGCGTGAACACTGCCGTGCAACCATTGGCGTCTTTGACAGTAATTTGAACAGGAAATGTGTTTTGCTGAGTCGGTATGCCCGTCAGTTTGCCATCCATCGAAAGCGACAACCCCGGCGGCAATCCCGTAGCCGAATACATATACGGCCCCGTTCCGCCCGAAGCCATAAACATCGTTGTGGGGAAAGGCTGCCCGGTCATCCCCGTCGGAATCGTGGTGGGGGTGGAAGCCAGGCTGAGCGTAACGCCAGCGCAAGGCGATTTGCATTTGCCAGCCGAACCCGCCAGATAGATGGTACGAAGCTGTTCCACGGTCAACGCTTCGCGCCAGAATTCCACTTCATCAATCACACCATTGAAGAATTGAGTCAGCGGCGGGGTCGCTGCTCCTCCCGTCAACCGGCCAATTTGGATTGGAAAATTTGTGTTTTGTATGGGCGGCAAGTCACGTGCAACGCATTTGTCTACCTGACCATTGATAATCAAACAAATTTGATTCGCGTTTACCGTTGCCGCCACATGGGTTGGAACGTTCAACGGCAATTCAGCCATGGACTCGACTTCCTGAAATGTGGCGCCGTCTGAAATATCCAGAAACAACCTTCTAGGTTGATTAGCCATGTTGGGATCACCAGAAACAGCCAACCCGAACGAACCGGTTACAGATTGGCCTAGGCCATTGCCTTTCCAGACCAACGGCATGTTGGTGGTGTTGAACTGGTTGATTGTAATCCAGGCGTCCAGCGTAAATTGATTGACGTTGAAATCGTTATGGTGCGGCGCTTCCAGCCAGTGATTTGCCGTTGTCAAAATGCCTGGGCCAACTATGCCTGCTGGAAAAGTTCCGCCAGTTCCTTTTGGCAAAGCGTGATGAGCGCCTCGGATGTCGTTGCCGTTTCCATCCATCGGCCACCACGAAATCAAAGCGTCGTTACGCGGCGGAGCGACGCAATCGCAATTGGGCGGCGTACAGATGACTTTCAGCATGTATTCGTGCGTCGCCATGCAGCCGCATTTGTCCATCCCTTTGACGGTGAAGGTGAAAGTGCCCGTTTGAATTGGCGCACCGGCTAGCGCGCCCTCCGGAGTCAGCCACATTCCCGGAGGCAATTGGCCTGCGCTGATGGTGAAGGTGTTCATGCCGCAACCGCCAATCGTAGAAAACGGCGGCAGCCCGGTCGGGGCATACGGCACCCCCTTTGTTCCGTCGGGCAACTGCGAGTTCTTGGGCACGATGCCTGTGATTCCGCAATTGATCGTCAGCGAATAACCACGAATTCCCGTGCAGCCGAATTTGTCCGTCACCGTCACGGTGAAAGAAAACCCGCCCGTTTGTAGCGGCGTGCCTTGCAACTTGCCGTCAGAGGTCAGTTGCATTCCGCTGGGCAACAATCCGGCGGTCACGGCGTAGCTGTACGGCGCGGTTCCGCCTGTTGAAGTCAATTGTTCCACCGGCGAATAACTCTGCCCGGCGATGCCGTCGTGCAATGTGGTTGGCGAAATGACTATGTTGGGACAGGCGATTTGCCAGGTGATGGCGACGGTTCCCATGCAGCCGTTTTTGTCTGTGGCTTTGACCGTGAAATTGAAATTGCCCGCTGCTTCAGGAATGCCGGTCAGCTTGCCGTCGGGTTGCAGCGTCACGCCTGTGGGCAAAGTTCCGCCCGACAAACTGTACGTGAACGGAGCCGCTCCGCCTGTGGGTGAAAATTGCTGCATGAACGTTTGCCCGACGACGCCGTTCGCCAGCGTTGTCGGCGTCAGCGTGATGAATGGGTCTTTCTGCGTATAAATTTCGGCGGAAGCCAAATGAACGTTGTTGGCGGCTGTGCCACCGGCAACCAGCACACGGCCACAGCTCAGCAGCGCGGCGATGGGATAGCGACCACGCGCGCTGTTCATAGGTCCGGCGTCAGACCAGGTATCGGTTGCGGGGTCGTAAAGTTCTGCGGAATTGGTGGGAGTTCCAGCCAGATTTTGCCCACCGGCAATCAGGACTTTGCCCGAAGGCAACAGCGTCGCCGTATGAAGCTGGCGCGTAACGGTCATTGGAGTTTTGACTGACCACGTATTGCTGGTTGGATTGTAAAGCTCTACGGAATTGAGCGCCGTGGCCGTATTGACGCCGCCCACAACCAGCACTTCGCCGGAAGGCAACAGCGTCGCCGTATGCGAGTAACGTGCCGCTGCCATTGACGCGGCGTTTGTCCAACTGCTGCCGCCCGGAGTGTAAAGCTCTGCGGAATTGTACGGAGTCAACGGATCGCGTTGCGCGCCACCGACCACCAACACCCGCCCATCATTCAGCACCGTCGCCGTATGACTAAACCGCGCCACATTCATGGATGGCCCGGCTGACCACGTTTTGGTCGCCGGGTTGTACAGTTCGGTGGTTTTGTACGTTCCATTCGGCCCGGTGGAAGAGTTGTTGTCATACCCGCCCACCATCAACACGTGCCCGGCCAAAGAACCGGTCGTCAGCAACGCCAATGCCGGTTGATACCGTTTCAACGAAGGCGCGTTGTTGGTCGCGCTCCATCCTGACGGGGTTTCGGTATACAAAAAACTGCTGGGAGGAAAATTGCTGCTGTTATCGTCATTGCCAACCACCAACACTTCGCCGGTGGTGAGCAATTGCGACGACAGTCTGTGCCCGATGGGAAGTGGCGTAATCGCTTGCCAGGTATTGCCAGCAGGATCGTAAATGGCTGCATCGGTGATGAAAGTTTGCGTGGCTGTGGAACCGCCCACGACCAGCACTCTGCCCGAAGGCAACAAGCTGGCGGCGGCAACGCCGCGCGCCGTCGGCATGGATGCCGCATTCACCCAATCTCCGGGCAAAGCCGTTGCCGCTGACAGATTGACTGAATCCAGGTTCACAGCCTTGCGCGCCAACACCTTGTTCAACAGCGCGCCATTGGCGGTGAACAGTGCAACAAGACCAAGTGAGAATACTGCGGCGAACAACGACACTTTCCACCGCAGGGCGAGTTTTGACATTCGAATGAACATAATTCCTCCAGTTACAGGGTTTTGTAGAGGTCGGTTTTCTGAGGAGAGGCCGCTTGGAAAGCTTTCCTTTCCGCGAAGCGGATAAAGTCAGTAGCGTTGGGTGAAACCCAACGAACGAGTGGCGATAGCCATTGCCCCTGAAAGGGTCACACACGACCAATGACCGTGACCCTTTCAGGGTCAGTCGGTCTGCCACCTTCCCGTTGGGCGTTGCCCAACGCTACTGACTTTGTCGCCTTCAGCGACAGGAACAAACTTTCCAAACAACCTCTGAAGCTTTCCGCGCTGAGGGCGCGAAGGGAATTCGCCTGCGGTGAAAACCGCAATGTTGGTGTGAAGAGAGGTCACGCTCTGGCTGGAGCGCCGGACAGTTTTTTCGTCCGGCATTCCCGCCAAGACAGCAACTCTTTGACCAACGTTCGTCAGCTTATTACCAGGTAAAGACCGAGGAGGCTGTGTTGTTAAAGTAAAATGGGAATACTCCCAAATCTTTTACCTCTTTAGCAGGGTAGCCAAAGGCTCCAACTTTTCTACCACCAAAATGTGTATGCTCACACAAAATTGCGCCACCAAAATAAACTCTGATGGAGGAACACTTGTCGTTAAAGTTGAACCAAGACAGCTTGTTGTAGCTCCACCCTTTGGGCAAATAAATCCAGCTTCCCATAAAACCAGTGCCATCATATAAAAACGCTGAATGAACATTTGGCCCTTTTTGAGGGTTATAGTTCGTGACAAATTCCGTCAACGCGTCTGGGTCTTGGCGTGGGATACGAGCTTGACTGAGAAGGGCTTCAAAATCAGCCTTATACTTTTTGATCGCGTTGGCTTGATATTCACTCAACGTCTTTTCGGCTTCTTCCGTCAATCGTTTCGGAGTGCGATCCAAAATGGCTTTTCCCTTTGAATACTCGTGTGTAGTGACTGGCTTGCTTGCAAGCCAGTCTTCAAATTGGGCTTCCGTACTGAATCCGAAAACCGCATCATCAAGCCCGTCATACCCGCTGGCAACGATGATTTGAGCGCCTCTTGCGTCGGTTGCGTTCCACACACGTTCGCTTTTTTTCTTACCGTCCAGAAAAAAGTTAGGTGATGTTGGCTGTGCTGGCATATAGACCTCCTTTGGTCAGATACATCTTGGTTAATAAACTCGTCAGGCTCGCGAAACGCTGACAGGAATTTGTTTTCGCTACTGCTTGGCTTGCCAGGCGGCTGAATAGTTTCGCCTGCACTCGCTATAGCGAAAAAAGCAGAGGGCGGCGTCTCACCTCGACAGTATTTTTTTCGTGGCCTGGCATCTCTACGGTTAGGGAACGCGGCAAGACTGCTGGTAAACTCCGCGCGCCAATATCCATCGGCTTAAATTTCAGGGGGAACACACAATGCCTGAAGCCTCCACACCATCCGTCACTCAATTGTTGCAAGCCTGGCGGGCGGGCGACAAAACGGCGCTCGATGAATTGTTGCCGCTGGTGCAGGTCGAATTGCACGGCCTGGCCAAACGCATCATGAGCCGCGAACGGCAAGGCCACACCTGGCAAACGACCGAACTGGTCAACGAAGCCTATCTGAAACTGGTCAATCAACAGCAAGTCGAATGGCAGGATCGCGCGCATTTTTTCGCCGTCGCTTCGCAAGTCATGCGGCATTTGTTGGTAGATCACGCGCGAGAACGGCAACAGGTCAAACACGGCGGCGGAGCGCAGCGGTTGTCGCTGGACGATGTGGCCTTGGTTGCGCCGGATCGTTCCGCCGAATTGCTGGCGCTGGATGACGCGCTCAGTCGCTTGGCCGATTTCGACAAACAAAAAAGCCGCATCGTCGAGCTACGCTATTTCGGCGGCTTGACGGTGGAAGAAGTCGCCGAAGTGCTGGGCATTGCCGCCATCACGGTCAAACGCGAATGGGCCAGAGCCAAGCTTTGGCTGTACAAAGAATTATTGACTTCATAAGCCAAGTTTTTTTTGACAGGATTTACAGAATTCAACAGGATGGAATTTGTGCGAACGGAGTCCAACCAAGCTAAAAATAAATCCTGAAAAATCCTGTAAATCCTGTCTATTTTTCTTCTTCGTGTGACTTCGTGGACGAAGATTTCATCACAGGAGGCCAAGCCATGACTCCAACTCGCTGGCAACAAATTGACCAATTGCTGGAATCCGCACTGGAGCTTCCTGCCGATGAACGTTCGGCGTTTCTGGAAAGCGCCTGCAACGGCGACGCGACCTTGCGCCGCGAAGTCGAACAATTGCTGGCTGCGGATGAAAGCGTGGAAGATTTTCTGGAAGCCTCGCCCGCCGAAGCGATGGCGGAAGTGTTGGATGCCAAGCTGGCAAGCTCTTTGGTCGGCAGTCGCGTCGGGCCGTATCAAATTCTGCGCGAACTGGGGCGCGGAGGCATGGGCATTGTTTGCCTGGCCGAACGCACAGACCAGCAGTATCGCCAGCAAGTCGCCATCAAACTGCTCTGGCCGGGCGTCAACCAGGCAGAAATCATTCGCCGGTTTCGCCGCGAGCGACAAATCCTGGCCAACCTGCACCATCCCAACATCGCGCAACTTTACGACGGAGGAACCACCGAAGATGGGCGGCCTTATTTCGTGATGGAGCACGTCACCGGCCAGCCGATCACCGATTATTGCCGCGCACGCCAACTGACCATCGCCGAACGGCTGACGCTGTTTCAGCAATTCTGTTCGGCGGTGCAATACGCTCACCAAAATCTGGTCATCCACCGCGACCTCAAACCCGGCAACATTCTTGTGACGGAAGACGGCACGGTGAAGCTCCTCGATTTCGGCATCGCCAAACTGCTCGACGCGAAGCGGCATGGGCTGACGGCGCAACCGACAACCAATGCGTTGATGATGACACCGGAATACGCCAGCCCCGAACAAATGCGCGGCCAGCCAGTCACGACGGCCAGCGATGTTTACAGTCTGGGCGTGGTGCTGTACGAATTGCTGACCGGCCAATCGCCTTACGAATTCAACGACCGCAACTTGCCCGAACTCATCCGCGTGGTGTGCGAACAGGAACCGATTCCACCCAGCCGCCGCACGAAACAAGGGATTTCAGATTTGCGCGGCGACGTGGACGGCATTCTGTTGACGGCGCTGCAAAAAGAACCGGCGCTTCGGTATCAAAGCGTCCAGCAATTCCACGACGACATTCGCCGCCATCTGGAAGGCCAGCCGATTCAGGCGCAAGCCGTCTCGCTGCGGTATCGCGCCGGAAAGTTCGTGCGCCGCAACAAACTGCTGGTCGCGGCGACGGCGGCAGTTGTGTTGGCGTTACTGGCCGGAACCATCGTCGCCACCTGGCAAGCGCGGCGAGCGACGGAACAGGCACGATTGAATCGCCGGTTGCTGTACGCCGCGCAAATGAATCTGGCCGGACAAGCCTGGGACGCCGCCAACATCTCGCGCGCCGAACAACTGGTGGAAGCCAATCTGCCGCAACCCGGCGAAGAAGATTTGCGCGGATTTGAATGGCATTACCTGCAGCGGTTGGTTCGCCAGAATCTGCGACTGAGTTTGCCGCATCCGCACGAAGTCCGCGCGGTCGCCTTTTCGCCGGATGGATCAATGCTGGCAACCGGCGGCGGGGACAAAGTGGCTCGGTTGTGGGATGCAGCAACCGGGCGATTGCTGAGAGAGTTGAAGTTGCATTCTCAGAAAATCAATACCGTCGCGTTTTCGTATGACGGGAAAACATTGGCAACCGGCGCAGACGACCGCTTGATCGTTTTGTGGGAAGTTGCCAGCGGCAAGTCTTTGATGAAGATGATTGGGTCAGACGATGCCGTGTTGAAGCTGACGTTTTCGCCCGACGGTCAATGGCTGGCGTCTTCGACTCACTCAGGCGTTGCGGACGTGTTCAAGCTGGAGCCAGAGCCGGTTTTTGTCCCGCTTAACGGTCACCAAACAACAATCTCCGGTTTGGCGTTTTCTCCTGATGGGCGTTGGCTGGCGTCGGGCAGCGACGACAGCTTGGTGAAAGTTTGGAACGTGCCAGTCAATTACCTTCCTGGCATTACCAAACGCTGCTACAGAAGCTGGTGGCCAATGGCTCCTGGAGACGGAATATGGAGAATGCAACTCGATATAGACAATTGCTACAACGTGCAGGCCATACCTGCGCCTAGTAGGGAACTTACAGTTTTGAAAAGTCATCGTGACCGAATTCTGACTGTCGCCTTTGGGCCAGACGGGAAATTGCTGGCAAGCGCTGGTGCGGATCAAGCAATCAAATTGTGGGACACAGCCACTTGGCGCGAAGTGGCTTCGCTGACCGGGCACAGCCAGATGATTCGCGCGGTGGCGTTTTCGCCCGACGGCCAGACCCTGGCGTCGGGCAGCGAAGACCGCTTCGTCAAATTGTGGGATGTGGCGGCTCGGCGGGAACTCGGCACAATTCGCGGGCACGGCGGCAAAGTGTATTCGCTGGCGTTTTCGCCCGACGGACAAACGCTGGCAACGGCCAGTGACGATCACACTGTCAAGCTGTGGGATATGACAGCTAACTCCCAAGCCTTCACCGAACTGATCGGCCACACCGACGAAGTGGACATGGCAGCGTTTTCGCCTGACGGCAAAATCATAGCGACGGCTGGTGACGACAAAACGATTAAATTGTGGGACGCCGCCAGCGGGCAAGCCTTGAAAACGCTGACCGGGCATGACTTCTGGGTTCAATCGGCCACGTTTTCACCAGACGGAAAGCGACTGGCTTCAGCCGATAGACACGGCAACATCATCTTTTGGGATACGGCTTCAGGAAACCAGCTACTCAACCTTCAGGCGTTTCAGAAAGACGTATTTTCTATCGCCTTTTCTCCAAACGGCCAGCATTTGGTTGTCGCTGGTCTTGATGACTTAAAGAAGACGGATGAACCGCTTTTTGGAATCAGAATTCTGAATTCAACTAACGGACAACTGCGCGCTTCGATCATTGGGCATAAAGACCGATTGCGTTCCGTCGCGTATTCACCGGACGGAAAGCTGCTGGCGACCGGTGGCGGCGATCAACTCATCAAAATTTGGAATGCGGAAACCGGCCAGGAATTGGGAACGCTGGCCGGTCATCAAGGAGAAATTTGGAAGCTGGCGTTTTCGCCCGATGGCCGCACGCTGGCTTCGGGCAGCCGCGACCGCACTGTCAGGCTTTGGGATGTTGCGACCGGACGCGAACTTTCCCGGCTGGACGCGCATTCCGATTCGGTTTATTCCGTGGCCTTTTCGCCCGATGGGCGGCGACTGGCTTCGGCCAGCACCGACCGCACTATCAAATTGTGGGATGTGGCGACGCGGCAGGAACTGCTGACCTTGCGCGGCCATCAAGGCGAAGTCTATTCCGTAGCCTTTTCGCCCGACGGCCAAACGCTGCTGTCCGCCAGCGGCGACCGCACTGCGCGGTTGTGGCGGGCGAAATAAGCGTCATTGATTTCTGAGTTGAGCGATGGAAATTCGGATGCGGGCTTGGAGTTTTTCGCCGAGTCCTTCGACGCTGTTCAAGCCGCCGCCCGCGACGAATTTGGCAAAATCGTCCAGGTTGGTCAGGCAAAACTGGTGATAGAAAATCTTCAGCGTCTTGATGCCTACGCCGTCCACTTGCAGCAAATCCAACGTGCTTTCGGGAATTTCGGCGCGGACTTCGTCCCACAGTTTGAAACTGCCGGTGCTGAGCAAATCCACAATCTTTTTGCTGATGGCTTCGCCGATGCCGGGCAGTTCGCGCAAACCGGCGGCTCCGTTTTCGGCGACGAGTTCGGCCAAAGGCTGAGGCCAGTCTTCAATCGTATCGGCGGCGGATTGATAAGATCGGACTTTGAAAAAATTCTCTCCGCGCAATTCCAGCAGGTTGGCCAGACGGCGGAAGACTTCAGCTATCTGTTGATTGGTCATCGCTAAAAAGCTCGCTTCAGGCTGGCAGCAATGAAATTAGCCATTACCCATTTGCCATTGAACATTACCGTGCAGGTAAAAAACGAACTTACCCTGACCGTTAATGGTTAATGCGCAATGGTCAATGGCTAATGACCTCAGTCTCATCGGTGTTGACTCACAACGTTTTCAGGCAATTTGCCGGTCAGCGATTCCAGAAACGCCACCAAATCGCGCTGCTCCTGATCGGTCAATGCCAGCGGAGCCAAATCCCATTCGCGGGCGACGTTCAGCTTGCCGCCTTCGTTGTAAAACTTGACGACGTCGGCCAAGGTGCGCGCGCTGCCGTCGTGAAAGTACGGCGCAGTCAACGCGATGTTCCGCAGCGTAGGCGTGCGAAATGCGCCGATGTCGAAGACCACGTAACTGAATCGAACCCGGCCAAGTTCTTCGCCGCCGGGTTGCTGCGCCAGACGGTCAATCACTTCTTTGGCTTGTTCGGTGTCAACAACGTCAAAGGCGATGCGCGACAGTTTGTCGAACCGCGGATCATTCATGGCCACGCCCGTGTTGTGGTACTGGAAATCGGTGAAAAACGGCAACGCTTCGCTGAACGAATGACAGCGCGAACAACGGCCTCGCCCGCGAAAGACCGTCAGGCCGCGTTTGGCGGCATCGCTCATCGCCGATTGATCGCCAGCGTTGAACCGGTCAAACGGCGAATCGCCAGAAACGAGCGTGCGTTCATACGCCGAAATCGCCTGGCCGACGCGCGCGATGGTCACTTCGCCGCCGAAGACAACCTGAAATTCCGCACGATATTCCGGCAGCGTTTTCAACCGGGCAACGACTTGATCGTAAGAAGCATTGCCCATCTCAATCGGATTGGTCAGCGGTTGAATCGCCTGATCTTCCAAGCCTTCGGCGCGGCCATCCCAAAACTGATTCGGGTAAAACATGGCGTTCAGCAAGCTGGGCGAATTGCGCGTGCCGAGTTTGCCGCCGATGCCTTCGGCCACAGGTTTGGCGTCTCCGAACGCCAACTTGGGATCGTGACAGCTTGCGCATGACACTTTGCCGTCCGCCGACAGCCGCGCGTCAAAAAACAATTTGCGCCCAAGTTCGACCTTCGCCTCGGTCATAGGATTGGTGCGCGGGACGTAATAACTCCATGTGTCGGCTGGCAGTCCAAGCGGAATCGCCAGCTTCATTAACCGCTGCTCGGCGCTGAATTGCGGCGCAAAGGAAGCGAAAGCCAGCAGCGTGAACGCCAACACAACCAGCAAACGCAGCCAGCGCGAATCAAACTGTCGTCGGGAGAGCTTTTGTTTCATTTCAATTTAGAAATTGGCGACGTCAATCATCAGGGCTTAATACATCTTGCGCCTGATGTCTGACGCGAAGCACATGAACTGTCTCGTCTTCAATGACGAACAGGATTCGATACTTGTCGAAAATGAGGTGGCGAATTTCCACACCAAATTTATTGCTCTCTGGCGCGAGCGGGCAACGCGCCGGAAAGTTTTCCAGACGTTCGATTGATTCTGTTGCGTCGAAATACCAAAGAACTGCTCTATCGCGCGAACTCTGTGCAATCCAATTCACAGCCGCTTTCAAATCTTCTTCGGCTTCTTTTTCAACAACAACTATAAAACTCATTGAACAGGCCTTTGCGCATCTAACGGAATCCCGAGCATCTTTCGGATTTCTTCCAAGACTTCTTTTGCCGGACGCCCCTCGCCTTTTCTGACACTCTCCAAGGCTCGCAACGTCCTCGCGTCCTCCAGTTCGTTGGGGTCAAAAACCATTTCCAATGCTTCAATGGTTATCTGTTGCAAATTCTTGCCTTGGGCTGCGGCAAAAATTCCGATGCGTTGTTCCAACTCAGCGGGAATGGTGATTGTCGCACTCATACGTTTTACCTCTTTGAATCAAATTTGATCGAGGATGATTTTGGCAATGGTCAGGTAAATCAGCAAGCCCGTCGCATCCACCAGAGTCGTGATGAGCGGGGCGCTCAACACTGCCGGATCAACTCCGAAACGATGAGCGGCAATCGGAATCAGCGAGCCGACGGTCGTTGACCAGACGCAGATCACCAGAATCGTCGTGGAAATCGTCACCGCCAGATGCCAGTCGTGCGTTACCCAGTACGCCTGGCCAAACGCCACGCAACCGATCAGCAAGCCGACCAACAGCCCCGTCGTGGATTCGCGCAAGGCAACGCGCCAGGCGTGTTTGACGCCGATTTCGCCCAGCGACAAACTGCGAATGACGGTCATGACGGTTTGCGCTCCGGCGTTGCCGCCCGTGCCGATCAACAGCGGAACGAAAAAGGTCAGCGCCACCACCGAAGCCAGTTCGCTTTCAAAAGCGTGCAGCACTTTACTGGTCAGCGTTCCGGCGACGAACAAAAACAGCAACCAGCCAATGCGTTTGCGGACAACGTGCAAAATCGGATTGTCGAAATAGGGTTTGTCCAGCGCGCCGGGTTCGACGCCCGCCATGCGCAAAATGTCTTCGGTCTGTTCTTCGATCATGACGTCAATGACATCGTCCACAGTGACGAAACCGACCACGCTGCCGTCGCGTTCGAGCACGGGCACGGCCAGCAAATTGTATTTGGCGATTTTTTGCGCGACGGATTCCTGATCTTCGTCCGCGGCGACCGTCACCGGTTTCAACCGCATGACTTTGGTGATGGGTTGATCCAGTTCGGCCATCACCAGATCGCGCAAACTGACGGCGCCGAGCAAATGGCCGTTGGCCGGATCAAGCACGTAACAAGCGTAAATGGATTCTTTTTCGCGAGCGACGGCGCGGATGTGGCGGAGCGCATCGCCGACGGTCATCGTCGGATCGAGCCGGACGAATTCGGTGGTCATGATTCCACCGGCGGTATGTTCTTCGTAACTGAGCAGGTGTTCGAGTTCGGCTTTGACTTCGTTGCTGACTTTGCTGAGCACGCGACGACGTTCGGTCAATCCCATTTGCTGGATGATGTCGGTGCGTTCGTCGGCTGAAAGACCTTCCAAAATCATGGCCGCTCGCGTCGGGTCGAGCTTTTCCAAAATCGCGCCGCGCCGCGTCATCGTCGGCTGATCCATCAATTCGATGCCGCGCGGAACCGGCAGCATCAGCAACACCGTCGCCGCTTCAATCAGCTTCAACTGATTGAGCAATTCGACCAAATCTTCAGGCGCAAGATCGGCAACCTGTTCGCTGATGCCCATGAAGCTTTCTTCAAGGCGGAGATTTATCCTCTCTCTGAGTTGTTCTACTGTCGCCATCCATCACCTCCGTTCCTCCCATTTGTGTTTCAAATCGCTCAGCAGGTCAACAAAGCGCAAATCGCAGCGCAAATTGTCGAAACGGTTGCTGTCGGCAAACAGCGGATAATTTTCATTGCCTAGCGCAACGGCTTTTTTGATCCATTCGACGGCTTCGTCGCGCTGGTTTTCCATCGCGTAAAACGACGCCAGCCAGACTGCCACATCGTGATCGGCGGCGGCGGTTTCCTTGATTTGATCTGTAATCAGAGCACGCGCTTCGGCGTGACGCCCGCGCGCGCTCAAACACCAGGCCAGCACAATTTGCATCGGGTCGAAATTCGGATGTTGGCGCAACACTTCTTCGGTCAGCGTCTGGCAACGATCCAGATCGCCCATGTTGAAATAGGTGATCGCCAAAAAAGAGTTAATCAGCGGATGGTCTGGTTCGACGGCGCGCCCTTTTTCAAATTCGGCAATGGCACGGTCGAATTCGTGGCGATAGGTATACAACCGCCCGCGGTTGTAACTGGCAATGACGATGTCGCGCGGATTGATTTCCAGCAATTTGTCGTATTGTTTCAGCGCGCGGTCATACAGTCCGCTCAACCGGTAAACCATACCGGCGATGATGAAGACCGTCGGATCGTGCGGAGCTTCGCGCCGCGCATCGGCCAATGTCGCCAACGCTTTTTCGCGTTCGCCCTTGTTCAAATACACATACACCATTTGCAACCGCGCACCGGCCAGCTTCGGATCGAGTTCCAACGCGCGCATCAACGAAGCTTCAGCCAAATCAAAATAATGCTGCCCGCCATACCCTTGCCCGTGATGCACCAGACAACGCCCCAGCGTGTAATGCGCCCGCGCAAAATTCGGATCGAGCCGGACGGCTTCTTCCAGCATTTTGATCGCCACGTCCAGGTCGTGATCGTCGAAACTGTGCGAAATGTATTTGAACATCAAATCGCGTCCGCGCAGATAAAATTCGTAAGCTTCGGCGTTGGTCGTCAACGGTTTTTCGATTTTCTGCTGCTCTTCGTCGGTCAATTTCAGCTTCAATCCGGCGATGACCCGTTCGGCGATGGTGTCCTGAATCGTCAACAGATCATTGGCGGCCAGGTCAATCTTGTCGCTCCACAAAATTTCGCCCGTGGACGTGGCCAGCAATTGAGTCGTCACGCGAAAGCGTTCAGAGGCTTTGATGAAACTGCCCACCAGCACCGTGCTCACGGCCAGGTCTTCGCCGACCTGTCGCGGTTCGGGCGTCTGCCCGGCGTATCGCGCAATGTATTGCGAAGGCCGAACGACCAGGGAACGCAGATGCGCCAGTTCGGCGATGATGCCGTCGGCCAGCGAGATTTCGTAAAAGTTGTCTTCGGCATTGCCCGACAGGTTTTTGAACGGCAATACAGCGATGGTGCGTTTGCCTTCTGTTCCCCAGGAAGGCGGACGCGACGTTGTGCCGGAACTGCTGCTAAGACTGTTGGAGCTTGAAGACGCTGAACGAGGTTCCGCTGATGATTGGCTTGCAGACCGTGTCGGCGATTGGCTGTTGCCGGACTGGCCGTTGCGTTTTTTGCCAAACAAGCCTCCGCCAAAGACTTTGCCGAGCGCGCCGGTCAACCGCCACGAAGCGCGCGCTTGCTGTGGGACAACCGGCTTTCCTGCGACATCGTTTGGCGCGACGGATTCGCCGGTCAATTCGCGCATCTGGATTTTCAACTCTTCCAGCATTTCGGCCATCGTCGAAAACCGGTCTTTCGGATTTTTGGCCAACGCGCGGTCAATGATGGCTTGCAGGCGATCCGGCGCGATGGGGCAATCGTCGCAAACCGGGTCGGGGTCTTTGTTGATGACCGCGTGCAGAATTTCGATCCGGTGACGACCGGTGAACGGTTGACGCCCGGTGACCATTTCGTAAAGCAACACGCCCAGACTGAACACGTCCGTTCGATGATCCACGCGCTCTCCGGCGGCCTGTTCCGGCGAACCGTAACCCATCGTTCCATAAGGCACGCCGAGTTCAGTCATGGATTTGTCTGGATCATACACTTCATCGCTGCCCAGCATTTTGGCCAGGCCGAAATCCAGCACCTTCACCTGTCCCTGATCGTTGACGATGATGTTCGACGGTTTGATGTCGCGGTGAACGATGCCGCGCGTGTGAGCCGCCACCAGCGCGTCGGCGATTTGAATGGCGATGGAAAGTGCGCTGCGAAGTTCCAGCGGTTGCCCCTTGACCACCTGTTTCAAGGTGCGTCCGGGAATGAACGGCATGACAATGAAAAACCAGCCTTCGCTTTCGCCGATGTCGAAAATGGCGCAGATGTTGGGATGATCGAGCACGGACGCGAGTTTGGCTTCGCGCTCAAATCGGCGGCGAGCCGTCTGGCTGGCAGCGAGTTCGGGCAGCAGGGTTTTCAGAACAACCGGACGATTCAGGCGTGTGTCCTCGGCTTTGTAAGCCGTCGCCTGCCCGCCCTGTCCAAGCTGTTCGATAATGCGGTAGTGAGAAAGTGTCTTGCCGGGCGCGAGCGGGGTCATCGGAATCCTCTTTTGGTTGTTCGATCTCTTTACATTGTTTTTTCGATTGAGTGGGTACGCCGGAATTGACGCGACGCAATGGTCATCGAAAGCCAAGCCGTATGCTACTACCCGATGCTGACCGCTTCAAGATGCTCTTTGAAAAGAGTTGTAACTGCGCCCGATGAAGAGAATTGATGATTGATTACCGAGAACACGCGCGCTTTGTGGGCAGGATTACAGGTCGGATTGCGCCTTATCGTCTGACTTCGTTTTTCCGCCCCGCAATTCCTCAACGCTTCAGGCGAGTTCCAATCTGAATTCCCAACCAGGCCATTGGCAGGTATGCAAGCAGCAGGTCAAGCGCTATGAACCAGGTCGGAGCGGGAATCATGAAACTGGCCGCGATGCCGCCAGCGAGAAAGAAAACGCCGACCGCATAAGCAATTTTCGTCTTGTGATTCGCGGCAATCATATAAGCGACCAACGCGCCGGCCAGCGTGCCAACAGCATGCGCCAGAAACGGCATTATGAAATGCCGCGGCTCAAATAGATGCATCGCCTTGCTCAGGCTTTCGGCGTTGCTCACGTCCACACCCGCGGGCGGAGGAATGAGCGACGGACTGACGGTGATGATCGCCATGTTGACGATTCCGCCGATGACAATTCCTGCAATGACGGCAAGCGCATTTCGAAGTATGTTGGACATGGGCAATTCTCCTGTGACCTGAAATCAGCCATCAGCCGACCAATCAAAGCGCAACAGATAAAAGGTCGGCTGCCTGGCATTGTGATGCGACAATTGATGACAAATGCTGAGAGCCTTTATTTCAGCCGTTCCAATCTGCCTTTACGACGAACGATATTTTTGTAATCCCACTGTATTTCACGAGCCTCCGATAACCACTTTCTCAATAGCTTTACATCTACCTGTTCTGGAAACGTATACCTCGCCTCTGCCGCCTTGAATTTTCCCTCTTTTTCCAGTCCAGGGGTTTCAAAAGACTGACCACTCCAGAAAAGCAGACGAACACAGTTTTTGAGTTTGCTGTATCCAACAATGGGATTGCCATCCAGGAACCAGACCGGGTGCGCGTGCCAGACTTTGTTTTCGGCTTCTGGCAATCCGCGCTTGATCTCTGTTGCCAGCAGATCGCAGATTTGACCATCGCTGGCAGTTTGGGATGCGTTGTATTTTTTTGTATCAATATGCATATCGCCTGTTCGTCAACCTCTCTGGGATGGATTTCAGCCACAAATGAATTTCAAGTGAACAATCGCTTTGACGACAAACAGAAATCAGATCACCGATTCGCCTGTGCCAAGGTCAGCATTATTCCTTTTTGCGTGTGCAGCCGGTTTTCCGCTTCGTCGTACACAATCGAGCATTTACTGTCTATCACATCGGCGTCCACTTCATCGCCACGGTGAGCCGGCAGACAGTGCATGAAAAATGCGTCTTTGGCGGCGGCCTTCATCAGCTTTCTGGTGACGCGGAACGGCGAAAAGATTTCACGACGACGTTCGGTTTCGGCTTCAAAACCCATCGAAGCCCAGACATCCGTATACACAGCCTGCGCGCCGTCAACGGCTTCAAACGGATCGTGGAAAACCTGAATTTTCGCGCCGGTCTTTTTGGCTTCCTTGCGCGCTACTTTCAATACGTCGGCGTCCGGTTCATAACCTTTGGGACAGCCGATGCTGATGTGCGCGCCGAGTTTCGCCGCGCCGAAAATCAGCGAATGCGCAGTGTTGTTGCCGTCGCCGACATAGGCAATGTGAAACCCGCTCAAATCGTCGCCGACTTTTTCCGTCAACGTGAAGTAATCGGTCAGCCCCTGGCACGGATGCGAAAATTCCGACAACCCGTTGATGACCGGAACGGACGAATGTGCCGCCAGTTCGATTACGGTTTCGTGGCTGTACGTTCGCGCGACGATGATGTCCACCCAGCGTTCCAGATTGAGCGCCATATCCTTGACGGATTCGCGTTCGCCAAGCCGGACATTTTGGTGATCCAGATAAACGCACGAAGCGCCCATTTGCGTCGCGCCCAGATCGAAGGTCACGCGCGTGCGCAAACTCGGTTTTTCAAAAATCAGCGCAACGCTGCATCCGGCCAGCGACTGGCTGTAATTGCGTGGATTGGTTTTCAAATCGGCAGTCAGAACGAAAATCTGCCGGACTTCTTTCGGCGTCAGGTCATTAATGGAAATCAGGTCTTTCAGCGCCAATGGGGTCTTTCCTCGTAACAGAAATGGGGCAAGCTGCCAGCTTGCCCAATTTTTCGATTTTTGGTCTTTACAGAACGGACGGGACAAGCTGGCAGCTTGCCCGCTCTCGAAACAAGGCGCGCATTATAGGCAAGCCATTCCCCGCCAGCAAAAGCCAGCGACAACACACCGACAATTTCGTCGCTCTGTTGTCAGGTTTTAACAGAAAAACTTCCCGACAAACGGCTTCCTGGCAAAAAACCGCTGGTCAGTTCGCAAAGCTTCTGTCTATAATGCGCGCGTCGTAAGGATTGTTACTTCACAACAGTTCTTACATCTTGCAGCAGCGGCGTTTCTGCCGCGTATTTTCAGCGGTTCAAAAATCGAACTGGTTTCACCCCCCAAATGTGAAATCGTTTTGTTTCTTGGGCTGCGTATGCGAATGCTCCTGAACAAAAACCCGATCTGAATATCATTGAACCTTTCAAACGTTCGACCTGTGATTGGTTTTTTGCTTTCGCTTAGTTTTTTGATTTCACAGACTGAAGCAATGCTGATAGTTAGAGAAAGAGAGCGGGTAAGTTTTGCAAGCATCCCGGCTTTTGAAACCGCCAAAGTCCTCTTCAAACGGAAAAGCGACTGGGATGAATTCAGCAACCAGTGACCGTGGAATTCGCCTGCCCCATATTTCCCGGCATTTACCGATGAAGTCCTCTACTCGCCGCTACATCTAGCCATCAGTGTCACCGGCTCAGACACAAGCGCAAAGATCGAAAAGAAAACAGGCGTCAATGGCCTCAAAAAAACTCCGTTGCCGCCCTGAGCTTGCCCAACAATCAATATCCTGACGAATGAATGCCCCGCTTGATTTGCGCGCGTGCTGAACGAAGACTTTTGGCAACAGACCGAAAGCCGCCGGGAACATACACACACAGACGCTTGCGGGCGTCCGGGTCACTCACCCGACCCGTAAATCGTTCAGGATTACAATGAAACCGTTATCTCCGACTTCGCCGCTTGTGCCGGTGAAATTTCCTGCGCCTGTCTCCGCCAAGCGCTCGTTCGGGCAAGGCTCGCATTGGAAAACACGCCTGGAACATTCCGACGCGCCTGCTTTGTGGAATGCCTTGCACAGAATGGTGTCGTCGCATCCGCTGGTGCGTACCACGCTCGGCAATTCGCACAATGGCTGTCCTTCTCCCCATTTATCCATTCACGACCTGACCCAGGATTTATATGTTTTGTTGCTCCAAAAAGGTCGGTTCAACCATTACCTGGCCGCTGGCATGACCGATGCTGAAATCGAGCGGGAAATTTTCCAGATTGAATTGACCAACCTGTTGATCGGCAATTTGCGCCGCAGCCGCCCGGAAAATTATCGCATCGTGCGCCGAATCAGTCAGGCGTTGGACACCGATCCCAGTTTTCGCCGTTTTCGCCGTCATCGAAAACAGAATCCAGACCAGGTGGAACGGTATGGTCAGGCCGCCGATGCCGTATTCGGGCTGAGCGATTGGAGCGACGACAAACTCATGCTGGATTGCGGCAAGTTTGAAGATCAGATCGCCAACATACACATTCGCCGCCGCAATCTTCGCCGCACCGGATGCACAGGCGAAACCCAGGTCATCGTCAGCAATCAGGAACTGGTGGAATTGATGGTGGAAATCTTCGAAGCCATTGATTCGCCCGCTCCGTTGCGCGTGTTGCGACAACTGGCGTTGAGCAAGTTGCCAGTTTTCGACCCGATGCTGACTTCGATTGACGACGAAATCGGCGACGAGCGACAGGGACGCAATTACAACGATTCGCTCGCTTCCGCTGAAGCCAACCCTGAAGAAATCACAGTGCGCAACGAAGAGGAAATCGAAGCACGCGCGACAGCGATTCAATTTCTCGACCGTTTGAGCAATCTGACTCGTTCGAATCCGCAACGCACCGAACGGCTTTGGCGTGTGTTGTGGCATTGTTACTTTGACGCCGACGAACCTTCTCAAATGGAAATCGCCGAAATGGTCGGCATTTCGGATTCTTCGGTCAGCGATTATCGCCGCAAGATCGAACAGGAAATGCGCTCATTGCGGTTTTCGCCAGAACAGATGAGCAGTTTCGCCGAAGAACTCAACGAACAATTGCACTGGCGATTGTCGTTGCCGGAGCGAATGCAGCGGCGACCGGAACTTGGCGAAGAGATAGCCTGGCCGCGCCAGCATTATCGTCCAGCGGCTTTTTACCCTTTGGCAACCGCCGCCTGAGACATTTTCCATTGCTCATTTCCCAATTGTCATTTGTCATTAGCTCAGCGCCAGTTTGAGCAATGACAAATGACAAACCAAAAATAGAAACAACCCTCACCCAACTTTTCCCTTCTGGTTGGTGGTGAGCAAGCCTCATCCATCATAAAATCCTGACGCCATCTCAAAAATTTCCTTTTCAGGTTCAAATTCAAATATGCCCTGTTCGCCGCCAGACAATTTGCCGACTGCGCCCGCTGGCCAAACCGTATGGCCTTGGACAGAAGCGTGCGAACCGGCAACCGAATCTTCGTTGCCGAAAATCAGCGTCATCACGCCGTCATTCAATCAGGCAGGCTTTTTGGAGCAGACGATTCGTTCGGTCTTGTTGCAGAACTACCCGAAGCTGGAATACATCATTATGGATGGCGGCAGCACGGACGAAAGCGTCGCGATCATTCGCCGATACGAACCGTGGCTGACCAGTTGGAGCAGCGAAAAAGATCGCGGTCAAAGTCATGCGATCAACAAAGGATTGGCGCAAGCCACCGGCGATGTGCTTTGCTGGTTGAACAGCGACGATTATTTTCTGCCTGGAGCGTTGGCGACGGTTGGCCGAATGCTGGCCAACGACAGCGGCAATTTCGCCATCGTCGGCCATTGTCTGCGCATCAATCAGGACGGTTCACCGCCTTCATTGTTGCGAGGTCGGTATCAAGGGCTAAGGCGGTTGTTGGAATTCTGGAAAGGTTACGAAATGCACCAACCGGCGATTTTCTGGCGGCGCGAAGTTTTTGAACAAACCGGCTGGCTGGACGAATCGCTGCATCTGACCATGGATTTCGATTACTGGACGCGCATCGCCCGGCAATTCGATTTCGTCAACGTGGATCAGGTGCTGGCCTGCGCCAATTTCCACGAAGCCGCCAAAACCGGCGACGATTACGCGGCTTACCATCAAGAATTGAAAACCCGCGCGCGCCATTACTGGCCGCCTTTCTGGTCGTCCGAACGCTGGCGGCTGGAACTTTCCCGGCTTCGCGCCTGATGAATCTGTGAGGATGAATACGGAAGTTTCCATCGTCGTCCCTGTGTTCAACGGCGCGGCAACCATCGCCAGCACGGTCGAGCATCTGCTCAACCAATCGTTGCCGCCGAGAGAAATCATCGTCGTGGACGACGGTTCAACCGACAACACTGCTGACGCGTTAAAACCGTTTGAAAACCAAATCTGCTATCACTTCAAACCAAATGGCGGCCCGGCATCGGCGCGAAATTTCGGCGCGCGTCTGGCAACGGCGGAATTCATCGCCTTCACCGACAGCGATTGTTTGCCGGATCGCGATTGGTTGAAGCATTTGCTGGCTGGATTCGATTCTTCCGACATTGCCGGAGTCGGCGGTTCGGTCAAAAGCGTGGATGATGGTTTGCTGGGCGAATACATTGATCTGCTGCGAGTGATGGAACCGGCGGAAAACGTAACCGGCGAAATTGAATACCTCATCACCGCCAACGCCTGCTTTCGACGAGATGCGTTGCTGGCGGCAAACCTGTTCGACGAACGCTTTCGCAAACCCGGCGGCGAAGAACCTGCGCTTTGTCGCCGATTGAAAGAGCTTGGTTATCAATTCCGTTATGCGCCGAAAGCCGTCGTGCAACATCACCACCGGCAAACCGTCGGCAGTTTTTTGCGGACGATTCGCAATTACGGCGAAGGCCGTTACCTGCTCGGCCAGCTTTGGCCGGATTATCAAATCGCGCATCCGACGCGAACTTTTTTCCGACAAATGGTCGCCGTTCGTTCGCTGATTCGGCAGTTTCTGGCTTACTTTCGCCGACACGGCGCGAACAAAGCGCTGGCGTTTTCGGCATTGGATTATTTGCAGCAACTGGCGTTTCTGCGCGGCTATTTACGCGGCCAGCGATCTCAACACTAAACGATGCAGCCCAAAGTCAGTGTCATCATTCCCGCGTTCAACTCGGCTCCGTTTATTGCGGAGACGATTCAGAGTGTGCTGGCCCAAACTTATAACAACCTTGAAATCATCGTCGTGGATGATGGTTCGACCGACACGACGCTGGACATGTTGAATGAATTCGGCGACCAGATCACAGTTCTGACCAAAGCGAATGGCGGCCCGGCTTCGGCGCGCAATCTGGCAATTCGTCATGCTTCGGGAAAGTACATCGCCTTTCTGGACGCCGACGATTTGTGGACGCCCGAAAAGCTGGCCGAACAAGTCGTGTTTCTTGAAGCTCATCCTGAAGTTGGAATGACGTACTCCGAAGCCCTGATGTTTGTTGAACCGTTTGAAGGAGCCAGCGGTGAAAAACAGATTCGCGGCAAGATCGGCTTCACGGGCGAAACGTCGTTTTGTCATTTGCTGTTGGGCGATCACATTCCGAATTCCACCGTGCTGATGCGACGCAACTGTGTGGAAACCGTAGGCTGGTTGAACGAAAGCCGTGCGCTTGTCGCCGTCGAAGATTACGAATACTGGTTGCGATTGGCGAGAGCCTTTACGATTCGCGCCATCGCCAAACCGATGGCGTATTACCGCGTTCACGCTCACAACCTGATGGGCGAAGGCGACGACATCGAAAAAAGCTTGCGGCTGCCGTTGCGTGCGCTTGAAGAAATCGAACGGCTCTTTCCCGATTGCTGGCGCGAATGCGGAATGGAAAAAGACGTGTTGTTCGCCCGCCTGACCATTCGCGCCGGATTCGCTTACAAACAACGCGGCGATTGGTGGAATTGCTTGAAAAAGTTTCGCCAGGCTCTAGGCCATCGCTGCAACGTGCGCGTGCTGCGATGGATTGTCGCGGCTATTTTGCTGAAACGCTGGTCATAAATGAATTTGCCTCTGGTTTACGTCATCGTCCTGAATTTCAACGGCAGCAAATGGCTGACAGCCTGCCTGGAATCGTTGCGCGCGACGGAATACGCAAATTTCAAAACCGTGCTGGTAGACAATGCTTCCATTGATGACAGTGTGGAACTCGTTCGCCGACAATTTCCCGAAGTCGAACTCATCACCAACGCCGCCAATCTGGGATTTTCCGAAGGCAACAATGTTGGCATCCGCGCGGCGCTGGCCGCCGGAGCCGAATACGTGGTGTTGCTGAACCCCGACACCAAAGTCCAGCCCAAATGGCTGAGCGAATTGATCGCCATCGGCCAGCGCGAACCTGGGATCGGCATTCTCGGCGCGGTTCAGCTTGCTTATGACTCAAACGAATTCAACAGTTGGACGACGACGGCTTTAAGCTCGCATCTTCCTTTCTTATCCACGAAGCCACACGAAGAAAACACGAAGAAGAACAAGGAAGATTTTGCTTCTCTTCGTGAATCTTCGTGTGACTTCGTGGAAGAATCTTTTCTGAGAAGCTGGATTTCGGTCGAATGGGTCGAAGGCGCCTGCTTCGCCATCAAACGCAAAGTCATCGAAACGATTGGGATGCTTGATCCGATCTACTTCGCGTTTTACGAAGAAATTGATTTTTGTCGCCGAGCGGCTTGTGCTGGCTACCAAACGGCAGTTGTGCCGCGCAGCCGCATTCACCATTTTCGCGGCGGCAGTTGGCAGGCGAACGCAGCCATTCAGCGCGAACGCGATTATCGTTGCGACCGCAGTCAGTTCATTTTTGCGTTGACCGATCCGCGCCGCTCGTTGGCGACAAATTTCGGCTGGTATCTGATTACGCTCGGCTCAAAAGCCAAAGAAGCCGCGCGCGAATTCAGTCTGCCCAAAGTCTGGAATCTGCTGCGCATCCAGTTGGGCATACTCAGCAATCTTTCAGGACTTTTTGCTAAATGGCGGCGCGAACGATTCCTGAAACCTGCGTCAAAAAGTTGATTGACCGCACATCGCTTTGGCCAATATAGTTCGCCCGCCACCCCAAGTGTTCAGTGCTGGTAACCTCAAACGCCCGCACTCGCTTTTCACCTTTGTTCTTTCCGGAGGTAATTCGATGAAGCGTTCAATCCTGGCAAACTCAGCAACCCGTACTTTGGCAATTCTTTCATTGGTCTTGCTTGCGTTATTTTTGGGTGGAAAAGCTCAAACTTCGGCGAAAACCGGTTCAACCTTAATTAAAGACAACTGGACAAGCGTTCGCTCAAAAAGTTTCTTTCTGGCTGGCAACGCCAACGAAAAAGACATACGCAAGGCTGCGGTCAAGCTGGAGCAATTCCGTGATGTGTTCTCCAGACTGTTTCCGAAAGCCAAAATTGATTCTTCAGTGCCGACGCGCGTTGTGGTCTTCAAAGACAAAGCGTCATTCAGGCCTTTCATGCCTGTTTATCAAGGCAAAACCAGCGAAGTCGCCGGGTATTTCCAGCCAGGCCAGGACGTGAATTACATTTCGCTGACGGCGGAACTGCGCGATTCTCATCCTTATGCAACCGTCTTTCATGAATTCGTCCATTCGCTGACCAACGAAAACACGATGAAGTTGCCGACATGGTTCAACGAAGGTTTGGCCGAGTATTACAGCACATTCGAAGTGACCGACAGCGACAAGAAAATCTGGCTGGGCAAGGTCATCTCCAACCACGTGCTTTATCTGCGAGAGAAAAAATTCATGCCGCTGTCGCAATTGTTCACCATCAACACAAGTGCGGCCGATTACAACGAAGGCGACAAGCGAGGCGTGTTTTACGCACAATCGTGGGCGCTGGTGCATTACCTGATGCTGGGAGCAGACGGAAAACGCCGCCCACAGCTTTCGCAATTCCTGAGTTTGTTGAGCAGAGGCGTTCCGCAAGGTGAAGCGTTTGAGCAGGCGTTCAAAACCGATTACGCAACGATGGAAAAAGAATTGCGCGATTACATCAACCTCAGCGCCTACAAAGTCGAAGTCGTGACCATGAATGAAAAGCTGCAATTCGACACCGACATGCAGGCTGCTCCGCTGAGTGAAGCCGAAGCGCAGTATTATCTGGGGGATTTGTTGCTGCACATGCGCCGCACAGCCGCCGAAGAGTATTTGCAAAGGGCTGTGACACTCGATCCCAAACTGGCATTGGCGCATTCGTCGTTGGGGGTATTACGAATGCAGCAAAAACGTGTCGTCGAAGCCAAACAACATTTACAACAAGCCGTCGCCTTGGGTTCCGACAATCATCAGGTGCATTTCTATTATGCGTTCGCACTCAGCCGCGAAGGCATGGACGAAAACAATGTCGTGCATTCGTTTGCGCCGGAATCGGCTCAAACAATGCGCGAGCATCTGGAAAAAGCCATTCAGCTTGCGCCAAATTTTGCCGAATCTTATTACCTGATGGCGTTCGTCAATCTGGTGACTGGCGAAAAACTGGATTCGGCAGCCGAACACCTCAAACGGCTGCAAATGCTGACGCCAGGTCGGCAGGAAGTTGGATTTATGCTGGGGCAGGTTTATATGCGGCAGCAAAAGTTTGATCTGGCTCGGCAGGCTCTGGAACCGATCGCTCGCTCGGGCGACCCGCAAATGCTAGCGCAGGCACAATCCATGCTCGAATCGCTCAAAAGTATGGAAGAAAGCTATGCGCGTTATAACTCTGCGCGACAAGTCGCGGAAACGCAGTCACCGACAACCGGCAACACGCCTTCCGCGATTGCTGACAAACAGAAAATCTTGCTTCGTCGCCGCTTTGATGGCGACAAAGTCAAAGGCCAGTTGACGCAAATTGATTGCAACGACAAGGGAATCATTCTGGTGGTCAAAGTTGGCGACCGCACATTGAAATTCAACACCTCAACGCCTGATCGCCTGCAATTCATCACCTTCGACAAGGAAGTCGGTACGGAAATCTCTTGCGGCCCGCTCAAACCACACCGATTGGTGGAAATCACGTATCGAAGTTCGACCGATGCTCAATCGGCATTCGATGGCGAACCGATTGCCGTCGAATTCCTGAAACCGGAACAAAACTGAATGACGGGCTATCTGATTGATTGACTGTTCGAACGATGGAAACCTATATTCCGATCGCCGTTCAAGTTCAAACAATCTACACGTGAATCGGTTTTCTTAAAGGGAGTGGCAATGACGCGACGAGCTTTTATCAGTTTGATCTTCGTGCTCTGTGCGCTCTGGCCATGCCAGTCAGTGTCGTTCCCTGTTTCCGCCGCTAAAGAAACCTGGATCAAAGCCACCTCCCGGCATTTCACGCTGGTGGGCAATGCCGATGAAAAACAGATTCGCAAAGTAGGCGCTGAACTGGAAAAATTCCGCGAAGCTGTTTCGCGGCTCTCAGGCATCTGGCAACGGCGCTTCACTCCGCCTGTGACTGTTTTTGTCTTCAAAAACAACGAAACTTACGAACCGTTCAAACCGCTTTTGCATGGCAAAACCATTGAAGTTTCCGGTTATCTGCAAACCAACAACGATTCGGCCTACATCACGCTGACCACCGATCAGCGACGACAAAACCCCGAAGCCGTCATCTTTCACGAATACGTGCATTTTCTGACCGGAGGAGGCCAGCGATCTTTGCCAACTTGGTTGAGCGAAGGATTGGCCGAATACTTCAGCACGTTCGCCGTCGCAGGCGGAGGCAGACAGATCGTCATCGGGCGCGCGATTCCGGTTCATTTGCAGCGATTGCGCGAATCCGATTGGATTTCGATGCGAACGCTGCTCGCCATCGGACAGGACTCGGCGTATTACCAGGAACTGGACAAGAAAAGCATTTTTTATGCGCAATCGTGGGCGTTGACGCATTATCTGATGACCGGCGACGCCAATCGCCAATCGCAGTTTCGGCAATTTCTGAATGCGTTGGCGGGCGGAATTTCCGCCGAAACTGCATTCATCCAGTTTTTTCAAACTTCGCCGGACAAGCTGGAGGCGGCGGTGCGCGAATACGTCCGTCGCAATGTGCTCAGTTCGCAAACCATCAGCTTCGACCGCAAAATCGAAGCCGACGAAACAATGACCGTGACGGCATTGAGCGACGCGGAGTTAAAAGCTCATCTGGGCGATTTGCTCTGGCACATCGAACGAACCGAAAGCGGCGAATTCGCCCTGGAACGCGCGCTGGTTATTGACTCACGTCAACCGCTGGCGCTGTCTTCGCTTGGAATGCTCAGAATCAAACAGAAACGTTTTGCCGAAGCCCGGCAGTTGTTGCAGCAGGCGATTCAAACCGGCGAAGCAAATTTTCTGACCTTTTATTCTCACGCGCTGGCTTGTCAGCAGGAGCATGTGGACGAGGAAGGATTCGTTTCCCGCTTTCCAGAGAAAACGGTCGCCGAGATGCGCGATTCGCTGAATAGCGCGCGCGAGTTGATGCCGAATTTCGCCGACCCGTACAAAGCGCTGGCGTTCATTCATCTGGCGCAACGCGAAAACGCCGACGAAGCATTGGCCTTGATTCATCGTGCGCGAGAACTGGCTCCTGAACGCGAAGATTTTGTGTACACGCAGGCGCAGATTTTCCTGTGGCAGAACAACTTTTCCGCGGCTCGGCAAACGGCTCTACAAATTACTTCAAATGGGTTAAACGCCGAGCTGCGCGAACGAGCGCGGTTTTTGTTGCAGACGATTGACCTGCGCGAAGCCGAAGTCGCATTGGCCAAGCCCAAAGCCGAACTCAAATTGCGTCAGGAACGCGAATCGCCCAAGCAAGCCCAGGATGATCCGACACGGCCTCCAGGCAAACGATTCGAAGGCGAACAGGTGCAGGGGTTGCTGACTCGGCTGGATTGTTCCGACACCGAAGTCACCTTGACCGTGGTCAGTAACCAGCGCACATTCAAATTTCGAGCGGACTGGGGAAAGCTGACGCTGGTTCGCCATACGATTGAAATTCCCACCCAGCTTACATGCGGAGCCATGTCGCCAGCGCGGCAAGTCATAGTGACTTACCGCCCGGCAACCGGATTGAAAGTGAAATTCGACGGTGAACCCGTCGGGCTGGAATTCCTGAAGACCTCGACGAATTAAAACTCGTAATCCACCGACACGATTTGCTGGCAAAGTTCTTTGGCGCGTTCGATGACCGGCAAATGGTGTTCGTGCTTGGCGTATCGGTCGAGCGCAGCCAGATCGGCGTAACTGGAAACCAGCGCCAGATCGAACGCCCGCGGCGAACGAACGACATCGAACCCGGCTTCGAAATCTACGATTTCAGAAATTTTCGACGGCAAAGCGCGCAACATTTCCAAAAAGCCTTCACGGTCGGATTGCGAAACTTCCGGGTGAAATTTGAAAGCGACGATGTGTCTGATCACGAATTCTCCTGTGGCAGCCCGAATTTGCTCAGGTCTGCGAAAATAAGATTAAAGATTGTGTTTTGAAACTCTGGTGCATTTCACCAATGGGAGGCAATGGTAACTGGCATTGTTCACGATGCCAAACGAAGCGTTCATTCAAGATGCCCGGCTTGACATCGCCCCATCTGGCCGCTATTTTCTCGCTTTCTTCACCAGCCCCAATTTTCTTTCCGAAGGAGTATTACATTGGCTAAAGGGCGAGTTTCCGCGCAAGAATTGAAGCGCGATCCATTAATGCAACAGTACGTGGCGACCACTGCTTGGGCGAAAGACAATTCACGCCCGATTTTGAAATGGTTGACCATTGCGGCGGTCGTGATTGCCTTGGTCTGGATTGGCTGGATGCTGTATTCGCGTCGCGCCAACAATGCGGCTGAAACTCTGGCCGAAGGATTCCGTTGGCACGAAGCTCAAGTCGCCAATCCGGTTCCGGCAAACCCGCAAGGTTACGTTGCAACCACCGAAGAAGAAAAACACCGCAGAGCGTTTGAGGCGTTCACCAAAGCCGCCAACGACTACCCGTCGTATCACGGAGAATTGGCTCGGTATTATGCCGCGATTCATCAGGTTTACCTGGAACCGGAAAAAGCCGAAGCGACGTTGAAGGAATTGTCCGAGAAAACTTCCAACGTCGGCGCTTATGCCAGAATGGCATTGGCGCAGCGGTATGAAGCGATGGGCAAAAACGACGAGGCGTTGGCGGAATACCAGAAACTGAAATCGAATCCCGGCGAAATCTCCACGGCTTCGATTGATTTCAACATTGCCCGTATTTACGAAGCTCAGGGCAAAACCGGCGAAGCAGTTGAGTTGTATTTCAGCATCGCCAACAACAAGGATTATCGCAGCACGGGTCTTGGCACGAACTGCGTGAATCGGTTGTCACTTTTGGCGCCGGAAAAAGTGGATCAGCTTCCGCCTCCTGAACAGACAAATCCGTTTGCCAGTTTGGGGGGATTGGGTGGTATGAGCATCCGATAAGCTCGGAAGAATTTATTGACTTGTTGACGAGTGGCGACCTGTTGCAGCCACTCGTCTTTGTTTTTTATGCGCCTGACTTTTTCCAATCTGTTTCCGAATGGCAGGGGGACAAAACTCGCGTTTGCTGTGTTGCTGGCAATCATGCTGGCGTTGGCGGGCGCGTGCCGCCAATCGAGTTCTGCGCCGATTTCGCCGCCACAGCAAATTCAACCTGCATCGTCCGGCAAAGAGCCTCGATTGCGCGCGGAAATAGGCTTTGCCACGCGCCGCAAGTTTCTGGATCATTACGAAAAACACGGCAGCGAATTCGGCTCGATCAGCAAGGAAGAATACCTGCTGCAAGCGCAGACCTTGCGCGACCACCCGGCAAACGGCGACGTTCTGGAAGCCAGACGAGCCGACGGAGTCATCACCCGATTCGACCGAAAAACCGGGGCTTTTCTGGCGTTCAATTCCGACCTGACTATTCGCACCTACTTCAAACCGAACGACGGCGAAGCGTATTTCAAACGCCAGAGCAGGCGCGGATCAGCCCAATCAGCGAAAGGAGACGACCAATGAGCAATGAAGTGCGCGATTTTCTGATTGATAAAGGATGCCCTCTCAACGTGGCCGAACGCGGTTTGGCGGGACTGGTCGAAAGCTGGGAAAAAATCGTCCAATCGGTGGAAAACGGATATTCGCTGACTCTGGACGATTACCTGAACGATCTGGACGCGCGCCAGTTGTTGGAAGAAGCGCTGGAAGTCGCGCCGATGACGGAGCGCATGAATTTCGATGCTCGCATCGCACAGGCCGACGATTTGATGAAAGGTTTGACGCGCCGGGCCAGCGTTTGTTTGTGGGGCGATGAACTAGCCGAAGAAGAAGGTTGGAACGCCAAAAAGAATTGGTGGTATTACGCCTGCCCGGTGGATGCCGACGCCGATTTGCTGGCCGAAATTGCCGAAGTCACAGGCGAATCGTAATTCGCTTGCGCGACGGTTTCGCGCGTCAACACGGCAAAGCTGGTCGCCAACGCGATCACTTCATACAACAATTCCAGATCGTGACGGCTCAGAAAATTCGCCGAAACCAGATAACCCAGCAACGCCACTTCCAATCCGTGCGAATATGCAATGAGCGGCGAATCCGGCGAACGCGCTTTCAACGTTTGTCGCGCGCGTCGCAACCGTACAAAACTCAAGCCGATCAAACTCACAAACAACAACAGCGCTGGCAAGCCCGCATCCACGGCAATCTGCAAAAACGAATTGTGCGACACGCGCCCCACTCCGCTTTGCTGGTCCGGCTGGTAACGACTGAACAATTCCACTATGTTGCGCGGCCCTACGCCCAGCAACGGATAATCCGAAATGATCTGCAATGACACGCGCCAGGCTTCGAATCGCAATTGCGCGGATTCATCGGTTTGCGTTGCCGTGCGAATCGTGCCGACTCTTTCAACGACTCGATTGGGCAACAACACAAATGTAATCGAACCGGCCAACACCACCGCCAGCATTCCGGCAAACTTGTATTTCGACTTCAGCGCCAATCCGAACAGCACAAAACACAATCCCAGAAACCCTCCGCGCGAAAGCGAAAACAGCACGGTAATCATCATCATCGCCGACAACGAATAACAAAGCCGTCGCAACCAGCGATGGGTTTCTGCGCGTCCGACGTAATACGCAATCGGCGCGGCGACATTAAGCAACAACGCGTAATCGTTGTTGTCTTCGAACGCACCACCAGGCCCGAAAATCCGAGCTTGCCCGCCAGCCAGCAAAATGCCTACGTTGGAGCGAAATGCCAGAAACCCAATTGCGCCAACCGTGCCGAGCAACAACCAGCGCGCGCGCCGTTCAGAATCCACCATTGCCGTCATCAGCAACGCGATCAGAATCGTTTTGCTGAATTCGATCCATTTGCCCTGAGCCAGTTCCGTCGAATACGCAAAGTAAGTCGCCAGCGAAACCTGCGCCCACAGCAACAGCAGCAACCCATTCGGAATCAATTGCGGAGCGCGCCGCGTCAGTTCAAAAATGGCGTATCCGATCAACGTCGCCACCGCTACGGCCAGCGAAATCGGCGCATTGGGCATGTAAGCCCATTCGTGCGGACGCGCGTAGGCAATGCCGACGTAACTGATCAGGCCTGTGAACGGCGCGAACAACGCCAGTGGAACCGCCAGAAAAATTGCGCTGAAAATAAGAATTTGCCGCATTACTTCCCACGCGAACTGAAATTCGCGGAATGTTCGCTGACGCCGGATCGGCGATTGGCGACGCGCGCCATCACAAACAACAGGTCGGAAAGCCGATTCAGGTATGTCAGCGAATGCAGATTGATTTCGCTTTCGGCCATCAAGGCAACGATGCTGCGTTCTGCCCGGCGCGCGACACAGCGAGCCAGATGCAACGTTGCGCCAAATTGCGTGCCGCCCGGCAAAATGAATTCGCGCAACGGTTCCAATTCTTCCATCAGCGTATCAATCAACTGTTCCTGTTCGACGACATGCGATTCATCAACGCGCGGAACCTGAATCGTCAGCGGACTGGCCAGATCGGCTCCGACAATGAACAATTCGTTCTGAATTTTTCCCAGCGCGTCATCGAGTTGCGCATCCTGCAACCCTACGCGCGCCAGCCCCAACAGCGAATTCAGTTCGTCCACATCGCCAAAAGCCGTCACGCGCAAATCATTTTTTTTGACTCGACTGCCATCCACCAGCGAAGTTTCTCCGGCATCGCCTGTCTTGGTGTAAACCCGTGTAATTCTCAAAATCCTTCTCCTCTGAAAATGTCCGACAAGCTGCCAGCTTGTCGTGGTCTCGATTTGACGCTTGTTAGGGTCAACGACAAGCTGGCAGCTTGTCGGACAGTCGGGCGCAGCCGTTTTCATCGTTTCAGGGCGTTGTCGCAAACGACATGTCAGACTCCTTATGATTTCAATACGGAAAGATATAACTCTGTGTATCGTTGCAACATTCGCTCAAGCGTGAAATCGCGTTCGACTTTTCGCCGCGCAGCTTCGCCAAACGTTTTGGCCAATTGCCGGTCAACGACCAACCGAGATAACCGTTCTGCCATCGTTGCAGCGTCGCCGACCAAAACCAGAAAACCCGTGTTGCCTTCTTCCACCATCTCCGGCAACGCCCCAACCGCCGTCGCCACGACGGGCAATCGCGCGGCCATCGCTTCCAGCACCGTCATCGGCATTCCTTCGGACAACGACGACAGCGCAAACACATTCATCGCCTTCAACACGCGCGGAACATCGCGCCGCACACCAGCGAAAATCACGTTTCGATTCAATCCGCGTTCGCTGACAAATTGTTCCAGCGGGGACCGTTGTTCGCCATCGCCAACGATCAGCAACTTCAACGCGGCGTCGGGTTTGATCGGCATCAACTCCGCAAAGGCTCGCACCAGCGTGAGCGTATCCTTGTTTTTGTCGAGCCGCGCAACAGTTCCAATCACAAACTCTTCCGGCTCGATGCCCAATTCTTCGCGCACGTCACTTCCATCAGCAGCATCAATGCGTCGCAAATCCACGCCGTTGGGAATCACCTGCATTCGTTCCAAAGGAAAATTTGTCTGGCGGCAATAAAACTCGCGCACTTCGGCGGAGATTGCAAACACCGCATTCGCACGTTGATAAAGCCAGCGCCGCGCGATTCGCCGCGCCCAGCTTTGCCCATGCAAATCATGAAAATTGCGTCCGTGTTCGCTGTGAACCAGTTTGACGCTGGGCGCAAACATCATCGCCAACGCAGTATCCACGCCCGACCAGCTTTGCGAATGCACGATGTCCGGGCGTTCGCGACGAATCAAACGAGCCAGTTTCCACGGCATCCAGCGATCCGCTTTGTCGCCTTTACCCAGATCAATGCAGCGCACATCGTCGTGCAATTCATTCGCCGCTTCACCGCGCCGGGAAAGACAACACACAATCTGGTCAAATTTCGCCGCATCCAATCCATTGGCCACGTCAATCACCACGCGCTCCATTCCACCGATGTCCAGCGAATCAATCACGTGCAAGATTTTGAGTTTGGGCGTTTGGCGCTTGGCAGTTGGCGGTTGGTTGACCAGTTGCGCAACGAGTTTTGGAGCAACCTTTACAGCGAAGGAAAGCAGTGCGAGTTTCGGTTGGCGATAAAACTTGCGCGTTTCGGCCAGTTGTTTTTCAGCATCGGCAAAATTGCTTTTGGCCAATGCGTCTTTGAATTGCGCGTAACTCAACTGCGCACGCCATTCCGGCATTCGCCTTTCGATCCACTGACTTTGCTCTTCGGTCAGTTCGCCACGCAGCAATTTTTCGTACACCGACACCACGCAACTCAGAATTTTCACGCCGGTGTTTGATAGCGAATTCTGCCGCCAGCGATACAGCGCCAGCACTTCCGTCGTAAATCCGAAGCGATACCCGCGCCGCAACATGCGCAACCACAATTCGAAATCCTCTGCGCCCTGCCCCGCCAGACTTTCGTCATACCCGCCCACGTCTTCAATGACTTCGCGCCGAAACACCAACAGGCCGAAGATGTAACATTCACGCCGCAACACGCGATCAAACGTTACAGGCTCAGCAACCGGAAACACGTCTTGATGCAATTTGCCGTCGTGTTTCGGCCAACCGAAATATCGCGCGTTCGGAAATGCCAGGCTGAGCGACGAATCACGTTCCAGCATTCCCACCAGCACTTCCAGAAAGCGAGGCAACAGCAAATCGTCGCTATCCAGCAAGGCGATGTAACGACCTTTTGCAGCGTTCAATCCGGTGTTGCGCGCCGCCATCACGCCGCGATTCGATTGGCGAAGGTACACCAGCCGGTTGCGGTACGGCGCAATCTTTTCTTCAAGATCGTCAGTCGAACCATCATTGACCAGAATCGCTTCGAAATCCTGATAGCTTTGCGCAAACAACGATTCCAGCGTTTCGACGATAAACGGCGCAACGTTGTAAGCGGGAATGATGACGCTGACGGTGGGCATAAACAGAAAACCAAAAGGCAAATATCAAAAATCAAATTGCAAAAGGAACGAACCTCGCTTCTTCATTTTTAACTTTTGATATTTGCCTTTTGCCTTTTGATTTTTCATTCAGCTTCGATCAACAAAACGCCGCGCAATTGCGGCCAGCGTTTGGCAAGCCAATGCCAGGCTGTTTCAATTCGCGCAACGCCGGGCAAGTGCGAATACACGTCAGGATGTTCCAGCAATTCGACTCGACTGCGCGTAAATCCCGCCTGGCGCAACATTGCTTCGACCTCGTTCGGACGATTGAATCGAAAATGTGTTGGATACACATCTTTGCGATGGCGGGTTTCCATTTGCGACACAATCGCCGGATGCCAGCGATTCGGAACTGCGCGCGCCGCCAGCGTGACAATGTCCAGCCAGTTCGGCGTCAACACCAGCAGCCGTCCGCCAGGTTTCAACACGCGACGGATTTCCCGTAACAACGGCAGCGGCGCTTCGACGTGTTCAAAAACCATGTTGGCCGTCACCAGATCGAAACTCGTATCGGCGAACGGCAACGTCCCTCTTCCAACCTGCAACCGCACATCGCACGAACGGTTATCGCTCAGCGCAGCCGGATCAAGATCAACCCCGACAATCAGCTTGGCCATCGGTCGCAATTTTCTTTCAATCGCTTCGCCATTGGTCAGCCAGCGCGGAACCAGATGACGTCCACAACCAACATCCAGCCAGATCGTTTTCGGATTCAATACGTTTTCGATTCGGTCGAAATAAAGATACATCGGGTGAGGAATCTGACGCTGACTCGGTCGGTTCGGCAAGAACACAGGGCTGAATCGAATCCGGTCGCAGGCCGCATGCCAACGGCCAGCCAGCGCAGTTTGCGAAACTCTGCGAGCGGCGGAAACCCCAATTTGTCGCAATGCCGCCACTTCTACAGAACGAAACCCACTCCCACGCAATGCTCGCCACACCTGCGCTTCGCGTTTCAACACGTGCATAGGCCGGTCGTCGTCTTCGGCAGTTTGGCAATTAAACACCAGCGTTCCGCCGACGCGCATCGCTCGATTGATCTGCCTCAATTCAATTTCAGGTTTCGGCAGGTGTTCAAAAACATCCACCGCCGTCACAACCTCAAATTCATCGTCCGGCAGTGAATGCCGATTCAAATCAATCAAATTGGCATTCAGGCCTCGGCGTTGCAATCGCCAACGCGCAAATTCCAGCATCGCCAGAGAAATGTCTGCCAACGTCACGTGGAATCCGTGCCGGGCAAACAACAAGGCATTCGCGCCGACGCCTGCGCCAAAATCCAGATACCGGTTTGCGCCCAGATGACGCGCGTAATACAACAATTCCACATTGACGGCATTCGTCGCCGGGTCTGTGGCGTGCCACCAGACGTGTTCGAACACATAGCTTTGCGTCGAACGGTAAAAGTGTTTGATCTGTTCGGGCGTGCGCCGTTCGGCGGATTCCCATTCGCGCTTGGAATCGGCCAGCGCGTTTTCGCATCGCCGCCGAGCCTCTTCGCGGCTGATGCCGTAAAACTCCGCCAGTTCGCGCAGCGCGCTTTCGACCAAATCGGTTTCGCCGGGCAGCAACAGCGCTTCGCGCCAGACGGCGATCGTTTCCTGATTCATAACAAAAACGCTCGCTCTTGCTCCTGAGAACCACGGGACAGCAGCATCGTCAGCGGCGAAGTCAGCAACCCGACAATCGTGCCGCGAACTTGCGCACGCTGACGCGGAATCGTGTTCACCGCGCCCGCATCCTGTTCACGCCAACGACGCGGCAAGGTGCGAATCAACCAGTACAACATCCGCATCGCATACAGATCGCCGCGCAGCGCATGTTTGACGATGTAAGCGGCGTTGGCTTTGCCGTATCCGTAAATCAACCGGCAAGCCTGCTCCGAAGTTTCGCGGTCGTGATCGTGGTAGACCAGCACGTTCGGCGCGTAGACAAATTCATAGCCCGCTTTCAACGCGCGATAAAACAGTTCTATGTCTTCGCCGCCGGCGAAAAACGTTCCCGCGCCAAGCCGCACATCAAACCAGCCTACGCGGTCGAACACTTCCCGGCGAAACGCCATGTTCGCGCCCATTCCCAAACTGCCGCCGCTGGGGAATCTGGTTTCCAATCTTTCGTCGGGAGTGTAAATCGCCACGTCCTGCAACGTGTCGCGCGCCAACAACACGCGCCCGCCCAGCATAAACAAATTCGGATTCATGAATTCGCGGTGAATTTCATCCAGCCAGTTTTCCGTCACCAACACATCGTCATCGGTGAAGACTATGATGTCGCCGCTGGCTTTGCTCAACCCCAGATTGCGCGCTCGTGAAAGTCCCGCCCTGTCTTCGCGCAAGATGAACAACCGATTCGCAAGAAACGGATGCCGCAACACAAACTCGGCAAGCGTGTCGCCGAATTCCGCGTTCGAGCAGTTGTCCACCACAATCAACTCGTATTCGTAATCGCCCGCGAAGCGTTGTTCGGCAAAACGTTCCAGCATCGCCGCCAGCGGTCTGGCGCGGTTGCGCGTACAGACGATGACACTCAACTTCATTGTCGCTCCTCCGGTGGCAACCCAAGCGCGTCGTAATATTGATTGATCACTTCACGCGGCTCGCCTTCGGTTTTGAGCTGTCCGTGTTCCAACAAAAAAACCCGGCTGCACAATCGCTCAACTGCCGCCATATCGTGCGAAACGAAGACGATGGTCATGCCGTTGCGTCGAAGCTCTTCGATGCGTTGCAGACATTTGCTTTGAAACGCGGCGTCGCCAACCGCCAACACTTCGTCCACCAACAGAATGTGCGGATTGATAAACGCTGCAACGGCAAATCCCAATCGCACATACATCCCCGATGAATAGCGTTTGACCGGCGTGTCAATGAACCGTTCGATTTCGGCGAATTCGACAATGCGGTCGAATTTGGCGCGCACATCCGACTGACGCATGCCCATGATCGAACCATAGAGGAAAATGTTTTCGCGGCCTGTCAGTTCGGGATGAAAGCCCGCGCCGACCTCGATCAACGAAGCCACCGATCCGCGCACATTCAGTTTGCCGTAGGTCGGATAAACGATTCGCGCCAGCAATTTCAGCAGCGTGCTTTTGCCGGAACCATTCGCGCCGATGAATCCGACCGTTTCTCCCGCTTCGATTTCCAGATTGATTTCGCGCAAGGCAAAAAATTCATCCGTGCTGCCGCTTCCATTGCGAGCAAACAACCGCATGAAATCTTCGCGAAACGACCGCGCGCCCAACTGGCTCAGCCGATAACGTTTGGAAATGTTGTCGAGCGTTATGATTTTCATCGGTAATGGCAAAAAAGCTCCGTGCTCAATTGTCGCTGGCCAAACAGGTAAAGTATGATTTGCCGCCGATTGGCTAGCTGTCCAATTGACGACATCAAGATTCAGTCATCCGCTTAAACACTTTGGTATTCAGCCCTGACAATCCGCCAGTGGGAATCGTTCTTTTTGCAAACTCAGCTACTTTACTGCTTCAGCAGACCTATGCAATCAATGTCTATTGACATGGGTTGTTCGTCGGCCTTGCTGTTTTGCGTAAAACCGCCAATAGCTGATTTAGATCGCTTTTCATTCGAGTGCATGGAAGATTCAACACTTCAACACAAACGTTCAAGAGCATAAAGATGGATTCAAAGGCAGATCAACGCTGCCAACGACTCTTCTTTGATCCCTTGATGCTTTGCCCTTTTGCGTTAAGCCAAACATTCATTTGCAAACCGATCTATCACAAACTGCTCGCTTGCCCGGTCAGTCCTCGCCAGACAGCAGCACCAGCAACTAAGCCAGGAGTCAATGTGATGAAAATCGGATCATGCCAGTTGGACCAGGAGTCAGCCACTGTTTTTTTGCCGGATCGAACTGAAGTTGTCATCGGCGATTACGCCCCATTGATTCTGGTCTGCGATCACCAGGAATCCAGGCGGCAATCCGTTCAGCAAGTGATCTCCTGTTGCGGCGCAAAACCTGATTTCTTTGATTGTGATGAAAGCTCGACGACGATTCAAAACCTGCTTTCAGCCTCGCCCGGTCAACGAAGCCTGGTTGCCGTGTTCGCCGTGGGCGGTTTGCCATCGCCCGACAACCGCATTGTTGAAATGATTCACTCTTGGTACTCATTTCCTTTTTCTACTTGTGAACGAGGTAGACAGGGTCAAATCTGAAGGCAATGTCCTGCGGCAGGGCGGAGGAAAAAGTGGAGGAGCCAGAAAAATAAACGCATTCCTTCGACATCAAATTCTGGCTGGAATAGAGAAATCATAAATCGGGTCGGGCAATCGCGCGGACATATCACGCAAGTCAGAAGCGGTGAGTACCGTTATTTGAAGGATATGCCCTCACCACTACTTCGCGCTTTGCGCCTGCCGTGTTGAAACAGGCGGAAACACAAATTCTCGAAAGGTTCAGCGGACGCAATGACAAGTATTGGGGCTTGCGTACGCGCGTCGCCCCGCAAATTCGCATTGCGCCCATCAATAGCAATCAGACAGCCATTTCCAGTCTAGCGCCGGATGCCAGTGGCGCTACGCCCGGCGTGGGTGGCGATGCGCTACCCAGTGGCGGAGGCGCAACCCCCGCTGGTGGCGGCGGGCAACCTGTGCCCGATGGCCCCCGCAGCCGTGATGCTGTTGTGTTGGGCAACCGCACGCCGTGGAGCACTGTGCCCCACGGACGCGATTTTCGCGGAACCCAGATTGACGCTCGGCACTCTCGCCGCCAATCCGCGCCGTGACAGTTGAAAGCGCGCTGCGATTGCGCACCCCGGTGCCGAACAGGATCAGGAAGACCTGGTCGCCAGGCGGCCCCAGATCAATCGGAAGCGCAACAAAGCGGTTTTGAGCGGCGTTGAAGGCGACGACAGGCTCATAGCTCTGCGAGCCGTCGCCTTTGATTCGCAGAATTGTCGCCGCGGCATAACCCGTTCCGCTGGCGTCCGCCGAGAACAACGCGGGGCTGACCGGCGTGATTTGGATTACGTCCATCGCCCCCGCGCCTGAGCCACTGGCAACGCTAATGACCGCTGTGCCCGGCGATGCGCCGGGGCGGAATTTGGAAATTGATCTGGCTGGGCGAGGCGAAGAACAACGGCCCCCGCTGTTGCTGCGCGCCGCCCACGCGCATTGAAGCTCGGAACTGGTAAGCGTCACAGCGCCAGACCCGCCGGTAGCCAGGAAGGATTGATTGGCTGGAGTGATAGCGAACTGGCAGGCGGCTGAACCGCCTTGCGCCTCACTCCAGACCTCCGGATCGTCTCGGCAGTCGCCGTGAAACGCGAGCAGAGGGGTCGTTGATGCGAGGATCGTCAGAAGAAGGCACAAACGGAATAACATTGACTTCCCATGCTCCTACGCTGAAACGGCCACCGAAGTGTGATTGGCCGTTCGCCGTCAGCAATGCCAATTTTCGGCATCAATTACCTTGTGAATTTGCTGGCTGCTGCGCCGGGTGCGAGCAACGGCGTCAGTTTGCGAACGCGCGTTTCGTCGGCGATGTAGATGTTGCCCGCGCCGTCAACCGCCACGTCAATCGCCGCTTCCAATCGCGCCAGCACGGACGGCCCTCCGTCGCCGGGCGGGCCTGTCGCGCGGTCACCCGCCAGCAGGGCGACCTGACCGGTCCCGGCTGCGACACGCCAGACTTTGGGCGCCTGTGCATTGTTGAAGCGAATGCCGTCCGTGAACAGAAGATTGCCCTGAGCGTCAAAGGCCAACCCCTGTGGATAGTAGCTCTGGTTGATCACCGCCCCGCCGTTCCCGATTGGTGTGCCGTTTTGGACGAAGGTGGTGATCTTCCCTGTGACAGGATTGATTTTGCGGATTTGCGAGTTCGTCACGACGTAAAGGTTGTTGTCCGGACCGATTGCCACGGTATTTGGCCCACCTATGGCCGTGGTGAGCGCGTCGCTGCCTTCGCTGAACGGGCCGCCGTTATATCCGTTGCCCGCCACCGTGGTGATGATTCCCGTCGCCGCGTCAACTCTGCGTATGCGGTTATTGCTGACATCGGCAATGAAGAGATTGCCCGTCGAATCGAGCGCAACGTCGCGCGGATAGTTCAACCGCGCCTGAGTCGCAGGGCCTCCGTCACCGCTGAACCCGAAGTTGTTGGGCGCGTTGCGACCGGCAACCGTCGTGATGAGATTGGTGTGAATATCAACTTTGCGAACGATGTTATAGGAAATATCAGCGATGTATAGATTGCCCTGACGGTCGAACGCGAGTCCGCCGGCAGAGCCGATGGAAACGCTGGTGGCCGGGACGTTTTCCGCGCCCAGGCCCGATTGTCCGCCGCCGGCAAAGATGCTGATGGCGCCCGCCGGTGTGACTTTGAAAACGCGCGACCCGCTGCTCAGGTAAATGTTGCCCGAAGCATCCACAACCAGGTCTGTTACGTACTCCAGCTTCGCGTTCGTCGCCTGTCCGCCTTGCGCGGGGTCGTTCTGGCCGCCGCCCGCGACCGTGTTGATCTCCCATTCCGGTTTGAAATTGACGGCGAATCGCGCGCTGCCGGTGCGGCCCTGGCCATCGTAGGCGGTGACGGTCAGGTTATTGACGCCCAACTGCAAGCGCACGTCTGCCACAGTCCAGTTGATCGTTCCGCCGGCGTAGCCGTTGCCGCCACGGTCATTGCTCCAGGTCAGGAACGCCACGCCCGCGCTCGCCGTACCGCCGAAGCTCATCACCGGCACCGTCGCGGTGAAAGAACCTGTGTCGCTCGGATTGGTCACAGCCACTGCCGGCGGAGGCGATGATTCCGCGCCGGCCTGAATAATGCTCACAGACTGGCCTGCCACCCGGACTTCGCCGGATCGCGACAACGGGCCGGCATTCGGGCTGACGCTGAAAGTCACTGCGCCTGCGCCGCTGGCCGCGCCGTTGAAATCGGTTGCAATCCAGCTTGCATTGCTTCGCGCCGCCCAGAAACAAGTGCTCGCCGAGGCCACACTGACAGTGACGCCGCCGCCAGCGGCGGGAACAATCTGGCCGGGCGCTGTGACCTGGAAGCTGCACGGCGCGCCGGCCAGCGCAATGCGCAGCGTGTTGGTCGCTTTGCCGTCAATGCTGAGCGCGACCTCAACTTCGCCGCGCCCGGCCAGGGTGCGCGGCAGGCTCAGATTGATTTGATCCAGTCCCGCGAATCCGCCTTGCGCTCCGACGTAAAGCACGTCTACAGGCTCGCCGCCAATCCACGCGTTGACCGCGCCGGGCGCGGCGCGGCGCAAACCAGTGCCGAAAAGAATCAGGAAGAGCTGGTCGCCCGGCGGACCGAAATCCAGCGGTCGCGCGACGAAGCGTTTGAGCGTTTGGTCAAAGACCGAGACCGGTTCGTAAACTTGCGCGCCCTCTGCCCTGAAGCGCAGCACAGTCGCCGCCGCCACGCCCTGTCCGTCGGCGTTGGCTGAAAAGAGTCCCGGAGCGGTCGTCTCGATCATCACGTCGCCGCTCGATGTCGCGCCCTGCTGATTGGTGACCAGCACTGTCGCCGGGCCGTTGGCAATGCCAGAAGGTATTTGGTAGTTGATCTGTTCTGGCGAGACGAAGAAAAGCGGGGCGAACATCTCCTGGCTCAAACTGTCGCGCACGCGCACGGTCGTTCCGGCAAGCGCGGTCGGCAACGGCAACTCTGTCGCCACCTGCGTTGCGGCAGCCAGGTTCGTGCCGAAAGCGGCGACGATGGCTTCGCTCGCCAACGCCGGGCCGGTAAAACTGGCCGCCTGCACGCTGGCAACGTTACGATGACCGGTGACGATCATCACGCGGTTTCTGCCGCTTTCGGCGACGTAAAGATCGCCTGCGGGGGCAATGGCTAAACCGGTTGGCGCTGCAAGTGTGAGCGATGAAACGGGCACCTCTTCCCCGGCTATCGCGGGCGCAATTCCCGTAACCGTCGTGATAATTCCATCCGCGCCGATCCTGCGGATGACGGAATTGCTGTAATCGCTGAAAAAGAGATTGCCCGATTGATCAATCGCCAGACCGTAGGGCGAGCCGAGAGGCGAGTTGATCGCCGGCATGCCATCACCCCCCTGGCTGATCTGTCCATTGCCGGCGAATGTGCTGATGACGCCAGCGGTCGTAACCTTGCGAATGCGCGCATTCGCTGTGTCGGCGACGTACAGATTGCCCGCCGCGTCC